>NZ_JBEXKI010000006.1:107072-600910 GCF_040609595.1 Nocardia sp. NPDC004654 | reverse complement strand
TGGGCCCTCCCCCCCCCCCCCCCGGGGGTGGGGGGGGGGCGGGACGAAGGGCACCTTCGGCCCGCCAGACCGCCTGGAGGTCACCTTCCTCCCCGACCTGCGTGCCCAGGGCGGACCGACCCAGGGTGACCTTCATCGCGGCGGGTCGACTGGATCACCGCACCCCGCGCGACTACACGTCCACCCGCTGGGCGTCGACGACCTCCCTGGCCCGCTGCCGCCACTCGCTCACCGCGCGCCCGCTGCCGTTCAGCAGCGCCGAGTCGAATCGCTTGGCGCGCTTGGTGACCGTTAGCCCGACATAGGTGCGCGCGTTGGTGATGGCGGCGGTGGCGACGGCGCAGGCTTCGTCCACTTCGCCGGAGGCGAGCAGTGCGGTCGCGTGTTCGAAGCGCACCAGCGCGGGTTCCATCGTCTCGCTCGGGTCGTACAGCGAGATGGCTTGTGCCGCGGCGGTGGCCGTCTCGTCGGGCTTGCCGAGCCTGGCGTATCCGATGGCGCGGTAGAAGGCGAGCTTCTCCGGTCGGAACGAGAAGATGCCGATCGGCAGCTCCTCGGTCGCGACGGTGTCCAGCGCCCGCGCGGATTTGTCGATGCAGTGGGCGAAGTGGCGTTCGTCGCCGAGATCGGCGTGCGCGCGCGCCGCCATGCCCCAGAGCCAGGCGGCGGCCGCGCCGGTCGCCGGGTCCTGCGCGAGGCGAGGATCGAGCAGGCGCAGCACTTCCCTCGGTTTGTCGCTGTAGGTGGGCAGGTAGGCCAGTCCGGCGAGCGCGATGTCCTCCGAGTAGCGGTCGCCGATGTCCTGTGCGGCGTGGATGGCGGTGGCATACCACAACCGCGCTTGGCCGAAATGCCCTTCGTTGAACAAGATCTCGCCGACCACGTTGGCCAGTCGTCCTGCGGTGCGAACCAGCCGGATCTGGTGGTGGGTGGCCTGGCGCTCGCCGAGACATGCTCGCACCGTGCGGAACTGGTCGAGCGTGCCTTGCAGCAGCTCGTGCGGCGGCACCTGGACGACGTGCTTGCCCAGCGCCGCAGTGGATTCTTCCAGGAAACCGAGCCTGCGCTCGCTCATCGACCCGGCGTCCAGGGTCGCGAGCATCCGCTCCGGTTCGCTTGCCAAGAGTTCGGCAGCGTGTCCCGCCAGACCTGCGCCGATGCAGGCCAGCATTTCCCGCCTTCTCACGTCGTCATCCTCGACTTCCTCGTCGAGCCCGATCGGCGTCGACCGAACCTCCGGTCCGGCCTGCGCTTTGTCCCTACCGAGCTTGATTGTCCGATCGAGCGCCGCGCTCGCATCGTCGGTGTGGCCTGCCGCTTCGCGACCCGCCTTGATCGCCCGCTCGAATCGCGTGACGACGACTGAATCGGCCTCGGACAGCACTCGATCGAGTAGTCGACGGCTTGCGGCGTGCATCCGGGTTGTCCGGCCGTTCTCCCACAAGACCACGGTGCGCGGGGTAACGCCCACCAAACGTGCGAACTCGTAACGACTCCGCTTCATCGCCGTGCGAAGGGCAAGCACGTCCTCGCCCGTCCAGTCGACCTCAACCATAGGACCCGCTTCCTCGCATCAGGCCGATTCACTCGAAAATTACTCGCATTTATCGCATTCCGGACTGTTATGTACCCAATCGCAACGCGCAGTCTGTATTGGCACCCGGCGCCGGGGTTGTGCCCAGACCCTATGGGGGCGCCCACTCTCCGGAACCCGGCGCACGGTCCCGACGCGGTCATGATCCAGCCGCTTCGAGCGCGGTTCCGCCGGCGCTCCCGGCGCCGGGTGCACTGAACTCCGCGGAGGTGGACGATGAACGTACCGCATTCGGACTTGCGCGAACTGTGGCTTGTCCAAAGTCGTGACTGCGCAGCAGAACCGCAGGTCCTGGACTACGACAAGGCGAGATTCATCCTCTCCGTCCACGCCGGCCACGGCAGCGGCTGCCGCCAGTACCTAGCCGCCTCCGCCTACTGCTTCCGGCGCGCCGTAGACAAGTGATCCGATGTACTCGACGCTGTCCATCCTGACCGGTTGCGGTCTGGTCGTCTCCCTCATCGGCATCATCGGAACCTGCGTCGGCGACCCCCGCTCCGCAGCCGGACACCGCGCTCCCACAACACCTTTCACGGTCTCCGAAGCGCACCGCGCAATGCAGCAACACCGCGGTTGCCGGGCAGATGCTTGCGCCCGCAAAGGAGCCGCCTTCCGAACTTTGGTCGCGGCGGGACGCATAGTTCCCGATACCCGCGCCGACGGTTATTCGATGTAGTCGTCTGCGCGGCAACGGATGCCGTCGATCGCGTCTGTCAGTAACACTCCCAGCAGACTTCGACGTCGGAGAAGTCGTGCGGGTGGAAGCGACCTCGACCGCCACCGGCGCCCACTCGAAGTCGCGGTTCCAGCCCACAGGCCGCCCCTGGCGGAGGGGAACAGGCGCGCCTGTGTTCATCGACCGGTCGAACAACAGCACGACACTCGAGGCGTGGCGCCATGAACACCGGAGCCGGGCTGGTTCGGCGCGGAAATGATCCTCGGGGCTGAGGGGGATATCGGGGTGGTCCCGGATGTGCGGGGCACCGGACGTGCCTACCGTCGAGGTATGCGTCTGGTATCGATCGTCGTGGCCGCTTCCGCGGTGGCACTGCTCACCGCGGGGTGTGCGAGTGACAGCCGGACGGAGTCGGCCGGGGTGTCGGATGCTCGGCTCGAGGCTGTGCAGGCGGACATCGACCGGGTGGTGGGGGCCGGGGTCACCGGGGCGATCGCGACGGTCACCGAGAACGGGGAGACCGTGGTCCGTACGGCCGGGGTGGCGGACCTGGGCACCGCGGCGCCGATCCCCACCCAACCCGCACAACAGACCCGCGTCGGCAGCATCACCAAGACCTTCACCAGCGCCCTCGTGCTGCAACTGGTCGCGGAGGGGAAGGTGCGCCTCGACGAACCGATCGACACCTACCTGCCCGGTCTGCTGCGCGGCGACGGCATCGATGGACGCGCCATCACGGTCCGGCAGATCCTGCGCCACCAGAGCGGTCTACCGGACTTCGCGGACGACCCGCGCGTCGACGAATACCGCGCGGGAGTCGAGAACCGCACGATGACACCCGCGGAAGGCATCGCGATCATCAACGGCGGGCGGGCGGTGTTCGTGCCGGGCGAGCGCTACGAGTACAGCAATTCGAACTACCTGGTCGCCGGGATGTTGATCGAGCGGGTGACCGGAGCTCCGTACGCGGCGGAGTTGGAACGGCGCATCCTGAAACCCCTCGGCCTCGCCGACACGTACCTGCCCGGCGCTGGTGAGCGCGACATCCGCGGCCCGCACCCCGCGGGTTACGCCACGCTGAACGGCGTCGTCACCGACGTCTCCCGCATCGAGCCGTCCATCCCGTGGGCGTCGGGCGCCCTGGTCTCGTCGGGCACGGACCTGAACCGCTTCTACGGCGCGCTGCTCGCGGGCCGGGTGTTGGAGGCCGCGGAGCTCCAGCAGATGCGCGATGGTGTGCCCAGCGACCAGGAATCGGGAATGGTCTACGGACTCGGCCTTGGATCGATCCAATTACCTTGCGGTGCTGAGTACTTCGGCCACAGCGGCGGAATCTATGGCTACTACACGGTATCCGGTGCGACCGTCGACGGGCGCGCGATCACCGTCGCCCTCACGAAGGCCCCGGAGACCGAACCCGACCTCATCGGCATGCTCGAACACGCACTGTGCCCATGAGAAACCGGACAAGCTCGCATTGCGCGCAGTCCAGCGTCAGCTGAAACCCACCGCCGCCAGGGGAATCGTCGCGATGCCCGTGAGCGGACGGCTCGATGTCGACGATGGGCGCCCAACCTCTCAGACCAGGTTCTTCTCCTTGCGGATCCGGCGGCGTAGATCGACCATCAGCGCGTGGCTGCCGCCGTGCCGCAGGAACCGCGGGATGAACCGGTTGACGAAGCCGACGAACACGAAAAGGTGCTCGAAGCGGCGCTGATCGGCGGCGGTCCACTCCAACCGCATCTGCTCGCGGAAGTACGGCGCGAGGAAGCCGATCGTCAAGAACTTCAGCAGGTTTCGGAACGGCAGGCGCAGGTACCAGTGGATCATGCGCAGATTCAGCAGATCGTCGACGTAGGCGCGCACGTAATCGTCGAGTACGGCCTGGCGGCACGCCTGGTTCCAGTAGACGTCGAACTCGGCGCGCGTCTTGGGCCACATGTCCTCGGTGACCTGAAGCGTGGTGCCCAGAGTCGACGACGAGGCGTAGAAGGCTTCGGCCTGCTCGTCGTTCATCTTGCCTTGCAGCAGCTGGTAGGTGTCCTCGAAGCCGATGTAAAGGCATGCGGCGACCCACAATTGGAGGTTGCGGTCGAACGCGTTGTACTTCACCGGGGCCCCCGGCTCGGACCGCACGTGGCGGTGCACCGAGTCGACTGCCTTGCGGTAGGCCATGCGCTCTTCCTCGGTGCCGAGGATCGCCACCGCCAGGTACTGGGTGGTGGTGCGTGCGCGCTTCCACGGATGCTTCATCAGCGCACCGGATTCCACCTTGCTCTCCGCGACGCCGTAACCCACGCCGGGCCTCGCCATCTGCATCGCCACGTTGGCCGCGGCGCCGGCGAAGGACCAGAAGTCCAGCGCGTCGGCCAGTTTGATCGGCCGCTTGGTGAACGGGCGGTGCGCGGAGCTGATGGGGATGCGCGTCTGCTCCTTGGTCAGTGGCGCCGGTTCGTTCTGGTACGAGAAGTGGGCGACCGCGGTCATCGGAGTCCTTCCGTTGTGTTCCTCGTGGTCCGGACCAGCCGCGCGACCCGCGCGGCGGTGGATCGTCCGGTGCCGAACAGGAATCCGGCGAGGAACAGCCAGCCGAGGAACTCGAAGACCGTCATCTCCACGCTGAGAATCCTGTTGAGTGCTTTCATCGTTCGACCTCCCGGAGGCCGAGGCGGTGTCGGGGGCGGGGTGTGATCGCCCATCCGTCGATTATGTTACCGATCATTCCGCCATGCAAGAGTGCGCTTTGTCCGGGATTTGCCCAGTTTCGAGACGGTCCGAGGCGGTGGAAGTGTGGTCGTGTTCTGACCGGAAATATCGGTGAAAGTCTTCCGTCCTGTCATGAATCGTGCGTAACATACGGGACCATGCCGGACCGGATCTCAGCGGTCGGGTGCGCCCGCGACGTTGCGATCTCCTTCGGTACGCGTGGGCGACCTCGACGGGGTTCGGCTGGCGCAGGAAAGGATGCGACGTACATGCTCAAGAGGCTGGATCGAATATTCAGCTACGAGATGAAGGTCTCCGAGTTCTTCGGGACGCTCATCATCCTCGGAATCCCCTACGGGCTGGTCGGAGTCGTCTGGACGCTGACCCACACGAGTCACCTGCGTGAGATGCACGGCATCGACGTGGTGGTCTCGTTCCTCGGATCGATCGTGTGCTGGCCGGTGCTCACCTTCTCGAATGTGTGCATGACCTGATGATGATCCTGGTGTGGCTCATCGACATCTTGGTGATCGGCGTCAAGATTCTCGGTGGGCGGATGAAAGTGAATCCGATTCTGCGCTACGGGCTTTGGGTCGCGGTGCTGAGCGCCGTCGCCGCGGGCGTCGCCGTCGTCGGCTACGGGCTGGTGGCGGGGGCGGGTGTACCTGCCCAGGGGTGGTTCTCTGCGTGAGTACCTGCCAACGGATAAGGCCGGGTTGCTCGTGTGCCGTCTACGCACATGGGCCCCTGCCGTGAGCGGATTCACCTGCTCGGCGCTGACCGGACGTGACGCGGATGGGTGTTCGGAATGGATGTGATTGTCTGGTCACTTCTCTGGCGTCGAGTGTCTGACATGGGCACGGCAGTACGGCGATAACCTCGATTTCTTCGCAGGTGACGCGCCTACTCGGTAATCGAACCCAGCTCGTCCCGTTGGGCCAATACCCTCGGAAATATTGAGAATTCTTATTCACATGTGACTTGTGTCGCCCACTATCTCCGTGCGACACTTCACACGCTCCGCGCCCTCGAAGGGGTCACCGTTACCGGTCGGCGAAGTGAGCGAAAGAAGGCCGAGAAAGGACTCGGGCACCGTGACAACCATCGAACGACCTCCGGGTCGGATCGAACCGGGGGAGTCTCCGGAGCGCACCGATCTGGAGCAGGCCGTCGAGGACCTGAAGGGGCTGTGGCGGCGTCATCCGCAGCGGTCGCTGGAAACCCTCGGCAGGCAGGTGATGCTCGGGCGCGACGCGGTCATCGAACTGATCCGCGCGATCGTCGCCCGGCGTTTCCCGTACCACGAGTTCATCCGGCAGTGCGCCTTCATGTCGAGCGTCTCCGCGGCGCCGACGGTGTTCGTCGCGATCCCGATCGCCGTCGTCGTCTCGATTCAGGTCGGAGCGCTGGTGAATCAGGTCGGCGCGACGACGTTCATCGGCGCGGTCGCCGGACTCGGCATCATCCGGCAGGGTGCGCCGCTGGTCACCTCGCTGATGATCGCGGGCGCGGTCGGCTCGGCGATCTGCGCCGACCTCGGCTCGCGCACCATCCGCGAGGAGATCGACGCCATGATGGTGATGGGCGTCGATCCGGTGCGCAGGCTGGTCGCGCCGCGCCTGGTGGCGGCGGTGCTGGTCAGCATGCTGCTGTGCGGGTTCATCGTGTTCGTCGGTTTCGCGACGGCCTACATGTTCAACGTCTACGCCCAATCCGGCACGCCGGGTTCGTTCATCGGCTCGTTCGCGTCCTTCGCGGTGGCCAACGATCTCATCGTCGCGCTGGTCAAAGCCGCCATCTTCGGCGCGCTCACCGCGATCATCGCCTGTGACATCGGGCTGCACGCCAAGGGCGGCCCCGGCGGTGTCGCGAACGCGGTGAACTCCGCGGTCGTCACCTCGGCGCTGATGCTCTTCGCCACCAACATCATTCTCACCCAGCTGTACAACACGCTGTTCCCGACGAAGGTGATCTGAGGTGGGCACGAAGTACACCCCGCCCGCCCTGAGACCATTCCGGGCGGTCGGCACCGCGGTCGCCGTGCCGTACCGGGCCAATCAGCGACTCGGTCACCAAGCCATCACGTTCTTCCAGGCGCTTGGCGCGATTCCGTTCGTGCTCAAGCACTATCGCAAGGAAGTGCTGCGGCTGACCGCCGATGTCGGGTGGGGCAACGGCTCGCTCGTCGTCGGCGGCGGCACCGTGGGCGTGGTGATCATCCTGTGCGCCTTCGGCGGCATCACCGTCGGCATGGAATCGTTCACCGCACTCAACCTGCTCACCATGGGTCCGCTGACCGGCGCGATCTCGGGATTCGCCACCACGCGTGAACTCGCTCCGATCCTGGCTACGCTGGCCTTCGCCATCCAGGCCGGCTGCCGGTTCACCGCGCAACTCGGCGCGATGCGGATCTCCGAGGAGATCGATGCACTGGAATCCATTGCCATCCGGCCACTTCCGTATCTGGTGAGCACCAGGATGATCGCGTCCACGCTGACCATCGTCCCGCTCTACACGGTGGGCCTCGCGGTGGCATACCTGGCCACCAAGCTCTCGGTGCTCTTCCTCGGCGGTACCTCCGCGGGCACCTACGACCACTACTTCTTCCAATTCCTCATCGGGACCGATGTCTTCTTCTCGCTGCTCAAAGTCGTCGTCTTCGTGCTGCTCGCGACGTTCATCCAGTGCTACTACGGCTATGTCGCCTCGGGCGGGCCGGAGGGCGTCGGCGTCGCGGCCGGTCAGGCGATCAAGATGGTGATCGTCGTGATGGTTTTCGCGAATCTGTTCATGACACTGGCCATTTGGGGCATCGACCCCGGCTTCCGGATCTCGGGATAGGGGCCGCGCATGCTTCTCGATCCCAGTGGCCGCGGGCCGAGCGCCCGCCAGCTCTCCCTGTCCGGTCTGGCCATGCTGACGGCCACCGCGATATTGCTCGGCCTGCTGATGCTGCGCTACAACGGCTTCTTCGAGGACAAGGTCCGGGTGACTGCCGAGCTGACCAGCACCGGCGATGGTCTGCCATCGCGCGCCGACGTGAAGTTCCGCGGCATGGTGGTCGGCACGGTCGCGGCCGTCGAGGTGGTCGCCAAGGGGGAACGGCAGCGCGCCGAGATCCACCTGAAACCTGCCGTCGCTCCGACGATTCCGGCCGGTGTCACGGCGCGCGTGGTGCCCAACAACCTGTTCGGCGTCACCGCGATCGAACTCGTCGACAACGGCTCGGCGGGCGCGAAACTCGCCGCCGGTGCGGTGATCCCGGAGGACACCAGCACGTCGACGATGCAGTTGCAGACCACGCTCACCGTGCTGCGCGACGTGCTCGACAACATCCAGCCCGAGAAGCTGGGCCGGGTACTGGCGACTCTTGCCGCCGCGCTCGATCCCGCCGCGCGCGTGCCGGGTTCGACGATCGAGCGGCTGGACCGCTGGGTCACGGAAGTGCGCGCGATCCCCGGTGTCGGCGAGCTGCTCGGCGATCTCGGCAGGGCCACAACGGAACTCAGCAAGTCGGCGCCCGACCTGGTCGGCGTGCTCGCCGAGTCGGTCACGACGGCCCGAACGCTCACCGAGCGCCGTGACAACCTGATAGCGCTGCTGGCCAACGCGAGCAGCACCATCGACTCGGTCAATTCCTTGTTCGCCCGAAACCCGGACGCGGCAAAGGATCTCGTACCCGGCTTGGACGAGCTGTTCGGCAGCTTGGCCCAAGACCCGCAGGCCATCCCGGACACCGCGCGCAACCTCAACGCCTCGCTGGCGAAGCTGGCCACCGTGTTCCACTTCGGCCCGAGCCGCCAGATGGTGTGGAAGATGGACGTCAGCTTCACGCCCTTCCAGCAGTACACCGCCGCGGACTGCCCGTCCTACGGTTACCTCACGGGCCCGCGTTGCGGCGGTCCGACGGTGCCGGAAGTCGCGCCGGAGCAGGAGTACCCGGCCCAGTTGCGGCCGCGCTGGCTCGACGCCGCGGGACCGCGGCCGACGCTCGCTCTCCCGGGACTCGAAGCGACTCCCGCACTTCCGGGCCTCCCGACCCTGCCCGCGATTCCCGGACTCCCCATTCCCGGACTGCCGGTGATTCCCGGAATCACCGTGCCCGCCGCGGGCGCCCCGGCAGCTCGCCCGATCGCGGGCGGCCGCGGGCACGCCGGAGTCGCGGCGATCGTCGGCGGCCAACCGACCGCCGCGCAGCTCCTGCTGCTGACGCCGCTGCTGGCGGGCGGGTCGGTGACCGTGTACGACACCGAAGGGGGCAACTAGATGAAATCCGGAAAGGCCCTCGCGGGCTTCGGCTTCTTCGCCGTGCTGGCCATCACGCTGACCTACACCATCTGGTCGACCTTGCAGCGCTCGGTTCCCGGCGACACGCACACCTACTCCGCGACCTTCTCCGACGTGATGGGCGTGCGGGTCGGTGACGACGTCCGGATGGCGGGCGTGCGAGTCGGCCGGGTCGACCGGATCGATTTCGACGACGACTACAAGGCGGTCATCGATTTCCGCATCCAGGACCGTCAGCGGCTCACCACCTCGACCAAAGCGCTTGTGCGATATCAGAACCTGATCGGTCAGCGATATATCGCGCTAGTTCCCGGCAAGGACGAGGGCGAGCCGCTTCGGCCTGGCGGTCATATCTCACTGGACAACACCGAACCGTCCTTCGACGTCTCGGCGCTGCTCTCCGGTTTCGAGCCGCTGTTCAGCGTGCTGCAACCCGATCAGGTGAACTCGCTGTCGGAGACGCTGATTCAGGCCTTGCAAGGCGACGGCGTCTCCTTGAGCACCCTGATCACCCAGGCCGCCGATCTGGCAAGCACCTTCGGCCAGCGCGATCGCATCCTCGGCGACGTGATCACCAACCTGAGCAGCGTGATCGCCGGATTGGCCAATCGCTCAGCCGAATTGGAGACGCTCATCGCCCAGTCCAGGGCCCTCGTCGAGGCGCTCTACGCCGAAGGTGAGTCGCTGAAGCAGTCCGTCGATTTGGTGGCGAAATCCACCGACTCACTGGTCTCTCTCATCGCCCAGGTACAGCCCGACTTGGCCGGGGCGCAGAACGACGCCACCACCGGCATCGCCATGCTGCTGCTCAACGGCGCCGCACTGGACAAGGCCGCCGTGCAATTCCCGACGCTGCTCAACGCGCTGGCCCGCTTCACCAGCTACGGTGCCTACGGCAACGCCTACATCTGCCGCCTCGACGTCTCGCTGTGGGGCGTACTGCTCTCGCCGGGTCTGTTCTCGCAGGTCGGCGGCGAATCCCAATCGGAGGTGTGCCGATGATGGCGCGGATTCGGTTGCCGAGGTATTCGGCGAACCGCTACCTCTGGCTCGGCGTGCTCGCGGCGGCCTTCGTAGCGCTGCTGCTGGTCGGCTCCAGCGTGGTGTCCGAGGCGCGGCTGTCGGACAAGACGATCAAGGCCGAGTTCGCCCAGGCGGCGGGACTGCGGCCGGGTGCGACGGTCGACGTGTCGGGCATCGAGGTCGGTCAGGTCCGCGCGGTGCGGCTGGACGGCGACAAGGTGGTCGTCGACCTGCGCGTGCGCCGCGATCTGCGGCTCGGCCCGAACGCGCGGGCCGCGATAAAGATGTCGACCATCCTGGGCAGGCTGCACATCGAACTGACTCCGGGCGACGGGAAGGGATTGCCGGACAACATCATCCGGCTGTCCAACACATCGGTTCCGTACAACCTCGGCAAGGTCATCCAGGACCCGCAGTACAAGTCATCCTTCGAGCGGATCGAGCGGATCGATCCGGACAAGCTGCGCCAGGCGCTGGACGTGTTCGACCAGCAGATGGGCGACTCGCCGCAGCTGACCGTCGCCGCGCTGGACAGCATCGGCGCGCTGGCCAAGGTGATCAACGATCGCCGCGACGAGGTCGACCTGCTGCTGAAGAGCATGGACGAGGTCTCGCAGCTGGTCGCCGACAACCAGAACAGCGTGCTGCTGCTGCTCACCCGCGGCGAGGCGATCGGCAACGCGGTCGCGCTGCGCCAGGACCTGCTGCGCCAGCTGCTCGACAACGTCGCGGCGCTGTCGGCCCTGCTCCAGGAGATGGGCATCGAGAACAACGACCAGCTCGGGCCGCTCATCCAGAACCTCAACACCATGACCGAGGGGCTGGAGAAGAACCGGGAGAACCTGGACCGGCTGTACGAGATCATGCCGGTGGCCATGCGGCAGTTCAACAACGCGCTCGGCAACGGGCCGTACGGCGAGGTCTGGGCGCCGTGGTTTCTCCCGGACAACTGGCTGTGTTTCGCGCAAGCGGTACCGGGGTGCAACTGATGACGATTCGTGGAGTCCTGAAGCTGGCCGCCCTGTGCGTGGTGGCGGCGGTGAGCAGCGGCTGTTCGCTGCTGCCCGAGAGCGTGAGTTCGCTACCCGGCCGATATCTCGGTGAACAATTGCGGATCAGCGCGGATTTCGAGAACGTGGCGGGCCTGTACGCGGGCAACGAGGTGGCCGTTCTCGGTGTTCCGGTGGGCCGGGTCGACACCGTGACCGCGCGCGGCAGCTACGTCGAGGTCACCATGTCCATCGACAAGGACGTGCAGGTGCCCGCCGATGCCATCGCCGCGCTGGTCTCACCGCAGCTGATCACCAACCGGCACGTCGAGCTGGCCCCGGCCTACACCGGCGGCCCGACCCTCGCCGACGGCGCGCACATCCCGCTCGCGCGCACCAGAACACCGGTCGAACTGGACCGGATCCTGGAGAACTTCGACCAGCTCGGTGCGGCGCTGAAAGGCGACAACGAGAGTGGCCCAATGGCCAGCCGGGTGCTGTTCCCCCTGCTCGACGGCAACGGCGACCGATTGCGGGAGACGCTCGACTCCCTCTCCGCCGCTTTCGAGGTGACCTTGGCCAACAAGGACCAGATCGCCAACACCATCATCGAACTCAACGAGATCACCCAGGTGATCGCGTCCAACGATCAGACGGTGCGCGACTTCAGTGGCAGGCTCACCGAATTGGTGCGTTTGATGGGCGAGCAGTCGCCCGGTCTGCACGCGGTGCTGACCCAGCTCAACGATTTCGTGAACAACACCTCGACGGTTGTCGGACAGAACCGAGACCAGTTGGCGGGCGCCCTCACTCGCTTCGTCGCCATCACCGAGCAGATGCGCGCGAACTCGCGTCAGCTCACCGAGATCATCGACGTCACACCGCTGTTCTTCGAGAACATCACCAACGCGATGAGCCGCGAGCACCAGGCCGTCCGACTGCACGGCCTGCTCGACAAGGCCGTGCTGGACGGCGAGGCGCTCGCGCTGTTCTGTGAGCGGATTCAGCTGCGGCTGGACGGCTGTCGCACCGGAAAGATCCAAGACATGGGACCGGATTTCGGTCTCACCGCCGCACTGCTGGGGATCACGAAATGAGGACGAAGGCGGCGTTGCGCCGTTCCATCGCGGCCGGGTTGGTCGCCGCGAGCATCGGCGCGACGACCGGTTGCGCGGTGACCGTGGACAACGTGCCGCTGCCCAAGCCGGGCATCGGCGCACCCGGATACAAGATTCACGCCGCGTTCCGCGACGCGCTCAACCTGCCGGATCGCGCGCACGTGAAGATCGGCGGCACCGACATCGGCGTGGTGACCGCGATCAGCACCACGAACTTCCTCGCCGACGTGGAAATGGAGATCCGCGAGGACATCCGGCTACCGCGCGGCACCACCGCGGAATTGCGACAGGCGACCCCGCTCGGCGACATCTTCGTCGCCATGACCCTGCCCGCCGCGCAGGACAGCACGGAGATGCTGCGTCCGGGCGACACCATCGGCACCGAACACACCTCGGCGGGCGCGTCGGTGGAGCAGCTGATGGTCTCGATCTCCATGCTGCTCAACGGCGGCGGGCTCAATCAGGCGGCCAAGATCACCGCCGAGATGAACTCGATGTTCGCGGGGCGGGCGCCGCAACTGTCGCACCTGCTCATCGAATTGAGCAGCGCCATCGACGCGTTGAACCGGCGCACCGCGGACATCGACAGCGTGCTCTCCGGCGTCAACCTGCTGACCGGCGAATTGGCCGCGCGCAAAGCCGAACTCGGCGCGGCCGCCGACACCTTTCCCGCACTGCTCGGCCTGTTCGCCGAGAACAACAGGGACATTTCGGCATTGATCGGCAAGGTGTCGGTGACCATGTCGGCGCTCGGCGATTTCACCGAGACCACCGGTCCGGAGTTCGTCGGCCTCTTCGACAGCATCCAGCGGCTGATGTCCGGCTTCACCCAGATGGGCGAGGAATTGGGACTGGCGTTGGAGCGTTTCGATCAAATGTATCCGTCCGTCATGGCGTCGTTCGACGGACCGAATCTGTCGGTCGCGGCGACGGTTTCGTATCTCAGCATCGGCGCGCTGACCGATCCGAGCGGCAGCCGTCCGCCGGAACTCGGTGACGTGCCCGCCTTCATCGGCAGCCTCGCGCAGGTCATCGAAAAGGTGATCGGCAGGCTCACCAGCCCGCCGCGCACGGAGGGCGGACGATGAACATTCCGCTCTGGAATTACCTGGTACGCAAGCGGATCGCGGTCGCCAACATCGGCCTGGTACTCGTGCTGGTCGCGGGCTCGGTCTACCTGAGTTCGCAGGTGCTACGCTTCAACCCGGTGCCGAACACGTATCTGGTCACCGTGCAGTTGCAGACCTCCGGCGGGTTGCTGGCGAACAACGACGTCACCTTCCGCGGCACCAGGGTCGGCCTGGTGCGCGAGGTCCGGGTGGCGGACGTCGGTATCGAGGCCATCGCCGAAATCCAGTCCGGCGCGCGCATCCCGGTCGGCGGCACCGTCGCGGTCGGCCGCCTCTCCGCCGCGGGGGAGCAGTACCTGGATTTCCGGCCGGACTCGGACACCGGTCCCTACCTCGGTGACGGCGATGTGGTGCCGGTGTCCCGCACCGCGGCGCCGGTCTCGGTGCAGTCCGTGCTGGCGAACGTGAGCGGCATGATCGGCGGACTGAACCCGCAGCGGCTCACCGTGATCGTCGACGAGCTGGACAAGGCGTTGGCCGGCGGCCCGGATCGCTTGCGCAACATGATCTCCGGAATCAGCAGAGCCATGGCGGGACTCAACGACCTGCTGCCACAGACCAGGCAATTGATCGAGAACCTCGAGATCATCGCGGAGACCACCTCGCACGCCCAGCCCGACCTGACGACCCTCACCACCGGCGCGGGCGCGCTGTTCGAACAGCTGACCGCCGCCGACCAGGAGGTCCGGCGCTTCCTCGACCTGGCGCCCGGCCAGCTGGCGACGCTGGGCGGCTTCGTCGCCGAGACCGAGGACCCGGTGACCAACCTGGTGACGAACTTCGTCGCCATCACCAAGTCGGCGAAGCTGCGCCAGCCCGCCATCGCGGCGTTGTTCCCCGCGCTGCGCACCGGCACCGAGGCGATCGGCGTCCCGGCACACGACGGCGCCTTCCATACCCTCGTCGACCCCTGGCCGCGGCCGACCTGCGACTACGAGACGATCCCCGTCGTGCCGACGCTGGCCACCACCGACACCAGGGTGCGGCTCTACAACTACTGCGTCACGAGCAATCCAGCTCTACAGGTGCGCGGTTCGGCCAACGCGCCGCGGCCCAATGTGCCCGACAACGGCTCCGGCCCGCCGCCGGGTGTGACCGGAAACGAACTGTCCCGACCCGTTCCCGGGCGATAGAAAGGAAAAGCCATGAGTGACAACGATGTCGACAAAGGCGCCGCGCCCGTTGCGGAGCGTGCTGCGGCGGGCGGCGGGTCCGCTGGTGCCGAGGCGCCTGCCTCGTCCACCGACAAGTCCTCCCCGGATGCGGAGGTCGATGCGACGAGCGGAGGCGCTGCCGGTCGGGCTGGCGCGGATGCGAAGGATGCTGCGGCGGTCGGCGAGTCGGCGCAGGGCGTGACCAT
This sequence comes from Nocardia sp. NPDC004654, assembly GCF_040609595.1. NCBI lineage: Bacteria > Bacillati > Actinomycetota > Actinomycetes > Mycobacteriales > Nocardiaceae > Nocardia > Nocardia sp. NPDC004654. The sequence goes on along the minus strand of NZ_JBEXKI010000006.1, from coordinate 586,027 downwards.
GGCCGTAGCTGCCGCGGATGCGAAAAGCGCTGCGGCGAAGCCTAGTTGGCGCGGCCGTCTGGGGATACCAGGCGGTGCCAAAGGGCTCGTCGCGGCACGTGCCGCGGTGGCCGTCCTGCTGGGCGGCGCGCTCGCCTCGACCGGATACTTCTTCGTGCAGAACAAGGACAACGAGGCCCTGCTGGCGGCCCACGAGGAGGCAAGGGCGGCGGCCTGCGCGTACGCGCCCGTGCTCGCCAACTACGACGCGAAGAACCTCGACGCCTACTTCACCGCGGTGTTGGACGGCGCGACCGGCGACTGGAAGAAGCAGTTCGACGACACCAGCCGTGAGCTGAAAGAGGTACTGTCCCAAGGCGAGGTGGTCTCCAAGACCAACGACGTGCAGTGCGCGGTGAAGACCGGCGACGAGACCTCGGCCGAGGCGATCGTGGTGATCGGCCAGACCATCACCAGCGTCGGCACCCAGGGCAAGCCCGCGCCCGGCCAGCTGTCCATGGTGATGCGCATGGCCAAGGTGGACGGTAAGTGGTTGGTGAACATGGTGAATTCGCCGCTGGTTCCGGCTCCGCAGCAGTAGGTTTCGTCGGTTCAGCGGGCCGCTGGCCTGCCGAACAGGATGACCTGCATCAGGTGGACGACCCGCGCCTGCGAGCTGGACGGATTGTCCGGGCCCAACCACTGACCTAGGTCGACGACCAACGCGAAAGCGGCGTGCACCAGCACCCGCGACTCGGCGGCGGACAGCTCGGGGCGCACCCCGACGACGAGCTTGGCCCACTCTTCGACGTTGAGCCGCTGGATGTTTCGCAGCACCGTGCGGTCTTCCTGCGGCACGTTGCTGATCTCGGCGTAATAGACGAAGGTCAGTTCCCGCTCGGCGAACGAACCGGCCACGTACAGCTCGATGAGCCTGGTGAGCGCGCGCTCCGGGTCGCCGTCGGAGGCGGCGATGGCTGGACCGATGGCGGCCGAAACGCGGTCCGCCGCACGGCGAAACGCGGCGGCGAGCAGATCGCCCTTGCTCCGGTAGAAGCGGTAGACGGCCGAGGAAGCGGGCAGCTCGGCGGCATTGGCGATGTCCTCCACGCTGACGTTCGGATAGCCGCGCTCGTGGAACAGTTCGATGGCGCGCCGCAGCAGCAGCTCGTGCTTGAACCGGAGCGGGACCTCGGTGGCCCCCTCGGTGGTTGGCGAGTCGCCGACCGGCGGCAGGTCGCAGCGGACGACGTCCATGCATGCCGTGCGCAGCAGCTTGGTCAGCGACCGCACCGGGATGGACACGTGGTGATCGGAAATGCTGCCGATGACGCTGAGCACGGCGGTGGCCAGAACGAGGCTGTCCGCGCGCGCGAGTTCGGGCCGTGCCTCGGCGAGCAACGCGCCGACCACCCGATACGCCTCGATCAGCTGGTCGATCAAAATCCGGTAGTCGTCCTGCTCGAGGTAGCGGCTCTGCCACCGCAGCAGCGCCGCGCCGCGACGGTTGGTGATCGACCTCTCGATGAGCGTGTCGATGATGTGCTCGAGCCTGCGATACGCGTCGGCGTCGGCCAAGTCGTCGGGCAGCTGCACCGCCTCCGCGCAGAGCGCGCTCAGCCGCAGCGCCTCCTCACGGAACAGCGCGTACTTGCTGGGGTAGTGGCGATACAGCGCGGTGGAGCTGATGTCGAGCCGGGATGCGATCTCTTCCATGCTGACGCCGTGGTAGCCGAGGGCGCCGAAGGCCTCGGCGGAGGTCGCCGCGATCTGCGCTCGCCGGTTTCGCGGCCGACGCCGGATCGCCCGTGCGTTCTCACCGCTCGCCGCCTCCCGGCGGGCGCCGCCCTTCCGCGCATCCATGCGGCGATGCTAACCCAAACGGATGCTCGGTAAACCCGGCTTTCGCAGGCCGGAATCAAACTGAATGATAGATCACAAACAAGTAGTAACACCGGCGTTAACGGCGACGATTATAACGATGCGGGCCAGAATGTTCGGTAACATTACCGAGCGCGGCCCGGGTCCTTGGCTCCCTGTGCGCGGTGGTTTCAGCCCTGTGCCGGACGGCCGAACAACGCGACCTGCATCAGCAGTCGCACCCGGTCCTGCGCGGCGATCGGGTCGCTGCCGAACGCGCGGCCGAGATCGATGACGAGCGCGAAGGCCGCGTGGATCAGGAAGCGCGCCTCGGCGGGCGAGAGCTCCGGTCGCACCTCGCGCAGCAGCTTGGCCCACTCCTCGACGCTGAGTCGTTGGATATTGCGCAGGACGGTGCGTTCCTCGGCTGGAACATGTTGGAACTCGGTGAAATACACGAAGGTGAGGGCGCGCTCGGCGAACGAGCCAGAGACGTAGTACTCGATCAGTGTGGTGAGCGCGGATTCCGGTCCGTCGGACGCCGCGACGGCGGGGCCGATCGCGGCCGACACGCGTTCGGCGGCTCTGCGGAACGCGGCGGCCAGCAGATCGCTCTTGCCGCGGTAGAAGCGGTAGACCGCCGACGCCGCGGAAAGCCCTGCGGCGCTGGCGATCTCCTCGACGCTCACATTGGGGTAGCCGCGGTCGTGGAAGAGCTCGACCGCCTTGTGCAGCAACAGCTCGTGCTTGAACGACTCCGGGATCTCCACCGCCGCCGTCGGTTCCGGTTCGGCCGCGGCGGGCGGCAGCTCGGTGTTCGCCACCGACCAGCAGGCCGAGCTGAGCAGCCGGGCAAGGGCTTTCGCGGGCAACGCGGCGTGGTGATCGGCGATGCTCGTGATGGCGCTCAGCAGTGCGGCGCGCAAGACCCGGACGTCGTCATCGCCGAGTTCGGGGCGCAGCCCACGCAATTCGGTGCCGAGCGCGTCGAGGACGGTGGCCTGCTGCTCGGCGAGGGTCTTCTGGTCCTCCGGCTCGAGGTAGCGGCCCTCCCAGCGAACCAGCGTGACGCTCGGGCGGTTCTCGATGGTGGCGCCGATCAGCGCGTCGAGCACGACGTGCAGCCGCTGCTCGGGGGAGAGTTCGGCGGCGTCGGCGGGCAGCTGGACCGACTCGGTCATCGCCCGCCCGACCCGCAGGAGCTCCTCGCGGAACAGCGCGTACTTGCTCGGATAGTGCCGATACAGCGCGGCCGAGCTGATCCCGAGCCCGGAGGCGATGTCCTCCATGCTCACGCCGTGATAGCCGAGGGCGCCGAAAGCGGCTGCGGACGCCGCGGCGATCTGCGCGCGCCGATTCTTCGGCCGTCGCTTGATCTCCCGTGGTGCCGAGTCGCCGCTGACTGCCTTTCGCGCCGTACGGCGATTGTCGACACTCATGCCGGACATCGTAACGACTTCGCGCCCGCCGTGATTTGCCCAGGTCGCGCTGCGTCGAACGGGTCGAGAGGTGCGCGCGACCGAGCGCGGCGGCCGTTCCGTGTGGCCCCGAGGCTCGGTCGCTTCGGGGCCACACGGTTCGCCGTTCGGCTCGCCGCGGCGGCGAGGCGGGATGCGCCGCGCCGAGCCGTTCGGAGATCGGCGATCGAACGTCCGCGCTGGGGGCACCAGGAGTCGGGCCTTCATCGATCGCCGAATATTGATAAACATACAGCAGAAACACAGCAGGTCAACAGGAAATAGACTCATGAACCGATAATCACTATGACGTAGGCGCTCGGTGCTGTCGGTGTTACCGTTGCGGTGGTTCGTCTCAGGGGCGGTTCGTCGGGAAGAGGGGGTAGCTGTGTCGGCATTTCAGATCGCGGTGGTGTTGTATCCGGGCATGACGGCGCTCGACGCGATCGGACCGTACGAGGTGTTGCGTTTCGCGCCGGGCGCGGAAGTCCGCTTCGTCGGGCCCGAGATCGGTCCGGTCATCACCGACAGCGGCGCGCTCGCGCTCGGGGTCACCCACACCTTCGAGGAGACACCGGCCCCGCGGCTGGTCGTGGTACCGGGCGGCCCGGCCGCGACCGCCGTCGCCGCGGACGAGCGGGTGCTGAACTGGTTGCGCGCCGTGCACGAAACCAGCGAATGGACCACCTCGGTGTGCACGGGTGCGCTCGTGCTTGCGGCGGCGGGTCTGCTCGATGGCCGGTCCGCCACGACGCATTGGGCGGCGCAGCGCGCGCTCGGCCTGCTCGGGGCCGTGCCCAAGCGCGGCGAACGATTCGTGGTCGGCGACCGCATCGCCACGGCCGCGGGTGTCTCGGCGGGTATCGACCTGGCGCTGTGGTTGGTCGGCGAGATGTTCGGCGAGGAGCGCGCCGAGGCGATTCAACTCGCCATCGAATACGACCCCCGACCGCCCTTCGACGCAGGCCACCCAGACAAGGTCGCGCCCGCGATGCGCCGCTCGGCGTTGATCGACCAGGTCCGCCTGCTCGGAGACCTGCGCCACAGCGGAACCCTGGTACGCACCCTCACGGGCGCGCAGCAGGCGTTGTGGCGCAGCGCTATTCGCCGCATCCGCGCCTGACCCGCGCGGTCGGGTCAGCGCGCAGGACGGATCTTCGCGTACCAGTCCAGCAGGTCCGGGTCGTCGACGGCGCTGCGCTCCACCACGCGCGCGGCCTCGGCGCCCTGGAACAGTTTCTTGATCGGCACCTCGAGCTTCTTGCCGGTGCGGGTGTGCGGGATGCCGGGCGCGACCAGGATCTCGTCGGGCACGTGCCGGGGCGAGACCTCGGTGCGGATGGTCGAGCTGATGCGGTCGCGCAGTTCGTCGGTCAGCTCGGCGCCGGGCGCGAGGACGACGAACAGCGGCATCCAGTACCCGCCATCGGGCTGTTCCGCACCGATCACCAGCGCCTCGGTGATCTCCGGCAGCCGCTCGACGGACTGGTAGATGTCGGCGCTGCCCATCCGGATCCCGTGCCGGTTCAGGGTGGAATCCGAGCGGCCGTGCACGACGATGCTGCCGTGGTCGGTGATGGTGATCCAGTCGCCGTGCCGCCAGACGCCCGGGAACATGTCGAAATAGGCGTCGTGGTAACGCTTTCCGTCCGGGTCTCGCCAGAAGCTCACCGGCATGGACGGCATCGGCGCGGTGATCACCAGTTCGCCGACCTCGCCGCGCACCGGCTTGCCCGCTGGATCGAACGAGTCGAGCGCGACGCCGAGATACGGCGCAGAGAGCTCGCCCGGCCAGACCGGCACCGTGCGCACACCGCCGATGAAGGCCGAGACCACGTCGGTGCCGCCGCTGATCGAGGACACCGGCACGTGCTCGCCGACGTTGTCGCGCAACCACAATGCCGAGGAGGGCGGTAGTGCCGAGCCGGTGATGCCGACCGTGCGCAGCGCCGAGAGGTCGTGCTCGTCGCGCGGGACGACGCCCGCCTTGATGCAGGCCAGCACATAGCCGGGACTGGTCCCCACCACAGTTGCCCGCGTCTCGGCGGCGATGCGCCACAGCGCGTCCGGCGCGGGGTAGGTCGGGCTGCCGTCGTAGCAGACGATCGTCGCGCCGACCAGCAGGCCCGCGATCTGGAAGTTCCACATCATCCAGCTCGGGCTGGTGTACCAGAAGAAGGTGTCGTCGGCGCCGATATCCGATTGGAGGGCAATGGCTTTCAGGTGCTCGAGCAGCACGCCGCCGTGGCCGTGCACGATGCCCTTCGGAAGGCCGGTGGTGCCGGAGGAGAAGACGATCCACAGCGGATGATCGAAATCCACGGTCTCGGTCTGGATGACGGCCCCGGCATTGTCAGTACCGACCGCCTCCGCCCACGGCATGGCATCGGGGACCTCCAAGCCGAGCCGCGAGACGGCGACCGTAGCGCGCAGCGATTCGAAACCCTCTTGCAGTGCGGCGATATCGGCACGCTTGTCGTGCGCCTTGCCACCGAAACGGTAGCCATCGGCCGTGACGAGGACCGTCGGTTCCAGCTGGCCGAGGCGGTCGAGTGCGGCCTTCGGCGAGTAGTCCTGCCCGCACGCGCTCCAGATCGCGCCGAGACTCGCGGTCGCCAGGAAGGCGATCACCGCCTCGGGAATGTTCGGCAGGTAGCCGACGACCCGGTCACCCGGCTCGACGCCCAGTTCGCGCAGGGTGCGTGCGAAGGCGGCGGTGGCGTCGATCAGCTCGATCCAGGACACCTCGCGGGTCGGCTCGTCCTCGCCGACGGCCAGGATGGCGGGGCGGTCGGTGCGCGCCTGGCGCACGACCTGGTCGACGTAGTTGAGCTTGGTGCCCGGAAACCACTGGGCGCCAGGCATCTCCGTGCTCGCCAACACCTCGCCGTCGATCTCGCCGAGTTCGAAGTACTCCCAGACCGCCCGCCAGAAGCCGGCCAGGTCGTCCACCGACCACTGCCACAGCGAGTGGTAGTCCGACGTGGCGACGCCGGTGCGCTCGGCGACGAACCGCGCGAACTCGGTCACCTCGGCGTCGGCGATGTCCCGTTCGGTCGGCACCCACTGTGGTTGCACCGCAATACCTCCTGGCTCGTGGGGGTGGATCAGTTGTGGGCGTGCGCGCGCCGCACGATCTGTTCGGCGTGCCGCAGCACCGGGGCGTCGACCATCCGGCCCTCGAAGGCGAAGACGCCGCGGTGCTTGGGCACCTCGTCGAGTACCCGCCTCGCCCACGCGATTTCGTCGTCAGCGGGTGCGTAGGCGGCGCGGATCACCGGCACTTGGCTGGGATGGATCGCGACCTTCGCATCGAACCCGATGGCCACCGCGTCGTCGGTCTCGGCCCGCAGGCCGTCGAGATCGCGGATGTTCAGGTACACCGAGTCGAGGGCGAACTTGTCGTAGGCCTTGGCGGCGAGCAGCGCGCCGGAGCGCACGTGCCGCGCGACGTCCCGATAGCCGCCGTCGGCGTGCCTGCTCGCGGTGCCGCCCAGACCCGCGATCAGGTCCTCCGCGCCCCACATGACGCCGATCGCGTTGCGCGCCGTGACCGCTTGTCCGATGTTCAGCGCGCCGAGCGGCGATTCGACGAGCGCGATCACCTCGTAGTCGGACAACGCGATGATCTGTTCGGCCGCTTCGGTTTTCGGCAACATGACGCGGCGGTAGCCGGTCTCGGCCAAGGCCGCGAGATCCAGCTCGTGCTCGTCGGTGCCCGCCGCGTTGACCCGCACCACGGTGGTCTCCGGGTCGAGCGGGGACGCGATCAGGGCCGCGCGTGCGCCGGCCTTGTCACCGGCCGCGACGCCGTCCTCCAGATCGAGGATCACCACGTCGGCGGCCGCCGCTGCCTTGGCGTAGCGTTCGGGTCGGTCGGCGGGGCAGAACAACCAGCCCGGCCCCGCCATCTGCCACGTCATGCCTGCTCCGGCGCCATGCGAACCAGCGTCTTGCGGGTGGCCGTCGCGACCACTTCACCGTGCTGATTGCGCCCGGTGTGGGCGAAGGTCACGATGCCCTCGCCGGGGCGGGACTTGGACTCGCGCTTGTCGGTGACCACGGTCTCGGCGTACAGGGTGTCGCCGTGGAACACCGGGTGCGGGAAGTTGATCTCGGAGAAGCCGAGATTCGCCACGATGGTGCCCTGGGTCAGCTGGGCGACCGAGAGCCCGACCAGGGTGGACAGCGTGAACATGGAGTTCACCAGTCGCTTGTTGAACGGGGGCAGCGCGTCGCTGAACGCCGCGTCCAGGTGCAGCGCCTGGGTGTTCATGGTCAGCGTGGTGAACAGGACGTTGTCGGCCTCGGTGATGGTGCGACCCGGCCGGTGTTCGTAGACGACACCGGTCTCGAACTCCTCGAACCACAAGCCGCGCTGGACGATTCGCCGCTCGCTGTGTTCCGTCACAGACCCAACTCCCGTCCGATCAGCATCAGCTGCACCTCCGTCGTGCCCTCGCCGATTTCCAGGATCTTGCTGTCGCGGTAATGCCTGGCCACAGCGTATTCGTTCATGAAGCCGTTGCCGCCGAAGATCTGGGTGGCGTCGCGGGCGTTGTCCATCGCGGCCTCGCTGGCCACCAGCTTGGCGATGGAGGCCTGCTTCTTGAACGGCTTGCCCGCGAGCATCAGCGCGGCGGCGTCGTAGTAGGCGGTGCGCGCGGCGTGCGCGCGGGTCTCCATGCGGGCGATCTTGAAGGCGATGGCCTGGTTGCGACCGATCGGCTGACCGAACGCGAGCCGCTCCTTGGCGTAGCGCACGCTCTCGTCGACGCAACCCTGGGCCGCGCCCACCGACAGCGCGGCGATCGCGATGCGGCCCTCGTCCAGGATGCGCAGGAAGTTGGCGTAGCCGCGGCCGCGCTCGCCGAGCAGGTTCTCCTCCGGAACACGCACGTCGCTGAAGCTGAGCGGGTGGGTGTCCGAGGCGTTCCAGCCGACCTTGTTGTAGGCGGGCTCCGCGACGAAGCCGGGGGTGTCGGTCGGCACCAGGATGGTGGAGATCTCCTTCTTGCCGCCGGTCGTGCCGGTCACCGCGGTCACCGTGACGAGCTTGGTGATGTTCGTGCCGGAGTTGGTGATGAACTGCTTGCGGCCGTTGATGATCCACGTGCCGTCGTCCAGCACGGCCTTCGTGGTGGTGCCGCCCGCGTCGCTGCCCGCGTCCGGCTCGGTGAGCCCGAACGCCGCCAGCGAGCGGCCGCTGGTCAGCTGCGGCAGCCACTCCTGCTTCTGCTTGTCGTCGCCGAAGCGGTAGATCGGCATGGCGCCGAGCGAGACGCCCGCTTCCAGCGTGATGGCGACGCTCTGGTCGACCTTGCCGAGTTCCTCGAGCGCGAGGCACAGCGCGAAGTAGTCGCCGCCCATGCCGCCGTACTCCTCGGGGAAGGGCAGGCCGAACAGGCCCATGTCCGCCATGCCCGCGACGACCTCGTACGGGAAGGTGTGGTTCGCGTCGTGCTCGGCGGCGACCGGGGCGACCACCTGCTGGGCGAAATCGCGGACCGTCAGGGCCAGATCGCGGTAGTCCTCGGGCAGCGTGCCGGTGGACAGGAAGTCGGTCATTCGGAAGTTCCTTCTCGCTCAGAGGTATTCGACTCGGCGACGATGCGGGCCAGCGGCTGGTCGAGGCGCACCTGGGCGCCCGGCTCGACCAGGACTTCGACGACGCCCGCGACCGGCGCGGTGAGCGTGTGCTCCATCTTCATCGCCTCCACCACGACGACCGGCGCGCCCGCCGCCACCGTCGCGCCGGAGGCCACCGGGACGGCGATCACCGAACCCGGCATGGGACTGCGTATTTCGGCGTCGCCGACGTGTTCGCCGCCGCCGCGCACGTTGACCTCGGCGACCTCGCGCAGCACCGAGACACCCGCGGGACTCGCCACCCAGAGTTGTCCGTCGTGTTCGGCCACTCGGTAGTCGCGGCGCAGGTCGTCCAAGGTCAGGGTCAGCACACCGCTTTCCGCCGTGTCCGCCACGAAAGAGGCAGACAGCGTACGGGATTCGCCGTCGCCGATCTGAACCCGAGCCGCTTCGGGGCGGCCGGTGAGGTAGACGTGCTCGGTGCGGTCGCCGCCCGCGAGCCGGATCGGGGTGGGCGCGTGCACGCCGATCCGCCAGCCGGACGGGATGTCCCACGGATCGTTCGCGTCGGCGGGCCAGCGGCGCAGCCAGTGATAGGCGGCCGCGACGACGAATTCCTCGTCGCGCACCGGTTCGGGCCGGAAGTCGCCGACCCTGCGGTCGAGCAGGCCGGTGTCGAGTCGTCCCGCCGCCACGTCCGGGTCGGCCAGCAGGAAGCGCAGGAACTCGATATTGCTGGTGACGCCGAGCAGCACGGTGTCGGCGAGCGCGCGGTCGAGCGCGCCGAGCGCGGCGGCGCGATCCGGGCCGTGCGCGATGACCTTGGACAGCATCGGGTCGTAGTCGCTGCCGACCACGGTGCCTTTGCGCAGACCCGAATCCACCCGCACGCCAGGGCCTTCCGGCTCGACGAGATCCAGCACCGTGCCGCCGGTGGGCAGGAACCCGCGACCGGGATCCTCGGCGTAGACGCGCGCCTCGATAGCGTGGCCGGTGAGGCGGATCTCCTCCTGGCGCGCGCCGATCTTCTGGCCCGCCGCGACCCTGACCTGGCATTCCACCAGGTCGACGCCGGTCACCAACTCGGTGACCGGATGCTCCACCTGCAACCGGGTGTTCATCTCCATGAAGAAGAACTCGTCCGGCCGGTCGGCGGAGACGATGAACTCGACCGTGCCCGCGCCGACGTAGTTCACGCTGCGCGCGGTGTTGCAGGCTGCGGCGCCGATGCGCGCCCTGGTCTCCGCGTCCAGCAGCGGAGACGGCGCTTCCTCGATCACCTTCTGGTGCCTGCGCTGCAAGCTGCATTCGCGCTCGCCCAGGTGCAGGACGTTGCCGTACTGATCGGCCAGGATCTGCACTTCGATGTGGCGCGGCCTGGTGACGAACCGCTCCAGGAACAGGGTGTCGTCGCCGAACGCCGCGCCCGCCTCGCGCCGCGCGCTGACCAGCGCGTCGGGCAGCAGCGCCGGATCCTCGACCAGGCGCATGCCCTTGCCTCCGCCGCCCGCCGACGGCTTGACCAGCACCGGGTAGCCGATCTCGGCGGCCGCGGCGATCAGCTCGTCGTCGGTGAGGCCGGGCTTGGCGATGCCGGGGACCACCGGGACGTCGAAGGCCGCGACGGTGTTCTTGGCGGCGATCTTGTCGCCCATGATCTCGATGGCGCGAGCGGGCGGACCGAGGAAGACGATGCCCGCCTCGGCCAGCGCGGCGGCGAAAGCGGCGTTCTCCGAGAGGAATCCGTAGCCGGGGTGCACGGCCTGCGCGCCGGTGCGCACGGCGGCCGCGACGACTTTGCCGATGGCCAGGTAACTCTCGCGGGCGGGTGCCGGGCCGAGCCGCACGGCGGTGTCCGCCTCGACGACGTGCCTGGCCCCGGCGTCGGCGTCGCTGTAGACGGCGACCGAGCGAATGCCCATGGCGCGCAATGTGCGGATGACGCGCACCGCGATCTCGCCGCGGTTGGCGACGAGCACGGTGTCGAAACCGACGGGGTGGGATTTGTTCAACATCGGGATCACATCCGGAAGACGCCGTAGGAAACCGGTTCGAGCGGCGCCTGTGCGCAAACCGAAAGGGCGAGGCCGAGAATGGTTCTGGTGTCGGCGGGGTCGATGACACCGTCGTCCCAGAGGCGGGCCGTCGAGTAATACGGATTGCCTTGGTGTTCGTACTGGTCGCGGATCGGCGCCTTGAACGCCTCCTGATCCTGCTCCGACCAGGGCTGCCCGCTGCTGTCCAGCTGATCGCCGCGCACGGTGGCCAGCACCGAGGCGGCCTGCTCGCCGCCCATCACCGAGATCCGCGCGTTCGGCCACATCCACAGGAAGCGCGGCGAATACGCGCGCCCGCACATCGAGTAGTTGCCCGCGCCGTAGGAACCGCCGATGACGACGGTCAGCTTGGGCACCCGCGCGCAGGCCACCGCGGTCACCATCTTCGCGCCGTGCTTGGCGATGCCGCCCGCCTCGTAATCACGCCCGACCATGAAGCCGGTGATGTTCTGCAGGAACAGCAGCGGGATCTCGCGCTTGTCGCACAGCTCGATGAAATGCGCGCCCTTCATGGCGGATTCGCTGAACAGCACGCCGTTGTTGGCGACGATGCCCACCGGGTGACCGTGGATCCGCGCGAACCCGGTGACCAGCGTCTTGCCGTATTCCGCCTTGAACTCGTGGAATCCGCTCTCGCCGTCGCCGCCGTCCACGATGCGGTGGATGACCTCGCGCACGTCGTAGGGGGTGCGCAGGTCGACCGGCACCACGTCGTACAGCTCGGACTCGGGCAGCGCGGGCGGCCTGGAAGCCGTAATCTCCCAGGGGCTTTGCGGTCGCGGGCCCAAGGTGGCCACGATGCGGCGCACGATGCGCAGCGCGTCCTGGTCGTCCTCGGCCAGGTGATCGGTGACGCCCGAGGTGCGTGAGTGCAGCGCGCCGCCGCCCAGCTCCTCGGCCGTGACCACCTCGCCGGTGGCCGCCTTCACCAGCGGCGGGCCGCCGAGGAAGATCGTGCCCTGGTCGCGCACGATCACCGCCTCGTCGCTCATCGCGGGCACGTACGCACCACCCGCGGTGCAGGACCCGAGCACGGCCGCGATCTGCGCGATGCCCTTGGCGCTCATGGTCGCCTGGTTGTAGAAGATGCGGCCGAAGTGCTCGCGATCGGGGAACACCTCGTCCTGGTGCGGCAGGAACGCGCCGCCCGAGTCGACCAGGTACAGGCAGGGCAGCCGGTTCTGCAGCGCCACCTCCTGCGCCCGCAGGTGCTTCTTCACCGAGAGCGGGTAGTAGGTGCCGCCCTTGACCGTGGCGTCGTTGGCCACGATGACGCACTCGCGTCCCGACACCCGCCCGATCCCGGCGATCACGCCCGCGCCGGGGCATTCGTCGCCGTACATGCCATTCGCCGCGAGCGGGGAGAGCTCGAGGAACGGGCTGCCGGGATCGAGCAGCTGATCCACCCGCTGCCGGGGCAGCAGCTTGCCGCGCGCGATATGCCGCTCCCGCGCCTTGGCGGGCCCGCCGAGCGCGGCCGCCGCCAGCCGCGCGCGCAGGTCGCTGGTGAGCGCCTCGTGCGCCGCGCGGTTGCCGACCTCTTGGGTAACCGTCATCACGTCCGCCGTCCAGTTAGTCGCCGATAACTGGAATTCAGGTTAATATCGATTAACCGAGTTGTCCAGATCGGGTGAAAGGAGCGGGTGTGACCGGCACGGAAGCTGTGGCACTCACCCGCCGCGAGCAGCTGAAGGCGGAGCGGCGCAAGCAATTGCTGGAGGCGGGGGCGCGGCTCATCGCCGATCGGGGTTTCCTCGGCGTGCGGCTCGACGATCTCGGCGCGGCCGTCGGCATCAGCGGCCCCGCGGTCTACCGGCACTTCCCGAACAAGGAGGCGCTGCTGGTCGAGCTGCTGGTCGGGGTCAGTCAGCGGCTGCTGGCCGGTGGCCGGGCCGTCGTGGTCGGCGCCAACTCCGCCGAGGCCGCGCTGGAAGGTCTGGTCGACTTCCATCTGGACTTCGCGTTCGGCGAGCCCGAGCTCATCCGCATCCAGGACCGGGACCTGGACAACGTGCCCACCGGGCCGCGTCGCGAGCTGCGGCGCACCCAGCGCCAGTACGTCGAGGTCTGGGTGGAGGTGCTGCGCAAACTGCATCCTGGCCTGCCCGAGGAGGGGGCGCGGGTGCAGGCGCACGCCGCGTTCGGCCTGCTCAACTCGACCCCGCACAGCGCGCCGCCCGCGACCGCGAGCAAGGCGCGGCCGATCCTGCGCGAGATGGCGCTGTCGGCGCTGAACCGAACCGGCTGATCCCGCGCGGACCGGCCGACTCATCGAGCGCTCCACCCACCGTCCATGGTGTAGGACGCGCCGGTGACCATGCCCGCGTGCGGGCCGGTGAGCCAGCCGACCAGAGCCGCGACCTCGTCGGGTTCGACGAGCCGCTTGATGGCGCTCTCGGTGAGCATGATCTTCTCGATCACCTGCTGTTCCGGGATTCCGTGTGTTCTGGCCTGGTCGGCGATCTGCTTGTCCACCAACGCTGTTCGGACGTAACCGGGGTCGACGCAGTTGCTGGTCACGCCGTGCGCGCCGCCCTCCAGCGCGGTGACCTTGGACAGCCCTTCCAGGCCGTGCTTGGCCGTCACGTAGGCGGCCTTGTACGCCGAGGCGCGCAGCCCGTGCACCGACGAGATGTTGACGATGCGCCCGAATCCGTTGCGGTACATGTGCGGCAGCGCCGCGCGGATGAGCAGGAACGGCGCTTCGACCATCAGGGTGAGGATGTCGCGGAACTGCGCGGGCGGGAAGTCCTCGATCGGATGGATGCGCTGGATTCCGGCGTTGTTCACCAGCACGTCCGCCTCGAGGCGCAGGTCTTCGAGCGCGGCGACGTCGAGAAGGTTGACCTGCCAAGGCTTTCCGCCGATCTCGTTGGCCAGCTTCTGGGCGCCGTCGCCGTCGATGTCGGCGACGGTGACCTCCGCGCCGCGGGCCGCGAGCTCGCGCGCGCAGGCCGCGCCGATGCCGCTCGCGCCGCCGGTGACCAGGGCGCGCCGTCCGAGTAGATCGGTCATCGAGCGGTCACCTCGGCGTCGGCCCGGTCGACCGCCTGCAGGTCGAGACCGCTTGTCTCCCTGGCGAAGAGCACGGCCACCACTGTGACGGCCGCGGCGCCCGCCAGGTACCAGGCGATCGGCACCGACGAGCCGAAGCTGTCGAGCAGCCGGACCGCGATGATCGGCGCGAGCGAGCCCGCCACGATGGAGGTGACCTGATAGCCGAGGGACACACCGGAATAGCGCATCCGGGTGGGGAACATCTCCGCCATGATCGCGGGCTGGGCAGCGTACATCAGCGCGTGAAAGACCAGCCCGACGATGATCGCCGACATGATGACCAGGTGGCTTCCGCTGTCCATCATCGGAAAGGCGAAGAAGCCCCAGGTGCCCGCGGTGAGCGCGCCGACGAGATACACCGGCCGCCTGCCGAATCGGTCGGACAGGTGCCCGGCCAGCGGGATCGCCGCGAAGTGCACCGCGTGCGCCGCCAGCAGCCACCACAGGATGGTCTTCGTGTCCGCGCCGACGTGCACCTTCAGGTACGTGATGGAGAACGTGACCACGAGGTAGTACATGATGTTCTCGCCGAAGCGCAGGCCCATCGCGGTGAAAACGCCTCGGGGATAACGCTTCAGCACCTCGACCACGCTGAACGAGGTCGCCTCGAGCTGTTCGGCCTCGCGCTGCGCCTCCAGGAAGATCGGCGCGTCGGTGACCTTGGTGCGGATGTAGTAGCCGACCAGCACGACCACCGCCGACAGCCAGAACGCGACCCGCCAGCCCCAGGACAGGAACGCGGCGTCCGACAGTGTCGAGGTCAGCGCGAGCAGCACGACCGTGGCCAGCAGATTGCCCGCGGGCACACCCGCCTGCGGCCAGCTCGCCCAGAAACCGCGACTGCGGCTGGGACTGTGTTCGGCGACGAGCAGCACCGCGCCGCCCCATTCGCCACCCACCGCGAAGCCTTGGATGAAACGGAGGGTCACCAGCAGCGCGGGCGCCCAGTAGCCGATCTGCCCGAAGGTCGGCAGGCAGCCCATCAGGAACGTCGCGCTGCCGACCAGCAGCAGGCTGAATTGCAGCAGCTTCTTGCGTCCGTAGCGATCGCCGAAGTGTCCGAAGACGATGCCGCCGAGCGGTCGCGCGGCGAAGCCGACCGCGTAGGTGACGAACGCGGCGAGAATCGCGTCCAGATCGCTGGTCCCCTTGGCGAAGAACACCTTGCTGAACACCAGCGTGGCGGCCGTGCCGTAGAGGAAGAACTCGTACCATTCGACGACCGTGCCCGCCATCGAAGCGGAGACGACCCGCCGTAGACCGGTGGGTGTCGGACTGGGATCGCTGTCCGTCGCGATTTCGCGCACGCTCATCGAACTCTCCTTCATGACGGGAGCCACATCACCCCTCATCTGTGATGCGGCACACACGTTGTGGCTGGAACGAGTATTCGTGCAGATCTCTGTCGGTGGCAATGCCCAGATGTGCACGACCAATCTGCAAAGATGCAGATATGAGTCCGGCTTCCCCCGGATTCGGCCGCCGTCCCAGCGCCGATGACCTGCTGGTGCTGCTCGCGGTGGGCCGATCCGGTCGCTTCGTGTCCGCCGCCGACGAACTCGGCATCAACCACACCACCATCTCCCGCCGCATCGCCGCGCTCGAGGAAACGCTCGGCGGGCGCGTGCTGACCCGGGTGACCGGCGGCTGGGAACTCACCGACCTCGGCCGCGACGCGCTGGCCGCCGCCGAAGCCGTCGAATCGGCGGTCAAGTCGCTTGCCGCCGACCCGGCCGGTAACCGGACGCTCGAGGGAGTCGTGCGCCTCTCGGCCACCGACGGATTCAGCGCCTACCTCGCTGCGCCCGCGGTGGCGCAGGTGCAACGCAGGCATCCGAAGATCGCCGTCGAGATCGTGACCGCCACCCGTCGCGCTTCCCAACAGCGGTCCGGGCTGGACATCGAGGTCGTCGTCGGCGAGCCGCAGGTACACCGCGCCAAGGCGATTCGGCTCGCCGACTATCGGCTCGGGCTCTACGGCTCACGACAGTACTTGCGCGAGAACGGAATCCCCTCCGGCATCGAGGATCTCGCCCGGTACCCGCTGGTCTACTTCATCGACTCCATGCTCCAAGTCGACGACCTCGACCTGGCCTCCAGCTTTGCCCCATCCATGCGCGAATCCATCTCGTCCACTAATGTTTTCGTCCACGTCGAGGCGACGCGTGCGGCGGCGGGGCTCGGGCTACTGCCCTGCTTCATGGCCGACCGTCACGACGATCTGGTGCGGGTTCTGCGAGACGAGGTTTCGGTGCAGTTGGCGTACTGGTTGGTGACGCGGACGGAGACGTTGCGCAGGCCGGAGGTCGCGGCGGTGGTCGATGCGATCCGGGAGCGGGTGTGGGAGCAGAAGGGGATGTTGTTGGGGGAGGACGGGTAGGGAACTGCTTCCAAGAACCGGCCGGAAGCCACAATCAGCCGAGCATCTCGTCGATGGTTTTCGCGGTGGCAGCCCGTTCGACCCAGCTGTTCAGCAGATCCGCGTCAGCGCACCCGCGCAGGCGGACTTCGGCTTCGATCGGGATTCGGCTGCGTCGGGCGCGCAGCATTGTCAGCGGTGCCCGTGCCTCTCCGCGTGCCTCGCCCTCGGCCTTCCGCCCGTGTAGTACCGCCGGGCGAACTCGCTTTTGTACTCGTCCGTGCCGGTCGTCATGGGGCCTAGGTCTACCTCCGCCTCCGGCCATGCGCAGGCTGACGACGGACTTCGCCCGGCAACGCCCGTTAGGGTGTGCGCATGACCTCTCTGTCGGATCCCAAGGTGCGCGAATTTCTCGAGCACGGCACGCGGACGGGCAAGGTCGCCTTCGTGGCGGCGGACGGGCGTCCGATCGTCACGCCGGTGTGGTTCCTCGTCGAGGGCGAGGAGATCGTGTTCAACACCGGGAAGGAGACCGCCAAGGGCCGGGCGTTCACGCGCGATGGGCGGGTCGCGCTGTGCGTCGATCTGGAGGAGCCGCCGTACGCGTCGGTTCAGATTCAGGGCGTGGTCACGATGTCCGAGGATCCGGACGAGTTGCTGCGCACCGCGACGGCGCTCGGTGGGCGGTACATGGGTGAAGATCGGGCCGAGGAGTTCGGGAAGCGCAATGGAGTGCCCGGGGAACTGGTGGTTCGGCTGCGGCCGACCAAGGTGATCGCGCACTTCGACGCGACCGCCTGATCGCGGGGCTGGCGCCTGGACCTCTGATCAGACGCGGCGGCTTATTGCGGCAGGGGAGCCAACCGCCGTGTGGTTCGGTCAGCTTGCTGATCGGCCCGCGGGGCGACCGACGAGCTGGAACATCCCGCCGCTCGACTCGAGCTGGTTGGCCTACGACCTCACGAGGCCGCTGACAGGGTCGCGCTGCCGCAGGAAGCTCCGCCTTCGCTCCGGCCGTGCGCGGACTATGGCCGGACTTCGCCCACATACACTGACCCGCATGACCGTGCACTTCATCGGGGCCGGGCCGGGCGCCGCGGACCTGCTGACCGTGCGAGCGGTCACCCTCCTGCGCACCTCCCCGGTCTGCCTCTACGCGGGCACCTACCTGGACCCCGAGGTGCTGGCCCACTGCGCGCCCGACACCGAACTGATCGACACCCAGCGCCTCGACATCGACCAGATCACCGCCCACCTGGTACGCGCCCACGAATCCGGCCGCGACGTGGCGCGGCTCTGCTCCGGCGACCCGTCCCTCTACTCGGCGCTCACCGAACAGACCCGCCGCCTCGACGCCCACGGCATCCCCTGGGACGTCACCCCTGGCGTCCCCGCCTACGCCGCCGCGGCCGCCTTGCTCGGCACGGAACTCACCGTGCCCGAACTCGTACAGTCCGTCGTGCTCACCCGCACCCAGGCCCGCTCCACCGCCATGCCGGAATCCGAGGCGCTGGCCAACTTCGCCCACACCCGCGCGACCCTCGTCCTGCACCTGGCCATCACCCGCATCCGCACGTTGGCCGCCGAACTCACCGCCGACTACGGACCCGACTGCCCCGTCGCGGTCGTCTACCGGGCCAGCCAGCCCGAACAGCTAGTCCTCCGCGGCACCCTCGCCGACATCGCCGACCAGGTCGAAGCCGCCGAGCTGCGGCAAGCGGCCGTCATCCTCGTCGGCCGCGCCCTGACGCCCGCTCTGTCGTGCACCGGTTCCCATCTCTACGACCCGGGCCGTGACCGGCACTCGGTACCGGAGGGCGGATCGGGCCGTCGCTGAGATCCGGCGGCTCAGCGATCGCCCGGGCGGAGCCCCGCGGCGCCCCTCGGTTCGGTCGTAGGTCGACGAGGGGTTGAAGCGTCGGATCGGCACACAGCTTTCATACGCCTCACAAAGCCGTCGCCTCTGTGAGGCGTAGGAAACGTTTGTGGCAAGGGCGAACGATCTCGGCGGGGCGGGGGAGTTGCTGGGGGTCAGAAGTAGGACAGCACGTCGGCATCGAACTCCTCGCTGTCCGGTACCGTGGTCGGCGGTTGATAGTCCGCGTCCCGCACGTGGAACAGGAACTTCTCCGGGAAGTTCAATCGGTAGGTCGCTAGGTAGTGGATCGAATCCACCCGCCAAATCCACCGTCCATCCGAGATCAACGAAGGCCCGCCCGGGATCACCGTGCTGCCGTCGAGCAGGTCGGTGACATCCTCCAGCACGTCGAAAACCGGTGGTGCTGAACGCATGTACTCCAGGATCGCGTGCCGATCGGTGAGCGGTTGCGTCGCCTGGGCCTCGCGTAGCGACGGCAGGTTGTCCTTTGGATTCCGGTACATCTCCCGGTAGATCCCGACGGTGTTCAACATGGGTATTCGTCCCCCTCGTGTGCTGGTTCTTCTGTGTGTAGTGCACGGCATCGGTAGTTCGGCGTCAGATCCCGAAATTACCTGTTGCCGCGTAAGAGGGCATTATGTCGGAAATTCGCCGAGCCAGCCTCGGTCCAGGAATCCAATTGGTATGTAGTCGGATTCCACTTCGATCGGGAATCCGGCGTCGTAGGCAAGGCAGGTTATTGCCAGCGGGCCCAGTGCCAGGTTTCCCGATAGATACATTTCGCGTTCCGGTGATGTCCAGTACTGCTGGTGCAGATGTAGTGCCTCCGCCAGGGCTTCGTTGAAGCCGCTGTGGTCGCGTCGCAGGAATCGGTAGAACAAATTGATGGGTGGGTAGAGTATCTTGTCCAGCGTCTCGCGGTCTGCGATGGAAGCGATGTCGGGACTGGATTTGTCCAGTGTGGTGGTGAGTTTTTCGACTATTCCAGGTTGCTCCGTCCAATAGGTCTGAAGCGTGTCCACCCAGTCGTAGAGGTAGTCGTCGTGGACTGCGCCGGACGCCCGGAGCAGGTCGAGCGGCACGGCAGCCAGTGCGGACATGCGTGTCTGGTCTCTGCACACAATGGCATACCAAAACGCGGAAATCCAATTTCCGGCATTGGTGTAGTAGGTGGGCCCGATCGCCGGGAAAGTGTATTCCTTGTGGTCGATCATGCAATTGATCGTTGTTTCAGCGGGCGCCGTCGCTGCCGCGAACATTGCGGAGCCGATCTGCATCGCGGTGACCATCGATTCCCAGGTCTCGACTTTCGACGCTTGTGGGTCGACCATCAGCTGTGCGGAGATATTGCTCGTCGACGTGTTGAACGTATCGTCGAAGGCGCGAGTAGAGCGGGAGAGCCGTTCGAGACCCCTTGCCATACTCCGACGAAAGCCCGTGGCGCTCGATTCTGGATCTGCTATCTGAACAGTATGCCGAGAAATGTTCACTGGTGCTCTTCTCCGGTGATGTCGAACTTGGCCATTGTGTATCCCGCGTATTCGCCGGCGTTCTTATTGCCCTTGACCAGGATATAGTCGAGGCGGCCCTCGTCAAGTGCATCCATCAAGTCGTCGGCCAGTTCGTTCTCTCCCCGTTGTCTCATAATCCTTACGATGTCTGTGAAGTACTCGCGTGTTCCTTGTGAAGCGCGGATCCCGCTGGGCAGGTTACGTGCGCCGAGTTCGGTGTCGACACTACTCTTCGCTTCGATGACGACATATCGCCCATCGGGGGTTTTCCAAACCTGATCGAACTGGTCATTACCGTTCGCTGGGCCTCCCAGCGGTTGACGTTCCGCGCCTGGGTAGTGCTCGGGTATCACATGGTGCTCGGCAATGGTTTCACCGAAATATTCCGAGGCCCGTGACATTTCATGGTGGAGTGGTCTGTGTTCGGCGCGCGCCCTTTCTAGCTCGTCGCGGTTGGCTTGTGTGTCGTCCTTTTCAGCAGCGTCTTTCGCGGCTTTCAAAAGCTTCTCCGCAGCGATGTCCGATTGGATCGCCTGGTGGCGTCTTTGGGCGGCCGCGTCGAGGCGTTCGAGTGCCTCTGCGGTAGCGCTGTCTCGGCCGGTCGGGTTTCCGAGTTCGCCGATGTCGTGAAATTTGGGCGGAATCGGCGGCGGAGCATCGCTCGCGGCGATCCAGTCTCCGGTACGAGTGTCTCGGACTAGTTGCGGCGGGACGTGCCCAGTATCATCTCGGCGCGTTTTGTCCTTTCGCTGACCATCTGAACGGTAGTACTCCCTGAAGTATTTCTCATCCTCGTTCGCACGCTTGACCTGCTGTTGCATTATTTCTCGTTGCGATGCGTCGCGAGGTTGATCCCGGCTATGGGCGTCGTCGGTGGACCCACCGTCCGTTGCTGCGGATTCGGTGTCGTCGCCCATGTAGTCGACGGGTTCGTCGGGGGTGGGTGGAGTGGAGGGTGGTGGGGTGTGGGTGGTGGGGGCGGGGGTGTGGCCTTCGGGGGTGGTGGGGTGGTGGGTGGTCCAGGCGCCGTTGTTGCGGACGTGGGCGGGGGAGTTGGGTTTGTTGGGGGTGCCTACGGCGTCGGAGGGGGTGTGGACGGGGACGTCGAGCTCGTTGGCTATGTGGCGGGCGAGGTCGGGGTTGTTGGCGGTGTTGCAGGCGATGAGGCGGATGGGGGTGCCGGGTTTGTAGTTGGGGTTGCTGCGGATGGCGTCGACGATTTGGTCGGGGGTGACGTTGTCGAGGGGGGTGCCGTTTTGGTCGGCGTGGAAGATGACGTCGAAGTCGCCTTCGTTGCGGAGGTTGTTTTGGACTCGGTGGGTGGCGGGGTCGTCGCCGAGGGCGGTGCTGGTGGGGGTGTGGTTTGTGGGCGGGGTGGTGGAGTCCGGGGTCGCCGGGGTGGAGGTGTCCGCCGGGGGTTTGGTGTCGCTTGCGTGAGATTGGTTGAGGGGGGTCGTCGGGTGTTCGGTTGGGGTGGTGGGGTTTTGCGATGGGGTGGGTGCGGGGGAGTGTGTGGAGGCGGGCGTGGTCGCGGAGTTAATTGCGGGAGTTGGTGATTGGGCGGGGGTGGTGGCGGAGTCTTGTGGGGTGGTGGCGGCCCACGGGGTGGAGTTGGGGTTGTATTCGTGCTGTTCGAACCAGTTCTGCCAGTCTTCGAAGCTGCGGCGGTTCGGGTTTTGGGACGTCGGATTCTGTTGGGGCGCTGTGCGGTTGGTGTCATTGCCCTGGATGGGGCGGTGCTCCGGACGGGTGGGGTTGTCGGAGAAGGGCGGCCGTGGTTCGGGCCGAGTGGGTTGGTTCGGCGTGGGAGTGCGGTGTTCGGGCCGCGTTGGCTGGTCTGGGGATGGGGAGCGGTGTTCGGGCCGCGTTGGCTGGTCTGGGGATGGGGAGCGGTGTTCGGGCCGCGTTGGCTGGTCCGGTGAAGGGGTGCGGTGTTCGGGCCGGGTCGGCTGGTCCCCGACGTGGCCGCGGTTGTGCGGTTGGGCGGGGTGCTCGGACGGGGATGTCCGTGCGGGTTCGGCGGATGCAGTGCGTGTGTCCGGGCGCGACTGATCACCGGCTCGCGGTTGGGTGGCGGGACGCGCCTGGTTGTCTGGCGTCGGCCGGTTGGTGGGGCTCGTTTGGTTGTCCGGCGTCGGTCGGTTGTCGGTGCCGTTGAACGGGAGCCCGGTGGATGGCGTCGGGGTGGTCGACGGGCCGGGTTGTTGTGTTGGCCTGGCTGGGGTTTGGTCGGCCGTGTCGGGGGTCTGGTGCTGTGGTGTGAGCGACGAGGGGGAGGTCGTCGGTGTGGTCGTCGGGTCGGTGGCCGACGGGGAGTTCAGAACTCGAACGTCCCGGTCTCCGGCCAGGCTCCCGTCTGGCTGCGGGCTTGGGCCCAACCCGCTGCTTGGCGGCAGGTCACGTGGGTTGCCGGGGTCTCCGTGTAGAAGCGGTGGGTGTGCTTGTTGATTATCAGATGGTGTTCGACCGGGGGTTGGGGTGGTTGGGTCAGTGACTCCGCTCGGACTCGGTAGTCGATCTCGGCTCGGCTCTCCCGAATCCGTTCGATGTGGACTCTCCAGGTCGGGGGATACACCTGGTAGCCCTGTACCGGGCGTCCAGCCTGTATCGCTGCGTCGTAGTTCTCCCCGATCGTCGTTGGATGCAGGCTCGAATGTGCCGTCACTACCCCGGTCTGTTTGTTGACCACGTAGCTCCCCTGGCCCATTCCCTGACCGTTCGCTATCTCCTCCTGCGTCAGGACTCCACGGCAGACCCATCCGTGCTGGAATTCCAGAACTCGGTATTTGCGGTCCGTCTTGAGGGCTCTGGCCAAGTACTCCCGAACTTGCTGCGGGGTTTCCAGAGGCTCCGGCATTGTGTGGTCCTCCATTGGGATCGATGGGGATGAAAATCAGCTGGCAGGAGCCGTCGATCAGAGAGGCAGGGGGCACGTCCGAGGTCGTGCCTTGCTGCGGATCCCACCACACCGGTCCAGTGGCACCGGGCGGGTAGAGGATGACCGTAGCGTGACCACCGTCGATGACAGGATTGCCCTCGTCGTCGTACATGAGCTGGTTGTTCTCGTCGCGGGCGTGCCAGTAGTTTCCGACCAGCGCGGATGACCCGGGGCCCAAATGGGCTATCCAGTTGTGCAGTGCCTCGAACTGCTCGGCGATGGGGCGGTCGCCGTAGTTCAGCCAAGGCGCGTCGAGCCAGGCCGCCGCGCGTTCAGGACCACGGAACTCGCCGCTGCGGTCATCGATGCTTCCGTCTGGCATCTGGTCAGGGTGTCGAGGCGCGGAGACCTGCGGGTTTCCGTAGAACGACGACAACGCCGACAGAGAGCAGTCGAGGCAGTTGTTGCTGCGGCCCGGGACCGTAGGTCCGCCATCGTTGACCAGTTGCCCGTACGGGTGGGTGCGTGGATCGGCGCCGACGACGAATTCGTTGCCGTTGCGTAGCGAGTCTTCGACGTCGTGCTGATAGGCAGGGTTTTCGACGGGTGCGAGTCGAAACGGTCCGTCGATTCGCGTATCCGACGGGTTGTCGAAGCGGGGATCGGTGTTGGCGGCGGCGATGTCGTTGCTGAGTTGGCGGAGGTCGTCGGGGGTGAAGCCGGGGTCGCCGTTGGTGGGGCTCGGCATGAGGCCGAGGTGCATGCGGAGGTTGTCGGCGAGGGTGTTCGGGCGGTCGCCGGGGGACCAGTTGTCGCGGCCCTCGCCGATTGGGGTGGCGTTGACGTCGAGGTGGGCGTTCGCGGGGTCGTTGGTGAAGACGACGTCGACGAGGACGCGGTCGCCGCTGAGCAGGCTCGGTGCGGAGTTGAAGGCGGCGTCGGCGGCGTTTTCGGTGTTGGACATCAGGCGGCGGATGTCGTTGGGGGAGATGCCCGCGGTGGGGGAGACGTGGACGCGGACGGTCAGGATCGAGACGTACTCGCCCGACGGGAGTCGGTGGCGGCGGACTTCGTAGTTGGGTCTGCCGAGGCCCGCGTGAATACCGCGTGCTTGGACGGATGTCGTTCCGCCCAAGGGGGTTTGGGTGCGGTAGAACTCGCGGGCCGAGCGGGCCTGGTCGATCCGACGCTGTTGCGGGGAGGTCGGGTTTTGCGGTCGGTTCGGGGGGCCCGGCGGTGCGCTGGGGGAGTTGGGGTTCGGTTGTGCTGTCCGAGCGGGGCCGGGGGTCTGCTGGTTGGGCTGGTTGTGGCGCGGGTCCGCGTTTTGTGGAGTGGTGCGCGGAGGCTGGGGTGCCGGCCGCTGCGGTGTGTTGCGCGGGTCGGCGTTTTGTGGGGTGGTGCGTTGTGGCTGTGGTCCCAGGCGGTGCGGTGCGTTGCGCGGGTCGGCGTTCTGTGGAGTGTTGCGGGGAGGCTGGGGTGCGGGCCGATGGGGTGTGTTGCGTGGGTCGGCGGATTGCGGAGTCGTGCGGGGAGGTTGCGGACCCGGTCGGTGAGGTGTGTTGTGTGGGTTGGTGTTCTGCGGGGTCGCGTGGGTGTGCGGACCTTGCGGCGGAGACGATTCCGGTGCGCGGACGTTGGGGAGTGGCGTCTGCGGGCGGCCCGGATCGGCAGGTGTGCTGGTCGGTGTGGTCGCGTTGGGCTGCGGCTGGACCGGATAGGCGCTGTTGCCGGGATGCGTTGGGGTGTCGGAGGTTGGGCCGGATGACGCGGTGTTGGTCGTCGTGGTGCCCGGGCTGTTCGAGTTGTTCTGGAGCTGTTCGCGTTCGGCGCGGATTTCGGCTTCGGTGGGTTGGTAGCGGCCGATGTGCGGGTTGTATTGGCCCGCGTAGAAGGGGTCGCGGGGGATGGGACGGCCGTCGTTGTAGTGGGCGATGAATTTGTGGTTCGCGGGGTCGAAGCCGGGGCGGTTGGCGGGGCCGAGCGGGTTTGGCTTCTGTTGCGCGGGAGTCTGGTTCGCCGGGGATTCGTCGTTCGGCCGCGGCTGTGTCTGTTCGCCGGAGTCGGGGGTGTTCGAGGGCGAGTTGGTGGAGGGCTGGGTGTTCCAGGGCGTGCTCGGGCGGGGAGCGGTGGAAGGCTCGATGCCGTGGCTCGCGGGCGTGTTCGGGCGCTGGGTCGGTGCGGCCTCGGTGGCAGTGTTCGGGGTGGTTCCGGTGGGCTGGCCAGCATTCGTGGGCGTTGGCGGGGTGCCGGGCGTTCCCGTGTCTGCCGAGGATGGTATGGGGGCTGCCGGGTTTGGTGCGGTGCCGGGGCGCTGGGTGGGCTGGGCAGTGTTCGCGGAAGTTGCCGGAGTGCTGGGAGTTCGGGTGTCTGCCGGAGATTGATTGGGGGATGCGGGGTTTGGTGCGACGCCGGGGCGCTGGGTCGGCTGATTTTGCGGACCGGTGCTCGGGGTGGTTGCCGCGGGTTGGTTCGGGGTGGTTCCGGGCTGTGCGGTGGTCGGCGTGCTGGAGGCGGGAGTGCCGGTGGTGGGCGTGTTCGGCGCAGGGGTGGCCGCCGTGCCCGCCTGTGCGGATGCGGGGGCGCTGTCGCCGGTGGGGCGCGCGGTGTCGGTGGGTGAGGAGGCCGGGAACGCGGGTGCCGACGGAGTGGCTGTCGCCGTTGCGGAGGCGGTGCTGGTGTCCGTCGATACGGGGGCGGTCGGATTCGACGTGGTGGGGCTGGTCGTCGTCGGCCCGGTGGGGTTCGTTGCGGGGGTGCTGTTAGCGGGCGCGGTGGGCGCAGGGGTGGTCGGAGGGCCCGAGGCGGGAGTGCCGGTGGTGCCCGGCGGAGTGGTCGACGATGTTGTCGTGCTGTCCGGGTTCGATGGTCCCGGGTTCGACGCGGTCGGGGTGGACGGTGTCGTAGCGGGGTTCGACGGGGTCGTGGTTCCCGGAGTCGACGGTGTAGACGGAGTGCCGTTCTCAGGAGTCGACGGTGTAGACGGGGTGCGGTCGTCCGCCGGGCGGGACGGTTCCTGGGAAGAAGTCGTTCCTGGGATACCGGAGGTCGGGATGGTGGGGTTGCTCGGCGAGGACGGCGTGGTCGGTTGCGTAGGGACCGAACCGGGCGGGGTGTTCGATGTGGGGTTGTTCTCGCGGCCGGACTGATCGGAGGTGTCCGGGGCGGGACGTTGAGCTGATGGGTCGCTGCCGGTCGGGATATCAGTTGTCGAGCCAGGGCTCGGCGTGGTCGGTGGCGAGTCGTTGCGCTGGGACGGGGTCGGCTCGGTGCTCGAAGAGTGGTCTTGCTGGGTGTTCTGACCGGGCTGGGTCGGCTGACCTGTCGACGGATGCGTGGGGTCGCTCGACTGGGCGGGCGGCTGCGGCTGTTGGGCGGAGGGCTGCGCCTGCTGGCCGGAGGGCTGTGGCTGTTGCCCGGTCGGCTGTTCCGAGGGCTGCGTTTGTTGGCCCGACGGCTGGCCGGGTCGGTCCGAGGATTGCTGATCAGACGGCTGACTCTGCTGATCCGGCTGCGACGGTTGTCCAGACGGCTGAGTGGGCTGGCTCGACGGCGGGTTCTGTTGGCCGGATGGCTGGCTCGACTGGTCCGACGACTGCGTCTGCTGTCCCGTTGGCTGGGTCGGCTGATCCGACGACTGGTTCGGTCCACCGCTCGGCGGTTCAGGCTGTTGGTTCTGTTGGTCCGACGACGGCTGGGTGGGCTGGTCCGGTTGCTGGTTTTGCTGGCCGGAGGGCTGGCTCGACTGATCCGACGGCTGGTTCTGTTGGCCGGATGGCTGGTTCTGCTGGTCCGAGGGGTGCGTTGGCTGCGTGGGCTGTTCCGACGGCTGTGACTGGTGGCCCGATGGCTGGGTCGACTGGCCCGTCGGCTGGGTCGGCTGATCTGTCGACTGTGACTGCTGGCCCGAGGGCTGCGTCGACTGCTGCTGCGAGGGCTGCGACTGCTGATTCCCCGCGGGCTGAGTCTGCTGACCAGGATCGTTCTGCGCCCCCGACGGCTGCGTCCGCCCCGGATCCTGCTGATCCCGTCCCGGATCATCCTGCTGATTCTGGTTCTGCTGACCCGGATCGCCCTGCCGACTTTCATCCTGGCTGTGCCCGGGATCGTCCTGCTGATCCTGCCCAGGATCGTCTTGCTGGTCCCGATTCCCCTGATCACCGGGGTCCCCGACCCCCTCATCACCCCCACGATCCCCCGCCGACTCGACCCCCGACTGCACACCCCCGGCCAACGACGAGGTCAACGTCTCGGTCGTCAACACCTCCCCCAAATCGAACGGCTTATCGTTCAACGCCGCATCCGTCGCCGCCGCCGCGACCTCCCCCGCCAACCCCGTCAACGTCTCCTTCCCCGCCTCCTTCAACCCCTCCGACAACGGATTCCCACCCCGCCCCGGACCACCCGACCCACCCAACAACCCCTCCGTCGCCCCCGCCACCCCCGCGGTCAACAACGTCTTACCCGACTCGACCCACTCCTCCTTCGACAACGGATCCCGCCGATCCGCCGCCACCTGCGCCAACTTCAACCCCACATCCAGGAAGGCCTCCTCCAACACCGCCTCCCACGCCCCACGCAACGCAGCCCGCCCCGCCGCCTTCATCGCCGCCTTCGAGATGATCCGCTTGACCAACTGCTTGATCGCCACCCGGATCGCCACCTGCGTCGCCGCCCGCGCCGCCGCGCCCGCCGCCGCACCCGCGGGCGCACCCACCCCCGTCGCCATCGCCGCCAACGCCGCGGCCATCTCCACCGCGAAAATCACCAACGACGCGATGATCACCAACTTGGTGTGCTCGATATCAGCAGCACCATCCCCGATCTGATCAGCCAACGTCTCCACATGCTTGATCAGCCCATCGAACGCCCCCGCGCCCCCACCCAACTTCTCCCAATGCGACGACAACGCCGCCCCGGTCTCACCATCCAACGCCGAGATCGCGGCCTTCACCACATGGGTCGCCTCGGAATCCAACCCCCGCAACGTCTCCGCCAAACCCGACCACGCCGACTCCACCCGACGCATCGCGGTCTCATCACCCTCGGGCCAATCCCCCGCCCCCACAACATATTTCGCAGCCCACTGCAACGGCTCCGGAATCTCGATGCCCACGCCCGACCCCTCCGCTACTCCGCCCCGACCGTGCTGGGCCTAGAACATACCGACAACCAACTAGACGCGGCCGGGCCGGCATCGGTTCCAACGAAAAGTAGCTGGGGCCCCGTCGGCGCTGGTGGCGACGCCGAAGCGGACTGCGCGACAGGTGGGTCCGGACGGCGCGGCGGAACGGCCCTCCGGCGGACCGCGTCTCGTGGCGTGAGCCATCTCGCTGTGAGAACCGCTACACCGAATTCAGCAAACTCGACCCGAACGCCCTGCCAGCAGTGATGTTCCACCGCTATGGATCTTGGTTGGTCGCTGAGGGTAGGCGCGGGTAGATTGTTCCGGTGATCAGCGACAAATGTCCCGGCTCGGCCGGTCGGTGGGTAGTGGTCGGTCCCATGTAACAAGATCGGCCCACTGGACAGATAGTGCCAGTGAACTTTTTTAGCTTGATTGATACGAGAACTGAACCCGGGGACGCAGGCGCCACGCTGTGAAAGGTGTGCGTCCTGTCCGGGTGTCGTCGGGGAGCGCTTGCGTGGTGTTCCGGAAGCGAGGTTACGGTTGGACCGGCTGGATTTCGGCGGGAACGGCGAAGCTGGTGGCGAATTCTTCCCGCTGTCGCCCGCACAGCTGGGCATCTGGTATGCCCAGCACGTCGATCCGCAGGTGCCGATCAATATCGCACAATATGTCGACCTGCGGGGTGAGCTCGATCTCGCCGCGCTGGAGCGTGCCAGCCGCGAGGCCGCGCTGGAGCTCGGCTCCGGCTTCCTGAAGGTCGTCGAGCTCGACGGTCAGCCGTTCCAGACCGTCGACCCCACGCAGGACGCCACGCTCGAGTACGTCGACCTGCGCGATGCCGAGGACCCGGAGGCCGCGGCCGCCGAGTGGATGCGCGCCGAGTACAGCCGCCCGCTGAACATCGTCGGCGACCGCCTGGTCCGCGCCGCCGCCCTGCGGCTCGAGGACGCGCGCTGGTTCTGGTACTCGCGCGCGCACCACATCGTGCTCGACGGCTTCGGCGCGATCACCTTCATGTCCCGGATCGCCGCGCACTACACGGCCGCGGTCAACGGCGAAGAGCCGAAACCGGCCAAGGCCGCCGACCTGAAGACGCTCTACGAGTCGGAGATCGCCTACCGCGACAGCTCCCGCTTCCAGGCCGACAAGCAGCACTGGGCCGAGCGGGTCGCCGGGCTCGAAGAGGGCTCCAGTCTGGCCGGTCGTTCGGCCCCGCCCGCGCCGGTCAACGGGATCTCCAGCGCCGCGCTGTCGCCGGATCAGGACGCGCTGCTCGCCGAGGCCGTCGCCCGCCACGACAACTCGCCCGCCGGTCTGCTCATCGCCGGTTTCGCGACCTACCTCGCCCAGCTGACCGGCGCCGAGGACGTGATCCTCAGCCTGCCGGTGACCGCGCGCACCACCGCGACAATGCGCCGTTCCGGCGGTGTGGCCTCCAACATCGTGCCGCTGCGGCTGCGCGTCGGGCACGACACGACCGTCGCCGAGTTGCTGAAGTCGGTGCAGATCGAGGTGTCCGGCGCGCTGCGGCACCAGCGCTACCGGCACGAGGACATCCGTCGCGACGCGGCCGGTGACGGCATGGTGGCCACGCAGTTCTTCGGCCCGTGGGTCAACATCATGCTGTTCACCAGCGAGATGATGCTCGGCCCGATGGCCGGTCGGATGCACGTGCTGTCCACCGGCAGCATCGACGACCTGGGCGTCAATTTCTATCAGTCGGGCACCAGCTCGCACATCGACTTCGAGACCAACCCGAATCTCTACACCGCCGACGAGGCGCGCGCCCACCACGGCCGGTTCCTGGAGTTCTTCGACCGGTTCCTGGCCGCCGACGCCGACGCGCGCGTCTGGGAGCTGCCGGTCACCACCGAAGCCGAGCGCGAGACCACGCTGGTGGAGTGGAACGACGCCGAACAAGACGTTCCCGAGACCACCTTGGCGGCGTTGCTGGACGCCCAGATCCCGCTGACTCCGGACAACATCGCCCTCGATTTCGAGGGCGAAACGCTGACCTACGCCGAGTTCGGCGCGCGGGTCAACCGGTTGGCGCGGTTCCTCGTCGCCGACGGTGTGGGCCCGGAGTCGCTGGTGGCTTTGGGTATGCGGCGTTCGCTCGAGCTGGTCATCGGCATGCACGCGGTGCTCAAGGCCGGTGGCGCCTATGTGCCGATCGATCCGGATCATCCGGCCGATCGCACCGCCTACATCCTCGAATCCGCCGATCCGGTGTGCGTGCTCACGCTCTCGCACGACGACCTGGAACTGCCGGAAACGGTGCGGCGAGTCGAGATCGACACCCTGGATGTGTCGGAGTTCTCCGACGCGCCGGTCACCGACGCGGACCGGTTGGCGCCGCTGCGCCCGGCCAACACCGCCTACGTCATCTACACCTCGGGTTCCACAGGTCGCCCGAAGGGTGTGGCGGTCACCCATCACGCGATCGTCAACCAGCAGCTGTGGATGCTGGACGAGTACCGGCTCACCGCCGCCGACGTCTACCTGCAGAAGACCGCGACCACCTTCGACGTGTCGCTGTGGGGCTACTTCCTGCCGTTGATGGTCGGCGCGAAGCTGGTCGTCGCCGCCCCGGACGGGCACCGCGACCCGTTGTACGTGGCGCAGATGATCCAGCGCCACGGCGTGACGGTCACCGACTTCGTGCCTTCGATGCTGACGGTGTTCGTCGCGCACGCCACCGCCGAGCAGTGCGCGACGCTGCGCGCGGTGTTCGTGATCGGCGAGGCGCTGCCGCCGGAGACCGCCGCGGGCTTCCGCGCGATCACCTCCGCTGGCCTGCACAACCTGTACGGACCCACCGAGGCCGCGGTCTCGGTGACCTACTGGGAGGCCACCGCCGCCGACACGGTGACGGTGCCGATCGGCATCCCGGAGTGGAACGTCGAGGTCTACGTGCTGGATTCGCGGCTGCGTCCGGCCGCGATCGGCGCCCCCGGTGAGTTGTACCTGGGCGGACGTCAGCTGGCCCGCGGTTATCGCGGTCGCCCCGACCTGACCTCGGATCGCTTCGTGGCCAACCCGTTCGGCACGAACGTTGAGCGCATGTACCGCACCGGCGACCTGGTGCGGTGGAGCCCCGCTGGCACGTTGGAGTACATCGGTCGTACCGACTTCCAGGTGAAGTTCCGCGGTCAGCGGATCGAGCTGGGTGAGATCGAGACCGTGACGCTGGCGCACCCGGCGGTGAGCCAGTCCGCGGTGCTGGTGGTCGATACCGCGACCGGTCAGCAGCTGGTGGCGTATGTGGTTCCCGCGCCGGGTCATTCGATCGATCCGGCGGAGCTGACGCGCTTCGCCTCCGAGCAGTTGCCCAGCTACATGGTGCCCGCGTCGGTGATGGTGTTGGAGGCGTTCCCGCTCAACACTTCCGGCAAGCTGGATCGAAAGGCGTTGCCGGAGCCGGTGTTCGCCGCGGACGCCGGTTATCGCGCGCCGCGCACGCAGGCCGAGCAGATCGTGGCCGGGATCTTCGCCGATGTGCTGAGCCAGCAGCAGATCGGTATCGACGACAACTTCTTCGATCTGGGTGGTAACTCGCTGGTCGCGACCCAGGTGGTGTCGCGGATCGGTGCGGCGTTCGGCATCCAGCTCGGGGTGCGCGCGTTGTTCGAGACGCCGACGGTGGCCGGTCTGGCCGCGCGCGCGGAAACGGCGGGTCCGGGCGAGGGTTCGCGTCCGCCGCTGGTGGCTCAGCAGCTGCCCGCCCGCGTGCCGCTGTCGTTGGCGCAGCAGCGGATGTGGTTCATCAACCAGTTCGATCCGTCGGCGCCGACTTACAACTTGCCGTTCGTGGTGCGGTTGCGCGGACATGTCGACATCCCGGCGCTCGAGGCGGCGCTCAACGATGTGATGGCGCGGCAGGAGTCGCTGCGCACCGTGTTCCCGGAGTCCGGTGACGGCGGCTACCAGCAGGTCGTGCCGGACGACGAGATCAACTTGGCGATCTCGGTGCAGGCCATCGACGAATCCGAGTTGTCCGGTGTGCTCACCGAATTCGCCAGCACGGGCTTCGACGTGGCGCGCGAGCTGCCGATCCGGGTGCGGATCTACCAGGTGACCGGCGGGTCGACCAACGGAACGCCCGATCACGCTGTCGCCTTCGTGGTGCATCACATCGCGGCCG
The DNA here is from genome assembly GCF_040609595.1 of Nocardia sp. NPDC004654. Lineage (NCBI taxonomy): Bacteria > Bacillati > Actinomycetota > Actinomycetes > Mycobacteriales > Nocardiaceae > Nocardia > Nocardia sp. NPDC004654. The sequence continues at coordinate 554,129 of NZ_JBEXKI010000006.1, read as the reverse complement.
ACGGTTTCTCCTTCGGCCCGCTTTCGCGGGACGTGGCCACCGCGTATCTGGCGCGGGCCGCCGGTGAGGCGCCCGCGTGGTCGCCGCTGCCGGTGCAGTACCAGGACTACAGCATCTGGCAACGCGAACTGCTCGGCTCGGAAGCCGATCCGGGTTCGATGGCCGCCCGCGAGATCGCCTACTGGCGACGCCAGCTCGGCGGTCTTCCCGACCAGCTGGACCTGCCCACCGACCGGCCGCGTCCGCCCGTGCAGAGCTTCCGCGGCAGCACGGTGCGCTTCGACATCGACGCCGAATTGCACACCGCCCTCGCGGGATTGGCGCGCGCGCAGGGCGTCAGCCTCTTCATGGTCGTGCACGCCTCGCTCGCGGTGCTGCTCGGTCGCCTGTCGGGCACCAGCGACATCGCGATCGGCACCCCGATCGCGGGCCGCGGCGAGCAGGCGCTCGACGACCTGATCGGCATGTTCGTCAACACGCTGGTGCTGCGCTCCGACGTGGACAGCGGCGTGTCCTTCGCCGACTTCCTCGCCCGCACCAGGGAAACCGACCTCGCGGCGTTCGCCTACGCCGACGTGCCGTTCGAGCGGCTCGTCGATGTGCTCAACCCGACTCGCTCGCAGGCGCGGCACCCGCTGTTCCAGGTGATGCTCTCCTTCCAGGAGATGGCGCACGGCGCGCTCGAACTACCCGGGCTTTCGGTGACCGCCACCGAGCTCGAGGTCGACATCGCCAAGTTCGACCTGCAGTGGACCATCACCGAGGAGCGCGGCGGCAACGGCGAGCCCGAGGGCATGACGGCGGCGGTGCAGTTCGCCACCGACATGTTCGACACCGAGACGGTGGCCTCCTTCGCCGAGCGCTTCGTGCGCATCCTGCGCAGCGTCGTCGCCGATCCGGCGGTCGTCGTCGGCGAAATCGATGTTCTCGCCGCCGACGAGCGGCTCGCGGTGTCGCGCGACTGGGTGTCCTCCGGCACGGACGGCGGCACCGGACGTTTCGCCGACCCCGAAACCACCCTGGTCGCGCTGTTCGACCAGGCGGTCGCCGCCTACCCCGAGCATGTCGCCGCGCGGTTCGGCGCGGAGTCGCTGACCTACGCCGAGCTCGACAAGCGCGCGAATGTCTTGGCGCGCAGGCTGATCGTCGACGGCGCGGGCCCGGAGTCGCTGGTCGCGGTGATCCTGCCGCGCTCGATCGAACTCGTCGTCGCGCTGCTCGCCGTGGTGAAGACCGGTGCGGGTTACGTGCCGGTCGACCCGACCTATCCGGCCGACCGTATCGCCTACGTGCTCGCGGATTCGCGTCCGACCAGCGTCGTCATCGACGCCTCGGTGGACGTGGCCGTTCCGGACGACCTGCCCACCGTGGTCCTGGACGAATTCGCCACCGCCGCACACGGTTTCGCCGATACGCCGATCACCGACGCGGACCGCTCCGCGCCGCTGAACCCCGACAACGTCGCCTACGTGATCTACACGTCGGGTTCGACGGGCCGTCCGAAGGGTGTGGCGGTCGCGCATCGGAACGTGGTGCGGTTGTTCGCGAATACCGATCGTGATTTCGGTTTCGGTCCGGATGATGTGTGGACGTTGTTCCACTCGTATGCGTTCGACTTCTCGGTGTGGGAGTTGTGGGGTCCGCTGCTGTTCGGCGGCACGGTGGTCGTTGTCGACTACTTCACCTCGCGGTCTCCGGAGCAGTTCCTGGAACTGCTGCGCGACGAGCGCGTGACCGTCCTCAACCAGACGCCCTCGGCGTTCTACCAGCTCGCCGAGGCCGACCGTGCCGCGGGACCCGCCGCGCCGCCGCTGTCGCTGCGCTACGTGGTCTTCGGCGGTGAAGCCCTCGAGCTGCGTCGTTTGTCGGATTGGGTCGCCCGGCATGGCGATTCCTCACCGGTGCTGGTCAACATGTACGGCATCACCGAGACCACGGTGCACGTGTCCTACCGTGCGCTGGACGCCGCGACCATCGAGGCCGCCTCCGGCAGCATCGTCGGCCGCGCCATCTCCGGCCTGAGCGTCTACGTCTTGGACAACCGGCTCCAGCCGGTACCGGTCGGCGTGGTCGGCGAAATGTATGTCGCCGGACCGCAATTGGCGCGCGGCTACCTCGGCCGCCCCGACCTCACCACGACCCGCTTCGTGGCCAACCCCCTCGCCGATGCCGCCAGCGCGGGCTCGCGCCTGTACCGCTCCGGCGACCTCGCGCGCTGGAACCGCTTCGGTGAACTCGAGTACTTGGGTCGCGCCGACGACCAGGTGAAGGTGCGTGGTTTCCGCATCGAACTCGGCGAGATCGAAGCCGCCATCCTCGAACAGCCCGGTATCGCCCAGTCCGCGGTCATCGTGCGCGAGGACCAGCCCGGCGGCCAGCGCATCGTCGCCTATGTCGTCGCCGAACCCGGTATCGAGCTCGACCTCGACGACGTCCGCCGCGCCGCCTCGGACCGGCTGCCCGCCTACATGGTGCCCTCGGCGTTCATGGCGCTCGACGCGATCCCGCTGACCGTCAACGGCAAGCTGGACCGCCGCGCGCTGCCCGCGCCGGTGTTCGAGGTGCGCGAATTCCGCGCTCCCGCAACGCCGATCGAGGAGATCGTCGCCCAGGTCTTCGCCGACGTGCTCGACCTGCCCCGCGTCGGCGTCGACGACGACTTCTTCGACCTCGGCGGCAACTCGCTGATCGCCACCCAGGTCGCCTCCCGTGTCGGCATCGCACTGGACACCCGCGTCCCGGTGCGCATGCTCTTCGAGGCGCCCACCGTCGCCGCACTCGCCGCCCGCGTGGAATCGCAGGCGGGCGACGGCGCGCGCAAGGCGCTGGTCGCGCGCGAGCGGCCCGAAGAGGTGCCGCTGTCGCTCGCTCAGCAGCGCATGTGGTTCCTGAACCGCTTCGACACCTCCTCGGCGGTCAACAACATCCCGGTTGCCATCCGTCTCTCCGGTGAGCTGGACGTGGCCGCGCTGCAGGTCGCGGTCATCGACGTGATCGACCGGCACGAGTCGCTGCGCACCGTCTTCCCGGAGACCGGGAGCGGCCCGGTGCAGGTGGTCCTCGACGCGGCGCAGATCGTGCCGGACCTCACCCCGTACCGGGTGACCGAGGAGACCCTGCTCGAGCACCTGATCGACCTGGCCACCATGGCCTTCGACGTGACCAGCGAAGTACCGCTGCACGCACGGCTTTTCGAGATCAGCGAGACCGAGTACGTGCTCGGCATGGTGGTGCACCACATCTCCGCCGACGGCTGGTCGATGGGGCCGCTGTCGCGCGACGTCATCGTCGCGTACGCGGCGCGCACCACGTGGGAAGCGCCGACCTGGGCCGAATTGCCGGTCCAGTACGCCGATTACGCGCTCTGGCAGCGCGAGATCCTGGGCTCCGAGGACGACCCGCGTTCGCTGATCTCCAGCCAGATCAGCTACTGGACGCGCGAACTCGCCGACCTGCCCGACGAGCTGGTGCTGCCGTCCGATCATCCGCGTCCCGCGGTCGCCTCCTACCAGGGCGGCACCTACGCGTTCGTGATCTCCGGCGAAACCCAGCGCGCCCTTGTGGAATTGGGCCGCCGCTACAACGCCTCGCTGTTCATGGTCATGCACAGCGCCCTCGCGGTGCTGCTCGCGCGGGCCAGCGGCACCTCCGACATCGCCATCGGCACGCCGGTCGCGGGTCGCGGTGAGGCCGCCCTCGACGACCTGATCGGCATGTTCGTCAACACCCTCGTGCTGCGCACCGAGGTGGATGGCGCGGGCACCTTCGCCGAACTGCTCGACCGGGCCAGGGAAACCGACCTGCAGGCGTTCGCGCATTCCGACGTGCCGTTCGAGCGGCTGGTCGAGGTGCTCAACCCCGCCCGCTCGCAGGCGCGGCACCCGCTGTTCCAGGTGATGCTGGCCTTCCAGAACACCAAACAGGCCACCCTGCAGCTGCCGGGCCTCTCGGTCAACGGCATCGACTACGACGCCCGCCTGGCCAAGTTCGACCTGCAGCTGACCCTGCAGGAGACCCAGGACGAGCTGGGCGAGGCCGCGGGCATGTCGGCCGAGTTCTCCTACGCGCTCGACCTTTTCGACGAGTCGACGGTTGCCGCCTTCGCGCGCCGCCTGGACCGCATCCTGGCGGCCGTCATCGCGAACCCGGACGTGCCGATCGGCGACATCGATCTGCTCGCGCCCGAGGAACACGCGCAGGTGCTCGTCGACTGGAACGACACCGACCACGCGGTGCCCACCGAGACGCTGGTCTCGTTGTTCGACGCGCAGGCGGCGGCGAGCCCGGACGCCATGGCGCTGGTCTACGAGGACGAACAGCTCACCTATCGCGAGCTCCAGGAGCGCGCCAACCGCATCGCCAGGGAGCTGATCGCCTCCGGCGTCGGCCCGGAATCGCTGGTGGCGCTTGCCATGCGGCGTTCGACCGAGCTGGTCGTCGCCATGTACGCGGTGCTGCAGACGGGCGCGGCCTACGTGCCGCTGGACCCCGATCAGCCCGCCGACCGCATCGGTCACATCCTCGACACCGCGCGGCCCAGCCTGCTGCTGACAACCCGCCGCGACGGGTTCGTCACCGACGGCGCGGTCGACGCCCGATACGTCGAGGACCTGCCGAGCTCGGCGCAGACCTCCGGTGCGCCGATCACCGACGCCGAGCGGGTGCGCCCGCTGCGTCCGGGCAACACCGCCTACGTCATCTTCACCTCCGGTTCGACCGGTCGGCCGAAGGGCGTGGCGGTCAGCCATGCCGCGATCGTGAACCGCCTGCTGTGGATGCAACACGAGTACCCGATCGGCGCCGACGACGCCGTGCTGCAAAAGACCCCTGCCACCTTCGACGTGTCGGTGTGGGAGTTCTTCTGGCCCTTGCAGACCGGCGCTCGCCTGGTCGTCGCGAAGCCGGACGGCCACCGCGACCCGGTGTACCTCGCGCAGATCATCGCCGAACAGGGCATCACCACGGCGCATTTCGTGCCGTCGATGCTGTCGGTGTTCGTCTCCACGCTGGGCAACGAGAACGGCGACGCCGCGACCGTGCCCGCGCCGCGCCTGCGTCAGGTGTTCGCCTCCGGTGAAGCCCTGCCCGCGCCGACCGCACAGCGTCTGCGTGAGCTGACCGGTGCGCGTCTGCACAACCTGTACGGCCCGACCGAGGCCGCGGTCGACGTGACCTACCACGAGGTCGTGGACGCCGACGTGGTGTCGGTGCCGATCGGCCGTCCGGTGTGGAACACCAGGGTTTTCGTGCTCGATTCGCGTTTGCACCCGGTGGCGCCGGGTGTCGCGGGTGAGCTGTATCTGGCGGGCGATCAGCTGGCGTTGGGCTACCTGAGCCGCAGCGATTTGACCTCGGATCGTTTCGTCGCCAACCCTTACGGCGCCGCTGGTTCGCGTATGTACCGCACCGGCGACTTGGTCGCCTGGACCAAGCAGGGCGAGCTGGAGTATCTGGGCCGCACCGACTTCCAGGTGAAGCTGCGTGGTCTGCGTATCGAGCTGGGCGAGATCGAGGCGGCGCTGCTGGCGCAGCCGGGTGTCGCACAGTCGGTGGTCGTGGTGCGCACCGATCCGCACGCCGGTGATCAGCTGGTGGGTTACGTTGTCGCCGAACCGGATTCCGTCGTGGACAGCACGGCGGTCAAGTCCGGCCTCGCCGCGGCGCTGCCCGGGTACATGGTGCCCGCGGCGCTGGTCGTGCTGGACGCCTTCCCGCTCAACGCCAGCGGCAAGCTGGACCGTAAGGCGCTGCCCGCGCCGGTCTTCGAGGCCAAGAGCTTCCGCGCGCCGTCCACCCCGATCGAGGAGATCGTCGCGGACATCTTCGCCGACCTGCTCGGCGTCGACCGCGTCGGCGTGGACGACGACTTCTTCGAACTCGGCGGCAACTCGCTGGTCGCGACCCAGGTCGCGGCCCGGCTGAGCAAGGCGCTGGACGCCGAGGTCGGCGTGCGCACGCTGTTCGAGGCGCCCACGGTCGCCGCGCTGGCGGCTCGCGTCGAATCGCACGCGGGAACCGGTGTACGCCAAGCGCTCAGCGCGCGGACCCGTCCCGAGCACCCGCCGCTGTCACTGGCGCAGCAGCGGATGTGGTTCCTCAACCGCTTCGATCTCGGCACCGAGCCGGGCGCGGCGGCGGGCACCTACAACATCCCGGCCGCCGTCCGGCTGCGCGGTCTGCTCGATCTGAGCGCGCTGCGCGGCGCGCTCGGCGACGTGATCGCGCGGCACGAGTCGCTGCGCACCGTCTACCCGTCGCACGAGGGCGTCCCGTACCAGCGGGTGCTTCCGTCCATCCGCGCCATTCCGGAGCTGGACGTCGTCGAGGTCGACCAGACCGAGATGTACGGTGCGCTCTACGAATTCGTCAACCGCGGCTTCGACGTCACCGCCGAGCCGCCGGTGCGGCTGCGCATCTACGAACTGGGCGAGCGCGATTACGTGCTCGCGGTCGTGGTGCACCACATCGCCGCCGACGGCTTCTCCATGCGGCCGCTGGTGCGCGACCTGATGACCGCCTACGTGGCGCGCACGTCGAACTCCGAACCGGGCTGGCCGCCGCTGGCCGTCCAGTACGTCGATTTCGCGCTCTGGCAGCGCGAAACCCTCGGCGACGAGGACGATCCCACCTCGCTCATCTCCGAGCAGCTCGACTACTGGCGTACGGCGCTCGCCGATCTGCCCGACGAGTTGCGCCTGCCCGGCAAGCCGCGCCCGACCGTGGCCTCCTATCAGGCCGGTACGCACCGCTTCCGGGTGCCCGGCGAGCTGATCGACGAGCTGAACCGGGTCGCGCACGCGCACGGCACCACGCTGTTCATGGTGGTGCACAGCGCCTTCGCGACGCTGCTCTCGCGCCTGTCCGGCGCCGATGACATCGCCATCGGCATCCCGGTGGCGGGCCGCGGCGAGCAGGCGCTCGACGACCTCGTCGGCATGTTCGTCAACACCCTGGTGCTGCGCACCCAGATCGACACCGCCGCCTCGTTCACCGACCTGCTCGCCCAGGTCCGCGAGCGCGACCTGCAGGCGTTCGCGCACGCGGACGTGCCGTTCGAGCGGCTGGTCGAGGTGCTCAACCCGGCCCGTTCGCAGGCGCGGCATCCGCTGTTCCAGGTGATGCTCACGTTCCAGAACATCGGCCGCACCTCGCTGGAGCTGCCCGGCCTGACCGTGTCCGAACTGGGCATCGATCAGCCGACGGCCAAGTTCGACATGCAGCTCACGCTGAGCGAGATCCCGGACGGCGAGTCCGAGATGGACGCCGAACTCGTCTACGCCACCGACCTTTTCGATTCCGCCTTCGCGGATTCCTTCGGCGCTCGCTTCCTTCGCGTGCTGCGCGGAATCGCCGCAGCGCCGTCCACCGCGATCGGCGACATCGAGTTGCTCGACGCCGCCGAGCGCGCGCTGGTGCTCAGGCAGTGGAACGACACCGAATTCGCGGTGGACGCGGCACTGGCCTCGCCGGTGGGCGACGACGACGCCGCGACGCTGGTCGCGCTGTTCGAGGCGCAGGTCGCGCGCACCCCGGACGCGACCGCGCTCACGTTCGAGGGGACGAGTCTGTCCTACGCCGAGTTCGCGAGCCGGGTGCACCGGCTTGCGCGCTGGCTCAAGCAGAACGGCGTCGGCCCGGAATCGTATGTGGCCCTTGGCATGCGCCGCTCGCTCGACCTGCTCGTCGGCATGTACGCGGTGTCCGCGGCCGGTGGCGCGTACGTGCCGCTGGACCCGGACAACCCGACCGAGCGCATCGAGCACATCCTCGACACGGCGCGCCCCGTCTGCGTGCTGACCTCCGGCGCGGACCTCGGTGTCGCGCTCGCGCGCCAGGTGCGCATCGACGAGCTGGATCTGTCGGCGTACTCCGACGAGCCGCTCACCGACGCGGACCGGCACCGGCCGCTGCGCACCGGCAATACCGCGTACGTGATCTTCACGTCGGGTTCGACCGGTCGCCCGAAGGGTGTCGCGGTCTCGCACGCCGCGATCATCAACCGCCTGGTGTGGGGTCACGCGCAGTACGGCCTCGCCGCCGACGACGTGGTCCTGCAGAAGACCCCGGCGACGTTCGACGTGTCGGTGTGGGAGTTCTTCTGGCCCTTGCAGGTCGGCGCCCGCTTGGTGATCGCCAAGCCGGACGGCCACCGCGACCCGGCCTACCTCGCCCAGCTGATCATCGAGGAGCAGATCACCACGGCGCACTTCGTGCCGTCGATGATGTCGCTGTTCGTCGTCGAACCGCGCGCGGCCGAATGCACCGGTCTGCGCAACGTCTTCGCCTCCGGCGAGGGCCTGCCCTCGGTCACCGCGCAGCGCCTGCGCGAGCTGACCGGCGCGCGCCTGCACAACCTGTACGGCCCGACCGAGGCCGGCGTCGAGGTGACCTTCCACGAGGTCACCGACGCCGACACCGTCACGGTGCCGATCGGCGCGCCGGTGTTCAACACCCAGGTGTACGTGCTGGATTCGCGCCTGCGGCCGGTTCCGGTCGGCGTCCCCGGCGAGCTGTACCTGGCGGGCGCGCAGCTGGCGTACGGCTACGTCACCCGCCCCGACCTGACCACCGAGCGCTTCGTCGCCGACCCGTTCGGCAACGGCGTGCGCATGTACCGCACCGGCGACTTGGTGTCCTGGACGCCCGCCGGTGAGCTGGAGTACTTGGGCCGCACCGACTTCCAGGTGAAGCTGCGCGGTCTGCGCATCGAGCTCGGCGAGATCGAGGGCGCGCTGACCGCGCTGGACGAGGTCTCGCAGTCGGTCGTGGTGGTGCGCACCGACGAGCGCACCGGCGATCAGCTGGTGGCCTACCTCATCGCCAAGCCGGGCACGGCCATCGACATCGAGCGCGTCAAGTCCGCGCTCGCCGAGCAACTGCCCGCCTACATGGTGCCCGCCGCCTTCGTGGTGCTCGACGCGTTCCCGCTGAACACCTCGGGCAAGCTGGACCGCAAGGCGCTGCCGGAGCCGACGTTCGAGGCGAAGGTCTTCCAGGCGCCGGTCACCCCGGTGCAGCAGATCGTGGCCAGCGCGTTCGCCGACGTGCTCGGCATCGAACGCGTCGGCCTGGACGACGACTTCTTCGGTCTCGGCGGCAACTCGCTGGTCGCCACCCAGGTGGCGGCCCGGCTCGGCGAGGCGCTGGACACTCAGATCCCGCTGAGGACCCTGTTCGAGGCGTCCACCGTCGCCGCGCTGGCCGCCAAGGTGGAATCGGCCACCGGTACGGGAGCGAAGGCGCCGCTGGTCGCGCAGCCAAGGCCGGAGCTGGTGCCGCTCTCGCTCGCACAGCAGCGGATGTGGTTCCTCAACCGCTTCGACAACCGCACCGCGGTGAACAACATCCCGGTCGCCATCCGGTTGACCGGCAAGCTCGACGCCGTCGCGCTGCAGGCCGCGATCCGCGACGTGATCGCCCGCCACGAGGCGCTGCGCACCATCTACCCGGAGGTGGAGGGCGAGGGCTACCAGCGCGTCGTGCCCGCCGACGAGGTGCGCTTCGACCTGTCCGCGGAGTGGGTGCCGAGCACCGAACTGCCTTCGCGCATCGTCGAACTGGCGAGCGTGCACTTCGACGTGACCAGCGAGATCCCGTTCCGGGCCTACCTGCTCACAGTCGATGAACGCAGCCATGTCGTGGTGCTGGTCATGCACCACATCAGCGCCGACGGCTTCTCGCTGCGTCCGCTGCTGCGTGACGTGGTGGTGGCCTACACCGAGCGCGCCGGCGGGGAAGCGCCCGGCTGGGCGCCGCTCGACGTGCAGTACGCCGACTACGCGCTGTGGCAGCGCGAGGTCCTCGGCTCCGAGGACGACGCGGAGTCGATGGCGGCCAAGCAGATCGCCTACTGGACCGAGCAGCTGCGCGATCTGCCGGATCAGATCGAGTTGCCCGCGGATCGGCCGCGCCCGGAAATCGCGTCGAACACCGGTGGGCTGCACGCCTTCTCGGTGGACGCCGAGCTGCACCGCGCGCTCGAGGATGTGGCGCGCGCGCACGGCGTGACGTTGTTCATGGTCGTGCACGCCGCGTTGGCGACTTGGGCGGCACGGCTGTCCAACAGCACCGATATCGCGATCGGCACCCCGATCGCCGGTCGCGGCGAGCGTGCCCTGGACGACTTGGTCGGCATGTTCGTCAACACGCTGGTGTTGCGCAACGAGATCGACCTGGGCGGGAAGTTCAGCGATCTGCTCGAGCAGGTGCGGCGCACGGATCTGGCGGCCTTCGCCAACGCCGACGTGCCGTTCGAGCGGTTGGTGGACGTACTGAGCCCGGCGCGTTCGCAGGCGCACCACCCGCTGTTCCAGGTGGCGTTGACCTTCGAGGCGGCCTCGGCCGCCGACATGGGCACCATCGCGCTGCCCGGCTTGGACCTGGACGTCGTCGAGTTCGACGCGGGCACCGCGAAATTCGACGTGCAGCTGACCGTGGGCGAGGCCCGCGACGGTGGGCTGGCGATGTCGTGGAACTACGCGAGCGAGTTGTTCGACCCGGAGACGGTCGCCTCGTTCGCCGATCGTCTGGTGCGCATCCTGCGCGGTGTGGCCGAGGACCCGTCGGTGGTCGTCGGTGACATCGATCTGCTGGGCGAGGCCGAGCGGCTGGATGTCTCGCAGCGTTGGGTGTCGGCGGGCTCGGATGCCGGCGTGGGCCGGTTCGCCGAGCCGGGTGTGACGCTGGTCGAGTTGTTCGATCAGATGGTCGCCGCGCATCCGCACCGGGTCGCCGCGCGGTTCGGTGCGGACTCGTTGAGCTACGCCGAGCTGGACAAGCGCGCGAATGTGTTGGCGCGCAGGCTGATCGACGACGGCGCTGGGCCGGAGTCGCTGGTCGCGGTGATCCTGCCGCGGTCGTTGGATCTGGTCGTCGCGCTGCTCGCGGTCGTGAAGACCGGTGCGGGTTACGTACCGGTGGACCCGACCTATCCGGCCGACCGTATCGCCTACGTGCTGGCGGATTCGCGTCCGACCAGTGTGGTGCTGGATTCCACGGTCGAGGTCGAGATCCCGGCGGGTCTGCCCTCGGTGGTGCTGGACGGGTTCGCGGTGGAGACCGGCAATGTGGTCGACGCCGACGACGCGCCGATCACCGACGCCGATCGCCGCGCCGCGCTGACCCCCGACCATGTCGCCTACGTGATCTACACGTCGGGTTCGACGGGCCGTCCGAAGGGTGTGGCGGTCGCGCATCGGAACGTGGTGCGGTTGTTCGCGAATACCGATCGTGATTTCGGTTTCGGTCCGGATGATGTGTGGACGTTGTTCCACTCGTATGCGTTCGACTTCTCGGTGTGGGAGTTGTGGGGTCCGCTGCTGTTCGGCGGCACGGTGGTCGTTGTCGACTACTTCACCTCGCGGTCTCCGGAGCAGTTCCTGGAGCTGTTGCGCGACGAGCGCGTGACCGTCCTCAACCAGACGCCCTCGGCCTTCTACCAATTGGCCGAAGCCGACCGCAATGCCGCCTCGGATGCCGCGCCGCTGTCGCTGCGTTACGTGGTGTTCGGCGGTGAAGCACTGGAGCTGCGTCGTCTGTCGGATTGGGTTGCCCGCCACGGCGATTCCGCTCCGGTGCTGGTGAACATGTACGGCATCACCGAGACCACGGTGCACGTGTCCTTCCGTGCCCTGGACGCGGCGACGATCGAAGCGGCCTCCGGCAGCATCGTGGGTCGCGCGATCGCGGGCCTGAACGTGTACGTGCTCGACGACCGGCTGCGTCCCGTGCCGGTCGGTGTCGCTGGCGAAATGTATGTCGCCGGACCGCAGTTGGCGCGCGGCTACCTCGGCCGCCCCGATCTGACCGCTGCTCGTTTCGTGGCCAACCCGCTGGCGACCCAGGGCGATTCGGGTTCGCGCCTGTACCGCTCCGGCGACCTCGCGCGCTGGAACCGCTTCGGCGAGCTCGAGTACCTGGGTCGCGCCGACGATCAGGTGAAGGTGCGTGGTTTCCGCATCGAGCTCGGCGAGATCGAAGCCGCGGTGCTCGCGCAGCCGGGCATCGCCCAGGCGGCGGTCATCGTGCGCGAGGACCAGCCGGGCGATCAGCGCATCGTCGCTTACGTCGTCGCCGAACCCGATGTCGTCCCCGACCTGGACGCGGTGCGTTCCGGCGCGGCCGAGCGGCTGCCCGCCTACATGGTGCCCGCGGCCATGGTGCGCCTGGAATGGATCCCGCTGACCGTCAACGGCAAGCTGGACCGCCGTGCGCTGCCCGCGCCCGCCGCCAAGGCCAGGGCGTTCCGCGCTCCGGTGACGCCGGTGCAGGAGACGGTGGCCGCGGTGTTCGCCGAGGTGCTCGACCTGCCTCGCGTCGGCGTGGACGACGACTTCTTCGATCTCGGCGGCAACTCGCTCATCGCGACCAGGGTGGTGTCCCGGATCGGCGCGGCGCTCGGCACTTCGGTGCCGGTGCGCACGCTGTTCGAGGCCTCCACCGTGGAAGCCCTTGCCGCACGGGTGGAATCGCATACCGGTGGCGACGGCCGCGCCCCGCTGGTCGCGCGCAAGCGCGCCGCCGGCGAACTGGTGCCGCTGTCCTACGCGCAGCAGCGCATGTGGTTCCTGAACAAGTACGACACCTCCTCGGCCGCCTACAACCTGCCGATCGCGATCCGGATGTCCGGCGCGCTCGACGTCGAGGCGCTGCGGCTCGCGGTGGCCGACGTCGTGCGCAGGCACGAATCGCTGCGCACGCGCTACCCCGAGCACGGCGGCACGCCGGTGCAGGTGATCGTCCCGGCCGAGGAGATCGCGCTCGACCTGCACCCGGTCGCGGTGCCGCAGGCCGAGCTGCTCGGCGCGGTGACCGAGTTCGTCACCGCGGGATTCGACGTGGCCGAACAAGTTCCGCTGCGCACCAGGCTGTACGCCGCGGGACCGGACGAGCACGTGCTCGTCGTCGTCGTGCACCACATCGCCGCCGACGGCTTCTCCATGGGCCCGCTGACCCGCGACGTCATGCTGGCCTACACGGCTCGCACCCAGGACAGCGCGCCCGGCTGGTCGCCGCTCGCGGTGCAGTACGCCGATTTCGCGGTCTGGCAGCGCGAGGTCCTCGGTTCCGAGGACGACGCGGATTCGCTGCTGGCCCGCCAGGTGGCGTACTGGCAGCGCGCCCTCGACGGCGTGCCGGACGAGCTGGCGCTGCCGACCGACCGCCCGCGTCCGGCGATCGCCTCGCATCGCGGCGCGACGCTGCATCACGAGCTTCGCGGTGAGCTGATCGCGGCGCTCGACGAGATCGCCCGCGCCAGCGGCGCTTCGCTGTTCATGGTCATGCACAGCGCGCTCGCCGTGCTGCTCGCGCGCCTGTCCGGCGGCGACGACATCGCGGTCGGCACGCCGATCGCGGGCCGTGGCGAACAGGCGCTCGACGACCTCGTCGGCATGTTCGTCAACACGCTGGTGCTGCGCACCGGCATCGACAACGGCGAATCGTTCACCGAACTGCTCGACCGCGTCCGCAAGACCGACCTGGACGCCTACGGCAATGCCGACGTGCCGTTCGAGCGCCTCGTCGAGCTGCTCGCGCCGGAGCGTTCGCAGTCGCGCAACCCGCTGTTCCAGGTGATGCTGGCCTTCCAGAACCTGGACCGGACCGCGTTGGAACTGCCGGGTCTTTCGGTCTCCGCGCTCGATCTCGAAGAGAACGTGGCGCGTTTCGACCTACAGTTCACGCTGTCGGAGAACGATGCGGTGGCCGGTAACGGCGTCGCGGGCATGACGCTCGCGCTGACCTACGCCACCGAGCTGTTCGACGAATCGACCGCGCGGGAGATCGTGGACCGCTGGGTGCGCGTGCTCACCGCCGTCGCGGCCGATCCGGCCGTCACGGTCGGCGCCGTCGACGTGCTCGACGCGGCCGAACTGGCCGATCTCGTCGCGCGCACCGGCGCACCCGCGGTGCCGCCGCGCACGCTGCCCGAGCTGCTCGCCGAGGCCGCCGCGCACAACCCGGACGCGCCCGCGGTCGTGTTCCAGGGGACAACTCTCTCCTACGCCGAACTCGACGAACGCTCGAACCGCTTGGCCCGCTTGCTGATCGCCGAAGGCATCGGCGCGGAAGACCTGGTCGCGGTCGGCGTTCCGCGTTCGGCGGACTCGGTGTTCGCCGCGTGGGCGGTGTCCAAGACCGGCGCCGCGTTCGTGCCGGTGGACCCGAACTATCCGGCCGAGCGCATCGCGCACATGGTCACCGATTCCGGTTCACCCCTTGGCATCACGGTCACCGCGGTGCGGGAAGGTCTGCCCGAGTCGGCGCGCTGGCTGGTGCTCGAGGACCTCGCGCTGGACGGTTTCGACGGCGGTCCGATCACCGACGCCGACCGGGTCCGCCCGGTGCGTCCGGAGCACCCGGCCTACGTCATCTACACCTCCGGTTCCACCGGTGTGCCCAAGGGCGTCGTCGTGACGCACGCGGGTCTGGCCAACTTCAGCGCCGAGCAGATCGAGCGCTACCGCCTCGACTCCGATTCGCGCGCACTGCATTTCGCCTCGCCCAGCTTCGACGCCTCGATCCTCGAGCTGTTGCTCGCGGTGGGCGCGGGCGGCGCGCTGGTCGTGGTGCCGCCGGGCGTGTACGGCGGCGAGGAGCTGTCCGAGCTGATTCGCGGCGAGCGGGTCACGCACGCGTTCATCACCCCGGCCGCGCTGGCCACCTTCGACCCGAGCGGCCTGGACACGCTGCGTGTGCTGGTCGCGGGCGGCGAGGCCTGCCCGCCGGAGCTGGTCGCGAAGTGGGCCGTGCCGCTCGGCGAGGGCGGCGCGCTGCGCGCGTTCCACAACGGCTACGGCCCGACCGAGACCACCATCATGACCAACATCAGCGATCCGCTGGTGGTCGGCGAGACAGTGACCATCGGCGGACCGATCCGGGGCATGCGGTCGCTGATCCTGGACGCCCAGCTCAGACCCGTTCCGGTGGGTGTCGCGGGTGAGCTGTATCTGTCGGGCGTCCAGCTGGCGCGCGGCTACCACGCCCGCCCCGGCCTGACGGCCGAACGTTTCGTGGCCAACCCGTACGTCGACGGCGAGCGCATGTACCGCACCGGTGACGTGGTCCGCTGGACTCGCACCGGCGAGGTCGAGTACGTGGGCCGCTCCGACTTCCAGGTGAAGGTCCGCGGTTTCCGCATCGAGCTCGGCGAGATCGACGCGGCCCTCGCGGCGCACGAGACCGTCGACTTCGCGGTCACCGTCGGCCACAAGAACGCCGCGGGCGCGGTGTCGCTGGTGTCGTACGTGGTGGCCGCGCAAGGACATTCCATCGATGTCGCGACGCTCACCGCGCACGTCGAGGACCGGCTTCCCGCCTACATGGTGCCCTCCTCGATCATGGTGATCGACCGGGTGCCGCTGACCCCGGTCGGCAAGCTGGACCGCAAGGCGCTGCCGGAGCCGGTGTTCGCGACCGAGGTGGTGTTCCGCGCCGCCCGCACGCCGGTCGAGCAGGTCATCGCCGAGGTGTTCGCCGAGGTGCTCGGCGTGCAGCGGGTCGGCGTCGACGACTCGTTCTTCGCGCTCGGCGGCGACAGCATCGTCTCGATCCAGCTGGTCTCGCGGGCGAAGGCGCGCGGCGTGGTGTTCACGCCGCGGCACGTCTTCGAGCAGAAGACCGTCGCGGGCTTGGCCGCGGTCGCCGAGACGGCCGACGCTTCGGCGCCCGCCGTCGCCGCGCTCGCCGAACTGCCCGGCGGCGGCGTCGGTGACATGCCGCTCACCCCGGTGGTGCGGTTCATGGCCGAGCGCCCGGGCTCCTTCGGCCGGTTCAACCAGACCCTCGCGCTGGAGCTGCCGCTCGGCATCGACCGCGCGGGCATCGCGACGACCGTCGGCGCGGTGATCGACCGGCACGACATGCTGCGCGCCCGGCTCTCCCGCGAGGGCGACGACTGGGTGGTGCGGACCGCCGAGCCCGGCGCCGTGGACGTGGACGCGCTGATCGAGCGCGTCGAGTTCCCGGCCGCGGCCACCGATGCCGAACTGCTCGACATCGCCTCCGCCGCACTGGATTCCGCGCTGGACCGACTGGATCCGGCGGCCGGTGTCGTGGTGCGGTTCGTCTGGCTCGATCCCGCGCAAGGCGGCCGGATGGGCCGCCTGATCGTGGTCGCCCATCACCTGGTGGTCGACGGCGTCTCGTGGCGCATCCTGGTGCCGGACTTCGTCGCCGCCTGGGGCCAGCTCACCGCCGGGCAGCAGCCCGAGCTGGTGGCTCCGGCGACGTCGATGCGGGCCTGGGCGCACGCGCTGGAGCGCGAGGCCGAAAGCGCTTCGCGGGTCGGCGAACTCGACTACTGGCGGGCTGTGACCGACACCCCCGATCCGCTGCTGACCGCGCGTCCGATGGATCCCGCGGTGGACGTCTCCGGCGCGATCGAGAAGGTTCAGGTCGAGGTCTCCGCCGAGACCACCAAGGCACTGCTCACCACGGTGCCCGCGCTGTTCCACGGCGGCGTGAACGACGGTCTGCTCACCGCGCTCGCGCTGGCGACCGCGAAGTGGCGGGCCAGCCGGGCGGGCGCGCGCACCGACGACGCGCTGCTGATCCGCCTGGAAGGCCATGGCCGCGAGGAAGACGTCGTCCCCGGCGCCGATCTGTCCCGCACCGTCGGCTGGTTCACCGCCATCTTCCCGGTGCGGCTGGACCTGACCGGCGTCGACGTGGACGCCGCCCTCGCGGGCGGTCCCGCGCTGTCCAAGGCCGTGAAGGCGGTCAAGGAGCAGCTGCTCGCGGTGCCGGACAAGGGCATCGGCTACGGCCTGCTGCGCTACCTCAACCGGCGCACCGCCGCGGAGCTGCCCGCGCAGCTGCCCGGCCAGGTCAGCTTCAACTACCTGGGCCGCGTCTCCGACAGCGACGTGCCCGAGGCCCTGCGCGGCTTCGGCTGGACTCCCGCGCCGGAACTCGGCGCGCTCGGCGGCGCCTACGACGCCGACATGCCCGCGATGGCCCCGCTGGACGTCAACGCGATCGTGGTCGGCGACAAGCTGACCGCGAACATCGGCTACCCGTCGACGCTGCTCGACGCCGCCGAGGTGCGCGAGTTCGCCGAGCTGTGGACCACCGCCCTGGACGCGGTTGCCCGGCACGCCAACTCGGCCGAGGCGGGCGGGCACACCCCGTCCGACTTCGCCCTGGTTCGCGCGAGCCAGCGCGACATCGAGGGCTGGGAGCGGCGCTTCCCGGCGCTGGCCGACGTGTGGCCGCTCTCGGCGCTGCAGGCGGGTCTGCTCTTCCACGCCCGCCTCGCCGCCAGCTCGGTGGACGTCTACACCGCGCAGGCCGTGCTCACCCTCACCGGCCGCGTCGACGCGGCCCGGTTGCGGGCGGCCGCGCAGGCGCTGGTCGACCGTTACGAGAACCTGCGCACCGCGTTCGTCAGCGACGCCGACGGCAACCCGGTGCAGGTGGTGCTCGACAGCGTGCGCGTCGCCTGGGCCGAGCACGACCGGACCGAAACCGGTTCGGCCGCCGACCTGATCGAGGCCGACCGCATGCAGCGGTTCGACCTCACCGCGCCGCCGCTGATCCGTTTCACGCTGATCCAGGTCGCGCAGGATCGTTGGCAGTTCGTGGTGTCCAACCACCACATTCTGCTCGACGGCTGGTCGATGCCGCTGCTGATGCGCGACCTGATCGTGCTCTACGCGGTGCACGCCGACGCCAGCGCGCTGCCCGCGGTGCGCTCCTACCGGCACTTCCTGGAATGGACCGCGCGCCAAGATCATTCGGCCTCGCTGGCCGCCTGGTCGACGGCGCTGCGCGGGGTGAGCGAGCCGACGCTGCTCGCGCGCCCCGACGCGGGCCGGGAGATCACCGCGCTCTCCGGCGAGTACCTGTTCGACCTCGACGAGGCCGCGACCGCGCGCCTGACCGCGCTGGCGAGCTCGCTGGGCGTCACCCCGAACACGGTGCTGCAGGTGGCCTGGGGCATCCTGGTCGGCCGCACGA
Organism: Nocardia sp. NPDC004654; assembly: GCF_040609595.1. Classification (NCBI taxonomy): domain Bacteria; kingdom Bacillati; phylum Actinomycetota; class Actinomycetes; order Mycobacteriales; family Nocardiaceae; genus Nocardia; species Nocardia sp. NPDC004654. Next base: position 536,171 of record NZ_JBEXKI010000006.1, on the reverse strand, counting down.
CCGGCTCGGAGGACGTGCTGTTCGGCACCACCGTCTCCGGCCGCCCTGCGCAGCTGTCCGGCGTGGAATCCATGGTGGGTCTGTTCATCAACACCGTCCCGGTGCGGGTGCGCTTCGATCCCGCGGAGTCCGCGCGCGAACTGCTGACCCGCACCCAGGGCGAGCAGGCCGACCTGCTCGACCACCACTACATCGGACTGGCCGACATCCAGTCCGCCGCGGGCGTCGGCGGCCTGTTCGACACCCTGGTCGTGTTCGAGTCCTACCCGGTGGACGCCGAAGGCCTGCGCTCCCAAGCCGCCGACATCGACGGCATGGCCGTGGCCGACCTGGAGGCCGCCGACGCGACGCACTACCCGCTGACGCTGATCGCTCAGCTGGATTCGCGCCTGCGCATCCGCGCGGGCTACCTGCGCGACCTGTTCGACGAGCAGACCGTGCGCCGCATCGCCGACCGCCTGGTCCGCGTGCTGTCCGCGATCACCGCCGATTCCGGTGTGGCCGTTGGTGATATCGAGCTGCTCGACACCGCCGAGCGCGAGCTCGTGGTGTCCGGCTGGAACGAGACCGCGCACGAGGTCGACGCGGCGGCGACGCTGGTGTCGAAGTTCGAGGCGCAGCTGGCCGAGACGCCCAACGCGACCGCGGTGACCTTCGAGGGGACGAGTCTGTCCTACGCCGAGTTCGCTGGCCGGGTCTACCGCCTGGCGCGCTGGCTCATCGAACGCGGCGTCGGCCCGGAGTCCTCGGTGGCGCTCGGCATGCGGCGCTCGATCGACCTGGTCGTCGGCATGTACGCCGTCACCGTCGCGGGCGGCGCGTACGTGCCGCTCGACCCGGATCACCCGGCCGAGCGCACGGAATACATTCTGGCCACGGCCGATCCGGTGTGTGTGCTGACCTCGGGCAGCGACCTGGAGATCGACACCGCGCAGGTGCGCATCGATCTGCTCGACCTGTCCGGTGTGTCCGAGGCGCCGGTGACCGACGCCGAGCGCCGGGCGCCGCTGCGTCCGTCGAACACCGCGTACGTGATCTTCACGTCCGGCTCGACCGGCCGCCCGAAGGGTGTCGCTGTCTCGCACGCGGCGATCGTCAACCGCCTGGTGTGGATGCAGTCCGAGTACGGGCTCACCGAGTCCGACGCGGTCCTGCAGAAGACGCCCGCCACCTTCGACGTGTCGGTGTGGGAGTTCTTCTGGCCCTTGCAGATCGGCGCGCGGTTGGTCGTCGCCAAGCCGGACGGCCACCGCGACCCGGCCTACCTGGCCGAGGTCATCGCGACCGAGCGGGTCACCGTCACCCACTTCGTGCCGTCCATGCTCGCGGTGTTCGTGGCCGACGCCGCCGCGGCCCGCTGCGACACGCTGCGCATGGTGTTCGCCTCCGGTGAGGCGCTGCCGCCCAAGCCCGCGCACCGCCTGCGCGAGCTGACCGGCGCGGAACTGCACAACCTGTACGGCCCGACCGAGGCCGCGGTCGACGTCACCTATCACCGGGTGACCGAGGCCGACACCGACACCGTGCCGATCGGCGCCCCGGTGTTCAACACCCAGGTGTACGTGCTGGATTCGCGGCTGCGGCCCGCTCCGGTGGGTGTCGCGGGTGAGCTGTATCTCGCGGGTACCCAGCTGGCGCGCGGCTATGTGGCCCGGCCGGACCTGACCGCGGATCGCTTCGTGGCCAACCCGTTCGCCGACGGACAGCGCATGTACCGTACCGGTGACCTGGTGGCCTGGACCGCCGACGGCGAGCTGGAGTACTTCGGCCGCACCGACTTCCAGGTGAAGCTGCGCGGTCTGCGCATCGAGCTCGGCGAGATCGAGCAGGCGCTCACCGCGCTGGACGAGATCGCGCAGTCGGTGGTCGTGGTGCGCGGCGACCAGCGCACCGGCGATCAGCTGGTGGCCTACGTCGTGGCCGCGCCGAACGCGCGCGTCGACGGCGACGTGGTGCGCGAGGACCTCGGCAGGCAGCTGCCCGCCTACATGGTGCCCGCGCTGGTCGTGGTGCTCGACGAGTTCCCGCTCAACGCCTCCGGCAAGCTGGATCGCAAGGCGCTGCCCGCGCCGGTGTTCGAGGCCGCGGTGTTCCGCGCGCCGACCACGCCGGTGGAGGAGATCGTCGCGCGCACCTTCGCCGACGTGCTCGGCCTCGATCGGGTCGGCCTGGACGACGACTTCTTCGCGCTCGGCGGCAACTCGCTCAGCGCCACCCAAGTGGCGGCGCGGCTGTCCGTGGCGCTGGAGACCGAACTCGGCGTGCGCGAGCTGTTCGAAGCCTCGACCGTGGCGGCGCTGGCGGCGCGGACCGAGTCGAAGGCGGGCGCGGGCGCGCGTGCGGCGCTGGTCGCGCAGCGGCGGCCCGAGCGGGTGCCGCTCTCGCTGGCCCAGCAGCGCATGTGGTTCCTCAACCGGTTCAACATGGGCGGCGGCGGCGAACACTCCGCGGCCGCCGCGGCCGACAACATCCCGGCCGCCGTGCGGCTGTCCGGTCTGCTCGACCGGCAGGCTCTGCAGGTCGCGGTCGCTGACGTGCTGGCCAGGCACGAGTCGCTGCGCACGTACTACCCCGAGGTCGGTGGCGTCGGCTACCAGCAGATCGTGCCGACCGCGCAGGTGATCCCGGATCTCTCGCCGATCGACATCACCGAAGCCGAACTGCCGCAGCGTCTTGCCGAGGTCGTGCTGACCGCCTTCGACGTCACCGCCGAGGTGCCGTTCCGCGCCAGCCTGTTCGAGATCAGCCCCACCGAGCACGTGCTCGCGCTGGTGGTGCACCACATCTCGGCAGACGGCTTCTCCATGGGGCCGCTGACCAGGGACGTGATGATCGCCTACAGCGCGCGCGTCGACGGCGACGAGCCCGCGTGGCGTCCGCTCGACGTGCAGTACGCCGACTACGCGCTGTGGCAGCGCGCGGTGCTCGGCGCCGAGGACGACCCGGACTCGCTGATCTCCGGTCAGATCGAGTTCTGGAAGAACGAATTGGCCGGGCTGGTCGAGCAATTGGATCTGCCCGCCGATCGCCCGCGGCCCGCGACCGCCTCCAACCGCGGCGACACGGTGGCCTTCACCGTGGACCCCGAGGTGCACGCGGCCCTGCGCGCGCTGGCCCAGCAGCACAATTCGACGCTGTTCATGGTCGTGCACGCCGCGCTCGCGGTGCTGCTCGCGCGCCTGTCCAGCACGTCGGACATCGCCATCGGCACCCCGATCGCGGGCCGCGGTGAGCGCGCGCTCGACGATCTGATCGGCATGTTCGTCAACACGCTCGTGCTGCGCACCGAGATCGAGCCCGGCGTCGCGTTCGAGGAACTGCTGCGCACCGTGCGGCGGGTCGACGTGGACGCCTTCGGTCACGCCGACGTGCCGTTCGAGCGCCTGGTCGAGGTGCTCGACCCGGTGCGTTCGCCGGGCAGGCACCCGCTGTTCCAGGTCGCGCTGACCTTCCAGAACACCGCGCCGACCGCGCTGGAACTGCCGGGCCTGACGGTGTCGGGCGTGGACATGGCCGTGCCGCTGGCCAAGTTCGACCTACAGCTGACGCTGGAGGAGAAGCTCGGCGCGGACGGCGGACCGCAGGGTATGTCGGCCGAATTCAGCTTCGCGACCGACCTTTTCGACGCGAGCACGGTCCGCGGTTTCGCGGATCGCCTGCTGCGCGTCCTCGGCGCGGTCTCGGCGGACGCGAGCGTGGTGGTCGGCGATATCGACCTGCTCGCCGACGGTGAGCGCGAACTGGTCCTGCGCGAATGGAACACCGAGGGCGTCGAGGCGCCCGCGGCCACGCTGGTCGACCTGATCGGCGCGCAGGCGCGGCGTCGTCCGGACGCACCGGCGATTCGCTTCGGCGAGACCGCGGTCTCCTTCGGCGAGTTCGAGCGCCGGGCCAACCGGATCGCGCGTGCGCTCATCGGGCTCGGCGTCGGGCCGGAATCCAAGGTGGCGGTGGCTGTTTCGCGCACCGAGGAACTGCCGATCGCGCTGTACGCGGTGCTGCTGACCGGCGCGGCCTACGTGCCGATCGACACCACCTACCCGGTGCAGCGGCTCGAGTTCACCCTCGCCGACGCGGCGCCGGTGTGCGTGCTGACCACCGCCGCGGACGCGGAAGCCGTTCCGGCTGGCGATCTTCCGCTGCTGCTGGTCGAGCGGACCGCGGACGAGTCCGACGCGCCGGTCACCGATGCCGACCGCGTCCGGCCGCTGCGCCAGGACAACCTCGCCTACGTCATCTACACCTCCGGTTCGACCGGTGTGCCCAAGGGCGTCGGCGTCTCGCACCGCAACGCGGTGGAGCTGTTCGCGAACACCCAGCCGCTGTTCGGCTTCGACGAGTCCGACGTGTGGACGCTGTTCCACTCGTTCGCCTTCGACTTCTCGGTGTGGGAACTGTGGTGCGCGCTGGCCTACGGCGGTTCGGTGGTCGTCGTCGACTACCTGACCTCGCGTTCGCCGGAGCTGTTCCGCGAGTTGCTGGTTCGCGACCGGGTCACCGTGCTGAACCAGACGCCGTCGGCGTTCTACCAGCTGGTGGAGGCCGACCGGGCGGCGAGCGCCGCCGACGACAACGGTGAATTCGCGCTGCGCCACGTCATCTTCGGCGGTGAGGCGCTCGACCTGCGGCAGCTGCGCCGCTGGTACGAACGCCATCCGGCGGACGCGCCGCGCCTGGTGAACATGTACGGCATCACCGAGACCACGGTGCACGTGTCGTTCCTGGCCCTGGACGACCAGGACGTCGACAACCCGGCCAGCGTCATCGGCCGCGCCCTGCCCGGCCTGAGCGCCTTCGTGCTCGACAACCGCCTGGCCCCCGCGCCGGTCGGCGTCGCGGGCGAGATCTACGTGACCGGCGCGCAGCTGGCGCGCGGGTACCTCGGCAGGCCGGGCCTGGCCGCGACGCGTTTCGTGGCGAACCCCTTCGGGGAGCCCGGTTCCCGGATGTACCGCTCCGGTGACGTCGGTCGCTGGTTCGGCACCGGCGACGCGGCCAACCTCGAATACGCGGGCCGCAGCGACCAGCAGGTGCAGCTGCGCGGCTTCCGCATCGAGCTCGGCGAGATCGAGTCGGCGCTGGTCCGCTGCGAAGGCGTGCGTCAAGCCGTGGTCATGGTCCGCGCCGACGAGCACGCGGGCGACCGCCTCGTCGGTTACGTGGTGCCCGAGACCGGCGCCGCGGTCGACCCGGTCGCGCTGCGCGAGGCGGTCGCGGAGTTCCTGACCGCGTACATGGTTCCGGACGCCATCGTGGTGCTCGACACCCTGCCGCTCACCCCGAACGGCAAGCTGGACCGGCGCGCGTTGCCGGAGCCGGAGTTCGTCAGCACCGCGACGTTCCGCGCACCGAGCACGCCGATCGAGCAGGCCGTCGCCACGGTGTTCGCCGAGCTGCTCGGCGTCGAGGAAGTCGGTCTGGACGACGACTTCTTCGCCCTCGGCGGCAACTCGCTGCTGGCGACCCGCGTCGTCGCGCGGATCAACGAGGCGGTCGACGCCGACCTCGCCGTGCGCGAGCTGTTCGAGGCGCCCACGGTGGCCGCGCTCGCCGCGCGCACCGCGGCGAAGGCGGGCAGCGGGCGCAGGCGCGAACTGGTCGCCGGTCCGCGTCCGGAACAGATCCCGCTGTCGCTCGCGCAGCAGCGGATGTGGTTCCTCAACCGCTTCGACAACCAGACCGCGGTCAACAACATCCCGCTCGCGGTCCGGCTCACCGGCGCACTGGACACCGACGCGCTGCGCAGGGCGGTCGCCGACGTGGTCGACCGGCACGAGGTGCTGCGCACCGTGTACCCGGAGACCGCCGACGGCCAGGGCGTGCAGGTCGTGCTGCCCGCGGGCCAGGAGAACCTGGACCTGACCCCGATCGTGGTGTCGGAGACCGAGATTCAGGAGCGCATCAGCGAGCTGGTGCTCGCCGGATTCGACGTCACCGCCGCCGTGCCGGTGCGCGCCGCGCTGTTCCGTATCGCCGGTTCGATGGACGGCTCCCAGCCGGACACGCATGTGCTGGTCTTCGTGGTGCATCACGTCTCGGGTGACGGCTGGTCGGTCGGCCCGCTGGCCCGCGACGTGATGGTCGCCTACGCGGCGCGCTCGCGCGGCGAGGCGCCCGGCTGGGCGCCGCTGCCGGTGCAGTACGCCGACTACGCGCTGTGGCAGCGCGAGACGCTCGGCTCCGAGGACGATCCGGACTCGCTGATCGCGGCGCAGGTCGCCTACTGGTCGCAGAACCTGGCCGGTCTGCCCGACCAGCTCGACCTGCCGTCGGACCGCAAGCGTCCGGCCGTCGCGTCCAACCGCGGCGGGGTCTACGAGTTCGAGCTCTCCGCCGAGCTGGCACAGGCCTCCGAGGCGCTGGCGCGCGAGCACGGCGCGAGCTTGTTCATGGTGGTGCACGCGGCGTTCGCGGCGCTGCTCGGACGCCTGTCCGGCAGCGACGACATCGCCATCGGCACCGTGGTCGCGGGCCGCGGCGAGGCCGTGCTCGACGACGCCATCGGCATGTTCGTCAACACGCTCGTGCTGCGCAGCGCCGTCGACCCGGCCCAGCCGTTCGCCGAACTACTCACGCGGACAAGGGAAACCGACCTCGCCGCGTTCGGGCACGCGGACCTGCCCTTCGAGCGGCTCGTCGAGCTGCTGAACCCGGCGCGTTCGCAGGCACGGCACCCGCTGTTCCAGGTGATGCTCTCGTTCCAGAACACCGGCGAGACCACCTTCGAGCTGCCCGGCCTCGAGGTCTCGGGCGTGCCGCTGGACGTGGTGACCGCGAAGTTCGATCTGCACCTGAACTTCACCGGCTCCGCCGCCGAGGGCATGAAGGCCGAGATCGCCTACGCCACCGACATGTTCGACGGCGCGACGGTGGCCTCGTTCGCCGAGCGTCTCGTCCGGATGCTGGACGCTGTGGTCGCGGACCCGGCCGTGGTGCTCGGCGACGTCGAGCTGCTCGACGCGAGCGAGCGCGCCACCGTCGTGCGGACGTGGAACGACACGGCGCACCGTGTCGACACGGACGCGACCCTGGTGTCGATGTTCGAGGCGCAGGCGGCGCGGACGCCCGACGCGATCGCGTTGACGTTCGAGGGGACGAGTCTGTCCTACGCCGAGTTCGCTTCTCGCGTGCATCGTTTGGCGCGGCATCTGATCGCCTCGGGTGTCGGACCGGACACGCTGGTCGCGCTCGGCATGCGCCGCTCGCTCGACCTGGTCGTCGGCATGTACGCGGTGAGCGTCGCGGGCGGTGCGTACGTGCCGTTGGATCCGGATCACCCGGCCGAACGCACCCACTACGTGCTCGACCTGGCCGACCCGGTGTGCGTGCTGACCACCTCGCGGGACGGCTTCGACTCCGGCTCGGTCGCCGCGCTGGAGATCGACACGCTCGACGTGTCGGCCTACGACGACGCGCCCGTGTCGGACGCCGAGCGCCGCGCGCCGCTGCGTCCGACGAACACCGCCTACGTGATCTTCACGTCGGGTTCGACGGGTCGTCCGAAGGGTGTCGGCGTCTCGCACGACGCGATCGTCAACCGCCTGGTGTGGATGCAGTCCGAGTACGGGCTGGACGGCACCGACGTGGTGCTGCAGAAGACCCCCGCGACGTTCGACGTGTCGGTGTGGGAGTTCTTCTGGCCCTTGCAGATCGGCGCGCGACTGGTGGTCGCCAAGCCGGACGGCCACCGCGATCCGGGCTACCTGGTCGAGGTCATCAAGCGGGAGCGGGTCACCACGGCGCACTTCGTGCCGTCGATGATGTCGGTGTTCGTCGCCGAGGAGCGCGCGGACGAGTGCACCAGCCTGCGCAACGTCTTCGCCTCCGGCGAGGCGCTGCCCGCGGTGACGGCGCAGCGTCTCCAGGAGCTGACCGGCGCCCGTCTGCACAACCTGTACGGCCCGACCGAGGCCGCGGTCGACGTGACCTATCACGAGGTCACCGAGGACGACGTGGTGTCGGTGCCGATCGGCGCGCCGGTGTTCAACACCCAGGTGTACGTGCTGGATTCGCGCCTGCACCCGGTTCCCGTCGGCGTCGCGGGCGAGCTGTATCTGGCCGGTGTCCAGCTGGCGCGCGGTTACGTGGCGCGGCCGGACCTGACCTCGGATCGCTTCGTGGCCAACCCGTTCGCCGACGGCGAGCGGATGTACCGCACCGGTGACTTGGTCACCTGGACGAAGCGTGGCGAGCTGGAATACCTGGGCCGCACCGACTTCCAGGTGAAGCTACGCGGTCTGCGCATCGAGCTCGGCGAGATCGAGGCCGCGCTCACCGCGCTGGATGCGATCGCCCAGGCGGTCGTGGTCGTGCGCTCGGACGAGCGCCTCGGCGACCAGCTGGTCGGCTACGTCATCGCGGACAACGGTCAGGCGATCGACGTCGAGTCCGTGCGTTCCCAGCTGGGCGGCGAGCTGCCCGCGTACATGGTGCCCTCGGCGTTCGTGGTGCTCGACGAGTTCCCGCTGAACGCCTCCGGCAAGCTGGATCGCAAGGCGCTGCCCGCGCCGGTGTTCGAGGTCAAGGCCTTCCGCGCCCCCTCGACGCCGATCGAGGAGATCGTGGCGAACACCTTCGGCGACGTGCTCGGCGTCGCGCGGGTCGGCTTGGACGACGACTTCTTCGAGCTGGGCGGCAACTCGCTGGTCGCCACCCAGGTGACCGCGCGTCTCGGCGCGGCGCTGGACACCCAGCTCGCGGTGCGCGACCTGTTCGAGGCGTCCACCGTGGCCGCGCTGGCGACCCGCGTCGAGCGCATCGCGGGCTCCGGCCGGACGCGTCCGGAACTGACCGCCGCCGAGCGGCCCGAGCGGATTCCGCTCTCGCCCGCGCAGGCTCGGTACTGGTTCCTCAACCAGTTCGACACGGCCACTTCGGCGGTGGACAACATCCCGCTGGCCGTCCGGCTCTCCGGCGCGCTCGACGTGCGGGCGCTGGAGCAGGCGATCGGCGATGTGTTCGCCCGCCACGAGGTGCTGCGCACCACCTACCCGAGCTCGGCGGACGGGCCGCACCAGGTGATCCTGCCGGTGAACCTGCCGCAGCTGGACCCGGTCCAGATCGACGAGTCGGAGCTGATCGGGCGGGTCATCGCGTTCGCCATGACCACCTTCGACGTCACCACCGAGGTGCCGCTGGCTGTCGCGCTGTTCCGCATCTCCGAGCAGGAGCACGTGATCGCGTTCGTCGTGCATCACGTGTCGGCGGACGGCGCGTCGATGGGTCCGCTCGCGCGCGACCTGATGGCGGCCTACGTCGCCAGGGTCGCGGGCGACGCACCGCAGTGGACGCCGCTGCCGGTGCAGTACGCCGACTACGCGCTGTGGCAGCGCGCGGTGCTCGGCTCCGAGGACGATCCGGAGTCGGTGGCCGCACGCCAGGTCGCCTACTGGAAGCAGGCGCTGGCCGGGCTGCCCGATCAGCTCGAGCTGCCCGCCGACCGGCCGCGCCCGCCCGCGCAGTCGTTCCACGGCAAGGCGCTGCGTTTCGAACTCTCGCCGCAGCGGCACGCCGAACTGGCCGAATTGGCGCGCGCCAACAACGCCTCGCTGTTCATGGTCGTGCACGCGGCGCTGGCGGTGCTGCTGGCGCGGCTCTCCGGCACCGAGGACATCGCGGTCGGCACGCCGATCGCGGGTCGCGGTGAGCGCGAGCTCGACGACCTGATCGGCATGTTCGTCAACACGCTGGTGTTCCGCACGGGCGTGCGGCCGGGCGACCGGTTCGCCGACCTGCTCGCCGACGTGCGCGAACGCGACCTGGAAGCCTTCGCCAACGCCGACGTTCCGTTCGAGCGCCTCGTCGAGGTGCTGAACCCGGAGCGCTCCACCGCGCGCAACCCGCTGTTCCAGATCGGCCTGTCCTTCCAGAACCTGGCCGAGACCACGTTGACGCTGCCCGGGCTCCAGGTGAGCGCGGTCAACTTCAACTCGCAGCTGGCCAAGACCGACCTGCACGTGACGCTCTACGACCGGTACGCCGACGACGGCACCCCGGCCGAGATCATCACCGAATTCGGTTACGCCACCGACCTGTTCGACGAGGCCACGGTGCAGGGCTTCGCGGACCGGTTCGTGCGGGTGCTGGACGCGGTGATCGCGGACGTGACGGTTCCGGTCGGCGAGATCGACCTGCTCGCCGAGACGGAGACCGAGCGGATCCTCGGCAAGTGGAACGACACCGCGCGACCCGTGGACACCGACGCCACGCTGGTGTCGCTGCTCGACGCCGCGGTGGCCCAGGCCGCACCGGGGACGGTCGCGCTGGTCGCCGACACGGCTTCCGGCGAGCGGACCCAGCTGACCTACGCCGAGCTGGACGCTCGGGTGAACCGGTTGGCGCGGTACCTGATCGGTCGTGGTGTGGGTCCGGAGGATCGGGTGGCGTTGGCCATTCGCCGGTCGGCGGATCTGGTGATCGCGATGTACGCGGTGGCCAAGGCCGGTGCGGCGTACGTGCCGATCGATCCGGACCAGCCGGTGGATCGTGTGGACTACATCCTCGGCACGGCCGCTCCGGTGTGCGTGCTGACCACGGCTCGGGACGCGTTCGAGACCGAGGCGGCGCGGACCGTCGCGATCGACGAGGTGGACCTGTCCGGCTACTCGGACGCGCCGATCGCGGCCGCCGAGCGCAATGGTGTTCTGGTTGCGGCGAATACGGCGTATGTGATCTTCACGTCGGGTTCGACGGGTCAGCCCAAGGGTGTGGCGGTGCCGCACGCGGCGATCGTGAACCAGTTGTTGTGGAAGTCGGACGAATTCGGTCTCGACAGCGAGAACGTGGTGCTGCTGAAGACGGCGGCGACGTTCGACCTGTCGGTGTGGGAGTTCTGGTCCGCGGCGGTCAGTGGTGGTCGCTTGGTGATCTCCACCGCCGACGGGCACCGCGACCCGGCGTACCTGAACGAGCTGATGCGTTCGACGGGTGTGACCACGTTGCATGTGGTTCCGTCGATGCTCGACGCGCTGCTCACCGAATCCGAGGGGCGCATGCCGCATTCGCTGCGGCGCATCCTCGCCATCGGTGAGGCGCTGCCCGCGGCGACCGCGCAGAAGTTCCGGCGCGGCAACGCGGCCGGGCTGTTCAACCTGTACGGTCCGACCGAGGCGGCGGTGTCGATCACCAACCACGCCGTCACCGATGCCGACGAGTTCTCGGTGTCGATCGGCGCGCCGGAGTGGAACAGCCAGGTCTACGTGCTGGATTCGCGCCTGCGGCCGGTTCCGGTCGGCGTCTCCGGCGAGTTGTACTTGGCCGGTGCGCAATTGGCGCGCGGCTACTTCGCCCGTCCGGATCTCTCCGCGGAACGGTTCGTCGCGAACCCGTTCGGCGAGCCGGGCGCGCGGATGTACCGCACGGGTGACCTGGTCGCCTGGAACGCCGACGGCGAGCTGGAGTACCGGGGCCGCACCGACTTCCAGGTGAAGATCCGCGGTTTCCGCATCGAGCTCGGCGAGATCGAGGCCGCGCTGCTGCGGCAGGATGCCATCGCCGCCGCGGCGGTGCTGGCGCACAACGATCCCGGCCTCGGCGATCGGCTCGTCGCCTACGTCGTGCCGTCGGCGGCCGGAATCGACCCGGAGACCGGCGAACTGGACAAGCGCAAGTTGCAGTCCGCGCTGTCCGCGGAGCTGCCGTCCTACATGGTGCCGAGCGCCTTCATGGCGCTGGACGCCTTGCCGCTGAACGCGAACGGCAAGCTGGACCGCAACGCGCTGCCGCAGCCGACCTTCGAGAAGGCGGCGTTCCGCGCGCCGGTGACCCCGGCCGAGCAGATCGTGGCGGGCGTGTTCGGCGACGTCCTCGACGTCGAACTCATCGGCGCCGACGACGACTTCTTCGCGCTCGGCGGTAACAGCATCCTGTCGATCCAGCTGGTCTCGCGGGCCAAGGCGCTCGGCGTCGAGTTCAGCGTGCGCGACGTGTTCGACCAGCGCAGCGTCGCCGCGCTGGCGGCCATCGCGACCGCCACGCAGGCCGAGCGGGAGCAGCCCGCCGAACTGCCCGGCGGCGGTGTCGGCGAGATGCCGCTGCCGCCCGCCGTCGCGGCGGCGCTGGCCGGTGGCGCGCCGTTCCAGCGGTACGCGCAGTCCGCGCTGCTGCCGCTGCCCACCGCGCTCGACTGGTACACGCTGCTCGACGCGCTCGAGGCCCTGTTCGACCGGCACGACGCGCTGCGCACGAAGCTGCGCGCCGACGGCGACGGCTGGGTGTTCGAGGCCGTCGATCGTGTCGAGGTGGAGCCGCTGGTCAGCGAGGTCCGGGTCGAGAAGAACGTCGATCTGGCCGACCTGCTCGCGGCCGAACGCGCCGCGGCGGTCGATCGACTCGATCCGGCCCAGGGTGTGATGGCGCAGTTCGTGCTGTTCACCTTCGCCGACAACCGCCCCGACGAATTGCTGGTCGTGGCACACCGTTTCACGGTGGACGCGCGGTCCTGGCGGGTCCTGCTCGGCGAGCTGACCACCGCGGCCGAGCAGCTCGGCGTCGACGCGCCGCTCGAGCTGCCCGCCACCGGCACCACGCTGCGGCGCTGGGCGCACAGTGTGGCCGCCGACGACGCCGCCGCGCACGAGTCGGAACTGACGTTCTGGCAGGAGATCTCGGCGACCACCGAGCCGCTGCTCGGCGCGCGGGCGCTCGACCCGGCGATCGACACCGCGGCCACCGTGGACCGGGTGCGGGTCACCGTGCCCGCCGAGGTCACCGAGGCGGTACTGAGCACGGTGCCCGCCCGCTACCACGGCGCGGCGGCCGACGGCCTGCTCGCGGCGCTGGCCATGGCGCTGGTGCGCTGGCGCGGCGAACAGCACGGCGCCGCCGCGCTGATCCGCCACGCGGGCGACGGCCGCGCCGCACGCGCCGCCCGTGGCGCGGAGCTGGCGCACACGCTCGGCTGGTTCGACCTCGCCCACCCGGTGCGGATCGACCTCGACGGCGCCGACCTCGACGAGGCCTTCGCTGGCGGAAACGCCTTGGGCCGCATCGTGAAATCGGTCAAGGAGCAGCTGCTCGCCGTGCCCGATCACGGACGCGGCCACGGTCTGCTCGGACTGGCCGACGCCGCGCAGGTCGGCTTCCGCTTCCTGGGCTCGCTGCCCGCCGAGATCACCACCGTCGCCGACGACGACCGGCCCGCGGACGCGGCGCTCGACATCGACGCGATGGTGCTCGACGGTGCGGGCGGTCCGGAGCTGGTGGCGTCGTTCGCCTTCCCGACCGGCCTGCTCACGGCCGAGCGCGTCGGCGAACTCGGCGAGCTCTGGGTGTCCGCGCTGACCGCGCTGGCCGCGCACGTGCGTCGGCCCGGCGCGGGCGGCCACACGCCGTCCGACATGCCGCTGGTGCGGGTCGACCAGGCCGACATCGAGCTGTGGGAGCGGACCTATCCCGGCCTCACCGAGGTCTGGCCGCTCACGCCGCTGCAGTCCGGCCTGCTCTTCCACGCGCAGATGACCACGACCACCGTGGACGTCTACAACATGCAGGCCGTCATCGAGCTCACCGGCGAGGTGGACACCGAGCGGCTGCGCGCCTCGGCGCAGGCGCTGCTGGACCGCTACCCGAACCTGCGCACCGCGTTCGTCACCGACGCCGCAGGGCAGTCCGTGCAGATCGCGATGGACCGGGTCGAGGTGCCTTGGCGCACGGTGGATCTCACCGGGGTGCCCGAGGGCGAGCGGGACGCGGAACTGCGGAAGCGGCTGGCCGAGGACCTGGCGCAGCGGTTCGACATGGCCGCTCCGCCGCTGGTGCGCTACAGCCTGTACCGCACCGCCGCCGACCACTGGCACCTCGTCATCAGCACCCATCACGTGCTGCTGGACGGCTGGTCGATGCCGCTGCTGATGCAGGACCTGCTCGTGCTGTACGCACTGCACGGCGACGCCTCGGCGCTGCCGGAGGTCGCGTCCTACCGGACGTTCCTGGAGTGGCTGGCGGGCCGCGACCTGGACGCCTCGCTGCGGACCTGGTCGCGCGCGTTCGACGGTCTCGACGATCCGACCGAACTCGCCCCGCAGGCGCGTTCGGCCGAGGACTATCGGACCGGCGAGCTGATCACCCACCTCGACGCGGACCGCACCCGCAGGCTCACCAAGCACTGCGCGGAGCTCGGCATCACGGTGAACACCCTGGTGTCAGCGGCCTGGGGCATCCTGATCGGCAGGCTCACCGGTCGCTCGGACGTGGCCTTCGGCGCCACGGTGTCGGGCAGGCCCGCGGAGCTGCCCGGCGTCGAATCGATGGTCGGCCTGTTCATCAACACGCTGCCCGTCCGGGTGCGCATCGATGATCGCGCCACCATCGAGGAGCAGCTGCGGCAGTTGCAGCGCGAGCAGGCGGATCTGCTGGATCACCACTACGTCGGCCTCGCCGACATCCAGCGGGCCGCGGGCGCCGGGTCGCAGTTCGACACGCTGTACGTGTTCGAGTCCTACCCGATCGACCGCGAGGCGATCGCGGCGGCTAGCTCGATCGACGGCATGTCGGTGACCGGGGTTGACGTCAGCAACACGACGCACTACCCGCTGTCGCTGAAGGTGGCGGCCGAGTCGATCCTGGAGATCAGCTTCGAATACCTGCTCAGCCGGTTCACCGCCGAGGAGGTGCAGACGCTGTCCACCCGGTTGGTCCGGGTGCTGGAGTCGCTGCTCGGCGATCCGTCGGGGCTGGTCGGCGACATCGACATCCTGGACAGCGAGGAACGGGCCCGGCTGCTCGCCGAGTCCCACGTCGCTTCGGCGGCCGCGGCGCCGGAGTCGGCGAACCGGGTCGGCGCGCGGACCGTGGCCAAGGTGCTCGCCGAGGTCGTCGAGGCGGATCCGCAGGCGCCCGCGCTGCTCGCCGACGGCGCCGAGATCGCCTACCATGTGCTGGATCGGCGTTCCTCGCAGCTGGCCCGGGTGCTGATCGCGCGGGGCGCTGGTCCGGGCGACGTCGTCGCGGTGGCGCTGCCGCGCGGTGTCGACGCGGTGGTCGCCGGCTGGGCCGTGCAGAAGGCGGGCGCCGCCTGTCTGTTCGCCTCGGGCCTCGGCGCGGACGAGATCGCCGCGGCCGGAGCCGGTTTCGGTATCGGCTCGGCGCCGGACGGCGCGGACGCGGTGAACTGGCTGGTGCCGAGCGATCCGCAGGTCCAGACCGAACTGGCCGCGGCCGCAGGGCATCCGGTGTCCTACGCCGATCGGGTCCGCCCGCTCGGCGAGGAGCACCCGGCCTTCGTGGAGCTGGTCGACGCCGCGCCGGTCGCGCTGAGCCAGACCGTGGCGCTCGACCTGGGCGAGCGGATTCGCGACGAGAACGACATCGACTACGAGTCGACGACGTTCACCACCGCCGCCGCGGGCCGCGCCGCCCTCTGGGAGTTCCTCGCCACGGCTACCGCGGGCGCACTCTCCGTGCTCCCCACGGCCGACGACCTCGCCGACGACCTCGCCGACGGCGAAGTCACCCACTGGTTCGTCATCCCGGGCGAACCCACCGACGCCGCCGACGAGGAAATCCGAATCATCGTCGCGGAGTAGGTTGTTCGACCACGAAGGCCGCCGCCGAGGGATCGGTGGCGGCCTTCGTTCGTTGCACCCGGGAGCCCCGGCCGACGGTGCGGGATGACAACGTCCGTCTCATCTGTGCTGGACTGGGAAACGTCGATTTCTACGGAGGGGTTTACCGGCGGGGTGGAGGTGATTCATGGCGATGCCGGGTCGGGGCTCCGACGGTTGGACGGTTGCCGATCTCGACCGCATGCCTGAGAACGGGCTTCGGTATGAGGTACTGAACGGTCAGCTCGTTGTAAGCGCGCCTCCGAGGCTGCGCGATCAGCGGTTGATCAAGCGGCTCGATCGTGCGCTCGAGGATGCCAAGCCGGACGGCTTCGAGGTGCTGCCCGGCGTTGGGGTCCTGGTCGGCGAGGACGAGCCCATCCCTGATTTGATCGTGGTCACCGGCCCGATCGACTGGGACGGTCGGGGGATTCCCGTCGAGCAGGTTCAGCTCGCCGTCGAAGTGGTCTCCAAATCGACCACGTTGCAGGACCGCATGGTGAAGCCGGTCCTGTACGCCGAGGCGGGCATTCCGAACTATTGGCGCTTCGAGCTGAACGCTTTCAAAGGACAACTGCCGGGCGAGTCGTTGCCGGTGGCGTTCGTCCACTCCCTCGGCGGCGATCGCAGCTACGAGCCGACACATCGGATCCCCGCCGGTGAGAAGGTCACCGTGCGAACGCCTTTCGAATTCACCCTCGATCCCGCCGCGCTCTTGCCGTGAATCCGATCTCACGGAGGGCGGTGCGGTCGAGCACGGCAGCTCCTGGGTCCGGTTGGGGCGCCACGTTATGAGCGCCGCGTGGCACGGACGGGCCCGATCCCGCCCGTGCCGTCGACCGGTCTACGTGCCGGGATCCTAGGCGCAGCTGTAGGCGGAGCCGCAGCGCAGGAGGCGCAGGATCGGGTCGAGGACGGCGCTGCCCGACGACACTCCGCCGGGGGCGGGCTCGCCGGGCGCGACCACCGGGGCGGGGGTGATCGGCTCCGCGAGCGCCGGACCTGCGGTGAGGACTGCGCCGAAAGCCAGTGCGGCGACGCCTGCGCCGAGCAGCTTGGTGAACGACATGGTGAATCCTTTGTTCAATTCTGTAGTTGCTGTTGCGGCTCGCAGTCTCGCATATTTGACCAATCGGTCGCAATAGATCGATTGCGCGTAAAGTGAAGCGCACCAAGGAATTCGAACCCGAAGGGTTGCTCTTCGGGTGCGGGATCTCGGCGGGCGGCGCTGCGACGAGACGGCAGCGCTCGCGAATCCGACGCCTGCGCCCACGAATCGAGCCGAAGCCCGCCGCCGGTTCTTCGGCGGCAGCCGTCGAGGCGGTCGGGGGTCATGCGGAGATGGCGTGTTCTTCGGCGAAGAGTTTGCGGCAGGCGGGGGCGCAAAAGGCGTAGTCGGTGCCGTTGTGGGTCAGGGTCAGGTCGGCGGTGGCCAGTTCGACGGTCATGCCGCAGACCGGGTCGATGACGAAACCTTCCGGCGCTTCGCGGGTTTCGCCGGAGTTGCGGTAGTCGTCGGTCAGCAGTTCGGTGAGTTCGGTGCTGGTGAGGGTGCGGCCGAGGGTGGCGAGGCCGCGTTCGCGTAGGCCGACGATTTGGACGACGCAGTGCGGTTCGCGGGTGAGGCGATCCGGGTCGGGCTCGGTCGCGGCGATCGCCCCGGTGATCATCGGCACGACGTGGTCGGCGAATTGCGGGTTGTTGCTCCACGCACCGGGGACGGTGAGGCGGACGAGGTAGCGCGGTGCGGCGGGGCCGCCGGTGGCCCACACTTCCGGCTCCCGGACGAGCACGTGGGTGAGTTCGCGGGCCTTGTCCAGTACCGCGTCCGGCGCGCTGTCCTCGGTGGTCAGCGCGTGCAGGATGCGTTCGGCGAGCGCCTGTTTCCGCTCGGCATCGAGAACGCCTGGGGAGACGAACAATTCGATGGTCATCATGGGCGTGTTCCCTTCTCGGTGAAATGCGGGATGGTGAGCAGGACGATCAGCGCGAAGGCCAGCAGCGCGCAGCCGGTGCGGGCGAAATGGAATGCCTCCCAACGGCCGAGCATCTCGGCGTAGTCGGCGGGTGGCCCCTCGATCGCCCAGCGCTTGATGTGCTGGTTGATCGGCACATTGCCGAAGCGCGTGATCAAGAAGGACGAGAAGGCCAGCGCCGCAGCGGCTCCGGCAGTCCATCGCTGCCTGCCGGAAGCGCGCACGGCGAGCACCGCGCAGCTCACGATGGTCAGCCCCATCAGCGACTGCATGACGAATCCGTTGACCTGCATCAGCGCGGTGTGGAAGGTGAAGCGGACATCGAGCGGAACCTCACGAAAGGCGTAGAGCACGTTGACCGCTCCGTATCCGAACGCACCAGCGAGCAGTCCGCCGGACAGCAGCGCGCACGCTCCGGCGAGTCGGGGCCGAGGAGACGGGGCCGGGACCGGATCTCGCCGTGTGGCGCCCGGCGCACGCGGCCGGATGAGCGGGCTCATCGAAGCTGCCTCGAGGGCGCCAGCGCCAGCAGTTCGTCGACCGACCACTGGTCGTAGACGTGCGTGCCGTGCTTGGAAGCCAGGACGCGGCCGTCGGGGGCGATGAGGAAATCCGCGGGCAGGCCGAGCGGGCCGCCGTCGGGCCGGGACGGGGGAGCGGGGCGGTCGCGGCGCGATGCGGCGCGCAGGTCGTGCGCGACGGCGCGGGCGATGGCGGGCCAGCCGCGCGGATCGAGCAGCGCGCGCGGCGACGATTCGACGCCGAACTCGCGGTACAGCACCCGATCCGGGTCGGCGATCACGTCGAGGGGCAGTTCGTCGGTGTACTTGCGCAGTTCGTCCGCGTGCGAGTGGAAGACGATCACCTCGCGGATGTTCGCGGCGGTGATCTCGTGCTGGCGGACCACGATCGAACGTAGGTGCATGTTGCACACGGGACAGCCCGCGAAGCGGCGGAATTGCAGGTGGACGCGGCAATCGGGATCCGGGATCGGCACCTCGACGCCGGTGACGGTCCGCAAGTTTCGGGCGGCGATGGAAGTCGGCAATGACATGGTCTCTCCTTTGTAGGTGTACTACGTACGCCTACGACCAGTATGCGCGTACCTTGTACGCTGTCAACCCATGCCACGTCCTCGTTCGCTGACCACCGACGATCTCGGGACCGCCGCCCTCGCCGTCATCGACCGCGACGGGCTCGACGGACTGACCATGCGGGCGATCGCGAAGGAACTGCGCATCGCCACCATGGGCCTGTATCGCTATGTCGCCGATCGGGATCAGCTGGAGGTCCTGGTGGTGGATCGGGTGCTGAGCGCCATGGAGACCGCGCCGCCGGAGGGTCCCGATTGGCGAGCCAGGGCGACGGTCCTGCTGACGCGGATGCGCGCCGCCGTCGCGGACCATCCCGCCGCGGTCCCGCTGATCCTGCGGCACCGCCAGTCCTCGGCGGCGTCGCTGCACTGGATGGAGGCCATGCTGACCGTGCTCACCGACGCGGGCTTCACCGGTTCCGAGCGGGTGATCGCGCAGCGCACGGTGGTCGGCTTCCTGCTCGGCTTCCTGCAGAGCGAGCACTACGCCTCGATCGCGGGCCCGGGCACCGCGACCATCGCCGCGCTGTCCACCGATGAATTCCCGCTGCTGGTGCAGACCGCGGGACAGGCGCGGACGATGTCCATCGACGACGAGTTCTACGGCGGCGTCGAGATCGTGCTGCGCGGTTTGGCGCCGCGCTGAATCCCGTTGCCGCCGTGGTCATCACCCGAATACGGCAGTGAGGTCGACGGCCTCGGCCATCGCCCGCGCGCCCGCGTCGTTGAGGTGCATGCCGTCACCGCTGTCGAAATCGGGCCGAATGTAGTCCGGTCGCTCCGGATCGGCGACGGCGCGGTCCACGTCGAACACCGAGTCGAAAATGTCCGTCCCGCGCAGCCATTCGTTCACCTCGCGCCGGGTGTCCAGGGTCTCGAAGACGGTCGGGCCTTCGTAGACGCAGCCCGCGTACGGGCCGATGGTGCCGACGTGGATGGTGAGCCCGGCGGCGTGCGCGCGGCGGGCCAGTTCGGTGAAGCCCTCGATGAGTTCCGCTGCGGTGGCAGGTGGCTGATCGCCCAGGCCGCCGAGGATCAGATCGTTGATGCCGAAGTGGACCAGGATGTGGCGCACGCCGGGGACGTCGCGGGCGTCGCGCTCGAACCGGTCCATGCCGCGTTCCCCGATCTCCGCGGTGAGCAGGCGGTTTCCGCCGATGCCCTGGTTCACCACCCAGCCGCGTGACAGGCGGTCGTTGAGCGCGTCCACCGAGCGGTGATTGGCGCCGATCGTGCTGCCGAAGCCCTCGAACCAGGAATCACCGAAAGCGACCGCGATTTCGGTCTCGGCCGGTGCGAGGACATCGACGCCGGTCACGAAGAACCTAGCGGGGATCACCTGCGACTCAGGCATTTCGATACTGCCCACGTGGTCACCCGTCGCGACGTAGGCGATTTCGGCGGGCATGTGCGAAAAGCTCGCGAGCCCTGTCGGTTCGGGGAGGTAGAGGCTCAGCAGCAGGTCGTCGCCCGCATCGACCGCGAGGTCGATCGGATCGCTGATCAGCTCGCCGCCCGCGGGTACGGTCACCCGCTCCGCGCCGTCGAAGCGAAGTGCGCGGTCGGTCTCCGGGACGATCTGGTCGGCGGTTTTGCGCAGTGCGACCCTGGCCGCGCCGACGACGAGCGGCGTCTGCCCGTAGCGGTTGGTCAGATGAACGCGGATCTGTTCGCCGCCGCCCGCGAGGTGCAGTACCTGGCGCAGCGTCTGATCGGCGAACTCGTGCGGTTCGGTGAGCTTGATCCGCTCGTAGGGGCTGATCACGGCCGAACGGAAGCCTGCGATCCAGGTGGTTTGCGGTGACATGAGCCCTCCAAGTGTTTGACGTGAGGAATATTGCGTATGCATAGATCTACTCCGAGATATTCCTCCTGTCAACTATCCGCGCGTCAACAATGTGCGGTAGGTTCGCATCATGGACCTCTTCGACGATCCGCGTCTCACCGCGATGGGCCTGATGTACGAGGCGCACGAGGGCCTGGTCGCCAAGATGGAGCCGACCTGGAAGGCGAACGGCCTCTCCGGCTTGGACATGAACGCCCTGCTGCGATTGAGCCGGTCCCCGCGGCGGCGGCTGCGCATGACGGACCTCGCGACGCAGACCTCGCTGTCGACCAGCGGCGTCACCCGCCTCGTCGATCGGCTGGCCTCGGCGGGATTGGTCGAGCGCGTCCTCGACCCGGCCGACCGCCGCAGCGCCCACGCGGTGCTGACCGACGCCGGAGCGCGCCGACTCGAACAGGTGCTGCCGGACTACCTCGACGCAGTACAGCGCTGGTTCACCGGACTCCTCACACCGGACCAGCTCGACGGCCTGACCACTGCGTTGCGGATCATCCGCGACGCCACCAACCCGTCCGCCACCGCCCGCACCGACTGACGGGCTACTCGTCGAGCAGGCGCTCTAGCCCGTCGAGGATCAGGTCGAGGCCGAACTCGAAGTCCGCGATGCCGTCGTGCTCGCCGTCGATGACGAGGTGGGTGAGCGCGTTCATGTGGGGGTGTGTCGTTTTCGGGATGCGTGGAAGGAAATGGGTTGCCGCCGCGATGTATTCGGACGGGTCGAGTGGAAAGGTCGACTCGCGCAGGGTGAATCCGTAGATGTGCCCGTCCATGGCGTTCCAGGCGCGGTCCGCCTGCTGGTAGGTGAAGCCCGCGGAGCGTAGGCAGCCGAGCGTGGCGTCGATGTAGCGCAGCATGGCCGGTCCGACGTTCACGCGTGAGCCGATCAGTCCGGTCGCCCAGGGGTGGCGGCGTAGCGCCTCGTGCGCGGAGACGGCGCGGGTGCGCAGCGCCGCCTTCCAATCTCCGCCGATTTCCGGCACCGCCATCTCGGCGACCACCAGATCCACGATCCCGTCGAGCAGGTCGTCCTTGTTCGCGACGTGGTTGTACAGCGACATCGCCTCCACGCCGAGGGCCTGGGCCAGCTTGCGCATCGACAGCGCGTCGAGCCCCTGCTCATCGGCGAGGCGGATGGCGGTGCGCAGCACGAGTTCGCGGGTGAGCCGGGCGCGGTCGGCGGGTTTGGGCATCAGCACTCCTTGACGGACTTACACCGTAAGCGTAGCGTTCGAGCCAACGCACTTACGGTGTAAGTAAAGGTGGTATCCGCAATGTCGAGTCCGCGCGCAGCGATCCCGGCCTCCGAGCGAGACGTCATGACGGCGGTCGTCGCGCCGCGCTACGGTTCCAGCGACGTCCTGCGCGTCGAGGAAGTGTCCAGGCCGACTCCCGCCGCCCACGAGGTTCTGGTTCGGGTCCGGGCGGCCGCCGTCGCGTCGGGTGATGTGCACCTGCTCACCGGCAGGCCGTACCTGATCCGGCTGATGGGTTTCGGTGTGCGCAAACCGAAGGATCCGGTGATCGGGCACGATCTGGCGGGCGAGGTCGTCGCGATCGGGTCCGCGGTCACGTCGTTCCGAGCCGGTGATCTCGTCTACGGCGCAACCCGTTTCGGGGCCTTCGCCGAGTACGTCTGCGTCGACGAGGCGACGCTCGCGCCGATGCCCGCTGGTCTCGGCTTCGAACAGGCTGCCGCCGTGCCGGATTCGGGCATGACCGCCCTACAGGGGCTGCGCGATGTCGGCGGGTTGCGCGCTGGGCAATCGGTGTTGATCAACGGGGCGTCCGGCGGTGTGGGCAGTTCCGCGGTGCAGATCGCCAAGGCGATGGGTGCACGGGTGACCGCGGTGTGCAGTACGCGCCACGTCGAGTTCGTGCGCGCACTCGGTGCCGATCGGGTAATCGACTACACCCGCGCCGATTTCGTCGAAGATGGCGAACGCTACGACGTCCTGCTCGATCTCGCGGGCAACCGCCGCCTCTCCGACTACCGCAAAGTGCTCGCGCCCGAGGGAGTCTTCGTATCTTCGGCCGGAGCCCCAGGTGGCGACTGGCTCGGCCCGGTGCTATGGATCGGAAAGGTCGTGGTGGCAAACCTTTTCGTCCGCCACACCTTACGGCCGCTGCTGATGAAGCCGCGGCGCGCCGACCTCGACTACCTGACCGAACTCGTGGAGAACGGAAAGCTGCGCCCGGCGATCGAACGCGAGTTCCCGCTGCGCGAAGCCCCCGCCGCGATCGCGCACGTCGCCGAAGGTCACGCGCAAGGCAAGACGGTGCTGATCGTCAGCCGGACAGGTGCTTCCGAACCTTCGTGAGATTCGCGCAGTGCTCGCAGCAACGCGAAGCGTTGTCGAAGGGCGGGCCGCGATCGGCCGCCTTGGTGATGTTCATGTGCCCACTGACCCCGATCCGCACCATCCAGCCCACTCCTATGCCGTCACCGCGACGAGCGGCCGCATGCGCTCCCGCACCTCGGCACCACCCCGACCTTCACGTATTGTCCGGTGCGGTTGTATACCTTGCCGAGCTCTTGGCCACGCGATCTGACATCAGGTTACGGTCGAGTGGTGAGCCGCACCCAGTGGACGATCCACAGTGAGACCGTCGTGGACGAGAACCGACACATCAAACTGTCGACCGTTGACGTCGAGCTGCCCGACGGCGTGAAGTTCACCCAGTACATCGCTCGGATGCCGCGCTGTGCGATGACGCTGGTGCTCAACGATCGACGCGAAGTTCTGTTGATGTACCGGCACCGCTTCATCATCGACCGCTGGGTGTGGGAACTGCCTGGCGGTTACGTCGATCAAGCAGAGGATGTCGCGCTGGCGGCGGCGCGCGAAGTCGAAGAGGAAACCGGCTGGCGTCCGAGGAGCATGGAACACCTTGTGACCTACCAACCGGCGATCGGCACCCTGGATCATCCGCAAGAGATCTACCTTGCCCGCGGCGCCGACGTGACCGACACGCAACCGGACATCAACGAGGCCGAGGACATCCGCTGGATACCGCTCGACGAGGCGGCACGGATGATCGAACGCGGTGAGATCGTCGGCGAGGCTACGGTCGTCGCGGTATACCGTCTGCTCAGTCTGCCCGCGTAGCGATGGCCAGCACGCGGTGCCGGAAGTCGGCGACGTCGGAAAGCTCGGCGTACGGCGTGAGCCGGTGCCGCAGCTCGCGCAGGTAAGTGAGGGTGCGCTGGGATTCCAGCCCGGCTGTGACCGCCAGGGCTTCTGATCCGACACGCACGGCTTCGTGCGGGTCTTCGGCGGCACGGGCCGAGGCCAGCAGACACAAATTGAACGAGCGGCCGCGGGTGTAGCCGTCGGACATGTCCAACGACTGGGTTGGCGATCGAAGTTCGGCGTGGGTGAGGGGAATTCAGGGCACGGCGTCGGCGAACCGAGTCGCCAGGATGCGCACGCGCTCGACGAGCTCGGGCGGTTCGTGTACCCGGAACGGGAAGTCGAACAGCGCAACGTAGATGGCGAGTTCGTCGAGCGAGTTCGAACCCGTTCGCAACAGGCAACTTTCGGTGTCGATCGGTTCGATGACGCCCACCGTCGGCGCGACGCGGTCGGCTGCCACCTCTGCGGGGACCAGCAGGGTGATACGGGCGGCGTAGCGGTAGGGGGAGGTCGTCACGCCCCGTGAGAGGTAGCCGGAGAGGTCCATGTCGGGCGCCTCGCGCGGTGTGAACTTCGGGCCGGTGGGGATGCGCGGGTGCATTCGGTCGACGCGGTAGGTGCGCCAGTCGCCGCGGTCGACGTCCCAGCCGATGAGATACCAGCGGCGGCCGGTGTGCGCGAGCCGGTGTGGCTCGGTGGTACGTGAAGTGCTGTCGCCCCGGTGGTTTCGGTAGTCGAAGCGTAGGCGGTGCTGGTCGCGGATGGCGGCGGCGACGGCGGTGAGCACGTCCGGGTCGACCGTGGCGCCCGCCGCGGGAACGGTGACCGTCACCGAGTGCAGCAGCTGCACGCGGTGCCGCAACCGCGAAGGCAGTACCTGCTCGAGCTTGGTGAGCGCGCGCAGCGAGCTGTCCTCGATCCCGGCGACGGTCCCACCCGCCGCGGTGCGCAGACCGATCGCGACGGCCACCGCCTCGTCGTCGTCCAGCAGCAGCGGCGGCAGCTTCGCGCCCGCCCCGAGCCGATAGCCCGCCACCCCGGCGCTGGCCTGCACCGGATAGCCGAGCGTGCGCAGCTTGTCGATGTCGCGGCGGACGGTGCGCACGTCCACCTCGAGACGCTCGGCCAGTTCGGCTCCGGTCCAGTCGCGCGGAGTTTGCAGCAAAGAGAGCAGGCGCAGCAGGCGGGCGGAGGTTTCCAACATGCCGAGAAGTCTGCCCGAAACCTAGGGCCAGGATTGTCCTAGGTGCCGCATATCGTCGTTCTCATGACCTTCGAGATCACCGAATTCCGCATCGACATCCCGCAGCGGCAACTCGACGACCTGCACCGACGGCTCGACGCGGTGCGCTGGCCCGATCCGCTGCCCGGCGACGACTGGGATACCGGCGTACCCACCGCCTGGCTGCGCTCGCTGGTCGAGTACTGGCGCACCGCCTACGACTGGCGGTCCGCCGAGCGCGAAATCAACGCGCATCCGCAGTTCCGTACCGAGATCGACGGACAGACCATCCATTTCCTGCACGTCCGTTCGCCGGAGCCGGACGCGCTTCCCTTGCTGCTCACGCACGGCTGGCCCGGTTCGGTGGTCGAATTCCTCGATCTGATCGGCCCGTTGACCGACCCGAGGGCGCACGGCGGCGATCCCGCCGACGCGTTCCACGTCGTCGTTCCCGCGCTGCCGGGATTCGGATTCTCCGGGCCGGTGCGCGAATCCGGTTGGACCATCGAACGCATCGCCCGAGCCTGGGCGGAACTGATGCGGCGGCTCGGCTACGACCGCTACGGCGTGCAGGGCGGCGACATCGGCGCGGCGGTCAGCCCCGAGGTCGGACGGGTCGCGCCGGATCGGGTGATCGGCGTGCACACCAATGGCGGGCTGGGCGGTTTCCCTCAGCTGCCGCTGTCGGAGAAGGAGTTCGCCGAGCTGACCGACCTGGAGCGTGATCGGATCCGCCGGATCGAGGCGTTCATGAACGAGGAATTCGGCTACATCGCGATCCAGTCCACCCGTCCGCAGGCGCTCGCCTACGGACTCACGGATTCGCCGGTCGGCCAATTGGCTTGGATCATGGACAAATTCCGCGAGTGGACGTACCCGCGGGCGGTGGAGCCGGACAAGATCATCGACCGGGATCGCCTGCTGACCAATGCGATGCTGTACTGGCTCACCGGCACAGCGGGTTCCGCGGCGTACGTGGGCTACGCACAGGACGCACCGTGGGGCGCCCCGAAGGTGAACTCCGGCGTGCCGACCGGCGTCATCGTATTCGCCCACGACGTCGCGATCCGGCGCTACGACGAGCGGGAGAACACCATCACCCGCTGGACCGACGTCGACCGCGGCGGGCACTTCGCCGCGCTGGAGGAACCGGAGCTGCTCACCGACGACGTCCGCGCGTTCTTCCGCGAGCTGCGCTGAAAGTCCACGACCGCGCCTTGTTCCGGTCTATCACTTCCGGAACAAGGCGGGCCATGTGCGGACTATCGGCGGACGCACCCGAGATCGGCGAAACGGTTTCCAGCAGAGCCGATTCAGGCGCACACTCGGAAGCGCAGGACCGCGGTGAGCAGGAGCGATCGCCATGACCGAACCGTTGCGGATGACGCAGGAACATCGAGAGGCCTTCTGGCGGCGCTGCGGCTGGTCACCCGAGCAATCCGAGGCCCAGCGCCGCGAGATCGAACAGCGCTGGGGCGACGAATGGATCGACATGGCCGAGTTGCTCGGCTGGTAACCGATTCACTCGGCGCTGAGCTCACCCGCCGCCCGCCACGATTCCCGCTCGGCGGCAAAGGCTTCCGCTTGCGTCGCGCGGAATCGGTCGATGGCGGCCGCGTTGTCGGCGAGGAACGCGCGGTACTCCGCGAGCCGGAACTCGCCGTCCTCCGCACGCACCTCCACCTCGCCTGCGGCGAAATCGGCTCGCATGTCGAGCAATTCTTCCGCGCTCACCGGATACCAGCTGATGCGGTCGAAATAGCGCAACAGCCAAGGCGTCTCGGTGGCGGCGTGGTTCCACACCTGGGTCGTGCGGCCGACGAACTGGTAGCCGCCCGGCCCTTCCATGCCGTAGACGCACAGGTAGGCGCCGCCGATTCCGACCGCGTTCTCCGGCGTCCAGGTGCGGGCCGGGTTGTACTTGGTGGTCACCAAGCGGTGGCGCGGATCAATCGGGGTGGCCACCGGCGCGCCGAGGTACACATCGCCGAGACCGAGCACCAGGTACTGCGCGCCGAAGACGGTGTCGTAGACGTCCTCGACCGTGGCCAGTCCGTTCATGCGGCGGATGAATTCGATGTTCCACGGGCACCACGGGGCGTCGGCGCGCACACCGTGCATGTAGCGGGTGATCGCCTCCCTGGTCGAGGGGTCGTCCCAGGACAGCGGCAAGTGCACAGTACGGCTCGGCACCACGAGCTCCGCGACGGCGGGTAACTCCCGCTCGGCCTCGGCGAGCAGATCCAACAGCTTCGGCACGGGCAGGACGTGCGGATCGACGCGAATCTGCAAGGACCGCACACCGGGGGTCAGCTCGACCACCCCGCGCGGATCCGCCGCGAGCAGGTGCTGGTGCAGCGCGTGCACACGGGCGCGCAGGCCGAGATCCAATGCCATCGCGCCATATTCGACGAGCACACCGTCGTCGCCCGCGCGGCGATACGTCACCCCGGTCTCGCCGTCCGCTTCGGCGCGGCGCAGCACGCCGTCGTCGCCGTCACCACCGGGGGAGAGCACCGAAGGCCACGAAGCCCGTCTACCGGGACCGAGATCGCGCAGCGACGCGGCGTGTTCGCGGCGCACCGGCACGAACCGCACCGCGTCGCCGGGACAGAGCTGGCCCAGCTTCCACCGATCCGCCGCGACCACCGTGACCGGGCAGACGAAACCGCCGAGGCTCGGACCGTCGGGACCGAGCAGGATCGGTGTGTCGCCGGTGAAATCCAGTGCGCCAACGGAATAGGGCGTGTCGTGGATATTGGACGGGTGCAGACCCGCTTCGCCGCCGTCGGTGCGTGCCCACTCCGGCTTGGGTCCGATCAGCCGCACGCCGGTGCGATCGGAGTTGAAGTGCACTTCGTAGTCGGTGCCGATGATGGTGTCGAAGTCGGCGCGGGTGAAGAACTCCGGTGCGCCGTGCGGTCCTTCCGTGACTGCTAGTTCCCAGCGCCTGGCCAGCACCGGTCGGTCGTCGGCCGGGACAGCGGTGGCGAGGGGAGCATGGGATGCCCCCAGGCGCAGCACTTCTCTTGCGCGCAGGGCGGTACCCGTGCTGCCCCCGAATCGCCCGAGCGTGAAAGTCGCGACGCTCCCGAGGTATTCGGGCAAGTCGATGCCGCCGGAGAGCAGCACATAGGTCCGCATTCCCGGCCCGTGAATCGCGCCGACCTCCAGCACGCCGCCGTCCGGCACCCGCACCGTCCGCCACTGCTCGACCGGCACGCCGTCCACCGTCACCTCTGCGGGCGCGCCCGTCACGCACACCCACGTGGCGGTGGCGAATCGCAGCGCGGGACCGGCGAGCGTGCATTCCAACCCCGCCGCACCCTCGGGATTGCCGAGCACCCGGTTGCCCAGCCGGAAGGAGAGGTCGTCCATCGGGCCGGATGGCGGAACGCCGACGTGCCAGTAGCCGACACGACCCGGCCAATCCTGCACGGTGACGAGCGTTCCCGGCCGCAGCACTTCGACGCGCGCGCGCACAGCGTCGGTGATGTCGGCTTCCGGCGTGCGGGCGGGCGCCTCGACGACCGTCATCGCGTGACCACCATGCGCACGGGCGTCGGGTCGAAGCCGTTGCAGGGGTTGTTGATTTGCGGACAGTTGGAGACCAGCACGAGCGTGTCGACCTCGGCCCGCAGGGTGACCTTCTTGCCGGGAGCCGACAACCCGTCCACGATGCCGAGAGTTCCGTCCGGCTCCACCGGGACGTTCATGAACCAGTTGATGTTCGAGACGAGATCTCGTTTGCCCAGACCCCATTTCATCGCCTCGGCGAGGAAGTTCTCCACGCAGGCGTGCTGGTGGCGGGTGTGGTGCCCGTAGCGGAGGGTGTTGGATTCCCGTGAGCACGCGCCCGCGATGGTGTCGTGGTTGCCGACCTCGTCGGCGAGCACCGTCATCAGCGAGGTGCCCGCGTCGGTCAACAGGACGCTGCCGGTGGTCAGGAAGATGTTGCGCTGGGCGACGATGGTGGCCTGGGCGCTGTAGCGGTCGGCGTGGTCGGCGGCGGAGTAGAGCAGGCAGTCGACCGCCTGATTGCCGTGCAGATCGATGATCTCCCACTGATCGCCCGCACGGACGATCGTCGACCACGGCGCGCAGGCGGGCACGGTCTCGTCGAGCACGATGGCGCGGGACAGGGTCGAGGTCATGCCGTCGCCTCCAGGGTCATGGCCGTCCAGGCCGCTTCGGTGTTCTGCACGGCCCGTAGGTATTCCGGGTCGCTGTTGTGGGTCGTGACCAGATCCTCGGGCGCGGACCAGGCGACGACATCGAGATCGGTGGTGGCGCGCTCGTCGAGCGGGTGCGCGGCATTGGCCACCAGCAGCACCGCGGGCAGGTGGACGAGCAGATCAACCGACGATCCGGCGGCCGCGCTGCCGGTGGCGACGAGCGCGCCGTCGGCCGCCACCCGGACGCCGCGGAAGAACGAGACGCTCGGCGCGATATCGCGTGCCGCCAAGCCTTGTTTGGCCCCCGCGAGACGCAGCAGCCCGCGGGCTTCGGGGGTGGGTCCGCAGAGCGTGTCGTGGTGTCCGGAATTGTCGGCCAGCACGGTGGCCAGCACTCGGCCCTGATCGGTGAGCAGCGGGTGACCCGTCGAAAGATACGCCTGCCACGGCACTTTCACGGTGTCGGCCACGTTCAGCCGCTCCCACGGCGCATCGGCGCGGAGCAGAAGCATGTGGGCGCAGGCGGATCCGGCCGGGTCGCTCAGCCGGACGCGGGTGCCTCGACCCAGAACGACATTGGCGTAGCCGCTCGGCGGAATGCGTTGCGACCAAGTGACCTTGGCGGACGGCACGTCGGAGGGAAGGTCCGGGGCCGCGAGAGTCGCGGCCGCGGCTTGGGCGCGGGCGTGGGAGCGCGCGGCCTCGGTGGAAGCGGTTCCCGTGGGGGACTCGGTCATGGTGTTCCCTTTTCGAGTGATCCGTGCGCGGCGGTCGGCAGAACCGCCGCGCACGGCATGGATGTGGTCAGGCCGGTTGGACGGCGGGTTCGCCGCTCGTCTCGGCGCGCGGAACGGCGACGACGAACCGGTGCACAACCGCGCCGACTGCCGCCACCGTGAGCACGAACAGCGGTGCGGCCCAGAGCATCCACCAGCCACCACCGTGCGGCGTGTAGACCTCGGCGCGCGGCCAGGCCAGATTGATCGCCATGGCGACGCCCCACACCACCGCGAGCGCGTTGATCGGAATGCCGAAGCGGCCCAAGCTGAACAGCGATTCGTCGGTGGCCTCCACGGTGCGCCCCCAGCCCTTCAGCCGCCGGATCAGCAGCGGAACAGTGACCAGCAGATAGGCCACGTACAGCGAGACGATGCAGACGCTGGCGAGGGTCGCGAAGATCGCGGCGTTGCCGAGATTGACCATCAGCAGGGCGATACCGAGCAGGCCGATCACCACGGCCGGCAGCACGGGCGTGCCGTACCGGGGATGCACCGCGGCGAGCCGCCGGGCGAAGGGCAGTTTGCCGTCGCGGGCCATGGAGAACATCAACCGTGAGCCCGCGGTCTGAATCGCCAAGGTGCACACCATGATCGCGATGGCGACGCAGCCGAGCAGGACCTTGCCCGCCGGGCTGTCCAGCTTCGAGGTGAGCACGTAGGCGAGACCCTCGGTGGCCAGCGCGCCGTCGGTCAGGCTCGGGGCAGCCATCAGCGCGCCGAGCAGCATGAGCCCGCCGCCGAGCGCGGACACCGACAGCGCGGTCAGGATGGTGCGCGGAGCGACCCGGCGCGGGTTCTTCGTCTCCTCGGAAAGCTCACCGGCGGAATCGAATCCGACCATCACGTAGGCGGCCATCAGACCGGAGACCAGGAACGCGGCCCAGTACGGCCCCGGCGCGGCCTGATCGGTCTGCAACACGACGCCGGGTCCGCGCTCGCTGTTCACGAAGAACAGGCCGATGATCGCGGCGATGCCGACGATCTCGATGGTGACGCCGATGGAGTTGATCTTCGCCATCAAATCGATGCCGATGACGTTGATCGTCGTGGTGACGACGAGCAGGACGCTGCCGAGCAGCACCGCGTTGGTCGCGCCCGACGCGGAGGTGAGCGCGGTGTCCTCACCGACGATCTGGAAACCGCTCCAGATCGTCGGCAGCACCACCTGTAGCGCGATGGCGGCCGCAGCAGCGGTGACGATCTGTGCGATGACCATCATCCAGCCCGCGAACCAGCCGACGAGCTCGCCGCCCAGCCGCCGCGACCACTGGTAGATACAGCCGGAGAGCGGGTAGCGGGCGGCCAGTTCGGCGAAGTTCAGTGCGACCAGGAACTGTCCGGCGAAGACGATCGGCCAAGTCCAGAAGAAGGCGGCGCCGCCGAACGAATAGCCGAAGCCGAAGAACTGGAAGATCGTGGTGAGGATCGAGACGAACGAGAAGCCCGCCGCGAACGAGGCGTAGCGGCCCAGTTTGCGGTGCAGCACCGGCCGATAGCCGAAACTGGCGAGGTCTGCGCTGTCGACGTTGGCGTCGGAGGATGGGGGCGGAACGACTGTTGTGGCCATGGGCGGGGTCCTTCGGCGTGCGGCCAATACCTATCGCATGACAGTTTTGCGCTCACGATCGCGATTTCGGTGTCCGCCGTGTATCGCTTGCGGCAACGCTGGTAACTTCTGCGTTGCCCGAGTTTCTATCAAGTGACAGAAACCTCTCCGTCGGGTGACGGCCGCAGACGGCCCGACCGCCGCTGTCGGTCGTCAGTGCCAGAATGGGCACGTGGCAAACCCCGGTCCCGGCCGTCCCCGTCTGGAACAGCGACCCCGTCGCGGCCATACGCCGCGCGCCGAAATCCTGGACGCGGCAGGCGAACTGTTCACCACCAAGGGCTACGCCAATACGTCCACGAGGGCGGTGGCCGACGCCGTCGGCATCCGCCAGGCCTCGCTGTACCACCATTTCGCCGCCAAAGACGACATCCTCGACGCACTGCTCACCGAAACCATCGCCACGCCACTGGAACTCGCCGAGCGGCTGCGCGCCGAAGCGGAACCCGCGCCGACCCGGCTCTACGCGCTGGCCTGGTACGACGTGCGCCAGCTCTGCGCGGCGCGCTGGAATCTCGGTGCGCTGTACCTGCTTCCCGAGCTGCGCACCAAGCGCTTCGCGGCGTTCCGCCTTCGTCGCGACGAATTACGCGGGCACTACGAGACACTGGCCGAGGCCGTGATCGAAGGCGCGGGCGCGGCGGGGATTCCGGGCGCGGAGGTCCTGCCGTTCCGGCTCGTGGAGACGGTGATCAGCATCCGGTCCGACGAGGGCAGCGCGCCCGCCTACGCCGAGCAGACCATTCCGGACGCCGCGCTGCGCATGCTCGGCTGGAACGGGGACCTGGAGGAGGCGCGCGACGACGCGGCCGTCCTGCTGGAACGCCTCGCCGTGCACTGAGACGGGCGGGTCAGCCCTTGCCGCGACCCGCCTTGAAACCGAAGTCCCAGTTGTACATTCGCGCGATCTCCATGACACCCGCGCCGGGCCTGCCCGCGGGCGGCCGGATGAAGGTGCCCTCGCGGCGGACCACCAGCTCGCCGTTGATGTTCTCGATGTGCGCGAGCACCGCGTCCCGCGAGTCGTCCATGCAGCCGTCGAGTGTCATCTCGATCGGCGGGCAGTTCAACGGGTACAGCGTCGCGGTGGCTTGGACGCCGCGGAAATCGTTGGCGCCCTCGTAGATCGAGGTGAACACCAGAATACGACGGAACTGCGCGGTGAAATCCAGGTTGATGTCCAGGTTCTCGCCGGTGGCGCTGCCGCCCGTGCGGTCGTCCTGATCCAGCCGGATGAACGGCGGGCGGTCCAGCGCGCCGAACGAGCGGTCCAGTGCGCGCACCGAACCGATGCGGCCGTCGGCCAGCTCGAAGAAGCAGCTGAGGTCCAGATCCAGTCCGCCGCTGCCGCGCCGCCTGCCGAACAGGCCGCCGCCGCGGTGGGATTGGCTGGTCCAGTTCAGGTTCACCCGCATGGTGCCGCCGGTGGCACCCTGCTTGGTCAGCGAGACCGAGGGCGCTTCCTTGGTGAGCGAGATCTTGCTCATGTTCACCGGCGCGCCACCGCCCTGCGGAGGCGGCGGGGGCGCGTACTGCTGCTGCGGTGGCGGCGGTGCGTACTGCGGCTGGGGCGGGGGCGGGGGCGGTGCGTACTGCTGCTGCGCGAATTGCGGTGGCGGCGGAGCGTATTGCGGCTGCGGCGGCGGTGCGTACTGCTGCTGCGGCGGAGCGTACGGCTGCTGCTGGGGCGGCGCGTATTGCTGCGGCGGCGGCGCGAACTGCTGGGCCGGCGAGGGCGGCGGGGTCTGCTGGGCCGGCGAGGGCGGCGGGGTCTGCTGGGCGGGCGGCGCGGACTGCTGGGCCGCGGGCGCCGGATCGTCGTCGACGGAGATGCCGAAATCGGTGGCCAGTCCCGCCAACCCGGAGGCATAACCCTGACCCACCGCGCGGAACTTCCACGCGCCCTGTCGGCGGTACAGCTCGCCGAGCACGAACGCCGTCTCGGTGGTGGCGCCGGTGCTGTCGAAGCGCGCCACCTCGGCGCCGTTCGCGGCGTCCAGCACCCGCACGTAGAGACCCTGGAACTGGCCGAAGGTGCCGCCGTCGGAGGACGCCGCGATGACAACGGTCTCGACCTGCGGTTCGACCTGCGCCAGCTGCACCGACAGCACGTCGAGCACCGTCGGGCCCTGCTGTTTGCCCTCGTGCCGGACGGCGCCCGACGGGTGCAGCGGCTGGTTGTAGAAAACGAAGTCGTTGTCGGAGCGGACCTTACCGCCGACCAGCAACAGGGCCGAGGCATCCGCGTCCGGGATTCCAGGACCCGACTGCCACCCCAGCTCGATGCGGACCGCGGACATCGGCACCGCAACATTGGCGCCCTTCATCATCGACACAGCAGTCAACGTATACGACGCGGGCGGTGCTCGTCATCCGTGTTCGGCGCCACGGCGGAGAACAGTTCGTCCCGGGCGATTCAGCGCGTCGGCGGCGCGATCTTCCAGTGCGCGTTGAGCGCACCGGCGATCTCCGGCAACACGGTCACCGGTACCCGCTTGTGGCGCAACATCTCCCGGATCTGCTTGACCTGATCGCGTTTGCGCAGGTCGTACGCGCCGGAGACCGGCCGGACCACCGGCGGGATGGACAACAGCACCAGCTCGCCGTGCCGCTCGTCGCCGCCCGACAGATCGAGCGCGAGCGACCAGCGCGCCCGCTCGTCCAGCGTGAAGCGGCCCGCGACCACCCGGTCCCAATCGATGCTCGACTCCGCCCACGGCGTGCGGCGATAGATGGCGCCCTCGGTGAGCACGATCGCGTCGCGCCCGAAGAGCGCCACCAGGAGCCCGATACCCGCGACCGCGCCCGCGAGCAGGCCGGTGAACACGCGATTCAGTCCGAAACCGGTGACGATCGCCGCGCATACGAGGACGGTCACCGCGATGCCGAACATGCCGTAGAGCATCGCTCGCCGAGTCGGGACCACACCCGCGCGCACCATCGTCATACCGTCGCACCTCCTCGCAACTACGGGCTCACCGTACCCGCCGCACCACCGGCCTTCCCCGCGGCCGACGTTGCGCCCTTGCCACACGGGTACCACACGGTTCACATAGCTGGTGCCTATGTGGACCGTGTGGAACTTCTGTGGCAGGACCCCGGAGGTGGTGGGGTGGGGGTGTCAGGCGCGTAGGGCGACTGCCGCTTCTGCGGTGTGGACCAGGAATTGCAGGCTCTGCTGGAAGTACAGGCGCACCGACTCGGCGTCGTGCGAGAGGTAGCCGATGGACAGGTCCTGGCCGAGGCTCAGGTCGAAGTCGCCGCCGCGGGTGGTCAGCACGAACGCGCCGTCGATGGCCGGGGCCCAGATGATCTCGCCCTCGGGAATCAGGCGCTCGATGTGGGTGCGGATCATGTGCCCGTGGTCGGAGGTCTCGCTCACGGCGGTGTACAGGTCGGCGCTCAGCAGCACCGAGTACGGTCCGTCGACACCGGCCAGGCGCAGCGCGCTCAGCGCCTGGGCGACGGCCTCCGGGACCAGGCGCGGATCCTCGGGCAGCTGGATCGGCTCGTTCGACGAGCTCGCGCGGATACCGGTGATGCTCGCCCCGGCGTAGCCCTCGAAGATGGCGCGGTCCTCGGCGAAGGCGATGCGCCGCGCGGCCTCCTTGACCGGATCCAGATCGGTGTCCTTGGCGCCGCGCTCGACGTTGTCGAGTTCCTCGCGGGAGAGCGTGAACGGCACCCGGAGCTCCACCAGCGGCGCGACGACGCGCTGGCGCGCCTGCACGCCCTCGTCCGGCGCGGCGATCGGGGTGGTGCGGCCGAGGCCGACGGCGGAGTAGTCGGTGCCGTGCGGGCCGGACACGTCGACCACCCGGCGGCCCGCGATGTGCCGCTTGAAGGTGCGGGTCGCCTCTTCCTCGATCGCCGTCCATGCCTCGGAGGTGATCGGCGCGAGTTCGCGATGGAGGTTGTTCACGGGGTGCTCCTTTTCAACGTGCCGATACCGAGTGAGCCGTCGCCCGCCACGGCGGACATATCAACGTCGTTGCGCGGCAGAGATTCCGCGCTGGTCTCCGCGTCCGGTGGCGGCGGCAGCTCGTCGAAGAAGTCCAGCGGCGGCGCGAAGAACAGCGTGCCGGTGACCGCGACCGAGAAATCCAGAATCCGGTCGTAGGCCGCTTCTTCGGTGCCCTCGAACATCCGCGAGAGCATGGTCTCGGTGACGCTCGGGGTGGCCGCGTAGGCGATGTAGTAGGTGCCGAACTGGCCCTCGCGCACGCTGCCGAAGGGCATGTTGGCGCGCACGATCTGGCGTTCGGTGCCGTCCGCGTCGACCACGGTGTTCACCGCGACGTGCGAATCGGCGGGCTTGTCCTCGTCGGAGAGCTCGAAATCGTCCAGCTTGGTGCGGCCGATGATCTTCTCCTGCTGCTCGACCGTCAGCGCGCGCCACTCGTCCAGCGGATGCAGATATTTCTGCACCACAACGTAACTGCCACCGGCGAATTCGAGATCCTCGTCGCCGACCAGCGCGGCGCCGATCGCGGCCGTGCCCTCGGGATTCTCGGTGCCGTCCACGAAACCGAGCAGATCGCGCTGCTCGAAATACCGGAAGCCGACGGTCTCGTCGACGATGGTCGCCGCGCCTGCGAGCCGGTCGCCGATCACCATGGCCAGCTCGAAGCAGGCGTCGTGCACCTCGGACCTGATGTGGAACAGCAGATCGCCCGGCGTCGACGGCGCCCGATGGTGTTCGCCGACGAACTCGCGCAGCGGATGCAGCTCGGCCGGACGCGGCCCGGCGAACAGGCGATCCCACGCGTCCGAGCCGATCGAGGTGACACAGCTCAACCCGGCGCCGGGCAGCCGGAAACCGACCGAACGGCGCAAACCGGGCATATCGGCGAGCAGCTCGCGCACCGTCGCTTCGCCACCCTCGTCGATGGTGGCGACGAGGAAGATCGCGGCCGGTGTGAGCGGTTCGAGGATCGGCTGCGGCTCACCCATGATCAACAGAGTAGTGGTGCCGTCCGACCGGGTCCGTCGAGACCCGGACCGGATGGCGCTCGCTCACTTCGCGACAGTCAGCAGGAACGCGACGTCGTCGACCGCCTTCACGCTGTGCCGCGCCTTCGGGACGACGAGCAGGTCGCCCGCCGAGCCCTTCCATTCGTTCGCGCCGCTGATCAGGGTGAGGGTGCCGGTGAGCACCAGCAGGGTGGCGTCGCCCGCGTTGTCGTGTTCGGCCAGGCTCTGGCCCGCCGTGAGGCCGACGACGGTCTGGCGCAGCGTATGGGCGTGGCCGCCGTAGATGGTCTGCGAGCTGCGCCCGCTGGTGGCAGTTGCGGCCAATTTCAATTGCTGTCGAGCGACCGCGGTCAGGGATTTCTTGTCCATGGACTGCCTTTCGCGTCACATCCGCCGGTGCAGGGCTGGTGTCACCGGCTCTGAGCGCTCGGGCGAACGATGGTCCGCACCGCCGCTTACCTGGAGTATGCCCGACCGGGGCCGCCCGCGTGCCGGGTTTGCCCGGCCTCCCCGGTAGGCGGCGTGTTGCGGCGGTCAGCCGGCGGTGCGGCGCAGGTACCTGCGGATGCGGTAGCGCAGGCCGGTGGTGGACGTGCGCCATTCCTCCGGCTCGTCGGCGTGCCATTCGGGACCGATGGCGGGAGCGTGCGCGTCGCCCTGGACGCTGATCTCCACCTCGGTCACCAGCAGTTCGGTCGCGAAATCCATGGCAGCGCGGTAGATTTCGCCGCCGCCCGCGATCCACACCGGATCCGGCGCGGAGAGCTCGAGCGCCTCGGCCAGCGAGCCCGCGCGTTCGACGCCCGGCGCGGACCAGTGCGGCTGCCTGGTCACCACGATGTTGCGTCGCCCGGCCAGCGGGCGGAACTTGGGCGGCAGCGAATCCCACGTGCGCCTGCCCATGATCACCGGGTGGCCCCAGGTCACGGTGCGGAAGTTGGCCATGTCCTCGGGCACGCGCCAGGGGATGGTGTTCTCGAAGCCGATCACGCCGTCGGGAGTCTGTGCCCAGATCAGGCCGATGGTGCGGGTGCGCACGGCCGTACTCACACCGCCACCGGCGCCTTGATGGCCGGATGATGTTGGTAGCCAACCACTTCGATGTCCTCGTAGGTGTAGTCGAACAGGCTCGCCGCGCGGCGCAGGCGAAGCTGGGGGAACGGATACGGCTCGCGGCGCAACTGCTCGGCGACCTGCTCGACGTGGTTGTCGTAGATGTGGCAGTCGCCGCCGGTCCAGATGAAGTCGCCGGGTTCGAGCCCGGTCTGCTGGGCCACCATGTGGGTGAGCAGCGCGTAGCTCGCGATGTTGAACGGCACGCCGAGGAACAGGTCCGCGCTGCGCTGGTACAGCTGGCAGGAGAGTTTCCCGTCGGCGACGTAGAACTGGAAGAACGCGTGGCAGGGGGCCAGCGCCATCTTGTCCAGCTCGGCGACGTTCCACGCGGAGACGATGATGCGGCGCGAATCCGGATCGGTGCGCAGGGTGTCGAGCACCTGGCCGATCTGGTCGATGTGCGCGCCGTCCGGGGTCGGCCAGGAGCGCCACTGCACGCCGTAGACGGGGCCGAGCTCGCCCTGCGGGTCGGCCCACTCGTCCCAGATCGTCACGCCGTGCTCGCGCAGCCAGCCGACGTTCGAATCGCCGCGCAGGAACCACAGCAGTTCGTACACGATCGACTTGAGGTGCACCTTCTTCGTGGTGATCAGCGGGAAGCCCGCCCCGAGGTCGTAGCGCAGCTGATGGCCGAACACGCTGCGGGTGCCGGTGCCGGTGCGATCCGCCTTCGCGGTCCCGGTCTCCAACACCAGGCGGAGCAAGTCCTCGTACTGCGTATCCGTCGCCACGGTTGGCAAGCTTACTTGTCCGGGTCGGTGGGACCGACCGGCTGTAGTGGTGCGCGGACGCGGTGCGGCTCGCGGCGTCGGGGCGGGGTGCTGGCAAGCTTTCGCGCATGCGCAAGCTCTTCGTGATCGGCATCGGTGCGGGCGACCCGGATCAGGTGACGATGCAGGCGATCAAGGCCATGCGGCAGGTCGACACGTTCTTCTTGATCGCGAAGGGCGTCGAGAAACAGGAGCTGCTCGACGTGCGGACCGCGATCCTGGCCGAGCACGTCGAGCGGCCGTACCGGGTCGTGGAGATCACCGATCCGCCGCGCGATCGCGATCCGTCCGACTACCGCGGCGTCGTCGCGGACTGGCACGAGCGCAGGGCCACCCTGCTCGCGGAGGCTTTCGCGGCGGAGGAAGGCGTCGGCGGGATTCTGGTGTGGGGCGATCCCTCGCTCTACGACAGCACCCTGCGCATGGTGGAGCTGGTGCTGGACAGCGGGCGGACCACCTTCGACTACGAGGTGATCCCCGGCGTGACCAGTGCGCAGGCGCTGGCCGCGCGGCACCGCATGGTGCTGCACCGCATCGGCGAACCGGTGCACGTCACCACCGGCCGACGCCTGCGCGAGGAGGGGCTCGGATCCGGCTCGACGCTGGTCATGCTCGACGGTGAGTGCTCCTTCACCGAGCTGCCCGGCGACGACGTGCACATCTGGTGGGGCGCCTACCTCGGCATGCCGGACGAGACGCTCGTCGCGGGACCGCTGCGCGCGGTCCAGGACGAGATCCTGGAACGGCGGGCCGCGCTGCGCGCCGAGAAGGGCTGGATCATGGACATCTACCTGTTGCGTCGCGGCTGATCGTTCGGCCCGGACCTGTCGGTGCTCTTCAGTACCCTGGGACGCGTGCCCGAGCTGCCGGAAGTAGAGGCGTTGGCGCAGTTCCTGCGGGAACACGCGGTCGGCGCGGTGGTGGGGCGTGTCGACGTGGCCGCGTTGAGCGCGGTCAAGACGTTCGACCCGCCCGTGACGGCGCTGTCCGGACAGGACGTCACGGGCGCGGGCCGCTGGGGCAAGTTCCTCGGCATGGACTGCTCGGGACTCTGGCTGATCACCCATCTGTCCCGCGGCGGCTGGCTGCGCTGGATCGATGAGCCGAGCCCGACCCCGCCCAAACCGGGCGGCAAGAGCCCGTTGGCGCTGCGGGTGCACTTCTTCACGCCGGAGGGCGCGACGCCCGCCTTCGACTTGACCGAGGCGGGGACCAAGAAGCGGCTCGCGGTCTACATCGTCGAGGATCCGAAGATGGTGCCCGGCATCGCGCGGCTCGGGCCCGACGCGCTCGAGGTCACCGAGCCGCAGTTCGGCGAGATCCTGCACGGCACCTCGCAGCGGATCAAGACGGCCATCGTCGACCAGACGCTGCTGGCCGGTATCGGCAACGCCTACTCCGACGAGATCCTGCACACCGCCAAGGTCTCGCCGTTCGCGAACACCAAGACCCTCACCGCCGAGAAGACCGCGCAACTGTACGAGGCGATGCGCACCGTGCTCACCGACGCGGTCCAGCGCTCGGTCGGACAGGACGCGGCGCGGCTCAAGGGCGAGAAGCGCTCCGGAATGCGGGTACACGCGCGCACCGGGCAGCCGTGTCCGGTCTGCGGTGACACCGTTCGCGAGGTCTCCTACGCCGAGCGGTCCTTCCAGTACTGCCCCACCTGCCAGACCGGCGGCAAGGTGCTCGCCGACCGCAGGATGTCGCGGTTGCTGAAGTGAACCGTCAGGTGAGGGTCGGGACTCGAATGCCCTGCCAGGCCAGGCGTTTCGCGCGATCCGGGTCGTGCTCGAGCCGGGTGGGGTTGTCGATGATCAGTGTGGTTCGGCTGTCTTCGGTGTAGGCGGGCCAGGACGGCAGCGGCGCGCCGGTGCGCGCGAAGGATATCCAGTTGTCCTGGAACTGCTTGGTCACCGCGAGCAGGCCGTGGCGTCCACCCGCCGCGGTGAAGGTGCGCCCGATCGGGCTGTCGGCCACGCCGAAGACTGGGATCAGTTCGGTCGCGTGGGTGGCGCCGATGCCTGCGAGTTGCAATGCGCGCGGGTTGAAGTCGTAGCGGTAGGCGTAGGTCGGCGCATAGCGGCTGTGTCCCTCCATCACCGTGACCGACGGCCGCCAGAACACGTAGTCACCGCCCATCCGCACGGCGACACGCGGCTGTGGGTAACCCGGATAGGCTGCGGCGACGCGAGCCTCGACGCCCTCCCCGGCGCGGGTGAACAGCGCGTGCAGGCGGGTGGGGTTGGTGGGCAGGTGGTCGGCGAAGCGCGCGAACAGCGTGCCCTCCTCGCGATTGGTGCCGATGATCAGCGGCACCCGGTGGGCGGTGCCGTCGGTGATCGCGTCGACCGGGGACCGCGGCAGGTAATCCCCGTCCACTACCGGGCAGATCGCGAAAAGCCCTGGCCGCTCCCGCAGCACCGCGCCGCTGGTGCGGTCGACGGCCCTGCGGATGTCGTTGGCGGGCGCCTCGGTGAGGGCGCGGGCTACGTCGGCGGGATCGGCGCCGAGCGCTTCGACGCAGCGCTGGGCGAAGATCTGTGCGTCCTCGGCGTTCAAAGCCCAATCGGCGGGCGGACTTTGGGCGATGCCGCGGTGGAAGAGTCCACCCGCGGCGGGCGTGGCGAGCAGCGTGAGCACGGCGTGCGCGCCCGCGGATTCACCGAAGACGGTGACGTTGTCGGGGTCGCCGCCGAACTCGGCGATGTTGCGCTGCACCCATTCGAGCGCGGCGACCTGATCGCGCAGACCGAGATTGGCGTCGAAGGGGCGTTGCGGCGTGCCGAAGGCGCTGAAGTCGACGTAACCGAACGCGCCGAGCCGGTAGTTCAGCGAAACGACGACCGCGTCGCCGTGCAGCGCGAGCCGCGCTCCGGAATACAGCGTCAGCGCCGAGGTGCCGATCACGTAGCCGCCGCCGTGGATGAACACCAGCACCGGTCGCGGACCCGCGGACGGTGTGGCGGGCGCGACGACATTCAGCGTCAGGGAGTCCTCGCTGGTCGGCTGGTACGTCCTCGGCCCGATACGAGCACCCGCCCGATGCTGCATGGAGGCGTTGGTGAACTCGGTCGCCATGCGCACCCCGGACCAGGGCCGCACCGGTTGCGGAGCGCGAAATCGCAGGTCTTCCACCGGCGGCGCCGCGTACGGCACCGAGCGCCAGCGCAGCACGCGGCGGCCCCGGCGACCGCGGACTACACCGTCGGCGGTCTTCACGTCGATCGTCGCCACCATTGATCGATGGTAACTGGATCAGGTTCTCGTTCGAGCTGTCCTCGCTCGACTAGTTCCCACCAGCTGATTCTGCTTTCGTAGCCGCAGCTTTCCAGAACAAGAAGCAGCGTGCGGTTGAGTGAGAGCTATGTGCGGCGGGCTTCCAGTAACCGCAGCCAGACCTCGCTGACCGTGGGATACGCGGGTACGGCGTGCCAGAGGGTGTCGAGGGGGACCTTGCCGACGACGGCGATGGTGGCGGCGTGCAGCAGTTCGCCGATCTCGGGTCCGACGAAGGTCGCGCCGAGCAGGGTGTCGAAGGCGGTGTCGATGACGATCTTGGCTCGGCCGGAATAGTTTTCGCGGGCCAGCGTCGAGCCGGCGACCGCGATGTCGATCTCCACGGTGTCCACGTCGTAGCCCGCGCGCCGGGCCGCCGCTTCGGTCAGGCCGACCGAGGCGACCTCGGGATCGGTGAACACCACCTGCGGGATCTGCTCGTGGTCGGCGGTCGCGGCGTACCGCGCCCCGGCGAGCGGGCGGTCCTCGGCGCGCGCGGCGATCACGTCACCGCAGACTCTGGCCTGGTACTTGCCCATATGTGTCAGTGCCGCACGGTGATTCACGTCGCCCACCGCGTACAGCCACTGGCCTGGCACGTCGCGCGCCGAGAGGTGGTCGTCCACCTCGACGTAGCCGTCCGCCAATCCGACGGACCCGAGCCCGAGTTCCGCGGTCGCGGGTCCGCGCCCGGCCGCGACCACGATTTCGTCGGCCTCGATCGTTTCGGTGTGCGCGCCGCGCGTCCACACGGTGACCGGGCCGCCGTGGATCCGGCCCTCGCCGGTGTCCTTCGGCTCCGAGCGTGTGACGCGCTCAGGTTCGGTCTCGAACAGCACCCGGACACCGGAAGCGGCGAATGCGTCGGCGACCCGCTCGCCCGCGAACGGCTCGGTATTGGTGAGCAGCGCCTTGCCCCGCACCAGCACGGTGACCTCGCTGCCGAGCGCGGCGAGCCAGGTCGCCGCCTCGCAAGCCACCACGCCGCCGCCGACCAGCACCACGCGCTGCGGGATCTCGTGCAGATTGGTCGCGTCGCGCGAGGTCCAGGGCAGGGCATCGCGCAGGCCCGGCACGTCGGGGATGCGGGCTCGGGTTCCGGTCGCCAGCACCACCGCGTGCCTGGCACGCAGCGTGCGGCCGTCGATCTCGACCAACCTTTCTCCGGCGAGCCGCCCCGCGCCGCGGATCACGTCGATGCGGCTGCTTTCCGCCCACTCGACCTGGCCGGAGTCGTCGTGGTCGTGCACGATCCGGTCGCGGTGGGCGAGCACTGCCTTGGCGTCCAAGCCGTGGGCATCGATGCCGGGCAAGGCGCGGGCGGCGGCGAGCAGATGCCCGGGGCGCAGCAGCGCTTTGCTCGGCATACAGGCCCAATAGGAACACTCGCCGCCGAGCAGTTCGCGCTCCACGATGGCGGCGGTGCGGTCGCTGCCCGCGATGGCGTAGGCGGCGGCGTTCTCTCCCGCGGGCCCACCGCCGATCACGATGACGTCGTACTCGGCGGACGGCTCGGAACTCACTGCAGATAGCCCTCGACCTGGCGCGGCGAGCTGACCTGCGCCTCGTCGGGCGAGGCGCCCGCGTCGATCCTGGCCCTGCGCTGCCGCAGCAGGTCCCAGCACTGGTCGAGCATCACCTCCAGCTCGGCCAGCCGCTGCCGTTCGGTCACCGGGTCCACCTCGCCGGAGGTCGCCTTGGAGCGCAGCTTGTGCTCGTCGTCGACCAGTTGCTTGATGCGTTCCAGGATGTCCTGTTCGGTCATGAGTCACCACTTCGATACTCGGAGGTATACGGCAGGACGTGCAGCGACCGGTTGCGGTCATGGACCATGCTACGACCGGGTCCGGCGGGCGCGGGTGCGGTCGGAGCCGGGCCGGATCGCGAAGCGGCGGGTGATCCGGTCGTCAGGGGGCGGATCTAGGCCCTGTCGGCGGGCCCGATCGATTTGCCGCTGGCCAGTGTTTCGGCGAGACAGTCGGCGACGATCGGCACGGCCGCGTGGAGGTCGCGCGAACTCGGCGCCGCGTAGCCGATGGCGATGCCGAAGGTGCTCGGCGGCGCCGATCGCGTGTCGTGCTGGGAGAAGAGGTGATGCCGGGCCAGGCCGTCGATGACGACGCCGCGCGCCCGGGCCGTGGCGACCGCGCGTCGCTCGGCCTCCGCCGTCGGCAGCGGCACGACGACGTGCGAACCCGCGTCGTCGCCGAGCACGGTCGCACTCCTGCGGCGCAGCTCGGTGACGACGAGCTCCCGGCGCGGCGGGAGCGCGCGCCGGAGCCTGCGCAGGTGCCTGGCGAGATCGCCGTGCGCGGCGAGTTCGACGAGCACGCGTTGGCCCGCCGGGCTCGGCGAGGTGCCGGTGCGATCGCGATGCGCGAGCACCGCCGCGGCG
Source organism: Nocardia sp. NPDC004654 (assembly GCF_040609595.1). NCBI lineage: Bacteria > Bacillati > Actinomycetota > Actinomycetes > Mycobacteriales > Nocardiaceae > Nocardia > Nocardia sp. NPDC004654. Next base: position 492,264 of record NZ_JBEXKI010000006.1, on the reverse strand, counting down.
ATCCAGGGCGCCGCGACCAGCCAGCCGACGCCGAGGACCGGGGAAAGGATCTTGCTCGTGGTGCCGAGGTGCACGACGACGTCGGGCGCCATCGCGGCGAGCAGCGGCAGCGGTGCGGTGTCGTAACGCAATTCGCCGTCGTAGTCGTCCTCGATGACGAATGTGCCCGTGCGTCTGGCGAACTCGACGAGCTGAACCCGACGAGCTGCGGGCATTCGCGCACCGAGCGGAAACTGGTGCGCCGGTGTGCAATACACCGCTTCGATATCGGGCGGCAGTTCGTCCACCCGCAGACCCTCGGCGTCCACCGGCACCGGAAGCACTCGGATTCCCGCGGCCAGAAAGGCGCCTGCCGCGCGCTGATAGCCAGGGTCCTCCATGGCGACGGCGTCTCCGGGGCGCAGCAGCGCGGCGGCGAGTTCGCCTACGGCGGAACTGGTTCCGGCGGTGGCCAATACGACGGTGTCGCTGCCCGCGCTCAATCCGCGATGGCGGAGCAGGTGTTCGGCCACGGCCGCGCGGTATTCCGGTTCGCCCGCGCGGTCTTTGCGCACCACCGGCGGCTGGTCGGAGGCGGCGCGCCAGGCGCGACGCCATGCCGTTCGGTCGATGGCCTCGACGCACGGCGCGCCGGGGCCGAGGTCGTAGCCGGGGCCTTCGTCCGCGGCGTCGAGGGTGACGCGGTGATGGGCGGGCGCGGCGGCCGGAGCGGTGGTCAGGTAGGTGCCCGAACCCCGTTTGCCCGCGATCCAGCCTTCGGCGTGCAGCTGGTCGTAGGCCGCGGCGATCACCGTCCGGCTCACGCCGAGTCGTTGCGCCAATGCCCGAGAGGACGGCAGCCGGTCCGAGGTCCGCAGTAGACCGGAGGTCGCCGCGGCGCGCAGACCGTCGGCGACCTGCACCGACAGCGGTTCGGACGCGTCGCGGTCGAGCGTGAGCGGGAGTTCGTCGAGCATCCGGAAACCTCGGATTGGACTGTGAGAATCAGACTGAATTGGCTATTTCAGCATGCCACTTCCCACGCGACGCTGTCTTCATGACCAATTCGATCAGCGCCCGCCCGCCCCTGTCCCCGACCCCGCGCAGCACGCTGACCCGGTCGAAGGAACGCGGCCGCAGCGACCGTGCCGAACTCGACGCCGTGCTCGACGCCGGTCTGATCTGCCACCTCGGCGTCCTCCTCGGCGGCAGTCCCGTGGTGTTGCCGACCGCGTACGGCCGCGACGGCGACACCCTCTACCTGCACGGGTCGACCGGTTCTGGCAACATGCGCGCCGCCATGACCTCCGACATCTCCGTCGCGGTCACCCACGTCGACGGCATCGTCTACGCCCGCTCCGCCATGCACTTCTCGATGAACTACCGCTCGGCGGTGGTGCACGGGCGGGCGGTCGAACTGACCGATCCCGACGCGCGCACGCAGGCCCTGCGGGTCATCGTCGAGCACGCCGCGCCCGGCGCGTGGAGCCGGGTGCGTCCGCCGAACAAGAAGGAGCTCGCCGCGACCATGGTGCTGGCCCTCGACCTGACCGAGGCCTCGGTCAAAGTCCGCGCGGGCGGGCCGGTCGACGACCCCGAGGATGTGGACAGCCCCACGTGGGCGGGTGTGCTGCCCCTGCGCCAGGTGTGGGGCGCACCGATCGATTCCCCCGATCTGGCGGCCGGGATCCAGGTGGCGCCCGACGTGCTCGAGCGGAGCGCATCGGGGGTTTCGTACGTGCGGTGAGGGATTGGGGGTGCCGTGCGAAAGCGGAGGCCGGGCGATTCGCTTGCGATGCCGGGCGGCTTCAATGCTGCCGGGCGATCCGTTCCGGGTGCGTCGAGTGAATCACCAGGGTGAGCCGTCGAGGCCGAGGCGGGTTGCGGCTTCGACGGTGAGTTCGCATAGGGCCGTGCCGGATTGGATGGCTGGGTCGAGGCCGACCAGGGAGAGGACGTAGTCGTCTCCGGTGCGGCACAGGTAGCCGGACAAGCGGGTGCGGGGGAAGCGGGCGGGGGTGAGGTGCGGGTGGATGGCGCGGGCGGCGACGCCGGTGCAGGGGTGCGCGCCGATCGTGCGCAGTGAATCGGGCAGCGTTCCGATATTGGAGCACAAGATGTCTCGTTCACCCGCGCCTTTGGACAGGGCGTAGGCCCAGCGGTCGGGGATCACTTGGAGCAGTTCCTCGGGCATGCCGCCGGGGCTGGTCATCCGGCGCTCGTAGGCGGCGCGGGCCTTCGCGCGCAGCGTCGCGGGGGTGTCGGAGCGGTCGACGATGATCTCGGTCATCGACAGGTCGTTGTCGACCCGCGGTTCGTCGCGGGTGTCGACGGGAAGGCTCGCTCCTATGGTCGGGTCGGGAAAGCCGATGTCCCACAACAGGTTCACGACCAGCTGGATGAACAGGCTGTTCGCGGTGCCGCGGTGTGCCTTCGCCACACTGTCCCAATCGGCGGCGCGGAACTGCACCACCGCACTGTGCACGCGCAGTTCGCTCCCGCCCGTACGCACCGGTGTGCTGGATACGGGACGTTTCGGAATGCCTTGGCGCAGTGCTCGAATCGTGCCGCCCGCCACGATCGACCACTGCCGGAGCGCGTCCGCCCAATCGGACTCGCGAGCAGCTGCCGAACGGGCCGTGCTCGATTCCGCAGCACGAGCCGCCGCGTCACCTGACCGCCGCGAACTGGGTTCCGCCGCAGCGCGATCGGCAAGCCGATCCGTGTCCGGGAGAGATGTCGCGTGGCGGACGGCCTCGGCCTCCGGTCGATCAGCACGCGTCGACTCGGTCCGAGCCTGAGCTGCCCCCGCGGTAGCGCCAACCTCGCGCAGCGCGACATCCACCGCGTACACCAGCCCCCGCGCATCCGCGAGCGCATGCGAACACGTCAGCACGACAACCGACCCCCCGTCCGCGAGCCAGGCCGCGGCGAGACGCCAACCCGGCCCGAACTCCGGATCGAGCTCCGCCCCGAGGTCGCCCGCCCACGGCAACAACGCGGAGGTCGGAAGCGGATCATCGATGAACAACAGAGGGTGGGCCCGGGTGTTCACCCGCCACCCGCGACGCGCACCGGGAACACGAGGACGAACCACCCTGCGCCCCAACGGCCCGGAGCGCAGTGCGTCGTGAATCCGTTGCAAGAGCGCGGGTTCGACGCGATCCGAGGTCCGCCACAGCCCCTGGAGGGCGATGGGGGTGCCGAGCCCGCGGTGGGTGCGCAGGAAGATCTCGTCGACGACGCCGAGGCGGTCCATTCTCAGCCGGAGGCTCCGTGCCGTCCCGCGCCCGCGGCGAACCGCTGGGCTCCCGCGAGCGCACCGTCGGCCAGCGCGGCGAGTCCGTGCCGGAATTCGTTGCGGATGGCCGCGTCCTCGTCCATGCCGTCCTGCTCGAGCAGCGACATCCGGTCCGAGCGCAAACACGTCTGCGGCAGTACGGCGAGCTCGGCCGCGAGTTCCTCGGCGGCGTTGCGCGCCTCGCCGGTCGGCACGACGCGGTTGATCAGGCCTATCTGGAGCGCTTCCGGTGCGCTGACGGCGCGGCCGGTCAGCACCAGGTCCATGGCGCGGCCGGTGCCGATGATCCGCGGCAGCCGGACCGTGCCGCCGTCGATGAGCGGCACGCCCCAGCGGCGACAGAAGACGCCGAAGGTGCTGTCCTGCTCGGCGACTCGCAGATCGCACCACAGCGCAAGCTCGAGCCCGCCCGCCACGGCGTAGCCGGAGATCGCGGCGATCACCGGCTTGGACAGGGTCATCCTGGTCGGGCCCATCGGCCCGTCGCCGTCCTCGTCCGCGCGGTTCGACCGTTCGGTGCCGAGCGCCTTCAGGTCGGCGCCCGCGCAGAAGGTGCCGCCCTCGCCCCAGAACACCGCGACCGCGGCGGTGGGGTCCGCGTCGAACTCGCGGAAGGCGTCGGCCAGCGCGTGGGCGGTCGGACCGTCCACCGCGTTGCGTGCCTGCGGCCGGTGCAGGATCACCGTCGTCACGGGCCCTTTTTTCTCGACGCGAACGCTCACCGACGCCCCCTCCGGATTGCCGCCCCGCCGCGTCGCGGGCCGGTGCTGTGTGGATGGATCACGCCTCGACCATACGACGGCGGGGCCCTTGTGTGAAGAAGTGAATCAATGATTCACTTCTTTCGTGGCGTACCGCAGGACCCCTGCCGTCCAGGCCCGCCTGGACGCCCAAGAGCAGCTGATCGTGCAGGCCGCGACCAAGGTCCTCTCCGAGGCCGGGTTCGCGGGCCTGTCGATGGCGGCGGTCGCGAACCGCGCGGGCGTGGCCACCGGAACCGTGTACAAGCACTTCGACGGCAAGGCGAACCTGGTGACCGCGGTCTTCCGTACCGTCGTCGCCAGGGAGGTCGCCGCCGTCACCGAGGCCGCCCGAACCGGCGCCGCGGTGGAGCGGGTGACCGCGGCCGTGGAGACCTTCGCCGGGCGCGCGATGAAGAACCCCAAGCTCGCCTACGTGCTGCTCGTCGAGCCGGTCGACACCGTGGTCGACGCCGAGCGCCTGCGCTTCCGCCGCGCCTTTGCCGAAGCCTTCGAATCCGCGGTGGCCGACGGCGTCGCGGCCGGTGAACTGCCCGCGCAGGACCCGCGCACCAGCGCCGCCGCCCTCGTCGGCGCCATCGGCGAGGTGCTCGTCGGCCCGCTCGCCGCCGCGCCGCACGCCGAATCCGTTGTTCCCCAACTCGTCACCTTCGCCATCCGCGCCCTCGGCGTGCCGGTGAGCGCCGAGAGATCAGGAGTGTCCGATGCAGACTCATGAGGTCTTCAACCAGGTCCCGAACATCGTGCCCTTCGACGCCGCGCGCAACCCGGCGCTGCTGGAGGGCCTGCGCCGCGAGGGCGCGGGCTGGGCCGAGGACGAGGTGCGCGAACTCGGCAGGCGCGCGGGCGATTTCGCGGCGCAGGAGTGGGGCAGGCTGGCGAACGAGTACCCGCCGGTGCTGCACACCCACGACCGCTATGGCAATCGCGTCGACGAGGTCGAATTCCACCCGCACTGGCACGATCTGATGCGGGTGGCGGTCGAGCACGGTCTGCACGGCTCGCCGTGGACCGACGACCGGCCGGGCGCGCACACCGCCCGTGCCGCCAAGTTCTACACCTGGGGCGTCGCCGACGCCGGACACATGTGTCCCATCTCGATGACCTACGCGATCGTGCCCGCGCTCCGGAACAACCCCGAGCTCGCCGCGAAGTACGAACCGCTGCTCGCCTCCCGCACTTACGATTTCGGCCTCCGTGAACCGTCGACCAAGGCCGGGCTGATCGCGGGCATGTCGATGACGGAGAAGCAGGGCGGCTCCGACGTGCGGGCCAACACCACCACGGCGACGCCGCAGCCGGACGGCAGCTACCGCATCGTCGGGCACAAATGGTTCACCTCCGCGCCGATGTCGGACATGTTCCTGACACTGGCCAAGGCGCCCGCTGGTCTGTCTTGCTTCCTGCTGCCCCGGGTGCTGCCGGACGGCACGCGCAATCCCATTCGCATCCAACGGCTCAAGGACAAGCTGGGCAACAAGTCCAACGCCTCCTCGGAGATCGAATACGAGAACGCCACCGGCTGGCTGGTCGGCGCGGAAGGCGCGGGCGTGAAGACCATCATCGAGATGGTGAACATGACTCGCCTGGACTGCGTGATCGGTTCCGCGACCAACATGCGGGCCGGCGTCGTCTACGCCGTGCACCACGCCAGGCACCGAGAAGCATTCGGCGCCAAGCTGATCGACCAGCCCGCCATGCGCAATGTGCTCGCCGACCTGGTGATCGAGTCCGACGCCGCGACCACCGTCATGATGCGCCTCGCCGGAGCCACGGACCGGTCGAGTTCCGATCCCGCCGAGTCCGCGCTGCGCCGCATCGCCCTCGCGGTCACCAAGTACTGGGTGTGCAAGCGCGCGCCGTCGCATTCCGCGGAGGCGCTGGAGTGCTTGGGCGGCAACGGATATGCCGAGGAGTCGGGAATGCCGCGGCTCTATCGCGAGGCGCCGCTGATGTCGATCTGGGAGGGCTCGGGCAATGTGGCCGCGCTGGACGCGTTGCGCGCCATGGGCCGTCAGCCGGAGACCGTCGAGGCCTACTTCAACGAGATCTCGCTGGCCAAGGGCGCGAACGCGCGGCTGGACGACGCCATCGCCAAGGTCGGCAAGGAACTGGCCGATCTCAGCGACATCGAATACCGAGCCCGCCGCGTCGTGGAACTGATGGCGCTGGTCCTACAGGGCGCGCAGCTGGTCCGCCACGGTCACCCCGCGGTCGCGGACGCCTTCTGCGCCACCCGGCTCGGCGACGACTGGGGCATCGCCTTCGGCACCCTGCCGACCGGCGTGGACACCGGCGCGATCATCGAACGGGCCTTCGTCGCATGACGGGTACTCGGTAGTGATCGAGATTCCGTTGTATCGGCTGGTGCGGCGGGTGCTGGATCGAGTGGCCGAACATCCCGAGCGGCGGTACCTGCTCGGCATCGCCGGACCGCCCGGCGCGGGCAAATCCACGCTGTCGGTGCTGCTCCGCGACACCTTCGTCACCGAAGTGGGCGGCCCGGCGGCCGAGATCGCGCCGATGGACGGCTACCACCTGTCCAACGCGCGGCTCCGCGCGGCGGGACACCTGGCGCGCAAGGGCGAACCCGACACATTCGACGTCGCGGGCTTCGTCGAGAACCTGCGCCGCCTGCGCGGCACCCCGCACGGGACGCCGGTGCCGTGGCCGACGTTCGATCGAGCCTCGGACGAGCCGACGCCCGCGGGTGTGGTCTTCGTGAACCAGTGGGTCGCCATCACCGAGGGCAACTACCTGCTGTTGGACGGCGACTGGTCCGCGGTGCGCAAGGAACTCGACGAGTGCTGGTACCTCGACGCCGACCGTGACGTGCTGGAGCAGCGCCTGTTGAAACGGCATCTGCTCGGCGGGAGGTCGGCGGAGGCGGCCAGGATCAAGGTGATGGACAGCGATCTACGCAATGCCGACCTCGTGAGCGCGACCCGCGACCGCGCCGACCTCGTGCTGCGTGAGCGAGACGGGCGCTACTTCGTCGTCGGGTGATCGCGCTCGTTACGGCCGGACGCATCCGGCCGTCTACCTCGGCGCGATGGGTGGTGCGTCGATTGCTGCCGTGCGACTCGACCGAACCAACCCGGCGCGTCCGTGCGGCAATGTCGGCGAATCGCCCGGCGTGGGTCAGTCCCCGACCACCCGAGCGCGCCGATCATTGACCCATGACGAACACGCGGCGGGTTTCGGGGAGCAGGCACGTGCTGCGCAACGTCGCCGCGCTGGTGTGCGCGCTCCTGTTCTTCTACGGCGTCCCGATGGAGTGGAACTTCGCGGACAGTTGGCCGGGCAGGGTGGCCGGACTGACGGCCTTCCTCGCCGGAGTCGGGGGCCTCATTTGGCTGACGGCGCGCCGAATCAACCGCTACCTGCGCGAACCACAGGCGACCGGCGGCCGCGTCGACGGCATGCTGTTGATGCTGTGCGTGGTCGCCATGTTCTTCGCGCTGTACTACTACCGTCTCGCGGTGCATTACCCCGGCCAGTTCGAGGGCCTCGAAACCCGCACCGACGCGCTCTACTACACCATCGTCACGCTGGGTACGGTCGGATACGGCGACATCCACGCGACCGGCCAGGCGGCGCGGATCGCGACGATGGTGCAGATCGTCTTCGACCTCGTCGTGATCGGCAGCCTGCTGGCCATCGTCAGCACGGGAATCACCCACCGGCTGGAGGTGGCCGCGCGCCGAGCCCAAGTCGCCGAACCGGAGCACGGCGCCGACGACACACGAAATCCCCGGCCGGAAGATCCGACCGGGGATCGTTGAGCGCCCTCAGCGGTTGGCGCGGTACCAGCGGATGAGCGCGTCGGTGGACGAATCGTCCTGCGGCGCGGGCTCTTCGGCTGCGGTGAGCAGCGGGGCGAGGGCCAAGGCTTGCTGCTTGCCGAGTTCGACGCCCCACTGGTCGAAGCTGTCGATGCCCCAGATGCTGCCCTCGACGAAGACCTGGTGCTCGTAGAGCGCGATGAGCTGGCCGACCACCGAAGGCGTGAGCTGCGGCGCCAGAATGCTCGTGCTCGGACGGTTGCCCGGCATCACCTTGTGCGGCACCACCTTCGGGTCCGCGCCCTCGGCGGCGATCTCCTCGGCGGTCTTGCCGAACGCGAGCACCTTGGTCTGCGCGAACAGGTTGCTCATCAGGATGTCGTGCATGCTGCCGGTGCCGTCGCGAGTCGCCAGATCGTCGGTGGGCCGGGCGAATCCGATGAAGTCGGCGGGGATGAGGCGGGTGCCCTGGTGCAGCAGCTGATAGAAGGCGTGCTGGCCGTTGGTGCCCGGCTCGCCCCAGAAGATCTCGCCGGTGGAGGTGGTGACCGGGGTGCCGTCGGCGCGTACCGATTTGCCGTTCGACTCCATGGTGAGCTGCTGCAAATAGGCCGGGAAACGGGCCAGATCGTTCGAATAAGGCAGCACCGCGCGGGATTCCGCGCCGAAGAAATTCGAGTACCAGACGCCGATCAGGCCGAGCAGCACCGGCGCGTTCGCCTCCAGCGGCGCGTTCGCGAAATGCACGTCGACGGTGTGCATTCCGGCCAGGAATTCCGCGAATCGCTCCTTGCCGATGGTGGCCATCACCGAAAGGCCGATCGCCGAATCCACGGAATAGCGGCCGCCGACCCAATCCCAGAAACCGAACATGTTGGCGGTGTCGATGCCGAATTCGGCCACCCGCTCGGCATTGGTGGAGACCGCGACGAAATGCTTGGCGACCGCGTCCTCACCGAGCGCGGCCACCAGCCAGCGGCGCGCGGCGGTGGCGTTGGTCAGGGTCTCGAGCGTCGAAAAGGTCTTGGAAGCAACGATGAAAAGCGTGGTTGCCGGATCGAGGCCGACGAGCTCGGCGACCAGGTCGGCGGGATCGACGTTGGAGACGAAGCGGGCGCCGATTCCCGCGTCGGCGTAGTGGCGCAGCGCCTGGTGCACCATCACCGGACCGAGGTCCGAGCCGCCGATGCCGATGTTCACCACGGTGCTGATCCGCTCGCCGGTGGCGCCGCGCCACTCGCCCGAGCGCAGCGCGTCGGTGAATTCGCCCATCCGCCGCAGCACTTCGTGCACCTCGGCGCCCGCGTCGGCGCCGTCGATGGTCATCGACTCGCCCGCGGGCAGCCGCAGGGCGACGTGGCCGACCGCGCGGTCCTCGGAGGTGTTGATGTGCGCGCCCGCGAACATGGCGTCGCGCCGCTCGGCCACCCCCGCCTCGTGTGCCAATTCGACGAGTAGCTGCAAGGTTTCCCGGGTGACCCGGTGCTTGCTGTAGTCGATGTGCAGGTCGCCCACCTGGACGGTCAGCTCACGACCGCGCTCTGGGTCGTCCGCGAAGATCTCTCGTAGGTGTCGCTCGGACACGGCGCCGTAGTGATCGTGCAGTTTCCGCCATGCCGCCGATGCGGTGATGTCGCTGCTCACGTCCGCCGAGCGTACTCACCGCGCGGCGCCGACGCACGGCTGAGGCGGGCAATCCGGGGTCGCGTCGGTGCCGGGCGTGGTAGCGGTGCGCGGCCTACGCTGGCGACATGGTGTCCGAACGCGAACTACTCCAATCCGTACCGACGCAGCTGTGGATCGGCGGGCCCGTCGACGCCGAGGGCGGCGCTACCTTTCCGGTGCACAATCCCGCGAACGGGGAGGTGCTGATCCAAGTCGCCGACGCGAGCCCGGGCGACGCGATGCGCGCGCTCGACGCCGCGGTCGCCGTGCAGGCCGAATGGGCGGCGACCCCGGCAAGGGAGCGCGGCGAGATCCTGCGCGCGGTTTTCGAGCAGATCACCGCGCGAGCCGAGGAATTCGCGCTGCTGATGACCCTGGAGATGGGCAAGGCGCTGCCGGAGAGCCGCAACGAGGTGCGCTACGGCGCCGAGTTCTTCCGGTGGTTCAGCGAGGAGGCGGTGCGGGTGCACGGGCGCTACCTGCACGCGCCCTCGGGCACCGGCCGGATCATGGTGCACAAGCAGCCGGTCGGCCCCTGTCTCGCCATCACGCCGTGGAACTTCCCGCTGGCCATGGGCACCCGCAAGATCGGTCCCGCGCTGGCCGCGGGCTGCGCCATGATCGTCAAGCCCGCCTCGGAGACGCCGCTGACGATGCTGCTGCTCGCGAAGCTGTGCCACGAGGCCGGACTGCCCGACGGAGTGCTCTCGGTCATCACGACCAGCCGTTCCAGCGCCGTGACCGGCCCCTTGCTGGAGGATCCGCGCCTGCGCAAGCTCACCTTCACGGGGTCCACCGAGGTCGGCAAGAAGCTGGTGGAACAGTCCGCGCACGGACTGCTGCGCACCTCGATGGAACTCGGCGGCAACGCGCCGTTCGTGGTGTTCGACGACGCCGACATCGATGCGGCGGTGCAGGGCGCGATGCTGGCGAAGCTGCGCAACGGCGGCGAGGCGTGCACCGCGGCCAACCGGTTCCACGTGCAGAACGGCGTACTCGAGGAGTTCACCGCCAAATTCGCCGAGGCGATGACGAACTCGGTCACCATGGGGCCGGGCACCGATCCCGAGACGACCCTCGGACCGCTGATCAACGAGGACCAGCTCACCACCGTCGGCGAGCTCGTCGACGACGCGGTCGCGGCGGGCGCGCGGGTTCGCCTCGGCGGCAAGGCTCCCGGCGGACCCGGCTGGTTCTACCCGGCCACCATTCTCAGCGACGTGCCGCCGCAGGCCAGGATTCTGCGCGAAGAGGTGTTCGGTCCGGTCGCGCCGATCGTCGGCTTCGAGACCGAGGAAGAGGGCATCGCCGCCGCCAACGACACCGAATTCGGCTTGGTCGCCTACGTCTACACCAGGACGCTGGATCGCGCGCTGCGGGTGGCCGAGGGCTTGGAGTCGGGCATGGTCGGCGTCAACCGGGGTGTCATCTCGGATCCGGCCGCGCCGTTCGGCGGCGTGAAGGCCTCCGGTTTCGGCCGCGAGGGCGGTACCGAGGGCATCGAGGAGTACCTGTCGACGAAGTACATCGCGCTGACCTGATAACCACGGCCTGAAACACAAGGACCGCCCCGAGGTTTCGACACCCGGGGCGGTCTGTGGCAGCGGTGACTTCGCGGCCGGAAAGCGAGGGATCAGTGGCCGAGGCGGCCGCGCCCCAGACGTAGCAGCAGCATGGCGAGGGTGTGCCCCTCCTGGCCGAGTTCGCTGAAGCGCTCGAGCACCTTCATCTCGCGACTGTGCACCAGTCGCGGGCCACCGGAGGCCATCCGAGTCCGTCCGATCAGCCGGGAGATCTCACTGCGTCGCTTGATGGCGGCGAGGATCTCGGCATCGAGCTGGTCGATCTCCTTGCGGAGCTTGTCGATCTCCGCCTCTGACTGCGGCAGCGCCGCGTCGGACCCGGTGGTCGTGGCAGAAGTGCTCATCATTCATCTCCTCGTGTCAGAACGTGGATCGGCTACTGCGCGCGGCGCGTTACCGTCCGGTTCTTTCACCGTGAAACAGACCTGAGGGGCTTCATTAGTCCCCCCAGACGCGTGTGGTCGGCTACAAGGCTCCGCGAGACCGATATCCGGCGGGTAACCGAATCGGGTGCATCGCGGCAAGGCTGACCATGGGGGCCAGTCTGCCACGCGGCCGAACCGATGCAAAACGTCTGATTTTGTGAATCTGCTGAGAACGAGTCGCACAGATTTGCAGGGTCGCGCGCCGCGATGTGTTCACTGAATGTTAGCCGGTGATCGCCGCGGAGCCGGGAGCGCACCCGGGGGCTTCGCCTGTGTCGGTGGCCGCCGGTAGCGTGGATGGGCAATGGATATCACGGTGGCTCCTCAGACGCAGGCCGGTCGGAACCGGCATCAGGACGTGAACCCCGCTCCGCAGCCGCAGGCCCACGCGGGCCGGGCTGCGGGGCTCTCCGGCGCGCCCGGTGCGGGGGAGTCGCCGCGGTCATCGGCGGAGCTACCCGCCTCGGCGGGGCAGGCGCCGCTTACTTCGGCGGAACAGGCGCCGGTCTCTCTGGCCGAACAAGCACCGGCCTCCTTGGCCGAACAGGCACCGGCCTCCTTGGCCGAACAAGCACAGCGGCGCGCCGACGAGCAGGCCGAGCGACGCGCCGAGCGGGATCGGCAACGCGCCGAGGAAGCCGAGCGACTGCTCGACGGGCTCAATCCACAGCAGCGGGCCGCCGTGGTGCACACCGGTTCGCCGCTGCTCATCGTCGCGGGCGCGGGCTCGGGCAAGACGGCCGTGCTGACCCGCCGCATCGCCTATCTACTCGCCGCCCGCGGCGTGACGCCGGGCCAGATCCTGGCGATCACCTTCACCAACAAGGCTGCCGCGGAGATGCGGGAGCGGGTGATCGGCCTGGTCGGGCCGCGCGCGAACAACATGTGGGTTTCCACATTCCACTCCAGTTGTGTGCGGATCCTGCGTATGCAGGCGGCGCTGCTGCCCGGTTTGAATTCCAATTTCTCGATCTACGACGCCGATGATTCCCGGCGATTGCTGACGATGATCAGCCGCGACTTCGACATCGATACGAAGAAATACTCCGCGCGCCTCCTGGCGACCGCCATCTCGAATCTGAAGAACGAGTTGATCGGGCCGGAGCAGGCCACCGCGGACGCCGAATCCGACGACACCGAACTGCCCGGTTTGGTGGCCCGCGTCTACACCGAATACCAGCGGCGGCTGCGCGCGGCCAACGCGCTCGACTTCGACGACCTGATCGGCGAGACGGTCGCACTGTTGCAGAACCACCCGCAGGTCGCGGAGTACTACCGCCGCCGCTTCCGGCACGTGCTCGTCGACGAGTACCAGGACACCAACCACGCGCAATACGTGCTGGTGCGCGAACTGGTCGGCCACCACACGGGCGAGGGGGAGCCGAACGAGGACGCCGCGCCGCCGAGCGAACTGTGCGTCGTCGGCGACGCCGATCAGTCCATCTACGCCTTCCGCGGCGCGACCATTCGCAACATCGAGGAATTCGAGCGCGATTTCCCCGACGCGGAAACCATTCTGCTGGAGCAGAACTACCGCTCCACCCAGCACATTCTGTCGGCGGCGAACGCGGTCATCTCGCGCAACGAGAACAGGCGCGACAAGCGACTGTGGACCGATTCCGGCGAGGGCGACCTGATCGTCGGCTACGTGGCCGACAACGAGCACGACGAGGCCTCGTTCGTCGCACGGGAAATCGACCGGCTGGTCGACCAGGGCGACGCCAACTACAGCGATGTCGCGGTGTTCTACCGCACCAACAACAACTCCCGTGCGCTGGAAGAGATCTTCATCCGGATGGGTCTGCCGTACAAGGTGGTCGGCGGCGTCCGCTTCTACGAGCGCAAGGAAGTCCGCGACATCGTCGCCTACCTGCGCGTGCTGGAAAACCCCAACGACGCGGTGAGCTTGCGCCGCATCCTGAACACCCCGCGCCGCGGCATCGGCGACCGCGCCGAGGCGTGCGTCGCGGTGCACGCCGAACAGCGCGACATCGGTTTCGCCGCGGCGCTACGCGATGCCGCCGACGGCAAGGTCGCGCTGCTCAACACCCGTGCGCAGCGGGCGATCGCCGGGTTCCTCGATCTGCTCGAGGAGATCAGGGCGGCCGGTGTCCAGGCCGACGCGGACTTCCCGGACGTGGGCAATGTGGTGGAGGCGGTGCTCGATCGCACCGGGTACCGCGCCGAGCTCGAGGCCTCCGACGACCCGCAGGACGGCGCCCGGCTGGACAACCTGAACGAGTTGGTCAGCGTGGCGCGCGAGTTCAGCTCCGAGGCGTACAACAACGCGGTCGCGGCTCGCGAGGAGGGCATCGTGCCCGATCTCGGCGAGGGCGAACCGGATCCGGGCTCACTCGCGGCGTTCTTGGAGCGCGTCTCGCTGGTCGCCGACACCGACCAGATCCCGGACGAAGGGTCCGGCGTGGTCACGATGATGACGCTGCACACGGCCAAGGGCCTGGAGTTCCCGGTGGTCTTCGTGACCGGCTGGGAGGACGGGCAGTTCCCGCACATGCGCGCGTTGGGCGATCCCACCGAACTCGCCGAGGAGCGCCGCCTCGCGTACGTGGGCATCACCCGAGCCCGGCAACGGCTCTACCTGACCCGCGCGGTGGTCCGCTCCGGCTGGGGACAGCCGGTGTCCAACCCGGAGTCGCGCTTCCTCCAGGAGATCCCGGGCCACCTGATGGACTGGCGTCGACTGGAACCGGCCGGTTCCGCCGCCAGCCGCGGCATCCGGCGGCGCGGCGACGACGACGGACTGGAACGCGACTGGACCCGAGGCGACGGCTGGTCCGAGCGACCGGGCGTGCGCCCCGACCGCGGCCCGCGTCGCCCGGCACCGGGCGGAGCCACCCGCAACAACACCAATCTGGTGCTGGCGGTCGGGGACCGGGTCAGCGACGACAAGTACGGCCTGGGCCGTGTGATCGCCGCGGAAGGTTTCGGCCCGCTGGCGACGGTGACGATCGACTTCGGTACGGCGGGCAAGATCCGCTTGATTCCGCAGTACAGCCGGACGTTGGTGAAGCTCTGAGCGGTGCGCCGTCCGGTTGGGCTGAGGCGGCGAGGTTGGCGGTGGGTGCTGGGTTGGCTGGCGGCCGAAAGTGACCGGAGAGGTCGGTTCGACGCTGCGGGCGGCCGCAGCGGTAGTCGGTAGGCGCTGGGTTGGCTGGCGGCCGAAGTGAGCGGAGAGGTCCGTTCGATCTGTCGGAGGCCGTGGCGGTAGGCGCGCTGCGTACGAACGTCGTCGAGCGCCGTGCTCCTGGGCAGTGGCCTGAGCCTGGCTGAGGCGGGGCCGCCTGCGTGGTGGACGCTGTCGGCCGGTGGTGGCGCGTAATGGGGAAGTGACGGCGGAGGTACCTTTGGCCCCTGCCGGAGGCCGCTAGAAGCCGGTAGCGTCCGGCGCATGGAGACCCTCGCGCAACATCTGGTGTGGTTCTTGCCCATGCTGTGGCTCGGCATGGTGCTGGCCATCTCGTTCCTCGAAGCGCCGCTGAAGTTCCGTGCGCCGGGCGTGACCCTGGCGTTGGGGTTGGGTATCGGGCGGATCGTGTTCCGCGCGTTGAATATCGCGGAGGCGGTGTTCGCGGGGCTGCTGGTGCTGAGTGCGGTGGTGGTCGGGCCCGGTGTGGGGACGTGGGTGTGGTTGGGGATCGCGGTCGGGGTTCTGGCTGTGCAGATTCTCGTGGTTCGGCCGCCGCTGACTCGCAGGTCCGATCGGGTGCTCGCGGGGGAGGAGTTGCCGCGGTCGCATGCGCATTACTGGTATGTCGCGTTGGAGGTTGTGAAGGTGGTCGCGTTGGTGGGGTTGGCGGTCGTCGCGGCGCCGTAGGGGTGATGCCCGGGGTCGCCCGGTCCAAATGGTTTGGCCCACCCAGGTATTCCTCGAACGATGCTGGGCGCGTCGGGTGCCGTACCCGGCTTACCTCCCGCAGTCGGTGGGCGTGGGTTCGGCTTCCGGCGTGGTCGACCGGCTGTGGTTGCGTTTCTGATTGGTCGTTTGGGGCTGTTGTGTTTCGTTTGTCCAGGGGGCTATCGCCATTTGGCTACAGTCGATTTTGGCAATGTCGGTGGTCAGTGCGGTAGCAGAGATTCGAGGGCGTCGTCCAGCTGTGGATAGCGGAATTGGAAGCCGGCTGGCTTCAATATGGCCGAGGTAGCGTGTCGACCCGTCGATCCCAGTGCCGCGTCCGAGCGCAGCAGCACCGCGCCGAGTTTCAGCATCACCTCGGGGGTTGGCGGGGCGGGCGGTCGGTGGAGGTGTCGCCGGAGTGTGCGCATCAGTTCTCGGTTTCGTACCGGGAAATCGGTGGCGGCCACCAGAATTCCGTCCGGGAGAGCGACTGTGGGGTCCAGACCGAGTGCCGCGCGGACGATGGCCAACCAATCCTCGATGTGAATCCAGCTGAACCACTGGTCGCCCGATCCGACTCGACCTCCGAGCCCGGCCTTGGTCAACTGGCAGAGCCGCCGCAGCGCGGGGGCGTCCGGGTCGAGCACGATGGACGTGCGGAGGATGGTGTGGTGCGCGGTGTTCGCACCGGCGAACGCGCGCTCCCACGGTTCGGCCACGCCGGTCATCTGGGGTAGGCCGACGGGCAGCGGAGTGGTTTCGGTGCAACGGGTTTCGCCCGCGTCCGACCAGATCGCGGTGGTGCTGGCCTGTACCCAGTAGTCGACGGGCGCGGGCAACGTGGCGGCGGCCGCCACCAATGCGCTGGTGGGATCGACTCGGCTGCTGCGCAATTCGGCGATGTTGCGTTCGGTGGGGCGGCAGTCCACCAGCTTGCCCGCCAGGTTGACGATCGCGGTGGGACCCGGATTGCGAAGTGCCGCAACCCATTCGCCGACCGACTTGCCGTCCCATTCGACCTGGTCGAACGGCAGCCCGGGGTCGCGGCGGCGGGTCAGAATGGTGACCCGCTGGCCGCGGCAGGTGAGGTCGGCGGCGAGGTGTCTGCCGAGTGCGCCGGTGCCGCCCGCGATCACCGCCGTCAGCGCGTCGGGTTCGGGAGTGAGACCGGCCAGCCAGGCCAGCCGGGCGAAGCAGACGCGGAGATCTGCCTCCAGCAGACGGGGGACAACGGCCCGCGCCGCGGCCGCCGAGGGCCCGGAGAAAGACAGTTCCTGGGTGAGGTTCGTACCGCCGTCGACAGGAGCCAGCCGCCAGGTCAGCCGCATCAGCCCCGCCGGTTCCGGCTGCTCGATGGTCAGTTCGCGTTCGGGGCGCAGCACGGTGATCGAGAACGGTGGCGCGGTCCGACCGTGCAGCGCGCCGACGAAGCGTCCGCGCGGCAGATAGTCGCCGGTCGCCCCGACTTCGACGGGACCGTGTAGCCGCACCGAGGCGACGGCCGGGTTCCATTCGGGCCAGCGTGCGGGATCACCGACCACCCGCCACACGAGTTCCGGTGGGAGCGCCAGGAATTGGGTGTACGTCGATGTACGAGCCATGACCCGACGCTAGAACGTGGACAACGGCACGGGAAGCGTGCCGTTGCTCACTCGTCAGTCGCGCCGGGGGCCGAGGCCTATGCCGCGGGTCGCCAGCCAGGGCAGCGGGTCGACCTTGTCGACGCCGTTGAGCCAGACCTCGAAGTGGACGTGCGGGCCGGTGGAGAAGCCGCGGTTGCCCATGGTGGCGATCTGATCGCCCGCCAACACGCGCTCGCCCTGGGAGACCGTGGCGGTGTCGATGTGGCCGTAGATGGTGACGGTGCCGTCGTCGTGCAGCAGCCGCACCCACATGCCGAAGCCCGCGGCCGGGCCCGCCTCGATGACGGTGCCGTCGGCGACCGCGTAGATCGGGGTGCCGATCGGGCCGGCGACGTCGATGCCGAGGTGCTGGACGCCCCAGCGGGCGCCGAAACCGGAAGTGAAGTTGCCCGCGGCGAAGCGCGCGAACAGCGGGCGCAGCTTCGCGGCCTCCGCGGCGGCGAGATCCTCCGCGTACTTGCGGCCCTTCTCCAGGATGTCGTTGAACTGACCGAGATTCGCCGGGCTGGAGACGTTCAGCACCTGCGGCGAGTCGGGCGAGGAGTTCGGGTCGGCCATGCTGACCGACTGGGCGGCGATCTCGTGGATCTGTCCCGCGGCCTCGTAGTCGATGGTGTGCGAGGGCTGCTCGGGCGAGGCCATCGCGGCCTGTCCCGCGGCGACGACAGCGCCCGCCGCGACGGCGACGACCGCGGCGCGGCCCTTGAGCGCGGTGGGGGGCGCGGGCATCCGGTGCGCGCCACCACGTCTGCTGGGATCTCTGGCCGGGATGACGGTCGGCGTCGCGGAGCCTGCGGTCGGCTCCTCCCCGTCGCCCCAAGCCTCTTCGGCAGACCAGGTGTTCTCGGAAGACCAGGAGTGCTCGGCGGACCAGTCGTTCTCGGAAGCTTCGGTCCAGGCGTCACCGCCCTCGGACCATCCGTTGCCGGCCTCGGCGCCCCAGGAGTTGTCGCCCTGTTCGGTCCAAGCCGCTCCGGGCTGCGCGGTCCACGCGCTGTCGGCGGTCCATCCGTTGTCGGCCTGTGGCGTCCACGCCTCGTCCGCGTCCGGCGACCAAGAGTTGTCGGCGGTCCACGCGCCGCCGTCGGACCACGAATTCTGCTCGGCCCATTCGGTATTCGCGGACCACGCGCCCGTGTTCTCGTCGTGGTGCGCGCCCTCGGCGGCGTAGTCGGCCGCGCCTGCGGCGGCGTATCCGGTCGCGCCTGCGGCACTGGAGTATGCGGTGGCGCCCGTGGCGCCTGCGTAACGGCTGTTCGACGACGGGAAGGCGCGTCGGCCGTGATCACCGTGATCGAAGGATTCGTCGTCGTCGCGATAACGATGTCCCGAGCGAGAGCGATTGTCGGGAGCGAGGGTGGAGCGGTGGTTCATCGGCGGTGCCACATCGTGGAGCGGGAGATGGTCACGGTGCCGAGAAATCGGCAGAAGGTCGACGTCGAAGGCTGGTCCGCGGAGCGACTCACCGCCCACGGAGCGCTGTGCTGCATCAAGGCTTGCCGTCCTCCTGGATCCTTGGAACAACGGGGTCGTAACCTAGTTGTGACTTCGACCGCATTTACGGTAACGAAACGATTGCGGGGTCCGCAAGCGTTGCGGTCGATCTGTCCAAACATGTGAGATTGATCACCGTAACAGCGCGGAATAACTCACTATTTCCGGGGCACTCGAGTGAGGTTCGCCGACGACGATTTGTAGTAGATCGCCGTCCGCTCCCGGCTCGAGCGGCTCTACCTGGCAAACCCCCAACAAACTACTCGCCAGTAGCCTTGGCCAGCGGTTTTTCCGACCGGCGGCGCCGCCCGTGACCTGCGCCACTTAGGATGAACGTGGCCGATTGGCCCTCCATGTGACTGGTTAGAGTCCGACCCGACCCGCTTCCGACGTCGGGCCGCCAACAAAGACGTTGTCATCACAACGCAGACGAGACGGTGAGTACATGGATCTCTTCGAATATCAGGCGAAGGAGCTCTTCGTTAAGCACGGAGTGCCTTCGTCCGAGGGCCGCGTCACGGACACGGCCGAGGACGCCCGCGCCATCGCGGAGGAAATCGGCAAGCCGGTGATGATCAAGGCCCAGGTCAAGGCCGGTGGCCGCGGTAAGGCGGGTGGCGTCAAGTACGCCGCCACCCCGGAGGACGCGTTCACGCACGCGCAGAACATCATCGGCCTGGACATCAAGGGCCACATCACCAAGAAGATCCTGGTCGCCGAGGCCAAGGACATCGCGGAGGAGTACTACATCTCCTTCCTGCTCGACCGCTCCAACCGGACCTACCTGGCGATGTGCTCGGTCGAGGGCGGCATGGAGATCGAAGAGGTCGCCGCGACCAAGCCCGAGCGCCTCGCCAAGGTCCCCGTCGACGCCGTCAAGGGTGTCGACCTCGCGTTCGCGCGTTCGATCGCCGAGCAGGGCCACCTGCCCGCCGACGTGCTGGACGCCGCGGCGGTGACCATTCAGAAGCTGTGGGAGGTGTTCATCAAGGAGGACGCCACCCTGGTCGAGGTCAACCCGCTGGTGCGCACCCCTCAGGACGAGATCCTCGCCCTGGACGGCAAGGTCACCCTGGACGAGAACGCCGAGTTCCGTCAGCCCGGCCACGAGGCGTTCGCGGACAAGGACGCGACCGACCCGCTGGAGCTGAAGGCCAAGGAGAACGACCTCAACTACGTCAAGCTCGACGGTGAGGTCGGCATCATCGGCAACGGCGCCGGTCTGGTCATGTCGACCCTGGACGTCGTCGCCTACGCGGGCGAGAACCACGGCGGCGTCAAGCCCGCCAACTTCCTCGACATCGGTGGCGGCGCCTCGGCCGAGGTGATGGCGGCCGGGCTCGACGTCATCCTGGGCGACGCGCAGGTCAAGAGCGTGTTCGTGAACGTCTTCGGCGGCATCACCGCCTGTGACGCGGTCGCGAACGGCATCGTCAAAGCGCTGGAGATCCTCGGTTCCGAGGCGAACAAGCCGCTGGTCGTGCGTCTGGACGGCAACAAGGTCGACGAGGGCCGCAAGATCCTCGTCGACGCCGCGCACCCGCTGATCACGCTTGCGCAGACAATGGACGAAGGCGCCGACAAGGCCGCCGAACTGGCAGCGGCCAAGTAAGGAAACCGGAAATGTCTATCTTCCTGAACAAGGACTCGAAGGTCATCGTCCAGGGCATCACCGGCGGCGAGGGCACCAAGCACACCGCGCTGATGCTCAAGGCGGGCACCCAGGTCGTCGGCGGTGTCAACGCGCGCAAGGCGGGCACCACCGTCGCGCACACCGACAAGGACGGCAACGCGATCGAGCTGCCGGTCTTCGGCACCGTCGAAGAGGCGATCAAGGCGACCGGCGCGGACGTGTCCATCGCGTTCGTCCCGCCGAAGTTCTCGAAGGACGCCATCATCGAGGCCATCGACGCGGAGATCCCGCTGCTGGTGGTCATCACCGAGGGCATCCCGGTGCAGGACACCGCCTACGCGTGGGCCTACAACGTGGAGAAGGGCAACAAGACCCGGATCATCGGCCCGAACTGCCCCGGCATCATCACCCCCGGCGAGTCGCTGGTCGGCATCACCCCGGCCAACATCACCGGCAAGGGCCCGGTCGGCCTGGTCTCGAAGTCCGGCACGCTGACCTACCAGATGATGTACGAGCTGCGCGATTTCGGCTTCTCGACCGCTATCGGCATCGGCGGCGACCCGGTCATCGGCACCACCCACATCGACGCCATCGAGGCGTTCGAGAAGGACCCGGAGACCAAGCTCATCGTCATGATCGGCGAGATCGGCGGCGACGCCGAGGAGCGGGCCGCGGCCTACATCAAGGCCAACGTCACCAAGCCGGTGGTCGGCTACGTCGCGGGCTTCACCGCCCCCGAGGGCAAGACCATGGGCCACGCGGGCGCGATCGTCTCCGGCTCGGCGGGCACTGCCCAGGCGAAGAAGGACGCGCTGGAGGCCGCGGGCGTCAAGGTCGGCAAGACGCCGTCGGAGACCGCCGCGCTCGCTCGCGAGATCCTGGAGAAGGCAAGCATCAGCGCCTGATTCGGTTCGAACGAAATCGTTACGAGGGCCGCCTTTCCGCTGGAAAGGTGGCCCTCGTCGTCCGTCCGCCGGGTCGTCTGACCAGTTGTTCGAGGATGACCCGAAGGGGCGAGTGCAGTAGCGTCAAGAGAGATCCAGCCGAACAACGACTCGACGTAGGAGACGACGACATGTCATACCCGACCGGGGGCTCCGGGTACAACACACCCGCGACGCCCTCCGCACCATCCAGCCCGAGCCAGACCGCTGGTGGTGCAGGCACAGGTGCGAGCGCTTCCGGTTCCGATGCCAAGGGGCTGCCGTTCTTCCTGGTGGTCGGTGTCGCAGCGCTCGGCGTGATCAACTTCCTGCTCGGATTCCTGCCGTTCGCGGTGGAGGAGATCGAGCGCTCCGGCGCCACCATCACCGGCGACAGCTACAGCGGTTTCACGCTGTTCGGCGCGCCCGGCGCGCTCGGGCTGCTGCTGCTCGGCGGTCTTCTCGCCGGATTCTCGTTGCTGCCCAAGCAGAATTGGAAGGGCGCGGCCGCCGCCGCTTCGGCCGCGGGCTTCCTCCTCCTGCTGTTCCAGACCATCGCGCTACCGGACCAGCTCACCGCGGAGTTCGGCGCGTGGGTGCTGATCTTCCTCGCGCTGGTGCAGACCGGCGTCGCGGTCGCCGCGGTGCTGTTCGAGGCGGGCATCATCAAGGCGCCCGCCCCCAAGCCCGCGTCCGCGCAGGGCGCGCAGGCCGGTTTCGGCGGTCAGGCTCAGGGCGGCTACGGCCAGCAGCAGTTCGGCCAGGCCGGTCAGTACGGCCAGCAGAGCCAGCCGAGCCAGCCGGTCTACGGTCAGCAGCCGGGCCAGACCTATGGCCAGGCGGGCTACGGCACCGGCCAGCAGTACCAGTCGCAGCAGCAGCCGTACGGCCAGAGCCAGCCGAGCCAGCCGACTTACGGTCAGCAGCAGCCGGGCCAGACCTACGGCCAGCAGTCCTACGGTCAGCAGCCGGGTTACGGTGCGCCGCAGCAGGGTTCGCCGTACGGCGCCGCGCCCGCGCAGCCGCAGCAGCAGCCGCGTCCGGACGAGAGCGCCACGCAGCACTTCGGCGGCGCGCAGTCCGGTCAGCAGCAGTACGGTGCGCCCGGTTACGGTCAGGCCCAGCAGGGCCAGCCGTTCGGCGGCGAGAAGCCGTCCGACCCGGCGAGCGACGCCACCCAGGCGTTCCGCCCGTCCGACGACAACAAGTAAGAGACGCAGGTACCGCGAGCACCTACCCGGACCGGGTGGGTGCTCGCGGCGCGCCTGACCCGCTCACCTCGGGAAAGGTGTCACGCTGAAGTGCCATGAACTCGTCACGGAACTCTCTCGTCCGCTGGACCGGTGGGGAACCCGACACATCGGAATCGCCGATGAGTAGCGGTCATCCGTCCGAAGCCGACGAATCCGGGTTCCTGTCCCTCACCCCGGAACGCGCCAGGGTCCTGCTGCTCGTCGCGGCCCGCCCGGCCACCTTCGCGCTCAGCGCGATCGTGGTGCTCGCGCTGGTCACATTGCTCGCCGCGGACAGCGGACTGGCGGGCGCCTCCGGCGCCATCGCCGCGAGCTGGCTTGCGGTGCACCAGGTTCCGTTGGTGATCGGGAAAACTACGCTGGGTCTTCTTCCGCTGTTGCCGACCGCGCTGCTGCTCGGCGCGGCAGGGCGGGAGTGCTACCACGCGGTGGCGCCGAACAGTTCGCGCACCGAGCTCGGCTGGGTGGTGGGGGCCGCGCTCGGCGGACCGCTGCTGCTCACCGCGGTCTGCCTGGCCGTCGCGGAGGACGCCTCCGCCGTGGTCGCGCTGCAACCGCCGAACAGCCTCGCCTCCTTCGGCTGGGTCCTCTTCCTGCACCTACTCGCTGCCTGCGCCGGTATCGCGCTGCGGATGCGACGCCGGATCTTCGACCTGGTGCGCGCACCCGAATGGGCGATCGCGGGCGTCTACGGCGCGGGCCGCACGGTGCTTCGCCTGCTCGGCTGCGCCGCGGCGGTCACCCTGGTGTCGTTTCTCGCGCACTGGGGCGCCGTCGGCGATACCTACCGCTCCGCCGGAAATGCTTGGGGCTTCATCGGTCTGACGCTGCTGTCGCTGGCCTACCTGCCGAATGTCGTGCTCGGCGCGCTCGGCGTCCTGATGGGCGCGGGCGCGAATTTCGGTGCGGCCTCGATCGGCCTGTTCGGCGTGGTCGGCGGACCGGTTCCGGCGGTGCCGGTGATCGCGGCGGTGCCGACCGGACCGGCGGCGGCCTGGTGGGCGGTGTTGCTGGTGATCCCCGCGGCGGTCGGCGCGCTCGGCGGCGTGGACGCCGCACGCACATCCGGCGACCGCCGCACCGCGCCGTGGGCGACCCTGACCTCCGCCGGTGTGGCGACCTTGTCGCTCGTGCTGCTCGGTGCGCTGGCGGGCGGAGAACTCGGCTCCTTCGGGCGGGTCGGGCTGGAGCTGCCGATCTTCGCCCTGGTGAGCTTCCTATGGCTGGCCGGGGCGGGCTACGTCGGCCTGGTCTGCGCCAGGTACTTCATCGCTCCGGTCGGCGCGGTGCTGCCGGGCTACGACTACGACGACGATTACGACGCGGACTACTACGACACCGACGCGGACTACTACTACGACGACTCGGACGACTACGAATCCGACGGCTACCGCTACGCGGACGACGACTACCGCGACGACGAGTACTACGACGACCGGTACTACGACGACGACCCGCACGACGAGGACGACTCGCTCTACGAGGACGAGCCCGACGAAGCCCTCGACGGCGAACTCATCGATGAGCCGCCCACTCCCACCACCGCCCCACGCCAAGCCGCGCCGGACATCGTCGACGCCGAGGTCATCGAGCCCGACGCCGACCTCGACCCCCACCCCGACGCCCGGCGCTAGCGGCAGACCCCGTCGACGACCGCCGCACGGCCGCGCCGATTTCGAGGCCAGCTCTACCAACACCACCAGCCCCACCGGCCCCGGTTCGTCGCACTCGCCCGACCGTCCCGACTGAATGTCACCCTCACCGGCCGACGCCAGCTGGAGGTCATCTTCGGTCGGGATGGTCGTAGTGGACTGAATGTCACCTTCACCGGCTGGTACCTGGTCGTGGTCACCTTCGGTCGAAAGGTCGCGGCGGGCCAGCCCTGACGGAGGCGAAGGCACGCACTAGCATCCGCGCGTTCGGCCGCGCTCGCCACCGGTCGAAAGTCACGAACAGGCCACCGACTAGGCTTTACTCCGGCGGCGCCCCGATCCGGCCGCCGTTCCGACCGACACGCAGGAGTAGAGCGCTGACGTCTCCGCATGCCGAGTGGGTGCCCGCCGCGGCGCCCGCCACCGTAGTCGTGCTCGCCTCGGGCACCGGGTCGCTGCTGCGCGCGCTCCTCGACGCGGCGAGCGCCGCCGACTATCCCGCGAAGATCGTCGCGGTCGGCGTCGACCGTGTCTGCGCCGCCACCGAACACGCCGACGCCGCGGGCGTCCCGCATTTCCGGGTGGCGCTGAGAGACTTTCCCGACCGCATGGCATGGGATGCCGCGCTGACCGAGGCGGTGGCCGCCCACGAGCCGGACCTGGTGGTCTCGGCCGGGTTCATGAAGATCCTCGGTCCCGCGTTCATGAACCGCTTCGGCGGGCGGATCATCAACACCCATCCCGCGCTGCTGCCGTCGTTTCCCGGTGCGCACGGCGTGCGCGACGCGCTCGCGTACGGGGTGCGGGTCACCGGCTCGACGGTGCACTTGGTCGACTCGGGCGTCGACACCGGACCGATCCTCGCGCAGGAGGCGGTGCCGGTGCTGCCCGACGACGACGAGGACTCCCTGCACGAGCGGATCAAGGTTGTCGAGCGACGGTTGCTGGCGGAGGTTGTCGCCGCCGTCGCGACGCGAGGCATTGTCTCCGACGGACGAAAGGCAGTAATTCCAGATGAGCGGGTGCGCCAGTGAGTGAGCGTAGCGAAGCGACCGTGGTTCCGGCCGATCGCAAGGCGATCAACAGGGCGCTGGTGAGCGTCTACGACAAGACGGGGCTCATCGAGCTCGCGACCGGTCTGCACGCGGCGGGCATCGAGCTGGTCTCCACCGGTTCGACGGCCGCCAAGATCGCCGACGCGGGCATCCCGGTGACCAAGGTCGAGGAGCTGACCGGGTTCCCGGAGACGCTGGACGGCCGGGTCAAGACCCTGCACCCGAGGGTGCACGCGGGCATCCTCGCCGACACGCGCAAGCAGGAGCACGTCGATCAGCTGGTCGAGCTGGGCGTCGAGGCGTTCCAGCTCGTGGTGGTGAACCTCTACCCGTTCACCCAGACCGTCGCGAGCGGCGCGAGCCCGGACGAGTGCGTCGAGCAGATCGATATCGGCGGCCCGTCCATGGTGCGCGCGGCGGCGAAGAACCACCCGTCGGTCGCCGTGGTCGTGGACAGCGGCGACTACGACGACGTGCTCGCCGCGGTGAAGTCGGGCGGCTTCACCCTCGCGCAGCGGACGGCGTTGGCGGCCAAGGCCTTCCAGCACACCGCGAGCTACGACGTCGCGGTGGCGAGCTGGATGACCAGCGTGCTGGCCCCCGGCGTGGCCGAGGAGCCCGCCAGCACGCCGTTCCCCGAGTGGATCGGCGGCAGCTGGGAGCGCGCCGCGGTGCTGCGCTACGGCGAGAATCCGCACCAGGCGGCGGCGCTGTACACCGACAACGGCGGTTCGGTCGGGCTGGCGCAGGCGGAGCAGTTGCACGGCAAGGAGATGTCGTACAACAACTACACCGATGCCGACGCCGCATGGCGCGCCGCCTACGACCACGAGGCGCCCGCGGTGGCGATCATCAAGCACGCCAACCCGTGCGGCATCGCGATCGGCGCCGACATCGCCGAGTCGCACCGCAAGGCGCACGCCTGCGATCCGGTGAGCGCCTTCGGCGGCGTGATCGCGGCCAACCGCGAGGTCACCGTGGAGATGGCCGAGCAGGTCGCCGATATCTTCACCGAGGTCATCGTGGCGCCGTCCTACGCGGACGGCGCGGTAGAGGTGTTGCAGCGCAAGAAGAACGTGCGCATCCTGGTCGCCGAGCCGCCGCAGCGGGCGGGCGCGGAACTGCGTCCGATCAGCGGCGGCGCGCTGCTACAGCAGCGCGACATCCTCGACGCCGAGGGCGACGACTCGGCCAACTGGACCCTCGCCACCGGCGAGCCCGCGGACGAGCAGACCCTCGCCGATCTCGAATTCGCTTGGCGCGCATGCCGCGCGGTGAAGTCCAACGCCATCCTGCTCGCCCACGACGGCGCGTCGGTCGGCGTCGGCATGGGGCAGGTCAACCGGGTGGACGCGGTGCAGCTCGCGGTGCAGCGCGCGGGGGACCGGG
The DNA here is from genome assembly GCF_040609595.1 of Nocardia sp. NPDC004654. Lineage (NCBI taxonomy): Bacteria > Bacillati > Actinomycetota > Actinomycetes > Mycobacteriales > Nocardiaceae > Nocardia > Nocardia sp. NPDC004654. The sequence goes on along the minus strand of NZ_JBEXKI010000006.1, from coordinate 465,867 downwards.
CCAAGGGCTCGGTGGCCGCCTCCGACGCGTTCTTCCCGTTCCCGGACGGACCGCAGCAACTGATCCAGGCCGGTATCCGCGCCATCGTGCAGCCCGGTGGTTCGGTCCGCGATCAGGAGACCATCGACCTGGCCCGCGAGGCCGGTGTGACGCTCTACCTCACCGGGTCTCGCCACTTCGCGCACTGATCCGAGCGAACGCGGAGAGCGATCCCGAAAGGGGTCCGCTCTCCGCGTTCTTCGTGTTCACCGGCACCCCTGATCAATCGATGCCGCAGCGCCGCAAGGCTTTTCGGTAACCGAACTGGACGTCTGGATCTCATTATCCGGTATGGAATCCCCGGAACAGTATTTCCATGGTGCAGAATGTACGCATGCGTATCGTGGTCGCCGGGGCATCGGGGTTCCTCGGCAAGTATCTGGTCTCCAAGCTGAACGACGACGGCCACGATGTGGTCCGCCTGGTGCGTCGAGAAGCCGTGCGTCCGGACGAGATCAGCTGGGACCCTTACGGTTCCATCTTCGACAGCGGCATCGTGGCGGGTGCGGGCGCGGTGATCAACCTGTGCGGCGCGACCGTGGCCGGCAAGCGCTGGTCGCCCGCGTACAAGGAGGAGATGCGCGACAGCCGCATCGTGCCGTCCAGGGTGCTGTCCCGCGCGGTGGCCGAGACCGGCGTCCCCGTCCTGCTCAACGCGTCGGCCGCCGGTTGGTACGGCGACAGCGGCGATCAGGACGTCGACGAATTCGCACCGCACGGAACGGATTTCCTCGGCACCATGTGCCGGGATTGGGAAGCGGCCACCGAGGCCGCCGCCACCGCCGGTGTCCGGGTGGTGCTGCTGCGCACCGCGAACGTGCTCTCCGCCGACTCGATGCTCGTCGAGCGGCTTCGCCCGCTGTTCCGGCTCGGGCTCGGCGGCAAGTTCGGCACCGGCCGCCAGTACCTGCCGTGGATCACGCTGCACGACTGGCTCGAGGCGGTGAACTGGCTGCTGACCTTCTCGGTCTCCGGCCCGGTGAACCTGTCCGCCCCGGAGACGGTCACCAACGCCGAGTTCACCACCGCCTTCGCCGCGGCGATGAACCGGCGCGCCGTGCTGACGCTGCCCGGCGCCGTGCTCAAGCTGATCGGCGGCGAGGGCGGCGCGGAGATGCTGCACGGGCACAAGATGGTGCCGAAGGCGCTGGTGGGCAATGGTTTCGAGTTCACGCACAGCACGCTGGATCAAGCCATGAAGTACACCTTCGCCACGCGCTGAGCGGTTACGCCGAGGGGTGGTGGTCCGGCCGGGCGCGGACCGTCCGGCCGGACCGCCGGGCAAGCGTCGGGTCGAGCCGACGCCCGCGTCAGGCGGCGCTGCGTGGCCGGGCCGCGCTGTGTGGTCAGGCGGCGCTGTGTGGTCGGGCGGCGCTGTGTGGTCAGGCGGCGCTGAGTGGTCAGGCTGCGCTGAGCACCGTCCGGTCGCCCAGCGGCGCCTTCAGCGGGATCTCCATGGTGCCGAACACCGCGATCATCACGCACATCCGGCCGACGGCGTCGGCGCGGGTGCCGCCGCGCAACTCCACCGTGACCGTCTTGTCGGTCTCGGTGGTCACCGCGTCCACGCCGTAGCATTCCGGCGCGCCGGTCTGGAAGTTGACGGCGATCTTGTCGTCGGCGACGCGGGCCCACGAGGTGAACGGGATCGGGTGCGCGCCGACGATCGTCGGATCGGCCGTGAACGGCTGGCCCTGCGGCTGCGCGACCTCGCTCGGCGTGGGCGGCGCGGAAGTGGTTGCGCCGGAGGTGGTGTTCTGTTGCGCGCCATCGTCGTTCGAGCTACCGCACCCCGCGACGGTGAGGCCGAGCAGCAGGGCGGCGATGACGAGGCTGGTGCGGCGGCGATTCATGGCGACCACCATAGCGATCGACGCGCCGGTGAACATTCCTGGAACCCCGCGCGTTACTGCCTTCACCGACGTGGACTCGACTGTAGATTCGGCTCCGATGTGGGCAAGTGGCATACGCCCCGCATCGATGTCGAATGCTCCGCACAGTTGATCTTCGAAAGGAAAAACGTGGGCGACACGCTGCGCGTAGGCGAAGAACTTGCACTCGGCCAATCCCTGAGTGGCGGTGCGTACACCCTCACTCTGCAATCCGACGGCAACCTCGTCCTGTCGGAGCCGGATGGAAACGCCGTCTGGGCCACACAGACTCATGATCAGGGTGTGGAGCGGGCGACGTTCCAGCACGACGGCAACTTCGTGCTCTACAAGGGCGAGGGCGCCGCCTGGTCGACCGAGACCAACGGCGCGGACGCGGACCGCCTCGTCGTGCAGGCCGACCGCAACGTGGTGCTGTACGGCACCGACGGCAGCGCGCTGTGGGCGTCGGAAACCAAGACCGACAACCCGCTGCCCGCACCGGAGCAGGAACAGCCCGCCGAGGCGCAGGCCGCCGAGCAGGCGCCCCCGCAGCCCGCGGCGCAGACCTACACGGTGGAACCGGGCGACACCCTGTGGGCGATCGCCGAGCGCTTCTACGGCGACGGCAACCGCTACCAGGAGATCGCCGAGGCCAGCGGCATTCCGAACCCCGACGCGATCGAACCCGGTCAGGTGCTGACGATTCCGTAGCCGGACACCGTCTACGCCTGCGAAAAACAACGTGGGACCCCGGGACTAGCTCTCGGGGTCCCACGTCTTTCGCGTGAATGGTCTGAGGGGTCTTGCCCGCGTGGGGCTTTCGCCGATGGTCAGTATCGCATGGCGTAGGAGACCTTGCGCCACAGCGACTTCTTGCGTTGGGCTTCCTTGAACCGGTCGTCCTCTTCCAGCACCTCGGTGGCGGCGGATACCCGGCGCTTGGCCTCGGCGATGGCCTCGTCGACCGGCATCACGGTCTCCAGGTCGAACAGCTCGATGATCCGCGAAACCCGTTCGTGCACGGTCCCGCCCACCACTTCGTAGGGCAGCCCGATGTCCTTCACCACTTGCAGCAGTGTGTCGTCGGAGAGCTTGCGGAACGGTTCCGACACCGGGCGGTGGCCGTCGGCCTTCATCTCGAATTCCACCGGCAGGTGCACATAGGCGTCGTAGAGCCTGGCGGCCCGCTCTTTGACGACGTCGCCGATGATGTCGGTGTACTCCCGCAGCGGCGCCTTGCGCCCGATGCCCGCGGCGGCCTTCACGGTGCGCAGCAGCAGCCCCGCGCCGGGATTGATGCCGACCGCCATTCGCGCGGTGCCGTACACCCATTCGTGCACCACGGAGCCGTCGGAGATGAAAGAGCCGCCGCCGGATTCGTTGTGCACCCGCTCCTCGAAGCGGCGCAGCCCGAGTTGCAGCAACTCGATGGAGTTCAGCTCCATCACCGTCTTGCCCGGAGCGAGATCGATCAGCAACTCACGAGAGGTGAGCGCGTGCGTACGCGGGATCCCGGTGGCGATCGAGAGCGTCTCGGTCGTCGTGCTCTTGCCGACGCCGTAGGTGCCCGAGATGGCCAGCTTCAGGCTGTCGCGGCGCTGCCCGCCAACTAGATACACGGGTTTCTTCTCCGATCGCTCAGTGGTCGTCACGCAGCACTTCCCAGCCGCGCTCGGCCGCGACCCGCTCCAGCGCGGGGTCGACCGGGACGACGGCCGGGTGGCCGATCGTCTCCAGTACGGGTACATCGCTGAGATGGTCGCCGAAGCCGAAATCGCCCGCGAGGTCGTGCTCGGGGTATCTGGCCGCGAACGCTTCCACCTCGGCGCGCTTGGCCGCGCCGATGAGGGACTTGCGCACCGCGCCGGTGTACACGCCGTCGCGCTCTTCCAGCTCGGTGCACAGCACGCCCGCGCAGTCCAGTTCGATCTCGATCGGTCGCAGGCAGGCGCGGAAGGAGCCGGAGACCAGTACCGTCTCCACGCCCTGCGCGCGCAGCTCGCCGAGCCGCCGCACGAGGGGCTCGCGGTAGAGCCCGTCGGCACGGACGCGATCGTGCCAGGCGCGCGCGTTGTCCTCGACCTCGCGGACCGGGATGTCGGTCCAGAGCAGGTAATAGCTCCGGTTCAGCGTCTCCCGGTCCGCTCCGGTCTCGGCCAGGCGTTGCATCCGCTTCTGATGCATGACCAGCACCTCCCCGCGCCCGGTGCCTTCGAAGAAGTACTGGGCGAAGTGCTGCAAGGTGCTGATTCGCAGCAGGGTGTGGTCCACGTCGGTGAACGCGAAGCGCGGCCTGGTCGCCAGCACGGTCAGGCCACCGGCGCGGGCTGGGTGTCGGCATCCTCGGTCGGCACGCCGGGGGTGGCGAGCGCGGCCTCGTCCAGATCGCGGCTGCGCAGCGTGAGGAACGCGATCGCACCGGAGACGGCCGCGAGCACCGCGGCCAGCACCATGGCGTTCTCCAAGCCGCTGACGAAGGCCGATTCCGCTGCCGCGCGGACCGATTCGGCGACCGACTCGGGCACCTCGGCCGCGACGACGGCGGGACCGCCGGCCGCCACCGCGTCGCCCGCCTCGGCGGCCTTGTCGCCGAAGACCGTGCGCGCCGCCTCGGATTCGGTGAAGGCGCTGCCGACCCGGTTCTGGAAGAACGCGCCGACCGCGGCGATGCCGATGGCCAGACCGGCCTGCTGGAAGGTCTCGTTCACGCCCGAGGCCATGCCCGCCTTGTCCGGGCTGGTGACCGCGATCGAGAACGCGGCGCGCGGCGGGTTGAACACACCCATGCCGAGACCGATCAGCACCATGCCGGGGATCAGCGCGGTCCACGAGGAGCCGGGCTCGACGAGCAGCACCGCGACCAGACCCGCGGCGATGAGCAGCTGCGAGGCGCCGACCAGGATGGACGGCGGCAGCTTGGCGACCATGCTGCCCGCGATGGCGGCGGCGACGAACAGCAGCAGCGTCAGCGGGAGGAAGCGCACGCCGCTGGCGAAGGCGGAGTAGCCGAGCAGGTTCTGCACGTAGGAGATGAGCAGGAACAGCGCGGGCATCACCGACAGCGCGCACAGCGCGGTCACCACGGACAGGCCGTTGAAGGTGCGGTTGCGGAACAGCGTCAGGTCGAACATCGCGCGGTTCGGCCGGGAGATCTGCAGCCAGGTGAACACCGCGAGCAGCACGAGCGCCAGTGCGAAGCAGCCGATGATCCGGCCGCTGGTCCAGCCGTCCTGCTCGCCGCGCATGAAGCCGAGCACCAGGAAGAACAGACCGGCCGAGAAGGTGACCATGCCCGTCCAGTCCACGGGCGGCGGTGTGTCGCTGCGGGATTCGCGCATCTTCAGGTAGCCGACGGCGAGCGCGGCGATGGTCACCGGCACGTTGATCAGGAAGATCCAGCGCCAGCCAGCGGTCTCGGTGAGGGCGCCGCCGATCAGCGGGCCGAACGCGATCGCCAGACCTGCGACGCCGCCGAACACACCGAAGGCCATGCCGCGGTCCTTACCGCGGAACTCGTGTCCGAGCAGCGCCGGGCCGACCGCGAAGAGGATCGCGCCGCCGAGACCCTGCACGAGGCGGGCGACGATCAGCACGAAATCGTTCGGCGCGAGGCCGCAGGCCAGCGACGAGAGCACGAAGATCACCAGGCCCGCGTCGAAGACCTTCTTGCGGCCGATGCGGTCGGCGAGCGAACCCGCCGCGAGCAGCACCGCGGCGAGGCCGAGAGCGTAGGCGTCGAGGATCCACTGCAGGGCGGAGAACGTGGAATCGAAGGCTTCGCGGATATCGGGTAGCGCGACGTTGACGACGGTGAGGTCGAGCATCAGCATGAACGTCGCCAGCGCGACGACGACCAGCGTCCAGATCGCACTGTCCGATCGCTGTGGTGGCTTGGTCAAGGCGTCTGCGGATGCCATGGGAATTCCCCTCCAGGTGGTATGCGGCGACGGCTGTTGGTTATGCGGCGTGCAACGCTGCGGAGACCGCGTCGGGCACCGGCATCAGCTGCGGTAGCTGATACATTCCGGCCACCCGGGTGACGATTTCTTCGATGGACCCCCCGATCACCAGATAGGGGACGGTCCCTTCGTGCAGGGTGTCGAGCAGTAGTCGGTCGATCGTGCTGCGGTATCGGTCATCGCCTTCGGTGGCCGATTCCCGGTCCATCCGCAGATGAATGAACCCGTCGTAGGTGACGTTGGCCCGCCGGGTCACGATTCCGCCGTGCGCCAGCAGGTACTTCTTCTCGAAGATGCGATAGGGCAGGTCGCGCGGGTTCCACAGCCAGCGCCGGAGTCTGCGGGTTCGCCGCAGCGCCTCGGCCGCCACCCATTCCTGGAGCACCGAACCGTCGGAGACGAAACCCGAGGTCAGCCGGGCTTCGGAATCCACGCGCTGTTCGAAGCCGCGCACTGCGGCGTCGACCGTCGGCGCGAGCCTCCGGTCGACGCCCGGGGTGGCGAGGTGGGTGGAGATGGCCGCGTGGTCCAGGCCGGTGGCCAGCGCGAGAGCGGTGCAAACGGTGGTCTTACCCGTTCGCGGTGCGCCGGTCACGGCCAGTCGTAGCGCGGGTGCATCCTTCATCGGGCGTCCTTGTATAGCGGGTGCCCGCATTTCCGCGTATCCCCTTGTGTGCAAGCGGAATACGCGAACGCCAAATGCGGTTTCACCGGGTTCATCGAAAATCTAGTAATCAAGTGATAACTTGTCAACATGAGGGCCAGACTGAGCGCGGCCGAGCGTCGCGAGATGATTCTCGAGGCCGCTGGCCGAGCGTTCTCGCGCGGCGGCTACGCGGGCACCAGCACCGACGTCGTCGCGCTGGAGGCCGGGGTCTCGCAGCCGTACGTGGTGCGGATGTTCGGCACCAAGGCCGACCTCTTCCAGGAGGTCTTCGACCGGGCGGTGCAGTCCCTGCTCGCCGCGTTCGCCGCCGAACTGGAGGATCCGGAGGTCGCCGCGTCGCCCGAGGTGTGGAAACGCCTCGGCGGGGTCTACAACAGCCTGGTCGAGGACCGGGACGTGCTGGTCGTCCTGTTGCAGGGCTTCAGCGCGGCCGCCGGTCATCCGCAGATCGCCGCCGCCGCAAGGCGTTTCGTCTCCGCGCTGTACACCCTGCTGGTCGAACGCACCGGTTGCGACCCCGAGCGCGCACGGGAATTCATCGCCAACGGCATGCTGCTCAACGCGCTGCTGGCGATGAACGCCACCGAACACGCCGACGACCCCGCGCTGGCCGCGCTCGCGGAATGCGCGCTCGGCCAGGACTGCGGGTTCGACGCTCCGGAATCGGAGTGAGACGGACCGAATTCCGTTGCCCGGCATTCTCAGTCGGGCAGTTGGTGGGCGAGCAGGCAGAACCCGGTGACGCCCTGGAACTCCTTGATCAGCAGATCCGCGCTGCGCCAGCGCTGGCCGCCGCGGTCGATGGTCGAGGTGCGCCGGATCTCCACCGTGCCGTCGAACGGTTCGTTCGAGGGGCGGCGCGGCCCCTCGGTGACGAACTCGAGTTTGCGCATCCACAGGGTGTTGCTGTTGCGCCGGTCCAGTCCGTCCATTTCGTAGAGCAGGATCTGGGAGAGCTGCGCCGCGCCGACGATGGCGTCGATCGGCGAGACCGAATCCCAGTAGGCCGATTCCGCGCCGACGTAGCCGCCCTCGACACCGGTGGTGACCCGCTGCCTGCTGTTGATGCGGGTGGCGGTCTCGTCCACGATCAGGTCCGCGGCGGTCAGCGTGTGGTCCTTGACGCCGTTGAGGTAGTAGTGCGGCGCCGGGCCGTAGATGTCGCTGAGCTGCGCGATGTGATCGGTTCCCGGCACGTCCAGCGCGCCCGAACCGACGGGGTGCACCATGGTCAGCGTGCCGGTCAGGTTGCCGACGCGGAACTTGAACGCGGTCTCGATCTCGTCGGCGTCCTCCGCGGCGGTGGTGGTGGTGATCTCGGCCTCGACCGGGATGTTGTCGAGATCCTCGTGTGGTGCGGCGCCCGCCCGCACGGCCGCTTGGCGCACCCACATGCGGGACGACTCGGCCGGGCCGAGGTCCCGGGAGTGGGTGATCGAGGCGTCGCACAGGGAGGCGGCGAGCATGATCGTGTCGACGCTGCTGACGTGCGGCACCAGCTCGCGGTGCTTCTTGGTCGACCAGGCGGCCGGGTAGCTCAGCCGCGCCACACCGGTGTGCTTGGCGCCGAGCTGGGTGGAGCGGCGGATCTGCAGGTCGGCCAGCTCGGGGCTGACCTTTTTGTAACCTTCACCGAAGTATCGATCGGACCGGGGTCCGAGGGGTTCGTCGTAGCTGGAAAAAGAAACGGTCATGGCAGAGCAACTTTCGAAGAGCGATCGAGCAATTCGGTTCAGGCAACCTGGGGCAGGTCGAAAACCTGTCCCGCATACGACAGACCGGCGCCGAAAGAAACTTGCAGTGCAAGTTGTCCCGGCTTTGCGCGGCCCGAAGACACCAGGTCGTCGATCGCCAGCGGCAGGGCGGCGGCGGAAGTGTTTCCGGCCCGCCGGATGTCGTCTGCGATCACTACCGATTCGTCCTGCCAGCCGAGTTTGCGAGCAACCCCGTCGATGATTCGCAAATTCGCCTGATGCGGGATGAATACCTCTACGTCGGCGAGGGTGATACCGCCGGCATGCGCGATTTCGGATACTATTCTGGGCACCTCGCCGGTCGCCCAGCGAAATACTTCGGTCCCCTCCATGTGCAGAGTCGGAGGTGCCGTCGTGGTCGGCGCGCAGCGCAATTCCTCCCAGGTGGGTTCCTGGCGGATCAGATTGGCTCGGGTGCCGTCGCTACCCCATACGGTGCGCCTGATGTGGCCGGATTCCGTGCGGCCGACCAGTGCGGCGCCGGCGCCGTCGCCGAAGATCGGTCCCACCGAACGGTCGTCACGATCGATGACGTTGTTGAACTTTTCCGACCCGATGACGAGAATGTTGTCGGCTTGACCTGCGTTGATGAGCGCGGCGGCTTGTCCGATGCCGTGCGCGTAGCCGGAGCAGCCCGCGGAAATGTCGAAGGCCGCCGGTCCCGCGCAGCCGAGTTCGGCGGCGACGATGGCGGCGGCGGCCGGAGTGTTGTTGAGATGGGTCGACGTCGCGAGCATGAGGACATCGATTTGTCGAGCGGACATTTCGGCGGCGTCGAGCGCTCTTCGCGCGGCCGTCGCGGCCATCGAAATTACTGTCTCGTGATTTCCGGCGTATCTACGTTCGGTAATTCCGGTCCGCGTGGTTATCCACTCTTCGTCGACACCCAATTCGGGGGCGAGGTCGGAATTGGAAACAATTCGATCGGGCCGGTATGATCCGATCATCAAAACTCCGGCTTGTAAAGCCGTCATACTTCCCACCCCCGAAAGGTGAATGCATCAATTCTGTATGCATCAATGTATCACCCGGCCGGAATTCGGGAATTAGATCACATTGCTATAACGCCTGTATAACGGCATGTTGTGACGAAGGTCACGTTTTTTCATAGACTGTTGACATCGCTCGACTACTGGTCGGTCACAAAGCGCTTCGATATTGATCGCCAGCTATTAACTACCGATTAGTAATCGAGTGATTTGCACCTGCGGAAATAGGTTCAGGTGCAATGTATGCCGAGTTCGGACCGGTTGAAACGGCCTGCTCGATCGATAGCTGTGGATTGTCCATCGAAGGGGGTCGGGTGTGTCTCGAGCTAGGTGACCGGATACGACAACGGCGGGGGTTCGGGTGTGTCACACACCCGAACCCCCGCCGTCGAGAGCGGAAGGGCTCGCGCTACCGGCTGGTGAACGGCAGCAGGGCCATCTCGCGGGCGTTCTTCACCGCGACGGCGACCTGACGTTGCTGCTGCGGGGTGAGCCCGGTAACGCGCCTGCTGCGAATCTTGCCGCGATCGGAGATGAACGTGCGCAGCAGGTTCACATCCTTGTAGTCCACCGTCTCGATCCCCGCGGCGATCAGCGGGTTCTTCTTGGGGCGGCGGGCCTGTTCCGCGCGGACCTTCTTCGACGGTGCTCGCTTGACTGCCATATCAGGGGTTCCTTCTACGGGATCGGTGGTTCTTACCAGCTCGATTTGTGCACACCGGGCAGCTCTCCCCGGTGGGCCATCTCGCGCACACGCACACGGGAGAGACCGAACTTCCGGAGGTGACCCCGCGGACGTCCGTCCGCGGCGTCCCGGTTGCGCAATCGTACCGGACTGGCATCTCGCGGCAGGCGCTGCAGGGCGGCCTGCGCGGCGGCCCGGTCGGCGTCCGACGTGGCCGGCTTGCGGACGAGTTCCTTCAGTTCGGCGCGGCGGGCCGCGTAGCGGGCGACGACGGCCTTGCGCTGCTCGTTGCGCGCGATCTTCGACTTCTTCGCCACGTCAGCGCTCCTCGCGGAAGTCGACGTGCTTGCGCACCACCGGGTCGTACTTCTTCTGCACCAGGCGGTCCGGGTCGTTGCGCCGGTTCTTGCGGGTGACGTAGGTGTAGCCGGTGCCCGCGGTGGACTTCAGCTTGACGATCGGGCGGATGTCGGTGGACTTCGATGCCATGAGAGCTCCTAGATCTTCTCGCCGCGAGCGCGGATGCGAGCGACGACTGCCTCGATACCGTCCCGATCGATGGTCTTGATGCCCTTGGCGGAGACGTTCAGCGTGACGCGGCGGTCCTCGCTGGGCAGGTAGTAGGTCTTGCGCTGGATGTTGGGGTTCCAACGGCGGCTGGTCCGCTTGTGCGAGTGCGACACGGACTTGCCGAACCCCGGCTTGCGGCCGGTGACCTGGCAGTGGGCCGACATGTGGGCTCCCTCCATTCGGGGGTAAGTAGAGCGAGATGACAATCATTTTCGACAACGGCTGTTCGACACTGTACCGTTGCCCTCCGGTAAATGAAAATCGTTATCGAAAGGGGTTCTGGTGGTTGTGCCTGATCCCGCCCTGCTCCCGCCCGAGCCCGATCGCCGGACGCCGGTCGTGCTGGTCGCCGGTCTGCCCGGACGCGCGGCAGCGGGCGTCGACCGTGTCGCCGACGCGCTGCTCGGCGGCGATGGCACCGTCGTCGTGCGCCACGAGCTGAGCGAGCTGCGCGAGGGCGTCGTGCGCCGCACGGTGCGCACCGAGACGGACGCCAAGACCGCCGTGCTCGAGCTGGCGCACGGCTGCGTCTCCTGTACGTTGCGGGCCGGCCTGCTTCCGCTGCTGTGCACGTTGGCCGCGCGGGAATCGGTGCGGCGCATTGTCCTCGCGCTCGATCCGGCCTTCGAGGCCGAGGCCGTGTGCCAGGCCATCGGTGATGTCGTGGTCACCGGAGTCGTCGGCCGGGTGGACGGCCCCGCCGGGCGCGACGTGCGCGTCGAGGCGGTGCTGACCTGCCTGGACAACCAGGAGTGGCTGAACGACGCCACCGGCGACGAGACGCTCGCCGAGCGCGGGCTCGCGGCCGCGGACGACGACCGCACCGTCGCGCAGGTCGCCGTCGGCCAAGTCGATTTCGCCGACGCGGTGCTGGCCATCGGCCCCGCGCTCGACGCCGTGGAGCAGGGCAGGCTCGGCGCGGTGCTGACCCGCCTGGTGCCGGACGCGCCTGTCGCCTGGATCGACGACCTGGACGCCGTCGCCGCCACCGACATCGAAGCCGTGCTCGCCCGGATTCCGGCGCAGTCGCGGCGCGGCCGGATCTTCGACGCGCACGCACCGCTGCTGCGCGGGCAGCCGCCACTGGTCGCCGAGCACGGCGTGAGCCTGATCGAGTTCGCCGCGAGCAGGCCCTTCCATCCCGGCAGGTTGCACGACGCGCTCGACGTGCTCTTCGAAGGTGTGGTCACCGCGCGCGGCAGGCTCTGGCTGGCCACCCAGCCCGACGAGGTGGTGTGGCTGGAGTCGGCGGGTGGCGGGCTGCGCGTCGGCGGCGCGGGGCGCTGGCTCGCCGCGATGAGCGAAGACGAACTGGCACAGGCGGATCCGACTCGGCGGGCGCTCGCCGCGCTGCGCTGGGACGACCGCTTCGGTGATCGGGACGTCTCACTGGTGATCCTCGCGCACGACGCCGATCCCGGCGAGATTCGCCGGGCCCTGCACTGGGCGCTGGTCGAGGACGACGAACTGCGACTGGTCGAGCGCGCGCCCGAGCGGGTCGCGCTGTGGGACGACCCGTTCGGCGACTGGCACGCCGACCCGTGCGAGGACGCGGGCGAGCTGGTCGACGAGGTCGCGGAACCGAAAAGTCGGAGAGGAGAAGGAAAGTGAAGACAGGTATCCACCCGGACTACCACCCGGTGGTGGTCGAGGACTCGAGCACCGGCAAGCGGTTCCTCACCAGGTCCACCGCCACCAGCGCGCGGACCGTCGAGTGGGAAGACGGCAACACGTATCCGCTGCTGGTGGTCGACGTGACCGCCGACTCGCACCCGTTCTGGACCGGCGCGCACCGCGTGCTGGACACCCAGGGCCGGGTCGAGAAGTTCGAGCGCAAGTACGGCAGGCGCGTGCGCGCCGGACAGGAGGCCTGAGATGGCGGTGCCCAAGCGGAGGATGTCGCGGTCCAATACGCGCAGCCGTCGCGCCCAGTGGAAGGCGGCCCCGCCCGCGCTGGTGCCGGTGACCGTCGGGGGAGTGGTGCATCAGGTGCCGCGCCGCCTGGTGCAGGCTGTGCGCCGCGGACTGATCGACCTGGACCGCCTCTGATCCAGCTCCGGTCGAACGCGTAGGGCCCGGCGGATCCACCGCCGGGCCCTACGCGTTGTCGTGCCGCAGAGTGGAAGTCAGCCCTGCTTGCCGGCCAGGTCGGCCGCAACCCGCCCCATGGCCGCCAGTGTGCCGAACGCGCCAGGCGGATTGGTGCCCATAGGCTGCGGTGGCGGACCGGACGGTTCGTTGCGATCGTGATACTGCGGCAACTGATCAGCTACCCGATGTGCTCTGCGTCACATGCAGCTATTCCTGAATTATCGCGTGCGGCAAAGTAACTGGACGATGAAATGCATACCCAAAGTTTGTTTTTAGCGGCCTTAAAAGTCTCCGTGCAGTGATGATTTCGTGCTCACGCGCCGGTACCCTCATCCGAGAGGGCGGGTTCTTCCGGTTTCTCGGAAGAACCCGCTCATCGCCAAACTTCGGCATTCTCCCGTAAAGCACTCTCGCGAAAGCTGTTTCGCGCGCTTACGGCTTCCCGTTTCGCGATTCGGATTCCGCCTCCGAATGTCCCGGCAATCCGGGCAAATCCGGCAGCAGGGACTCCAATCGCGCGAGCTGAGCGCCGATCAACTCCGCGGGCCCCTCGATCAAGGAGAGCGGCCACGGCCAGCGGTGCCCCTCCAGCTGCCGCACCTGCTCGACCAGATCGGCGGTGGTGGCCTCCAGTTCGCTGATCTCCGTGCGCAGTTCGCCGATCTGGGCGCGCAGTGCCTCGGTGTCGCCCTCCAGCGCGTCGATGCGACGCAATGCCGCGGCCAACCCGTCCACCAGCGTCAGGTGCCGTCCCTCGGCGTCCGTGCCCAGCTGCGGCCACCCCGCGAGACCGGGGCCGCGCAACTGGGTTTGGATGTCGCGCAGCACCGCATCCTGCTCCGGCGTCATGTCCGGCTCCTCCTGTCCGAAATCCCACTGGCCGAAATCCGCTGTCTCGGCCACGTTCACGTCGCAGAGCACGCCGTTGACCCGGATCTGGCGCAGCGTCTGATGAATGTTGCGGCGGGTCTCCACATTGCCGCCCGACCACGCGTCGGTCTGCCACGCCCAGGCCGCGCTGCCCGCGTCCAGCGCCCGGCTCACCGACCAATACCCGCCGTAGATACCGACATTCGCGTCGCCGAGCACGGTGGCCGCGCCGTCCAGGTACGCGTTGATCGGCACCTGGTCTTGTGGAGTGGCGTCGAAATCCGCCGAGAAGTAGATGGGCCGGTCGGGGCGACCGCCGCAGCGCAGTACCTGCGCGAGACCGGCGCGCGCGTCGACGATGCCCGCGTTGTAGCCGTCCAGCATGCGGGCGGCGGTGGTCTCCCAGTTGGAGACGATGGAGATGCCGTGCGCCCGAAGGTCGTCGGCCTCCGCCGGTGTGAGCAGCTTGCCGGGCAGACTCGGACCGCCGGGCGTCAGATACCGCACCACGAAATCGAAACCCGCCGCCCGGATAGCGGCGCCGCCCGGCCGTCCACCGGCGTAGTCCAGGCCGAACCGCATGTCTCCCACTGTAAGACGTGGACGGTGCGGTTCGCCGGGGTTCAGCGCGTGAACTCTGGCCGCCGCGCCGGTGCGGGCGGCGTCGACGGTGTGCGTCGATCGGGAGCGACGAGAACCGCGGTGATCGGCACGGCCAGCGAGAGCATGCCGATGACGAACATCGGCACCAGGAAGGAGAACAGGTCTTCACCGGTCGGGAGCGCCGCGCGCGGATTGATCCGCAACTCCAGTCCGGCCATCCGCAGGTAGTGCATGCCGACGACGGCGCATCCGAACAGCGCCGAGGCGCCGACGACGGCGATCGTCGGCCACGAGCGCAGCACGAACCACAGTGTGCCGAGCGAGATCACGACGCCGAGCAGGCCGGAGACGATCACCTGCCACAGTCCGTACTCGATGTCGCCGCGCACCTGCACGGCGCTCATCCCCAAGGCGAGCATCAGGCTCAGTCCGGTGCCCATCAGCACGCCCGCGGCGAGCAGGCGGGACAGCTGCAGCGTCCGCCCGAGCACCATCAGTCCACCGAAGACCGAAAGCACCGCGAGCACCGCCGCTCCCGTGAGCCGGGCGACGTCGTAGCGGATCAGCGCGTCGCCCGAGGGCGTGACGCCGAGCATCGTGACGAAAACCGCCAGCCAGGTGCCGATTCCGCCGATGGAGACCGCCGCCGAGGCCAGCCAGACCAGCCGGAACTTGGACGTCACCGATTTGGTCGACTGGCGGATGCAGATCAGACCGATCAGCGCGCCCGCCATCGCCACCAGGATCGACAGTCCTAGGACCCAATAACCCATGGAGAAGTAGGACAAGACAGCGACCCTCACACCTGTCCGACGGGCTGCTCGTGCTGCTGCGCCGCGAGCCGCTGGATCGCGTATTCCGTGACAGCGGCCAGGGATTGGCGCACTTCCATCGCGTTGCGCGCGTCGATGTCGACGATCGGCACCCCCGACCGCACCGATAGCGCCTCACGCAGTTCGGCCACCGGGAACCGCGGTGCGTCCGGAAAACGGTTGACCGCCACCAGGAACGGCAGTCCGCGTGCCTCGAAGAAGTCGACGGCGGCGAAGCTGTCCTCGATGCGGCGGGTGTCCACCAGCACCACCGCGCCGATCGCGCCGCGGATCAGGTCGTCCCACATGAACCAGAACCGGCGCTGGCCCGGCGTGCCGAACAGGTACAGCGTCAGGTTCCCCGGCAGCACGATGCGGCCGAAATCCATGGCGACCGTTGTGGTCTCCTTGCCCGGCGTCGCGGCCAGGTCGTCGATGCCGTCGGAGAAGCCGGTCACCATGGCTTCGGTGCGCAGCGGGACGATTTCCGACACCGCGCCGACGAAGGTGGTCTTGCCCGCGCCGAAACCCCCTGCGACAACGATTTTCGTCGACGCGGTGCGATTGTCCATGGATGCCGAGCCGTACGGCTGGGAGTTATAGGGCGCGGAGTCCACGCAAAGTCCTCTCCATCAGGGTCCGGCGCTCGTCGTAGCTCGCCTGGTCGCTCAGGGTCGAATGCACGCGCAGCGTCCCGGCGACGACGAGATCGCCGATCACGACTCGGACCAGTCCGAGCGGCCGTTGTAGCTGAGCCGATATCTCAGCGACCGACAGACGTGCGGTGCCCAGCCGCACGATATCGGTCCGGATATCGCCGACCGGCCATTCGAAATGTGCAGTGTAGGAGATGGTCTCGATGACCGCCTCCAGGGGAAGGTCGACCGCGGGTTCGGTACGCCCCGAGGTCAGGGCGTAGGGACGAACGCGGGTGGGTGGTATGCCCGGCCCCCCGCCGGTTGGGTTGGACATCGCACGCTCTACACGGCCGTCCGGGCGGTGGCTTGGACCACCGAACCGACACGATCGACGAGCAGCGCCATCTCATAACCGATCCGGCCGATGTCGTGCGTCTTGTTGGCGAGCACCGCCAGATGCGAGCCGTTGCCGACCGTCATCACCAGCAGGTAGCCGCGCTGCATGTCGACGATCGACTGCATCACCTTGCCGCCGTTGAACAACTGGGCGGCGCCGCTGGACAGGCTCGCCAGGCCCGCGGTGACCGCCGCGAGCTGCTCGGCGCGATCGGCGGGCAGGTGCGGGCTGGTCGCCTGCAGCAGGCCGTCGGCCGACACCAGCACCGCGTGGGTGACACCCGGCACGTCCCGAGTGAAACGGGTGACCAGCCAGTTCAGATTCTCGTCTGTGGTGTTGCCTGGTTTGTCGGTCATGCAAGCCCTCCGTCGTTGTACTGGGCGTCGGCCCGCCCGCTGCGGACCCCGCTGAGATGCCTGGTCAAGCTGTTGCGGATCTCATCAGGATTCCGCGTGTTGGATTCGTTGGCCGGCGCCAAACCGCCGGGGACCAGCTGCGCGCCCGGCTGCCGAATGGGCAGGCCGCCGGAGGTGCGGCCGGAGGTGGTCGGGTTGCTCGCCTCCGCGGCGGCGGCCCAGCCGACGTCGGCGGGGGACGACCAAGCGCCGCCTTCGTTCTCGGATCCGGCGGAGGCGGGTTCGACCAGCCACTCCGAGACCATGCGCTGGTAGATCGGCGTCGGGGATTCCGGGTTCACCGGACGCAGCCCGGTGACCGTGGCCTGGGCGGCGTTCGCGACGGCCGCGGGCTCGGGCACCTCGTAGACGGCGGTCTCGGCCCACACGTCGACCTGCGCGGGCTCGGCGGGCTCGCCCGCCGGCGCGGGCAGCGCGAGCGACTCCACCGGTCGCGGCGCGCCGTTCTCGTTGCGCGTCCGGATCGGCAGCGGGCCGCCGCGGCCGGGATCGGTGGTCTCGGCATCGATCACCGACGGGCGGCGGTCGGCCGGGGTGGCGACCCGGATCGCCGGACGCCGCTGCGGCAGGCCGGTGCTGCTCATCTCGAACGAGGAAGTGTGCTCGGGCAGCGCCAGACTCGGCACCGGGACCAGCATGCGCGGCGGCGCGGCCGTGGGTTCGGGCGCGCTTTCCAGCGGCTGCGGCGCGGTGAGCTGCGGCGCTTTGTCGCTGATCGGCACCGGCGAGACCAGGGTGCCGGGCAGGTGCACGCTCGCGGTGATGCCTGGCTGCTGCGCCATCGCCGAGGTCCGGCGCAGGTTGACCGTGATGTTGTGCCGCTTGGCGAGTCGGCCGACCACGAAAAGACCCATGCGGCGAGCGGTTTCGACGGTGACCTCACCACCGGAGGCGAGGTGCTCGTTGACCGTCTGCAGGTCCTCGGCGGACATGCCGAGACCGCGGTCGATGATCTCGATCAGGTAGCCGCCGTCCACTGCGCGGGCCACCGAGACCGCCACCGGGGTGGTGGGCGGCGAGTAGCGCAGCGCGTTGTCGATGAGCTCGGCGAGCAGGTGCTCGACGTCGACGGCGGGCTCACCGGGCACGATGCCGTCGGGCGCGCTGCCGATCTCGACGCGCTGGTAGTCCTCGACCTGGGAGACCGCGCTCCACAGCATGTCCGAGAGCGGAACGGGCGGCAGGTGGCCGCGGCGCAGCGCGGTGCCCGCGAGCACCAGCAGGTTGTCGCCGTTACGGCGCATGCGGGTGGCGAGGTGGTCGAGGCGGAACAGGCTCTGCAGGCGCTCGGAGTCGTCCTCGTCGTGCTCGAGTTCCTCGATCAGCGTCAGCTGCTGCTCGACGAGCGACTGGCTGCGGCGCGAAAGGGTCTCGAACATGCTGCCGATCTGCAGGCGCAGACGGGCCTGCTCGGCGGCGAGGTGGAGCGCGGCGTTGTGGATGTCGTCGACGGCGCGGGCCAGCTGGCCGATCTCCTCGGTGGTGTGCACGTCGACTCGGGTCGGCTCCGGTGTCGCGTTGCCGGAACGCACGACCTCGAGCTCGTTGGGCAGGTCGACGTGCGCGACCTGGAGCGCGCCGTGGCGCAGGCGGCGAATCGGGACGACGAGCGAGCGGGCGACCGCGAGCGCGAGGGCCAGACCGGCGAGCAGCGTCGCGACCACGATCGCGATATCGCGCAACACGATGCCGCGGACTTCGGCGGTCCGGTCGGCCAGTCGCGCGTCGATGGTGTCGACCAGGTTCAGCGTCGTCTGGTCGTAGGCGGTGGCACTGGTGCGCAGCGAGTCGATGACCGGCTGGCTGCCCGCTGGGTCGCCGAGGTTCTGGCTGAAGGCGCCGAGGCGGACGTTCACCGCGTCGATCAGCACGCTGGCGTTGAGCGCCGAAGACGGTTGCAGCTGGGCGAACTGGCTCAGCAACACCAGCTCACCACCCGCGGTGATCAAGACCGTCGGGCGCACTGCCGGGTTGCGGTCCGCGCCCGGCGAACCGATCAGCAGGTACTGCTGGGTGTGCAGCCTGCGCGCGTTGGTGGTCACACCGAGCTGCAGGAAGTAGCGCTGGATGGTGATCTCCTCCAGCGAGGTCGAGCGCGCGATCGCGTTACCGATGCGGGCGGCGACCTCGTCGGCCTGCTGGCCGATCGCCACCGGCGAACTGTTGCGCAGGCCGTTGCGCATCGCGCGGCCCGCGGTCAGCGCCGCGTCGAGTTCGTTGGAGACTTCCGTCGGCGCTCCCGTCGAGCGCAGCGCCGTCTGGAGATCGGCGGCCGCCTGATCGAACCGGCCCGCGATGCGGTCCAGGTCGGCGTCGGACGTCTGGTTCTCCCAGGTCGTCGCCGTCGTGACGGCGAGTTGTTCGGTGGCCGAGGCGAAACCGAGCATCGGCCGGATGATCCTGGCCTGGTCGGTCGCCGCGTCGAGGTCGCCGATCGTGTTCAACTCGTCGTTGATTCGCAATACCGCGAACGTCGAGGCGAGCACCACCGGCAGCAGTAGCACGATCCCGACCTTGCGGGTGACGGACCAGTTCGACAGCCTGAATTGCCGGGAACGCGGTGCTGCATCCATCCGCTTCCGTCGCCTCCACTCCGCGCGGGTTCCCCGGATGGCTAGTGGCTGTTTCACATAAGTATGGGACCAACCCGCTGAGAACCAACTCGAGGTCTTGTTTTTACCGCTGGGAACATACCGTGCTGAGTGGGTAACGGCAATCTGGGGGACTCGGCGCGATAATTCTCTAATATGGCTACGCAGAACAAGTTTCGGTCCCATTGCGAGACTCGCAACGACCGAAATCCGCGCACGCCGGTGAAAGCCCCAGGTCATCGGTGGTGCTCCGCTGCGTCACCCGACCGGCCCCCGTTCGCGGCGTGTCGGGCATGGCCTCTCAGTCGACTCTCAGTCGGTGCGGTCAAACTGGTGGCATGCGCATTCTGGTAGTCGACGACGATCGCGCCGTCCGTGAATCGCTGCGTCGGTCGCTGACCTTCAACGGCTACTCGGTCGATCTCGCGGTGGATGGTGTGGACGCCTTGGAGAAAGCGACCGTCCAACGGCCGGACGCACTCGTACTGGACGTGATGATGCCGAGATTGGACGGGCTCGAAGTTTGCCGACGGCTGCGCAGCACCGGTGATGATCTTCCGATTCTGGTTTTGACGGCGCGCGATTCGGTTTCCGAAAGGGTTGCCGGACTGGATGCCGGAGCCGACGATTATCTGCCGAAACCATTCGCGCTCGAGGAATTGCTGGCCCGGTTGCGCGCTCTGCTGCGCCGCCGCGCGCCCGAACAGGGCGATACCTCCGAGGCGATGCTGTTCGCCGATCTGTCGCTGGACCCGGTGACCCGCGAGGTCTCCCGCGGCTCCCGCTCGATTAGCCTGACCCGCACCGAGTTCTCGCTGCTGGAAATGCTGATGGCCAACCCGCGTCGGGTGCTCACCCGCAGCCGGATCCTGGAAGAGGTGTGGGGCTACGATTTCCCGACCTCCGGCAACGCGCTCGAGGTCTACATCGGCTACCTGCGCCGCAAGACCGAGGCCGAGGGCGAACCGCGGCTCATCCACACCGTGCGCGGCGTCGGTTACGTCCTGCGCGAAACCCCACCCTAGGCCGCGCGACAATGGCACGAAGCGTTCCACGGCGACCCGTCATCGCGACCCTCGGCCAGCCCGACTCGACCGAGATGCGGCCGCCGATGCCGCTGACCCGCTCGGTGTCGCTGCGCTGGCGGGTCACCCTGCTCGCCGCGTCGGTGGTGGCCATCGCGGTCGCCTTCACCTCCATCGCCGCCTACGCGATGGTGGCGCGGGCCCTCTACGCCGACGTCGACTCGCAGTTGCGGGCGCGCGCGTCGACGATGATCGACAACAACTTCGAGAGCATGGGCTTTCAGTCGATCATCCTGGCGGGTCTGTTCTCCAACGACGTCGGCGTCGCGCTGATCTTCGCCGACCACAAGCCCTATATGCCGCCGCAGCAGACGATTCCGCCGGTGGGCGAGCAGGAGTTCGCCGTCGCCGACGGCAAGCTGAACTCCTCGCTGCGCACGGTGAGCAATCAGCGCGTGCTCGCGGTGCGCACGAACTCCGGTGCGACGCTGGTCATCTCGCAGCGGCTGGAGCCGACCCGCGAGGTGCTCGACCGGCTGGCCTGGCTGTTGTTCGTGGTCGGCGGCTGCGGCGTCGTGCTCGCCGCCGCCGCGGGCACCGCGGTGGGCCGCACGGGCCTGAGACCCATCGCCAGGCTGACGGCCGCGACCGAGCGCGTCGCGCGCACCGACGACCTCACGCCCATCCCGGTCACCGGCGACGACGAATTGGCCCGGCTCACCGACAGTTTCAACACGATGCTGCGGGCGCTCGCCGAATCACGCGATCGCCAGCGGCGTCTGGTCGCCGACGCCGGGCACGAGCTGCGCACGCCGCTGACCTCGTTGCGCACCAACATGGAGCTGCTCATCGCCTCGAGCAGGCCGGGCGCGCCCGCCATTCCCGAGGAGGACATGGCCGAGCTGCGCCAGGACGTGATGGCCCAGATCGAAGAGCTGTCCACCCTCGTCGGCGACCTGGTCGACCTGGCGCGCGAGGACGCGCCGGAGACCGTCTACGACCGGATCGATCTCGGCGAGGTGACCGAACGGGCGCTGGAGCGCGCGAGGCGTCGCCGCGGCGCCATCGAGTTCGTCGCCGAACTGCGGCCGTGGTTCGTCTACGGCCACGAGGCGGGTCTGGAGCGGGCCGTGCTGAACGTGCTCGACAACGCCGCCAAGTGGAGTCCGGCGGGCGC
Organism: Nocardia sp. NPDC004654; assembly: GCF_040609595.1. NCBI lineage: Bacteria > Bacillati > Actinomycetota > Actinomycetes > Mycobacteriales > Nocardiaceae > Nocardia > Nocardia sp. NPDC004654. The sequence continues at coordinate 444,713 of NZ_JBEXKI010000006.1, read as the reverse complement.
CCAGGTACTGGTCACCATGCGCGAGGCCGGACGGGGTCTGCTGGAACTCGCGGTGGACGACGCGGGCCCGGGCATCCCCTCGGACGAACGGGAGCTGGTGTTCGAGCGGTTCTACCGGACCACCGCGTCCCGCTCGATGCCCGGCTCGGGGCTCGGACTGGCCATCGTCAAGCAGGTGGTGACCAAGCACGGCGGCACGATAACGATCGATACGTCCGACCGCGGCGGCGCGCTGATCCGTATCGTGTTACCTGGTGAGGGTGACGGTCCCGCGTCGACTCAGCAGATCTCGGAGAACTGAAAGCACGGTCTCAGTCGGCTCTAAGCCGTCGTCGGCACGCTGGTCGGCAGACGTGAGGAGAAGCGAGAAGCCATGACGGAGGATTTCCAGAACCGAAACGTGGAACCGGGAAAGGCGGACGCCTCCGGTCCCCGGCCGACCGAGCAGTTCCCGGTCGCGGGCCATGCCGAGCAGTTCCCGGCCGCCGGCCATGCCGAGCACGCGGCATGGGCAGCGCCCGGCGCGGCGCACCATCAGCCGCAGCAGCACTATCAGACGCAACCGTTCCCCGAACCGGGTCCGGGATTCGGCGCTCCCGGCGGGCCGCCGCCCGCGTACACCGTGCCCGGCGCGGCCTTCGGCGCACAGCCCCCGCAGCCCCCCAAGCGCTCGTTCAGTGCTGGTCTTGTCGCGGGCGCGGTGGCATTGGCGCTCTTCAGCGGCGGCGTCGGCGGTGCGGTCGGTGCGCTGGCCACCCGGTCCGACGACGGCAGAGCCTCGGTGACCAACGCGCTCGACGCCCCGAAGCCCAATGTCGGAAACGCGTCCAACGCCCCGGCGGGTTCGACCCAGGCGGTGGCGCAGAAGGTGCTGCCGAGCGTCGTGATGATCAAAGTGGCGAGCAACCGCGCGCAAGGCGAGGGTTCCGGCGTCGTGCTCTCCTCCGACGGCCTGATCCTGACCAACAATCACGTGGCCGCTGGCGGTGGCGCCGGCGCGAAGATGGAGGTCATGTTCTCCGACGGGAGCAGCGCGCCCGCCACGCTGGTCGGCGCCGACCCGGTCTCGGACCTGGCGGTCATCAAGGTGCAGGGCAAAAGCGGCCTGTCTCCGATCGAACTGGGCAGCTCGTCGAATCTGCAGGTGGGCCAGCCGGTGATCGCCATCGGCTCGCCGCTTGGCTTGGCGGGCACCGTCACCACCGGCATCGTGTCCGCGCTGAACCGTCCGGTGTCGACCAGCGGCGAGGGCGGCCAGAACCCGAACGCCCCGCAGCCGGTGATCGATGCGATCCAGACCGACGCCGCCATCAATCCGGGCAACTCGGGCGGCGCGCTGGTCGACGCGAGCGGCAAGCTGATCGGCATCAACACCGCCATCGCCAGCCTCGGTGTCGGCGAGCTCGGCGGCCAGCAGAGCGGTTCGATCGGTCTCGGCTTCGCCATCCCCGTGGACCAGGCCCGCAGGGTCGCCGACGAGCTGATCAAGAACGGCCACGCCACCTACGCCCAGATCGGCATCAAGCTGCGGCCGCAGGACAGCGTCGCGCTGGTGCTGGAGGCCACCCCGGACGGCCCCGCGGCCAAGGCTGGCATTCCGGCGGGCGCCGTCATCACCAAGCTGGACGATCGGCCCATCGATTCCGGCGAAGCGCTCATCGCCGCCGTCCGCTCACACCAACCGGGAGACAAGGTGAAAGTCACCTATACCGACGAACAAGGCAACAACCCCAAGACCGTCGAGGTCACCCTCACCGGCGCACCCGCGGACGGTGGCCGGTGAGGCGGCTCGGTGACGCGGAATTGTCCAGCGCCGCCGCCGGGTTGCTCGGCACAGGCGCTACGGTGAGCACCATGGAAATCGATGCTCCTGTGGCGGGGCGTGCACTGGTGGTGGTCGTCGACGATCGAACGGCGCATGGAGGTGTGGACTCGCTCGGGCCGCTGGTCACCGAGCTGCTCACCGAGGCGGGTTTCCTCGTGGACGCGTCGGTGTCGGTGCAGGCCGACGAGGTGGAGATCCGCAACGCGCTGAACACGGCGGTGATCGGCGGCGTCGACCTGGTCATCTCGGTCGGCGGCACGGGGATGTCGCCGCGTGACGTGACCCCCGAGGCGACTTCGCAGGTGCTGGACCGGGAACTGCCCGGGATCAGCGAGGCGCTGCGCTCCTCCGGCCGAGTCGCGGGCTCCCTGGACGCGGGTCTCTCGCGCGGTCTGGCGGGCATTTCGGGCAGCACCCTGGTCGTGAACCTGCCGGGCACCCGTTCCGCCATCCGCGACGGTATGGCAACCCTCTCGCCGCTCGCCAGCAAAGTGATCGGCGAACTGTCCGGATTGGCCGAATAATTCCGGCCGCCGACTCTTCCGACGTCCCTCGCTCCGCCGCGCGCCGGGCGAGGGACGCCGCGCGTCTGGCGCGGATCTTCGGTGACACCCTGCCGGACACCACCCGCGACGAACGCGGTGACGACCCGGACGATCGCCGCTCCGGCGACGACTGGTTGCGCTCCCAGGTGCCTCCGCACCACGGTTGAGCTAATTCCTACTATTTAAGTACGTACTTTCGGGCGATATGGGTCCGTTACCTCCTCACCGTTTTCTATAACGCGCTGTGATCTGCGCCATCGATTACGGCCTTGTCTCGTACACAGCCGATGGCCTCGTTGCGACTCGAGCCGATCGTTTCCGCGAATGCGCGGGATTCCCGCCTGCATTTATGCACGTCAAGCGATATTGGCATGTGGGCACCTGTGATCTACATCACATTGATCTTTACAATTCTTTACGTTGCCAGGCAGTTACCGACGGTTTAATCTTCGCCACGGGCCACCCAAACGAAGGTCCCCGCGGGTCCGGATACGGCACGTACGTCGTCGATCCGGCGGAACAAGGCTCGGTTCCGTTGCCAGTGAGGGCGTTGCGCCGAAATAACAGCCGGTTACATACCGGCAACAAAGGGGCGACAAACTGAGCTGGGCCTGAGAGGACCACTGTCCAGCCTCGATGGTCGAGGTTGACTGTTTGAACCTGATGAGGGGAAGTATGAGCGAGAACCGCACCAACGGTCTGCGTCGCGGTGCCCGCGTCGCGGGCGTCGGCGCCGCCGCGGCCGTTGCCATGGGCCTGCTGTCGACCGGTGCTGCCAATGCCGACACCTTCGTGCCGTTGCCGGACGGTCAGAAGGTCGGTCATGGCGTGACGATCACCCGCACGGGTGAGCGCGCCCTGATTTCGCCGTCCCTTGCCGCCAACGGCGCCGGTCGCGTCGTCTGGGTCTCGGGCAACGCCACCGCCGATGTGACCGTCACCCCCGAGGGTGAAGTCGGCCCGAACAACGGCCCCGCCGGCGGCCCGGGCAGCAACAACTCCTCGACGCACGGCGCGTCCCAGCTGAGCACTGGCTACATCGTCGGCTGCCAGGTCAGCATCGCGGACGACGCCATCTCCGCCGGTCTGTCCGGTGGCATCGACCTGTCGGGCGGTTCGCTGGGCGGTTCGATCGGAATCAACCTCGGCCCGGGCGAAGTGAAGTTCGTGCAGATCGACTACAAGGACATCCTGAAGCCGGGTGTGTACTCGGTCGAGTACCAGGACGCCGAGATCGAGATCCAGGGCTGCGCCGGCTACGCCCAGGCGCGCGCCTACACCGTGGTCGAGATCATCGGTGACCACTACTCGAAGACCACCCTCTACGGAGCGCCGTTCAGCATCGGCTGACGTCTGTCGAGTCCCCAGTGGCGTGCGCGGGCCGGAAGCGGTCGCCCGTAGTGACCGCGACGTGCCAGGGGCCGCCGTCGATCGAACACGAAAAATCTTCTCGCTCAAGCGAATTCAACCCTCGAGGGGTACAACGAAATGATCAACCGTAAGAACGTGGCGCGGATGGCCGGTGTCGGTGCCGCCGCCACCATCGCCATGGGCCTGTTCTCCACCGGCGCCGCCAACGCCGATACCTTCGTTCCGCTGCCGGGCGGCGAGATCGTCAAGCACCTGTCCGACGGCACCGTGGTGACCGTCCGCCTGGTCGGCGAGTCCGCTCTCATCAGCCCGTCCATGGGTTCCACCCCGGTGCACCGCAACGCGTGGGTCTCCGGCTCCGCTCAGGTCGAGCTGTCCGGCACCGGTTCGGAAGCCGGCGGCAAGATCTTCCCGGGCTACACCGTCGGCTGCCAGGTGAACATCGCGGGCGGCGGCGCCGAGGGCGGCGTCGACGCCGGCGCCGACTGGTCCGGTGAGACGGTGCAGCCGAAGCTCGGCGCGAGCAGCGGCGGCAACCTGTCGCTCGGCCCCGGCCAGGCGACCTCGTTCTACATCCTCGACATCGAGGAGGCCGACGACTTCGGCAACGAGGCGCACAAGAAGCGCAACAAGTTCAAGGGCAGCAACGGCTCGGTCACCTGGGCCGACTCCACCATCGGCCTGTCGGGCTGCGGTGGCTACGCGCAGGCCCGCGCCTTCGTCAGCGTGGAGGTCGAGACCGACAACGTCGTCACCTGGGTGACGCTGTGGGGTCAGCCCTTCAGCCTCGGCTGATGCACCCTCCGCCGCGGCCACGTGTTGGTCGTCGGCGGAATTCGTCCGGCTGCGCCGATCTCTCGAGTACGCCTGACGTCTCGAACGAACGGGCCCGTCGTTTCGGCGACGGGCCCGTTGTCGTCCCTGTGGGCGGCCTCCGAGGCCGAACATGATCATCGGTGGAACGCCGAGTGACATGCTGGTTAACGCCGGGTGTTCGCTCGCGTTAGGCTGGATCTGTCGTTCGGAGGGGACAAACCGGACGGCCGGCGGAAGCGGGCTTCCCGGGGCCGCAGCTCCGGAGCCCGCTTCCCGTTCGTTTCGGCGCGCGCCGCCCGCGCTCATGCGGCCCTCTGCTAGCGGGTCGCGGATCTGCGCCAGAATCGCGGTATCGCAGTATCTCTTCCCTGTGGCCGCCGAAACGCTTTCATCTTCGCGGCGGCCAGTTCCAGCATGGAATTCAGCGCCGTTTCGGTAATAGCGAAACTCCATGGGTGTGGTGACGACGTATCGATCTGAACGCATATGGCTTGTCGGCAATCAAGTAGAAACCGCGCCGGGTTCCTGGCTTCCGTCGAGAACGGCGAATAGCGAATCGTTGATTCCGTTGGTGGTCTCGGTGGCGAGCGCGACGAAAGCGGTGCCGATTGCTGTCGAAATAGCCAGGTAGACGATGTTTGTGCAGAGAACAAATCCCTCGACCCCTCGAGCATTACCGGTTTCTCCTCTTCGGCGGAGCTGGGGGTCGCCCTCGGAGAAGCTTGCCGTGCCGGGTATCAGGCGATGTTTTTCGACCTAGTTGGTTAATATTCGGCGAACCAAGGCGATATCGCCGACCTGACCACCGAGCAGTGGTTCCGGCGCTTCGGCAACCCGCCGAAGCCCGTGTCACGAAATACGGGGAGCCGGGCGTCAATGGAAGACGACCGTGAGTGCGGTGTGCAGCGAAGCGGCGGCGACCACCGTGGCGTGTTCCGAATCCATGGCGACCAGCACCACCCGGTCCGCCGCGCCCCGCCGCTCGCCGGGCTGGGAGACCAAGACCACGGCGGCGTCGCTGGCCAGCGTGCGAGCCGGTCGCGCGCCGAGTCCTTGCTGCTCGTCGCCGCCGATCACGTCGACGCGGTCACCCGGCCGAAGGATCTCCGCCACCGCCGTGTCCGCCAGCCGGATCGGGACTATTCGCGCGTCACGTGCGCCCGCTGCCACCTCGGCCAAGCGCGGACCGATCACCCGCAGATCGGTGAACACCTCACCGGCTCGCATCGCGCCGGTCGATGTGGCGCCGAGCAGCGTCGCGGGGTCGCGCACCGCACCGACGGGGAGCGTGCCGGATTCGCGCGGCACGGATCTCAGATCCCCCGATTCGAGCACCTTGCCGGGCGGTAGATCACGCCCGGCGACGACGACCTCCGCCCGCTCCGCGCTCGGATTCCCGCGCGCGAAGAGAAACACGGCCAGGAGCGTCAGAGCCGCCGCGAAGACACGGCGGGCGAGCAGTCCATCGAGCCAAGGCGGCCGATTCCACAGCGCGAAGCGCAGCGGGCTGCCGCGACCGAGATCGGCGAGTGCGCGAGTCATGGCCGGATCCTATGGCCAGGATCACACCGCGCCGGTCACCGAAAAGGCGATCTGTGGATGGGCGAGAGGCTGTGGATAAGCCGGGAAATCAGCTGGCGACGGCCGTGCTGGTGGTCGAGCTCGAGCTGCTCGACGAGCTCGAATCGGAACTCGACGAACTGGAGCCGCTGTCGGACTTCGCGGGCTCGCTCGCGGTGGACGCGCCGCCGCGGCTGTCGGTGCGGTAGAAACCACTGCCCTTGAACACGATGCCGACCGAGTTGAACAGCTTGCGCAGCTTCCCGGAGCAGTTCTCGCAGACCGTCAGTGCGTCGTCGGTGAAGGACTGCACGATGTCGAAGCGGTTGTCACACTGGGTGCACGCGTATGAATAAGTTGGCACAGGATCCTCCGCAGGGTTCGTCGACTAGCACTCTACAGTCGACAGTGCCAACGCCGCCAATCGGTCCTTCATTCCGCGACCCGATCGCCGCCGAGTTGCCGCAATCCACCGCGCGGCGTGAGCACCCAGCCCATCCGCAGGTCGTGTGGTTCTTCCGGCAGCCGGTCCACGAATTCGTCGTCGCGCACCACCGCGACCAGCCGGGCGCCCGGCCGCGCGGCGCCCAACGTGCGGTCGTAGTGCCCGGCTCCGCGCCCCAGCCGGACGCCGCGCCGGTCCACCGCGAGCGCGGGAATCAGGATCAGCTCGGCCAGCGCGACGGCCTCGACGCCCAGCGGGGGCCCACTCGGCTCCCGCAGCCCGTACCTGGCCCGGCGCAGGTCGGCGGGGCCCGTGTACTCGGACCAGTTCAACGGTCCCGAATCGCCGGTGAGCGGCAGGAGTATGCGCGCCCCGGACTCTCGCAGCGCTTCCAATTGGGCCATCGACCCGGGCTCGTCGCGTACCGGCACGTAGGCGCACACCCATTCGGACACCAGCGGTGTCTCGAACTTGCCGATCGCTTCGGCCAGCGCCAGCGCCTCCCGCTCACGCTCGTCCGCGGGCACCGCCGCCCGCCGGGCGAGAATTTCGCCACGCCATGCATGTTTGTCCCGCTCGCCGGGCATCTCCATGGGGATCACCATAAGCTCACCGGGTGCCAGGTCGCCGCGACGGCGGTCGGGCGGTGTGATGGATGGATAGGGTATGCGTATGACAGCACAGGCAGGACAGTCCGCGGATGGTGCGCCGACGTCGTGTTTCCGCACGGCAGTCGTGCCCGCGGCCGGGCTCGGGACCCGTTTCCTGCCCGCGACCAAGACGGTGCCCAAGGAGTTGCTGCCGGTGGTGGACACACCGGGCATCGAGCTGGTCGCGAGCGAGGCCGCCGATTCCGGCGCGAACCGGCTCGTGATCGTGACCTCGCCGGGCAAGGATGGTGTCGTCGCCCACTTCGTCGAGGACCTGGTGCTGGAGAGCACCCTCGCCGAGCGCGGCAAATTCCAATTGCTGGAGAAGGTGCGCAAGGCGCCCGCCCTGCTGGACGTCACCTCGGTGGTGCAGGAGGAGCCCCTCGGCCTCGGTCACGCGGTGGCGCAGGCCGAGCAGGCGCTCGACGACGACGAGGACGCGATCGCGGTCCTGCTCCCAGACGACCTGGTGCTGCCCTGCGGCGTGCTCGACGTGATGAGCCGCGTCCGGCGCAAGCGCGGCGGCAGCGTGCTGTGCGCCATCGATGTACCCAAGGACCAGGTCAGCGCCTACGGCGTCTTCGACGTCGCGCCGGTGCCCGACGCGACCAATCCGAACGTGTTGCGGGTCAACGGAATGGTGGAGAAGCCCGCGCTCGCGGACGCGCCGTCGACCTTCGCGGCCGCGGGCCGATATCTGTTGGACCGGGCCATCTTCGACGCGCTGCGGCGGATCGAGCCGGGCGCCGGAGGTGAGCTGCAACTCACCGACGCCATCGCGCTGCTGATCGACGAGGGACACCCGGTTCACGTCGTCGTGCACCGTGGGTCGCGCCACGATTTGGGCAACCCGGGCGGTTATCTTCGTGCTGCGGTCGATTTCGCTTTGGAACGAGAGGAATACGGCCCTGCCCTGCGGGAGTGGCTGCAGCACCGGCTCGGTCCGGACTGGGATCCGCAGCTGACGACGGACGACTGAGCCAAGCTCGGCTTTCGTCGACAGTGGACCGTCGGGTACGAATGATGGTTCACCGAACGCGGTTGCGTCCGAAGCGCGTGCGGCGGAATCGGTTCGATGTGCGGAGTAGATCAGGAAGGGCTGGATGCGCTCGGTTGAGGATCAGCAGATCAAGGTGACCGCGGCGGCGGTCGCGCCCCGGCCGGTCCGGGTCGCGATCTCCGAGGCCCAGGGCCTGCTGTGCGCCGAGGACGTGGTCACCGAGCGGCCGCTGCCCGGTTTCGACCAGGCGGCCATCGACGGTTACGCGGTGCGCAGCGTCGACGTGGCCGCCGCCGGGTCCGATATCCGCGACGAGGACGGCGAACTGGTCGATCTGACGTTGCCGGTGGTCGGCGAGGTGGTCGCGGGTTCCCGGCAGCCGATCCGGTTGCAGCCGCGCCAGACGGTGCGCGTCGACACCGGAGCTCCGCTGCCGACGCTCGCCGACGCCGTGCTGCCGCTGGACTTCACCGACGGCGGCCGGGCCAGGATCAAGGTCTACGAGCCCGTCCGCTCCGGCGATTACGTGCGGCGCATCGGCGACGACGTGCAGCCCGGCGATGTCGCGGTGCGCGCGGGCACCATCATCGGTCCCGCTCAAGTGGGTCTGCTCGCCGCGGTGGGCCAGGACAAGGTGCTCGTGCATCCGCGGCCGCGGCTGTCGGTGATCTCGGTCGGCGGCGAGCTGATCGACATCGATCGCACGCCCGGCCCCGGCCAGGTCTACGACGTCAACTCCTACGCGCTGGCCGCGGCCGCCAGGGACGCGGGCGCGGACGTGAATCGCGTCGGCATCGTCAGCGCGGATCCGCGACGGCTGCGCGATGTCGTCGAGGGTCAGCTGGTGCGTTCGGAGGTCGTCGTCATCGCGGGCGCGGTCGGCGGCTGGGCCTCCGAGCAGGTGCGCGAGGCGCTGGAGGGGCTCGGCGATCTCGAAATCGACCGTGTCGCCATGCATCCCGGTTCGGTGCAGGGTTTCGGCAGGCTCGGGCGCGACGAGGTTCCGACCTTCCTGCTGCCGTCGAATCCCGTTGGCGCGCTGGTGGTCTTCGAGGTGATGGTGCGTCCGCTGATCCGGATCGCGCTGGGCCGCAGACATCCGATGCGCCGCATCATCCGGGCCAGAACCATCACCCCCATCAGTTCGATGGTCGGGCGCAAAGGCTTTCTGCGCGCCCAGCTCATGCGCGACGAAGCCACCGGCGACTACCTGGTGCAGCCCCTCGGCGGCGGCGCCGGTTCCTCGCATCTGCTGGCCACCATGGCCGAGGCGAACAGCCTGATCATCATCGACCCGGAGGACACCGAGGTCAGGACCGGTGACGAGGTGCAGGTCGCCTTTCTCTCCCAGCGCGGCTGAAGCGTGGAGTCGATGAACGTCTTCCGGGTGACCCAGCATCCGGGGTGGCCCGCGCGTCTCGGTCCGGTGCGCGTCGCCGCGGGACAGGTCACGCTGCGGCCCGTGCGGTTGCGCGACGCCACGGCATGGAGCCGCATCCGGCTACGCGACCGCGAGCATCTGGAGCCGTGGGAGCCGACCGGACGAGGCGCGTGGGAGGCACGCAATCACGCGTCGAACTGGCCCTCGCTGTGGTCGAGCCTGAAGGCCGAGGCCAGACGTGGTGCGATGATCCCGCTCGTCATCGAGGTGGACGGCGCTTTCAGCGGCCAGTTGACCGTCGGCAACATCGTGCGCGGGGCGCTGCGCTCGGCGTGGATCGGTTACTGGGTGGCCAAGGACCTGAGCGGGCAGGGCGTGGCCACCGCCGCGCTCGCGCTCGGACTCGACCACTGCTTCGGGCCGGTCGGCCTGCACCGCGTCGAGGCGACGGTGCGTCCGGAAAACCTTGCCAGCCAGGCGGTTCTGCGCAATGTGGGCTTCCGGGAGGAGGGCCTGCTTCGCCGCTACCTCGATGTGGACGGCGCCTGGCGCGACCATCTGCTCGTCGGTCTGACGGTCGAGGAAATCAGCGGAACCGTGATGGATCGGCTGGTGCGAGACGGGCGGGTCATCCTGCCCTGAGATCCGCGATTCGCCTTCGCCGCGGCCATGCACGGGTGTCGGGACGGCCTTCGGCCGGGCAATCGATACGGGATCAGCAGGACGATACCGGCGTGACACGTCAACTCCCGCGAGGCACGCGGACGGAGGGCAGTGTTTGTGACAGATGTGGCGGATGTGCACGGCGCGCCTGCCGTATTCGCGTGGTGCGCCGAATTAACCTACGGACGTCGGTACCGCGTCTTGCGGTACCGGCAGGGAGCCTGAGAGGCGTCTTCGGACCGAGGGCCGCGTCCGAGCGCGTGAGCGGTAGCGAACGCACGACGCGGTACGCCATCCGGGCGCGGGCCGAACGGACGAACAGGTGGGGACGGAGGTGTTGACCTGATGCCGAACTCGATTCTCTGGATCGGGCTCGTCGTGCTCTGGGTCTTCGTCCTGTTCCCGATCTTGGCCGACCGGCACCCCAGGATCCGGCAGACCACCGACGCGGCACTGGCGACCCGCGTGTTGCACCGCGGCGGCTCCAAGCGGCGCATGAAGAAGGGGCCGGCGGCCGGGCACGACAGCGACCCGGACTATCGGCCGACCCGAGTGCAGAGAAAGCGTTTCCACAGCGATGATGCGGAGGACCGGATGAGCGCACCGGCCGACGAGCAAGTCACCGAGGTCGACGAGGACAACGAAGCGCGGGACGACCTCCCGGCGCTCGAGGCGGGCCCCGCGTCCGCCGTCCGCTCCGACAACGCCGAAGACGAACCCGCCGAGGCGGATTCGGGCGACACGGACGAGGACGCCGTGACGAGCGAGGCCGACCGTGCGGCGGATTCCGAGGCGGATCTCGAGCCGGATTCCGAGTCGGCTCTCGACTCGGATCTCGATTCGGACGAGAACGACACCGAGACGGCCCGAACGCCTGCGGACGCGGACGCCGCGTCCGATGATGACGACGTTGCCGATGACGACGAAGAGGCCGCGGCGTATTACGAACCCACCACGGCACGTATCCCGCCCGCCCGTTCCGCCGCACCCGCGCGCGCCTCGGACCCCGAATACCACACCGACTCGGACGAACCGGAATTCGTCCCGACCCGGCGCGGCCGCGGTGGCTTCGACCCGGAAGCCGACGCGATGGCCCGCGCCGCCCGCTACACCTTCCGGCAGCGCGCCGTCCTCGGTCTGCTGCTGACCGGCATCCTCTGCGGCGCGCTGGCGATCGTCGTCAGCCCGCTGCTGTGGTGGGCCTGCGGACTGTCCACCGTCGTCCTCGGCACCTACCTTGCGTACCTGCGCAGGCAGGTCCGCATGGAAGAGGAGATCCGCCGCCGCCGCGCGTCCCGCCTCACCCGGGACCGCGACGACCACGAGGATCAGCACGACGACGACACCGAGACCCGCCGCGGCATGGACCGCGAGACCGCCCGCGCCCTGCGCCGCCGCTCCGCCCTCCTCGACGCCGTCGACGAAGACCCCATGTTCGAACACCTCGACACCTTCGACCCCGCCACCGCCCGCGCCCTCCGCGGCCGCACCAGCGGCGACATGCGCCGGGCAGTAGGCGAATAACCGCAGCTCAGGCAGGCGATTCGGTATCTCGCCGCATCGCCTGCTACAGTGGCACAGCGCGGTTCCCCCGGGAACCGCACGGGGCTATAGCGCAGTTGGTAGCGCGTCTCGTTCGCATCGAGAAGGTCAGGGGTTCGATTCCCCTTAGCTCCACCCTAGGAGGCGAGTGCTCGCGGAGAGCGCTCGCCTTTTTTGCGGGTTTTGTGTGTTTTGTGGGGGCGGAGCCCCCACGCCCCACCCGGCGGAGCTACGCCCCCCGGACCCCCTCCCAGGTCGGCCTGCTCGGGTTGGTTTGCCCTTGCTCGCTGGGCCGAAAGACACGCCGCTTCGGGTGCGCCTCCCCGCCGCAGGGTGTTCCTCCCCGTGCCATGTAGTGCCGTTGTGTCATCGCCGGGCCGGCGTGGCCGAGGACATCAGCGGTGACTCGCGTCGACAGTCCGGCGTCATCGAGGATCGTCGCCACCGCATGACGGAAGCTGTGTGTGGTGATGTCGTTCGGCCATACCGAGGGCGTCACGAACGCGCCGCCATTCGTCGCCGACGTTCTGCGGATCGCGCAGCGTCCACACCGCCGAGGGGAACGCGGATGCTCGTGGCCGCCGCCATGACCGCATCCAGCGCGCGTGATCCATTGCGATCGGGGACCTTTCGGCCGGTGCGTCGAGCTGGATAGGCGAGACCCGTTTGAGGTCTCGCCTTTCGGACACGCGCCAGTAGTTCGACGGCACCAGGCGCCCGGACTCCACGGCCGCCAGCGCGACATGTGCCGCTTCGTCCGGCTTGTCTGCCGCGTTTGAAGAGAGTGAGAGAAGTTGGGAACCCACGGGAATCAGTAGGAAAAGAAGGAAAGATAACCGGTAACTCAACAGATCAGTACTTGCCGAATTTCTCTCTACAGAGTCAAGAGCGGCGCGCATGCGCGCGCCGCCCAGGGTCGCCCCGCCCTCCGCCCCGCCCTCCGCTCCGCTCCGGTCGGCGCACCCTGTCCCCAGGCTCCAGGGAGGGGCGCCGAACCCGCTACGTCAAACCCTCGCGACACGCGATCGAGCGGAAGTCCGTTACCTGTCGCAGCACTCACGTCTCATAAACACAGGTGCTGCCCTTCCTGTACCAATGAACCTGATGCCGGGCAAATTCAGGATGAACTGGGAGGCATCATTCATCGAGCTAGTGGAAGGCTGTGTGGCTCAGTGAATCTGAGGTTCAAATAAGTCCAGGGTGGCCCGGTTTCGACCGCATGTCGGACACTCGAAGTCATGCAAGCTCGGGCCGACCTGACGGCCGGACACGGGCGAGGCTGTCCGAGATAGGTCGATCGACCGATGTGGCCGGACGGGTCGGCGCGCACCATTGACGGCACGGATTCGACGAACATGAACACCGATCGTCGGCGGTCGACGCGTGAAATGCGTTGCCTCGACTGTCGATCCATTGTCGAGCCGTGCCCAATTGCGCTCCGGCGCAGCATCGTCGCACTGATCGAAGGAAACTCATGTCCCGTCCACTCCGCCGCGGCGCTCGTGCCGCAGGCATTCTCGTGGGTGTGGGTGCTATCGCGCTCAGCACGGCCGCGGGCCCCGCGCTGCACACCGCGGGCGCCTCGAGTCACCGCGAGGCTCCCCTGGTCGCCGCCGATCCGGCGGTGGACAACACGGACGTCTACGCGTTCGTCAGCCCCGACAATCCGGACACGGTGACGCTCGTCGCCAACTGGTTCGGGTTGCAGGAACCCAACGGCGGCCCGAACTTCTATCCGTGGGCCACCGACGCCAACTACGACATCAACATCGACAACGACGGCAACGGAAAGCCCGACATCACCTATCGGATCACCTTCGCGACCGAGGATCGGCGCGGTGGCAGCACCTTCCTGTTCAACAACGGTCCGGTCACCGGACTGAAAGACGAGAACCTGCTGTTCCGGCAGAACTACACGGTGTCGGTGAGTCAGGGAGTGAACGACTGGCGGCCGATCGCGCACGGTCAGGCGGCTCCGTCGTTCACCGGTCCGGCTTCGATGCCGGACTACGGTCAGCTGCGCAAGGAGGCGACCGCGACTCTGCCGGGCGGCGGCTCGGTCTACGTCGGAGCCGCGGAGGACCCCTTCTTCCTCGATCTGCGGGTGTTCGATCTGCTCTACGGCGGTGATCTGTCCGAGGTCGGTACCGACACACTCGCCGGGTACAACGTCAACACCGTCGTCCTGCAGGTGCCGAAGCGCGATCTCGCGCTGCGAGGAGACCCGGCGCGCAACCCCGTGGTCGGGGTGTGGAGCGACACCGAGCGCCGCTCGCTGCAACTGAGCCCGGGCGCCGCGACATCGGTCGGTGACTTCGTGCAGGTCTCGAGACTGGGCAACCCGCTGGTGAACGAGGTCGTCGTCCCGGTCGCGCTGAAGGACGCGTTCAACGGGCTGTCACCGAGCAGGGACGCGACGATTCCAGAGGTCGTCCGGCGGGTCACTGATCCCGAACTGCCGAAGTTGATCGAGTCGCTGTACAAGGTGCCCGTACCAACGGCCCCTCGCAACGACCTCGTGGAGATCTTCCTCACCGGGATCGCGAAGAAGGCGCCGACCTTGGACGGCAGCGCCCCGCCCATCCAGGCCGACCTGAACTCGCAGATCCTCAATGCCGACGCACAGGCAGCGGCATTCCAGCCATCGGAGATGTTGCGCTTGAACATGTCGGTGCCGGTGACGGCCCAGCCCAACCGGCTCGGCGTGATCGGCGGCGACCTTCAAGGGTTCCCGAACGGCCGGCGGCTGAGCGACGACGTGGTCGACATCGCGCTGCAAGCGATGGTGGGCGCCGCGCATACCGGCAAACCGGTCGAGGCGCTCGCCGCCGGGGACGCGGTCGATGTCAACGACGCGTCGTTCTCCAGCAGTTTCCCGTACGTCGCACTGCCGTCCTCGGGCATGACCACGGTCCAGGCGAAGGCGACGAACGCGACTGCGAACGTGGCCGTCACGCTGCCGCAGAACGCCGACGACAGCACATCTTCGGTGCTGCTCGTCGCGGCCGGTGTCGGCGTGGGCGCCGTGGTCGCGGGCGGCGGCTGGCTGTTGATCCGCCGCCGGGCGCGCAGGGCATCGGTGTCGAGCCCGCCGCCGAGCGCCTGACATCTCGTTCCGGTGGTGGGACTCGATCGGGTCCCACCACCGCAACGGTCCCTCTTCCTCGCGCACATGATCACCCGAAGGACTCGTGATGTCCGAGCTTCTTTCCCGCACCCTCCGCAAGCCTTCGCTCATCCTTTTCGTCCTGGCCGCCACGATCGCCGCCGCGCTGGGAGTGACCGCCGCGCTGCCCGACGACTCCCCGACCGCGCGGCCCGTCACCACCGACCCCAGCGGCCCGTTGGTCGCACAGATCACCCAGACGCAGCAACAACTCGATCGAGTGCCCGGCAACGCGATCGGCTGGGCCGGTCTCGGCGCCGCCTATGTCGAGCTGGCCAGGGTGACCGGCGATCCCGAGAACTACGGCGAGGCGCAGCGGGCGCTGGATCGATCGCTGGAGCTGAAACCCGATGGCAATGCCGAAGCGCTGACCGGACTCGGTGCGCTCGCCAACGCCCTGCACGACTTCATCGCCGCGCGCGGCTACGCCGAACAAGCCCTCGCGCTGCGACCGGACAGTGCGGACGCCCACGGCGTCCTCATCGATGCGCTGACCCAACTCGGTGAGGCCGACGCCGCGAGCGCGGCCGTGCAGCGGATGCTCGACCTGCGTCCCGGCGTTCCGTCGTTCACCCGCGCCGCCTACGACCTCGAACTGCGCGGTCGCACCGACGAGGCCCGGCAGGCGCTGCAGATGGCGCTGAACGCGGCGAACACCGCCGACCAGATCGCCTTCTGCCGCTACCACCTCGGCGAGCTCGCGTTCCACACCGGAAGCCTCGACGAGGCCGAAAGCCATTATCGCTCCGGTCTTCTGGCGAACCCGGCGGATGCGGCGCTGCAACAGGGCATGGCCAAGACGTACGCCGCCCGCGGCGATCTCGACCGGGCCATCGCGGAGTACACGGCACTGACCGATCGCGCGCCGCTGCCCGAGTACCTGATCGAGTTCGGAGAGCTGTTGGAGGCCGCGGGCAGGCCCGACGAGGCAGCTGTCAGGTTTCGGGAGGTCGCCGACCAGTTCCGCAGGCTCGAAGAGCAGGGAGCCACCGAGTACGTGGACGCCGCTCAGCTCGCCGCCGAACATGGCGACCCGGTCGAGGCGGTCCGGCTGGCGCAGCTGGAGTTCGGCCGCCGACAGAGCGTCATCACCTCCGACGTGCTCGCTTGGTCGCTGCACAAGGCGGGGCGTGATGCCGAAGCGATCGTCTACGCCGACCGGGCGGCATCGCTCGGCTGGCGCAGCGCCACTCTCGCCTACCATCGCGGCATGATCCTCGCTTCGCTCGGCGAGGCCGATCAGGCCGCAGCCGCACTGTCCGAGGCGCTGCGTACGAACCCCCATTTCTCGCCCTTGCACGCTCCGCGGGCACGACAGGCCCTCGAGGCGCTCGGCGCCCGATGAATCGATGGGGACGCGCCCGCGTCGACCGGTCTGCCGGATCGACGCGGGCCGTAGTCGATGTGATTCGGGCTGATCCGGCCCGCGATACGGTAGGAGGGTGGCCGACTCCTCCCCCCGTCTCGACACCGAAAACGAGTACCGGGGATCAGCTCGCTCGGGCGGTGTACCAGCCGCATCCATCCGGGTCACCGAGGTCCTGGCGGCGCTGTCACTGACCACCGATCTGGCGACCGGAGCGCCGTTCGAGAAGGGACTGGCAACCTGCCTGCTCGCGACCGCGCTCGCCGAGCGGATCGGTCTGGACCAGGCCGACCGGCGCGTCGTCTTCCACGCCGCTTTGCTCGGGGCGGTCGGGTGCACCAGCCGAGCGTCGGAGAACGCCGCAGCGTTCGCCGACGACATCGCTTTCCAGCAGGCCTACCACGTGATCGACAGCGGCGACGCACCGGTCTTCGCCGCGCAACTGGAGCAGTTCGGCTCCTGGGCGCCCGGGGTCCAACCGCTGGTGCGGGAGCGTTTCGTCACGACGACGCCGGCGCAGGGATCCGCGGCGGTCCGCTCGGTGTGCGAAGTCAGCCGTGCGCTCGGACCGCGGCTCGGGCTGCCGGACGCTGCGGTGGTCGCGCTGACCGAGGTCAAGGAACGCTGGGACGGCCTTGGCGCACCCGAACATCTTCGGGGCGAAGAGATCTCACTGCCGGGACGCATCGTTCACGTCGCCGAGCAAGCGGTCCTCGCGGCCGTGGGCCGGGGACGCCGCGGCGCGGTGGACGAACTGCGGCGCCGCGCTGGCGGGCATCTCGACCCGGGGGTGGTGGCCTCGTTCGCTGCGGGCGAGTTGTGGGACTGCCTCGACGTGCCGGACGCGCTCGCCGCGGTCATGCACGCCGAGCCCGGGGTTCCGCTGTACATCCGGCCCGCGGAACGGATGGAACTGTGCCTCGCGCTCGCCGTCGTCGTCGACCTGAAAGGGCGCTGGCTGCTCGGGCATTCGGCACACGTGGCCGATCTCGCCTGCGGCGCGGCCAGGTTGTCCGGGATGGGCGCCGCCGATCTCGACACCCTCCGCGCCGCGGCACTGCTGCACGACATCGGCCGGGCCGCGGTGTCCTCCGCGATCTGGGATCGTCCGGGACCGCTCGGCCCTGGCGACTGGGAACGCGTTCGGCTGCACACGTATTGGACCGACCGAGTGCTGCAACGGTGCCTGGGCCTCGCCGATCTGCGCGAGATCGCGGCGGGCCACCACGAACGTCTCGACGGCAGCGGCTACCACCGCGGTGTCGGCGGCCACGACCTGTCGAAGTCGGCCCGAATCCTCGCCGCCGCAGACGTTTTCGCGGCACTGACCGAGCCTCGACCGCACCGCCCTGCCTTCTCTCCCGACGACGCCGCGCAGATGCTCGTCGCCGAGGCGACCACGGGCAGGCTGGATATGGCCGCCTGCGCCGCGGTGGTGGAGGCGGCGGGTCTGCGCAAGCCGCGTACCGAATTCCCATGCGGCCTCACCGAACGTGAGGTCGAAGTGCTGCGGCTCGCCGCACGTGGCCTCTCGAACCGGCTGATCGCGGCGGAACTGGTGTTGTCCGAGCGCACGGTGGGACATCACCTCGCGCACATCTACGACAAGACCGGCCGCCGCACACGCGCGGGCGCGGCCGTCTTCGCCATGGAGCACGGCCTGCTGCCCGATTGACCGCCCGCGTCAGCGGCTGCCGCGGCGCCGGAGTTCGGCGTCCCTCGAGGCAGCGTGACCAGCTCGAAGTCAAGGGTAGCCCGGTTTCGACCGCATGGCGGACACTCGGAGTCATGCAAGCTCTAACGATCCTCGAGCACGGGACCGGACCTGCGGTGGCACTCGTGCACGGTGGCGCGGGGCCGAAGGCAACCTGGACTGGGCTGGACTCGCTGTCCGCGCGGTGGACGCTGCTGCTCGTGCACCGACGCGGCTTCGGTGTGAGTCCGCCGCCACCGGGTGGGCAACAGGACTTCGAGATCGACGCGGACGATCTCGGACGTATATTCCAGGATCGGCGCCCACATGTGGTCGCCCATTCCTACGGGGTCCTCGGGGCGCTCCTCGCCGCCGCCCAGGCACCCGAGACCGTGCGCTCGCTCACCCTCATCGAACCACCCTTGTACTTCCTCGCCCCTGATGATCCGGAAGTGGCTCGGTTGGAGAGTCTGGGAAATACGGTGCTCACCCACGGTCTCGACGCCGACCCCGCAATACTGCGCGAATTCCTCACTCTCGCAGGGGCACCGGATGGGGGAGGGAGTCGGTTGTCCGATGGAGCAGTGCGCCGCGCGTGGGGCGCTCGTTTACCGGGGCAAGCACGACCGGACCTGACCGCTTTGCGCGCGGCCGATGTCCCTGTTCTAGTCGCATCGGGTGGGCACTCTTCCGGCCTGGAACGGATCTGCGACCTGCTTGCCGACGCACTCGGGGCGCAACGGCTCATAGCACCAGGTGCGGGCCATTTCGTCCCGGCGGCACCGGGTTTCGTCGACCGGCTCGAAGAGTTTCTCTTGTCGGGCAGTGGCACGGAATCGAGCTGACCGCGCCGCTTGCACCCCGCGGGAGATGAGGAGGGATCAGGTGGCTTCAGACATCGTTGTGCAGGACATCAACCACGCCGAGGAACACCATTTCGGTGACGATGCGAACGAAACGCTGTTCAGGCTGTGCGCGGCACAGCCCGAAACCAGTTTGGTACGGGGGATCTACCGGCACGGCGACACCATGTTCAACCGGTACCAGCTGGACTTGATCCTGGATCGAATCGAGGGGATCGAAGTACGGACCGATGCCGAGCGGCAGGCTGTCGAGCTGCTGCGACGGGCGGAATCGATCGCGCTACGCGCCAACGGGTATCTCCTGTTCGTCGGCGACTGACGGGTGTTGTCCGAGTCCTGACCGAGCGAAACGAACCGTGACCTCGTGTGTCGGGTTCGTTCCGCCAGCGTGTGTCCAGACCGGAGCGGGGCACCGCATCACTGCGGCTCGACGAGCCCGAACACCCCGGCCGAATACCGCATCGAAACCGGGGACGCGGATATGACACTGGAGGCTTTGCGCGGTTCGACCGCTTCGGCCGGTGCGACGCCACTATGTACTAACACAAATGTGCTGAAAAAACAAGCAGCGCAACATGTTTCAACCGCATCAGCACTGGGTAGGGGTACGCTTCAATTGCAGGACGATCACACTCGGGATGGGGATCGAGTCAGATGCCGACAATTTACGGCGCGAGTACATCGTGGTGAGTGCCGCAGCGTATGACGCCAAGCTCGAGGCGCTCTGCACGAACGTGACCTCGGCCTTTTCGAACTCAGCTGATGGCAAGGCATTTGAGCCGATCCACCGACAGTTACCGCGCAGTCTACGACAACTCCTCTCCTGGCAACTCGGCAATCAACAGGACATCGACATGGCTAACGGAGTCACAGTGCTCGAGGTGCTTCATGCCCTCGATTCCAATGCGCAGCTGCGACCGGCTACGCTACCCGGCCGAGCCGGTCTCGGCAGAACGCCTGTGCCGTTGATGATCGGAATCCTGAGCCACCTCTATGAGGACGAAAAGAGCTCCCCTTCAGCTACCTTGGCGCGACGGCAGCGCGTTCAGGCGATGCTTGGTCTTGGCTCGTGCGGCACGCGCAAAGCTCGGAACGAAGAGCGGTTCAGCGGGTATCTCGACTTCATCAAAGAGGCACTCACCGCTGATGTGAAACGCGCAGAGATCACGACGACGGCTGAAGAGGGCTTGTCTACGGAATCCGTTGATGCAAGAAAGCATTGTAGATGACAGACGAAGACCAAGCTTCCAAAGTGCTGTCTGAAAGCGAAAGTCGCATATTTGCGGGTGACGTCCTGGTAGTCGGTGCCGGAGCATCCGGCATCCTTGCTGCGCAGCGACTAGCAGAGGCTGGTTTTTCTGTAACACTAATGGATTCAGTCGGTCTGGGCGGGGCGCAATCGAACCATTCTCACGGTTATTTGCATCGCGGTCATATCTACGGGAAGCCGTCCCCAGTACTCGTCAAGGCGCTCTGCGAGGGTGCGGACCGATGGTACGATCTTCTGCATGCTGCCGGGGTGCAACCGCATAATCTGAATTCCTGTGTTGGGTTCAAAAGTCGCTATACTGCAGACGTCGCTGAGCGGGCATGGCGGCGGGGTGGGCTGCAATTCGAAATATCGGAACCACCTCCAGGCCTGTCTAGCGGGTATTTGAAGCGTTGCTTCTCTACCGAAGAATCAACCTACATATTTACTCCTTGGTTTGCATATGCGGCAACGCAACTGGAGAGCGTTGTGCAGGTAAAGGCGGAAGCCACCTCCCTCGAATGTGAGGGTGACACCATAACCGGTGTCGTAATTCGCCAGGGCGACAGTGTGCACCGGATCTGCGCTCGATACTATGTTTTAGCGGCTGGCACTGGGAACCTTCCTTTGATATCCTCGGCGACAAATTATCGGGGTCAAGCGTTGAATCGTGTTTCTTACATGATGATCTTAGCTGGGCGACAGATGCCCAACCTCAGCCTGGTCGTGCCAGAAAATGACGCTTACGGTCTTTTTCTAGTGAGTAGACAGAGGGAGGCGCAGAGCTATTGGCTCGTTTCCAACTATCTGTCATATGGTGGAGCAGATTGCTCTGAAAATGCTGCGGTGATGTGGCTACGAGCCACTGCTCGGCTGCTACGTCGCGCTACTACTGGACTTGATAGTGCGGAGTGTTGGGGAAGCTATAGCGCACCTAAGGGTGAGCTGCGGGCGGATCGTAATCGACTCGATCTGCCGTCTGTTCAAAGTTATGGCTTCAAAAATGTATGCGTGGCCGCTCCAACAAAACTAACGCTGTGTCCATTACTCGCCGACGATATTGTAAGGACCGTGACGGAGAAATTCATTCACCCGCGCTCGAGGTCCCTTGCCGAGCTGGGTTCGGCAACTCTTTCCTCTAAACTTCCTGTTATGCCAGAACTCTGGGAATCGGCTCAACTTTACGGTATGGATGAACTACGACGTGCGATTGTAGATCCATCATTCTTGCCTAGTCGCGGTGATGCCACAACGGACGTGGTGAGTATCTAGGAGATAGGTCAACGAAATGCCAGCGGTGATAATTCTTCGGGAGTCTTCAGATGCCGCAATTGCTGACGCGGTTCGGAACGACCTCGCCATCCGACAATGGTCCGTGACCGTCGATTCCCTAGCCAGCCAGACGGCAACACCTCAATGGATTGAGCGAGCTAGGTTTCCAGAAGTGCTGATTTTCGTCCCACAGGACCCGGCAATCGCTGACCGCTGTTTCGATCGACTGCGTACGCTGTGTGCCACAGAAACCAATCCCGTTCTCGTGGTGCCGGTAAATGCCGAACTGCCAACGTGGGCATATGATGGGCATATTCGGTCTATAGTATTGTCGGGCGAGGTTGGCTACGACAGGCTTTTCGAGGATATTTTTAGGGGTTTAGTAGGTCCGCTCCCTCGGTGGCTGGATGTGCGTATTCGGCCGTCACAGATTCTCCGTCCCACCGGAGTCTCATGGTGGAGCGAAGATCTGTATGTGGCTGACGAACGGTTCGAACATATTGTCAGGATCGGTCCGATCGACTCGCAAGTCGTACTCCCTGGACTCTTCGAACCGCACCACGTACACCTCGATCGCCGGTTACTGTGCGTAGCGAACAAGTCCGCGGATGAGATAATACTTGCGGAAATAGTTGACGATATGGCTGTCAACGTCAGGCCGGTGCGGGAGTGCGCATCGGTACCGCTGCGGAAGCCACATGATGTTCGCTGTCACCGCTTCATGTTGGCAATTGCCGATACTGATAATCACCGCGTTCTAATTGCGAGTGGAAATGATTTCTCGGGCGCTCGTTGGAGCGTAGCCCACCCGGAAAGTCCTCTCAATGCGCCATGTGGCTTGCATATTGATCAACAGGGAATTTGGGTTGCGGATACATTCAACCATCGCTTGGTGGCGTTCGATCGCGGTGGTAGGCAAATCTATAGCCTCGGCGAATATGGTGATGGTGAGTACCAGTTTCGGTACCCGGTAGGCGTGCACTCGTGGTATGAGTACCTATTTGTGTCGGACGAAGAATCTGAGTCGCTCAAATTGTTCCGGAGAAACGGTGGCGAGTCACTGGCGTTAAGTGTCGTATCCGAAAAGTTTGGAGCACCCTGGGTTCAACAGCCATTCGGCCTCTCGGTGAATCGCGAGAACAAGTTGGCCATAGGCGATCGCAAGCAAAAATGTATCTGGATCATCGACCTTTACCCCGCTATTTGCGAAACATCACAATAGTCGCGTCGTAAGATTTGAATAATCGGACACTTCGAGGCAACGGCGCCAACTGCTGTTGGGGGCTGTTACGATAAACGAATGAATCTACAACAGAGTCTCGTCGGATCAGGGCGTCTCCGCTGGCTCGACGTGGGGTCCGGCGGAGAGTTTGCGCCAAACTTTCACTACCTCGATATTTTTCCGGAGGGTTTAGTGCCGTCCGACTTAAAAAGTAAATACTTCAGAGTGGATATCCTGAACGCATCGGACGAGCGACTATCGAGACTTGGAAAATTCAGTCTAGTTCGCCTCCAGCATACGATCGAACATTTCGACTTTGAAGCTGGCGTGCGCGTGATAGTAAATTGTGCGAAGCTTTTGGAGCCCGACGGCTATTTGCTGGTAACCGCCCCGGATCTGAAACTGTACGCTGAAGCGTACATCGCTGGTAAGCTCCAAGAGCTACCAGGATTCGTAGAGTGGGCGCAGAATAGGATCCCCAAAGATGCTCCTGCGAGCGCTTATTTTTCAGTCTTTGCGCATAGTATGACCTACGAGTCTCACAAGTGGTGCTACGACTACCAGGGTCTCGAGTACCTGATTGCCAGTACCGGACGTTTCACGAATATTCACCGATTGAGTTTGGACAGCGAAGAGTCGTCGGTTCCATTCACGCATAACCGTCCGGATGAGGACGTCTGCGTATTGGCGCAATTGGGTAGATAGGGGCAGGCTTCGACGCAGCGGCTGGACGCGGCGTCTCATGTTTGCGCAACAACCTGAGCGCTGGGGCCTTCATACCGCACCCATCGCCTTTGAGCTCGACGCTACCGCGACCCTGCGACGAGCGCGGCGGCGACTCGGCCGGGACCCAGCACTCGATGCCGCAGTCGTCGCGGTTGTCTGCGTCAAAGATTCGTCGATGTGTCTCGCAGCTGGTGTCGGTTCGTTCCGATGGGCACCCGCTGTAACGTGCTGAGCGGTGAGATTCACTGGTGTTCAACGTATGTCAGGGTCTCGCAAATCGGCAGCGGTTGTCTTCTCGCTGCTAACGGATGTGTGCCAACGCCGGAGACCGGCCTCTTCGGTGGGAGGGCATGTATGGCGGCGAGAGTCGGGGTTACGCCAGATCAATTGCATCGCGTGGCTGGGGCTATGAGGGGATTTGCGGGATCGGGTGAACGGCAGTTTCACCAACCTGGAGATACACGGCGGCTGCCTCACCTGCAAAATAAGTCTGGAGCCCGAGCAAAGCTACGGCCGAACCCGACCCGGAACCGGAGCCCAAGCCGGAAGCCCGGACACCCCTGCGAAACGCTCGGCTGGGATGCCCCAACCGAGCGTTTGGCCAGCTTCGTGTCCACCACAGGCTGGCGGTGTTGCGCCGATTCGATAATCCCCTGTGGCTACTGGCAGGAACCTATGCGGCGACCGTGGCGAGGCCGAGGTGATGTTCGATATCGGCGGGCGAGCCGGTGTAGTGGAGGGTGCGCAGGCCCAGGTGGGCGGCGGCTTGGCAGTTGTCGGCGCGGTCGTCGATGAACAGGACGCGGCCGGGATCGTGAACTCCGGTGGCGGCGAGGGCGTTTCGGTAGGTGTCGGGGTGGGGCTTGTTCTTGCCGAGCCTGGCCGAGTAGAGGGCGTCGGTCATCAGGGGGCGCCAGTCGGAGGCGTCGAGTGCATCGCTCACCGGATGGGGTGCGTTGGAGAGCAGCACCATTGGGAGATCTGCCTGTCGGGCCTGGTGCAGGAGGGCGACGACGCGGGCGTCGGTCGAGGTCCACATCGCGGTGTCGACGGCACGCAACCGGGTGAGCAGTTCCGGGTCCGGGCGGTGGCCGAGTACGGCGGTCCAGAAGTCGGCGTCGTCGGACTCGCCGGAGTCGTAGGGTTCTCGGGCGCTCCAGAAAGCATTCTGGAAGTGTCCGAGCTGATCGGCGGGCCACCCGGCGAGTTCGGCGAGGCCGGTCCACATGGGAACGGTGGGCTGTAGGCCGATGACGCCGTTGTAGTCGAAGATGACCGCGTCGAGTTCCGCGGGCTGCTGAGATAGTGCGGTTACCACCGGTTCTCCAGTGCTCGATGAGATAGGACGGCCACGCCCGCGGCGAGCAGGGCGGGCAGCATGAGGGCGAGGGGCAGGGTCGTCGCGGTGGCCAGGGCGCCGATGAGCGCCGGGCCCGCGAGCAGACCGAGGTAGCCGGCCACGGCCACGGTGGCGACCGCGCGCGGACCACCCGTTCCGGCCGCGCTGAACAGCGAAGGAATCGTGACGGACAGACCGAGGCCGAATGCGGCCCAACCGGCCAACGCGAAGGGCACGTCGGTCACCACCAGACCCGCGACGAGTCCGAAGGAGGCCAGAAGTGCGCCCGTGCGAACCACTTTCGGCGCGCCGAAGCGTGCGATGAGTCGATCGCCGACGAGACGTCCGGCCGCCATGGCCGCGCTGTATCCGGCGTACGCCGCGGCACTGATCGCGGGGGACGCGTGCAATCCGCTGAGATGGACTGCCGACCAATCGGCGGCAGCGCCTTCGCCCAGCAGACACGCGGCAGCCAGCAAGCCCAACAGCCAGAGCCGAGCTCGGGACAGCTCCGACAAAGGCTCCGCCGCATGGGTTTCCACCGGACCGACGTCAGCGCTTTGCGATCCGATGCAACGGGTCGCGGGTGCCGCCGCGACCGTCGCCGCGATCGCCACGCCCGCGGTGACGCCGAAGACGTAGGTGTGCGAATCGTGCGCGGTGACAGCGGCGAGCAAGGCGCCACCCAGGGCGCCGAGACTGTAGGCCGCGTGCAGGCTCGACATGATCGGGCGACCGTATGCCTGCTGGCAACGCACCGCCGCGCCGTTCGCCGCGACGTCCAGCACACCGTGCGTGGCGCCGAAGAGCAGCGCCGCGGCGGCGAGCGCGATCGGAGTTCGGCAGGCGCCCAGCAATGCGAGGCTTGCGGCGAGACCTAGTGCGCCGCTGGTCAACAGCTGGGGAAGGCGGGCGGGTTCGGCGAGCCGACCACCTACCTGGAGTCCGGCGACCATGCCGACCGCGGCGGCGAGCAGTACCGCGGCCAGCCCCGCGGTGTCCAGTCCAGCGGACTCCTGGATGGCCGGAATTCTGGTTCCCCAGACGGCCATCACGACGCCGAGTCCGGCGAAGTATCCCGTCAACAAACCACGACTCCGCACTACGGCGTCGGGTATATCTCGCGCACGTGCCGAAGCCGGCGCGATGGTGCGTGTCATGAAAGCTCCATCGATGCCGCCGCCGCTTTCGCCGTCGAGAAATGGCCGCGAAATCGGCTGCGAGAGGGTGAGTTTGACGATGTCCGCCTCTTGTCGACGAGAGAGGCGCGCGAACTGTAGATCGGAGGAACGTTCCGCGGGTCAAAGACTGAAGGTTGCGCGACGCTGCGCGAACAAGCCGAAACCTACCAAGGGGTACGGGAAGCTACCAGCCGGAGCGGGCCTCGGTGATCCGGTCCACAAAATGCCGTCCGGAAGTATCAGTGATCGCAAGATCTGCACGTGACGGCGCCGAGACTGGATCGAGCGCGGTGGCGACGGAGCCGCGCCCAGGACACGATCCGGCTCGTCGCGTTCGTCTGCGTCAAGGATCCGTCAATGCGTCTGGCAGCGGATGCGTGGTCATTCGACCGGGGGACCGGCTCCGATGCGCCGCGGGGCGAGACCCATTGCTGCTCAACGCATGTCAGATTCCCGCAAAATCCCAGGCGGACGTCTTATCGCTGCTGCCCGAAGGGTGCCATTCTCTGAAACCGATTCATCGGTGGAAGGGGCAAGGGTGGCAACGAAACTCGGGATAACGCCGGATCGGTTGCGTCGCGCGGCCGGGGCGATGGGGGACCTTCGAGATCAGGTGAACGGCATTCTCGCCACCCTGGAAACCTCGTTGGACACCCGAGGGGCGGCTTGGGGCGGTGATGGCTACGGCACCACCTTCGCCGACGGTCCGGAGGGATACCTGGCGGCGCGCAAGAACCTCACCGAGGGGATCAGTAACACGGCCAAGACGCTGGATTCATATTCCGATGGGCAAGACAAGGCGGCGGCGCTGCTCGCACGCACGGACAAGCGCTCGGGCGACGGCATTCGGTAGCACGTGTCCATCACTATTCCCGGCGAGCTGGAATGGCTCGGCTGGATCGCCGGCTCGGATTGGCCGGACGGCGACGAAGACAAGATGTGGGAGATCGCCGACGACTGGCGCAAGGCCGCCGCCGACATCCGCGATCTCCTTCCGGAACTGCAGGCGGCCAGGAAAGCGACCATCGCGGCGTACCCGTGGGGCGACGGCGTAGAAGCGATCACCACTGCCCTGGACAAACTGGACCACGGCCCGGAGTCGCTGGAGCACTTGGCCGAAGTTCTCGACCTGGTGGCGGACGCCGCGGACGCGCTCGCCACCGAGATCCAGTACACGAAGATCCTCATCATCAGCTCGCTGGCCATGCTGGCGTTCGAGATCGCTGCGGCGTGGCTCTTTCCGCCTACAGCGCCACTGGTCGAGGCGACCGCCATTGTGGCGACGCGCGCGGCGGTGCGGATCCTCGGACAGCGGGCGGTCAGCGCCATCGCGCAATTCACGGCGAAGACGGGCATTGCCGCCGTCACCAAATTCCTGGCGAAGCATGTCGCGTTCAGCACGGTGCTCGGCGCGGGACAGGACGCGGCGATCCAGGCGTATCAGGCCGGGGCGGGCACTCGCGACAAGATGGACTGGAAGCGCGTCGGCACGACCGCTTATTCCGCTGGCGCCGCGGGTGCGTTCGGCGGGCCTGCGGGTGGATTGCTGGCCAAAGGTGCCGCGAAAGTCCCCTTGCCCGGCGGACGTTGGGGCGACGCGTTCAAGGGTGCGGTTGTCGGTGCGGGCGCCGGCGTGGTCGGTGCCGTTGCCGCGCAGGGATTCGGCAACGCGTTCAACGGTGGGAGCTTGAACCCGCTCGATTGGGGAGATCCGCTCTGGCTCACCAGTGGCGCGGCCTTTGGTGTGGCTACCGGCGGCAGCAAGGGATTTCGCCATTCGATGGCGGGCCGTGGTCCCGGCATAGGTGGGTTCCGCGCCGCGGATCCTGCGCAGTTCGGTCCGGGGGGCGACGGGAGCTCGGGATTTCAGACACCTCGGAACGCGGGCGAAACCGGTTCGGGGAGTGGCTCCGGCGAACCTGCGAGTGCTTCGTCGGCGCGTGAGGGTCAGCCGAACTCTGTTGCGCCTGAGCGGAATACTTCGAGCGGTGGCCTGGCGGAGGCGAACGGGAATCGCGCAGGGTCTTCGGCGGGTGCTGGTCTCCGCGGCGCGGATCCTTCGCACGGTGGTGAGCGCGGTGTTGTCGCCTCGAGTACGGGGACCCGCGGTGTGGATCCGTCGCATGCGGGTGGTGGTGAGCGTGGTGTCGCCGAGTCCGGAAGCCGTGGGGTCGATCCGTCGCATGCGGGTGGTGGTGAGCGTGGTGTCGCCGAGTCCGGAAGCCGCGGAGACGATCCGTCGCATGCGGGTGGTGGTGAACGCGGAGTTGGCGCTCCGGATAACGGAATTCGCGGCGACGATTCGTCCACGGTCGGTGGCGAGAGGCCGGTTGGCGTCTCGCCGGAGAACGGTGCTGGGAACGATGGCGAGTCCGCCAATGGCAACCGAACTTCTGGCGGTGAAGCGTCGGGTAAGGACAACACCGGTGCCGAAGAGCGAGGAAGCGGGGGGCGCTCCAACGCGCCCGAAGGGGAGGGAACGTCGGAGAGTGTTCCGCCACGCTCCGGTTCGGACCTATCGCGAGTCGAATCGGAGGCGGGAACCGCAGAGGCGGGAACCGCCGGCGGTGACCGCATGTTCAGTAGCTCGGCGGACGAGGCCGGTCCGCCTTCCTCCGAGCCGCGGGGTAACGAAGGCACTGCTGGGGTCGAGCCGAATTCCGGTGCACGCGAGGGGGAAACACGATCGCCTGCGTCGGCGTCGGGACTGTCGTCCGAGTCCACGACGGGTCCGCAGCGCGCCGCATCCGGTCCCAGCGCCGCTGATGGCGTCCAGTTGCGCCCGATGTCCGGCTCGGAGGGGCGCACGCCCGCATCCGAGACGCGAAACGGGATTCGACCGCAGCCTGCGTCCCCTGCGAATACCCCGGATTCGTCCGCGCAACGCGCAGGAAGCAGCGACAACCGCCCAGCCGTTCCCCAATCACGCGCGAGCACACCGGAAGGCCATCGGTCGGCTCTCACCAACGGCTCGCCGGTGGAGGCATCGTCGACCGGGAAGGAAGCCACGTCCGCGCCTGAACCGGTAGCCGCTGTGCGTCCGGCGGAAGCGCCGGGCCCGAAAGTGCCCGCGGCATCGTCCGGTACGCCGCGTCCGACCGTAGAGGGGGTGGCGCAGGGAGGGGATGGGCCGACGCCCGATGCGGGGCAGGCCCAGGAGGAACGGAAATCGCCTGCGGAGGGAAGCGACGCGCTTCGAGACAAGTTGCGACGACTGAACATCGATCCGGAGGGGATGAGCCCGGATCGGATGCGCCAGGCGGCTGACGAGGGGTTGGCGCGGAGAGTCGACGAGCTCGCCGAGAAGACCGCCGCGCTCGAGGCTGCTGGGTTGCGACCCAACGAGTTCGCCGCCGAGCGCGGGAACTTGCAGCGCCAGATCGACGAGTTCATCGCTCTGCGACGGGAACTGCGAGCGGACTTCGAGAGATTGGGACCCACCCCGGAACCGATCACCGCAACCGATCCGAACCAGACGACGGAGAAGGGACCGATAAAGCAGCCGAGCCAGGCGAAATCGGAAGGCGCAGAGACATCCGAGCCTGGATCCACACCGGAACACCCAGCGGCCACCCAGCAGCCCACCACCGAGATTCCACGGACACCGCACGGTGCGGACCCGGCAGGCGAACAGGCCAGTCAGGGCGGCAACTCGTCGCAGGGCGAGCGGGCACCGGTCCAGGAACCGGAATCCGATGGTCCACTCGACACGACCTCGAAGATCCCGTACACCCCGAGGTATTCCCCCGTGCCATCGATCCCGGGATACGAGGCGGCCGCCCCGCCTGCCGACTCGGTTTGGGAGCCCGAGCCGGAACCCGAGCCCGAGCCGGAACCTGAGCCCGAGCCGGAGCCGGAGCCGGAACCTGAGCCGGAGCCGGAGCCCGAGCCGGAGCCGGAGCCCGAGCCGGAGCCTGAGCCGGAGCCGGAGCCTGAGCCGGAGCCCGAGCCGGATCCCGAGCCCGAGCCCGAGCCTGAGCCGGAGCCCGAGCCCGAGCCCGAGCCGGAGCCGGAGCCCGAGCCTGAGCCGGAGCCCGAGCCGGAACCTGAGCCGGATCCGGATGCTGAGCCTGAGCCGGAGCCTGAGCCGGAGCCCGAGCCCGAGCCGGAACCTGAGCCGGATCCCGAGCCGGAGCCGGAGCCCGAGCCGGAGCCCGAGCCGGAGCCGGATCCCGAGCCCGAGCCTGAGCCGGAGCCCGAGCCGGATCCCGAGCCCGAGCCTGAGCCGGAGCCCGAGCCGGAGCCCGAGCCGGATCCCGAGCCCGAGCCGGAGCCGGAGCCGGAGCCGGAGCCAGAACCAGCGGCTGATATGGAGCGAAAGTCGGAGACTGCCGACTGGACGAACCGTCGATCACCGGACTTCCTCGACCTCGCCTGAGGTTGCACATCCTCGCTGAGCGAGATCGCCCAGTGCTGCCATCCGCTGATTTCCGAACGACGTGCGAGCCCGTCCGGACGCTGGTGCTCTGTCGGTGATGCGAGCGGTGTGCTCGTCGCTGGTGCGTGTCCGGACTCCGCCCCCGAGGCGGCGCGGGAATGACCGCTATCGCCGGATAGTGCAGGCCGCACGTGGAATCCGGCTGACCTACCGTCTACGAACCGGCTCGAACGTGCGTCGTTCGCGAGCTCTACTCCCGATGAAACCTTTCCCGCACCAAATCCATTCGGGCGCGAAGTTCCTCGGGACTGATGACCCCGCGATCCATCAACGTATGCGCGGTGATCACCGCCGACCGCGCTCGCACCGGAAAGTCGTGGTAGATGGTCTCGCCGAGTACGTCTTCCGCGTGCCGGCGTTCGAGGTTGTCGAAAGCTCCTCTCCAGGAGAGGCATTCGCACGTCGCCTGCATGCTCGACTCCCACGGGTCGGGTTTGCGGTCGAGTTGGGGGAGGGTGGATTCGCGGGTGGATCCGGGTACGAGGGTGTTCAGCAGGACGTCGTAGGGGCCGGTCACCGGCGTCCCTCCCTTCGCATGGCGTCCTCGACCTGGTCGGGTGGTTTCTGGGCGGTCCAGTCGGCTTGGGGGAGGGCGACGCCGATCATGGTGTCGCGGGTGACGATCGCCGCGAGTTGTTCCTCGGTCCAGCCCTCGGTGCCCTCGGGGCGCATCGGCATGACCATGAAGCGGGATTTCTGGTTCGAATCGTGGACTCGGATCTCGACCTCCGGCGGGAAGTGCAGGCCGAATTCGGCGAGCACCTCGCGCGGCCAACGGACAAGGCGGCGACGGTAATTGGGGGTGCGGTACCAGTCGGGTGACATGCCGAGGACGGGTCGCGGGTAGCACGAGCAGAGGGTGCACACGATGACGTTGTGCACCTCGGGGGTGTTCTCCAGGACGTAGAAGTAGGTGTAGTCGCTCGGCGTGCCGGAACCGGTGGGGTCGCGCCAGTCGATGCCGATCTCTTTGCAGGTCTCGGTGCCGTCGGCGAGCAGGCGCGCCTTGAAATCAGGGTCCAGCCACGCCTTCGCGACCAGTTTCGATCCGCCGTGCGGGCCGACCGCCTCGGCCCATTCGGAGAACCGCCGGTGGTCCTCCTGGGAGAACAGGCCCTTCTCGATGGCGAGTTCGCGGATCGCCGTTTCCAGCACCTCGAACTCGCTGATCTCCTCGCTCGCCTGGATCGGCGCGTGCGCCCCGTGGTCGTGGGTGTGGCTCACTGCGAATCGTCCTCCTCTGCGGGCTCGAGCCAGCGCTCGGAGACCTCGGTCTCCAGGGTGTCGGCGTCGAAGCCGGTGTAATTCGGCCACAGATCCTTCTGGCGGAACCGCACGACGTAGAACGGCTCGACGCGGCCGTCGTCACGTCCCCACGCCTCGTCTTCCGGGATGATCCACTCCGGCCGGTATTCGACGACGACGCCGGTGCGGCCGCGGGTGTAGCTCTGGGTCCGGGTGTGGAACATCGACGTCGCGTCGCGCACCGTCACGCGCTCACCGATGCGGTACTTGCGGGTCATGCTCGCTCCTTCAGCCGCGCGCGCACCTCGTCCAATTTCGCCGACAGCTCGTCCGGAGTGATCAGGCCCTTGTTGATCAGGACCTTCGCCGCGACCGTCGCCCAGCGCGCGTAGTAGGGAAGCCCGAAGTAGAGGGTCGCGCCGAGGTCGTTCTCGGCGCGTCGGCGTTCCTCGGAGTTCCACACCCCGCGCCAGCCGAGGCATTCGCAGGTGACGTAGGTGCTCATCTCCCACGGCTCTTCGACTTTTTCCTGGTACGCCACCGGAATGTCCGGTTGCCCGCCGACGTCGTGCAGCACGTGGCGCAGGGCCTCGAAAAGCTCGTTCGAGATGTCGTACGGCGAATCCAGCGGCTTGCGGAACACCGGCGCGATGTCGGCGACCCGGTGCTGAAGCTGGTCGAATCGATTCGGTGAACTCATGATGGCTCCGTTGTCGCGGCTCCGATATCCCCGGCGAGATGCGGCACGCGCCGCCTCGGGGCAAGCACTGGGGAGTGACCCCCATCACAAATACGGTGTCAGGTCGCCCACGATACACGGCACGTTTGCCGGAATGAAGCTGCTGCGTTGCACCAGAGCCGAGACCGGAGCGGATGCGGGCCGCTCAGCTCCACAAAGCGTCAGCGACAGACCCGCCTGGCTCGATGCCGGGCGGTATCGCGAAGAGCGCGCTGCCGGTGTGCTGGATGAGCGGATTCAGGCGGTCGCCGTTCGCGAGTGCGTGCTGGGCCTTGATGAACTGCTCGGGTGGGTTGTTCATGAAGGCGGCGAAGAGCAGGCCCGCGTCGAGCTGGTTGTGTCCGCCGTGGGTGTGCTCCGGCGTCCCCGGCGCGTGGGTGTGCGGTTCCTCGGCGATGCCGCTCGCGTTGGCGATGAGGGTGCCGTAGTCGTAGTTGTAACTGCGACGCAGCATGGGGATGTTGTGCACGAGGCGGACGTGCGCTCCGTCGGGAATGGCGAGTTCGCCGCTGGCCGTGCGGGATTCGAGGTCGAGCGGATCGAACTCGCGTTCGCCGTGCAGCGGTGCGCCGTCGCCGCGACGGCGGCCGATGATGCGGTCTTGCTCGGCGAGGGGAAGCTGGTCCCAGTCGGCGGTTTTCATGCGGATCTTGCGGAAGACCAGGTAGGTGCCGCCGCGCAGCCAATCGGGTTCGTCAGGGGAGTCGATCCACACGGCGCGGTCGAAATCAGCCGTCCCAGCTCGTGGATTCGCCGTGCCGTCCTTGTGGCCGAACATGTTTCGCGGAGTACCGCCGTCCGCCGGTCTGGTGAGGAAGCCGTGCTGGGTCCAGCGCATGCGGCCGAGGCCGGGCATGCGTGCGCGGAGGGCGCGGAACGCGTGGCTCACGATCTGGGCGTCGTCGGCGCAGATCTGAACCAGGACGTCGCCGCCGCTCCACGCGGGATTCAGTGCGTCGCCGCGGAATTCGGGGAGTGGGTGCAGGTGGTTCGGGCGCTGGGACGCGAGGCCGAAGCGCTCGTCGAAGAGCGCGGGTCCCAGCCCGAAGGTGATCGTGAGCCGAGCCGGATCGAGATCGGTGGCGAAATCGGTATGCGCGCTGAAACCGCGTGCGGTGTCCGGAGTTTCCGGGACAGGGTCGCCGTGGGTCAATGCCGCGGCCGTCGCGGTCCATCCGGTCAGGAGTTCGCGGAGCACGGTTCGATCCGGCCGCGCGACGTCGACGGACAGGAACAGCGCGTGCGACTGGGTGAGGGTGGCGATACCGGCTTGCCTGGGGCCGTGGAAAGACTCGGTGCGGGAGGGCGGCGCGGGATCGGGCGCCGTCGCTCGACCGGCGACCGCGCCGACGGCTGCCGCTCCCGCCGTGACGAGGCTCGCGCCGAACAAGGTGCGGCGGGAGACTCGACCGGTTGGCGAATCGGAATTACTACTGCCTGTAGTACTTTCGCTCATGCGCCACAGCGTAGCGGCGCGCGAGCAATCCTTCAATAAGACTGAAGGTTAGCGACTTGTTCACCCGTGCCGCGCTCGGGGGTCGAGATGCGCGAAACTGAAGGCGTGACCACCGAGAACGCCCGACCTGGACCGCCCGCGATCAGCACATCCATCATCGTGCTGACCCTCGCGCGCAAGGTGGAGACCGAGCTCGGCGCCGCCCTCGCCCCGCTGGATCTCACCATCGCCCGGCTGGGGCTGCTCGGTCATATCTCCGGCGTGCCCGGCGCGTCGTTCAGTGATCTGGCGCGGATGTCGGGCATCAGCGTCCAGAGCGTGCACACGGCGGTGAAGGCGCTGGTCGCCGCGGGGCTGGTGCGCGACCGCACGGCCCGCGCCGGGTCGGCGTCGACGATCGAGTTGACGCCCAAGGGTTCTCGGCTGCTCCGCAAGGCCGAGGGGGTCGTCGCCGAGGTGGACGAGCGATTGTTCGGCGCGGAAGCCGACCCGATCCGACGGCAGATCGGCGCGGCCATCCTCGCGGCCTTTGCCGGAGGGTTTCCCGAATCGCGCACCGCGCGGTGATTCCGCGCACGTCCTTCAGCTTGATTGAAGCTTTCCGTTAGGCTTCAGTCCAACTGAAGGATGAAGGAGTCGATCGGTGAAGCATGTCTTGCTGTCGGTTCACGTGGTGGCGGCCATCGTGTTCGTGGGTGGCTCGGCGGTGGCGTCGAGCCTGTTCCCCCGGTACGCCCCGGTCGCGGCGGGCGCGCCGACGCGCAACGGGGCCGAACGCAGTGTCCCCGTCGCGCAGGCGATGCACCGGGTGACCGGTGTCTACGCGGCGCTCGGGGTCATCGTGCCGGTGGTCGGCATCGTGCTGGCCGCGGTGCAGGGCCGGATGGGCGAAATCTGGATCACGCTGGCCATGGTGCTCACGGCCGTCGCGGGCGGGCTGCTCGCGGTCCAGATCCATCCGATGCAGCGTGACGCGCTCGCGGCGCCGGACGACGGTCGGCGGCTGCGCGTGCTCGGGATGCTCGCCGGTGTCTACAACCTGTTGTGGGTGGTCGTCGTCGTGCTCATGATCGTCCGGCCCGGCTCCTGAACCAGCGCGGATCCGATGTCCCCGCTACCGAGCCGGAGCCGATCCAGGCTCTCCTGACCTGCGGTGTTCGCCCGTTCCGGGCGCACGCGGGAAGCTTCCGCGCAACGCGTTGGCACTATGGCTGAGGAAGTGATCGTTACGAGGAGGTAGTTGGACATGGCTCGGATTCCCACAGCGCTGTTGGCGGCCGGTGGACTCGGCGGTGGTTTCGCGCTCGCGCAGGCGACGAAGAAGCGCGAGCTCGGCGGTGTGGTTTTCGCTGCGGCGACGGCAGCCGCGCTGCCGCGGTGGCGAAAGGCGGTCGGCACCGGTGGGGCGGCGGCGCTGACGGGACTGTCGGTGGGCGCGCTCGGCGCCTCGCACCCGTTGGCCAAGAAGATCGGCGCGTGGCCGTCGGTGGCTGTGGTGTCGGGTGTGGTCGCCGTCGCCGCTTGGGCGACGGTGGATCGTCGGGCCTGATTCGGATCACGGCTGTGCGGCCGGGGACCCTTCGGGGTTCTCGACACGATGGACCGATCGGCTCGGCGGACCGAAACCCGCGGCGCGGACCGAAACCCGCGGGGCCGACTGAAACCCGCGGGGCCAACTGAAACCTGCGGGGCATCTTCGGCCACCGCATCGCCCCGGCTGAGCCGAGTCGATGCGTTCTTCAGCGGGGCGGGCCCGATCCAGTCGAGCCCGCCCCTGACGTATTGGGTTGTGTACTAACGAAAATCGAAACTCAGGCGGCGGGAAGCTCGTCGGCGGGCGCGATGGGCGGGGCCATCGAGCCTTCCACGGCGCCGACGATCGCGCCGATGCCCGCTCCGGCGGCGACGAACGGCAGCGACATCATGCCGACGGCCAGGGTCGCGGCGAGGACGGGCATGAAGAACAGCCCGGCCGGGGCGAAGGGAATGCCGACGACGAGGCCGATGGCCGCGCCCATCACCGCGGAGGCGACCGCGATCGGGCTGGCGACGGCCGCGCCGACGAGCGCGCCCTGGGCCGCGGTGCCGATGACGTCGGCCGAGATCTGGTCGGACCGCGAGCGTTCCATGCCCGAGGACTGGAGTGCGCCGGACAGGCCGTTCTGCGCGACCATCGTGGCGCCGTTGATCTGATCGGCCTGCTCCGGGGTGACCCAGTCGGGCCGTCCGAGTTCGACGTTGCCGACGCGGAGCACGTTCGTCGGCGCCGGGACGGGCGCGGCCTCGACGACCGGTGTGGCCGCCTCGAACTCGTCGTCCACGGCCGTCCGCGGCGCGGGTTCGATCGGGTCGGCGGCGGGCGCCGGCACGATCGGCAGCGGGATCACCGCGCCGAAGATGTTCGCGCCGAACGGGAACTGTTCGGCGACGGCGCCGACCGGAATGGCCTCGCCGGGCGGAGGCGCGTCGGCTATCGCGGGCGCGGCCGTGACGACCGCGGCCGAGATCGCGCCGACGACCAGCGTCGTCGTGCGCAGTGAGAAGGAACGGAACGGGATAACTGCCTTGTTGGCCATGCGGCGTCCTCATTCGCAGAAGCGGAGTTTCCTACGCATCTGATTCGGAGCCGCATCGCATTCGGATGAAACGAATTTCACACACCGCGTCCCGCGCGGTCTGTTTCGCGTCGGACGCGGGTCAGCCCTTCGCCTCGGCCATCTCCTCGGCGACATCCGGTTCCGCGATGTCCGGCGTATCGTCCGTCCGCCGGCGTGCGCGCAGGTAGGCCCACTGCAACACACCGAGCCCGGCCAAACCGGCTATCGCCGTGCCGATTCCGATCTGCCAGCCCGGCGGCCGCCAGTCGACGACCAGTTCGGCGTTCTGTGTGCCGGGCGGGATGTCGACGGCAAGGAAGGTGCGGGCGACGGCGAACGTGGACAGTTCGCGGCCGTTCAGCGTGACGCGGTGGCCCGGCCAAGTGAGGCGGGAGAACACGACCCGGCCTCCGGTCGCGGAACTGACCTTCGCGCGGGTGGTGATGTCGTCGTAGGAGCCGGTGGACGACGCGGTGACGCCGGAGGTGTGCGCGATGGCGCCGTCGCGGGTGGAGGCCGGACCGTCCTGGCGTTCCAGCACCCAGATGAAGCGCTCGTGTCCGCGGTAGTCCACCCACTGCCAGCCGGGCGGGGCGGGGTGATCGCGCGCGTCGGGATACTGCGCGCGGTGCAGGACGACCCGATCGACCTTCATCAGGTCGACGACGGGAACTCCGGTCGACGGTTCGTCGGCGAAGGCGCGGCGGAACGCGTCCGGGCAGGTGCTGCCGTCCCATGCCATGCAGAGCAGTCCGGCGATGCCGGTGTGGCCGATGGGCGTGTAGGCGTTGACGTAGTCGAGTTCGAGCGCCTTGGCGTAGTTGCCGATGGCCAGCGATCCGTACGCGCCGTCGAGACCGCGGTCCTCGGGGGCGATGATCGCCCGGTCGGCGAGCTGCAAAGTGAGCCCGTCGAAATCCGGGAAGGCCGCACGCATCTCGGAGCGCTTCTCCGGGAAGTTGTACGACAGCGGGGTCAGCGGCGCGATCGCCACCTGGGTGAAAGCGATCGGGAACATGGCGACCATGGTCAGCGCGCACGCCGCGACGATGCCGCGGTGCCGCGCGAGCCACACGACCGCGAAGCCTAGGGCGGCGACCACGACAGCCGCGATCAGATGCCGCAGCGCCAACAGGGGTGCGGCCGAGAACGATCGGACGAACAGCAGCCCGATCAACACCCCGGCGGCGACCATCCGCCTTCGCGAGGCCGCGAAAGCGCCGTACCGGCTGAGCAATACGCAGACCAGCACCAGCAGCGCGATCGCCACCATCGGCAGCACCCGCGCGGGCCAGCGCAGCGGGCCGATCGCGCCGGGGCCCGCGGTCCACATCAGCACCGCCGTCGCGAAGAACGCGATGCCGCTGAACTCCCGTGCGGAGCGGCGCGCCGCCCGCCAGTCGACGAAGGCGAGCGCGGGAATGAGGAACCACGCGATATAGACCATCGGCAGCGGCTGCACGTGACCCCACCAGGCGGTGAACGCCGGTGTGGTGCTCGGCAGGCTGGCGTTGAGCGACTCCGACCACGGCACCGTCAGGAACGGATCGTTGTGGATCTGCGCGCTACCGCGCCAGGTGACCTGCGAGGAGAGGATTCCGGATAGGTTCGCGATCGCCGCCGTCAGCGCCGCGCAGCCGGAAGCGAGCATCAGCCGCACCGCGGGCGCCCAGCGCTGCTGGTGGACGATCTCGCCCGCCGCGACGGCGACGATCACCAGCGCCGATTCCACCGCGGGAAAGGCGTACTGGACGGTGAGCGTGAGATACAGGAAGACGAACACCGGAATGGGTCCGCTGCGCCCGCGCGCGTAGTTCACGCCCGAGGCCCAGGCGTGCACCATCCACGCGGTCGCGACGTGCGGGGTGAACCAGCTCGCCTCGTCGAAGAACAGGAACCAGCCGCTGAGCGGGAACGCCACGCCCGCGACCGCCGCCCACGGCGCGCGTGCGCCGTACGCGAGGCAGATACGGAAGACGCCGAGGCCCGCGATGATCGAGAAGACCAGCTTCACCAGGGTCGCGTAGAGGGCGAGGTCGTCCATCGAGGGGGCGATGAAGAAGACGAGCAGGTGGGCCGGATTGAGCAGCCCCGCCTCCTCGAGTGTGTAGTTGCCCGCCATCCACTCGTGCGGGACGAGGATCGGCAACCGCCCTTCGCGCAGCTGGTTTCCGAGTGCCACCCACATGGGGGCGTACTGGGCCTCGGTATCGTCGGTGTAGTAGTGCCGCGGATCGGCAAGCAACACCGCCAGATATCCCGCGATCACTCCTAGTGAGGTAATCGCCCCCCACTTCAGCCCTACTCGGCGCGGTTCGATCGCCGCGATTGTGCTCACAAGGGGCGCAGCGTATTAGCACCGCTTGAACGAAGCAAGAACTGATTGGTGACATTTGTCCGATTAGTCGCGCTTATGTCCGGTTGGATTTTGCTTCTCCGCACGTGATAAGAGGGTTGTCATGTCATGTTCACCGTGTGTCCGCCTCGCGGACACCAGAGGCCGCGGCGCGCGGGTCCGGCGCCGGTCGATGCATCGATGAGGCCGGTGGAAGGGGGGTCTCCGGCGGTCGGCTCCGGCGAGGTCGACGATCGGCGTGGGAGTTCGGCGACCACTGCGCCGGGCGTGATCGGACGACGTCCGGCTCCGGCGCCGGGACGGCCCATCGAGCCCGACGAAGCCGGTCGGCGGCTGCGCGCGAAGCGGAAGCACGCCTACCGGCACGACCTCGACGGACTGCGCGGCGTCGCGATCGCCTTGGTGGTGGTGTTCCACATCTGGTTGGGCCGGGTCTCCGGCGGCGTGGACGTGTTCCTCGTCCTGTCCGGCTTCTTCTTCACCGGATCGCTGCTGCGGCGCGCGGAGTCGACCGGCGCTGTCGAACTCGGCGCCACGGCGCGGCGGTTGGGCAGGCGGCTGCTGCCGGGCTTGGTGCTCGTGCTGGCCGTCGTAGCGATCGGCACGGTGCTGATTCGCCCGTACACGCAGTGGACCGAGGCGGCGACGCAGACGCTGGCCTCGCTGCTGTACTACCAGAACTGGTATCTGGCGCTGTCCTGGTCGGACTACCTGGCCGCCGACCCGTCGGTGAGTCCGCTCCAGCACCTGTGGTCGATGTCGGTGCAGGGTCAGTTCTATCTCGTCGCGCTGGCCGGAATCGCGCTGCTGGTGGCCGTCGTTCGCAGGTTCGGCCGGGTGACCGCGCTGCGGCCGACGGCGGCGGTCGTGTTCGGCGGACTGGCGGTGGCCTCGTTCCTCTACGCCGCCCGCGGCGCGGAACTGCACCAGGGCTGGAACTACTACGACAGCCTGGCGCGCGGCTGGGAACTGCTCGCCGGTGCGCTGCTCGCCGTGCTCGCGCCGAAACTGGCACTGCCGCGCGCGTTTCGGGTGCTGCTGGCGGTGGCCGGTGCGCTCGTCGTGCTGGGCTGCGGCTGGTTGACCAACGGCGCCAACGAGTTTCCCGGACCCGCTGCCCTGATCCCGGTGGGTGCGGCCGTCGCGCTGATCCTCTCGGGCGCCGGTCTGCCGACCGCCGCCCAGCCGCTGCCGAACCGGTTGCTCGCCGCCGCGCCGATGGTCCGGCTGGGTGAGCTCGCCTACGCGCTGTACCTCTGGCACTGGCCGATCCTGATCTTCGTGCTCGCCGAGCGAGGTACGCCGACGGCGGGCATCGAAGGCGGGCTCGTGGTGCTCGCGGCGTCGTTCACGCTGGCCTATCTGACCCACCGCTTCGTCGAGGAGCCGCTGCGGACCGGCGCGGTCGCCCGCTTCGCCGGATATCGCCGCCACGCGGGCCGGGCGGTGGCGTGCGTCGGCGCGACGCTGCTCGCGGTGGCGGTCGGCGCACAGGTGGTGACCGCGATCCTGCCGCCGCAGCCGGTCGCGCACCTGGATCCGACGCGCTATCCCGGCGCCGAGGCGTTGGCGGCGGGCGCGGCCGTCCCGCGGGCCAAGATGCGCCCGACGGTCTTCGAGGCGCCCGCCGACGCCGCGTACCCGTCGCGGGACAAGTGCATCGCGGACTGGGACACCCGGGACGTGATCACCTGCACCTACGGCGACGCGGACGCGGAACGCACTATCGCCGTGGTCGGCAGCTCGCACGCCGAGCACTGGGTGCCCGCGCTCGACGTGCTCGCCCGCGAACACGGCTTCCGCATCACGGTGTACCTGAAGATGGGCTGCCCGCTGACGGTCGCGGCCGAGCCGATGTACAAGGGCGAGCCGATTCCCGACTGTCGCGACTGGTCGGCGGAGGTGATCGACCGGCTCGGCGTCGACCGGCCGCAGTGGGTGTTCACCACCGGAACCCGCCCGCGCGACCGCACCGGCGACGAGACACCGACCGATTACCTCGAGGTCTGGTCCCGGCTGGCCGAGCACGGACTCAATGTGCTCGCCGTGCGCGACACGCCTTGGCTGCGCCGCGACGGCATCCGCTACCGCGCCATCGACTGCCTGGCCCAGAGCGGCGACGGCGTCAGTTGCGGCATGCGCAGGACCGACGCGCTCGACGAGGTGAATCCCGCCGCCGAGCCCGCCGCGTCCTTTCCCAACGTGTTCCCGATCGACCTGACCGACGCCCTCTGCACGCCGGAGGTCTGCCCGGTGATCGAGGGCAACATCCTCGTCTATCACGACGAGCACCATCTGACCGCCAGTTATTCGCGGTCGCTCGCGCCCGAACTCGGTCGCAGGCTGGCGCCGATCCTCGGCTGGTGGTGAGTCGGGGCCGGGCGGCCCGGCCCCGACCGTCACAGCGCCAGCAGCGCGCGCCTGCCGAGTCGCGGATCGGCCAACGGCCGCACCGCGATTCGCATCAGCGCCAGCGGATTGTCGTCGCCCGCGATGCGGTTCGCCTTGAGCGCGCCGCAGGCCGCGCACTGGTGTACGAGCAGCCACTCGCCGTCGTCGCGGGCCGAGAGGCTGACCGCGGACATCCGCCCGCCGCATGTCGACGCGCGGTCGCCGGGGATCCGGCCGTCGACGTGGCGGCTGGACAGGCAGTGCGGGCAGTGGTTGCGGTGCGCGGTGCCCGGTGCCACGACCGACACCGCCATCCGGCAGCCGACGCAGCGGAAGGCGTCGCCGGATTCGCCGCCGGGCCCGTGCAGCACGTCCTTACGGCGTTGCGCGCGAGCCGATTTCGTCTTTCTTCGCGGCATCTCACACCCGCCCTACAGATCGCCGAAGACTTCGAGCGGGAAGGGCGGTTCCGCGAGCGGCCGCACGGCCAGTCGCATCAGCACGAGCTGATTGTCGTCGCCGCACACCGGCGACAGCGACAGCTCGTGGCAGCGGGTGCAGCGGTGCACCACCGACCAGGAACCGTTGCGCTGCACCGCGATCGACAGCGGAGTCATCCGGCCGTGGCAGTCGGAGGCGCCGCCCTCGACGTGGTCGACGGTGTGCTGCGAATTAAGACAGCTCGGGCAGTGGTTGCGTCTGCTGTCGTCCGGCGCGAGCGTGGCGACGACGAGGCCGCAGCGCACGCAGGTGAAGGTGCCGGTCCGTAGCGCGGGGCTCGGACCGCGGTGGGTCGAGATGTTGGGGTGGGACACCCGGATTCTCCTTACTCCTTGGCTGTGTGAAGAGCAGCGGGAGCAGGCCGAGTGCGCCTCGAAAAGGTCAGTGGCGGTCGGCGTTACCGGCGTGGTCGAGGTTCCGAGCCACGCGTCGAGGCGCTCTCGGCGCGAGCCGGGGCATACATCATCCTCCTTCTGGGCGACCGGGTGGGTCGCGTCCACCGCGCGGTTGTGCGCGCGAGGAACTGTATAACCGAGTCCGGAGCGCGGCCACTGATTTTTCCGAGGCCCGTACCGTAAGGCGTTCCGGCGACGGAGGAGCCGGGCGGCCATCGGTGTCATGCGAGCGACGGCAGCGCCGTGTGTGGCAGTGCTGGCACTGGCCGACCCTCGCCGTCCTCAGCGGGGTGTGTTTCCGAGCGCGGCCACCGCTCCGGAGATCTGGCCCGCCACGTCGAGAATCAACCGGAATACGTCCTCGTGGACCGGTTTCCCGTTGCACCACAAGACATTGCATTCCGTCGACGCGTACGGCCCGACGCCGAGCAGGACGGCCGCGACGTTCAGCGGGTCGACGAGCTTGCCGAGATCTTCCGGGTTCCGCACCAGCGGCTGATTCGGATCCTGGACGGCGTAGGGATCTTCGTACGGCAGCGCGGGCAGATCGGTGACCGCCGCGGCCACCCTCCGGAACAGCTCCTTGTTGTCCGGATTGCTGGTGCCGGTGAGCATCCCCGTGAGGTTGCCCGGCTCGAAGCGCGTGGGCACGCCGAGGCGGACGATCACCAGATCGCGGCTCGGGACCACGGTGAGGAACTGGCCGAGCGCTCCGGAGAACGCA
Organism: Nocardia sp. NPDC004654; assembly: GCF_040609595.1. Lineage (NCBI taxonomy): Bacteria > Bacillati > Actinomycetota > Actinomycetes > Mycobacteriales > Nocardiaceae > Nocardia > Nocardia sp. NPDC004654. The sequence continues at coordinate 401,996 of NZ_JBEXKI010000006.1, read as the reverse complement.
TAGGTGTCGCGCGGCGAGCCGACAAAGACAGGATGCGAATACAGCTGCGCGACGGGAACATTCACGCCGCGATAGGTGTCGCCCGCGTTGAGCCACCACAGGAACCCGTAGCCGCCGTTGGCTTCGGTCGGAGTCGTGGCCTGCCGGAGGTACCCGGGATCGATGAGTATCCGTTCTTCCCACCGGCCTTCCTGCGACAGCAGCCTGCCGATCCGGGCCAGGTCGGCGGGACGCATCGCCAGACCACCGTTGACCGCGGTGTTTCCGCTGCGGTCGCGCAGCCAGACCCAGTTGCCACGGTCGATGCCGATGGGGCCCATGACTTCGCGCTGGACGAAGTCCTGGAAGTCCGCGCCGGTGGTGATCTCGATGATCTCCGGCAACAGCGCGAGGATGTTCTGGGCGTACTGGAACGTGCTGCCCGGTTCGTATTCGACCGGCGCGGCGAGGGTTTGCCGCACCGAATCCGTTTGCAGCCCCGCGAGATCGGCGGGCCAGCTGAAGTGGATGCCGGTGGTCTGGTTGAGTACCTGACGCACAGTGATGGCCGCGTGCGCGGCGTCGGCCTGCGGGAAGAACTTGCCGAGCGGATCGTCGAGGCCGAAATAGCCCATGGTCACCGCGCGCCCGACGGCCACCGCCGCCATACCCTTGCTGCCGCTGGCCAGCGGCATCGGCACATTGCCCGTCGGCGTGTGCTCGCCGACCAGGCAGCCGTGCCGGTAGATCTGCACCGCGTGCGACCCGGTGCGCGCGCCGAACTGCACCGCGTCGGCCACCGCCGCCGAATCCATCCCGACCTCGGCGGCGTCCCTTCGTTCCGGCGCCTGTCCCGCGGCGGGTTCGGCGCAACCGGCTTCGGGCGCGGCCACGGCGGCGGGGGAGAGCAGCGCCGCCGTCACGAGCACGGCGGCGCCTAGCCCGGTCACCCAGGCGTTGCGGCGGAAGAGCATGGTGAATTTCTTTCTGCGAAGCGGTGTTCGGTGTCAGGCGACGGCGTCGCCGAGTGCCAGGTAGCGCAGCCAGGCGATCTCGGCGCGTGCCGAGCGGTAGTGCTCGATGCCGTCTACGGGCGAGAAATGGGTTACGCCACGGGCTTCTCGGCCTGCGCGGTCACCAGCGTCACGAGCGCGATCAGCGGCGCGGCAGCCGCGCGTCGCCGGGCCGTTCGTCATCGAGGTCCCCCATGGTGCTCGGGCGCCGGCATCTGTGGAACTGTCCGGTCTCAGATTTCGACTGTAGCGCAGGAGTGTTCTCCGACACAATCACCGTCGGGCTGATCAGGACGAGTGGCCGGGCTCCCGCTGTATCGGGTGCTCGATCCCGCGGCCCGATGCGCGGCGCGGGCGGTGCCCGCCGCGGTCGGCTTCGCTGATCGCCTCGCCGACCTTGGCGCGCACCGCGTCGCGCAGGCCGTAGAGCGGGTGGTGGGCGGCGGGCCCGGCGCCGGGATCCTCGCGCAATTCCGTCAGCAGCGACCAGCACAGCGCGAGCATTACCAGCACGAACGGCAGGGCGACCAGGATCGTCGCGGTCTGTAGCGCACCGAGCCCGCCCGCGACCAGCAGGACGGCGGCGACCGCGGCCATCAGAGTGCCCCAGACGACCACCAGCCAGGAGGGCGGATGCAGCGAACCACGGCTGGTCAGCGAACCCATGACCAGCGACGCGGAATCCGCGCTCGTCACGAAATAGGTCATCACCAAAACCATGGAGACCCACGAGGTGACGGTTTCGGCGGGCAGCGCTTCCAGCATGCCGAACAGCGCGGCCTCGGCGTCGGCGGCGTCGGCGGTCAGATCGATGACGCCCGTGGTGGTCGCCCGGATCGCGGTGCCGCCCATGACGCAGAACCACACCACCGTCACTCCGCTCGGCACCAGCAGCACGCCGACCAGGAACTCCCGAATGGTGCGACCACGCGAGATCCTGGCGACGAAAGTGCCGACGAACGGCGCCCAGGACAGCCACCACGCCCAGTAGAAGATCGTCCAGGTCCCCATCCACGTGGGGTCGGCGTAGGCGCCGGTGCGAGTGGCCATCGGCAGCAGATTCGACAGGTAGTTGCCGACGCTCGCCGGGATCGTGTCCAGGATGTAGACGGTCGGTCCGAGCGTGAAGACGAACAGCGCCAGCAGGGCGGCGAGCGCGATGTTCAGTGTCGAAAGCCATTTCACGCCGCGGTGTAGTCCAGAGAACGCGGAAACGACGAAGGCGGCGCCGAGCGCGCCGATGACGATCAGCTGCACGGTCACCGAATCAGGGGTGCCGACCGTGAGATTCAGCCCTTTTGCCACCTGGAGCGCGCCGAGTCCGAGACTGGTCGCGGTGCCGAACACGGTGGCGAACACCGCGAGCAGGTCGATCGCCTGTCCCTGCCACCCCGCGGCGCGGCGCGCGCCGAGCAGCGGAACGAAGGCGGCCGACAGCCGATTGCCGCGACCTTTGCGAAAACCCGCGTACGCCAAGGCCAATCCGACGATTCCGTAGATCGCCCACGGCGTGAGCGTCCAGTGGAACAGCGAGAATTGCAGCGCGGTGCTGGCCGCCGCGGTGCTTTGCGGCTCGACGTCGGCGGCGGGCGGCGGCGACACGAAATGCTGGAGCGGTTCGCCGACGCCGTAGAACATCAGGCCGATGCCCATGCCCGCGCTGAACATCATGGCGATCCACGCGAGGTTGCTGAACTCCGGTTCGGCGTCGTCGGCGCCGAGCCGGACACGCCCGAAACGGCTGGCGGCGATCACCACGCAGAGCACGAGGAATAGGTCGGCCGACACCACGAACAGCCAGTCGAAGTTGCCGAGCACCCAGTCGAGCGCGGTGTCCGAAACCGATCCGAAGCTGCTCTTTCCGAGCGCCGCCCAGCCGACGACGCAGGCGACTGCCGCGACGCCGATCCCGATGAGACGCAGGTCCGGCGCGGTGGGATGTTGCTGTGTCTCGCTGTCCATCGCCTCCAACTATCGCCGGTAACGATTGGTTGGCCGGGGCGGCGCGCCGTACCCGAGTACGCTCTGGGGAGCACTTGGCTCCACGTGTAGGAACTTCATTCCGGACGAGGGACGGGCCATGAACATCGCGCTGTGGATTGTCGCCGGGTTGCTCGCTGTGGTGTATCTCGCCGCGGGCCTGGCGAAGCTCGTCCAGCCGTACGAGAAGCTCACCGCGAACCCGAGCATGGGCTGGGCGCAGGAGTTTTCGCCCGGCGCGGTCCGCCTGATCGGCGTGGCCGAACTGCTCGGCGCCGCCGGTCTGATCCTGCCCCGCGCCACCGGTATCGCCGAGGTCCTCACGCCGCTGGCCGCGCTCGGCCTTGCCGCACTCCAGGTCGGCGCGATGCTGGTGCACTATCGCCGCGGCGAGACGAAGAACCTGCCGGTGAACCTGGTCTTGGTGCTGCTCGCCCTGTTCGTCGCGATCGGCCGCTTCGCGGGCTGGGGCTGAACCGAAGAACGCCTCGCCGCAGCTTCGCGAGGTACCCGGCCGCTCCCGCGACGGTTAGAGTCGGTATTCGGGGCGTTGGTGGCCGTGGGGATCCGGCCGATGGGGAGCAGAACAGCTAGGAGTACACGCAACCGAAGTACGTGAGGGGGAGGACGTATGTGGTTTCTTGTCGATACGGCGGAGCCGGACAAGGTGATTCGGCATCTGCCGAAGGAGGGGACGGTGCGCGCGCGTGCGCTGCACCGGGCGATACGACCGGCCGCGCTGGTCGGGGCGGCGGGCGCGGTCATCGAGCAGGCGGTAGGGGGCGCGCGGCGGTGCGAACGAACGGTGCTCGTGCGCGGCGAAACGCATCGGCTGCTGGCGATTCCGGTGCCGGGGCCGGACGACGCGGTGTTGGCCGTGCTGCTGTGGGCCGGTCCGTCGCGTACCGATCCGCCCGATCCGCCCGCCGTCGACGCGTTCGTGTGGGACAGCCGCCAGTGGACGTTGCGCAACCACGGCGGCGGGGGATCGGTACTGCCCGAAGGGCATTCGATGCTGCACGGCGCCTGGTTCCTGTCGCGCGTCATCGAATGCGAGGACCGTGACCGGCTGATGACCGCGGCGCTCGCCCCGCGCCCCGGCGTCGCCTGGCGCGGCCCCATGCAGGTGCGCACGCCCGGCGACCGCATCGCGCGGGTGTTCGGTTTCCTGCGCTATCACGACGATGGCGCGCTGCGCGGACTCTTGCTGGAGGTGGCGTCGGACCGCGCCCCCGGTCTGGTGCCCGCGACGTATCGGGACGACGCGGCCGTCACGCTGCTCGGCGGCACTACCGCGCTGATCGACGCCGAGACCATGCAGATCATCGAATGGCTGACCCCGCCGCTCGCGGGCATCGCCTGGCGGCACCATCCGGCCTCGCGCGGCCTCGATCCGGACGACGGCCGCGAATTCAATTTGGCCACTACCCATCTCGTGCATCCCGACGACGTGGACGGCTACCTCGGCGCACTGCGCGAACTGGCCGAGCGGCGCAGCGACCGAACCAGAGTGGCGGTGCGGCTGCTGACGTTGCGCCAGGGCTGGCAGTCCGTCGAGCTCTACGGCGCCCGGCTGCCCGGCGGACCGCCCCGGTTTCTGATCTGCCTGATCCGGCCGGTCGGGTCGGATCCGGTGCCCCAGTAGGGAAACGGGACGCGGTCGGGTCGAGCGGCGACGGCAGGTCGGCGCTCGACCCGACAGGGGCGCGCGAGGGGTGGCTCGATCGTTGCTATCGGTTCGCTGTTCGACGGCCCGAGCCCGGTTCCACCGGGCGATCGGGGGCGGCGTCGGTGTGGACAACGGCGTCGCATTCGACACCCTGCGGCGCCGTCTTGCAGGACATCTGTCCAGTTCAGCGCGGCCAACCGGTCGGGCGGGCGGTAGGACATGTGATCGGTACCACCCGGATCATGTTGATAGCATGGCGTTTCTAGCCGACCGGATGCGGGCGGACCCCTGGATGCACCTCGAAAGAGTCTTTCCATGCAGTTTGAAATCGTCGAGCGGGACGAGACGTGGGTTGCCGGATTGCCGGTGCGCAGCCCGAAGCGTGCGCTCGGGAAACTGCGTGACCACGATCTGGAGGCGGCATGGGCGGCCGTGCTGCACCAGGAGCTCGGCGGACCGCTCGCCAGCGCCTACACCGACTACACCGGCGAACTCGGCACGTACAACTCCCAGATCGTCGGATACCAGTGCGGCTCCTTCGCCGAGGTGACTCGTGGCCATCTGGTCGCCCGCTTGCCGCGCGGCAGCTACGCGAAGTTCTCGTCGGTGGGTAATTTTCCGCAGGTGATGACCGACCTCTGGACGCAGATCGCCTACGCCGAGGAGCACAAGCAGATCAAACGGACCTATACCGGCGATTTCGAGTGCTACCCGCACGCGTACAAGATCGATCTGTACCTGGCGGTCGATCCCCGATGACCTATGCGATCGTCGTCCGCAACGAGGCGCTCTACGGCGGACTGGTGGTGCCGCGGGTGCGGCCGAGCTTCAAGGTCAGCAACAGCGACCTCATCGAGTTCCTGAAGGACCGGTTGCGTGATCGCGGGGCCGCCGCTCAACCCATGTACACCGTCTACGTGCCGGATCCGGCCGGAAACTACAACGCGATGGTCTGTTTCGAATACGCGGAACCGGGCGATGTTCCTGTCGGCGATCTGCTGGTACGGGTACCGAAGGGCGTCTACGCTCGGTTCGAACCGAATGGGGACTATCACGACCCGGTAGAGGACGTGTGGGCGCAGGTCGACGACGCGACGGCGTCCGCCGAAATCACGCGGGCCTATCGGGAGGAGATCGAGGTCTGGCGCGGAGCCGACGCGGTCGAGTTGTTCATCTCCATCCTGGTGTGATAGCTGCGGGTTAACTAAATGTGAACCGACTGGTCTCTCCTTTTTAACTTAGGAATACCTTCTAGCCTTTGACCTGCATGTATTTCGGGGTACACGATCAGTTTTCGGGAGATTAACCAGACGCCTGGTCAATTCATGCCGGATGACGGATACTGCCCTAGGCAAACTCTCCCGGAGCGCTCGGGCAGCGGGTGAGGGGGTCGGCCCGGCTCGAAAACCGCGCGCGGGCGCGGTAGCAACGGAGTAGGAACACCATGACTGTCGAAACAGTCGCAGTCGGCGCCTTCGGCGCGCGCGATGCCGAGGTGTTGCGGTTTCGCGACATGCATTCCGGTTATGTCTTTCATGTGGCTCCTCCGGACGCACATCCGGATCTGTGGCGCCGCTATCTGCGCGGTGCGCTGCGCGTTTACCGGCACTACGAAGTCGATCCGGCATTGGAATACGAGAAAGTCGCCGACGGGCGCTCGACGTCGTTGTTCTTCGCGGCGGTCGACCCGGCGGGCCAGGTGGTAGCCGGGCTGCGGGCGCAGGGTCCCTACCTCGTCGAGGACGAGGTGCACGGGCTCGGCGCGTGGGCCGGACGCCCCGGCGAGGCCGACCTGCGCGCGATGATCTCCGAGCGGATTCGCGAGGGCATCGTGGAGGTCAAGGCGGTGTGGGTGGCGCGCGACGGCATCGCGCACCGTGCCCAACTCGGCGCGGCGATCTCGCGCTGTGTGGTGCACGCGGCCTGGTTGCTCGGCGCGCGGTTCGGTTTCGTCACCGCCGCGGCGCACACCGCCCGCCTCTACGAATCCAGCGGTGGACGGATCGCCGAGGGCGTGCCGCCGGTGCCGTATCCGGACGATCGGTATCGCACCGTCCCGCTCTGGTGGGACACCCGCGCGTACCGCGCCAACGCCAGCAAGCTGCAAGGGTCGCTGCTCGCCCTCGAACGCGCGGCGCTCGGCGCCTGGTTCGCCCAGGCGCGCCGCCTGTCCACCGCGGTCGACGCTCGGACGGGGGGACTGGCGCAGGCATGAACGGTGACCCTGGTCCCGGTGCGGACTATCGGCCGCTGATCCTCGACGAGACGGTGCCGGACGAAGCGTCCGTCCTCACGCAACTGCGTAAGTCACCGATGATCCGCATTCTCGACTTGCGTGACGTGCTGCACGCCGAACTCCGCAAGGTGCACAATCCGCCTCAGGGCGGCCCGGAAAACGACCGATGGGTCTATTACCCGTGGCGGCGCACGCTGGTCGGATTGCCCGGCGAACAAACCTTCCGCGCGATCCGGCTGGACCGCAACCGCAACAAGGTGACTCGCGCCGAACAGCGGCGGCTCGCGGGCTTGGCTGTCGGGGTGATCGGGCAGAGCGTCGGACACGCCATCGCGCACACCCTCGCGATGGAGGGCTCGTGCGGGCTACTACGCCTGGCGGATTTCGACGACATCGAGCTGTCGAACCTGAATCGCGTGCCGGGCAACATCTTCGACATCGGGGTGAACAAGTCGATCGTGACCGCGCGGCGGATCGCCGAGCTCGATCCGTACCTGCCGGTGGAGGTGTACACCGCGGGGGTCGACGAGCACTCGGTGGACGAGTTCTTGTACGGGCTATCGATCGTCGTCGAGGAATGCGACTCGCTCGACGTCAAGTTCGCGGTCCGCGAGGGCGCGCGTCGGCACCGGCTGCCGCTGCTGATGGACACCAGCGACCGCGGCCTGTTCGACGTCGAGCGCTACGACCTGGAACCGGAGCGACCGCCCTTTCACGGCCTGCTCGGCGCGACGACCGCGGCCGATCTGCGCGGGTTGTCCACCAAGGAGAAAGCTCCGCACGTGATGCGGATCCTGGATCCGAAGGAACTGTCGGCGCGGATGGCGGCGAGCCTGGTGGAGATCGACGAGACCGTCACGACCTGGCCGCAGCTCGGCGGTGACGTGCAGCTCGGCGCGGCCATCGTCGCCACGGCCGTGCGCCGGATCGGCCTCGGCTACAAGCTCTCTTCCGGCCGGACCAGGATCGACCTGGAACGCGGACTCGACGGACTCGCCGAGCCGGAACCCGAAGACTTGGTCTGGGACAACGAATCCGAACCCGCCGCCGCGCCGTCCGGACCCGCGCGGGTGAACGTGCTGCACTGCGCGCAGCGTGCGCCGTCGGGCGGCAACACCCAGCCGTGGCGGCTGCTGATCGAGGACGACGCGCTGCGCATCGAACTCGCCAGGAATAAGTCCTCGTCGCTGGATATCGGCTACCGCGGCAGCGCGGTCGCGATCGGCGCCGCGCTGCACAACGCCCGCGCGGCCGCCGCGGCGCACGGCATCCTCGGCGGTCATCGTTTCGTCGAGGACGACGGCTTCGCCGCGCTGCTGGAGTTCGGCGCGGGCTCGGATCCCCTGCTGGCGCGCGACTATCCTGCGGCGCTCGCCCGCGACACCAACCGCAGGCTCGGCACCGGCGCGCCGCTCGCCGACGGCGTGCTGGCCGGTCTCGCCGCGGCCGCCGCCGCGGCGGGCGGCGTGGTGCACGCGATCACGGGCCGCACCGAGCTGGCCCACGCGGCGGCGCTGCTCGGCGAGTCCGACCGGATCCGCCACCTCACCCCGCGACTGCACCAGGAGATGTACGGCGAACTGCGCTGGCCGGGCGAGGACCTGCGCACCGGTATCGACGTGCGCGGCATGGAGCTTGCGCCGGACGAACAGGCCAAGATGCGGATCGCCGGACGCGCCGATGTGATGGCGAGATTGCACGAGTGGTCCGGCGGCGCCGCGCTCGGCGAGTACAGCCGGGATCGGGTGCTGTCCAGCTCGGCTCTCGTCGCGGTGACTCTGCCGTGCCGACCGGGGCCGGAAGGCGCGAGTCTGGCCGAATACGCCACCGCGGGCGCGGCGTTGCAGCGCGTCTGGCTGGAGGCCGAACGGCGCGGTTTGGCCGTGCAACCAGTGTCCCCGGTCTTCGTCTACGCGCGGCACCCCGACGAGCTGATCGCGATTTCCCCGGATTTCGCGGATACACTAACGTCACTTCAGGGCCGTTTCCTGGACCTGCTGGGAGTGCCTGGACATGAGATCATGGCATTGGTGCTTCGCCTGAGCTACGCGGCAGCAGCCACGGTCCGCAGCAGGCGGCTTCCAGTGCCGGGTGCGGGCGACCGCAGCTAGCACGATCGGAGACAAGGTGCCTCGGCGAACGCTCGACTCACTGGTGACGCAAGTCGCCGCCGAGTTGATGGGCGTCGACGCCACGACCATGGTGGCGGCGAGCGAACGCGTGCTCGCCAAGCTGGTCGAGCATTTCGACGTCGACTTCAGCTACCTGCGCCACACCGACCGGGAACGGCGCGCCACCGTGCTCGTCGCGGAATGGCCGCACCGCGGCGAGATCCCGGATCCCGATCCGCTGAAGGTCGTGCAGTTCGAGAACGCCGACTCGGTGTTCCGCGAACTCGAGTTCGCCACCGAACCGATCGTGGTGCGCCCCGACCACCGCTCCGCCGATTACCAGGAGACGATCCGGCGCTCCTCCGGAATTCCCCAGGTGGCGATGGCGTGCGTGCCGCTCATCTCGCGCGGCGAGTCCACCGGCGTGCTCGGTTTCATCAAACAGGGCGACCGGGACTGGAGCACCAGGGAACTCAACGTGCTCAAGGCGATCGCCGCACTGTTCGCCCAGGTGCAGGCGCGGGTGGTGGCCGAGGAGCGGCTGCGCTACATCGCGCTGCACGACGATCTGACGGGTCTGGCCAACCGCCGCGCGCTGCTCGAGCACATGGAGGACCGACTACGGCCCGGCAATCCCGGCCCGGTGGCGGCGTTCTTCCTCGATCTCGACCGTTTGAAGGCGCTCAACGACTTCCTCGGGCACACCGCGGGCGACAACTTCATCCGCACGCTCTCCTCGCGCCTCAGAGAGAACCTTGACGCCAACGACATGATCGCCCGCCTCGGCGGCGACGAGTTCGTCATCGTGCCCGCCAAGCCGATGGACGCGGTCACCGCCGAGCTGGAGGCCACCAGGATCCAGCAGCTCATCGGCCGCCGGGTGACCGTGGGCGGGGAATCGGTGAGCCGGGGCGCGAGTGTCGGTGTGGCGGTCGGCATCCCCGGCGAGACCACGGTGGCCGACGTGCTGCGTCGCGCCGACCACGCCCTGCTGTCGGCCAAATCGGGCGGCGGCAACGGCGTCGCGGTGTTCACCGACGCCATGCGGGCCCAGTTCGAACTCCAGGACGACGTGGAGCTGAACCTGCGCGGCGCGGTCTCCGACGGCTCGCTGCTGCTGCACTACCAGCCCGAGGTGGACCTGCGCACCGGCCGGATCGTCGCGCTGGAGGCGCTGGTGCGGTGGATGCATCCGACCAGGGGGCTGCTGCCGCCCGGCGCGTTCGTCACCGTCGCGGAGGCGACGAATCTGGCGGGCGAGCTCGGTCGGTGGGTCATCCGCTCGGCTTGCGCCCAGTTCGCCGAATGGCGCCGCCGCGGTCTGGCCGCCAACGTGGTGATGCGCATCAACGTCTCGCCGGTGCAGCTCGTCAGCTTGGACTTCGTGGAGCGGATCGAGGACATCCTGCGGCTGTTCGGCATCGACGGCAGCTCGGTCTGCCTGGAGATCACCGAACACGTCGTCGTCCAGGATCTGGCCCGCACCCAGGTGACGTTGCGCGGGCTCAAGCGGATGGGCGTGCAGATCGCCATCGACGATTTCGGCACCGGCTACAGCTCGCTGTCGCATCTGAAAGCGCTGCCGGTGGACGCGGTCAAGATCGACCGCGGTTTCGTGCAGCGGCTCGGCGCGAGCACCGACGACCTGGCCATCGTGAAGTCCATCATCGGCCTGGCCGGATCGTTCGGACTCGGCGTGGTCGGCGAGGGCGTGGAGACCGCGGTGGCCGCCCGAACGTTGGTCGGCCTCGGTTGCTATCGGGCACAGGGCTTTCTGATCGCCCGGCCGATGCCCTCCGACCAGGTCGAGTCGCATCTCGCGCTCGGCCGGATTCCGCTGGATCTGGACTTGCCGCGCGCCGCGCGCGGCGTCGCGAAGCACTGACCGCCGATTCCCCGGTTCTTTCACTGCTGTTCACCGCCCGTTGAGCGCTAGGGTGCCGCAGGTATCCGGTTGCGCTGCGACGATCGGCGGGTGCGCATCGTGCAACTGGCGAACTTCTACGGTCCGCGGTCCGGCGGGCTGCGCACCGCACTGCATCATCTGGGCGCGGGCTACGTGGCGGCCGGGCACGAGGTGGTGCTGATCGTGCCGGGACCGCGCCGCAGCGAGGAGGTGCTGCCCGGCGGCGCGCTGCGGATCACCTTGCCCGCCTTGGCTATTCCGTGGACCGGCGGCTACCGTGCCGCCGACCCGCGCCGGGTCGCCGACGTGCTGACCGGGTTGCGGCCCGACGTGCTCGAGGTGTCCGACCGGCTCACGCTGCGCGGTTTCGGCCGCTGGGCGAGTCGCCGCGACGTGGCCAGCGTGATGATCTCGCACGAACGGCTGGACCGGCTGCTCGGCCAGATCCTGCCGGGTGCGCTGGCCCGCAGGTGCGCCGACATCGCCAACCGGCACACCGCGGCCGAGTACGACATCGTGGTCTGCACAACGGAATTCGCGCGCGCGGAGTTCCTGCGGATCGGCGCGCCGAATGTCGAGCTGGTTCCGCTCGGCGTCGATCTGGACCTGTTCAGCCCGCGTCGCCGCGATCGCCGCCTGCGCGCCGACCTCGCGGCGGCCGGGCATACGCTGCTCGTGCACTGCGGGCGGCTCTCGGTCGAGAAGCGCGTCGACCGCAGCATCGAGGCGGTGGCGGAGCTGCGCAAGGCGGGCACCGAGGCGCGCCTCGTCGTCGCGGGCGACGGACCGCGCCGCGATGCGCTGGAACGGCGCGCGCGTGCGTTGCTTCCGCTGCCGAGCGGGCAGCCCGCCGTGCACTTCACCGGCTTCATCACCGATCGGGCGATGGTCGCGAAATTGCTTGCCACCGCGGATGTCTCGCTCGCGCCTGGGCCGCACGAGACCTTCGGCCTCGCCGCGCTGGAAGCGCTCGCCGCTGGCACGCCGGTTGTCGCGAGCCGCTCCTCGGCGCTCGCCGACATCGTCACCGCCGACTGCGGCGCGGTCGCCGACGACCACCCGACCGCCTTCGCCGAAGCCGTCAGCGACGTGCTCGCGATGCCCGCCGTCGGCCGCCGCCGCGCCGCCCGCACCCGCGCCGAACAATTCACCTGGCCCCGCGCCGTCGCGGGCATGCTCGACGTCCTCAACCGCTGACCGCTGCCATCCGGCCGTCCCACACAGGTTCCGTACGCCTCACACAGGCGGTGCCTGTGTGAGGCGTACGAACGCTGTGCGGCAGCAAGATCCGGGTCCCAGGTTCGGCACCCGGCACACAGGCCGTGCTCCTGTGGCGTGCACGAACACCGTGTGGGGGCCTGCCAGCCGAGTATGCGGGTCCCACACGGGACTTGTACGCCTCACATAGGCGGTGGCTATGTGAGGCGTACGAACGCTCTGTGGCAGCAGGAGTGCTCGCGGGTTCGCAGGGTGCGGGCTAGTCGCGGGCGGCGAGGACGGCGTCGTAGAGCTCGCGGCGGGAGACGTTGTTGGCGCCGGCGATATGCGCGCAGGCGTCCTTCAGGCGCAGGCCCTGGGCCGTCAGTGCTTCGACTTCGGCGACCAGGTCGGCCGGGTCGGCGGCTTTCGGCTGGGCGCCCTCCAGGACGACGGTGATCTCGCCGCGGGCGCTGTCGACGGCCCATTCCGCGAGTTCGGCCAGCGTGCCGCGGACGACCTGTTCGTAGGTCTTGGTGAGTTCGCGGCAGACGGCGGCGCGGCGGTCGGGGCCGAGTACCTCGACGGCGTCGGCGAGGCAGTCGGCCAGCCGGTGCGGCGCCTCGAAGAAGACGCAGGCGCGCGGCTCCTCGCGCAGGGTGCGCAGCCATTCCTTGCGCTGCCCCGACTTTCGCGGCGGGAAGCCGTCGAAACAGAAGCGCTCCACCGGCAGCGCGGAGAGGGCGAGCGCGGTGGTGACGGCCGACGGACCAGGCAGGCAGGTGACCGGAAGATCGCGTTCCACGCAGGCCGCGACCATCCGGTAGCCGGGGTCGCTCACCGAGGGCATGCCCGCGTCGGTGACGAGCAGGACGGTGCGCCCGGCCTCGATCTCGCTCAGCAGCGCCGGGATGCGGGCGGTCTCGACGTGGTCGTAGAAGCTCACCACCCGCCCGGTGATCTCGACGCCGAGCGCCTTGGCGAGGGCGCGGGTGCGGCGGGTGTCTTCGGCGGCGACCACGTCGGCGGACCCCAGCGCGTCGCGCAGGCGCTGGGACGCGTCCCCGATATCGCCCATCGGCGTCGCCCCGAGCACCAGCCGCCCGCCCGAGCCGCCCACCGTCGCCTGGTCTCCCACCGCACTCCCGTCTCGTACTGAACCCGGCAAGTTCCGGACACGAGCAGCCTAGTGGGCGCTGCCGCACGGAGTCCGTCCTCAGCCCGCGATGGCCGCAGTGCAGGCGGCGACACGCCTGTCGGCACTAGCCGGACACATTCTGCCGCCCGCGCTGCCGTGGCGGAGTGGGCGGACGTCCAGTGCGCACAGCCGGACAGAGTCCGCCGCCTGCCCGCGCACGATCCGAGCGAAGGGCAGTACACCCCGTGGGCGCTGCCGGACGCAGTCCGCCGTCAGTCCGCGTGTGGCGGAGCGAAGGCGGAGTACATACCGTCCGGTTTCCGAGTATGTCGGTATGCGATCCCCGCCCGCGGTCCGGCAGCGACGAGATGTGATTCGGGCGGTGTCCGGGTCACCGATGCGGGACCTCGGGGCGTGTACCTAATACGATCGGGGCGTGACCCAGGTGACCTCCCGCGCGACCGTACCCGGGGCCGTGCCCACCTGGTCGAGCCCCGCGCCGCTTCGGCCGTCGCCCGATTTCGGGCCCGTCGACACCCTGCGCGGCTGGCTGGTCACCGCCTTCCTGACCGCGATCGCGGCGGTGACTCGGTTCACCATGCTGAACTACCCGACCGACGCGGGCACCCCCGTCTTCGACGAGAAGCACTACGCGCCGCAGGCCTGGCAGATGCTGACCGGCGGCGGCGTGGAGGACAACCCCGGCTACGGGCTCGTGGTGCATCCGCCGGTCGGCAAGCAGATGATCGCCATCGGCGAATTCCTGTTCGGCTACAACGGCTGGGGCTGGCGGTTCACCGCCGCGCTCGCCGGAACCGTGCTGGTCTTGCTCGTCATCCGGATAACGCGCAGGCTCGCCCGATCGACGCTGATCGGCGCCATCGCGGGCATCCTGGTGATCGCCGACGGGCTGCTCTTCGTCTCCTCCCGCATCGGCATGCTCGACATCTTCATGGCGCTGTTCATCACCGCGGCCTTCGGCTGCCTGGTGCTGGACCGGGACGACGTGCGGGCCAGAATGGCGCGGGTCGACCTCGAAGGACGCATCGGCGCGACGCCGTGGGGTCCGCGACTAGGCGTGCGCTGGTGGCGTTTCGGCGCGGGCGTGCTGCTCGGCCTCGCGTGCGGCACCAAGTGGTCCGGCATCTATTTCATCGCCGCGTTCGGCATCCTGAGCGTCTGCTTCGACGTGGCGGCGCGCCGCGCGTACGGGGTCCGCAAGCCTTGGGTGGGCACGGCGCTGCGCGACGTGGGTCCCGCGCTCTACGCGCTGGTGCTGATCCCGCTCGGCGTCTATCTGGCCACCTACTGGGCCTGGTTCGTGAGCGAGACCGGCGTGTACCGGTACGCGGTCGGCAATCAGATCGGATCGGACGGCCCGTGGTCGTTCCTGCCCGAGCCGTTGCGCGCGCTGTGGTTCTACAGCGGCGAATCGCTGCACTTCCACGAGGGATTGACGAATTCCGCGGGCAACCACCACCCGTGGGAGTCCAAGCCGTGGACGTGGCCGATGGGGCTGCGGCCGATGCTGTACTACTACGCCGACACCAATGTCACCGGTTGCGGGCAGGCGCAGTGCGTGAAAGCCGTGATGCTGATCGGCACCCCGGCGATCTGGTGGATCGCCCTTCCGGTGGTCGGCTGGCTGCTGTGGCGCAGTATCGTCCGGCGCGACTGGCGCTACGCCGCGGTGCTGACCGGCTACGGCGCGGCACTGCTGCCCTGGTTCCTGACCCTGGACCGGCAGATGTACTACTTCTACGCGGTGCCGCTCGCGCCCTTCCTGATGATGGGCGTCGCGCTGGCGCTGGGTGACGTCCTGGGACCGGCGCGCTCGTCGCCGCTACCGCGCAGCCCGCTGGGCACCTTCCTTCCCGAGATGCCCAGCGAGCGGCACAGTCTCGGCCTGCTCGCGGTCTGCCTGTATCTGGGCCTGGTGGTCGCGAACTTCATCTGGCTGTGGCCGATCCTGACCGCGCTGCCGATCACCCCCGCCAGCTGGCACGACCATCTCTGGCTGCCCAGCTGGCGTTAGGGCGTACCTCAATACTCGAGCGCGGATTTCACGTAGCGCAGCGCGGTTTCGTCGTCCAGGCCGAGCCGCCGGATGGCCGAGACGTACGCGGTCGCGGCGCGTCCGGCCGCGTCGCGGGTCGGGTCGCCGGAGGACGCGATGAACGAACCCTGCCTGCCTCTGGTCTCCAGCACGCCGTCGGCCTCCAGCTCGCGGTAGGCGCGCGCGACGGTGTTGGGCGCCAGGTTCAGCTGGGCGGCCAACGCTCGCACGGTGGGTATCTTCGTGCCCGCGGTCAGCTCGCCGGAGCGCACCTGCGCGATGACCGCGAGCCGCAGCTGCTCGTACGGCGGGATGGGCGAATCGTGGCTGATCGTGAGTGTGAACATGGGCGGCTCACACGTCGTCCCTGGACAGCGGACAGGACAGACACCGCGGGCCGCCGCGCCCCGAACCCAGCTCCGAGCCAGGGATCGGCAGCACCTCGATGCCCGCGTCCAGCAGCCGAGCGTTGGTCATCTCGTTGCGTTCGTAGGCGATCACGACGCCGGGGGCGACGGCGAGGGTGTTGTTGCCGTCGTCCCACTGTTCGCGTTCGGCGGTGACGCCGTCGAGTCCGGTGTCGATCACCCGCAGCTTGCCGATGCCCATCGCCTCGGCCGCCGCGGGCAGGAACGGATCGGGTCCGCGCATCGTCACCCCGCCGCCGCCCTCGTGGCTCACGTAGTCGTCCTCGCGGTGAATCGTGAACGCGCGCAGCTCGTCTCGGACGGCCGGGTACATCACCACGGCGTCGGTGTCGACCATGGTGCACACCGTGTCCAGGTGCATGGTCGCCCGCGTCTGCGCGATCGGGATGACCAGCACGGTGTGCGCGAGTCCGTCGTCGAACAGGCTGCGCGCCAACGCTTCCGCCCCGGCGGGCGTGGTCCGCTCGCCGACGCCGACCGCGACCACGCCCGGCGCGAGCAGCAGCACGTCGCCGCCTTCGATCGGCGCGGTGTGCGATTCGTAGGCTCGCCGCACCCCGAGGAAGCGCGGGTGGAAGGCGTAGATGAGATCGGTCAGCGAGGTCTCGCGGATCCGGGCGGGCAGGGCGAGCGAGGTGATCGCCACGCGCGGCCCGACCCAGAACGAGGAATCCCTGGTGAACAACAGGTTGGGCAGCGGGTCGATGACGAAGTCGTGGCCGTGGTGCATCCGCCGCACCAGCGAGGCCGCGTCGGGGCCGAACGGCAGTTCGTCGAAGGTCATGCCCGCCATCAGGATCTCGGCCAGCTCCTCGGCGGGCACCCCGCGCAGGTAGGCGGCCAGCTCGTCGGCGAGCACGTGACCGAGCCTGCGCGCGTCGACGGCGGCCGAGATGCCCTGGATGCGCGCCGCGCCGCTGGCCGAGATGGTCTCGGCGAGCAGATCCGCCAGCAGCAGCACCTCGACGCCGCGGTCGCGTAACACGTCGGCGAAGGTGTCGTGCTCCTGTTGCGCCCGCTCCACCCAGGGGATGCCGTCGAACAGCAGCTGGTCGTTGTTGCGCGGGGTGAGTCTGCGCAGTTCGGCGCCGGGCCGGTGTAGCAACACCGTGCGCAGGGCGCCCACCTCGGAAGTAACCCCGTAACGCGGTTCGCCGGCGCGGTCGGGCCCGCCCCCGCGCCAGTCCTTTGCATCGTCGACGGGCACAGCGTCTGCTCCCATCCTCCGACCGTAGTTCGCGATCGGCGTAACAGGATGGAAATCGGCCTCCCAATGCCGTGGGGTGTCCGAATTCGTCCCGAGCACCTCTAACCTGAAGTATTGTTCAGGTGAATGGAGGAGTGTGATGTCGACAGCCGATTGGCGAGCAAAGGAACTGACCCCCGGGCAGCTGTCCGAGCGTAGCGGAGTGGCCGTGTCCGCGCTGCATTTCTACGAACGCGAAGGGCTCATCTCGAGCCGTCGTACCAGCGGGAATCAGCGCAGATACCACCGCGAGACGCTGCGCAGGGTCGCGTTCATCCGCATCTCGCAACGGGTCGGCATACCGCTCAGCGAGATCCGCGAGGCGCTGGACAAACTGCCCGAGAGCCGCACCCCGACCCGGCGCGACTGGGAGACCCTGTCCACCGCGTGGCGCGAGGATCTCGACGACCGCATCAGTCAGCTGATCCGGCTGCGCGACAACCTCACCGGCTGTATCGGTTGCGGCTGCCTCTCGCTCGGCAGCTGCAAACTCGTCAACGAGCGCGACCGGCTCGGCGAGGAAGGTCCCGGCGCCAGGGTGCTCGACACGCACCTCAACTGCCCGACGAAGCCAGCAGCCTGTTGAACTGGGCGCTGGCCCGGCGGATCACGAACTCGTACGGGAACGCGAACTTGCGCGCCCACCAGTAGCCGAAGCGGATGTCGAACGAGCTGTAGATCAGGAACCGGTTTCGTTCGACACCGCGCAGGATCGCCGCGGCCACCCGCTCGGGCGGCACGGCGTGCTTGGTGAACGTTTTGGTCATCCTGCGCACCCTTGGATCGTCCCGGTCCACCCCGACCAGCTCGACGGTGTGCACGAGCGGCGTGTTCACCGCGCCCGGCGCCACCAGGTGCACCGAGATGCCGTGCCGTGCGAGGTCGAAGCGCAGCACCTCGGAGACGCCGCGGATACCGAACTTGCCCGCGCTGTAGGCGGCGTGCCAGGGCAGCGCGAGCAGCCCGGCCGCCGAGGACACGTTCACCAGCGCGCCGCCGCGGCCCGCGCGCACCATGGCGGGCACGAAGCTCTCGATGACGTGGATCGGCCCCATCAGATTGATGTCCACCATGCGCTTCCAGTGCCGGTGCTCGAGGTTCTCCACGGTGCCCCACGCCGACGTGCCCGCCACGTTCATCACCACGTCCATGCTGCCGTGGGTGTCGTGGACGTCCGCGGCGAAGGCGGCCACGGCGTCGTAGTCGGTGATGTCGAAGGGCCGCGAGTCGAGCACGGTCCCGCCCGCGCGCCGGATCTCCTCGACCGTGGCGCTCAGTCCCTCGGCATTGATGTCGGTGAGCACCAGCTCGGCGCCCTGCTCGGCGGCCGCGATCGCGGTCGCCTTGCCGATGCCGCTCGCCGCGCCCGTCACCAAGACCTTCGCGCCGCGTACCGTCTTGCCGCGTCCTCGCCCCACTGTTCGCACTTTCGGATCCCATCTCGCTAGCCCGACTCGGCCCATGCAGGCTACTTCGCCCGCCGCGCAGGCTACGGCAGCTAGCCGATTCCAGGGATGGGGTGTGTCACACTGCGACGGGCTCGGGCGGGGTCCATGATCGGTGTATGACCACTGTGGAAAGCAAGGCCAAAGAACTGCTCGCGCTGCACCGTCCGGGCGACCCGGTCGTCCTGCCCACCGTGTGGGACGCGTGGTCGGCGAATCTCGCTGTCGCCGCGGGCTTTTCGGCCCTCACGCTGGGCAGCCACCCGGTCGCGGACTCGATCGGGCGCAGCGACAACGAGGGCATGACCTTCACCGAACTGCTCACCAGGGTCCGCCAGATCACCGACGCGGTCGACGTGCCGGTCTCCGTCGACATCGAGGCCGGATACGGCCTCGAGCCCGCCCAGCTGATCGAGGGACTGCTCGACGCGGGCGCGGTCGGCCTGAACATCGAGGACACCGTGCACAGCGAGAACGGACGCCTGCGTGGCGACCAAGAGCACGCCGACTTCGTGCACGGGCTGCGCGAATTCGCCGACGCCGCCGGGGTGCACGTCGTGGTCAACGCCCGCACCGACCTGTTCATCAAGCAGGTCGGCGACGAGTCCGATCGTCTGGACCGCGCCATCGCCCGGCTGACGCTGGCCGCCGCCGCGGGCGCCGACGTGCTGTACCCGGTCGGCAGGCACTCCGACGCCGACATGCGCCGCCTGACCTCGGAACTGCCGCGGCCCGTCAACGCGATCGGGCTGCCGGACAAGTCGGATCGCGCGGAACTCGCCGCGCAAGGTGTGGCCAGGATCAGCTTCGGACCCTACCTCCAGTTCGCGCTGGCGACCGAGGCCAACCGGCTGCTCGAGCGGTGGAAGTAGAGCCCGCGCGGCACGAAAAACGCGGAACGGCACGGTGATTCCTCCGGGAATCGCCGTGCCGTTCCGGTTGCGTCAGTCCTTCTTCTCCAGGTAGCGCGGGTACACCGGCTCCGGCGCGGGCAGCGAGACACCCGGCGTGAGCGGAGTCGCGATGTCGGCGAAGGTGCGGCCCTGCTGGGCGAGCAGGTCGAGGATCTTGGCCGACGACCCGGGCAGCACCGGCTGCACCAGGATCGCGACGATGCGGACCACCTCGAGCGTCACGTACAGCACCGTCGCCATGCGGGCGAGGTCCTCTTCGGTGCCCGACTTGCGCAGCGCCCACGGCGCCTGGGCCGAGAAGTACTTGTTGGTCTCGCCGAGCGTCAGCCAGATCGCCTCGAGCGCGAGATGCATCTGCTGGGCGTCGAATTCGGCGCGGCAGCGTTCCAGCAGACCGTTCGCGCGGTCGAGCAGTTCGCGGTCCTCCGCGGTGAACTCGCCCGGCGTCGGCACGGCCGCGTCGCAGTTCTTGTTCACCATCGTCAGGCTGCGCTGCACCAGGTTGCCGAACTCGTTGGCCAGGTCGCTGTTGATCCGGCCGACGATGGCGTCGTGGCTGTAGCTGCCGTCCTGGCCGTAGGAGATCTCGCGCAGCAGGAAGAACCGCACCGCGTCGACGCCGTATTCGTCGACGAGCTCGAGCGGGTCGACGACGTTGCCGACCGACTTCGACATCTTCTCGCCCTTGTTGTACAGGAAGCCGTGCACGAATACGCGTTTCGGCAGCTCGACCCCGGCCGACATGAGGAACGCGGGCCAGTACACCGTGTGGAAACGGGTGATGTCCTTGCCGATGATGTGCACGTCGGCGGGCCAGAACTTCTGGAAGGCAGCGGATTCGGTGTCCGGGAAGCCGACGCCGGTGATGTAGTTGGTGAGCGCGTCCACCCAGACGTACATCACGTGGTCGGGGTGGCCGGGCACCGGCACGCCCCAGTCGAAGGTGGTGCGCGAGATGGACAGGTCCTTCAGGCCCGCCTTCACGTAGCTGACGATCTCGTTGCGACGCGTTGCGGGCGCGATGAATTCGGGATGCTCCTCGTAGAGCGCGAGCAGCCGGTCCTGGTACTTCGACAGCCGGAAGAAGTAGTTGGACTCCTCGGTCCACTCCACCGGCGTCTTGGTGTCGGTGGAGACGCGGCTGCCGTCGTCGAGCAGCGTCGTCTCCTCCTCGGTGTAGAAGGCCTCGTCGCGCACCGAGTACCAGCCCGAGTAGTTGTCCAGGTAGATGTCGCCGTTGGCGAGCATCCGCTCCCAGATCGCGATGCTGGCCGTCTGGTGGTCGGCGTCGGTGGTGCGGATGAACCGGTCGTAGGAGACGTCGAGCGTCTTGTCGAGCTGCTCGAAGACGTCGGAGTTGCGCGCCGCGAGCTCTTCCACCGGAATGCCCTCGGCGGCCGCGGCCTGCTGCATCTTCTGGCCGTGCTCGTCGGTGCCGGTCATGAAGAACACGTCGTAGCCGTCGAGTCGCTTGAATCGGGCGATGGCGTCCGCCGAGATGTACTCGTAGGCATGTCCGATGTGCGGCGCACCGTTCGGGTAGGCGATGGCCGTTGTGATGTAGAAGGCGGGGCGTTCAGCTGCGCTCATGGTGTGTCTACTGTAATGCGCGTGCTTTCCGTCGCTCACGTGAATATCCCCGCAGGACCCGGCCGTCGCCCGGCGGCGATCCCGGGTGGAAGCGAATGCCGATGAGCGAGCGTCGGCGAGCGAACCATCGACACAGCGCCACGCGGCGCACGACGCAGCCGAGCGCTGGCGAGGCGGAGTCGTGAGCAGCAAGCGCCCCGCGCCCGATCTGCCCGAGCCGCTCGCGCCGCTGGTGGACGCGCACACCCATCTGGATGCCTGCGGCGCCACCGACGCCGAGTCCACCGCCGCCATCGTGGATCGCGCCGAATCGGTGGGCGTCGGCAAGGTGGTCACGGTCGCCGACGATCTCGCCGCCGCGCAGTGGGCGGTGCGGGCCGCGCACTGGGATTCGCGCGTCTACGCCGCGATCGCGCTGCACCCCACCAGGGCCAACGCGCTGGACGACGCGGCGAAGGCCGAGTTGGAGCGGCTGGCGGTCGACCCGAGAGTCGTCGCCATCGGCGAGACGGGTCTGGACTACTACTGGCCGGGCAAGCTCGACGGTTGCGCCGACATCGAGACCCAGGTCGAGGGGTTCCGCTGGCACATCGAGCTGGCCAAGCGGGTGCGCAAGCCGCTGATGATCCACAATCGCGAGGCCGATCACGACCTGCTGACCGTCCTGCTGGACGAGGGCGCGCCGTCGACGGTGATCTTCCACTGCTTCTCCTCGGACGCCAACATGGCGCTGTCCTGCGTCGCCGAGGGCTATGTGCTGAGTTTCTCCGGGACGGTCAGCTTCAAGAACGCCCACGAGCTGCGCGAGGCAGCGAAGGTGGTGCCGGATGAGCAGATTCTGGTGGAGACCGACGCGCCGTATCTGACGCCGCACCCGTTCCGTGGCGCGCCGAACGAGTCGTACTGCCTGCCCTACACGGTGCGTGCGCTCGCCGAACTGCGCGAACAGGATCCGCGCGAACTGGCCGAGATCACCACCGCGAACGCACGGCGCGTCTACGGAATCTGAAGGCGAGTGCGCGTACCCGCGTAAGGGGACTGGAAACCCGTTGTGTGGCTCAGGTCACTTCGTGTCTCGAGGCTGTTATCTACCTGCGGCGTCGATATCTTCCCGTGATCTGAGCTTCTCCAGCTCGCCCAGATGCGGTTGTCGGGGCAAGGTCGCTTCGTTATCGTACTGTGACCATGTCGCCCTTCACGAGGATCAACCAGTCGCGGTCGCCACTGCTGTACGCGGCCGTCGCGGCGCTGCTGCTGACGCTGATCGTCGGCGCCTCGCTGGCGATCGTGAACCGCAAGACGGTGACGGTGGTCGTGGACGGCGAACGGTCCATTCTGAGCACCATGTCCCGCAACGTCGACGGCGTGCTGCGGGCCGCCGGGTTCGACCTGACCGAACGTGATCTGGTCCGCCCGGGCCGCGGCTCCACGGTGACCGATGGCGCGACGATCGTGCTGAACCGGGCGCGTCAGGTGGCGCTGACCGTGGACGGCAGGGCCGAGACGGTGTGGACCACCGGCCTCACCGCGGGCGAGGCGCTCGCCCAGCTGAACCTCCCCGCCGACACCTACGTCTGGCCCGCACGCGACGAGCGGCTGCCGCTGGACGGCGCGGCGCTGCGCATCTCCAGCCCGCGCTCGGTGTCGCTGCTCGACGGCATCGGCAACGCGGTCGACGTGCGGCTCGCCGCGCCGACCGTCGGCGAATTCCTCTCCGTCGCTGGCATCCCGCTGATCGAGCAGGACACCGTCGAGCCCGCGCCGAGCACTCCGCTGACCGACGGCCTGCGAATCGTGGTGACCCGCAAGCGCGTCGAGCACCACACCGAGACGCTGCCGCTGGATCCGCCGGAGAACGTCATCGAAGACCCCGAGATGAACATGAGCCGCACCGTCGTCGAGAACCCCGGCGTGCCGGGCGTGCACGACGTGACCTTCGCGGTGACCAGGGTCAACGGCGAGGAAGTCGAGCGCAAGCAGGTCGAGTCGGTGGTCTCCGTGCCCGCCCAGCCCAAGACCGTGCGCAAGGGGACCAAGCCGGGCACCGAGGTGCCGCCGGTGCGTGACGGCCAGATCTGGGACGCGCTCGCGCGCTGCGAGTCCAACGGCAACTGGGCCATCAACACCGGCAACGGCTACTACGGCGGCATCCAGTTCGACCAGAGCACCTGGGAGCGGCAGGGCGGCCTGCGCTACGCGCCGCGCGCCGACCTGGCCACCCGTGAGGAGCAGATCGCCATCGCCGAGGTGACCAGGGCCCGGCAGGGCTGGGGCGCCTGGCCCGCGTGCACCAGCAGGCTCGGGCTCGGCTGACTTTCGGATCGTCGCGCGGCCGGGTGGGTCCGGTGGGCGTGGCGGATTGGTAGGTTCTTCGCGTGTCCGATGCCGATGTTTCCGCCAGGGGGAGTGCCGCGCTGCTCGGGCCCGCCGAGGTGCGGGTCCTCGCCGAGCGGTTCGGTGTGCGGCCGACCAAGCAGCTCGGGCAGAACTTCGTCCACGACGCCAACACCGTGCGCCGGATCGTCGTGGCGGCGCGGGTCGGTCGCGCCGACACCGTGCTCGAGGTGGGACCTGGCCTCGGCTCGCTGACGCTCGCCCTGCTGGACGTGGTGGACTCGGTGATCGCGGTCGAGATCGATCCGGTGCTCGCCGAGCACCTCCCGGTGACGGTCGCCGACCGTGCGCCGGACCTGGCCGACCGGCTGCGCGTGGTGCGTGCCGACGCGCTGCGGGTCGCCGCCGCCGACCTGCCCGCCGCCCCGACGGCACTGGTCGCCAACCTGCCGTACAACGTCGCGGTGCCGGTGCTGCTCCACCTGCTCGCCGAATTGCCCAGCATCACAACCTCTTTGGTGATGGTGCAGGCGGAGGTCGCCGACCGTCTGGCCGCCGAGCCCGGCAGCCGCGTCTACGGCGTGCCCAGTGTGAAGGCCGGTTTCTTCGGCAAGGTGAGCCGCGCGGGCGCGGTCGGCACCCAGGTGTTCTGGCCGGTGCCGCGCGTGGAATCGGGGTTGGTGCGCGTGCAGCGCTTCGCCGAGCCCCCGTGGTCCATGGACGACGAACACCGCCGCCGCGTCTTCGAGGTCGTCGACGCCGCCTTCGCCCAGCGCCGGAAGACGTTGCGCGCCGCGCTGTCCGGCTGGGCGGGATCACCCGCCGAGGCCGAGCGCCGACTGACCGCGGCGGGCATCGATCCGACCGCGCGCGGGGAGACCTTGGATACCGCGACCTTCGTCCGGCTCGCCGCGCAGGGGTAGCGTCGCCGCACCAGGAGCTGGCGGCCCGTTGCACCAGGGCATGCGCCGACTCCGCTCGCGCACGGAACTTTGGACACCGCGGCCTCGCTCGCCCCGCCGGGCTAGCGGCCGCCGTCACGCACAGGTCGTCCGACTGCACCGTCATGGCGCACGCCGAGTCGGTTCGTGTAGCTCGGTTCGGCCAGCGTGCGGCACTAGCGGTGATGGCCGCCCGAATGGTCCGGCTGGGAAACCGGCACGAACTCGCGGGTGAACTCGGCCGTGTGCACCGAACCGCCGTGGGCGAACTCGAAATACAACCGGTAGGCCCCCGGCATCGGCGGCTCGGCGTGGAACGACACCTCCGGTCCCGGATTCGTTCGGCCGACCTCGCCCTGTGGGTGCGCGTGCAGATAGGCGAGCGATGGTGAGTGCAGGCCGACCAGGTGGGCGTAGGCGCCGAGGTACGGCTCGAGATCGGTGACGGGGCGGCCGTCGCGGGTCACGGTGAAACGCAGGTCGTCGGAATCGCCCTGCAAGCGGACCTGGTAACCGTCCACCGACGCGGTCTCGGCGACGGACGGCAGCGGCCGGGCGGTCACGTCTCCGGCGACCGTGACGGTGCCGCTCAGCACCAGGTCGTCCGATCCGTCGCCCGGCGCGAAGTCGGCGAACACTCGATAGGTACCGGGCGCGGCCCAGGTCCAGTCGACGGACCAGGTGCCGTCGGCCGCCATCGTCGGGTGCGCGTGCCGGTACTCGGCCGTGTCCGTGCGGGCGACGACGAGATGCAACGGCTTCTCGTGCCGGACGGCGAACCGGGTGACCGGCGCGCCGTCCGGACCGGTGATGCGAAAGCGCAGGGGACCGGCGCGGTTCGGCGAGGTGGGCGCGCTCAGGTCGGCCAGGGCGTAGCCGGACTCGGAGTCCGACAACCCGGTCGACCGGTATTGTGCGGTGTCGAGGACCCGGGTCTGCCCGCCCGGATCGCCCACCAGGGCGCCGATGCCGAGCGCGGCTCCGAGCAGCACGACGAGCCCGCCACCGAACGCGGCGAACCGCAGCCGATCCCGCATCAGACAGCTACCTCGTACCCCGCCTCGTCGACGGCGGCGACGACGTCGGCCTCGGCGAGCGGCGCAGCGCTGTCCACCCGAACGGCGCCGGTCGCCAGGTCGACGTCGACGCTGGTGACACCGTCGATCTTGCCGATCTCCGTCTTCACCGAGCTGACGCAGTGCCCGCAGGTCATTCCCTTGACGGTGTAAGTGGTGGTAGCCATCTCCAACTCCTTCGGTCGCTGCGATCGTACGGTGCCGGGGTATCCGACGAATGTGAACATACCCCCCATGGGTATATGGACGCAAGTGGCCAACGGCGCGGCGCCGTGGTAACCGCACGCAGCGCTGTTGTGACCGAACGGATCACAGCGGGTGAATGGCGGATATCGAGCCCCGCGGTTGTCGGACCCACCCACTAGGCTTGAACACCGTGTTGTCAGTTGTGCCCAGTCCCGTCACCGTGCGCGCGCCGTCGAAGGTGAATCTGCACCTCGGCGTCGGCGACCTGCGCGCGGACGGGTACCACGACCTGACCACGGTCTTCCAGGCGCTCTCACTCAGCGACGACATCGAGCTGGCGCCCTCGGCCGCGCTCACCGTCCGGGTGACCGGCGAGGGCGCGGCCGAGGTGCCCACCGATCGCAACAACTTGGTGTGGAAGGCCGCCGTGCGCCTCGCGCATCTCGCGGGCCGGGCGCCGCTGGTGGAAATCACCATCAGCAAGGGCATTCCGGTCGCGGGCGGCATGGCGGGCGGCAGCGCGGACGCGGCCGCCGCGCTGGTCGGCCTGAACGAGCTCTGGGACATCGGCCTGTCCCGCGACGAATTGGCCTCGGTCGCAGCGGAACTCGGCAGCGACGTCCCTTTCGCGCTGCACGGCGGCACCGCGCTCGGCACCGGTCGCGGCGAACGGCTACTTCCTGTGTTGTCCCGCAATACGTTTCACTGGGTGCTCGCGCTCGCCAAGGGCGGGCTTTCGACGCCCTCGGTCTTCGCCGAGCTGGACCGGCTCCGCGAGCACGGCGACCCGCCGCGGCTCGGCGAGCCCCAGCGGCTGATGCAGGCGCTGGCCTCCGGCGACCCGCATCAGCTCGCCCCGCTGCTCGGCAACGACCTACAGGCGGCCGCGGTCTCGCTGAAGCCGGAGCTGCGGCGAACCTTGCGCGCGGGAGTCGGCGCGGGCGCGCTGGCCGGGTTGGTGTCCGGCTCCGGGCCCACCTGCGCGTTCCTCTGCGAGAGCGAAGACGCGGCCGTCGCGGTCGCCGCTGAGCTGGCGGGGGCGGGCGTCGCCCGCAGTGTTCGCACGGCGAGCGGACCGGTGCCCGGCGCGCGCATCCTCGACACCGACACCTCGGGCAAGCGCTGATCGCATCGCCGCCGACGCGCGCGCGGGCGCGCGACGCCGGGTGAGTAGGCTCGTACGGTCGGTAAATCACCCGGAGAGGCGGGCTAGCAGCGTCCATGTCCAACCTGATCAACCTCGAGCAGGTCTCCAAGAGCTTCGGGATCAAGCCCCTCCTGGACAACGTCTCGCTCGGCGTGCACGCGGGCGAACGCATCGGTGTCGTCGGTCTGAACGGCGGCGGCAAGACCACGTTGCTCGAGGTGCTCACCGGCATCGAGGAGCCCGACAGCGGCCGGGTCAGCAGGCTCGGCGGGTTGCGCCTCGCCGTGGTGACCCAGCGCGGCACGCTGCCCGAGGGCGCGACCATCGGCGAAGTGGTGCTCGCCGGTCTGGCCGACGACCAGATGACCGACGGCGTCGCCGAACACGAATGGGCGGCGAACCCGCGGATCCGCTCCGTCCTGGACGGCATCGGCATCCAGGGCCTCGGCATGGACACCCCGGTGACGAACCTGTCCGGCGGTGAGCGCCGCCGCGTCGCGCTGGCCGCGGCGCTGGTGCGCGAACTCGACCTGCTCGTCCTCGACGAGCCGACCAACCACCTCGACGTCGAGGGCGTGCAGTGGCTGGCCGAGCACCTGCTGAGCCGCCGCTCCGCCCTGGTCGTCGTCACCCACGACCGCTGGTTCCTCGACACCGTCGCCACCAACACCTGGGAGGTCGTCGGCGGCAAGGTCGAAAGCTACGAGGGTGGTTACGGCGACTGGATTTTCGCGCGCGCGGAACGGGCGCGGCAGGCCGACGCCAGCGAGGCGCGGCGCCGCAATCTGGCCCGCAAGGAACTGGCCTGGCTGCGGCGCGGCCCGCAGGCGCGCACGTCCAAGCCGCGCTACCGGGTGGAGGCCGCCGAGGCGCTGATCGCCGACGTGCCGCCGCCGCGCGACAGCGTGTCGCTGGCCGCGTTCGCCAGGAAACGGCTGGGACGGGTCGTCATCGAGCTGGAGGACACCACCCTCACCACGCCGGACAACCGCGAACTCGTGCGCGATCTGACCTGGCGCCTCGCGCCGGGCGAGCGGGTCGGCCTGGTCGGCGTCAACGGATCGGGCAAGACCACCCTGCTGCGCGCGCTGGCCGGTGACGTCGAGCCCGCGGCGGGCAAGCGCGTCCAGGGCCAGACGGTGCAGATCGGCTGGCTGCGCCAGGAACTCGACGACCTGCCGACCGAAATGCGCGTGCTCGAAGCGGTGCAGCAGGTCGCGCAGCGAATCATGCTGGGCGACAAGGAGATATCCGCCGGGCAGCTGGCCGAGCGGCTCGGTTTCACCCCGGCCCGCCAGCGCACCCCGGTCGGCGATCTCTCCGGCGGCGAGCGGCGCAGGCTGCAACTCACTCGCATCCTGATGTCCGAGCCCAACGTCCTGTTGCTCGACGAGCCGACCAACGACCTGGACATCGACACCCTGCAACAGCTCGAGGACCTGCTGGACAACTGGGCGGGCACCCTGGTGGTCATCAGCCACGACCGCTACCTGATCGAACGCATCTGCGACTCCACCTGGGCGCTGTTCGGCGACGGAAAACTCACCAACCTGCCGGGCGGCATCGAGGAATACCTGAAGAAGCGAGCCGCGCTGAGCGCACCCGCGCCTGCCCGCGCGTCCGCCGACAAGCCCGCCGCCGCGGCCACCGATTCCGCGGCCTACCGTGCGGCGCGCAAGGAACTCGCCAAGCTCGAGCGGGCCATCGACAAGCTCACCGAGCGCGAGGAGCGCCTGCACGCCGCCCTCGCCGACGCGGCCACCGAACCGGACAAGCTCGTCACCCTCGGCGCCGAACTCAAGCAAGTCCTCGCCGACAAGGAAACCGCCGAGGAGCGCTGGCTCGAACTCGCCGAAGGCGTCTGACCGCCGCGGCTGTCCCACACACCGTTCGCGCGCCTCACATAGTCGATGCCTATGTGAGGCGTGTGCGAGATGTGTGGCACCTGGGCCGCGCGGCGGGGGTGGTCAGCTGGATTCGGCGCGGCCTTCGGTGACCACCGGCAGGCAGGTCTGGACGAAGTCCGCGCCGAAGGTGGTGAGCACGATGCTGCGGTAGTGCACCTTGGTGCCGAACCCGGAGCGCTTCAGCAACTCTCGCACCGGCGACTGCGCTTCGAGCAACTGGTAGCGGTTCGGGTTGTCGACCGGTTCCTTGGCGAATTCGATCAGCCCGAGCCTGCGCAGGTTGGTCAGGTATTGCGGCACCCGGTTCGGGAAACGCAGCCCCGCCTGGTCGCCGATCAGCGTGAGACCGGACAGGTAGCGCTCCGCGCCGAGCGCCCTCGGCCGTCCGACGCGGATGTCGATCGACGGCTGCGGGCCGTCCACGTGCAGGAAGCGCAGGATGCGCGCCTCGTCGGGCGTCAGCTCGGCGAGCATTCCGGCGAACGCCGGGTGGATCTCGGACGCTTCGGCGTGCATGCTCGCCGAGAGGCGTAGTAGCGCGGCGCCCTGTTCGCGCAGCGTGGGCACGGCCGGGTCGGTGCGTTCGGGTGTCGCGGGAGGCAGACCGAGGGCCCGGCGCACCGCGTCGCGGACCTCGGCTTCGGCCTCGGCGAGCACCTCGCGCGGCGGTACACCGGCGATGCTGCCCTTGACCACGGTTCCGGTGACGCCGAGCGCGGTGTCCACGGTCCATGCCGTGACCTCGGACGCGGCCGTGAACGCGACCTTGGCCACCCCGCCCGCCGCTCGCACGGTCTGGCGCGGGGTCGGCACGCGGCGCCGGGCGGGCTTCTCGGCCACGGGTTCGATATCGGATAGCGGCCACCGGGCGAGTTCCGTCGACGGCGCGACGGACTCGGAATGCTCGGTGGCCTGGATATCGTCGCCGACCGCGTCGGCGTCCGATCCCGCGTTGTTCTCGCCCGAGCCCGTCATACCCATGTCGTCGCCACTCCCGTTCCGAAGATCAGAATGTGAGCGTATCCGGCCAAGAGGCCCAGCGCGCCGCCATGGACGAAAAGCAACCATTCATCCTGTTTGATGGCCGAGCGCAGCATTTCCACGAAGTCCGGAGGCTGCAGAGCGGACATCTGTTTGGCGATGTAATCGTTGATCTGTTTGCCCTGCTGGAGGTTGAAGTCCGGATCGGCGAACGCGATCGGCGCGATGGACATCGCCTCGGTGGTCAGCGTCGCCTGCAACGAGTCGTACTCGCGGCTGCCGAGCATGAATTTCACCGCGGGCCGCGCCGGGCCGAGCGCCCGGTCGGCGGCGGGTCGCAGGGTGTCCTCCAGCATCTGCATGGTGCGATCCGAACGCGGACCGTTGAGCAGTTCGTCGCCGATGTTGGCCACCGTCATCACCTGGCTCGACACGAGTTCGGCGTAGCCGTCGGTGATCTCGGACTGGCGCTTGATCAACAAACCCTGCCGCCACGGGCACCACCACTTCGGGTAGGCCGGGGCGAAGATCATGTTGATGCCGATCCAGTTGACCACCCACCCGATGATCACACCGCCGATCGGCAGCACCACCCAGGTCGACCACCCGGTGACGTGCAGGACGAGCACGAGCAGCGCACCCATCGGCGCGCCGAAGTAGAAACCGAAGTTCTGCATGAACCGAAGCTCTTTGGCGCCGAGCACCTGGAACAGCGTGTTGAGCAGATGCGGCCGGGCCTGGAAGTAACGGATCACCATCTGCTTCACGTCGATCAACTGATCGATGTTCGCGCCGAGTTCCTGGGTCAGTTCGCGCAGGATGTCGGGCAGCTGCTGACGCACCCGCGCGTGCACCATGTCGCGCACCTGACTGGGCAGGTTGTACCAGAGCTGCGGGTGCTCGCGGCGCAGGATCTCCTCGACGATGTCGGTGATCTGCGCGTCGGCGATGCTGGCCAAATGTTCGGCGAGCTTGTCGGGTTCGAGCTCGCGATAGAAATCGGAGACGCTACCGAGCTTGGCGAGCCCTTTGTCGACGGCGATGCTGGCCATTTTGTCGGCGCGTGAGGGGACGATGCCCTGCCAGCCCATCCTGCCGTCGTAGCTCAGCAGCGGGAGGACCTGGATTCGCTTGGGCAGGAAAGGATAGAGCGCCCGGAGGCCGGGTACTCGGACGCCGTGAAAGGCGATGGGCTGGAACAGCATGAGCACGCCGGTCCAGTTGGTGATATAGCCGATCACTCCTGTGAAAAGCGGAATGGTCAAAAGCTCGAGGAGGATCGTGGGGTGAACTCCGAAAACACTCTCTAACAACGACACCCTCCTGCCGAAAAACCGGTGATCGCCGCCTCACCGGCACCCCAAACTAGCACCCTGTCGGCAGCTGGACCCTATTGTGAGACGCGACGCCGCGTCCACCGGAGGACGCGGTAGTGTCTGAGACATCAGTCACAGTACGTGCCTCGAATGCCGCATTGTCTCGGTCGGGGCGAGAGAATGGCGTCCGCCACATCCGTTTCGCGGAATGAAACATGCTGGGGTGCTGGCGATCGGGTCCAACGGTTGGGTCGGCAGGGACGCGCGAACGGTCGGGGTTCGCTATACCTGAAAGCCCATCGGGCAATAATCTGTGGGCGGATTCGTTCACTTGGCGACACTTCGGAGTAGGACGTGGCAGACGAAAGAACCGGACAGGACGTGGCCCGGGCCGGTTCCCGCGCGGTAGAGCGCAGCTCGGATGTCGAACAGCGGCAGATCAGCAACGAGGCGAGGCTGATCCGCGGTGTGTTCCGAGCCGCCGGGCTGGCGGCGGGCACCGCCGTGCGCGGTGGCCAGTGGGCGGTGAACACCTCGTACGAGGTCACCAAGGAGATCGCCCAGGCCGCGCTGGACGGCGAGTCCTCGGCCGAGATCGCCGAGCGGACCGGCAACGCGCTGCGTTCGATCGCGCGCAGCGCCCTCGGCGTGACCGAGGGTTCGGTGCGCGAAATCGTCAGTTACGTACCGACTCCCACGAACGGCCCGCAGCAGGCCATCGCGGTGGGTTCGTACCTGCGCTCGGCGACCACCGAGGAACTGCGCCGCCGCGGTGACGCGCTGCTCGCGCGTTCGGCCGACGTCTACTTCACCGAGGACGTGCACCCGGCCTACGACCGGATCCTCGACGAACTGGCTCCCGACGAGGCGCGCATCCTGCGCTTCATGTCGCTGAACGGGCCGCAGCCCGCGGTGGACGTGCGTACCAACCGTCCGCTCGGCATCGGCTCCGAACTCGTCCAGGGCGACCTGACCTCGGTGCCGGAGCAGGCCGGCGTGCGCTATCCGGACCGGGCGCGGTCGTACCTGATCAACCTCAACCGGCTCGGCCTGACGCTGACCTCCGACGATCCGGTGGTGCTCAGCCGCTACATGGTGCTCGAGGTGCAGCCGGTGGTCGAGGCCGCGCTGAAGAAGGCCGGTCGCGCGCCGAAAATCGTGCGCAAGAGTCTGCGGCTCACCGAATTCGGCGAGGATTTCTGCCGCACCTGCTTTACGATCGGTAGTTGATCTTCCCGGGCGGCACGCCCGCCCGTTGATAGCAATCTGATACAGATCTCCCAAACCGTGAAGCTCGGCGGCTTCGGATGGGATTGTTGAGGTATGGATCAGGGAAGCGGCGAGCAGGGGCGCGGCGACTCGACCGTCGACGCGGCCGAGGAGACCGCGGAGCGCACGGAGCAGACCGCCGAGCGCGCCGATCCGGGCAACGGCGCGCAAGCGGAGGAGGGTGACCTCCTGGATCCGCGGCGCGTCATCCGGCCGCCCGCCGATCGGCCGGGCATGGACGACGTCGCGGCCATCAGCCGCCTGAAGTTCCGCTACCTGCGCGCGCTGGACACGAAGTCCTGGGAAGAATTCGCCGACACCATGATTCCCGAGGCCACCGCGACCTACAGCGAATACCTCCAGTTCGAATCGCGGGACGCCTTCCTCGCCTTCATGCGCAACACGCTCGGCCCGCACGTCATCACCGAGCACCGCTGCGACCATCCCGAGGTCGACGTGGACGGCGACACCGCAACGGGCACTTGGTATCTCGCCGACACGGTGCTGATCCCCGCGCACAACATGCTGCTGCGCGGCGCGGCCTTCTACACCGACCGCTACGTGCGCTGCGACGACGGCCACTGGCGGATCGCGCACACGGGCTACGAGCGCACCTACGAGGTGGTGGTCTCGCTGAGCGACCTGCCGAGCCTGCGCCTGACCTCGAGCCGCTGGGGTCTGATCGCCAGGGAAGACGGCATCGCGCCGGTGGAGCGTGATCCGGGCAGCGGGCCGCCGCCGCGGGAACCCGAAGAAGAATGACGGCGGGTTCCGTGCGGACGGCCGAAGCGGAGTTCGAACGGCTGGTCGCCCCGCTGCGCGCGGAGCTGCGCGTGCACTGCTACCGCATGCTCGGTTCGGTGCACGACGCCGACGACGCGGTGCAGGAGTCGCTGGTGCGAGCCTGGCGCAACCTCGACAAGCTGACCGACCCCGCCGGGCTGCGGCCTTGGCTCTACCGAATCGCCACCAACCGCTGCCTGACTCTGCTCGAGACTCGTCGCCGCCGCGAACTGCCGGTGGACCTGAGCCCCGGCGCGCCGCTGACCGATATCGCCTGGCTGGAGCCCTATCCCGATGCCGATGTGCGCGGCAGGGCGCCCGAGGCCAGATACGAGGCGCGCGAGGCGGTGGAGCTGGCGTTCGTCGCCGCACTGCAATATCTGCCCGGGCTCCAGCGGGCCGCGCTGGTGCTGCGCGACGTGCTCGGTTTCTCCGCCCGCGAGACCGCCGAACTGCTGGAGATCAGCGTGGCTTCGGCCAACAGCGCGTTGCAGCGCGCGCGGGCCGGGGTCGAGGCGCGGCTGCCCGCGCAGTCTCAGCAGCGCGCGCTGCACACCATGGCCGACCACGAGATCCGCGACTTGGCGGTGCGATACGCCGCCGCGTGGGAGTCGGGCGACGTGACGGCGATCGTCGCGTTGCTCAGCGCGGACGCGAAGTACTCCATGCCGCCGCTGCCCGAGTGGTACGCCGGGCAGGCCGCCATTCGCGGGTTCCTGCTCGACGGTCCGCTGCGGTACCGCTGGCGTTTTGTGCTCGCCTCCGCCAACGGCCAGCTCGCGTTCGGCACCTATCTCTGGGAGGAGCAGCGCGCGGTGTTCGCGGCGATGGCGCTGGACGTGGTCGCGGTGCGCGAGGGCCGGATCGCGGAGGTGGTCTCGTTCCTCGAGCCCGAACTCTTTCCGTCTTTCGGCCTGCCGGTCGAACTGCCTTGAACTTTCGCGCGCACCGATGAGTTCGGCGCGGCGCCCGGGTTGTACGGACGACGGGATGGACCCGCACGCCGCCGCACCCGGCGGCCGTACCGAAGGGAATGCCGACCATGAACGACGAAGCGCGGATTCGCGAGCTGATCGAACGATGGGCCGCCGCCGTGCGCGCGGGCGATCTCGCCGGAGTGCTCGCCGACCACGCCGACGACATCGTCATGTACGACGTGCCCCCGCCGAACGACGGCGTGCGCGGCATCGACGCTTATCGGGAGACCTGGCCGCCGTTCTTCCGGTGGCTCGCCGAGGGCGCGGTGTTCGAGATCGTGTCGCTGGACGTCACCGCGGGCAGCGACGTGGCGTTCGCGTACGCGCTGTTGCGCTGTGGCAAGCCCGAGGAGTTCCGCGTCGACCCGGCCAACCGGTTACGGCTGACCATCGGCCTGCGCGAGTCCGGCGGCCGCTGGCAGGTCACCCACGAACACCATTCGTTCCCGCTGCCGATCGGCGCGCCGGCCGCCGCCGGAGCGTAAATCCTTGCGCCGCACCGGGATCGCTACGCGAGCAGGTCTGGGCGGTTCCACTTGAAGCGGGCGCCGCCGTCAGTTGTCGGCGGCGGCGACCAGCGGTTCCAGCGTCAGCTTCGGGTGTTCCTTCTCGATGTACTGCAACCGCCACTTGTCGCTGAACAGGGCGAGCAGCGCGCCGTCGCTGCGGGTGAACACCTCGACGCCGCGCTGACGGCCGAGTTCCTCCGCCGAGGCGGCGTCGGTGCGCCTGGCCAGCGAGTAGCCGAGGTGCTCCATGTTCGTCTCGACGTTGAACTCCGCGAGCATGCGCGCGGTGACCACCTCGAACTGCATCGGGCCGACGGCCGCGAGCACGGGGGCGGCGTCACCGCGGATGTCGTTGCGCAGCACCTGCACCACGCCCTCGGAATCGAGCTGGTCGATGGCCTTGCGGAACTGCTTGTACTTGCCAGCGGTCCGTGCGCGCAGCACCGCGAAGTGCTCCGGCGCGAAGGACGGGATCGGCGGGAACTCCACCTTCTTGTCCACGAACAGGGTGTGGCCGGGCGCCAGCGCGGTCGCGTTCACCAGGCCGACCACGTCGCCGGGGTAGGCGGTGTCGACGGTGGCGCGCTCACGACCGAACACGGTCAGCGCGTACTTGGTGGCGAACGGTCGCCCGGTCTGCGCGTGCGTCACGACCATGCCGCGCTCGAACTCGCCCGACACGATCCGCATGAACGCCAGCCGGTCCCGGTGCGCGGTGTCCATGCCCGCCTGCACCTTGAACACCACGGCGCTGAACGGGTCGGTGGTGGCGCGCGGCGTGCCGTCGACGGCCTTGCGCGATCCGGGCGCGGGAGCCAGCGCCACCAGCGTCTCCAGCAGCTGGCGCACGCCGAAGTTCAGCATCGCGGAGGCGTAGATGACCGGCGAGGTCTGCCCGGCGAGGAACAGCTCCTGATCGTGGTCCTGTCCGGTGGCGGAGAGCAGTTCGCTCTCCTCGACCGCCGTCGTCCACGCCTCGCCCTCGCGGACCTCGGCCGACTCCGGGGTGATCGAGTCCTCCGGCGCGATCGTCGCGCCGCCCGCGGTGCGGGTGAAGTGGATGTATTCGAGCGCCGCGCCGTCGGCGCCGCGGCGCAGCAGACCACGGAAGTCACCGGCGATGCCGACCGGAAGGAACAGCGGCGTGGGGGTGAGGCCGATGCGCTCCTCGATCTCGTCGAGCAGCTCGAGCGGCGCGCGGCCGGGCCGGTCCCACTTGTTGATCACGGTGATCACCGGGATGCCGCGGTGGCGGCAGACCTGGAACAACTTCAGCGTCTGCGGCTCGAGGCCCTTGGCGGCGTCGATGAGCATCACGGCCGCGTCCACCGCCGTGAGCACCCGGTAGGTGTCCTCGGAGAAGTCGGAGTGGCCGGGGGTGTCGACCAGGTTGATGACGCTGTCGACATCGGAGCCCGCGGCGCGGTAGTTGAACTGCAACGCGGTGGAGCTGACCGAGATGCCGCGCGCCTTCTCCATCTCCATCCAGTCGGAGACCGTCGACTTGCGGCCCGCCTTGCCGTGGATCGCGCCCGCCTCGGAAATCATCCTGGCGTGCAGCGCCAGCGCCTCGGTGAGCGTCGATTTGCCCGCGTCCGGGTGGGAGATCACGGCGAAAGTGCGGCGCCGGGCGACCTCGGCGGGCAGTCCGCGCGGGGTGGGCGCGACGACGTCCTCAGGGGCGGTCAACGTGAGCAACCTTTCGCAGGCTCGGCGAATAGACAACCGGTCCAGATTACGCGACCAGGGTTGCGACCCGCCGAACCGCGTCTGACCACCCGATTCATCTGCCGCACGTGAGCTGGGGTATGGTGTTCGGGTTGTCTCGGCGAGGGTGTCCGCAGACGTTTTTGCGACACCGTGATCGACGCGGCGCGGCTTCCGGCCGTCCTCGTTCGGTCTTCGCCCCGACGAGTAGACCAGAACCCCAGCCCAGGGCGCCACCCTCCCTGGCGGGCACCTTTGACAGCCCGGAAGAGCCGTAGGAGTAGATCCAGTCATGTCCGACGTCAACCTTCTCGAAGCCGCCGTACGCACCGAGTTCGGCAAGGGAGCCGCGCGTCGCACCCGTCGTGCGGGCAACGTCCCCGCCGTGCTGTACGGCCACCAGGCCGACCCGCAGCACCTCGCCCTCAACGCCCAGGCCTTCGCCGCCATCCTGCGCGAGCACGGCACCAACGCGGTGCTGAACCTCGTCATCGACGGCAAGCAGCAGCTGGCGCTGACCAAATCCGTTGTGGTGCACCCGATTCGCCGCTACATCGAGCACGCCGACCTGCTCATCGTCAAGCGTGGCGAGAAGGTCACCGCCGACGTCGCCGTGACCGTCACCGGTGACGCCGCCGCGGGCACCCTGGTCACCCAGGAAGCCACCACCATCTCCATCGAGGCCGAGGCGCTGAACCTGCCCGAGGCCATCGAGGTCTCCGTCGAGGGCGTCGAGGCTGGCACCCAGATCACCGCGGGCGAGATCCAGCTGCCCTCCGGTGTCGCCCTGGCCGCCGACGCCGAGACATTGGTCGTCAACGTGATCGCCGCGCCCGCCGCCGAGCCGGAGGCCGGCGAGGGCGAAGCCGAGGCCGAGAGCGCCGAGTAAGGACGCCCGGAACCGGTTCGTAGATGACCGAATCCACGACCGGGCCCGCGCTCGTCATCGGACTTGGCAATCCGGGTCCGGAGTACGAGCGCACCCGGCACAATGTCGGTTTCCTGGTCGCCGACGTGCTCGCCGAGCGCGTCGGCGGCCGTTTCGCCGTGCACAAGAAGTCCGGAGCCGACCTGCTGCAGGCCCGCCTCGACGGTCGCCAGGTCCTGATCGCCAAGCCGCGGTCCTACATGAATCTCTCCGGCAGGCCGGTGGCCGCGCTCGCCAGGTTCTTCTCGGTCCCGCCCACCGAGGTGATCGTCGTGCACGACGAACTGGATCTGCCCTTCGGCGCGGTCAAGCTCAAGCGCGGCGGCGGGGAGGGTGGTCACAACGGCCTCCGATCCATCTCCAGCGCGCTGACCACCAAGGATTACGTGCGCACCCGAATCGGCATCGGGCGGCCGCCCGGCAGGCAGGACCCGGCCGATTTCGTGCTCAAGCCGTTCTCGGCGCCCGAGCGCAAGGAAGTGCCGGTGATCGTCGAGCAGGCCGCCGACGCGGTCGAGCTGTTGCTGCGCGTCGGGCTGGAGACGGCGCAGAACCAATTGCACTGAGGCACAGGGCTTTCCTGGTCGCTGCCCGCGATCGTGCGGAACCGCCGTGCCACACCGCGTGCAGCTGAGTGGCGTGCCGGGCTCGGTGCGGCGCACGGTGCTGATTCGGAAGATCCGCGGCGTCGACCTCCGCCCGAGGCACGAGAGGGTGTCTCTGGCGCGTTCAGTGCAAATGAATCGCCGTGGCGGAGCGGCGCAGTTTGCCCGACGAGGTCTTCGGCAGGGCGCCGGGGCCGAGTACGGCCACAGTGCGCGGGCGGACGCCGACCTCGGAGAAGACCGCGTGCACGATGTCGTGCTCGATGCGCTTGACCTCGGCCGGATTCTGGTGGTCGTTGGATTCGACGACCACGGCGAAACTCTCGCGCTTCTGTCCCGCGTCCAGCCGGACCGCGACCGCATTGCCGGGGCGCACGCCAGGCACCCGCATGGCGGCGCGCTCGATGTCGGTCGGGAAGATATTGCGCCCGCCCATGATGATGACGTCCTTCTTGCGGCCGCAGACCACCACCAGGCCGTCTTCGGTGAAGTAACCGATATCGCCGGTGTCGAGCCAGCCGTCCGCGTCCTGGGCCGGACGGAAGCCGTCGACCGTCACGTATCCGGAAGTCACCGCGGGACCACGCAATTCGATGACGCCGACCGAGCGGGTCGGCAGCGGTTGGCGTTCGCCGTCCACCACCCGGCCCTCCAGGTGATCGACCAGGTAGCCGAGGGTCGGCAGGCGGCGCACGTTGGCGTGGCCGATGTGCTGCTCCGGCACCGGAACCGCCTTGCCGAGCGCCTCCAGCAGATCGGCGTCGATGACGTCGAGCACTTGGCCGAGGCCGGGGTCCGGGACGGAAACGGCCAGCGTCGTCTCGGCCATGCCGTACACCGGGGTGAGCGCCATCGGGTTGAGCCCGAAGCGCTTTCCGGCCTCGGCCAGCGTGTCCATGGTGTCGGGGTCCACCGGTTCGGCCCCGTTCCACATGTACCGGACGCTGCTCAGGTCGAGCGCGCCGTCCTCGGCCTGCCGCAGCCTGCGGGCCAGCAAGGAATACGCGAAATTCGGTGCGGCGGTGACGGTTCCGCGGTACTTGTCGATCAGCTCGGCCCACAGCAGCGGCCGCGTCAGGAAGTCGAGCGGCGTCACGCACACCACCTCGGCGCCGAATTGCATGGGGACGCTGAGGAATCCGACCATGCCCATGTCGTGGAACAGCGGCAGCCAGCTGATCATCACATCGTTGTCGAGCTGGAACTTCACCCGATCGAACATCGCGTAGGCGTTGACGTAGAAGTTGCCGTGCGTGATCCGCACCGCCTTCGGCGATCCGGTGGAGCCGGAGGTCAATTGCTGAAGGGCCACATCGGATTCGGTGGTCGTCACCGGTTCGATCTCGGGGCCCTCCGCCAACTGGTCGATCCGCACGACGGTGATGCCGCGCTCACGCAGCAGCGGTTCCGCCGCCTCGAACGGCGCGCCGAGCACCACCGCGCGCGCCTCGATCATGCCGAGCACGGTCTCGGTGTCGCGGGCCCACACCGCGAGGTCGGTCCGCGGAGTCGGCTGGTGCAGCATGGTGATGGACGCGCCGCGCATCCAGATCGCCTGGCACGCCGGTGCGATGTCGACCGGCATGCCCGCGAGCACGCCCACCGCGTCGCCGTAATCGATGCCCGCCTCCGCGAGTCCGCCCGCCATCCGGCGCGCGATTCGATGGACCTCGCTCCAGGTCTGCCGCAGCGGAGCGCCCGGCTCCCCGGTCACCAGGCCGCGTCCGGAGGACCTCCCCGTCGCGTACATCTCATCGGTGAACCTGCTCATTTGTCGATCTCCTCGTCACAGCTCGACCGAGCATCCGGCCTCCTCCCACTATCCCGCCGAATCGCCGCGACGTTAACCCCTGGGCTCCTGCCGGATCGTCGGTACAGACCGATCAGTGGTGGTCGCGAGACCTCAAGTCCGCTCGTGCGGACGACCGGCGCGCGGTCGTGCCGTGGAACGTGGCCGCATAGGAGTCGACGTACTGCCGACCGGATCGCCGCGCCAGCTCCCGCATCAGCGCGTCGGTCTCGGTGCGCGCGTCCGCCCGCGCCTCGGCGGGCGGGTAGTAGCGCGGCGCGCCGAAGTGGACGCGCACCTTGGCGAATCGCCACATCCGGCTGCCCCGCGGATTGACCCGGTCGGTCCCGGACAACACCACGGGGACCACCGGGGCGCCGGTCGCGATGGCGACCCGCAGCGCGCCGGTGCGCCCGCGATAGACCCGGCCGTCCGGCGATCGGGTGCCCTCCGGGTGGATTGCCCAGACGCCGCCCGCCTCCAGGATTCGGGTCGCGGCCGCCAAGGCGTCAGCGGCCGCGGTGCCGCCGGTCCGGTCGACCGGCACTTGGCCCGCGGCGGAGAAGAACCACCGGTTGAAGCGCCCCTTCCACCCGGTGCCCGTGAAGTACTCCTGCTTGGCCAGGAAGGTGACCCGGCGCGGCAGGACGAGCGCCAGGTACAGCGAGTCGATGACGGCCAGGTGGTTGGCGGCGATGATCACCGGCCCGCTGCGCGGCACGTGCTCCAGGCCGACCACCTCGGGTCGGCCGATGATCCGCAGCAGCGGACCGAGCAGGACGTGCTTGAACAGGCGATACCACACGGGGAACCTTCCGTCGACAAACGTGTAGACAATGTCTACCGGAGTGCGTAGACATTGTCTACCCTGCGTTCGTCGGCCGACCGATCGGCGTGCACAATGTCTGCGTGACCGGGAACGAACCCCTGAGCGAACGACTGATCGCCGTCGGCGTCGAACTGCTGGAACAGGAAGGTCCGGATCGGCTCGGGCTGCGCGCGATCACTCGCGCCGCGGGCGTCTCGCACGGCGCGCCGCGTCGGCATTTCCCCACCCACAGGGCGCTGCTCGCGGCCATCGCGGCGCGCGGCTTCGCCGATCTCGCCGCGCGCTTCGCCGCGACCGACGACGCCGGCGCCCCGTCCCGAGATCGCCTGCGCCGCATGGCCATCGGCTATGTCGACTTCGCGGCCACCCGCCCGCAGATGTTCACCCTCATGTTCCGCCACGACCTGCTCGAGGGCTCCGGCGCCAACCTCCGCGCCACCACCCTCCCGCTCTTCGGCCGCTTCGCCGACCTCGTCAGCCAGGCAAGCCCCACGGCCCCCGACCGCCCCCTCCTCCTCTGGACCGCCCTACACGGCCTCGCCACCCTCCGCGCCAACCAGAGCCTCACCCTCATCGCCCCCACCGCCGACGACCCGACCCTCGTCGACCAAATCCTCCAAATATACCTTCCTTGAACAACTTTCACCTCCGCGGCGAGTCGTCGCACGGCACGCCGACGGGATCTGGTTCTGTCGGTCGACGTCGGTACTGTGCCGCGCATGCCATCGCAGCAGCATGAGCTGATCATCGATATGTTCCGGAGCCGACCGGACATGATCCCGCCGTTGCTGGCAGCGCTCGGCTGGCAGCTGCCCGAGTTCGACAAAATCGAGAACCTGTCCGGTGACCTGCCGATTCTGGCACCGACCGAGTACCACGCGGATTCGGTGGCGGTGCTGCACGCCGCCGAGGGGCCGGTGCTGGCGGTGGTCGTGGAGGTCCAACTACGCCCAGATCCGGACAAGCGATGGTCGTGGCCGGTGTACGTCGCCGCGTTGCGGGCGCGGTGGAAGTGCCCGACTGTCCTGCTGGTGCTGTGCCCCGATAAGCGGACCGCGCGTTGGGCGGCGAAGCCGATCGATTTCGGGTACGGCCACCCGTACGCCCGGCTGGTGCCGCTGGTGCTCGATCCGTCCGCCGTTCCGGTGGTCACCGACCTAGAAACCGCCAATACTCTGCCGGAACTCGCGGTGCTGTCGGCTGCGTCGCACCACACGCACCCGGACAACGCAAAGGTGTTCGCGGCCGCTCTGGCGGCGCTCGACACCTTCGAGGAGGACCGGGCCGACCTGTACTATGACTTCATCCTGACGAGGCTGCCTCGAGCCGCCCGATCCGTTTGGGAGACGCTGATGACCTCCACGCTCCGCAATTACGAGTACCAGAGTGACTTCGCCCGCCGGTATTTCGCGCAGGGCAAGAAGAGGGGCGAAGCGGAAGGCCACAAGAAGGGCGAAGCGGAGGGTGAAGTTCGCGCCCTGCTCACGGTGCTGGATGCGCGTGGCATCCCCGTTTCCGACGAGGCCCGCGATCGGATTACGGCGTGCACCGATACCGACGTCCTGGCCGAGTGGGTGCGGCGCGCGGTAACCGTTGCTTCGGCTGAGGAACTCTTCGCGGAGTAGCCCCCCAGATTTATCCCGGCGATGCTGGCTGCCCCGGGCGGTGGTCGCGGACACCGACGATCTGTTCGTGGATCAGCGGCGCGGGGGGAAGGGGATGCGGGCGAGGTCTTCGGCGATGAAAAGCTCGCCGGTGAAATACTTCTCGGCTTCGGCGCGGTGGCCGTCGAGGGTGCGGTAGCGCTGGGAGAAATGGGTGAGGACGAGGGTGTGGGCGCCGGCTTCGGCGGCGACGCGGGCGGCTTGGCCCGCGGTGAGGTGGCCGTATTCGTCGGCGAGGTGGGCGTCGGCGTCGAGGAAGGTCGCCTCGATCACCAGAACGTCCACGCCGGAAGCCAATTGGTGCACGCCCGCGCACAGGCGGGTGTCCATGACGAAGGCGAAACTCTGCCCTGGCCGTGGTTCGCTGACTTCGTCGACCGTGACGGTCACGCCGTCGACGACGAGTGAACCCTCCCGTTGCAGCCGACCGACATCAGGTCCGCGCACGCCGCGGGCACGCAGCCGTTCCGGCAGCATCCGATGCCCGGAAGGCTCGGTCAGCCGGTAGCCGAACGCCTCGACCGGATGCGACAGCGGCACCGCTTCGATCCCGAACGGCGCGTCGGGCGCGGGCAACGCACCGGGCCCCGCGATCGGCCGCGCCCGCAGCTCGACGGTCCGGTAGAACGCCGTCGCATTGCACAACCGCTCGAAATACACCTCGCCGGACGCGGGGTAGTACACGTCCACGGGGTGCGCGACCCGATCGAGATTGATCCGCTGCACGATGCCGGGCAGCCCGAGGCAGTGATCGCCGTGGAAGTGCGTGACCGCGATGCGCGTGATGTCGCCCGCCGCCAGCCCGGCGAACGCCATCTGCCGCTGGGTCCCCTCGCCGGGATCGAACAGCACACCCTCCGCACCCCAGCGCAGCAGATAACCGTTGTGATTGCGGTGTTTGGTCGGCACCTGACTGGCGGTGCCGAGGACGACGAGCTCGCGCTGCGACATCAGAGGGCGGCGACGGCGGCCACGAACCGATCGAGTTCCTCGAAGGAGACGAAGCAATGCGGCGACGCGCGCACCACCGAGTCCAGCCCGCGCGCGGTCATGTCCAGCAGGGTGGAACTGGCGTGACTGACCGTCACCGTGATGTTCTGGGCCGCGAGCCGGTCGCGCACCTCGGCGGGGGACACGCCGTCGACCGTGAACGAGACGATGCCGCTGTGCCGAACGCCATTGTCGCGCACGGTGACTCCGTCGATCTCGGGCAGCGCCTTGCGCAGGTACTCCGCCCGCGCGCCGATCGCCGCGTAGACATCCTCCGGCCCGAGGTCGAGCAGGTATCGAACGGCCGCGCCGAGCCCGAGCCGAGCGGCCACGTCGCACTCCCAGAACTCGAAGCGGCTGGCGTCCGGCGCGAGCCGGTACTCCTCGGGACCGGTCCACTCCGCGCTGTGCAGGTCCAGTCGCTGCGGTTCCATCGTGGCGGCCAATTCCGGTCGCACATAGAGGAATCCGGTGCCGCGCGGCCCGCGCAGCCACTTGCGCCCGGTGACCGAGAGCGCGTCGACGCCGAGCTCGGCCACGTCGATCGGGATCTGGCCCGCCGACTGGCAGGCGTCGAGCAACACCAGCGCTCCCACCGAGTGCGCGATTCTGGTCGCCTCGGCGGCTGGATTCACCAGCCCGCCGTTGGTCGGCGCGTGCAACACCGACACCAGCTCGACCCGTTCGTCGACCATCTCGGCCATCGCGTCCAGATCGAGCTGTCCGCTGCCGTCGTTGGGGATCTGCTCGACCGTGGCGCCGACCGCGCGGGCCCGCTGGATCGCCGCGATGGCGTTGCTGGCGTAGTCCGAACCCGAGATGAGCACGCGGTCGCCCGGTCCGAGCGGGACGGAATAGAAGAAGTCGGCCCAGGAGCGCGTCGCGCTGTCGCTGAGGGCGATGGCGCTCGGGTCGGCGTTGATCAGCGCGCCGATCGCGGTCTTGACCGCGGCGAGGTCGTCGAGGCGTTCGTTGGCGGCGCGGTAGCCGCCGATCTCGGCCTCCCTGCGCAGGTGGTCGACGACGGTGTCCAGAACGATCTCGGGCGGGAGCGAGGAACCCGCGCTGTCGAGGAAGACCAGCCCGGAATCGGACCGGCAGCCCGGTGTGTCTTCGCGTACCCGCGTCTCGTCCAGCATGCCGACGACATTATCGGTACCGAAGTCCCCGCGCAGGCGCTCGGCAGCGCCCCAGGTCGGACCGTCTGTTCGACCGCTGGACGGATATTTGTCGGTATCCGTGGCTACCCTGGTTTGAACGGAACCACGGTGAGAGCGCGTTCGGATCGGTGTTCGGGCGCGGAGACAGCGACACGAACAACGATCATGGTGTTCGGACGGATGTCCGGCCCCGCGCACGAACTCAGGTGGAGGTTGGCATGGCGATCACGCTCGAACATCCGGAATCGGCCAGGCAAGCCATCGAGCCCGGCGAGCTGTCCTCGCGCGCGGTCGCCGAGGCCTACGTCGGCGGCGTCTGCTTCAAGCTGGGGCCACCGACGCTGATCGGCGCCGAGCTCGAGTGGCTCACCGTGCAGGGTGAGTGTTCGGCGTCCGGGTCCGCCGCGGCCCCCCGCCCGCAGCTGTCTGCCTTCGCAGCCGCGCTCGGACCGCACGCACCGCGATCCATCGCCCCCGATTCTCCGGCGCTTCCGTTGCCAGGGGGCAGCCGGGTCACCCTCGAACCCGGCGGTCAAATCGAACTCTCCAGCG
This sequence comes from Nocardia sp. NPDC004654, assembly GCF_040609595.1. Classification (NCBI taxonomy): domain Bacteria; kingdom Bacillati; phylum Actinomycetota; class Actinomycetes; order Mycobacteriales; family Nocardiaceae; genus Nocardia; species Nocardia sp. NPDC004654. Next base: position 357,438 of record NZ_JBEXKI010000006.1, on the reverse strand, counting down.
CACCGTATGCCACCGCCGCCGAGCTGTGCGAGCGTCTGATCGGCGACGCCCGCCTGCTGCGCGAGCTGCTCGAAACCCGGTGCATCCGAACACTTTCCCTCTCCGCCGATGCCGACCGCCGCCCGAAGCGGGTGTTGCAGTTGCCCCGCTACCGCGCCATGGAGCAGTCCTTCGGCGGAATCGGCCCCTTCGGCAAGCTGATGATGTGCAATACCGCGGCCACCCAGGTCAGCGTCGACGCGGGCGCCGACCGCGCCGAGGTCACCGCCAGGTGGACCGCGTTGTACGCCATGGGTCCGGCCCTGGTCGCCGCCTTCGCCTGTTCGCCCGCGCTCCGCGGCGCGCCCGAAGGCGCGTGGGCCTCCCAGCGGATGCGCGCCTGGCTGCGCCTCGACAACGCAAGGACCCGCCCGCCGGTGCAGGAATGGTCCGACCCGGTGACCGCCTACGCCCGCTGGGCGCTGGACGTGCCGCTGCTGTGCGTCCGAAGACCCGACGCGCCCTCGGACGGCAATGGCGCCGGGTGGACGGCCCCGCCGGGCGCGACCTTCGCCGACTGGCTGTCCGGCGCGCTGGACGACGAGATCGGCCGCCGCCCCGACACCGCCGACCTCGACTACCACCTGACGACCTTGTTCCCGCAGGTCCGAGCCTCGGGCCACCTGGAGGTCCGCTATCTGGACGCGCAGCCGGGCGACACCTGGACGGTCCCGGTCCACGCGTTCGACGCGCTGCTGTCCGCGCCCGCCGTGGTCGCCGAGGCGACCGCGCTCGCCGCGCCCGTCGCGGGCCGGTGGTTGCAGGCGGCCCGCTACGGCCTCGTGGACACGGAGATCAGGAAGGCCGCCGTCGACCTGCTCGACCTCGCCGCCGCGCACGCCCGCACGCCGTCGGCGGCCCGCGAACTGGACGACGCTTCGCAACGATGTCGCGGCGGCCGCACTCCAGCCGACACCCGGGTGGAGGCCGCGTCGTGACAGCGCGAATCAGACACGCGCACAGCATCATTCGACGAGGACGCGGCACGTCCCGCCGCACGACTACCGCCCGGAGAGCGTTACCGTGACAACTTTCGCCCCCACCGACCATTCCGGCACCGAGCGGCTCCGTGAGCGGATCGCCGAGGTGCTCACCACCGCGCGCACCAGGACGCACGGCCTGACCGACGTCGTGGACGAGGCCGAACTCGTCGCCCAGCATTCCCGTCTGATGAGCCCGCTGGTCTGGGACCTCGCGCACATCGGCAACCAGGAGGAGTTGTGGCTGGTGCGCGACGTGGGCGGACGCGATCCCGTCCGAGCCGACATCGATGAACTCTACGACGCCTTCAAACACGCGCGGTCCAATCGCCCCGGGCTGCCGCTGCTCGATCCCACCGAGGCGCGCGGCTACGTCGGCACCGTTCGCGACAAGGTGCTCGACGTGCTCGACAGCAGCGCGTTGCGCGGAAACCCCTTGGTAGACGGCGGTTTCGCGTTCGGCATGATCGCCCAGCACGAGCAGCAGCACGACGAGACCATGCTGGCCACCCACCAGTTGCGCACAGGCGCCGCGGTGCTCGCCGCGCCGAGCGCGCCCGCCGCGGCGATCCCGGCCTCCGGCGAGGTGATCATCCCGGCGGGCGAGTTCACCATGGGCACTTCCACCGATCCGTGGGCGCTGGACAACGAACGCCCCGCGCACCGGGTTCATCTGCCCGCCTTCGCGATCGACGCCGCGCCGGTCACCAACGAGCAGTACCTGGCCTTCGTCGAGGACGGCGGCTACGAACGCCCCGAACTGTGGTCCGAGCGCGGCTGGGCGCACCGCACCGCAGCGGGGCTGGTGGCGCCGCAGTTCTGGGACCGCGATCCGGCCGGACACTGGTGGCGGCGGGTCTTCGGCGTGATGACCCCGCTGCGTCCGCGCCAGCCGGTGCTGCACGTCTGCTGGTTCGAGGCCGAGGCCTACGCCAACTGGGCGGGCAAGCGACTGCCCACCGAAGCCGAGTGGGAGAAGGCCGCACGGTACGACCCGGACACCGGCGCCGAACGCCGCTACCCGTGGGGCGATGCCGAACCCGACTCCGCCACAGCCAATCTCGGACAACGCCATCTCGAACCGGCCGAGGTCGGCGCGTACCCGGCGGGCGCGTCGCCCGCGGGTGTGCACCAGCTGATCGGCGATGTCTGGGAGTGGACGTCGTCGGGCTTCGAGGCCTACCCCGGCTTCCGCGCGTTCCCGTACAAGGAGTACTCCGAGGTGTTCTTCGGCGGTGACTATCGCGTGCTGCGCGGAGGTTCGTTCGGCACCGATCCGGTGGCCTGCCGCGGCACCTTCCGCAACTGGGACCACCCGATCCGCCGCCAGATCTTCTCCGGTTTCCGCCTCGCCCGCGACCTGGGGCGGGACGAAATCTGATGTGCCGGCACCTGGGTTACGTCGGCCCGCCGGCGGCGGTCGGCGAATTGTTGACGCGCGGAACGCATTCCCTGCGCACGCAGGCGTGGGCGCCGAAGGAGATGCGCGGCGGCGGCACCATCAACGCCGACGGTTTCGGTGTCGCGTGGTGGCGAAACGGCGCGGGCGGCGCACCCGAGGTGAGCCGCTATCGCAATCCCGACCCCATCTGGACCGATCCGGCGGTGGAAGAGGTGCTGCCCCAGCTGGTTTCGGGCGCGGTGCTCGGCTCGATCCGCTCGGCCACAGTCGGGATGCCCGTCGAACGGGCCGCGTGCGCGCCCTTCATCGATGGACGCTGGGCCTTCAGCCACAACGGCGCGATACCGGAGTGGCGACGGGTGCTCACCGCGGTCACCTCGGACCTCGACGTGGCCGCGACCCGCGCGGGCGCGACCCGCCTCTTCGAGACCGCCCGGCTGCTCGAGGCCGAAGCGGCGACCGACTCCGCGGCCCTGTGGGTGCTGCTGCGAGACCTGTTGCGCTCCACCGAATCCGCCGACTACGCGAAAACCCCGGCGACCGCGTTGCGTCTGCTTGTCGACGCCGTGCTCCGGCACATGCCGACGGCCCGGCTCAACCTGCTGATCGGCGACGGCGAACAGGTGTGGGCCACCACGGTGCACCACGCGCTGTCCGCGCTCGTCACCGACGACGTCGCCATCCTCTCCTCAGAACCGTACGACGACGATCCGCGCTGGCAGCCGATTCCCGACCGGAAGCTGGTGATAGCCAGGCCCGGGGTGCTCTCGATCGAGGAGCTGATCCCGCCCGATACCGAAAGGTCCACGCCATGACCGCACCGACGCTGGAAGTCCATCTCTCCGACGAGGATCTCACGACGGCACTGCGGACCGACGCCAGGCGCGGGCTCACCGCCGACCCGAAGTGGTTGCCGCCCAAGTGGTTCTACGACGCCCGTGGCAGCGAATTGTTCGAGCGCATCACCGAACTGCCCGAGTACTACCCGACGCGCACCGAACGCGCCCTGCTGGAGCGGGTGGTCGGCGAGATCGCGCGGATCGCGCAAGCCGAGGTCCTCGTCGAACTCGGCGCGGGCTCGGCGCACAAGACCCGCCTGCTGCTCTCCGCGCTGACCGCCGAAGGTCCGCTGAAGACCTATGTGCCGCAGGACGTCTCGTCGGCGGCGCTGCGGGCGGCGGCCGAGCAGGTCGCCGCGGAGTTCCCCGCGCTCGGCGTGCACGGCGTGGTCAGCGATTTCACCGACACTCTGCGGAACCTCCCGCGCGGCGGCCGCCGGATGATCGCCTTCCTCGGCGGCACCATCGGCAATCTGGTGCCCGACGAGCGCGCCGAATTCCTCGCGGGCATCCGGGAGGTGCTAGAGCCGGGCGAGCGGCTGTTGCTCGGCGCCGGGCTGGTCATCGATCCGGACGTGCTCGTCCCCGCCTACGACGACGCGGCCGGGGTCACCGCGGAGTTCAACCGGAACGTCCTGCACGTGCTCAACCATCGCCTGCGGGCGGACTTCGATCCGGAGAAGTTCGCGCACGTCGCGCTGTGGGACGCCGAGCGCGAGTGGATCGAGATGCGCCTCGCGGCGACCGAGGACATGACGGTCACCGTCGCCGACCTCGACCTCACGGTGCACTTCGCGCGCGGCGAGCAGTTGCGCACGGAGATCTCCGCGAAGTTCCGCGTCGACGGGCTGGATGACGAACTCGCCGCCGCTGGTTTCCGCACCGAGCGGGTGTGGACCGACGACGACAATCGCTTCGCCTTGGTGCTCGCCGCGCGGATCTAGCGGTGGGAGGTCCTCGAAGGCCTCCTCGCGCCGTGCCTCGCCCGGCAGTGCCGACTGCACGTCTGCCGGGCGGTGAGCGTCGTACCGCGCTCGGCGGTGCAGGACTCCACCTACGCGTTGGCCGGTCCGACGATCGAGGTCAGTCGATCGATGAACGGGCGCATCGTCTCCCAGGCCTTGCGGACCTCCTTGGCGGCGCGTGGCGTCTCCAGCCATTCGGGCGCACCGAACTGGCGGCTCGCGGTCAGGGATTTGTGTCGTAGCAAGTCGATGCGCGGGTGGTCGGCCTCGTAGCCCTTGGGCTTGGTCTTCAGCTTGTCGCCGCCGATGGTGAACCCCGCCTTGGTCAGCTTCGCGAGGATCTTCTCGAGCTCCGGGCCGCGCACGTCGTCATCGATCGTGGCGCGCAGCTGGGCGACCTGGGCGGGTGTCCCGGAGTAGAAGCCGCCGCCGACGAACAGCCCGGCGGCGCTGATCTGCACGTACCAGCCGACGCCCGGCGCGGTGCCGACCACCGCGCCCTGCGCCGTCTTGTACGGGGACTTGTCCTTGGCGAAGCGCACGTCGCGATAGGGACGGAAGATCTTCGCGGTGCCGAAGTCGGCTTCCAGCTCCGCGGTCAGCGCGACCATCGGCGCTTTCACCGCGTCCTCGTACACCGACTTGTGCGCGTTCCAGAACGCCTTGGAGTTGTCGGCCTCCAAGTCCTCGTAGAAATCGAGTCCGGCCAACGGAAATCCACCGAAACCACTCATGACCGAGAACTTACGGCGGGCCACCGACTCAATTCTGGTCGGGGACGAAATCGGTGTTGAGTACCGCGAAACTGAGGATGAGCCCGACGATCAGCGCCACGCCCGCGGCGATGGCGGCCCACCGGCCGAGCGGCTCGCCCTTGTTGTGGCCGAGGATGCCGAACACGATGCCCGCGGGGCCGAACAGGATCGGGCACAGGAACAGCGCGAGCGCCGCGCAGACGAAACCGATGATCGACATCGTCTGGGTGCCCGGCTTCCTCGGCTGCTCGGCGCCGAAGGGCTGGCCCTGCTGCGGATAGGAGGGATAGCCGCCTTGGCCTTGCGGATACGCGCCGCCATGCTGCGGCTGTCCATAAGGCTGCGCCGCCGGGTAGTCGGCCTGATCGGAAGTGGAGTACGAGGACGGGCCTCCGGGCGGATAACCCTGTCCGCCGGGGTATTGGCCGCCGGGATACGACTGCTCGCCCGGCTTCTCGCCGCCGGGATAGCCGTATTGCCCACCCGTCGCATAGCCGGGCTGTCCCGGTGCGCCGGGCTGCTCGCTCGAGGGATAGCTGGCCGGCCCCGCACCGGGGTAGCCTGGCTGCCCGCCGAACGGATACTCGGGCTGACCCGCCCCCGGCTGATTCCATCCCTCCGGCCCGGTCGACTGCGGCGCCGAGCCGGTCACCGGCGGTTCCGTCGCGCTACCGGACGCCGAGGACGGCCCACCGCCCGAGGTCGCCGAGGGTTCGCTCGCCGCCTCGGTCCCACCGGAGACCGACGGCGGCTGCGTCGACTCGCCCGGGACCGGCTGTGCGGACGCGGGAGTCGCCCATTCGGTGCCCGTCGGCTCGGGTTCTTCCGGCTTCTTCGACAGCGACGCCCCCGATTCCTGCCCCGACTGCGGTGCGCTGCCGGTCAGCGGTTTGTCCCCGGACGACTCGTCGGGATTCTTGGGTGTGCTCATCAGCGGCCTCCTGGTCGTATGCGCCTAGCAACCCCCGGGTACCACGTGGTTCGAGCTTTAACGTTCCAAGTCGGATTCGTCGATGATTCCCATCGCCGCCTCTTCGGCGGGCAGGGTCGAGTCGTCCACGTCCTCGGCGCGCTGGCCGCGCCGGGTCCAGCGCTCGTCCAAGTCCTCGCCGATGCCGAGCCTGCCGTCGTCCTCGCTCTCCCGATCGCGGATGGTGAGGTTCTCCGGCGGATTCTCGATGTAGCGCTCGTACTCGCGGATCTCGTCTTCCTGCTCGTCGTCTCCCATGTCCATGTCCAGCGGGTCACGGTTCATGGGTCCCAGTATCGTCCCGCCGATGCCGGGACGGGGGTAACTCGACGCCGCGAATTCGCGGATCCGTCGAGTCCGTGACTAATACGAGTAGCTCGCTATTCCGAAGGCGAAGACGACCAGCAGGACCGCCAGCACCAACACCACGGCGTTGGCGATGGCCGCCCATTTGCCGAGCGATTCGTTCTTGGTGTGCCCGACGAAACCGAGGATGATGCCCGCGGGTCCGGTGAGCAGGATGGGGAAGAAGCAGAAACCGACACCCAGCACGCTGAGGCCGAGGCAGACGAAGCTGATGATCGACAGCGTCTGCGTCTGAGTCGGCCGGTAGGGTCCGGCCGGGTACGGCGAGTAGCCGCCGCCGGGCGCGGCAGGGTAGCCCGGCGCCGCCGGATAACCCGGTGCGGCAGGGTAACCCGGCGCGGCCGGATAGCCCGATGCGGGCGGATAGCCCGGCGCGGCAGGGTGAGCGGGCGCCGCCGGGTACGCGGGCGGGTAGGCGGGCGCGGCGGGGTAGGCGGGCGGCGCGTCGTACGGACTCGGCTGCTGCGGGTAGCCCCCGGCCGGCGTGCCCGCCGGAGCGCCGTCGAGCGGCGGATACCCGTACACGCCACCGGCCGGATACTGCGGGGCCGCGGGCGGCTCCGGCGGCTGATAGACCGGCGCTTCCGGGAGACTGGGCGAACCGGGTTGGTATACCTGCGTTTCCGGCGCGGTGCCGGAACCGTGCGCCTGCCCGGGCTGGTAGACCTGCGTCTCCGGCGCCGTGCTCGGCGGCTGGTACACCTGGGTCTCCGCCGTCCGGCGGTCGTCCTGCGCCCCCGACTTGCCGATGTCGATGCCAGGTCGCGGTTCCTGCGGCGTGGTCATGGCGGCGCCCCCCTCTACGTGTTCGATTGCCCCACATGGGTATCACGTTCGCCCGGCCAACTCCAGCGCGGGCTTGCAGGCGCTACCGGACATAGTCCGTGGGCGGCCTCGCGCGCGGCCGGAGCGAATGCGGCGGTACACCCGGAGGACGCTGCCGGACGGGGGCCGTCAGTAGCCCGCGCAAGGCCGGAGCGAACGCGCAGGACGCGTACCCGGCCGACGAAACGACAGCGGCCCGGGCGCGAAGCCCGGGCCGCTGTGTTGCTAGGGAAGCGTCACGCGTTGCCGTTGAACAGGCCGGTGACCGAACCGTTCTCGAAGACCTCGCGTATCGTGCGGGCCAGCAGCGGCGCGATGGACAGCACCGTCAGCTGCGGGAACTTCTTGTCCTCGGTGATCGGCAGGGTGTTGGTCACCACGACCTCGCGCGCGCCGCAGGCGGCGAGACGCTCGGCGGCCGGGTTGGAGAGCACGCCGTGCGTCGCCGCGATGACGACGTCGCCCGCGCCCGCCTCGCGCAGCACGCGCACGGCCTCGGCGATGGTGCCACCGGTGTCGATCATGTCGTCGATCAGGATGCAGGTGCGGCCGTCGACGTCACCGACCGGACGATGCGACTTCACCTGGTTCGGGACCAGCGGATCGCGGGTCTTGTGGATGAACGCCACCGGCGCGCCGTCCAGCGCGTCGGCCCACTTCTCGGCGACCTTCACGCGGCCCGCGTCGGGCGAGACGACGGTGATGTTCTCCAGGCTGTAGTTGGCGCGCACGTGCTCGGAGAGCTGGAACAGCGCGTGCATGTGGTCGACCGGGCCGTCGAAAAAGCCCTGGATCTGATCGGTATGCAGGTCGACGGTGATGATGCGGTCGGCGCCCGCGGTCTTCAGCATGTCGGCGACCAGGCGGGCCGAGATCGGCTCACGGCCGCGGTGCTTCTTGTCCTGCCGCGCGTACGGGTAGAACGGCAGCACCGCGGTGATCCGCTTGGCCGAACCGCGCTTGAGCGCGTCGATCATGATGAGCTGTTCCATCAGCCACTGGTTCACCGGCGCCGGGAAGCTCTGCAGCACGAAGGCGTCCGAACCGCGGACGGATTCCTCGAAGCGAACGAAGGTCTCACCGTTGGCGAAGTCGCGCGCGATCTGGGGCGTGACATGGACGTCGAGTTCCTTGGCGACCTGCTCGGCCAGCTCAGGATGGGAGCGTCCCGCGAAGAGCATCAGGTTCTTCTGGTTATCGATCCATGACGCGGTCACTGCTGTTTGCCATCCTTTTGCTCGATTGCCTGACCCGACATCTCGTCGGCCGCGATGGCTGCCGCCGCCGCGATCGCCGCCGCGGTCCCCGGCCGGTACCGCTGCACCCAGTTCTCAATATTGCGCTGTGCTCCACCCGACACCGCGAGCGCCCCCGGTGGAACGTTTCTGCGCAGTACAGTACCCGCCGCCGTATACGCGCCGTCACCCACGGTCACCGGTGCGACGAACATGGTGTCGCTGCCGGTGCGGACATGCGAGCCGACCACGGTGTGATGCTTGCGCACGCCGTCGTAGTTGACGAAGACGCTGGAAGCGCCGATGTTGCTGTGTTCGCCGATCGTCGCGTCACCGACGTAGGTGAGGTGCGGCACCTTGGAGTGCGCGCCGATGGTGGCGTTCTTGATCTCGACGAAGGCGCCGAGCTTGCCGGAATCGCCGACCACGGTGCCCGGTCGCAGGTAGCTGAACGGTCCGATGGCCGCGCCCGGTCCGACGGTGGACTGCTCGCCGTGCGTGCGCACCACCTTCGCGCCGTCGCCGACCAGCACGTCGGTCAGCGTGCTGTCCGGCCCGATCTCGGCGTCCTCGCCGATGACCGTCGCGCCGAGCAGCTGCACGCCGGGCCGCAGCACCGCGTCCCTGCCGATCCGCACGCTCGCGTCCACCCAGGTGGTGGCCGGATCCATGATGGTGACACCGGCCCGCATGTGGCGTTCCAGGATGTAGCGGTTCAGGGTTCGGGCGGCTTGCGAGAGCTGCACCCGATCGTTGACGCCGGTGACCTTGGCCGCGTCGACCAGGCGGGCGCCGTGCACCGGATGCCCGGCCTCGCGGGCCAGGCGCAGCACGTCGGTGAGATACAGCTCGTGCTGCGCGTTGGCGGTGGACAGCCTGCCGATCATCGTGCGCAGCACGGCGGCGTCGAACGCGTACACGCCGGAGTTGACCTCGTTGATCGCGGCCTGCTCGGGGGTGGCGTCGGCGTGCTCGACGATCTCGACGACCTGACCGTCCTTGTCCCGGATGATCCGGCCGTAGCCGTTCGGGTCGTCCGGGACGAAGGTCAGGACGGTGACCGCGGAGCGCTCGGTGTAGCTGCGGTGCTCGTCGAGCAGCGCGGCCAGCGTGTGTCCGTCGAGCAGCGGCACGTCGGCGGAGGTGACCAGCAGATCGCCGGTGAAGTCCTCGGGCAGCGAGCGCAGCGCGCACTGGACGGCATGGCCGGTGCCGAGCTGCTCCTCCTGCAGAGCCGGGGTGATGTCGCGGCCGAGTTCGGCGGCCACTTCGGCGACCGCGGCGCCGACTTGCTCTCTGTCGTGGCCCACCACCGTGATGAGGTGCGCGGGGTCGATCTCGTTCGCCGCATGCAGCGCGTGCGCGAGCATGCTTCGGCCGGCCAGCGAATGCAGAACTTTGGGGGTCTTCGACCGCATTCGCGTCCCGGCTCCGGCGGCGAGAACGACGACGGCGGTCTGCTGTGGCATGGATCTCCCTCGGCTGCCTGTCATCGTGCTGGCTATGAGTGCTTGGTCAGCGATGTGCGGGGCCAACGATAGTCACCGTGCCGGTGTGCTCCGCCGCCAGGACTCGAACCTGAACTATCTGAACCAAAATCAGAGGTGCTGCCATTACACTACGGCGGATCGCCACACCGGCGGATCAACGGAACCGCCGCTGTGCCTCGGCACGGGTTGAATCCTCGCACGAAGACCCGTCTCACGTCGAACCGATCCCGTCCCACGCGCGCGTTAGCACGTTCGCCGGCCCCGGGGGACTCCGCTGTCTGGAACAGTTGCCGTTTGACGGTAAGGTTCTGCCCGAGGGCGAGGTATCTGCCGGACGCCCCGACACAACGACTGATTTCGCAAGAACATGGACAACTCGCCCGGAACGCCCGGACCCGAGCACGGCCCGCTCGGTGGCTCGGTGCGGAACCGGCGAGGCGCTCAGGACCGGCGACATGACACGGAGAGGCGGAACAGCGTGTCTCGGCCGCGGATGACGGGAACCCAACGGCGCCAGCAGTTGATCGAGATCGGCCGGGCGCTGTTCGCGGAACGCGGGTACGACGCGACCTCGATCGAGGAGATCGCGCAGCGCGCCCAGGTCTCCAAACCTGTGGTGTACGAACACTTCGGCGGCAAAGAGGGGCTCTACGCGGTGGTCGTCGACCGCGAGATGTCGATGCTGCTGGACATGATCACGTCCTCGCTCACGCAGAACCGTTCGCGGGTGCGGCTCGAGCAGGTCGCGCTCGCGCTGCTCACCTATATCGAGGAGCGCACCGACGGGTTCCGGATCCTGGTGCGCGACCAGGTCGCGACCACCGACGACGGTCGCTACTCCAGCCTGCTCAACGAGGCGGTCAACCAGGTCGCGCACATCCTCGCCGGTGATTTCGAGCGGCGCGATTTCGACACGAGCCTGGCGACTCTCTACGCGCAGGGGTTGGTGGGTATGGTCTCCACAGCCGCGACGTGGTGGCTGGACGTGCGGGAACCACCCAAAGAGGTTGTGGCAGCGCATCTGGTGAATCTCTGTTGGAACGGCCTGAGCCACTTGGAGGCCGATCCGCGGCTGGTTTCGGAATGGCGCGCGGGCACGTCGGATTGACCGGTGGTTAACCAGCGAATTGCGATGGAGGCTCGGCCGAATGCTCGAATTGACTGTCGTGCGCCCACCTGGTGGTACGGTTCACCCATCCTCTGGGTGCTGTTCGGGCGGTATGTCGGTCTTACTTCGGGATGTCGGTCTACTTCAGGATGGCTGGTTTTAGGGATGACAGGCGGATCTGATGGCTAGGCAAGCGCGCGCGGAGATCACCCGCGATTCCGTCCTTGCGGGCGCTGCCGATGTCTTTCTGCGCTTGGGATATGCGAACGCGAGCCTGAGCGAGATCATCGCGCAGTCCAACGTGACCAAGGGCGCCTTGTACTTTCACTTCGGTTCGAAGGAAGAACTGGCGCGCGCCGTCGTCGATCAGGGCAACGAGAGATTGATCAGCTCGTGCCAGGGCTTCTTCGATCCGCGGGTGCCCGCGCTGGAGGCGTGCATCGGCATCACCTATGTGGTGGCCGACCTGTCGATGAACGACCCGATGGTCGGCGCCATGCTCAAGCTCACCCACCAGATCGGCGACTACCGCGGCGCTCAGGGCGACAACATCGCCAAGACCTGGGGCGATACCTATCGCCTCCTGGCCGAACGTGCCATCGCCCAAGGCGATCTGGAATCCGACCTGGATCCCGAGATCGTCGGCCTGCTGCTGCAGGAGGTCACCGCGGGCGTGCACATCGTCGCGGTCGGGACCGAGTCGATCGACCAGATGGCCACCCGCATGGAACGTGCCTGGTACTTCCTGCTGCCGTCCATCGTCCCGACGGAAAAGCTCTCGTACTTCCGCGAATTCGCCGCGCGACGGTTGCGCCGCTACGTGCCGTAGGGGCGGGAAGCGGCGTAGCGCAACATATTCGGCGCTCCTGAAAGCCAATGACCGCCTGCGCCAAGGTATGACCGTGATTGGCTTCGCATGGAATGCGGCGACGTGACCCTTACACTGCCCCTGCTGCACCGCCTGTCCATCGCTCTGGAAGCCGAACTGAACCTCGCGTTCTAAGGCGAGCAACTGGCGGTCAGCTTCATCCGCCACGCCGCCTGACCCTCGTCCGACGTAGAGGTGATGGCTGGGCGAGGTGCTGTCGGACGACCGGCAGGGGCCGGCCCACCGATCCTGGGACAATCCCTCGCGGGTGGTCTGTCCCGTGATCGCGAGGGTGGTCAACGTGGCCCGCGTCCGGAATGGAACCCCTGCGAACTTGCGCGTGTCGGCGCGCCAATAGACTCGGTTCGCCGCTCGAAACGCCCGCTTGAGCTCAGGAGTTGTCGATGTCCACCCACCGTCCACCACTGGCAGGACTGGTCGCGGCGGCCGGGGCGGATGCCGCGCTGCGCACGGTCACCGAGCTGATCGGGAACTCGTCGGTCGAGTTGGTGGCGCCGTCGGCGGTGCGGCCGTTCGTCGCGGCGACGGTGGCGGCCAAGCGTCCGCTGGTCGTGGTGACCGCGACCGGCCGCGAAGCCGACGATCTGACCGTCGAGTTGCAGGAGATGCTGGGCGAGACGGTCGCGCAGTTCCCCTCCTGGGAGACCCTGCCGCACGAGCGGCTGTCGCCGGGCGCCGACACGGTCGGGCGCAGGCTGGAGGTGCTGCGCAGGCTCGCGCATCCCGACGATTCGGTGTTCCCGGAGCCGCTGCGCGTGGTGGTGACGACCGTGCGTTCGCTGATGCAGCCGATGGCGGCCGGTCTCGGCGACATCGAGCCGATCGTGCTGCGGGTCGGCGCGGAGTTCGATTTCGACGAATTGCTCGTTCGCCTGGTGGAATTCGCCTATACCCGGGTGGACATGGTGGGCAAGCGCGGGGAGTTCGCGGTGCGCGGCGGCATCCTCGATCTGTTCCCGCCGACCGCCGACCATCCGGTGCGCGTCGAGTTCTGGGGCGACGAGGTGACCGAGCTGCGGCCGTTCGCGGTCGCCGATCAGCGGTCGATCGGCGAACTCGAGGTGGACGTCGTCGTCGCGCCGCCCTGTCGCGAGCTGCTGCTCACCCCCGAGGTGCGGGCGCGGGCGGCGGAGGTCGCCGAGGCGAACGCCGCCGACGCCGCGCTGGTGGAGATGCTGGAGAAGCTGGCCGAGGGCATCCCGGTGGACGGCATGGAGGCGCTGCTTCCGGTGTTGCAGCCCGGTGAGCTGCGGCTGCTGACCGAACAGCTCGCCGAGGGCACGCACGTGCTGCTGTGCGATCCGGAGAAGATCCGCACCCGCGCCGCCGACCTGGTGCGTACCGGCGAGGAGTTCCTGGAGGCGTCCTGGACGGCGGCCTCCTTCGGCGGCGCCGCGCCGCTCGGCGGGAACGGCCTCGATCTGGCGGCCTCCTCGTACCGCGCGCTGCCGGTGATCCACGAGAGCGCCGACCGGCACGGGCTGCCGTGGTGGAGCCTGAGCCCCCTGGAGTCGGGCGATCCGGCCGAGGTCGTGCTTCCGGTGCTGGCCGGTCCCGCGGCACGCGGCTCCGACCAGCTGGTCGCCACGATCTTCGCCTCGTTGCGCGCGCACGTGGCCACCGGTGGTCGCGCCGTTGTCGTCGTGGCCGGTCACGGCACCGCGCAGCGCGTGCTCGAGCGACTGGCCGACGCGGAGGTGCCCGCTGCGGCGCTGGACGCGGGCGCCGAACCCAACCCGGGCGTGGTCGGCGTGCTGTGCGGCTCCCTGCACGACGGTCTCGTGTTCGACGGCGCCGGGCTGGTCGTGGTCGCCGAGTCCGATCTGACCGGTAACCGCGTCACCGCGCCCGCCGAGGGCAAGCGGCTGCCCGCCAAACGGCGCAACCAGGTGGACCCGCTAGCCCTCACCGCGGGCGACATGGTGGTGCACGATCAGCACGGCATCGGCCGGTTCGTGGAGATGATCGAGCGCACCGTCGGCGGCGCGCGCCGGGAGTACCTGGTCATCGAGTACGCGCCGAGCAAGCGCGGCCAGCCAGGCGACCGGCTGTTCGTGCCGATGGAGTCGCTGGATCAACTGTCCCGCTACGTCGGTGGCGAGATGCCGAGCCTGTCCAAGCTGGGCGGCTCCGACTGGGCGAACACGAAACGCAAGGCGCGCAAGGCCGTTCGCGAGATCGCGGGCGAGCTGGTGCAGCTCTACGCCGCGCGGCAGGCGGCGCCGGGTCACGCGTTCGGGCCGGATACGCCGTGGCAGCAGGAGATGGAGGACGCGTTCGCGTTCACCGAGACCGTCGACCAGATGACCGCCATCGCCGAGGTCAAGTCGGATATGGAGAAGCCGGTTCCGATGGACCGGGTGGTGTGCGGCGACGTCGGCTACGGCAAGACCGAGATCGCGGTGCGCGCGGCGTTCAAGGCGGTACAGGACGGCAAGCAGGTGGTCGTGCTGGTGCCGACGACGCTGCTCGCCCAGCAGCACCTGCAGACGTTCACCGAGCGCGTCGCCGGATTCCCGGTCACCGTGAAGGGCCTGTCCCGGTTCACCGATCCGGCCGAATCGCGGGCGGTGCTCGAGGGCATGGCCGACGGCGCGGTCGACATCGTGGTCGGCACCCACCGCCTGCTCCAGACGGGCGTGCGGTGGAAGGATCTCGGCCTGGTGGTGGTCGACGAGGAGCAGCGCTTCGGCGTCGAGCACAAGGAGCACATCAAGGCGCTGCGCACGCACGTCGACGTGCTGACCATGTCGGCGACCCCGATCCCGCGCACCCTGGAGATGAGCCTGGCGGGCATCCGCGAGATGTCGACCATCCTCACCCCGCCCGAGGAACGACACCCGGTGCTCACCTACGTGGGCGGCTACAACGACAAGCAGGTCACCGCCGCCATCCGGCGCGAGCTGCTGCGCGACGGCCAGGTGTTCTACGTGCACAACCGAGTGTCCTCGATCGACAAGGCGGCCAAGCGGATTCGCGATCTGGTGCCCGAGGCGCGGGTGGTGGTCGCGCACGGTCAGATGAACGAGGACATGCTCGAGCAGACCGTGCAGGGCTTCTGGCAGCGCGAGTTCGACGTGCTGGTCTGCACCACCATCATCGAGACCGGCCTGGACATCTCCAACGCCAACACCCTGATCGTGGAACGCGCCGACGCCCTTGGTCTTTCGCAGCTGCACCAGTTGCGCGGTCGCGTCGGGCGCAGCCGGGAGCGCGGCTACGCCTACTTCCTGTATCCGCCGGAGAAGCCGCTCACCGAGACCGCCTACGACCGGCTGGCCACCATCGCGCAGAACTCCGATCTCGGCGCGGGCATGGCGGTGGCGATGAAGGACCTGGAGATTCGCGGCGCGGGTAACGTGCTCGGCGCCGAACAGTCGGGTCACGTCGCGGGCGTCGGCTTCGACCTGTACGTGCGCCTGGTCGGCGAGGCTGTGGAGGCGTATCGCGCCGCCGCGGACGGCAAGCCGATCACCACCGAAGAGGTCAAGGAAGTGCGCATCGACCTGCCCGTCGACGCGCACATCCCGCCCGACTACATCGCCAGCGATCGGCTGCGCTTGGAGGCGTACCGCAAACTGGCTGCCGCCCAAGACGATCCGGCTCTCGCCGCGGTGGTGGAGGAGCTGGTCGACCGTTACGGCCCGCTGCCTGTCGAGGTGGGGCGTCTGGTGTCGGTGGCGAAGCTGCGTTTGGTCGCGCGGGAATACGGTGTGACCGAGATCGCCGTCACCGGAACGACTTTGAAAGTCTCGCCGCTGCTGAACCTGCCCGACTCCAAGCAGTTGCGGTTGAAGCGGCTCTATCCGAGCGCGGGCTACAAGGCGGCGAGCGGTGTCGTGCAGCTGCCGCTGCCCAGGGTCGAGGACAGTGTCGGCGCGGAGCGGGTGCGCGACGTGCGGCTGTTGCAGTTCGTCGCCGATCTGCTGCTCGCGCTGGACGGAAAGGCCCAGGGGGCAGTGGATCTCACGGTGGACACCGAGGCGACGGCGGCTCGATGAGTACTCCGGACGGTGCCGCGGGAGGTGGTTCAGGGCGATCCGAGGGTTCCGCCTCGCGCAACGGCACATCGGGAAGCCCGAGCGCGTCATCGGCCAGCGACGAGGAACCCGCTGTGGCGGGCCGCGCTGGTTCGGGGAGCCGGGGCGCGTCATCGGCCGGAGTCGAGGAATCCGCTGTGGCGGGCCGCGCCGAATCGGGGACATGTGGTGCGCAGCCAGGGGCCGACGTTGCGCTGGTGGCCGCGGGTTTGACCGGGGCCGTCGAGGTCATGGACCGGCTGTGGCACTTCGGCGGCTGGGAGGTCACCCAGACCCACGACTCGCTGCGTCCCTACCTGCTGGAAGAAACCTACGAACTGCTCGACGCCATCCAGCACGAGGACGCCGACACCATCAAGGAAGAACTCGGCGACCTGCTGCTCCAGGTGCTCTTCCACTCCCGGATCGCCGAAGCCGCAGGCGAATTCACCGTCGACGACGTCGCGGCGGCCTTGGTCGCCAAGCTCGTCAACCGCAGCCCGCACCTGATCGATGCCGGCATCGCGCCCGACGCCACCGTCGAGGAGAAGATCGCCGCCCAGGAACGCGCCTGGGAGGAACGCAAGTCCGCCGAGAAGGCGCGCCGCTCCTGCCTCGACGGTATCGCGATGGCCCAGCCCGCCCTCGCCCTCGCCGAGAAGATCGTCTCCCGCAGCACCCGCGCGGGCCTTCCCGACGACCTGATCCCCGCCGACCTGCGCGTTGTCCACCTCGGCGGCCCCGACAGCGCCGAAGAACGGCTCCGCAAAGCCACCCTCGCCTTCGCCGCCACCATTCGCAATGCGGAAGACGCCGCCGAATCCGCCCGTGGCACCCGCACCGCCCTGACGCCCGCCGACTGGCGCCACTTCTGGCCGCGCTGAGGAACTGGTTCGGTCCGAATCGGCGGTTCGCCGCCCGGACGCGCCCGCGGTGGCGTTCCTGCCCAGGTTCTGAGGCGCTGAACTGAGCACCGCGCGCGGCTGAATTCGCGGTGGGGCGGGGGCTCGGCGCGTAGCGTTGGGCGGGTCGATGGCGGCTGGTTGGGGTGCGCCGGTGCCCCTCGAGCGGGAGGTGTCGGATGCTGAGTGTGTTCTCGTCGCCTGGTCACTATGTGCAGGGGCGCGATGCCACGGCGGCGTTGGGGGAGGAGTTGCGCCGGTTGGGGATCGAGGGGCCGGTGTTGATCGTCGCGGGGAGCAGTGCGCGGCGGTTGCTGTCCGCGACGTGGGAGCGGTCGTTGGGGGAGGCGAAGATCGAGTATTCGGTGCATCCCTCCGGCGGGGAGTGCAGCAGGGCGGAGATCGCGCGGATCACCGACGCCGTGCGGGCCGGTGGCAGTGCGGCGGTGCTCGGCGCCGGTGGCGGGAAGGTGATCGATTCGGCGCGGGCGGTGGCCGACGATCTGGGGCTGCCGATGATCAGCTGTCCGACCACCGCGTCGAGTGACGCGCCGTGCAGCGCGCTGTCGGTGATCTACACGGACGCAGGGGAATTCGAGGCGTATCAGCTGGTGCGCCGCAATCCCGCACTTGTGCTGGTGGATACCTCCGCCATCGCGCAGGCTCCCGCGCGGCTGCTCGTCGCTGGTATGGGCGACGCGCTCGCCACCTGGTTCGAGGCGCGCACCTGCCTCGCCGGACACGTGCGCAACATGCGCGGCGGCGCGTCCACCCGCAGTGCCGGTTCGCTCGCCGAATTGTGTTACCGCACTTTGCTCTCCGACGGACCGCAGGCGTTGGCCGCGGTGCACACAAAGACCGTCACCCCGGCGCTGGAACGCATCGTCGAGGCCAACACCTTGCTCTCCGGCCTCGGCTTCGAATCCTCCGGCCTCGCGGCCGCGCACGCGGTGCACAACGGACTCACCGCCGCACCGCAGACCCACCCGTACCTGCACGGCGAGAAGGTCGCCTTCGGCGTACTCACCCAACTGGTGCTGGAAGGCGCGCCTGCCAACGAGATCGACACCGTACTGGATTTCTGCGACCACGTCGGCTTGCCGACCTCCCTCGCCGACCTCGGCCTCGCCGACGCCGACCGGGAAACCCTGTCCGCCATAGCGACTCGCGCCACCGCCCCGGGCGAGACGATCCACAACGAGCCGTTCACGGTGGACGCGCCGATGGTGCTCGACGCCCTACTCGCTGCGGACGCCCTCGGCGGTCGCTGATTCGGCGGCACTCGTCGGTTGACGATTCGAAAGCGCTCGGCGGCCGCTGGTCCGAACGGGCTCGATGGGCTGCTGGTCCGAATGGCCTCGGCGGCTGCTGATCTGGACAAGGTCGGCGGCTGCTGATCTGGACGGGGTTGGCGGCCGCTGGTCCGAATGGGCTCGGCGCTGCTGATCTGGACAAGGTCGGCGGCTGCTGGTCCGAACGAGCTCGGCGGCCGCGATGCTCCCGCGCCCGGGCACATCCGGGCGGACGAACCCCTACTTGCGCGGCAACCCCCGCGCCGTGGTGAACGCCCCCACCGTGATCACTTTGTCGCAGACGCGAAACCTCTCCGCGGGCCCGGTGTGCAGATCGACGAGCGGAGTGGTCAACGCCACGGTCTCGTCCGGCGGGACGACTCGGATGGCACGCATATCGGCGCAGGTCCCACCCGGTTCGCCGCGGAAAACGAACTCCGCCGCGGTCGATTCGCCGGGGTCGAGCGTCTGCACCGCGCGGGGCGCCGCCGCGGTCGGCGGCACCGGCTCGGTTCGCGCACCGAAGAGTGTGTCATTGTTCACAAAATCCACGCCCGGATGGCCGAACACCGTGCAGGTGCGTCCCGACGCGTTGGTCAGCACCAGGTAGGCGCGGACGGTCCCGCCGCCGCCCTGCGGCCCCGCCACCGAGCGCAGCGAGAGCTCGGCGCTTCGGCACCGCAGCGGGTCGTCCGGCACCCCCGTCGTGGACTGCGCACCCGCCGCCTTCGCGGTCGTGGTCGACGCCCAGATCGCGTCGTCGGCGCCGTATTCGCGCGGACTCGCGCACGCCGCGCAACCGACCAGCACCCCCACGCAGGCAACGCCGATCGCGACCGTCCGCATGCCCATCAGAACCCCCTCCGAACACCGGCGCGCACCGGCCGTCTCGAGTCGCCCGCAGCGTATCCGACGCGCGGCCTGTACACCGAAACCTCACCTTCCCGCAAGCTTGTCGTCACAACTTGGCGGGAAAGCCGTTGGTAGGGGTTCGCTATCCTGGCTGGAACCCGAAGCCGATGGCGGGCCATCCGCCGGGAGGGACGTTCGGTCCGGTGCGCATCAGCAGAGTCGCGGAGCATCCGCGACCGGATCACGTGTTGTTCCATTTCAGTGACACCCACCTCATCGCCGGTGACGGCGAGCTGTACGGGGATGTGGATGCCGAGCAGCGTTTACGCAGGCTGCTCGGTCAGGCAGCGGCCAGCCGCATCCGCCCGACGGCACTGGTGTTCACCGGCGATCTCGCCGACCGCGGCGAGCCTGGCGCGTACGAGAAGCTACGCGCGCTGGTCGAGCCGTTCGCGCGGCACGTCGGCGCGCCGGTGGTCTGGGTGATGGGAAACCACGACGATCGCGGGGTGCTGCGGCACACGTTGCTCGACGAGGCGCCATCGACGAAGCCGTTCGATCGCGTGCACATGATCGACGGATTGCGCATCATCGCGCTGGACACCTCGGTGCCGGGACACCACCACGGCGAGATCTCCGACGAGCAGCTGGCCTGGCTGAGCGACGTGCTCGCCGAGCCCGCGCCGTTCGGCACCATCCTGGCCATGCACCACCCGCCGGTGCCGTGCGTGGTCGACCTGGCCGTCACGGTGGAGCTGCGCGACCAGCGCAGGCTCGCCGACGTGCTGGACGGCACCGACGTGCGCGCGATCCTCGCCGGTCACGTGCACTTCTCCACCTACGCGACGTTCGCGGGCATCCCGGTCTCGGTCGCCTCGTCCACCTGCTACACGCAGGATCTGGCCGCCGCGACGGGCGGACTGCGCGGCCGCGACGGCGCCCAGGCCTTCAACTTCGTGCACGTCTATCCGGACACGGTCGTGCATTCGGTGGTCCCGATCGACGTGGGCGCGACCGTCGGCGAGCCCGCCACCCCCGAGGAGGCGGCGGCGAAACTCGCCGAGGCGGGCATCGCGATTCCACCCGCGGGCCGCATCCCGCACGTCATGCGGCGCCGGGAGCCGACTCCGGAAGCGGACGACGAGGCGGTGCACTGAGCCGTTCCCATGGCGCCGGATCCGGGAACCAGTCCGCGAGGAATTCCGAAACTCGTTGGACTCGTTCGGATTCCGGCACCTCGGGGAAGCTGCCGTCGTTGAGGCAGAAGAAGTCGACGTCCCGCACGGCGGCCAAGTGGTCGAGCAGCGCGAGCCCGTCGCGGCTCGTGGTGTCGACGTAGCGCATGCGCGCCGCCTCCTGCGGTACCGCGCGACCGGTCAGCAGCGCGTAGTAGTGGTACAGCGAGTTGGTGACGGAAATGTCGGTGGCCGAACGGAATCGGCTGGCCATGGTGCGCGCGAAGTCGGCGCCGAACTCCGCCTCCATCTCCAGCAGCACGCTGCGCCGCAACGGCGCGGGGGTGTGCTCGAGGTGCCGGGTGATGACGTGACCCAAGCGATCGGCGAGCAACGCGCGGTTCACCCGAGCCGCGTTCTCGAATCCGCTGCGGCGCTCGTTGTTCCGGCCCGGCCCGATGCGGGTGTCCGCCTCGATGAACCGGCTGATGCCGCCCGGCGTGAAGAACATCTCGGGCCGCACCGGCCTGGCGAAGAACATGTCGTCGTTGGAGTACAGGAAGTGCTCGCTGAGCCCCTCGATGTGCTGCAACTGGCATTCCACCGCGTGCGAGTTGAAGGTCGGCAGCGCCGCGGGCTCGCTGAAGTGCTCGATCGCGGGCACGATAGTGACCTTCGGGTGCTCGCTCAGCCAGTCGGGGACCGCCGAATCGGTGGCGACGAAGATGCGGCGGATCCACGGCGCGTTCTTGTGCACCGAACGCATGGCGTACTTCAGTTCGTCGATCTGGCGGATCCTGGCGTCCGCGTCGTCGCCCTCACCGACGACGACCTGTGTCATCAGGCCCGCGCGCCTGGCGCGGAATTCCGGGTCCGAGCCGTCCACCCAGGAGAAGACGATGTCGATGTCGAAGGCGACATCGGTGGCCTGCGGCGCGAACATGTCGGCCAGGGTCGGCCACGTCCGGTCGAACAGCCGGATCTGGGTGAACTCCACGTCGGCGAGGTCGAAGACGCTGCGGGTCAACGCGTTGGGCCGCGGGCATTCGACGGTGTCGCCGTGGTACTCCCACAGCTCCAGCTCGACGTGATGCGCCGGATCGGCGTCGCGGCCGAGCCGGAAAACCTGGTGACCGACCTCCGCGACCGCGAAGCCCGCAGCGCGCGCGGCGTCCGTCACGCGATGCACCATGCCGCGGTGCGCCGCGTCGGCGGCCAGGATCAGCCGGTGCCCGCTGTCCTTGATCAGCAGAAACGGCACCTCCGCCGCGGCGAGCTGGCCGCGCAGGTAACCGAGATCCGCGATCGCGGCCTCCGAGACCGCCAGATTGCTCGCCGCGATCGCGACGGTGTCGTATCCCACCCGAGCCGTGCCGGGATCCCAACCCCCTGGATTCACTGCCCTGTCCATATTCGCCTCCCTTTGGGCCGTTTCCGACGATGCGCCCGTACTTTCACCCGCACCGCACCGGGAGCCGAGCGAGTTCCCGGCGACGCCGACGCGTCGCAGGACGTGCCCGATGCGGTGCGGAGTCAGAAATGCGGAGCCCTGCCGTAGTGCAGGAACGCGGTGATTCGCGGAAGTCCTGACGATCGGTACACCATCGTTCTCACCTCACTCACGGCCGGACGCGGGAAGCGTTCGTATGGATGGGGAGTGTTGACCGGGCTCGCGGGGCGATGGGACCTAGCGCGGCCGGGAGCAACACGCAAGGCCGGACAGTCATCGGCCGGCTTATCGGAGAACCCCCGCTGAACAGGGGGTTGCTACTGAATGATGCATCCGTGGCGACGGTCCGTCAATCGAAAACGGGCACGGATACCGGACCGGGCCGCGACGGCGTCCATCCGCACAGGAATTAGGGTAGCCTTGCCAAATCAAAAGCGGCTATCGGCGCGAGCCGGGAAGGAGCGGGCGCGGTGCGCGTAGTCATTCTGTTCGGGTCGGAGATGGGCACTTCCGAAACCGCGGCCGGGTGCGTCGCGGACGAGCTGGCGGGCGCGCACGACGTCTCGGTCTACGACATGACCGACTTCGACGTCGACGATCTGGACGTCGCCGCCTTCCACGTCGTCGTCTGCTCGACCTACGGCGACGGTGATCTGCCGACCGGCGCGGAGCCGTTCTTCGACGCCCTCGACGCGCGCACGCCCGATCTGACCGGTTTGCGCTTCGCGGTGTTCGGCCTCGGCGATTCCGTCTACGGCGACACCTTCAACCGCGGCGGAGAGATCGCGGCCGAGAAGCTGACCGCTCGCGGCGCGACCCAGGTCGGCGAGCACGCGCGCCACGACGCGTCCACCGAGGTGCGCGTGCGCGACATGGCGCGTGAGTGGGCGCGGACGCTGCCCGTTCTCGAATTCGCTTCGGCCTGAACGAACTCGCCGCTTCATCGATTCACCGGGGCGTTGCGCGGAGTGTGCCGGAATTAGGTTTGCCTACCCCAGCGTGCAAGTGACACAACGCAAGCGGACGAACAGCAACCGCTTCGGTGAAAGAACCCAAGGTCCCGCCGGACAAACGGCACAGCGCCAGCGCGCATGTGTCCCAGCACCTTAGACTGCTATCAGTGCGACACAGCCCGTCGCGCGCGACGATCCATGAGGTGACGAAGATGGCAGCCGGAGCGAGCCCTGCGCAACGACAAGACCACTCGACCGATCATCCCGAACTGGACGTGTTGCCGGAATGGCCGCAGGAAACGATCGCCGTGTTGGTCACCACCGACCCGGCGCCGCATGCGATTCCGGTCTCCTGGCCGGTGCGCGCCGGTGACCGGCGGATTCTGATCAGCCTGAAGTTCGACCGTGGTTCGCTGGCCCGGCTGCGGGAACGGCCCGAGGTCGCGTTGCTGATCCTCGGCGGCGGCAATGTCGCGCTGTGCGCGCGTGGCACGGCCAAGGTGATCGCCGAACAGATGCCCGACGCCGAGGATTACGTCGCGGTGCAGATCGATGTCGCGGTGATCGACGATCACCGCCAGTCCGCGTTCACGGTGGACAAGAGCATCCAGCGCACCGTGCTCGACGCGAGCGAATTGCACGCTTTGCAGGGCCGCGTCGCCACGCTGCGCGGCTGGTCCGACGACCAGAACTGAACCGGTACAACGAGAAAGGCGGCGCCCGCGCGCCGTACGGGAAGGGATCATGAGCGTCACACTCGCCAAGGGCGGAAACGTTTCGCTGTCCAAGCAGGCGCCGAACCTGACCAAGGTCGCGGTGGGACTCGGCTGGGACGTGCGCACCACGACCGGTGCGGACTACGACCTCGACGCGAGCGCACTGGCCACCGGCCCGAACCTGAAGGTGCTCTCCGATCAGCACTTCGTGTTCTACAACAACCTGCGTTCGCCCGAGGGCACCATCGAGCACACCGGCGACAACCTCACCGGTGAGGGCGAGGGTGACGACGAGGTGATCAACGTCGATCTCGCGGCGACGCCGCCGGCGATCACCAACATCTTCTTCCCGGTGTCCATCCACGACGCCGACGCGCGGGGGCAGTCGTTCGGTCAGATCCGCAACGCCTTCATCCGCGTCGTCGACGCCACCACCGGCGCCGAACTGGCCCGCTACGACCTCACCGAGGACGCGTCCACCGAGACCGCCATGGTGTTCGGCGAGCTGTACCGGCACAGCGGCGAGTGGAAGTTCCGCGCCATCGGCCAGGGCTACGCGTCCGGTCTCGCGGGCATCGCCCGCGATTACGGCGTCAACATCTGAGCGGTCGGCCCCGGCGAGATCAGCTGGGGCTCGACAGCTTCTCCGGCAGGCGTTGCGGGTACGCGTGCGCCATGTCGTCGAGTAGACCGAAGTAGCGCCGCACCATGAGGACGGCGGTGGCGGCCAACCCCGCGGTGAGCCCCCACCAGACGCCCGCGGCGCCGAGGTGCAACGGGAAAGCCAGCAGCAGGGCGGTGGGCAGGCCGACCATCCAATAGCCGATCAGCGATAGTCGGAAACCCGCTTTGGTGTCCTTCAGCCCGCGCAGCAAGCCGGTGCCGATGTTCTGCGCGGCGTCGAAGAACTGCAACACGATGCCGATCAGCAGCAGAGTTCGAGCGATCTCGATCGTCGCGGTGTCGCCTGGCTCCAGGAACGGGCGCAGCACCGCGCCCGGCGCGAGCACGTACACCGCGCCGGTGATCGCGGCGACGATGCCCGCGTAGCGCAGCGCCAGCCAGGCCAGCGCCTTGGCGTGCTGGTATTCGTCGCGCGCCTCCGCGTGACTGACCAGGATGGACGCGCCGTGCGAGAGCCCGATCGCCACCTGGAACACGATGTAGATGATCTGGTAGACGACGTTGTGCGCGGCCAGCGCGGCCGGTCCGATGCTGCCCATCACGAGCGCGAGCACCGAGAACATGCCCGCCTCGGACCCGTAGGTGAGCGCGATCGGAGTGCCGAGCTTCAGCTCCGAGACCACCGTCGCACGGTGCACCGGCCACGGCCGGATCGACAGGGTGGGACCGAGTCGCGAATCGTGGCGCACCATCGCCCAGAACACGCCGAAGGTGATCAGGAAGACCAGCGAGGTCGCCACGCCGATGCCGGTCAGGCCGAGCGCGGGCAAACCGGCCCAGCCGTGGATGAAGGTGAGGGCCAGCCCCAGATTCAGCGCGACCGAACCCAGCGTCACCAGCAGCAGAGCCTGCGGACGCTGCATGCCCACCGTGTACTGGCGAAGCACCTGGAACCAGAGGCAGGGCAGCAGCCCAGGAGCCAGCGCGACCATGAGCGGCCGCGCGTCGGCGAGCACCCCGGCGTCCTGGCCGAGCCACTGCAACGACCAGCCGAGCCCGATGAGCACCGCGCCGCCGAGCAGACCGGCCACCGTCGCGATGAGGAAACTCGACCGGACCACCTCGCGCACCTCGCGGTCGGCGGAATCGCCGCGCTTGTCCGCCGCGCTCACCGCCGACGCGATCTGGTTGCCGGTGCCGGTGATCAATCCGACGCACATCGTCCGGATCTGGTTGAACAGCACGATCGCCAGGCCGCCCGCCGCCACCTGGCGCACGCCGAGGGTGCCCATCAGCGCGATGTTGGTCGTGGAGACCGCGATCTGGGCCAGCTGGGTCAGTGCGATCGGCGTCGCGAGGGCGGCGAGCCGACGACCGTCTGCGCGGAACTCACCCAGGTTCACCGCGCCTCCACCAACTGCTTTCGGCGGGCGGGGGAGTAGCGATCGAGCAGACCGAGCACCTCGCGCTCGGAGTCGGCGTCGAGCAGATCGCGTTCGTTCATCCAGTCGTCGTCGAAGACGGTGTCCAGGTACTTCTCGCCGCCGTCGCAGACGATGGTGACCACCGTCGAGCCCGCCGGGAACTGCTCGAGCCTGGTCAGCCCCGCGTACACCGAGCCGCCCGCCGAACCGCCCAGCATCAGGCCCAGCTTCTTGGCGACGGCGCGGGCGGTGGCGAAGGCCGCCACATCGGACACCTTCACGCCTTCGTCGAGCAGCGAGTAGTCGACCGCGGTGCCGATGGTGGCGCCGGGCGGCG
The DNA here is from genome assembly GCF_040609595.1 of Nocardia sp. NPDC004654. Taxonomy (NCBI): domain Bacteria; kingdom Bacillati; phylum Actinomycetota; class Actinomycetes; order Mycobacteriales; family Nocardiaceae; genus Nocardia; species Nocardia sp. NPDC004654. The sequence goes on along the minus strand of NZ_JBEXKI010000006.1, from coordinate 331,831 downwards.
TGCCCGTGCCGGATTGCCAATACGGTCCGCCAGGCCCGCCGAAGGCGATGGAACCCACCGGTTCCACCCCGATCACGTGCGGCGGACAGCCCAGCTGGCGCAGCCGGGTCGCGGTGCCGAACAGCGAACCGCCGGTGCCGACCGCCGAGAGCAGGATGTCGACCCGCTCCACGTCCTCGAGCAACTCCTCGGCGACGGCGTAGTAGCCGACCGCGTTGGCGTCGTTGTTGTGCTGTTCGGTGAAGTAGGCGTCGTCCTGCGCGGCGGCCATCGCCTCGGCGAGGTCCTCCCGCGCCGAAGTGGCCAGGTTGTCGTCGCCCTCGTCGGCGACGTACACCAATTCCGCACCCATCGCTCGCATCGCGCGCAGCTTGTCCTTACATGCGTGGTGGTCGACCACGGCGGTGAAGCGGTACCCGCGTTCGGCAGCAACCACCGCCAAGCCGAGCCCGGTGTTACCGGACGTGGATTCGATGATATGCCCGCCACTCGGCAGCAAACCGCGCCGCTCGGCGTCGAGCACCATCTCGCGCGCCATCCTGATCTTGGCCGCGCCCGTCGGATTGAACTGTTCGAGTTTGAGCAGCAATCGGGTGCCGGTCGCGGTGGTGGCCAGCTCGAAGAGCGGTGTGCGACCGATCAGGTCCGTCACGCGCGTGACGACAGGCATGAAAGTCTCCTATCCAGGGGCGACCCGGCTCAGGGATCGCCTGCCCGCGCTGCGAGGTTGCGGTGAGCGCGGTGCGATGGTGAGTTGTCGTTCTCGATGTTGATTACCCGGCGTCGAGCGTCCAGCGCAGCCGATCTTCCCGGCCGTCGGAGAGCACGACCTTCGGCGGGATCGGCAGTTCGTGGAAGGCGGACTCGTTCGAATCCATCTGATAGCCGGCGGTGTTCGGATAGACGAGCAGATCGCCCTCCTCGGCTCGCCTCGGCAGCGGGACGCGCCGCCAGCTGAGCATGTCGGATTCCAGACAGCTCGCCGCGCCGACGCTGGTCGGCGTCGGTTCGCCGGAGCTCGATGGCCAGAGCACCGGATCGGGCAGGTACTCGCTGTCGAACCACTGCTCGGACAGGCTGAGGCTGGTGCCGTCGACGGTGAGCAGCTGGTACGGCTGCCCGTCGGCGTGCCGGATCTTGCTGCCCTGCACACGGAAGACGGTGCTGCCCGCGCGATCGAGCAGCGCCCGGCCGGGCTCGACGGCCAGGCGAATATCTCTGTCGCGCAGGCGGCGAGCCAGGTCACCGTGGGCAAGGATCTCCGAGAGCATGGCGGGCCCCGGCGCGGGGAAGTGGTACGGGTAGTACGAACCGAACGACTTCCCGGCGTGGAACCACGACCGGTCGACGCCGTCGGTGAACTCGCGCCACGCGCGCTCCGGCACGTAGTCGACGCCGAATCCGCCGCCGATCGAGATGGTGCCGACGGGATGGCCGAGTTCGCGCGCCGCCGCGCAGCGGTCGATCAGGTCGGCGGCCTGCTCGGCTCGGGCGGTCGCGTCGTAGCCGGAGAGGTGAAAGCTGAAGCCTTCCAACTGAATCGGCTCCAGTCCGCGCGGTCCGGCCGCTGCGATCACCGACTGCGCCCGGTCCAGCTCGTCCTCGGTCATCCCGAACCGGCTGGCCGAGCCCGCGGGCAGCACCCGGAGCAGCACCCTCGCCGGATTCGCGGCGGAGGCGATCGCGCCGAGGCGGTCGAGCTCGCCGAGGCTGTCCACCGCGATCAGCGCACCGTGGCGCACGGCGAGCCACAGCAGGTCGTCGGACTTCGCCGGGCCGGTGACCATCAGTTCGCCACCGCGCACACCCGCCGCGAGCGCCGCCGTCAGCTCGCCGACGCTGGACACGTCGACGCCAGCGCCGTTCTCCGCGCAGGCCCGCGCCACGCACGCTGCCTTGTTCGCCTTCTTGCCGTAGTAGACGAGCCCGTCGACGCCCGCCCGCGCGAACGCGTCGCGGAAGCCGCGGATGTTCTCCGCCACCCGCGCGGGATACATCAGATGGAACGGTCCGCCGACCGCGAACGCGATATCGGCGAGCAGGTGCGGGTCGGCGAGCACCCGGCGCTCCCAGTCGTCGATGTGCGCGGGCATCGCGGGAGCCACGACGCCCGGTGCGCGCTCGGCCGGTTCGTCGGCGATCTCCTCGACGAGCAGCTCGAGGAAGACGTCGGAATCGGTGTCGTCCCAGTCCGGTTCGGGGTAGTCGTCGAACTCGTCGGGGTCCGAGGTGTGCGCTTCGCCGGTCGACTCCGCTTCGGCGTCCGCGGTGAATGGGACGTCTCCTTGCGGCGACATCGTGCCGTCCTCGAGCGCTGTCGCTTCGGTACCGAGTGCTGACGCACCCTCGTCGAGCGGACTCGCCTCGGCGTCCGCGGGGGACGGCGTTTCCGCCTGCGGCGATGTGGTGGTGGCCTCCAGCGCCGTCGCTGCGGTATTGACAGGCGACGAGTCTGCCTCGGGCGCCGCCGCCTCGGTATCGAAGGGCGACCCTTCAGGGGCCAGTGTCCGCGCATCGGTGTCGACGGGGTGCTTTACGCCGTGGTCGAGGGCGGATGTGTCGGCGTCGAGTTGTGTTGCCTCGGTATCGAATGGTGATCCGTCATCGCCGAGCCCGTGTGCTCCTGTGTCGAGCGGACTCGACTCGGCGTCCGCGAGGACCGGCGTGTCCGCGTGAAGCGGCGCGGTGGCCTCCAGCGCCCTCGCTTCGGCATCGGGTGGCGGCATGTCTGCGTCGGGCGGCGAGGAGGCGGCGCCGACCGGTGACGTTTCCGTGTCGGGCGGCGTTGTGCCGTTGCGGCGAAGGGCCGTGCCGGTCTCGGGCGGCGTGATCTGGTCGGACGTCTGCGGGTCGGACAGGATCGGCGGCGTGCCGAAGTCGGTTGGCGCCACGGTGTCCGCGAGGGCGTCGGCCGGGCGGGGCGTGGCATGTTCGCGGGTTCGGCTCCCGCGGGCACCGCCTCTCGCCTTGCGGGGCGCGGCGATGTCGAACAGCACCATGGCGTCCGGGTCGACGACCTCCGGCTCGACGGCGGCCTCTAATCCCACAGGGGCACCTCCGTGCCGCGGCCTTCGGCGATGGCGCGTTCGGCGAGCGCGTGCGCGACGGCGACGTCGGTGAGGACGAGGCCGCTGTTGTAGACGAAGATCTTCTCCTCGTCCGAGCGACGCGCCACGGCCCTGCGATTGAGGATCTGCGGCAGTTCGGCGTCGACCGCGCGCAGCGTGCCGTCCGGGCCGACCATGTCGGTGCCGGTGAGCTGCATCTGTTCGGCGCTCGTCGCCACCACCCGGTCCGCCTCGACCAGCGCCGACGGCGCGAGGCCGTAACCGACCAGCACGGCGGTCGAGCCGGGCGCGAGATCCTCGGCCTCCAAGGCCACTTCGGTGCCGGGGCCCGCGGTCGCCAGCACCACGTCGGCGTGGGCCGCGGCGGCGCGCGGATCGGCGACGGTTTCCAGCAGCGCCTGCGGATTGTGCTCGGCGAGCTGCTGATGCACCGCGGCGAGACCGTCCGGGTGCGTTCCGTACACCATCAGCTTGCGCAGCTGCGGATTCGCGGCGAGCAGATGCGGCAGCGCGTTGCGGCCCTGGGTTCCAGTGCCGATCAGCAGCACGCTCTCCGCACCGCGGCGCATGGTCTCGCGCACCAGCAGCGCGGAGACGGCCGGTGTGCGCAGCGCGCCGACCCGCGCGCAATCCATCATGGCGATGGGCGCGCCGGTGCTGTCGTCGTAGAGCGTGATGGTCGTGTAGTACCGCTTGGTGCTGCGGTCGTGGCCCGGATCGAACTTGTACGAGGTCTTCATGGCGACCACGCGCCGCCTGCCGTCGCGGCCGAGCATGGCGTAGGCCACCGACCAGCCGTCCGGATTGGCGACGCTCAATTTGCGCGGATTGTCCGAATCTCCCGCCGCGAAAGCCAGATACGCGTCTTCGACCGCACGCACCACGTCGCCCGGCGTGATGGGGACGTCGGCGAGGTCGCTTCGGCTCAGCACGCGCAGCGGCGTGCTCCGATCACGAGTGTTCAACGGTTCCTCGATCATCTGGTGTTGTGTCCCGCTCTGCATCCGCTCGGCCAGTTCCCATTCGGAACGGGGCGACTGTTCGTTGCCCGTAACCATTCTCATGGGCCTCGGCGGCTCGGCGCCGACGTTCGGGCAGGCGGATGTTGACCCGCTTGAGCCAGCGGTCGGTGCCGTCGTAACGCGCGGTGAACGGTACCCGACCGTGCACGGCTACGTCATTGTCCACCAGCAACAATTCGCCGGGCGCCAGGGCGGCGGTGTGGCACACCCGTTCGAGTTCCGCGGTGAGCCGGGCGTAGGCGGCGCGAAAATCGGGGTCCGCGTCGTCGAGCGGGGTGTAGGCCGGGTCGTAGCGCAGAGTCGGATCCGTTGTTCCCGAACCGGTTTCGGACTCGGACCACACCGTGGGGATAGGCGGCGGAGTGAACCGTTCGTGGCCGCTGCCGTAGGAGACGTCGGGCAGGATCGGCAATGTCGGGGTGCCTAGCAGCCGGTACTCGTCCTCGGTCAGTTCGACCTGCCGCACCGAGGACACGGTGGTGCCCACCATGTCCGGATTGCGTAGGCAGGCGAGCACAAGCAGGTTCGCGCGGTCGGGGTGGAAGGCGTCTTCGGTGTGCGGGCTGAGCAGCGTCTTGCTGCTCGCGCCGGACTGCTCGTCTTCGTGGCCCGGCGTGGGCACGATGTTGTTGACCAAGCGTCCGTCTTGTTGCCCGGACCAGCCGAACGGTTCCCCCGCGCAGCGCGCGAGCAGCAGCATGGCGACGTCGAGCTGAAAGGAGTTGCCGCGCTGCGGATCGCCGCTCCACCGGGCGGCTTCGCGCCAGCTCGGCGGCGTCGGACCGAACTCGTCGTCGGTCAACGGCAGCCCGCGCACGATGGTCGCGCCCGCGCGGCCCGCGGGCGGGCGCATGGCGAGCCGGACCGAGTCGGGCAGTTCGTGCGCGCCCGCTTCGACCAGCGCGATGAGCGCCGGATCGACCAACGTCCGCGTCATCGTGGCCGCGCCGCCGGGACGGCGGTGAATTGTGCTACAAATCTCACGCGCGAGCTCACGCACCGCACGCCCGGCGTCCGGGGGCAGCTCGCGTCGTTCGATGTCCTGCGGGTGAAGCGTCTTACGTTCGGAGAGAACGCTTTTCACCGGGGATTCCCTTCTTCGCATCGGGTCGAAAAGCGGGTGGGGACGATTCGATCTGCGAAGCTAGCGCTTCTCGTGCGCTTAAGCAAGGCTAACCTAAGCGAGTCGGGAAAATAGCGAAAACGTATCGAAAAGCCTAGGTCTGGCTCGGGGCGTGCGCCGGACATTCGTCGGCAACTGCCGCCCAGCGCTCGCGTCCGTGCGCTGATCGGCGGATACGCACTGGTAGGCAGTGTATTTAGGCTAGCCTGTCCTAGCCTTGTAGTGTCGGGTCTCGGACCCGCAGTGAACGATGAGGGAAGGCGGCACGGATGGGTTTCAACCGACGGCAACTTCTGCGCTCGAGCGCCGGAGTCGGAGCGCTACTTTTTGTCGCGGCCTGTACCGACAGTGTCGATCCGAGCGGCCCCGTGCGGCGCGGCGGAACCCTGCGTGTCGGCGCGCTCGGCACCGCGGCGCGCATCGAACGCGACCCGCACGCGAACCTCAGCAACGCCAGCGATTTTCTGATCACATCGCTTGTCTACGACGCATTGACCGTGCCGTCCGCCGAGCCGAATACCGCTGCGCGCCTTGCTACTTCGTGGGAGTCGGATGCTGCGCAGCGACGCTGGGCGTTCACCGTCGCGGAGGGCGCCACCTTCCACGACGGAGCGCCGGTTACCGCCGAGGACGTGGTGTGGTCGCTGCGCAGATTGCGCTCGGTGGGCGGCGCGTCGAAGATGCCCGTCGCGGCCGAGGACATCGCCGCCGACGGCCCGAACCGGGTCGTGCTCACCGTCCCGGAGCCGAATTCCCAACTGCCACTGCTGATTCGGCTGATGACGTTCACTGTGAGAAAGGACACTACGGACTTCACCAAGGCGAACGGCACCGGTCCGTTCCGGCTCGAGTCCTTCCAAGGCGGCAACGCCCGGCTGGTGCGCAACGAGAACTGGCACGGCGCGGGCGCGGAACCGCGACTGCCGTTGCTCGACGCCATCGAGGTGACGATGTTCGAAAGCGTGACGGCACTGGGTAATGCGGTGCTCGGCGGGCAGATCGATCTGGCGTCCAACGTCGGCGCGATCGCGGGCCGCACCGCGGAGGGTCGCGGTGATCTTCGAGTGGTGCGGCGCGCGAACGACACCATGCTCGGCGTGGCGATGCGCACCGCCGACGGCCCGTTCGCCGATCCGCGAGTGCGCACCGCGGTGCGGCTCGGCGTCGACCGAAAGGCGTTGGTGGATCAGGTGCATTCGGGCTACGGCACGATCGCCAACGACATAATGGGTACGGCGGACCCGACGTACGACGCGAGCATCCCGCAGCGCACGCGCGATATCGAGCGCGCGAAAACCCTGCTGCGCGAGGCGAATTTCGACACCGGACGCAGTTACCCGCTGGTGACCAAGCCGGAGGCGCCTGGCGAGGTCGAGTCGGCGAAGGTGATCGCCACCCAGCTCGCCGAGATCGGTCTCCGGTTGGACGTGGTCGAGCAGGAGTCCAACGCCTTCTACGACCGCACCTGGTTGCAGGCCCCGCTCTACACCGTCTCCTGGGGCACCAACGATTCGACGATGTTCTACGCGAGCAAACTCATGTCCAGCGGCTCCAATCGCAACGAAACCGCCTTCAAGGACACCGAATTCGATGCCGCGACGGCCGCGGCGCTGGCCGCCGCCGACCCGGCCGAGGTCGAAAAGGCCAGTCGCCGTGTGCAAGCCATCCAGCACGAGCGCGGCGGCTACCTGGTGTGGGGCATGGCCGACGGCATCGATATCGCCACCAGCGCGGTGCGTGACCTGCCGACGCTCGGTGGCTTCGGGCGGGTGCAGCTCGAACGGGTCTGGCTGGCGTGACGACCTTCGCCCGACTTCTGCTCCGGCGCGTCGCCCTGCTGCTCGCGCTGCTCGCCGCGGTGTTCGTGGCCGTGGATCTGTTGCCGGGCAATACCGCCCGCGCGGTCCTCGGCAGGGAGGCGACACCGGAGCAGGTCGCGGCGAAGGAGCGCGAACTCGGACTCGACCGGCCGATCGTCGTGCGGTTCCTGGACTGGATATCCGGTGTCGCGACCGGCGATTTCGGCCGTACCGCGCGCGGCAGGTCGATCAACGAACTGCTCGCGGCCAAGTTTCCGCCGACCCTGCTGCTCGGCGGCATAGCGCTGACGGTGACGGTCCTGGCCTCGGTGCTGATCGGCGCTTGGTGGGCGACGCGCTCCCGAGGCGTCGCCGCGCGGGTGTTGCAGCCGGGCAGCACGGTCGCGGCGGCCGTTCCCGAGTTCGTGCTGGCGACCTTGCTGATCATGGTGTTCTCGTTGGCGACGGGCTGGCTGCCCGCGGTCACCCTCACCGGCCGCTCCGGCTTCCCGGTGAGCGCGGACATGCTGGTGCTGCCGGTGCTCGCGCTGGCCATCCCGCAGATCGGCTGGAACACCCGGGTGGTGCGCGCCGCGCTGGCCGACGCCGCCCGCGCTCCGCACGTCGAAAGCGCGGTGCTGGACGGACTTTCGACACCGCACGTGCTGACCCGCTACCTGCTGCCGTTCGCCGCGCCGACCATCGTCGCCAGCTTCGCCACCACCGTCGGCATGCTGCTGGGCGGCGCGCTGGTGGTCGAGACCATCTTCAACTACCCGGGTCTCGGCGCGGTGCTCGCCGGGTCGGTGGCCGATCGCGACACGTCGGTGGTCGCGGCGGTGGTCGCGTTGTCGGGAGTGGTCATCATGCTGATGCTGGCGGTGGCCGACGGAATTCGCGCCTGGTCGTTGCGGGGACGGCGATGAGTTGGAGGGGGAATGCGATGACGCGGCTACGACTGCTGATGGTGCTGCCCGGTCTGCTGGTGATCCTGATCGCCGCGGTCGGCCCCGCGCTCGCGCCGCGGCCCGCCGAGCAGGCAGTGGGCATACCGTTCGCCGACCCGGGCGCCGACGCCCCGCTCGGCACCGATCGGCTCGGCCGCGATGTGCTGAGCCATCTGCTGTACGGGGGTTGGGGTCTGCTGCTGCTCGCCGCCGTGATCGCCGTGCTGGTGACGGCGGTGTCGAGCGTGCTCGGCGCGGTCGCCGCACTGCGGGCGCGGGTCGGTGCGGTGATCGAGACCGCGACCGATCTCGCGATGCTGGTCCCGGCGGTGCTCGGCATCCTGCTCGTCCTCACGACCTGGCCGGACGCGGGTGTTTACGGACTGATCGCGGTCGCGCTGCTGTTCGGAGCGCCGTACTGCGCACGGGTCTTCGCCGCCGCCGCGGCGGGCGTCGCGGCCACCGGCTACGTCGAAGCGGCGCGCGCGAGCGGAGAAACCCTCGCCCACTTGGTCTTTCGTGAGGTCCTGCCGAATCTGCGCGAAGTGCTCGCCGCCCAACTCGGCCTGCGCTTCGTCGCCGCCGTCTACCTGGTCAGCACCGCCTCCTTCCTGCACCTGCCCACCACCCTCGGCGCGAGCAACTGGGCGGTCATGGTCCGCGACAACGCCTCCGGCATGCTGCTCAACCCATGGTCGGTCCTCGCGCCGAGCCTCGCCATCGCCGTCGTCGCCGTGAGCGTGAACCTCGCGGTCACCGAATTCGGTCGCGGCAGACGGGTATCGGCGATGATCGATACGGCGGGTGTCCGGCAGGGTGACGGCCCCGGCCCGGCTGCGAGCACGGTGTTCGACGAGGGGACCGATGTCGCGGTGGGTTCGGCGGCCGCGAAGCTGTCGGAGGTCACGGGCCAGGACAACGGTCGTGATGCGATGTCTGGCGCGAGTGCCGTCTCGGAATCGGCGGCGCACCGCGAGAGTGCACCCTACGCAGCGACTTCCGCAGTCCCGCGTCCGATGCCCGAATCGCCCGTCGTCGCACGCGGTGGAGTCGGCGCCAGTCCGGCGCACTCGACGCCCGCTCGATCCGGGGCGGAATTGTCCGGCGACGGTGGCAACTCGCACGACGGCGGCAGCGAACCGGACGCGCTCGTGATCGTCGACGGCCTCTTCGTGCGAGGGCCGGCCGGGCAGGAGTTGGTCGAGCCTGTTTCCCTGCGGATGCGGCCGGGCACGGTAACCGCGCTGACCGGTCCGTCGGGATCGGGCAAGACGACCCTGATGCGGGCGCTGCTGGGCCACTTGCCGCCCGGAGCGGTCCTGACCGCGGGCACGGTCACGGTGGCCGAACAGAAGGTGTTCGCACTGGATCCGGCCGAGCTGCGGCATTTTCGGCGTACGCGCATCACCTACGTCGGCCAAGACCCCGGCTCCGCGCTGAATCCGCTCATGCGCGTGCGAACCCTGCTCGCCGAAGTCGCGCAGGATCGCTCCGAATCCGCCCTTGTCGAAGCCTTGGCGGCGGTCGGCCTCTCCGCCGAGCACCTGCGCCGCCGCCCGGCCGAACTATCAGGCGGTCAGCAACGCCGGGTCGCCCTGGCCAGAGCCCTGGTCCGCCGCACCGACGTTCTGGTGCTCGATGAACCGCTGGCGGGACTGCACGGCGCACTACGCTCCGAAATCGGCACCCTCCTGGGCGATCTCGCGAACCGCGGAACCACGATCCTCCTCTCCGGCCACGACACCGCCGCCATCCACGCCATCGCCGACCAGGTGATCGAGATCGGCACGCCTCCGCGCCGCACCGCCGCGCCGGATTCCCACGCGGACCGCCATTTTCCGCCGTGGCCCACCGCCGCGCCGCAAACCGACGCAGGTCCGCTGTTCGAAGGCATCGCCGAGGCGACAAACCGCACCGGCTCCGCGGCGCAGGATGGGGGTTGCACCGCCCGCGCCCACACGGATGCCGACACCACCGCGGCCGACAACGAGACCGCCGATGCCGATTCGTCGGCACGCCCGGACGCAGGCACTGCCTCCGCCGCTGCCGCGACAGGGCCGAACCTGCCGCGCGCAGACGGCAGCGAGACCGGACCGGATGCCCGCCCGCTCGAGGCATCCACCGCACGGCCGGACGCAGCGGCGACACAGTCGGCCGAACCGGAGACTGCCGCGCTCCGCGACCCACAGCCCCCGATCGCCCTGCGCGCCAGCGGAATCAGCGCCACGATCGGCGAACACCAAGTGCTCGCCGACATCGACCTCGCGCTCACCGCGGGCTCCGCGCTCGCGGTCGTCGGCGCGTCCGGTGCGGGCAAGACCACCCTCGCCAGGGTGATCGCAGGTCTCCGCGCCGCCGAGGGCGGTTCGCTCCTCGTGGCGGACAATCCGATCGAGATCGGCGGTAAGCGGCGAATCGGGCGCGGCGGCAACGGCATTCAACTCGTTCCGCAGAACCCGATGTCCGCGCTGAACCCGCGTCGCACCGTCGCCCAAACCCTCGGCAGGCCGCTGCGCCGTGTCGCGCGCGTCCGGAAAAGCGCGGCACCGCAACGGATCACCGAACTACTCGACGCGATGGAGCTGCCCGCGGCATTGGCGGCGCGGTACCCGCACGAACTGTCCGGCGGCCAACGTCAGCGGGTGGCGCTCGCCCGTGCCCTCGCCGCCGAGCCCTCGGTGCTGATCTGCGACGAGATCACCTCCGCCCTGGATCACGCGACCGCGGCCTCGATCATGGCCCTGCTGGACCGGATTCGCGCCGACCGCGGCACCGCCCTGCTGGTGATCACTCACGACATGAATCTGGTGGCCGGACACTGCGCCGAACTGGTCGTGCTCGATCGGGGTCGCATCGTCGAATCCGGCCGCACCGCCGAAGTACTCGCCAATCCCGTCGAACAGGCCACCCATGATCTGCTGGTTTGAGCGGTGACGCGCGCCTCACCGCTGCCCGCGAACGACCGCGGGTGATCTTCGCGACGGGCGAAACGGGAGCACCGCCGCGGATCTGGATGATGGAAGAGTGCTCCCGAAGAAGACCGGCGCCGTCGCCGCCGCACTGCTGGCCCTGGTGCTCGCCGGTTGCGGCATCGGCCCCGATCTGCCGCCCATCCCGGAAGGTATTCCGCCCGGCCCCGGCTCCCCGCTGCCGCTGATCGACGTGGACGGACCCGGCCGCACCGCACTGCAATTGCGCGGCTGGGCGGGAGACCAGGCCGACACCCTCGGCATCCCGCATGTCGCCCTGGAGGCGTACGGCTATGCCGCCGCGGTGATGGCCAGGTCGCGGCCCGGCTGCGGCATCGCGTGGACCACCCTCGCGGGCATCGCCAGCGTGGAGAGCAAGCACGGCACGCACCGCGGTTCCGACGTCGACGATCACGGCACCGTCGTCCCGCCGATCATCGGCATCCCGCTGGACGGCTCACCGGGCGTCGCGCTGATCCGCGACACCGACGGCGGAAGACTGGACGGTGACCAGACCTACGATCGCGCGGTCGGTCCGTTGCAGTTCATCCCGGAAACCTGGAAGCGCTGGGGCGTCGACGCCAACGGCGACGGCGTGATCGACCCGCAGAACATCGATGACGCCGCGCTCACCGCCGCGCGCTACCTGTGCGCCAGCGGCGGTGATCTCACCTCCGAGCGCGGTTGGCAGCAGGCGCTGATGACCTACAACCAGTCCACCCGCTACCTGCTGACCGTTCGTGATCGTGCCGCCGCCTACAGCGTCGGCCGCCGGGTGTGAGCGCCTGACCGCACCGGTGCCCCGGAGTGCCGGTTACCTCGTACGCGGCGGGGGCGCTAGGCTCGGCACCGCACGGCCCATCCGTGAGACCTACCGTGCCAGCAGCCGAAGGAGTGTCGTTTTCGTGGCCATCATCGAACAGGTCGGAGCACGCGAAATCCTGGATTCGCGCGGTAACCCCACTGTCGAGGTCGAGATCGCCCTCGACGACGGCACGCTGACCCGCGCCGCTGTCCCGTCCGGCGCCTCCACCGGTGAGCACGAGGCCGTCGAGCTGCGCGACGGCGGCGACCGCTACCTGGGCAAGGGCGTGCAGAAGGCCGTCGAGGGCGTCCTCGACGAGATCGCGCCCGCCGTCATCGGCCTGGACGCGGTCGAGCAGCGCACCGTCGACCAGGCGCTGCTGGACCTGGACGGCACCCCGGACAAGTCCCGCCTCGGCGCGAACGCCCTGCTCGGCGTCTCGCTCGCGGTGGCGCGCGCCGCCGCCGAGTCCTCGGGCCTGGAGCTGTTCCGCTACCTGGGCGGTCCGAACGCGCACGTGCTGCCGGTCCCGATGATGAACATCCTCAACGGTGGCGCGCACGCCGACACCGGCGTCGACGTCCAGGAGTTCATGGTCGCCCCGATCGGCGCGCCGACCTTCAAGGAGTCGCTGCGCTGGGGCGCCGAGGTCTACCACGCGCTGAAGTCGGTGCTGAAGGCCAAGGGCCTGGCCACCGGCCTGGGTGACGAGGGCGGCTTCGCCCCCGACGTGGCGGGCACCCGCGAGGCGCTCGACCTGATCAGCACCGCGATCGCCAAGACCGGCCTGAAGCTGGGCAGCGATGTCGCGCTGGCGCTGGACGTCGCGGCCACCGAGTTCTACACCGCGGGCAGCGGTTACAAGTTCGAGGGCGCGGTGCGCACGGCCGCCGAGATGGCCCAGTTCTACGCCGACCTGCTCACCGCCTACCCGCTGGTCTCCATCGAGGACCCGCTGTCGGAGGACGACTGGGACGGCTGGGTCGCGCTGACCGACCAGATCGGCGACAAGATCCAGCTGGTCGGCGACGACCTGTTCGTCACCAACCCGGAGCGCCTGGAAGAAGGCATCACCAAGGGCGCGGCCAACGCGCTGCTGGTGAAGGTCAACCAGATCGGCACTCTGACCGAGACGCTGGACGCGGTCGAGCTGGCGCACCGCAACGGCTACAAGACGATGATGTCGCACCGGTCCGGCGAGACCGAGGACACCACCATCGCCGATCTCGCCGTCGCGGTCGGCAGCGGCCAGATCAAGACCGGCGCGCCCGCGCGTAGCGAGCGGGTCGCCAAGTACAACCAGCTGTTGCGCATCGAGGACGCACTGGGCGACTCCGCCCGTTACGCGGGTGACGTGGCGTTCCCGCGCTTCGCGTTCGAGGGCTGACAGCCGCGGTGCGAGCGACGGGCCCGGAGGGGCAACCCGCGTGAGCACCGCAATTTGATACAGGGAGCGGCATGACCGAGCGACGTGCGCGTGGGACCAGTCCGGCCGGACGCGGGGACCGCCGCACGTCGCGCGCCGCTCGATCACGCCCGAGGGCGGGCGCGGACACCGAGACCGCGGCCCGCCCCGCCGCGGTCAAGCGCACGCGCAGGCGCGGCGAGACCGCGGAGAAGAAGGCGCGACCGCGCAAGATAGCCCCGCGCGCGGGGTCGGACAAGCACGAGCGCACCATCCTCGGCTTGTCCACCGGCAAGGCGGTGATTCTCGCGGTCGTGGTGTGCGCGCTGGCGCTGACGCTCTCCGTGCCGATGCGCACCTACTTCAGCCAGCGCGCCGAGGCCGCGCAGCTGGCCCAGGAGCGCAGGGAGCTGGAGGCCGATCTGGCCCGGCTGCGGGATCGCCGTGCGCAGCAACAGGATCCGGCCTACATCCGTTCGGAGGCCAGGGACCGGTTGCGGCTGGTGATGCCGGGGGAGACGCCCTACATCGTGCAGGTGCCCGGTATCGAAGCGCCGCCGCGTCCGGCCGCGCCGCCGCGGTCGAAGGCGCCCGACCCGTGGTACACGGATCTGTGGCGCACCCTCTCCGAACCGCAGCCCGCGCCCGCAGCCGAATCGACGACGCCCGCCCCGCCAGGACCGGAAGGACCCAGGTGACCGCACCGACAGACCGCGATCTCGAGATCATCGCCGAACAGCTCGGCCGTGCGCCGCGCGGCGTGCTCGCCGTCGCCTACCGCACACCGGACGGGCTGCCCGCGGTGGTCAAGACCGCGCCGCGGCTGCCGGACGGCACTCCCTTCCCGACGCTGTACTACCTGACCGATCCCCGGCTGACCGCCGAGGCGAGCAGGCAGGAATCGGCGGGCGTGATGCGCGAGATGACCGAGCGCCTTGCCCGCGATCCGGAACTGGCCGCGGCCTACCGTGCCGCCCACGAGAGCTACCTGGCCGAGCGGAACGCGATCGAATCCCTCGGCACCGATTTCACCGGCGGCGGCATGCCCGAACGGGTCAAGTGCCTGCACGTGCTCATCGCGCACAGCCTGGCCAAGGGGCCCGGCGTCAACCCGTTCGGCGACGAGGCGGTGGCGCTGGCCGCCGATCACGGACTGCGCGGCACCGCCATCCCGGCCGACTGGCCGACATATCAGCCCGAGGACGGAGCACACCATGAGTGACCGGGTCGCCGCCATCGACTGCGGGACGAACTCCATCCGACTATTGATCGCCGACGTGCTCGAGAACGGCCGCCTCGCCGACGTGCACCGTGAGATGCGGATCGTGCGGCTCGGCCAGGGCGTGGACGCGACGGGTTCGCTGGCGCCCGAGGCGATCGAACGCACCAGGGTCGCGCTCGCGGATTACGCCGCGATGATGCGGGAGGCCGGTGTCGCGCGGGTGCGGATGGTCGCCACCTCCGCGACCCGCGACGCGTCCAACCGCGAGGACTTCTTCGCCATGGCCCGCGCGGAACTGGGCACCGTGGTGCCTGGCGCGGAGGCCGAGGTGATCACCGGCGACGAAGAGGCGCGTCTGTCGTTCACCGGCGCGATCGGCGAATTGTCCAGCGCGGCAGGTCCGTTCGTCGTCGTCGATCTGGGCGGGGGCTCCACCGAGCTGGTCTTCGGCGACGTGGACGGCGTGCACGCCGCGTTCTCCGCCGACATCGGCTGCGTCCGCATCACCGAGCGCTGCCTGCCCGGCGACCCGCCCACCGCCGACCAGGTCACCGCCGCCCGCGAATTCGCCACCGAGCGGCTCGCCGAGGCCTTCGCCAAGGTGCCCGTCGAGAACGCGCACACCTGGGTCGGCGTCGCGGGCACCATGACCACGATCGCGGCCGTCGCCCTCGACCTGCCCGAATACGATTCGGAGCGGGTGCATTTGACCGCGCTCACGCTGGACCAGGTCCGCGAGGTCTGCGACCGGCTGATCGGGATGAACCACGACCAGCGCGCCGCGCTCGGCCCGATGCACCCCGGGCGGGTCGACGTGATCGGCGGTGGCGCCGTCATCACCGAGGTGCTCGCCTACGAACTGTCTCGGCGCGCCAACATCACCGAACTGATCGTCAGCGAGCACGACATTCTGGACGGCATCGCGCTGTCCATCGCCTGATCGGCGTCGGACAACCGCCCGCCTGATCGGCTCGACCGCTCACCCACCCGAAGCGCCGCAGCCGTGAGCCGAGCCCTGCGCAGCTGCGGGCTGGCGGCGAGAGCTTTTGGACGGGCGCGGGCCCGGTGCGCGCGGTGCGTCCGGTGCCGGGCGCGGGCCTCGCCGCGCGGGCGCGCATCGGGCGCCTATTCGGCTCGCGCGCGCGGTGATTCGATCAGCAGCAGCGCGGCCGAGCGGAGGTCGGCGCGCGGTCCCTCGCCGTACAACTCGCTGAGCGCGATCTCCGCGACCATCGCGACCAACAGGTGGGCGATCGCGCCCGGATCGGGCCAGCCGATCGCGACGAGGTCGGGTTCGATCGATGCCGCGACGAGCTGGTTGCGGGCGTGCACCTCGTCGAGCAGGTCGGTGTCGGTGCGGGATTGGGCGAGAAAGGCTTTCGTCCCCTTGGTCGCGAGGCATGCGTCCAGGTAGGCGACAACGCCGACACGCAACCGCTCCGGTCCGGGTGGCAGATCGGCGATCGCGGTGGCGACGGTCTGCGTCAGCTCGTCGTGATAACGGCGATGCAGCGCGACGACGTAGCTCCGCCGATCCGAAAAGTGATGGTAGAACGTGCCTTTCGCCATTCCGGCGAGCTCCACGACCGCGTTGATCGATAGTCCGCGCAGCCCCTTGTCCTCGGCGACGCTGGCTCCCGCGGTCAGCAGGGCGGTGCGACCTGGCTCGGCCGGACGTGGCATACGGGTCCCTTTCGTCGTCCCTCTATCGCAGATCCTACCGACCCGCTACGGTGTGACCGACCGGTCGGTCACGACGGACCGACGGTACCTCACGAGGAGATCGACCATGCGAATTTCCCGACGATGGATCGCGGTGCTCGCGGCCGCGGTGGCCATGGTGGCGGGCTGGCCCGCGGGTCCGGCCGCGGCCGAGGAACTACCGACCTACAGCTATCTGTCCGGACTCGCCGCCCAGCTCACCGGCCCGAACCAGGCCCCGCCGGGCGCCAACGACTGGTCCTGCCGACCGAGCGACGCGCACCCGAATCCGGTGGTGCTGCTGCACGGGCTGAGCAACGACACCATCACCTGGAACACCCTCTCCCCGGTGCTCGCCGCCGCCGGATACTGCGTCTTCTCCACCACCTACGGCACCGGCGCGCTCGGCCCGATCGGCGCCGTCGCGCCGGTCGCGGACAGCGCGCGGCAGATCGCGGACTTCGTCGACCGGGTACTGGCCGCGACCGGCGCGCGGCAGATCGATCTCGTCGGCCACTCGATGGGCGGCGCGATCCCGTTCTACTACCTCAATCACCTCGGTGGCGTGCCGACCATCGATGACTACATCGCGTTGGCCGCGCCGCTGCACGGATCGACGCTCAGCGGCACCGACGCGCTGTTCTCCTCGGTGCTGGACGCGTTCGGGCTGCGCGAGGAGGTCGCCGAGCGGTGCGGCCCTTGTCAGATGTCGCCGGGATCGCCGTTCCTGGACGTGCTCAACCCCGACCCCGCGATCGCCCCGGACATCGACTTCACGACCATCGTCACCCGATACGACCAGATCGCCACGCCGTACACCACCGGCCTGCTCGACGGCCCCAATGTCCGCAACATCGTCCTGCAGGACCTGTGCGCCACGGATTACACCGAGCACTACGAACTGACGGCCGACCCGGTGGCCGTGCGCGAGGTGTTGAACGCGCTCGACCCGGCCGCCGCGCGACCCGCCGATTGCGCGGTGGTGCTGCCCTACGTCGGGCCCGTCGGCCGATAGCGCTCGTCGGCACGCCCGACGATGAGCGCGGCCAGCCGGTGCAGCGACTCCTGGTTGCGCGGCCGCAGCGCCGCCCGCTGCAATTGGCTCGGCAGCAGCTTGCCCGGCCCGCTCATGGCGTGCTCGGTCATCCGAATGTGCGTGGTGCCGGGCTGAATTTCGGAGAGTTCCAGCAAGATTCGGGCGGATCCGACCGGCCACAGGCGGGCCTCCAGCTCGATCATCCGCGGTGGGTCGACGTCGCGGACGGTGGTGTGGTCGCGCACGTTCAGCGGCCACAGACCGACGCTGTGGTGAATCCGGGTGCCCACATCGGGCCAGCCGGGGTCGACCTGCCTGATGTGGGAGGCCCCGACCACCCAGCTGGAATACAACCAGCCGTCGGCTAGGACGGCGAAGGCCTGCTCGGGGTCGACCGGCACGGTCAGTTCGGCATCCAACATGTGCGCATCGCTTCCTTCCGGCTCCGACTGTCGCGTTGCTGGGATCTCGCTCGTCCGTCTCTTCAGGGTAGGCGGGAACCTCTGCCGTCGCCCGGCAATGCGCCTCCGCTATCCCTGCCGTGGGCAAACGCCGCCCCAACGTGTCGGAACGGGTGAGTTGCTGCACAGTTGCAATTTGTGTCAAGGTGCTGGGCATGTCCCAAGTAGTGGAATCCGAGCGGCCGATCCCGGCTCGGACTCTGTTCGGCCATCCGATCGGGTTGGCGAACCTGTTCGGCGTGGAGCTGTGGGAGCGTTTCTCCTTCTACGGCATGCTCGCGATCCTCGGCTACTACCTGTATTACTCGGTGACCGACGGCGGCCTCGGGCTGGCGCAGAGCACCGGCGTCGGCATCGTCGGCGCGTACGGCGGTCTGGTGTACCTGTCCACCGTGCTCGGCGGCTGGATCGCCGACCGGCTGCTCGGGATGGAACGAACCGTCTTCTACGGCGGCGTGGTCGTCATGGCCGGGCACATCGCCCTCGCCGTGCTGCCGGGGCTGACCGGGGTCGGGGTAGGTCTGGTCCTGGTCGCGCTGGGCAGCGGCGCGCTCAAGGCGAACGCCTCCTCGCTGCTCGGCACGCTCTACCCGAAAGACGACGCCCGCATCGACGGCGGTTTCACGCTCTTCTACCTCGGCATCAACATCGGCGCGTTCACCGGACCGCTGCTGACCGGCCTGCTGCAGACCCACCTCGGCTTCCACTACGGCTTCGGCGCCGCCGCCCTCGGCATGGCGCTCGGCCTCACCCAGTACGTGGTCTTCCGGCGCAACCTCGGCAGCGCGGGCCGCGAGGTGCCGAATCCGCTGCCGCGCAGTGCGATCTGGCCCGCTGTCGGTGTGGCGCTCGGTGCCGCGGTGATCGTCGTCGTGGTCTTCGCGACCGGGCTGGTCACGCTGGAGACCCTGCCCGAGGCGACGACGGTGGTGATTGCCGTCGCCTCGCTCGGGTATTTCGCCGTCATGCTCACCAGCGCCAAGGTCGCACCCGTCGAGCGCAGCAGGGTGCGGGCGTTCATCCCGCTGTTCCTCGCCAACGCGGTGTTCTGGTCCTTGTTCCAGCAGATCTTCACGGTGTTGGCCGTCTACTCCGACGAGCGGATGGACTGGACCATCTTCGGCTGGACCGCCCCCTCCAGCTGGATCGGCTCGGTGGAGCCGGTGTGGATCATCACGCTCTCGCCGCTGTTCGCGCTGCTGTGGACCAAGCTCGGCAACCGCGCGCCGAGCACGCCGCGCAAGTTCGCGCTGGGCGTCGTCGGCATGGGTCTGTCGTTCCTGCTGTTCGTGCCGCTCGCCGGATTCGACGACAAGTCCGTGCCCGCGTTGGCGGTTCTGGTGATCATGGCCGGGTTCGCTATCTCCGAGCTGTTGCTCTCACCGATCGGGCTCGCGGTCACCACCCAGCTCGCCCCCGAGGCGTTCCGGGCGCAAATGATGGCGTTGTACTTCTTTTCCGTCGGTATTGGTACGTCGATGTCGGGCGTTCTTGCTCGTTTTTACGCCCCTGAGCACGAAGTCGCCTACTTTGGCATCACCGGGGCCGTGGCGATAGCGGTGGGACTGATCGTCGCGGCACTGGGACCGTGGATCAGTCGCTACATGGCCGGCGTCCACTAGCAAACCGGCGGCACCCGGCAACCCCGGCGTCCTGCCTCATCATGTTTAAGGAGAACACGTGGCGATTTCGAGCTCGTCTCGGCGAGATGGCCTATTCCGAACCAAATCCGTCGAGCAATCGATTCGCGATACCGACGAGCCAGACTCGAAACTACGCAAAGATCTGACCGCCTGGGACCTCACCATCTTCGGTGTCGCCGTCGTCGTCGGCGCGGGCATCTTCACCCTCACCGCTCGCACCGCGGGAAACGTTGCGGGACCGTCGGTTTCGCTGGCCTTCGTGTTCGCCGCCATCGCGTGCGGCCTCACCGCGCTGTGCTACGCCGAGTTCGCCTCCACCGTGCCGGTGGCGGGCAGCGCCTACACCTACTCCTACGCCACTTTCGGTGAGCTCGCCGCGTGGATCATCGGCTGGGACCTGATCCTCGAGTTCGCGCTCGCGGCCGCGGTGGTGGCCAAGGGCTGGTCGCAGTACCTCGGGCAGGTGATGGGTACCGGGCCCGCGGTCGTGGACCTCGGGCCGGTCACCTTCGACTGGGGCGCGGTCAGCCTGATCACGGTGCTCGGCGTGCTGCTCGCCGTCGGCACCAAGCTGTCGTCCAGGGTGTCGGCGATCGCGGTCGCGATCAAGCTCGGCGTCATCGCCGTGGTGCTCGTCGTCGGCGTGACCTACTTCGACAAGTCGAACCTCTCGCCCTACATCCCGCCGTCCGAGTCGGGCGCGGGCGGCGAGGGCATCCGCCAGTCGCTGTTCTCCTTCCTGACCGGCGCCGGCAACAGCAACTTCGGCTGGTACGGCCTGCTCGCGGCGGCCAGCCTGGTGTTCTTCGCGTTCATCGGGTTCGACGTGGTCGCCACCACCGCGGAAGAGACCAAGGACCCGCAGCGCAACGTGCCGCGCGGCATCCTCGGCTCGCTGCTGATCGTCACGGTGCTCTACGTCGCCGTCTCGCTGGTGCTCACCGGCATGGTTCCCTACACCGAACTGTCCGGCGATGACGCGACGCTGGCGACGGCTTTCGCGCTGCACGGCGCGGACTGGGCGAAGAACATCATCTCCATCGGCGCGCTCGCCGGCCTGACCACCGTCGTCATGGTGATGTACCTGGGGCAGACCCGCGTGCTGTTCGCCATGGCGCGCGACGGGCTGCTGCCCAAGCCGCTCGCGCACACCGGGTCCAAGGGCACGCCCGTCCGGCTGACCGTCATCGTCGGCGTGGCCTGCGCGGTGCTCGCCGGTTTCGTGGACTTCGGCACCCTGGAGGAAATGGTCAACATCGGCACGCTGTTCGCCTTCGTGCTGGTCTCGCTCGGCGTGCTCGTCCTGCGTCGCACCCGCCCCGACCTGCCGCGCGGCTTCCGCGTCCCGCTGGTGCCGCTCGTCCCGATCCTCGGTGTGCTGTCCTGCCTGTGGCTCATGCTCAACCTCTCGGTCGAGACCTGGCTGCGCTTCATCGTCTGGATGCTCCTCGGCTTCGTGGTCTACTTCGCCTACAGCCGCAGGAACTCCGTACTCGGCAAGAGTCTCGCCGAATAACCCGATCGCCGTGCCCCGCCCATTCAGCGGGGCACGGCGTATCCTGAACCCCCGCCGATCCCACAACCCGAGACCCGCCGCGCCACCAATTCCGGTACAGCCGTACGAGTCGGTAGGCTGACCACACGCCCCTATAGCCCAATTGGCAGAGGCAGTGGACTTAAAATCCATTCAGTGTCGGTTCGAGTCCGACTGGGGGCACTCGATAACCGCTGGTAGGTCGATTCCCTTAGCTCACGGGATTCAAGCCGCCAGCATGATGGAACCCTCGAAGCCCGACCGGCGAGGAATCAACGTTTGCCGTTATTCGCGCGGGATGTTCCGAACGCGCTGCCGCTGACGAGAAGGCCCGCCCGCCGCCGAAATCACGCAGAGAACAGTGTCAGATCATCCGGGTTCGTCTGGCCGGAGTTCCTCTGTGTTCCCGCCTCGTCATCGGGAAGCGGTCTGGTGCACCAGTTTCGTGCCCATCGCTGTTTGCGCTCGCGGTCACGGGTGATCCAGTCCTTGCCCTCGGTGGCCACCGCTTCCAGTACTTTTAGGGCACTGTCGAACCCGGCGGTCGGGACGGAGCCCACGTCTTCTGGATCGTTCCATTCGGGTGGTTCGGTGCCTGTCGCTCGGCCGCTTTCCCGAACTTCGGCGATGCAGGTGCCGTTGAGCAGGATCAGCCGGAAGACCCTGCCTGCGCGGCTGTCCATCGATGGTCGGCCGTCGGCCCGGAAGGTGCGGACACCCTTCTCTGCGACCGAGGCCGAAGCCACCGCATCGTAGGTGCACATCTGGTGTTGCTCGTTGCGCACGTCGCCGTTGGCAAGGTGCAGATAGGTTCGTGTAGTTCGCATTCCGTACCTGGTCAGCAGGAAGATGTAGACCAGATACGCCTCGTACCGCGGCGGCCCTCCGGTGATCCTGCTCCTTCGTGCGAAGGGAGCCCTCTCGGTCAGCACGACATAGGTGACCAGGTCTCGCTCACGCAGATCCGCTCGTTTCAGTGCCTCGTTCTTCAGATGTGCCTTGTCCAGGGCCAGCCAGCGCTGCATCTCTGGGTCACTGGGCCGGTCGGCCAGGACCTGGAGCCATTCGTGATAGTGCGCCCACTCGTCGGCGAACACCGCCTCGTCGTCCTGAGCGAGCAGACGCTGCGTCCGGGGCACGGAGGCGATCCGGGCGATGCCGCTGATCCCCCACCAGCCTCCGATAGCGAGCAAGAACGCCCCGATCTCGCCGACGAGGATCAATATCGCTAGGACGACTACCCAGACGATTACTCCGAGAGCTCGGAGGTTCGATGCCCGCTGTGCCTCGGCTGGTTGCGCCGCGGGGTGGGCGTTTCCTTGACAAAATCGCCGGACATGCCACCGGACCAGCCATTTCACCTCGCTCGGGTGGCATTGGTAGCCGTACTGCTGTTGTAACCTGCTCTTGAGATATCCGCGATAGCCTGCGGTGATTTCCCACAGGCGGGGGTCCTCCCGTTCTCGGAAACACTGGTCGACCATATTGTCGAACCTTGTTTCCTGCTGGTAGGGCTGCAGCTGGTGGCGTGCCAACAGGCTGTGGACATGCCGGTCATGGGTCTGCCACTCGATCATGCAACGCACCGTCAAGCAGCCCCCCGCCAAGAGGAGGGCTGCGCCTATCACGCCACTTGCTGTGACCTCACCGATCAGTATGGTCACGACCGCGAAAACCATTGCGACCGAACCGAGGGCAGCATTGCGCCAGTCGGTGGCACTGGCCGGATCCGGTGTCGTCACCCACCTCTCCGGATGGCGAGGGTGGGCTTCGAAAAACTTCCATGCCCGCCCGACACGGTCGCCGCTCATCCGTTCGGCAGCGACCTGGTGCTTTCGCCGAGCCGTGAGCCACTCCTGCACAGCACCGTTGAGAATGAGGCTTAGGTGCGTTTCGATCTCGTCCTGCCGATCCGCGCTCAGGTCGCCGAACATCTTCAGTGCTGTCGCGAGGTCGTCGTCGACGGCGCCCGCACCGAATTCTGCGTGGGCGTAACGCAGCAGCTGGTCGACAACCTCGAGTGCTTCCTGCCACTCGTCGCGGGACTGTCGCGCCGCCGCGTTGATGGCGTTGTGGATCTCATCCGAGAGTGTAGAAGTGATCTCGATGAACGACCGGTCGCTGAGTACCGATAGGACGTAAAAGTAGGAGCGTTCGGTAGTGGCATGGCCGTTGCGGTGCAGGGTGCGCAGGATTTCTTCGGCTCGTCGAGGGTTGCCGCCCGCGAGGAATTCCTTTGCCACCGTGTGCATGCGGTCCGGTGAATCGTCGGAAGAGGTTTGGTAGATCACCGCATTGTGGACCACGTCGTTGAATTGGGCACCGACCTGATGCTCCACGTGCGCGTGGTCGTTTACGTTGAGGTGGTTGTGCACCGATACGTGGGGCGGTGCAGCGCTGTGGCCGCCAATCATCTTGGCAACCCGTTGAATTGCACACCGATCTGCTCGCCGACCTGCGCATTGCCGCTTACCGTCATCGTATTGTGGATCGGCGGCAAGGACGAAGCCTGCGGTGCAGAAGCGGCTGTCGTCGAGTCAGGTTGTGGTTCGAGGGAAACCGCCAGCGCAATAGCGAACGCAGCGGCGTTCCGAGCGGCGATGAGCTGACCGCCGATCCGGTCCTTGCTCGCCTTCGTGCCGTCGGCAAGGTCGCTGATTCCACGAATGACCACGGCAGGCACCTGGTCGGCGAGGGCCGCAGCATGCGCGAATCCCGATCCTTCCATCTCCACGGCGACCGCGTCGTTGAAAGACCTACGAATGCGATGGGCGAGCTCGGATGTCGCGGAGTCCAGCACCACGTCCCCCGCCGCGATCGGCGCGAAAGCAACGTCTGGTTCGTCCGCGCGTGCATGCTCGGGCAGCCAGTCGCGCCAAGCATGGGCCCGGCACAGCCGCCGAGCCTTCTGGTCAAGCCGGTGCGAAAGCTCCCAGGACCGCGGCCGCACCAGGAACTCCTCATCTTCGCTGCGCCCACCCTGATAGGAGTGGACTTTGGTCGCCACGACCACATCACCGATATCCAGCTTGCCGCGCAGGCCACCGGCTATGCCGACGAACATCATGACAGCAGGCGAGAACTCGGCTTGGGCGCGTTCGGTCAGCGCCGCTGCGGTGGTGGTGCCCGCGCCGGTGACTCCCACCGCCACTCGATGCCCGGGATGCCCGGCGATAGTGCCGACATCGAACAAGGTGCCCTTGTCGTGCTCGTGCACGGTGGTGTCGACTAGATGCTCCAACACGGCGTCCTGCTCGATGTTCAGAGCGGTCAGAATCACGATCATTGCTCTCCCCAACTTGATCGAAAACGGAGGATCACACGAGACCTCCGTTTACTGACGCTATCCGCCGGAGGAGTTTACGTCAATAGGACGTAAACTGTCGATGGAGAGGAGATACGCTATGGCCGAACGCAACTGGTGTGCGACCGAAGTCGCTCTCGCGGTGGACCTCGCAATACTGACCGTGCGGGATGACACCCTCCAGATCCTGATGGTGGAACGGGGAACCGAGCCGTGGCAGGGGTTGCTGGCACTGCCGGGTGGATTCCTTGACGACAACCGCGAGGACCTGGACGCGGCGGCTGAACGAGAACTGGCCGAAGAGACCGGCCTGCAGCTGGGCCACGTTCATCTCGAGCAACTCCGCACCTATGGCTCACCGACCCGGGATCCGCGCAGGCGCGTGGTGACGGTCTGCTACCTCGCCTTCATCCCCGACCTTCCAACTCCCGTAGCAGGCGGCGACGCGCAAGCCGCGGCATGGGTGTCCGTCGACTCAGTGCTGAACCCAGCCACCGAGCTGGCCTTCGACCACAAGCGGATCGTCGCCGACGCTGTCGAGCGCACCCGAAGCAAACTCGAATACACAACGCTCGCCACCCGATTCTGTCCACAAGAGTTCACCATCACGGAACTCCGCAAGGTGTACGAGATCGTCTGGGGCCAGGCTCTCGACCAAAGGAATTTCCACCGCAAGATCACTGCTGCAGAGGGCGCGTTGATCCCCGCCGGTAAACGGACCACCCGCAACGGAGGCCGCCCCGCCAGCCTATACCGCCCTGGCCCCGTATCCATCCTGCACCCGGCGATACCGCGCGTAGTTTCCGAATCCGCGTGATCGGTGCCGACCGCGTACTGGAGGTCACCGACAGGCAGCCCAGTCCGGAGAGTCCCCGGGCGTCGATACCTCGATGAGCGATCGTTGGATGCCGACAGGTTGAGTACCGATCGGGTGAGCGGTGTCAACGGCTCGGCCCAGACAGCTCATAGCGTGCGTCAATTGCATTCTGTGTCGATGCTGTTCGTGCCGCCTGGGGGCACCGCAGCCACCGCATTCGCCGCGGCGCATCGGAGCCGATCGGTTGCCCATGGAAGTTTCGCCCAAGGAATTCGGGGCGCTGAGCAGGGGTGTTTTCGCGTAACGGGGTTCGGTGGACGCCGATGTCACAACCGGATCTCGGGGAGCGAAAGGCGGGCCATGCGGATTTCCCTGAAAAGTGTTGTGGCACTGGCTATCACATTCGGAATGGGAGTGGTAGCCGGTGGTTTCGGTGGCACTGCCGCGGCGGAGCCCGGCGGGTTGAAGTACTGCGCGGTGAGTCAGGGGCGGCAGTTTCAGACGGCGACGCCCGAGGAGGTCGGACTGGACTCGGCGGCGTTGGGCCGGGCGATCGCGGCGGCCGATTCGCCGAATCGGCTGAATTTCAAGGTATTTCGGAACAATTGTCTGATCGCCTCGGGGCCGCGGAACGGGCGGACCGGTGCGGTGCCGTGGAATCTGTGGAGTGCGACCAAGAGCGTGGTTTCGCTGGTCGCGGGCGTCGCCGTGGACGAAGGGCTGCTACGGCTCGACGACCCCATCGACAACTATCTGCCGCCCGGCCTCGGCGATGCGGAACATCGGGCGATCCTCGTTCGGAATCTGCTCACCGAGTCCTCGGGCATCGATGTCGCGGTGGTGTCCGAAGGGGTGACCGGGCTGGTGGAGCTCGATCCCAACGTGGTTGCCCAGGCCTTGGCGATGCCGATCGAGCATCCGCAAGGCACGAAGTGGCAGTACAGCCAGCGGGCCGTCGATCTCATCGCCTACGTGGTACAGCAGGCGGTCGGCGAGGATTTCCAAGCCTACGCGCAGCGTAAACTCTTCGACCCGTTGGGCATTCGGTCCAGCGACTATTACTGGGCCCGCGACCGGAGCGGAAACACCTACGGCTACGCGCATCTGGTGATGGCGCCCGACGATTTCGCGAAACTCGGTCTGCTGGTCGCCGATCGGGGAAATTGGGGTAGCACTCGGGTCGTCTCGGCGGATTACCTGGCGAAGGCTTCGATGCCTTCGCCGTCGCACGAGTGCTACGGCTTCTTGATCGTGGTCAACGGCCCCGGATGCGCGCCGGAATTCCCCGCTTTACCGACCGACGCGGTGAAGATGAGCGGCATGATGCGCCAGGACAACTACATCGTCCCGAGCCTGAACTTGCTGGTCAGCTGGACCGGGTTGACCACCCCCGGCGAGGTCGGCTTCGCGTACGACGTGCTGCGCGCTGTCGCAGGTGCTTTCCAGGAACCGCCGCTGCCCGACCCCGGACCGTACGTCCCGCTGCCCGACGTCAGCATCACCGACCCGATGATGACCAACCCGGACGCCACCCTCGCCGCACTCGGACTGGGTCCCTACGCCTACCCGGGCTGCGACCCGGTCACCTGCCTGGGGAAGCCGTTGCCGCCGCCGTTCGCCGACTGGCCCGCGGGGTGCTTCATCGTCGGCTGCGTTACGCCCACGCCCGGTCGGCGGTAGAAGTCGGCCGACAACGCGACCGTTGGCCTCGAGCCGTCGCGCAGCCCGAGTGGGCGGGATCCAGGCGCGATCTCCGGGGTTGGTCTTGCCGTGACCACCGGCACTCGGCGGCGGGGGAACACCGCCGATTGCCGCGGCGTTGCGCCTGACCGAGGCTGACGACGAAAGCGAGGACGACCGTGCGGGTCGAGATCTGGACCGATATCAACTGCCCGTTCTGCTACCTGGGCAAGGCGCGGTTCGAGCGGGCGCTGGCGGAGTTTCCGCAGCGCGACGAGGTCGAGGTGGTGCACCGCTCGTTCGAGTTGGATCCGACGTTGCCCGCGGGCGAGACCGGTCCCGTCGTCGCGAAGATCGCGCGTAAGTACGGCATCAGCGAGGCGCAGGCCGCCGCCAACGAACGCGGCATCGGCGCACAAGCCGCGGAACTGGGCCTGCCGTATCTGACCGAGGGCCGCGACTACGGCAACTCCTTCGACATGCACCGTCTCCTGCACTTCGCGCTGGCCAAGGGCCGCCAGGACGAGCTGCTCGATGCCCTCTATCGCGCCAACTTCGCCGAAGCGGCGTCCCTGTTCGGCGATGCCGAGCGACTGGTCCGGATCGCCGTCGCGACGGGATTCGACGAAGCCGAGGTTCGTGGCGTGCTCGCCGATCCCACCGCCTACGCCGACGCCGTCCGCGCCGACGAACACGAGGCGGCTCGGCTCGGCGCCACCGGTGTGCCGTTCTTCGTGTTCGACAACAAGTACGGAGTGTCGGGCGCGCAACCGTCGGCGGTTTTCGCGCAGGCGCTGGAGCGCGCATGGGCCGATCGCGAACCGGCGTTGCAGATTGTGGGTGACGCGGAGGCGTGCGGTCCCGAGGGATGCGCGGTGCCTGCTCGGGAGTGAATCTTCCGAAGCGGCTCGGTGATCAGCTGCTGCGGTAGTTGCGCAACACGAGTGCCAAGCACCCCGCCGCCGCAACCGCGAGCCCGGCGTACATCGACGGATAACTCCACTCCACGTTCTGATGCAGGAACGAAAGCGCCGCGGGCACACCGAATCCCACGTAACTGACCGAGTAGAAGACCGCCGTGAGCCCCGCGAGGTCATCCGGCCGGGCAATGCGCTCGATCTCCTGCAACCCGGCGACGAGTCCGATCCCATATCCCGCACCGAGAACGGCGGCGGTGCAGATGGTCGCGCCGAGCGTGAGAACACCGGAAGCCCATGTCGCGGCGAGCATTCCGCAGGTGACCAACGAAAGCCCGACCGCTGCGGCGCGCGCGGTGCCGGGGCGGTCGATGCGCCGAGCCACCGACTGGATCGCGAATCCGCAACCCAGCGTGATGACGGTGATCAACGCCGAGAACGCGATGGGCGCGCCACTCACGTGCGGCAGCATCAAGGTCGGCATCACCGCGTAAGCCGTTGCCGCGGAGGTGAACAACCACAATGCCGCGGGCACGGCGATGCACAGGAACCGGCGGTGGCCCGCGGCGGGGATCTTCAGATCGTCGATGAGCCGCTTCGAATCATACTGAGACAGAACCGTTTCCGGCGCACGCGACATCCAAGCGGCGGCGAGAACGCACAGCGCCGCATTGATCAGATAGGTGAGCGAGCCGGGCAGCGGCCCCCACTGCGCGAGCACCCCGGCTGCACCCGCTCCGACGGCGAACCCGCCGGTCAAGCTCATCGCCGATCGTCGCGCACCGGTTCCCGCGGGCACCACCGGCCCATGCGGCGGCTGGGAAAGCTCCTTGAGCCAGCTGCTGCCCACCGCCATCGCCAGGCCCAGCGCGACACCGCACAGCACCCGTCCCGCCGCGAGCGCGGGCACCGAATCGGAGCCGACGGCCAGCAGCAAGGAGCCGCCGGCCGCGATCAGCGGCGCGGGCAGCATGAGGCGACGGCGGCCGTAGCGGTCGGAAAGCGGGCCGCCGATCAGCAGCGCGGGGACGATGCCGAGGACGTAGTAGAAGAGCAGCAGGTCCACCGTCGTCAGCGGAAGGCCGTGGCTCTTGTACATGACCAGCAGCGGAGTGAACTCGTTCCCGCCCCAGGCGATGGCGAACACGGCGGCGGCGACGCCCCACCACCGTCTGGTCGAGGTGGGAGATTCGGTGGGACGTAGAGCGGTCAGGGTCGCCATCACAGGCCCCGTAGTTCCAGCTGGTGCACACCGGCGAGGTGTTCGACCAGCGCCGTGGCGAAACCGTCGACGTCACCGCCGATCAGGAGCTCCGTGAGGCGGACGTGCTGGTCGATGATCCGGTCGATGTCGAGCCGACCGCGGCGCAGGGCGACGCTGTTCATCCGGCGCTGCCGCTCCCGGAGCGAGTCGTAGAAGCCGGTCAGCAGCGGATTGCCCGCCGCGACGACGTAGCTGCGGTGGAAGTCGGTGTCCTCGACGGCGAAAGAGTCCAGGTCGCGACCCGCGGCGAGGACGCGTTGCCGATCCAGCGAAGCGCGCAACGACGCCTCCACGGCGCCGGGGCCGGTCGCCACCAGCGTGCGAACGGCCGCGGTCTCGACGACGTACCTGGCGTGCGCGACATGCTCGGCTTCGTCGGGCGGTATCGGCACCACCAGCGCGCCGCGCTTGGGGTAGAGCCGCATCCACCCCTCGGTCTCCAGCCGGAGAAACGCCTCGCGGACAGGCGTGCGCGAGGTGCCGAGCGCGGTGGCGATCTCGCCCTCGCTGATCAGCTCGCCACCGGGCAGCGCACCCGACAGGATGCGCTCTTTCACCTCGCGATAGGCGTGCTCGGCCGATGAGTACGTCTTAGACACAAGTTGTATCTTAGGTACGCACGCGGCGCACCTGACCGGCCGCCCCTGGTCAGATCAGCGACACGATTATCGCGATGGCGACCACGGCGAAAACGACCACCAAGGCGATCGTGACCGCCATCGCGGCCACACCCGTTCCGGGGAACCGGTGCCTGGTGCGCGGCTCCGGTGCGGAGAGGCCTGAGGTCTGTGCCGTTTCCGGCGGGGTCGAGCCGGGTGCGACGCCGCCGCCGGGTTCCAGATCGGGGGTGCGCGCGGGATCGGGGTCCATTGCCGACATGGGAATCACTTCCCGTCGTTGCCGGGGGTTTCCGGCGACTCGGGTCGCCGTCCGGACATCTTTCGATAGAGGACCACCGCGCCGACGAGCACGGCGATCCCGATGATCACCAGTAGCTCCATGTCCGCCGGTTACCCGCGATCGCATCCGCCAATCACGTCGCAGGGCGTTGTGGGATCTCCAGGGCGGCGCGCGCCGCACTGGTGATTTCCCCAGCGATCGCCGAACGCGTTGCCGGGGCCCGACCCGCGCAGCGAATATCGAAAGGGATCGCGATGTGGCGGGACGATGTCGCCGCGATCGATTCCACAAGCCTGCCGATCCGTGGAAGGTGGATGGCGACGATGACATTGCGGCAGACCTTCGTGACCTATCGGGAGATGTACCGATTCCCCGTCGCGATCATGGGCACCCAGGTGGTCCTGCGGGTGGGCGTTGCGGGGGTCGTGACGATGCCCGAGCCGCTAGGCGCGCGCCTCCAGACCTTGTTGCAGCCCGCGCAGCACGCCGGGCCCGTGTTCGTCGACCCGGACACCGGCCGGTGGGTCTTCCTCACCGCGGGCATCCCCACCGGCGAGCAGGCGCACCGGCCCGTGCTCGCCGAGGCCGACGTGCGGATCGTGGAGTGGGGTGAACAGGTCGCGCTGCCGCTGCTCAGCGAAGCCAGTCGGCCCACCTCGGACGAGCGCCGCTGGCTGTGGCCGCCAGGCTACGAGCTGCCACAGCCGGGTCCGTTTCTCAACGAATTGATCGGCGCTGTATCGAGATTCGGTCACCACGGTGACCTGCGTGGTCGCGCGCTAGCTGGCTGAGCGACCACCCTGCGCCGAAGTGGTTGTCATGCGGACAGTTTCGGCGCGAGAAGGCTGGGCATCCAGCCAGCGACACTATCGATCCGCTGAACGAGGTGGTCGCATCATGGCATCCGACGGAGCGTGGGAGATTCCCCCGCTCGACGACGCACCGGATATCGCTCGCACGGCCGAACCGCGACCCGGGGAGACGATGGCCGACGCCAGGAACGGGGTCGGTCTCGTGCTGGTCGGGGTTGGGTTGTTCACCGTGGTCGTCACCATCGCCATCGCGGCCCTCGGCGCGGAGGGATGGGCGTTGTTCGCGGCCGTCGTCGCGGGCGCCGCGTTGCTGGCGGGTACGGGGTTGCTCTTGTTCGAGCGGCGGAATCGGCTTGCGCAACAACAACGTTCGAGCTACGAGCAGCAGCCTGCGGCGTGGTGAGGGGGCGGATCAGTGGGCTCGGCAGACCTCGCGTGCGGCGTTCTTGGTCCCGTTGAACTGGTCGATGGCGTCGTTGAGCGTGTCGACGTCGACGCGGCGTTCGAGTAGATCGGCGAGGTTGTTGGTGTCGTCGCGGTAGGAGCGCAGGCTGCTCGCGACGTCCGGGGGCACGTCCCTGGTCAACTTCTGGTCTACGTTGCGCGCGTTGGTACGCAAGGTGTTCACGGCGTCGTTGGCCTTGGCCTCCGCGTCGGGCGCGTTGTTGTTGCTGGCGTCGATGTAGGCGTTGAACGAGTCCACCGAGCTCTCGTTCGCGGCGGCGAAGGCGTCGCAGGCCGCCCCTGCCGCGCGTTCGGCGGCGGCGGCCCGCGACGAGGACGCGGCGGCCGAGGAGGCGGCGACTTCGGAGGTGTACGCGGCCAACTCGGTCTGGTTGACCTGGGGATTGCCGGTGACCTGCGTGGAGCAGGCGCCGATGAGGATGATGCCGCTCGCGGTCGCCGCCGCTGCGGCGGCCAGGCTCGCGCGTTCCAGTCGTCGCATGTCCGTTCGCCTTCCCCTCGGTGCGTCCAGCCGCGGACGAGACCGGACCTTACGACGTTACTGTGCGCGACCGGGCCGAACAGCTGGCCGTGCGATATCGATGGCCAACCGATATCGCAGGGGCCGAACCGGTCCGACCGGTCCGCATCGCACCCGGGTCGGCGGCGATGCGGACCGGTCGCACGGTCAGTTCTGGTCGAGCATGGCGCGCATGGTGGCGATCTCCGCTTCCTGCGCGGCGATCACGGTGCGGGCCAGCGCCTGGGCGTCGGGATTGACGCCGTCGGCCAGTTCGGTCTTCGCCATATCGATCGCGCCGGTGTGGTGTTCGATCATCATTTCCAGCCACATCTCGTCGAACGCGGGGCCGGAAGCGGCCTGCAGCGCGGTCATCTGCTCGGCCGACATCATCCCCGGCATGCCGTGACCCTCATGCCCGCCGCCCGCGGTCGGCGCGGGCTTGCCGAAGCTCTGCAATAGGGCACTGATCTGCTCCATCTCGGGCGCCTGCGCCTTCTCGACCTCCGCGGCCAAGGCGCGCAGCTGCGGGTTCTCGGTGTGGCCGGGCACCAGCTTCGCCATCTCGACCGCCTGCGCGTGGTGCGGGTACATCATCTGCAGGAACGTCACATCGGCGTTGTCGAAATCGGTCCGGGCGGCGGAGGTGGCCGCCGCGGTGGTGCTCGACGACGCGCCGTGGTCGGTGCCGGACGTCGAATCGGAATCGTCGCCGCATCCGGCGGCGAACAGCAGGGCGGCCGACGCGACGGCGGCGATCGTGATGCGGGTACGGGTGATGAACATGGTCGAACTCCTTGGGAATTGCGAAAAGCACGGTTTACGAGGGCAGGACGGAACCACGGCCGTGGTTGATCACGGACGCGGTGGACCTGTCAGATCCGCAGAATCGACAATTCGGCCAGGGACAACACGGTCCAGGGCGGTGGGCGTTCACGTCTGGGCCGCCGGTGCCGCGGCTTCGGGCCACCCACGAGGTGATCGCCCGCGATCCGGTACAGCAGAACGAGCAGGACCGCCAGGGCGAGCGCGGTCAGGATGAAGACGCAGGCGTGCAGACCGGCGTGGCCGTCGCCGCACTCGGCGCACCCGGGTTGGGCGGCGGCGCCCGCCGAAGATTCGCTCCGGGCAACCGCGTGGGCCTGGTCGGCGGACCCGGAACGGTGGTCGCTGTCAGAGATCCGCGCGGCGGGGGGCGGGGCAATGGGGGCGGTCGAGGTGGCGGCACCGTGGTGCGCCGAGCCGGAGGCAGCATGGCGGGCCGGTGTGGAGGCAACGGCGGCGGCAGACGCGACCGCAGGCGATCCGGCTGCCGCACTGGTCGAGTGGTGCATGGCAGCGGCGGGGGTGGTGAAGATGCCGACGTGCATGGCCGCGATTCCTGCGATGAGGGCGACCACACCCAGCAGCCGGGTGAACCCGGATGCCTGCTTGGCGGCGTGCGGCGCGGTCACATCGAACAGGGTAGCGGGCGACCGGAGAAGTTACCTGTACCCCCTGTGCGTATGGGTGAGTCGCCGCTGCTCGTATCCGCTTTCCGGCGATTCAGGACGTGGCGATGTCGATCACAAGGCGGGTCGGATCGGACAGCGTGGTGACCGAGAAGGCAGGGCGATCGGCGTTGACCCCGATGAAGGATTGGGTCGTGCCCTCGAAGACAGTGGTGCGGTAGACGCCCGCGATGCCCGGGGCGCTCGGGTCGGTGGCGGGATCGGGGCCGGAGTAGGGGGTGACGCCGCTGTCGAAGGGGTAGGCCGATCCGGTGATCTGGACTTCGAGCACGGACTGTCCGGCCACCTCGAGGACGTTGCCGCTGCCGTCCTGCACCGCCTGATCGGTGTACTGCACGATCCAGCCGGGGGTTCCGGTGCCGCCGAGGTCGTAGACGACGCGGTCGAAGCCGGAATGGTGGCCGATGCGCAGATCGGTGACGGTGAGCGCGGCATTGCCGGACGGGGTGCCGCGCTTGGGACCCGCGTCGCCCGGCGGCTGCACGGGCGCCTCGACGAGCGAGCCGGTCGTCGTCGGCGGCGGAGTCGAGGTGGCCGAGACCGATTCGCCGTCGTCACAGCCCGCGATCAGGGCCGCCGTGACGGCGACCGCCAACACCATCCTGTTGCGCATGGGGCTGATGCTACGCAGCGGCTTCGCCGGATCGGGGGACAATGACGGACCTGGCGTGTGCCCTCCGCGTGTCGCGCGGATTGCTTGTTCGGACGGTGACGACGGAGCCGCCCGGTCCCTACCGCAGCGGCCGGGTGGCCGGTCCCGGCCGGGACAATTGTCGGGAACGTTCAGGATGGTTGCGCGCGGACAGCGGCACGTCGCAGCCGCATGGCCCCGGGTGATCGGTTGCTGGGCAGTAGTTTTGGAGCGCGAACCTGGCTCGGCACCGGAGCTCCGGATACTTGCCGCCGGTAAAGGTCTCTTTCCCGTCGCGTGTCCGCAGCCCGCGTCGCACCCGACCCTGCGCGAGTTTCCTTGCGACACAGGGTCTCGTACCGAGCCACGAGCCGCGGTGCGACACCGGAATCTCTATTTGCCGGGCCGCGCGCGACTATGCGGCAACGATCTAGCACACTTGACGTGTGGACGATCTCGAGGACGTGTTTGGCCGACTGCGGCGGTATCCGGATGTGGAGGCGCTGAACCTCTATGCCGTCGATGCCGCTGACCGGTTGATCCTCGACGCGGCCGCGGACGCGATCGAGACAGCCGGTAGCGGAAAGATAGCCGTTATCGGTGACAACTACGGCGCGCTGACGCTCGGCGCGATCGCCAGGCACGACCTGCGCGAGGTCCGGGTGCACCAAGATCTGCTCACCGGCGAGCTGGCGCTGGCCAACAACGCCCGCACGCTCGGCCTGGCCGACCGCTATACCGCGCACGCGCTCACCGAGGAACTGCTGAGCGGCGTCGAAGTGGTGCTGCTCCGGCTGCCCAGGGTGCTCGCGGGTCTCGCGGAGGTGGCCGACGCGATCGCGCGATACGCCGCCCCCGGGGTGAGCGTGATCGCGGGCGGGCGCGACAAGTATCTGACCAAGTCGATGAACGACGTACTCGCCGAGTCGTTTTCGACCGTCCTGGCCAGCCGGGGCAGGCAGAAGTCGCGCACGCTTCTCGTCGAGGGTCCGAAACCCGTTGGCGACCCGCGGTTTCCGGTGCGCGAATGCCTCGACGAGGTCGGCATCGAAGTCGTCGCCCACGGCGCGGCGTTCTCGGGTCCGCGTCTGGACATCGGAACCAGATTCCTGTTGCAGCACCTGAAGTGGATGAAGCCGGACGCCCGCGACGCCATCGACCTCGGCTGCGGCACCGGCATCCTCGCGGTGGCGCTCGCCAAGGCGCGCCCGGCGCTGCGGGTGGTCGGCACGGATCAGTCGGCTGCCGCGGTGGCCTCGGCGCGGGCGACGGCATCGGCCAACGAGGTCGCCGACCGGGTGACGGTGGTGCGCGACGACGCGATGTCCTCGGCCGCCGACAACAGCGCCGATCTCGTGCTGTGCAACCCGCCGTTCCACGTCGGCGCGGCGGTGCACACCGGCTCGGCCATCAAGATGTTCGCCGAAACCGGTCGCGTGCTGCGCCCCGGCGGCGAACTCTGGACGGTGTACAACACCCATCTCAACTATCGCGGTGTGGTCGAGCGGATGGTCGGGCGCACCGAGGTGATCGGCCGAAACCGGAAGTTCACGGTGACACGGTCGGTGCGTGGCTTGCACGACGTCCGGCAACGGTAGAGTCCGAATTGTCCGCCTCGGCGAACGGCTCGGGAACTCGACGCGAGTGCCGAACGTTGGACCAGGCAGTTGGATATCGAGCGACGGCTCGGCAGACAGCGGCAACGACTCCAGAAAGGCACTCACGGTGCGCACCACAAGCAATCCGGTCTTCAAGAATCTGCCCAAGCAAGAGGGCGGCGGCTACGCCAACTTCGGTTCGGGTGTAGCGGGTGCCGGGCAGTTCGGGCAGCAGTTCGGTAACCAGTACCCCAACCAGTACCAGCAGCAGCCCTATCAGCAGGCCCCGCCCACCCACCGGGCCATGACGATCGACGACGTGGTGACCAAGACCGGCATCACGCTGGGCGTGCTCGCCCTGTCGGCGATCATCGCTTACGGCCTCACCACGGCCAACACCAGCCTCGCGCCGCTGTTCGTCATCGTCGGCGGTCTGGTCGGCCTGGTGCTCGTGCTGATCGCCAGCTTCGCCAACAAGATGGACAACCCGGCGATCGTGCTGGGTTACGCGGTCGCCGAGGGCTTGTTCCTGGGTGCGCTGTCGTTCATGTTCACCGACATCACCTTCGGTGGTGCGGGCGGTAGCACGCTGATCGTGCAGGCCGTGCTGGGCACCTTCGGTGTGTTCGCGGGCATGCTCGTCGTCTACAAGACGGGCGCGATCCGCGTGACGCCGCGATTCACCCGCATGATCGTCGGCGCTCTCATCGGCGTCGTCGTGCTCATGCTCGGCAACCTGATCGCGAGCTTCTTCATCGACGGCGGCCTCGGCCTGCGCGACGGTGGCCCGCTCGCCATCGTGTTCAGCCTGGTCTGCATCGCGATCGCCGCGTTCAGCTTCCTGCTCGACTTCGACGCCGCCGATCAGCTGATCCGCGCGCAGGCGCCGGAGAAGGCGGCCTGGGGCGTGGCGCTCGGCCTGACCGTCACGCTGGTCTGGCTCTACGTCGAGATCTTGCGACTGCTGAGCTACTTCCAGAACGACTGACGACCGGCCGCGGGCTGAATCCGCGGCCTCACCGACTGAGGCCGTCCAGCCTGACGGCTGCGGTCGAAATGCAAACAAAGGGCGGCCACCGGGTAAACCCGGTGGCCGCCCTTGTCGTCGGCGAAACGAACTATCAGCTCAGCCGCTCGATGACCATCGCCATACCCTGGCCGCCACCGACGCACATGGTCTCCACACCGAACTGCTTGTCGTAGGTCTGGAGGTTGTTGAGGAGCGTGGTGGTGATGCGGGCGCCGGTCATGCCGAACGGGTGGCCGAGGGCGATGGCGCCGCCGGAGACGTTCAGCTTGTCCTCGTCGATCTTCAGCTCACGAGCCGAGCCGAGCACCTGCACGGCGAAGGCCTCGTTGATCTCGAACAGGTCGATGTCGCCGACCGTCTTGCCCGCAAGCGCCAGCGCGCGCTTGACGGCCTCGATCGGGCCGAGGCCCATGATCTCCGGCGACAGGCCCGAGACGCCGGTGGACACGATGCGCGCCAGCGGGGTCAGGCCGAGTTCCTTGGCCTTGGTGTCGCTCATGATGACCAGCGCGGCGGCGCCGTCGTTGAGCGGACAACAGTTACCGGCGGTGATGGTGCCGTCGGGACGGAAGACCGGCTTCAGCTGGGAGACGGCTTCGTAGGTGACGCCGGCGCGCGGGCCGTCGTCGGTGGAGACCACGGTGCCGTCCGGCAGCGTGATCGGGGTGATCTCGCGCTCGAAGAAGCCGTTCTTGATGGCCTCCTCCGCGCGGTTCTGCGAGCGCACGCCCCAGCGGTCCTGGTCCTCGCGGCTGATGCCGGTGGAGGTGGCGACGTTCTCGGCGGTCTGGCCCATCGCGATGTAGGCGTCGGGGATCAGGCCGTCCTCGCGCGGGTCGTGCCACACGCCCGCGCCGCCCTCGGCGGTCTTCGCGGTCCGGGCCTGCGCCTCGTCGAACAGCGGGTTCTGGGTGTTCGGCCAGCTGTCGGCCGAGCCGCTGACGTAGCGCGAGACGGTCTCGACGCCCGCGGAGATGAATACGTCGCCCTCGCCCGCCTTGATGGCGTGGAAGGCCATCCGGGTGGACTGCAGCGAGGAAGCGCAGTAGCGGTGCACGGTGGTGCCGGGGAGGGTGTCGAATCCCAGCTGCACCGCGACGATGCGAGCGATGTTGAAGCCCTGCTCGCCGCCCGGGGAGCCGCAGCCCAGGATCAGGTCATCGATCTGGGTCGGGTCGAGCGCAGGAACCTTGTCGAGCGCCGCGCGCACGATCTGGGTGGTCAGGTCGTCGGGCCGCATGTCGACCAGCGAACCCTTGCGGGCCCGGCCGATGGGGGAGCGGGCGGTCGAAACGATAACTGCCTCTGGCATGAGGGCTCCTTCGTACTTGCTGCTCAGTTTTGTACTGGCACCTCTATGTGTACCGAACCTGTCGAGCGCCGGGAACGTCGCCCCGGCCATTGCGCGCTTCGGCGTCGTCCGCTGCGACCGCGCCGGATTTCTGGGCAACCAGCCCGCGCAGCCGGGCCGCGAGTCCGCGGCGCAGGCCGTGCGCGCCACGGTCGGTGTTCAGCCCCCGCTGTTCCAGGGCCGCGAGCAGCGCGGGAAGCACCCGCGCCGCGGCGAGTTCGTAGCCGGCGGCCGAGGGATGGAAGCCGTCGGCGGAGAACATCTGCTCGGGCGCGGTGCGAAATTCCCGGCCCAGCTCGCCCAGCGCTACCGGGTGTCCGCCCGCGGCGATGGTGACCGCGAACTGCGCCCTGGCCAGTCGCACGCTCCAGTTCCACACGATGGTGCGCAGCGGCTGCGGAATCGCGGACACCGTCCCCAGATCGGGACAGGTGCCGACCACGACGACGCTGCCCGACAGGTGCAGCCGGGCCACCGCGGCGCCGAGCCTGCGCGCCGAGGCGCTGATGGAGTGCTTCTTGGTGATGTCGTTGGCGCCGATGAAGATCACCGCGGCGTCCGGCGGCGGTCCCGCCACGAACATGGCGTCCACCTGTCCGGCGAGACCTTTGGAGGTGGCGCCGGAGATCGCCTTGGTGCTCAACCGGATTCGTTTCCCGCTGGCCTCGGCGAGCGCGCGGGCGATGCGCACGCCGGGCACGCCGTCGGCGGTCAGGCAGCCGACACCGGCCGCGGTGGAGTCGCCGAAGATCATCAGGTGCAGGTCGGCGTGCTTGCCGGTACGCCACGGCTCGGGCGCGACGCAACCCGCGGTGTAGATGCCGTCCGCCTCCGGCGGCTTGGAGGTGTCGCGGCCGATCACGCCGCGCGCGGCGCCGGCCTGCGCCATGAGCAGCCGATACGCGGCCCACGACGCGGTGCCCGCCCCGGAACCCGCGAGCAACGTCGCAGCACCGGTGACGACGGCCGTTCGCCAGCTGATCCGAGGTGCTCCCACGCCCGAAATTTTACGGGCTCGGCGCGACGAAGTCGGGAGGCCGAGTAACGCCTCAGATCACGTCGAACGTGCCGCGCGCGGGAATGCTCAGCGCATCGGTGGTGACGGTGACTTCGATGCGGCCCGGGCCGGTGTCCTGGAACAGCGCGTACTGGATGCTGCCGTAGATACCGGTGACCACCGTGTTCTCGTAGGCGCCGGTCGCACCGGTGTTCAGGTTGCGCCATGCCACGGTGGTGCGCACCTCGCACAGCGGCGCGAGCGGGTACAGGCCGGGCCCGATACCCGCGACCGGCAGCGCGCGGACGTTGAGAATGGCGCGGCCCGGCCACTCGGGGCTGGTGTCGGCCCATGTCTGAATGGTGGTCCAGCAGAGTCCGCCGTGCGCCGTGGTCGGCACGGGCGGGAACGACACCGTGCCCGCGCTTGCCTGCGCGGTCCCGATCAGCGCGGCCGTCGCCGTCGCGGCGAGGACGGTTGCGGCGCGAGCGATAGTGGGCTGCCTCATGTTTCCCGATCTTAAGGGCGCTCGGCCGACCATGTGGCGTGTCGCCGAGGGGACGCTCCGGGCTCACGTGCGCGAACTCACAGTGTTTCCTATCCCCGGCGTTCCCGGGCCCCTGCGTGGTCACGCTGCGCTACCGCCTCCGGGACCGTCGCTCATGCCGCGGTGTTGGTTTGGGCGGCATTCCCGGGCCCCTGCGTGGTCACGCTGCGCTGCCGCCTCCGGGACCGTCGCTCATGCCGCTGGGGCCTTCTGCAACGATAGGGCTATGCGCATCGCGGATCACGTCGTGGACCTCATCGGCAACACGCCCCTGGTCCGGTTGAACAATGTCGTCGGCCCGACCGACGGGCTCGTGGCGGCCAAGATCGAATATCTGAACCCGGGCGGCAGTGCCAAGGACCGCATCGCGGTGAAGATGATCGACGCCGCCGAACAGGCGGGGCTGCTGAAGCCGGGCGGAACCATTGTCGAGCCAACCTCCGGCAACACCGGCGTCGGACTGGCGCTCGTCGCGCAGCAGCGCGGCTACAAGTGCGTGTTCGTCTGCCCGGACAAGGTCTCCGAGGACAAGCGCAACGTGCTGCGCGCGTACGGCGCCG
Source organism: Nocardia sp. NPDC004654 (assembly GCF_040609595.1). Lineage (NCBI taxonomy): Bacteria > Bacillati > Actinomycetota > Actinomycetes > Mycobacteriales > Nocardiaceae > Nocardia > Nocardia sp. NPDC004654. Next base: position 292,213 of record NZ_JBEXKI010000006.1, on the reverse strand, counting down.
AGGTCGTGGTCTGCCCGACCGCCGTGCCGCCGGACCACCCGGACAGCTACTACAGCGTCTCCGACCGCCTGGTCCGCGAGATCGACGGCGCGTGGAAGCCGGATCAGTACTCCAACCCCGGCGGCCCCCAGAGCCACTACGAGACCACCGGCCCGGAGATCTGGCGCGACACCGAAGGCAAGGTCACCCACTTCGTCGCGGGCGTCGGAACCGGCGGCACCATCACCGGCGCCGGTCGCTACCTCAAGGAGGTTTCCGGCGGCAAGGTCAAGGTCATCGGCGCCGACCCGGAGGGTTCGGTCTACTCCGGCGGCACCGGCCGTCCGTATCTGGTGGAGGGCGTCGGCGAGGACTTCTGGCCGTCGGCGTACGACCCCGCCGTGCCGGACGAGATCATCGCGGTCTCCGACGCCGATTCCTTCGACATGACCCGCAGGCTGGCCCGCGAGGAGGGTCTACTGGTCGGTGGCTCCTGCGGCATGGCCGTCGTCGCCGCCATCGAGGTGGCGCGGCGCGACCCGGACGCGGTCGTCGTCGTGCTGCTGCCGGACGGCGGTCGCGGCTACCTCTCCAAGATCTTCAACGACCGTTGGATGAGCTCCTACGGCTTCCTGCGCACCCGCCTCGACGGCAGCCCCGAGCCGCTGGTCGGCGACGTGCTGCGCGGCAAGTCCGGCGAGCTGCCCGATCTGGTGCACACTCACCCGTCGGAGACGGTGCGCGACGCCATCGAGATCCTGCGCGAGTACGGCGTCTCCCAGATGCCGGTCGTCGGTGCGGAGCCGCCGGTGATGGCCGGTGAGGTCGCGGGCAGCGTCACCGAACGCGACCTGCTCTCCGCGGTCTTCGAAGGACGCGCGCAGCTCACCGATTCGGTGGCCGAGCACATGAGCCCGTCGTTCCCGCTGATCGGTTCCGGCGAGCTCATCTCCGCCGCGACCAAGGCGCTGTCGGACACCGACGCGCTGATGGTCGTCGAGGACGGCAAGCCGGTCGGCGTCATCACCCGCCACGACCTGCTCGGCTTCCTGAGCACCGGCCGCATCGGTCACTGACCAGCCACGCCGCGCACGCAGTCCGGGGGCTGTGCGCTCGGTGTTACCGCTAGGCCGTGTCACGAAGTCCGGCCGGTGCGCCGGATGGGACTTCGAGACAGGGCCTGGTCCGCGGTGACGAGGGCCTCGGCGTCCGTGCCCGTATGGTCGGCGTCGGTGCCCGTATGGTCGGCTTCGTCGCGATTTCGCCGTGACGCGAAATTTTCTGGTGCGCAGTCCATTTCGCGCGGCCCATGGGCTTCGATCAGCCCTCGGCGGCGAGTTCGGCCGCGGCGTGTGCGCGCCTGCTCGAGAGCTATGTCGAAACGGGCAATTTCTTCGCAAATTCGGGATTTCCGCCGATTTTCAGGGGTATAACCGGCCTGGAAAGTCGCCTCGGCAATCGCCCTGGCGTAATCGGATAGCGAAGGGAAGGGCGCGGTGTATACCTCCAGTTTGGCTATCGATTTCCAGCAAGGGTTTTCGGACGCGTGGAGTTCCATCGCGACGTTCGTGCCCAAGCTCGCGGGCTTCCTCGTCATCCTGCTGATCGGCTGGATCGTCGCGAAGGCGGTGGCGACGATCGTCGACAAAGTGCTGGAGCGGGTCGGTTTCGATCGACTCGTCGAGCGCGGCGGGGTGAGAAAGATGCTCGAGCGCAGTAAATACGACGCGTCGGACCTGCTCGCCAAGCTCGCCTACTACGCGATCCTGCTGATCGCGCTGCAACTCGGGTTCGGTGTGTTCGGGCCGAATCCGGTCAGCGACTTGCTCGACGGCATCGTGTCCTGGCTGCCCAAGGCCGCGGTCGCGATCGTCATCATCGTCGTCGCGGGCGCCATCGCGCACGCGGTCCGCGAACTGGTCACCAATGCCCTCGGCGGCCTGTCCTACGGCCGCATGCTCGGCACGTTGGCCTCGGTGTTCGTCTGGGGTGTCGGCATCATCGCGGCGCTGAACCAGATCGGCGTCGCCACCACGGTCACCACGCCCATCCTGATCGCCGTGCTCGCCACCATCGGCGGCATCCTGGTGGTCGGTGTCGGCGGCGGTCTCGTCCGGCCGATGCAGCGGCGCTGGGACAGCTGGCTGCGCAACCTCGAGCAGGAGGTGCCGGCGATGCGCGGCCATGCGGAGGCGTACCAGCGCGGCCGCGAGGACGCGTCCCGCGAACAGCAGTGGGCGACTCAGCCCGCGAGTGCTCAGCAGTTGGCGCCGGAGGAGGCCATGGCGGGCGGGCGCCAGCAGGGTTACCCGCAGCAGCAGGGCGGTTACGTCGAGGGCCAGGGCGCGGGGTACGGCCAGGGTCCCGGCGGCTACCCGCAGGGTGGTCAGGGTGGTGCCTATCCGCAGGGCGGGCAGCGCGGCGGATATCCCGAGGGCGGTGGTTACCGCGAGGGCGGCAGGCACGGCTACCCGGAGGGCGGTCAGGGGGGCGCCTATCCGCAGCAGGGTGGTCAGGGTGGCGCCTATCCACAGCAGGGCGGCCAGGGCGGCGGCTATCCGCAGGGTGGTCAGGGTGGCACGTATCCGCAGGGTGGCCAGGGCGGCTACCCGCAGGGCGGCAGCGAGTACACCGAGTACGGCGGGGAATCGCCCGAGCCGCGGTAAATGCTGGAAATCGAGACGTCCGCCCCGGGTCCGCCCGGGGCGGACGTTCGTTCTGTGGGTCTCAGCCGGGGGCCGCGATTGCCCGTCGCCGAAGGTGTGCCTAGCGTGGGCCGCGATGGACCGAGCTGGTCAGGTGGCGAAGTAGCCCGGTGTCGCCGAGTTCGACGTGCTGAGGCGACAACGCCTATCGGGGAGGCTGGTTACCCGCGAATTGGCAGACGCCCGCGAGTCGCATCTGCAACCAGTCGGCCTGGACCCAGCCCGAGGCGTCCACGGGCGCGTCGCTCGTCATGGGCGCGGCGTCCGGCTCGCCGACATGGTCGAGCAACCCGCGGACGTATCCGGCGAGCAGCACCTCGGCGGGCACCGAGGAAGCGTCGTCGACGCCGAAGTCGAGGATGTCGCGGACGGCGGCGGCGTGCTGATCGAGCGCCGCCGAGACCGCGGGAAATTCCGCGGCGGCGGTACGCGCCGGCGCCCCGTGCGTCGTGTGCAGGCGGTTCAGCATTCGGCGCGCCGACACTTCGAGCAGCGCGGGTCCAAGCAAAAACACCCGGCAATGCTAGCAATCGGCGGAGGTATATCAAAATGTGATATTCGACTAATTGCCGATCGACGCACGGTAATTGATCCAGCAAATTACTCGCGTGTAATTCAGCGGAACGCGTTGGCGTCGGTGAGCGCCTTGCCGAGCACGAGCTGGTGCACCTCCGCGGTCCCTTCGTAGGTGAGCACCGACTCGAGGTTGTTGGCGTGCCGCAGCACCGGGTAGTCGAGGGTGATGCCGTTGGCGCCGAGGATGGTGCGGCACTCGCGCGCGATGGCGATGGCCTCCCGCGTGCTGTTCAGCTTGCCCGCGCTGATCTGCTCGGCGCTGATCTCGCCGCGATCCTTGAGCCGGCCGAGGTGCACCGCGAGCAGCTGGCCCTTGCCGAGTTCCAGCGCCATGTCGGCGAGCTTGCCCTGGGTGAGCTGGTAGCCGGCCAGCGGCTTGTCGAACACCTCGCGGGACCTCGCGTAGTCGATAGCGGCGCTGAGGCAGTCGCGGGCCGCGCCGAGTGCGCCGAAGATGATGCCGAAGCGGGCCTCGCTCAGGCAGGCCAGCGGCGAGCTCAGTCCGCTCGATTCCGGAAGCACGGCGTCGGCGGGCAGCCGCACGTCGTCGAAGTCGAGTTCGGCGGTGATCGACGCGCGCAGCGAGAGCTTGCGGTGCATCTCGCGCGCGGTGAAGCCGGGCGTTCCCGCGGGCACCAGGAAACCGCGCACCACGGGCTTGGCGTCGCCGTTTTCGGCGTAGGCCCAGACCACCGCGACATCGGCCACCGAGCCGTTGGTGATCCACATCTTCGATCCGTTGAGCACCCAGTCGTCGCCGTCGCGCTTGGCCCTGGTGCGCATGCCGCCGGGGTTGGAGCCGAAGTCGGGTTCGGTCAGTCCGAAACAACCGAGCGCGGCGCCCGCGGCCATATCCGGCAGCCATCGCTGCTTCTGCTCCTCGGAGCCGAACTTGTGGATCGCGGTCATCGCCAGCGAGCCCTGCACCGACACCATGCTGCGCACGCCGGAATCGACCGCCTCCAGTTCCTGGCAGGCCAGGCCGTAGGCCGTCGCCGACATCCCGGCGCATCCGTAGCCCTCGAGGTGCATGCCGAGCAGGCCGAGTTTGCCCAGTTCCGGGGCGATTTCGCGAGCCGGGAAGGTGCCCGCCTCGAACCAGTCGGCGATGTGCGGGCGCAGCCGCTGCGCCGCGAAGGCCGCGACGGTGTCCCGGATTTCGCGCTCCTCCGCGGAGAGCAGGGCATCGATCGCGAACAGTTCTTCGACAGTAACCATGGTCTCAGCGTAATTGGCCGCCGTGGCGATGAGACCCGCGTCACGGCGCGCCCCGGGCGGATAGCCCGGGAGTGGCTTCTCTACGCTGTCCCCATGAGTGAGCTGGGATTCTCCACACGCGCCGTGCACGCCGGATTCGATCCCGATCCCCAGACCGGCGCGGTCAACGTGCCCATCTACGCGAGCTCGACCTTCGCCCAGGACGGTGTGGGCGGGCTGCGCGGCGGCTACGAGTACGCCCGCACCGGCAACCCGACCCGGACGGCGCTGGAAGCGAACCTCGCCGCGCTCGAATCGGGCCGCTACGGAAGGGCTTTCGCGTCCGGCATGGCCGCGACCGACTGCGCGCTGCGCGCGACGCTGCGGCCCGGCGATCACATCGTCATCCCGGACGACGCCTACGGCGGCACCTTCCGGCTGATCGACAAAGTGTTCAGCCAGTGGGGCATCGAGCACTCGCCCGCGCACGTGTTCAACACCGACGAGATGCGCGCGGCGATCCGCCCGAACACCAAGCTCATCTGGGTCGAGACCCCGACCAACCCGCTGCTCAGCATCGGCGACATCCCCGCGCTCGCCGACATCGCGCACGCCGCGGGCGCGAAGCTGGTGGTGGACAACACCTTCGCCACCCCGTACCTGCAGCAGCCGCTGCTGCTGGGCGCCGACATCGTGGTGCACTCGACCACCAAGTACCTCGGCGGCCACTCCGACGTGGTCGGCGGCGCGCTGATCACCAACGACAAGGAACTCGACGCGGCCTTCGCCTTCCTGCAGAACGGCGCGGGCGCGGTGCCCGGCCCGTTCGACGCGTACCTCACGATGCGCGGCGCCAAGACGCTCGCGGTGCGCATGGAGCGCCACTGCGACAACGCGGAAACCCTCGCCGAGTTCCTCGCCAAGCATCCGGCCATCTCCCAGGTCATCTACCCCGGCCTGCCCGAGCACCCCGGACACGTGGTGGCCGACAAGCAGATGCGCCGGTTCGGCGGCATGATCTCGGTGCGCCTGCACGGCGGCAAGGAAGCCGCGCTGGACTTCTGCTCGCGCACCAAGATCTTCACCCTGGCCGAGTCGCTCGGCGGCATCGAATCGCTGATCGAGCACCCCGGCGCCATGACGCACGCGTCCACCGAGGGCTCGCTGCTGGAGGTGCCCGCCGATCTGGTGCGGCTCTCGGTCGGCATCGAGGACATCAGCGACCTGCTGGCCGACGTCGAGCAGGCGCTCGCGAAGTAAGAACAGAGACAGGGATGGATACGACGAAGCGGCCGCATTCGGGATCGAGTGCGGCCGCTCGCGTATCTGTCGGGTTTTCTCGTGGCGGACCCGGTCGGCGACCGGGCCGGTGTCTGCGCGCCGACGGCGGGCGCGCGGCGCGATCAGCTGTGGTACGGCTCGGCGCTGACCAGCGTCACCTTCATGGTGTTGCCGTTCGGCAGCGTGTACTCGCGGGTCTCGCCGACCTTCGCGTCGATGAGCGCGCCGCCGAGCGGGGAGTTCGGCGAGTAGGTCTCCAGGTTGGAATTGCCGCGCAGGCCCTCTTCGCGGGTCGCGATGAGGAAGGTCTCGGTGTCGGACTCGTCGCCGTCGTAGTAGACCTTCACGACCGAGCCCGGCAGCGCGACGCCGGACTTGGTCGGCGCGACGCCGACCTTGGCGGTGTTCAGCAACTCCTGGAGCTGGCGAATGCGGGCTTCCTGCTGGCCCTGCTCTTCGCGCGCGGCGTGGTACCCGCCGTTCTCCTTGAGGTCGCCCTCTTCCCGACGTTCGTTGATCTCCGCGGCGATGACCGGACGGTTGGCGATGAGCGCGTCGAGTTCGCCCTTGAGCCTGTCGTGCGACTCCTGGGTCAGCCAGGTCACGTTCGTCTCGGTCATCTCGATCACTCCCTAGTAGTTGTTCCCGGCGGGCCGGGATTCCCTGATGCACTGCTGCATTACCCACCTTGGGGCGGGCATGCACCAGCCGACGGCTAGAGCGATCCCCGGGGGTTGGTTCCTCGGACCCCAACAGGACGTTCCGGGCAAACCCGAAAACCCGGAACGTGCAGCGCTGGCCGCCAATGCAGCAAACACGGCTCCGGGGTGCGGAACCGTGTATCACGCCATTTTAGCATGAATCACAAACATGCAGGTCGGAGTTTGTTTTGTCGGCGTCGCGCCGCCGATTCGCTTCCGAATGGTCCGATCTGGGCGGGCGATCAGCCCGCGCGGAGGTATTCCGGAACGTGGTCGCTGCACCCGTAGACGTTGCCCGCGGCGGGTCGCGCGGAGGAGCGAACCGTGGTGGTGAGTTCGACGGTTCCGCTCGGCGACGCAGCGATCAGCACCTCGCGGCGGCCCACCTCGGCGCCGTCGCGGTCCATCGCGCGGACGAAGCAGACGACCGGTTCGCCGGGCTCGTCGCGGGTGACCTTCAGCCGGATCGTCATGGTCGAGTCGTCGACGATCGTGTAGCCGAGCTGCTCGGCGTCGATGTCCTTCGGCCCGAACTTCTGGAATCCGAGGAAGGCGACGCCCATGCCCGCGGCGATCACGACGACGCCCAATGCCAGCGCCAGTGTGCGGCGCGGCGTCCGCGGTTTCGTCCCGTAGCGGTCGGCGTGTCGCGCCGCCTGGTCGGCGGCCGAGTCGCCGCTGCTCGCGGGCGTCGGATCGCTCGTCACTGGTCGCTCCCGGGGGGTACGTCGGAACAAAAGACGGTCGAATGGAACTATAGGGAACGAAGACCCGACACCCGCGACCGAGAGCGACGGTGAACAGACGTGAGTGGCCTTCGCCTCATGGCGGTGCACGCCCACCCAGACGACGAATCCAGCAAGGGTGCCGCGACGACCGCCCGATACGCCGACGAGGGCCACGAGGTCCTCATCGTGACGTTGACCGGCGGCGAACGCGGCAGCATCCTCAACCCCGCGATGGACACACCCGGGGTGCTGGAGCGCATCGATGAGATCCGTCGCGAGGAGATGGCGGCCGCGGCCCGCGCGCTCGGCGTGCGCCAGACCTGGCTCGGTTTCGTCGACTCCGGCCTGCCGGAGGGCGACCCGCTGCCGCCGCTGCCCGAGGGCTGCTTCGCGCTGGTTCCGCTGGAGGAGGCGACCGAGGCGCTGGTCCGGGTGGTCCGCGAGTTCCGGCCGCACGTGATCACCACCTACGACGAGACCGGCGGCTATCCGCACCCCGACCACATCCGCTGCCACCAGGTGTCGGTCGCCGCGTTCGAGGCGGCGGGCGATCCGGAGCGCTTCCCCGACGCGGGCGAGCCGTGGACGCCGCTCAAGCTCTACTACGACCACGGGTTCAGCATGAAGCGGCTGGAGCTGTTCGCCGCCGAGTACGAGCAGATGGGTGAGCCCTTCCCGTTGCAGGAGTGGCTGGACCGCATCCGCGCCTACGCGGTGGAGCGCGGCGACGTGATGTCCAGGGTCACCACCCAGATCGAGTGCGGCAAGTACTTCCCGCAGCGGGACGACGCGCTGCGCGCGCACGCCACCCAGATCGATCCGAACGGCGCGTTCTTCGCGATCCCGCTGGAGATGCAGCAGCGGCTGTGGCCGACCGAGGAGTTCGAGCTGGCCAAGACCCGCGTGCGCACCGCCATCCCGGAGAACGACCTGTTCGCGGGCATCGAGGACGCGACCCGGTGATGTTGGTCCTACTCGCGCAAACCCCGAACACTCCGACGGGTCCCGAATTCGGCAAGGCCTCGCCGCTGGGTCTGGCCATCATCCTGCTGCTGCTCGCTGGCACCTTCCTGCTGGTGCGCTCGATGAACCGGCACCTGAAGAATCTGCCGCCGACCTTCGAACCCGAGCATCCGGAACCGGATCAGGAGGCCGACGAGGGGACCGACCACGGCGCCGTGCAGCGCGCCGACGGGCCCGACGACGCGGGTGCGGAGGGGCGCCCGCAAACCGGTTGAGCGCCGTTGCCGCGGTAGCGTTGTCGCGCTCACCGGCCGGGGATTTCGAGTTCCCCGTGGCACGTTGTCGAGTGGGCTGACACTCGGCGCGAGTGCCGAGTTGGTCACAGCTCGTGCCGGAACCGGTTCCAGAACCGCTCTTTCGAGCGGTCACCGCAGCGATCGCCAATTCTCTTGACGCACAACGCTTTCACCAGCGCAGGTGAATGCTTTCGTCGCCGTGGATTCCCGATTTTCCGCCGGGCACAAGCGTTTTCGCCGTGACGCGGGGCAGGTGTGGTCCCCGCTGCGTCGGCCGACACGTGTCAGCCGGTCGTGCTATCAATGCTCCAACTCCGCTCGACCGAAGGATGCCCATGGACACTCTGATCGGCCACATCGACCGCGCGCTCGACATGACCGGCGCCATCGTCGCCGCAGTCGACGACGACCTGCTCGCCGCGCCGACGCCGTGCAGCGACTGGGATGTGCGGGCGGTGCTGAACCACACGGTGGGTGGGATGCATACGTACGCGGCCGCGCTGAGTGGGAACGATCCGCGCAGCGCGCGCGGCGACGACTGGCTGGGCGGCGATCCGCAGGGCGCCTACGCGGCCGCCGCGGAGGTGGACCGCGCCGCGTGGCGCAGGCCCGACGTGCCGACCGCGACGGTGCATCTCGGTCTCGGCCCGACGCCGGGACCGGCCGCCGCGATGATCCACCTCACCGAGATCGTGGTGCACGGCGTGGACATCGCCTTGGCGATCGACCGCCCCGATCTGGCCGACGACGCGCTGTGCGCCGAGATGCTGGAGACGATGCGGAGCATGGGTGGCATCGACGTCTACCGCACGCCGGGGATCTACGAGGCCGAGGTGCCGATTCCGGCCGACGCGCCGCCGCACCGCAAGCTACTGGCCTACACCGGTCGCAAGTGGTGAATCCGGCCTGATCGGCTGATCAAGCCGAGCGCCGCACCGGGTGCCGCAGGATCGTCCTGGTGCGGTCGCCCGCGCTCTTGCGCGGGTCGGTCAGATAGATCTCGTGATGGCGGCCGGTCACCGCCAGCCCCTCGGCCGCCATGAAGGCTTCCATCCGTGCCAGAGTCTCCGGTTCCGTCGCGTATGGCCCGACGTGCAGCGCTTGGACCGCCTCGCCCTCGACTAGCCGCTCGAAACGCACGGGCCCCTCGCCGATCATCGCCGCGGTGACCCCTTCCGGCATGCGGATCATCATCGTCCAGTGCCACTCCTCGCGCGGCACCGACAGCGGCGGCTCGTCGGATTCGACCCACCACAGGCCCTCGAGCTTGGGCACCACGAAATCTCGTCCGTCCGCCTTGGCGAGCTTCTTGGCCCGGTAGGCGGACCGATAGAGCAGCGCGACGGCCTCGGTGTACTCGGGGCCGGTGGGTGCGCCCTTGCCGGTGATGGCGGCGTAGTCGTAGCCGTCGAAAGTGCGCAAGACCGGGTCGGTCGGCGCGGTGTAGTACTGCTTGTCGCTCTTGGCCAGATCGAGTTTCACGGTGTCTCCTTCTGTAGGGCTTCGATCGAGCCTCGGATTTCCAGCTACGGGAGAGTCAAGCGGTACGCGCCCATGCGTTTCAGAAGACGAAGCCGCGCAGCGCCAGGAACCGCATACCGCCGACCGCCGCCATGATGGCGATCACGGCGCCCGCCTGCGCGAACTCGCCTAGGCCGGGCGCCGAGAACTCGAGCCCGGCCAGCGCCGCCGTGGAGATCAGCAGGCCGATCAGCGCCAGCCCACCGCCTTCCCACTGCGCGGTGAACCAGCCGACCCGTCCGGCCGCGTGGAAGGTGAGCTGCCGGTGCAGTTCGTTCGCGATCACCGTGCTGACGATCGAGCCCGCGATATTGGCGACCAGCGGGCCGAACCCGCTCATGGCCATGAACAGCAGGACGTAGGCGATATTGCTGGAACCGCCGACCAAGGCGAAGCGGATCAGCTGGGCGAAGACGTGCTCCCCGCGCAAGAACCGCGTCCCGCGGGCGAGCCATTCCGTACCGAGCACCGGGTAGCGGCCGGTGCCGATCCGCAGATCCATACCCGCGTGGATCATCTTGTCCCCGTACACGTTTCGCAGCCCGGAAGCCGCAACTGCTGTGCTGTTCACAGGAATACTGTCGCCAGCGCGGCTGATACCGACCTGACACCCGACTGACACGGCCGCTGACACGGGATTCGGCCTGGAAGACGTCGCCCGGCGCCGTGACAGCGGCACGTCGTGGCCACGCCCGACGCCGGGTCGGCGGTCAGGCCTCGTCGATTTCGAGCGCCCCGGACGGGCAGGCGTCCAAGGCCTCCCGCAGTGCCGAGTGGCCGTGCCGCGGGTTCGAATCGAGCAACCGCACCCTGCCGTCGGTGTCGTCTTGATCGAAGACCGCGGGCGCGAGGAGAGCGCACATGCCCGCGCCGATACAGCGCTCCCGATCCACTGAGATTCGCAACTCTCGTCCTCTCCTTTCGTGACCGACGGGCTACGAGGCCGTCCAGGTGACCGGCAGCTCGTGGACGCCGTAGATGTTCATGTCGGTCCGCAGCCGCACCTCGTCGGCGGGGATGGCGAGCTCGAGCGTCGGGAAGCGACGCAACAATCCCGCGAAACCGGCGCGCATCTCGATGCGGGCGAGTTGCTGGCCGAGACAGGTGTGGATGCCGTGACCGAAAGCGAGGCGACCGCGGGCCTCGCGACGGATGTCCAGGGTGTCGGGGTCGTCGAAGCGCTCGGGGTCGCGGTTGGCGGCGAGCAGCGAGACGACGACGGTCGATCCCTTGGCGATCGTTTCGCCGCCGATCTCGATGTCGTCGGTGGCGTAGCGGTAGAAGATGTCGGCGACGGACAGGTAGCGCAGGAGTTCCTCGACGGCAGCGGGCAGCAGGTCCGGGTTCGCGCGCAGCTCGGCCAGCTGCTCGGGGTGTTCGAGGAGCGCGAAGGTGCCGAGTCCCAGCATGTTCGCGGTGGTCTCGTGACCCGCGAGCAGCAGCAGGAAGGCGATGCCGGTCAGCTCCTCGACGCTGAGCTCGTCGTGGCGCGCCAGGTCGGACAGTATGTCGTCGCCGGGTTCGGCGCGCTTGCGGACGACCAGTTCGACGAGGTAGGTGGTCATCGCGCCGTACGCGGCCATCTTCTCCTCGAGCGCCTGATCCTTGACCAAGAACTTGGCGGAGTTGACCTGGAAGGTCGCCCGGTCCGCGTAGGGGACGCCGAGCATTTCGCAGATCACCAGGGACGGCACCGGCAGCGCGAATTCCTTGACCAGGTCGACCGGAGGCGCCATCCGCGCCATCGCGTCCAGTTGCCGCTCGGCGACGTCGATGATGTGCTCTTCGAGCTGCTTCATGCGTTTGACGGTGAAGGCGCCGGTGAGCATGCGCCGCAGCCGGGTGTGGTCCGGCGGGTCCATGGCGATGAACAAGCCGGGAATCTGCGGGGACGGTTCCGTGGGGACGGGCATGCCTGGTGTCTCGTACGGCACGTGCAGGACGCCGATGTCCTGGCGCGAGCTGAAGCGGGTGTCGGCCATGACCTGGCGGACCGCGTCGTATCCGGTGACGAGCCAACCCTCGTGGCCGTCGGGGAACATCAAGGGGCTGACCGGGCGAGCGTCGCGCAGCCGGGTGATCTCGCTGGGCGGGGCGAAGGGGCCCGCATCGCGTTCCATGGGGAGGCCGTGCGGGATGGGAACCGTTCCACTCATCGGATTGCCTTTCGTATCGGTTGTAGCGACCACGGTCGCCGACCGACCTGTCATGCGACTGACACGGCTCTGACACCGGAGACGTGGTCGACAGGCCCCCGACCGCTGTCCGAGCGACGCGTGAATCGTGCGGTGACGAGGCGAAATTCGACGGCGTACCGGCCTTCCGCGCCAGATCGGCGGCCGGACGTCCGTTGATGGACCATGGCAAGATCAGCCGGGTGCAGATCGGGATTCTTGGACCATTCGAGGTGCGCACGGACGACGGTGTTCTCGCCGACGTGCCGGGCGCGCGGTTGCGCGGGCTGTTGATCGCGCTCGCGCTCGAACCGGGTCACGCGGTCCCGAAAGCCACGCTCGTCGACTGGATCTGGGGTGAGAACCCACCCGCTGACGCGGCGAATGCCCTGCAACGCTTGGTTTCCCGGCTGCGGAAGGCGCTGCCGGACGGGGCGATCGAGGGCCAGCCGGACGGCTACCGGCTACGGGTGGAACCCGATGCCGTCGACGCGGTGCGGTTCGAACGCCTCCTCGCCAAGGCCCGCAACGACGAGGATCCAGTGCGGCGGTTGCGCGAGGCCCTCGCACTGTGGCGCGGCGCGGCCATGCAGGACATCGGTTTGCGGGAGAGCGCGGCGTTCGACGCGGCGGTCACCCGTCTCGAGGGGCTGCGCCTGACCGCCATGGAGGATCGGTTCGATGCGGAGATCGGCCTCGGCCACGGCGCGGAGCTGGTCACGGAGCTGACCGACTTGGTGGCCGCGCATCCGGTGCGCGAACGGCTCGTCGCCGCGTTGATGCGCGCCCTCGTCGCGAGCGGTCGTGACACCGAGGCGCTGCTCGTGTTCGAGCGCACCAGAGAGACCCTGGCCGACGAGCTCGGTGTCGACCCCGCACCGGAGCTGTCGGCATTGCACGTGGCACTGCTGCGTGGCGAGTTGGGACGGCGGGAGGACAACCGCAAGACCAACTTGCGCGCCGAGCTGACCAGTTTCGTCGGCAAGAACGCCGATGTCGCCGCGGTCCGCGAACTCAACGCCGAACATCGGCTCACCACGCTGATCGGACCCGGCGGCTCGGGAAAGACCAGGCTGGCCACCGAAACCGCACGCACGTTGCTCGGTGATCTGCCGGACGGTGTCTGGCTCGTCGAGCTCGCGGCCATCGGCGCCGATGGTGACACGGGCGGCGGCAACAACGTCGCGCAAGCGACCCTCGCCGCGCTCAAAATGCGCTATGCGCTGCTCGGCGAGGCGCCGGACGCCGAGCCGACCGACCGGGTCGTCGCGGCGATCCGTGAGCGGTCGATGTTGCTGATTCTGGACAACTGCGAGCACGTGATCGAGTCGGCGGCGGCGTTCGCCCATCGAGTGCTCGGGGAGTGCAGGCAGCTCCGGATTCTGGCGACGAGCAGGGAACCGCTCGGCATCACCGGTGAAGCGCTATGGCCGGTCGTGCCATTGGCCCTGCCCGCGGAGGACGCCGACCCCGGCGAGATCGAGTCCGCGCCGGCCATCCGGCTGCTGGTGGACCGAGCGGGTGCGGTGAACAAGGACCTCGCGACCGACGCGGGCACCTTGTCGACCGCGGCGCGCGTCTGCCGGGCGCTGGACGGGATGCCGCTGGCCATCGAACTCGCCGCGGCCAGGTTGCGCACCATGTCCCTCGATCAGCTCGCCCATCGGCTCGACGACCGGTTCCGCCTGCTGACCGGCGGAAGCCGCACCGCGCTGCCGCGGCACAAGACGCTGCGCGCCGTGGTCGACTGGAGCTGGGAGCTGCTCAGCGACGCCGAGCGAGCCGTGCTGCGCAGGCTCGCCGTGTTCTCGGGCGGCGCGAGTTTGGAAGCAGCCGAGCGGGTTTGCGCTGGCGATGCGGTCGACACGGGTGACGTGCTCGAATTGCTGACCGCGCTGACCGAGAAATCGCTTGTGCTCACCGTGGACGACCGGGCGCCGCGCTACCGGATGCTCGGCACGATCAAGGAGTACGCCGAGCAACGTCTCGCGGAGGCGGGGGAGTCGGATCGGGCACGGCGTGCGCATCTCGCGTATTGCACCGAACTCGCCGAGATCGCGGATCCCCATCTGCGCCGCGCCGAGCAACTGACATGGCTGGCCACGCTCGAGGCCGAGCACGACAACATCGCCGCCGCGATGCGCGGAGCGCTGGCCGCCGGTGACGCGGACGGGGCAATGCGGCTCGCCGCCGCCGCGGGCTGGTACTGGTGGCTCGCCGGGCACAAGGCCGAGGCCAACGAACTGATCATGGCGGCGGCGGCGATGCCCGGCGAGGTGGCGGACGAGACAAGGGCCATGGTGTACGCGTTCGTCGTACAGTTCGTCACCTCCGGGCCGCAGAGCGACCAGTATCAGGCGGAGGAGTGGATCCGCAAAGGCTACGAACTGAGCAGGAAGATTCGGACCCATCACCCGGTGCTGAGGGTGCTCACCCCGCTGGAACGCCTGTTGCACGGGCCGGACGCTTTCTTGCCCGCGTGGGAAGCGCTGCTGGACGACGAGGACCCTTGGGTGCGCGCCCTCGGCAGGCTGCAACTCGGCAAGACGCGCATCCAGCTGGGGCAGGGCGGCCGGGAGGCGGACACATGTCTCGAGAACGCGCTCGACGAGTTTCGCGCGCTCGGCGAACGGTGGGGGATTTCGTTCGCCCAGACCGAGCTGGCGAATCGAATCGCCGTGCGCGGCGAGTTCGCCGCCGCGTGCGAGCACTACGAACAGGCGATCGCGATCGTCGCCGAGATCGGCGCCGTCGAGGACGTCGTGCCGATGCGGTCGCGGCAAGCCCAGTTGTACTGGCTCTCCGGCGATGTGGAGTCGAGCGCGGCGGCGATGGCGGAGGCGCAGCGGTTCGCGGAACGCGTCTCCTGGCCGATCGTGCTCGCCGAGCTGGCGCTGTCGAAGGCGGAACTCGCGCGCTGGAGCGGCGACGCCGAACAGCTACACCGGCAACTCGACGTCGCGACCGCGATACTGGGCGATGACGCCGAGCGGGCGAACATCTGCGCGCTGAAACACGATCTGCTCGGTTACCTTGCCGAGGATTTCGACGAGACCCGTGCGCATCGCGTCGCGGCTTTCCACGCGGCATCCGAGGTGGGGTACCCACTCCTGATCGCCCAGGTACTCGTCGGGATCGCGGATCTGGCGCTGCGTTCCGAACAATACGGACAAGCCGCACGGCTGCTCGCGGCGAGCGCCGACCTGCGCGGCCTGCCGGATCGTTCCCACCCGGACGTGGCCCGGATCGAGCAGGCAGCGCGAAACCGCCTCGGCGACAAGGGGTTCGCCGAGGCGGTGCGGGAGGGTACGGAGACGAGCTGGAGCGAGCTGGTCGCGGTCACGCTCGCTTCGTGAATGTGGAACGCGCCCACAGGTATCCGACGACAGCGATACCGACGCACCAGGCGACCGCGGTGAGCGCGTCGCCGGTGTCCGGCGCGCCGACGAGCAGCCCGCGCATGGTTTCGATGATCGGCGTGAACGGCTGATACTCCGCGAACTGCCGCAGACCCGGGCCCATCTTCTCCGCGGGCACGATCGCGCTGCTGAAGAACGGCAGCATGACCAGCGGCACGGACGCCATACCCGCCGTCTCCGGAGACTTCGCCGCCAAACCCAGGGCGATCGTGAGCCAGCCCGCCGCGAAACCGAGCAGCACGACCATGCCGACGACGCCGAGCCAATCGAGGACATTCGCCGACGGATCGAATCCCAGCAGGAACGCCACGCCGAGGAGGGCGGCGATGGCGACCAGGTTGGTCAACACGGTGGCGACGACGTGGCCGGTCAGCACCGCGCCACGGGAGACGTCCATGACCTTGAACCGGTTGATGATGCCCGTCGTCATGTCGGAGTTCACCGCGGTCGCGGTGGCTCCCAGCCCGTAGCAGACGGCCAGCAGGATCAGTCCCGGCGTCGCGTAGTCGATGTAGTCGACGCCGACGTCGAACGCGTCGCCGAACATGTACACGAACATCAACATGATGATGATCGGCATCAGGACCGCGTTGAACACCGAAGTCGGGTTTCGGGCGATGTGTTTGAAGTTGCGGCGCAACATGACCATCGAGTGGGACTGGGTGCTCATTTCGCGAAAACCTCCGTGGTGTGGCCGGTCAGGGTGAGGAAGACGTCGTCGAGGTCGGGGGTGTGCACGGAGAACTCCTCGGCGCTGAGCGAGTACTCGTCGAGCCGGTCCAGCAGGGCGCGGAGCGACCTCGTCCCGCCATCGCTGGGAACCCGCAGGGTCAGCGCCTCGTCGTCGCGCGTGGTGTCGGGGAAGAGACGCGCGGCCGCGTCGAGCTGGGCGACCTCGGTGAACCGGAGCCGGACGTGGGTTCCCGGGATCTGGCGCTTGAGTTCGTCGGGAGTGCCCTCGGCGACCAAGCGGCCGTTGTCGAGCACCGCGATGCGGTCGGCGAGCTGGTCCGCCTCCTCGAGGTACTGCGTGGTGAGGAAGATGGTCACGCCGTCGGCCACCAGGTCACGGATGATCGACCACATGGTGCGGCGGCTGCGCGGGTCCAGTCCCGTCGTCGGCTCGTCCAGGAAGATGATCCGCGGGCTGCCGACGAGCGTCATCGCCAGGTCGAGCTTTCGGCGCATACCGCCGGAGTAGGTCGACGCGGGCTTCTGCGCCGCCTCGCTCAGCTCGAAGCGTTCCAGCAGCTCGGTGACGATCCGCTTGCCCTCTTTGGCCGGGGTTCCGGTGAGGTCCACCATCAGTTGCAGGTTCTCCCGCCCCGTCAGCAGCTCGTCCACCGCCGCGAACTGACCGGTGACCCCGATCGCCGCGCGCACGGCCTTCGCCTCGGTCGCGATGTCGTGGCCCGCGATCCGTACCGAGCCGCCGTCCGCCGCGATCAGCGTGCTCAGCACGTTCACCGTCGTCGTCTTACCCGCCCCGTTCGGGCCGAGCAGGGAAAAGATCGTGCCCGCACGGACATCCAGATCGATGCCGTCGAGCACGACCTTGTCCCCGTAAGCCTTTCGCAGTCCGGAGACCGCAATCGCTGAATTCGTCATGCGACAACCATCGGCGCCCGACCTGACACCCACCTGTCACGCCGCTGTCACGACCACTGACACGACGATTACTCGTTTCGCCCGGGCTGCGGTGGTGTCGCGAGCATCGACGGGGCTCGTGTCGAACGGTTCCGCGTCCAGGTCAGCTCATGGGCGTACGCGGGCCTGACATTTCGCCGCTTCGTGTCGTCGTTCTGGTGAGGCGGTCGAAACCCGGTGTTCCGGTGACTGCCGAATCGCACGCAACCGGGACGTCACGCCGCCCCACCAACGAGGCAGGTCGGGAGTCCCTGCCAGTGAGGAGAAGAACATGTCGTACGAGAGGTCCGCCATCAGCAGGATGGTCAGCGCAATGGCCGGCGCCCTGCTGGTCGGTGGTGGGCTGATCGCCTGCGGCGCGGACACCACCGAGACGGCCGCGCCGCAGAAGCGGGTCGAGATCATCGAGGCAGCCGCTCTGACCGATCAGCTCGCGGGCGCGGACCTCGACAAGCCCGGCGCGAGTCTCGGTGATCTGACTGTCTACTCGGGCGGTATCCACCAAGATGGTCGCCAGATCGGGCACGGTGGTGGAGCATGCCAGAACGTCCATATCGAGGGTGCCGAGATCACCATGCAATGCGTGCTGACCGCTCAGCTCGAACGGGGATCGCTGACCATGCAGGCGGTGTGGGTTCAGGGTACGAGCCCGCTCGATCTGGCGATTACCGGTGGTACCGGCGCATACCGCAACGCGACCGGCATCGCTCGGTTCTGGGAAATCGGGACACCGAACGAGCGGATGCGTGCCGAGATCACGCTTCCCGCGGAGGAGTGACCGGCCGACGAGGGTGACTCTCGCCTTCGGAGTCGAGTGCACCACAGGATGATTCAGGGCTCGACAGGGCGTTTCAGGATTCTCGGTGTGGTGCGGCCCAGACCAATCCAGCGGCTTCCGCCGCCTCACCGAGACGTTTGTCGTAGGCGACGAGCGCGGTCAGGTCTGCGGCCAACTCGAGGGCCGTGGCCAGGTGGATCGCGTCCAGACTGCGCACGGTTGCCGGTGATACCGCGGCGGCGTTCGCCCGGACGATTCCATCGATCTCCACCATGTCGACTCGCGCCAGCACTGTGGGAACGTGCACGAGATCTGCGGGTTCGGCGGCCCGCACGGCACGGACCAGTTCGACTTCTACGAGCGCCGACGCGACCCAGGGGAGGTCCGAGTGTTCTTGAAGCCAGCGCACGAGTGCAGCGGTCTCGGCTTCCGGGTGGACCAGTTTGACCAGCGCGCTGGTGTCGAGATACAGCATCAATACCGCTCGTCGTCGCGCAGTTCCTGCAACGCCGCACCGGCGCGGCCCGCGGTGTCCACGGGTGCTCGATCGATCCGACGGCGAAGGTCGGCGAGCAAGTCGGCGCGACCCCTCGACGCGGGCCGCATCCGGCCTTCGGCCGTCAGACGAGCCCGCACATCGCGGGTCGGGTCCACCGGAACGATTCGGCCGATGACAGTGCCACGCTCGGTGATATCGACTGTCTCTCCCGCCTTGACCAGTGCCAATGTCCGTGCGGTGTGATGTGACAGTTCACGGATCGGAATGGCGGTCATGCCATGAGTGTGCCACAAAAATGTGTCACAAGTGCGGGGATTGATCGTTTCGGGTAGACCCGCGACACGCTGTCGAAGGAGCCGTTTCAGGTCGTCAGTCGAGCACCGGATCTTCGGCGGGAGAGCAGGAGCGGGCCGGGCTGGAGGAGCGGCGCGAGTGGCTGGAATTGTGAGACCGTGGAAGATATGAACCGGCTCGGGAAAGCGACCTCACCGTATCTGCGCCAACACGCGGACAACCCGGTGCACTGGTGGGAGTGGGATGCCGAGGCGCTCGCGGAGGCTCGCAGGCGCGATGTGCCGATCCTGCTCTCCATCGGCTACGCCTCCTGTCACTGGTGCCACGTGATGGCGCACGAGTCGTTCGAGGACGAGGCGACCGCGGCGCTGATGAACGACCACTTCGTCTGCGTGAAGGTGGACCGCGAGGAACGCCCGGATCTCGACGCGATCTACATGAACGCCACCGTCGCCATGACGGGACAGGGCGGCTGGCCGATGACCAGCTTCCTGACCCCGGATGGCGAGCCGTTCTACTGCGGCACCTACTTCCCGAAGCATCCGCGCGGCGGGATGCCCTCGTTCGGCCAGCTGCTCACCGCCGTCAGCGACACCTGGCGCAATCGGCGCGAGGAGGTCGACAAGGCATCGGCCCAGGTCGTCGAGGCCCTGCGCGCGCAGGCCGCCGGTCTGCCCGACGCCGACCTGAACGTTTCACCCGAACTGCTCGATCACGCGGTGGCGGCGGTGCTGCGCGACGAGGACGCTGAGCACGGCGGCTTCGGCAGGGCGCCGAAGTTCCCGCCGTCCGCCCTGATGGAGGGGCTGCTGCGCAGTTGGGAGCGCACCGGCGACGCGACTGTGCGCGACGTCGTGCACCGCGCGGCCGACGCTATGGCGCGCGGCGGCATCTACGACCAGCTGCGCGGCGGCTTCGCCCGCTACTCGGTCGACAATCGTTGGCTGATACCGCATTTCGAGAAGATGCTGTACGACAACGCGCAATTGCTGCGCGCCTACGCGCATCTGGCACGCCGCACACCGCACGCGCAGGATTCGCTCGCGCTGCGCGTCACCTGCGAGACCGCGCACTTCATCCTCGATGATCTCGGCACTCAGCACGGCGGGTTCGCCTCCGCGCTGGACGCCGACACCCATCTGGAGCCGGGCGGCCCCGGTGTCGAGGGCGCGACCTACGTGTGGACGCCCGCCGAACTGATCGGCGCGCTCGGTCCTATCGAGGGGGCTTGGGCCGCAGACTTTTTCGGCGTGACGACGGCGGGGAACTTCGAGCAGGGCACCTCGGTGCTCACCCGCTACCGCGATCCGCGGGACGCGGCCGAACAAGAGCGGTTCGATCGGGCGAGGGAGGCGCTGCGCGACGAGCGCGACAAGCGCCCGCAGCCCGCCCGCGACGACAAGGTGGTCACCGCGTGGAACGGCATGGCGATCACGGCGCTCACCGAGGCGGGTTCGGCGCTGGGGCGGCCCGATTGGGTGGCCGCGGCGGATCGCTGCGCGCGGTTCCTGCTCGCCGAGCACGTGATCGACGGACGGGTGCGCCGCGCGTCGCTGGGCGGTGCGGTCGGCGCTTCGGCAGGCGTACTGGAGGATTACGCGTGGCTGGTCACCGGCCTGCTCGCGCTGTATCAGGCGACCGGCGACCCGGAACGGCTGGAGCAGGCGCAGCGGCTGCTGGACACCGCCGTCGAACGCTTCGCCGATCCCGAGGCGTCCGGCAGCTGGTTCGACACCGCCGACGACGCCGAAACCCTGGTCGCCCGTCCGCGCGACCCGATCGACGGCGCGACTCCCGCGGGCGCGTCCTCGCTGGCCGAGGCGCTGCTCACCGCTGCGGCGGTCAGCGACGTCGAGCGCGCGGTGCGCTACCGGGAACTCGCCGAAGCGACGTTGCTGCGCGGCGCGGTCGTGCTCGCCCGCGCCCCGCGCTCGGCGGGTCAGTGGCTCACGGTCGCGGAGGCGGCCGTGCGCGGCCCGCTACAGATCGCGGTCGCCTCTTCGGCCGAGAACGCCGACACCGCAACGGAATTGCTCGCCGTGGCGCGGGAGCTCGCGCCGGGTGGATCGGTGATCCTCGCGGGAGCGCCGGATTCCGCGCCGCTGCTCGTCGACCGTCCGCTGGTGTCGGGTGCCGCCGCGGCGTACGTGTGCCGCGGGTCGGTGTGCGATCTGCCGGTGACGACGGAGAAGGATCTGCGGGAGTCGTTGGGCGGCAGCTGAAGTCGCGTCCGCGCCGCGGTAGTGCTCGCACAGGCATCGAGCCCCTCGGTCCGGGTGCTAATCCGCTTCCGATGCAGCGCTTCGTATTTCGGTGATCGCGCTGACCGGTGGCTGGTCGTCGGTGGTGTCGGCAGACGGGGTCGAGGTATCGGCTGACACAGGGCGGTCGGTGGTGTCGGCGATCGAGTCCAGGTTGTTCACGGGCAGCGGGCCGTTGTCGGAGGTTTCCGCGATCGACTCCGGGGCGTTGGCGGGCAGCGGGCGGTTGTCGGTGGTGTCGGCGATCGAGCCCGGGTTGTTGGCGGGCAGCGGGCCGTTGTCGGTGGTGTCGGCGATCGAGCCCGGGTTGTTGGCGGGCAGCGGGCCGTTGTCGGAGGTTTCCGCGGTCGAAGCCGGGGCGCTCGCGAGCAGCGGGCGGTCGGCGGTGGTTTCGGCCGCGGTGTCAGGGCCGTCGGCCGGTGGCGGGCGGTGGTCGGCGCCGTCTGTCGCGGGCTCCGGGTCGCCTTGCGTCGCAGCCTGTTCGGTGTCGGTCCAACAGGCCGTCGGTTCCCGCATGCCGCGCAACAGGATGTTGTCGTAGAGCGTCCACTGCTCGCGCTCGTGCGGGGCCGCGGCTTCGATCACCGCGCCGCTCACCAGGATTCGGCGGGGCGCGTCCTTGGCTTCGGCCGTCAGGCGGGCGGCTTCGTTGACGGCGTCGCCGATGACGGTGAACTCCAGGCGGGTGTCGGTGCCGACGTCCCCGGCGAACACCTGTCCGCGCGCTACACCGATGCCGATGTCCAGCTCGCCGTTCGCGGTCACCTCGTCGCGGATCCGGCGGGCCGCGCGCAGTGCCGGAGTCGCGTTGTCGCGCAGCGCGATCGGCGCGCCGAAGATGCACAGCGCCGCGTCGCCCTCGAATTTGTTGACCAGCCCGTCGTTGTCCTCGGTCGCCGCGACCACGATCGAGAGCAGGCGGTTCAGCTTGGCGACGAACTCCTGCGGCGGCAGGCCGGTGGACAGCGCGACCGACCCGGTCACGTCGACGAACAAGGCGGAGACGACGCGCACGTCACCGGTCAGGTCCATGCCGCCGGTGAGCGCCCGCTCGGCCACCTGCGCGCCGACATGCCTGCCGAACACGTCGCGCATCCGTTCGCGCTCGCGCAGATTCGCGGCCAGCTCGTTGACCGAGTGTTCGAGCCGCCCGATCTCGCTGCTGCTGCCGACCGGCACCCGGACGTTCGTCTCGCCCCTGCTGATCAAATCCAGCGCCAGCCGCAGCGTTCGCATCGGGCTGGCCACCGCGCGAGCCAGGATGGCGGTCGCCAGTGCGCCGACGCCGATGCCCACCGCGGACAGGTAGATGGCGGTGCGGATGCGGTCCGACGCGGCCGCGGCGGGGTCGGCGAGCACCACGATCAGCATGGCGAGCGGCATGGCGCCCGCGACGCCCCAGGTGACGATCACCCGAACCAGCACCGACGAGCTCCAGTGCATGGTGCCGCCCAGCACCGCCGACACCACCGGAATGGTCGGTCGGATCAGCCGGTCCACGATCAAGAAGGTCACCGCCGCCGACTGCAACGCGCCGAGCGTGAACAGCGCCGCCGTCACTCCGGGAGTGTCGATTTCGGTCAGGTGGGTGAACGTGGCGGACACGATGATCACGCCCGGTATCCACAGCGCCAGTGCCCGGATTGTGATCGCGATCGGCAGCCGCAGCAGTCTGCGTGCTTCCTCCGCCGTCGGCTTGCGCATCTGATCCAGCCAGCCGAAGTACCTGCCGCGGTCACGCATGGCCAAGCCGACGCCCGCGAGAAGTCCGACGGCCGGGTAGATCGCGACGAGGCCCATGGTGCGCATCCAGTCCTCGCCGAGTCTGCCGAAGAACCCGCTCAACCACAGGCCGGTGCCGATGACCGCGAGACCACTGAGATTCGCGGTGATGACCACGGCCGACAGGCCCCAGCGGGCCTCGAGCGCCCGCACGACGAGCTTGGCGATCACGACGCGCGACCACCCGCCGGAGACGGTGACCGCCGGTGCGGCCGGGGACGGGCGGCGACAAGTGACACGAAAGAGCAGCTTATCCGGCCCGATGGCGCCGAGAGGCGGCAACGGATATCTCGTCTGTCAGCCGCTCCACACGGCGGTCGCCGAGCCCTTTCGAAAGCTCAGCGCAGCACCACCAACCAGATCGCGATGTAGTGACTCAACGCCGCGAGCACCGTCGCGGCGTGGAAGAACTCGTGGTGTCCGAACACCTCCGGCCACGGGTTGGGCCACTTGGTGGCATAGAGAATGGCGCCGCCGCTGTAGATCAGCCCACCGATCACCAGCAGGATCAGCGGCGCGATGCCGATCTGATTGTTCAACTGTCCGGCCACCGGCACGATCGCCCAGCCGAGCAACAGATACAGCGGCACGCCGACCCATCGCGGCGCGGTCGGCCACAGCAGCTTGAGCGCGACACCGGCGAGCGCGCCCGCCCAGACCACCGCGAGCAGCGTCTGCCCGGTGCTTCCCGGCAGGCCGAGCAGCGCGAACGGGGTGTAGCTGCCCGCGATGAACAGGAAGATCATCGAATGGTCGGCGCGCTTCATCCGGATTCGGGTGCGCGGGGTCTGCCAGGTGATGCGATGGTAGACCGCGCTGATGCCGAACAGCCCGCACACGGTGAGCCCGTAGACCAGGGTCGACCAGCCCGCCGTCGCGGAGACGGTGGCCGCCTCGGCGACCAACGCGATCACCGCCAGCGCGGCGATGCCGACCGCCCAGGTATGGATCCAGCCGCGCATTCTGGGCTTGACCAGCGCGGCGAGCGCCTCGGCCGGGGAGGTGCCGACCAACTCCGCGTCGGCCGCACCGACAGATTCGGACACGAGAGTGACCTCCTAGTTAACCGATGAGTAACCTACGCCACCGTAGGTTAGCGCCGGATGCCACTGTACCGGGGAAACGCGGCCGATGCCGGAATCGCGCCGCCAAGGCGTACTGTTGGACGCCGTGGAGCTTCGGAGTCGGGTGCGTGGTCTGCCATACCGCATCTACGAGGCCCGGCTGTCCAAGCAGCTGGCCGGTAAACAACACCCACGCCACGTCGCGGTCATGTGCGACGGCAATCGCCGCTGGGCCAGGGAGAACGGGTTCACCGATGTGAGCCACGGCCATCGCGTCGGCGCGCTGAAGATCGCCGAGCTGGTCGGCTGGTGTTCGGACGAGGGCATCGAGATGGTCACCGTCTACCTGCTCTCGACCGAGAATCTGCAGCGCGATCCCGACGAGCTGGAGACGCTGTTCGAAGTGATCACCGACGTCGTCGAGGAGCTCTCCGCGCCCGAACGGGATTGGAGCGTGCGCATCGTCGGTTCGCTGGACGGGTTTCCCGAGCTGATCGCCAAGCGGTTGCGCACCGCGGCGGAGCGCACCGAGGGGCGCCAAGGCGTGCACGTCAACGTGGCGGTCGGGTACGGCGGACGCCAGGAGATCACCGACGCGGTGCGCTCGCTGGTGCGCCAGGAGATGGCCGCGGGGGAGACCGGCGAGGATCTGGTGCAGTCGATCACCGTCAACGCCATCGGCCAGCACCTCTACACCTCGGGTCAGCCCGATCCGGACCTGGTCATCCGCACTTCGGGCGAGCAGCGACTTTCGGGCTTCCTGCTCTGGCAGAGCGCATACTCGGAAATATGGTTCACCGAGGTCTACTGGCCGGAGTTCCGCAGGGTGGATTTCCTCCGCGCCTTGCGCGATTACGCGGCCCGACATCGCCGTTTCGGGGTCTGAAACGGCCACACTCCAGTACCGTCCGGTCTGTGCATGTTCTGACGCAGACCCCGCAGGCGCCCGCTCCCGCCGCGCGCGGTGACGGACCGGTCAGGCGCCTCAGCTACGAGGAGTTCGGCCGCCGTTTCCTCGAGTACGCCGTGTCCGAAGAGCGCGTCGCCGCCGCGTTCGGCGAATTGACCGGAGCGGCCTTCGACGTCGGCCCGATCCGGGTCGGGCCCGCCAGGCTGGCCAAGGTCGTCGCCCATGTGCGCCTTGGTATTCCGCGCGTGCACCGGCGCGTCGGCGAGGTCATCGATTTCGAACTGGTCCTGCCATTGCGTGTCGGCATGCTCGTCGATCTCGGCATCGACCGGCACCGCTTCGAGGTGGACGGCACGGTCCACCTGCACCTCACCGCCCGAACCGCCGAACCGCTCCGGGTCCTCATCGAGATCGCCGAACCCCGTCAGCGCGACGTCCGCGTCAACGTGGCGGCCGGCACCAAGCGCGCCCAACTCCTGCGCGTCCTCGTCGGCGTAGACCACGAGATCCGCCGCTTCGTCGCCCGCTACATAGCCACCGAAATCCGCAAACCGCACATCACCTCGGTACTCGACATCGACGTCGCGACGCGCTTGGACCAAGCCTGGCGGTTGTAGTCGGAGTTCACAAACCGCCGAAGATGCTGGCGAAGAACACGGTCCACGTCCACACCCCGGCTGTGAACGCGACCGCTTCGACACGGGCGCGCGGATACCTGAACCACACCGCAGCCGAAATCAACGGCGCCGCAAGCGATACCGTCCGCCAGTTCCAGGGATACGGCACGAAAGCGGTATCCGGATCGACGTACAGCAGCATGAACGGATATGCTGCGCAGAACGACAGCGGAATCGCCAGGAACCGCCACCACGTCACAGGCCCCACTATTTCGTTCGCAATCTCGCTTGTTTCCGCCCGGTCCAGGATTCTGCTTGCCGGCTGAAACCCTGCGTCTCACCGGATATCCGAAGCGAACAAGCGGCGCCGGGAAATATCAGAAGTCATGGGTTAGGTAGACGCGCAACACACTAAGCGCCACTATCCCAACCGTAAACGATGCTGCCTCCCACCGTGCTCTCTGGAAACCGAACCACATCGCAGCCGAGATGGGCAGTGACGCAAGCCATGCGGTGCGATAGTTCCAGGGAAATGGGATGAAGTGAGTATCGGGATCGGTATAGAGCTCCCAGAACAACCACGCGACGCAGAACGACATCGGTACCGTCAAAAGCCGCCACAATGCTCGACGGGGCTGCACCTCGTCACGGCCGGTATCAATCCTTGAGGATGACAAGCGTTGTCCCGTCGACGTTGTTGTAGTCCATGTTGTTCGGGTCGACCAATTTTGCATCCTGTGCGTAGCGAATGCAGGTGTCGATGATCGCTTGCCTGTTCCCTTCCAGGCGTTCTCCGAGTTCACGGCCAGTGTGGTTGTTCCACTCGTCCATCTGTTTGGAGCCGTGCAGCCTACTCGGTTGGTCCTTTTCGTGCGCGTCCGCCATCCGTTTCGCGAAATCCGCATCCGTGGATTCTGTCATCAGCGCCTGCCAGATGCAGTGTCTCGCGGCATCTTGGCGAGTTGACTCAGCGTCACCGGGAAAAGCCTTCGCAGATTCCTCCCAAGCGAGGTCTCGGTCTCTGCTGTCATTGGACTTCTTGCAGTCGATGGGATTATTTATGCAGACGTCCTGCTCGTTGTACCCCATTTCGCTGAGCTTTTTTCGCTCCTCATCGTAGGGCAACGCTTGTGGCTGCCCAACTGGCGTCCGTTCGGAACCAGGCAAATCGTTGAAGGCATCGTTGATCGCCTGCGTAGCCGCAATGTCGGCCGTGTTCGCTTGCGCGAGAAGCTGTTTGATTGCCGCAGTTTGTGCGTCGGCATCGATTTCCAATGCTGCCATTGCCGTTCGGAGCTGGCCCGAGTCGTTCACCGTGCTGAGTAGAATCTGCTGCGTGGAAGGTGCAGGAGTGCAGGTGCCGTCCTCGCGTACATCGTAGCCCTTTTCCTCCGCCACCCGCACAGCCGTGGAGAGAGCAGACTGTGCTGTCGCTAGTTCGGCGGCCCCAATTCGCGCGGCCCCGGCGCCGCCTACCAATGCATTGCGGAGTCTTTCGGTCTCGGAGTGGAGTAGTTCGTATTGCTTCCGCATAGCATTGCCGGAATCTCCCTGCCAGCTGTCGAGCGACCGGTCCACCGCACGGTACTGAACGTCCATGGCTTCGGTGAGCTCATGCGCCTGCTGTTCCCAGCGGTCGGCTTGGGCAGTCAAGGCGTCTGGCAGAAGCGCGAGAATCTGGGATTTCGTCAGCGTCGTCACGGCAGATCCAACCCTGTGGTGGTTATTTCGGCGGCGCGGTCCCCGTCTTGGCTCAGGAACTGAGTAACTGTGGTGCTGGTAGCGTCGCCGAGCGCCTGCATACCAGCGGCAGCAGCCAGCGCTGCACCGAAGACGCCGGTGATGGCGCGGTCGCATGCTTCGACCACGCGGGTTGCGACCAGACCGTAGGTGACGCCGTCGACCGGTCTGCTCCTCTTGCCCAGCACGCTGATCATTGACGTCGTGGTGGCGAACGTATCCGCCAGCCGTCGGACGTCGTCCGGGTCGAAGTGGAATTGTTCCACTGAGTTCACCGCACCCCCTGTCGCACACGGTGTTTCGTAGCGACCACTATAGCCACCGATGCGATCGTCGCTAGCGCTGTTCGACATCCCAGTCGTCCCAGGAGTCATAGATCGGATAGAGGTCATCATCGCCGCCGAGTGCGGGGAATTGCGGATCGAGCCACTCTGGCACGACAAGCTGCTCGTCGGCCTCGAAGGCCGGATCGGTTGACGGATCATCCATGAGGCGTGGCGGTGGCACGGGAGTCCAGTCCGCATTCGGAGCCGAGGTATTTTCGGCGGGTAACGGTGTCCGCCGAGGTCGCGGAAGCTGGGGTGCGACGGTGAAGTAGAGGTTGTCGTCATCCGGACGGGCGAATGGCTGAATGACGTGGTGCATCGGATCGTCTTGTTCGGCAACGCTTTCGATGACACCGGCGACTCCGGCGGAGTCGAAGTTGGAATTCGAGTCGGCATCAAGGCTGTAACCGCCACTGGACCGCGGACCCGGCTCGGAATTGGTGCTGGAGCTGCTAGCTGCGGACGTGTCCGGTCGGCAACCATCCTCTGCGCTCGAGCTGGGCAACTGGCCGGTGTCGGAGAGGGAACTTCGGCTTGCGTCGTTGTCTGTGTCGCCTCGGGAATCCGATCGAGAATGATCGGCGTCTTGCTGGCGAGCGGCATTCTTGGACGAGCCGTCCGCGATCTCCGAATTCGCGCCCGCGCCCAGACCGGCGTCGACTCCAGGGTCCGCCGTATCGGTGGCCGACCCGGTACCGGCGAGTTGCTCAATAGCTTCCCGCACCGCGTCTCCCGCTCGCGTGAAGGCGAGCTTGTGCAACTCCACTACGACATCAGCCAATCGACGCGCGGTCAGCGTCGATGGCTCGCTCACTGTGATGGCGTGCAGCACGCCGTTAGCGCCGACCACTACGGTGACCGACCCGTCGGCGGACGAGGCGGTCCCGCGAGCGCGCGCCATGGCGTCTTGTAGCCGCTCGACCCGCGCCGTCGCCGGTCCTTGATCCCCCAAGTCGCCCCCTGATCCCTGATCCGAGTTTAGTTGGGGGCGGCGAGGATTGGAATGCGCGGTGACTGGCTTGGTGGCCGGGGTACTCTGGCGCGGGAGAGGCCGAGGGGTCGACAAGGGGGATGGCCGATGAGCTTGCCGGAGGACAGTCACCCGCATCTGGATGACGTGCGGACGCTCGCGGGTGCTTTCACTGCGGCGGGATTCCGGGTGGCTGCCGCTGGCCGGCCGCCCGTCGAGGACATGCCGACCGCGTTGCCGGACACGGCGGTCCTGGAATCCTGCGGCGCCGCCGTGCGACTCGTGGATCGCGCGCTCAGGGAGACGGCGGCCCGGCTGCAACGCTCCGGTGCGGCGAGCTTGCGCGGGGCCGAGGAGGGGGTCGACGCGTCCAGCTATCCGTGCTGCTTCTGAGCGTCGTCGAAGACGTTGCGCGGTAAGCGATTACAACTTCCGCAACCGGAGGCGGTTGATGCTGTGGTCGGCGTCCTTGCGGAGGACGAGGGTGGCGCGGGGGCGGGTGGGGAGGATGTTCTCGACGAGGTTGGGGCGGTTGGTGGAGTTCCAGATCTCCTTTGCCGTGGCGGTCGCCTGCTCGTCGGTGAAGCCCGAGTAGTGGTGGAAGTGGGCGGCGGGGTCGGCGAAGGCGGTCTCGCGCAAGGTGAGAAACCTTTGTACGTACCAGTTTTCGATGTCCTCGATGCGGGCGTCGACGTAGATGGAAAAATCGAACAGATCCGAAACCATAAGGCGCGGACCGGTTTGCAGCACATTCAGTCCCTCGACGATGAGGATGTCGGGCTGGCGCACACAGTGCAATTTGCCCGGCACGATGTCGTAGGAATTGTGCGAATACACCGGCGCGCACACCTCGGTCGCGCCGGATTTCACCTCGGTGACGAAGCGCAGCAGTTTGCGCCGGTCGTAGCTCTCCGGAAAACCCTTGCGGTGCATGATGCCGCGCCGGGTGAGTTCGGCGGTGGGATACAGGAACCCGTCGGTTGTGACCAAATCCACACGCGGATGGTGATCCCAGCGGGCCAGCAACGCCTGCAGCACACGCGCGGTGGTCGATTTTCCGACCGCGACGCTGCCCGCGACACCGATCACGAACGGCACCTGCTGGTCCGGATGCTTCTCCCCGAGGAAGGTCGCGGTGGCGGCGAACAAGCGCTGACGCGCGGCCACCTGCAGGTGGATGAGACGAGCGAGCGGCAGATAGACCTCCGCGACTTCCTCGAGGTCGATCTGTTCGCCGAGACCACGCAGCCCGATCAGTTCTTCCTCGGTGAGCACCAGTGGAGTCGATTTGCGCAGCGTTCGCCACTGCTTACGGTCGAATTCCACATAGGGGCTCGGCTCGCTCATTCGTGCCACTTACCCGACGCTCCGTTTCGGCAAACACGCACACAAGCCGGCTCGGCCCGGTGAGATTCGATCTAGCTTTCGCCGCATGGTCGAATTCTCCTCTGTACCGGCACTGTGTGAAACGGGGGGTGTCGCTACTCGCTGGTAACCACCTCGATACCTCGGCCGGTTGCGGCTACTGTCGGCTGGCATGGAAGCGCACCCGCTCGTCACCGAGTACCTGCGACTCGGCCTGGCTTTCGACCGGCTCGAGGAAGGTTTCGTCGACGCCTACACCGGAGACCCGCAGCTGCGCAGGGAGGTGCAGAACGCCCCCGCGCCGCAGCCGCGAGATCTCGCGAAGCGCGCCGCCGAATTGCGCGCGGCGCTGCCAGATGCGGGCCTGTCGTCCGAGCGCGCGGAGTTCCTCGACGTGCACCTGCGGGCGCTGGAGTGCTCGGGCCGCAAGTTCGCGGGCGACGACATCGGCTTCGTCGACGAGGTGCGCGCCTATTTCGACGTCGACATCGCTCCGGGGGACGTCGAGGACTACCGCGACGCGCACCGCCAGATGGACGAGGTGCTCGCGGGCGACGGACCGCTCGCCGAACGGGTCGCCGCGCACCGCAAGGCGGACGAGATCCCGCCGGAATGGCTGCGCGCCTGCGTCGAGGCGTTCTCCGGTGCGTTGCGCGAACTGGTGCGCGAGCGCTACCCGCTGCCCGACAACGAGCACGTCACCTACGAGGTGGTCGGCGACAAGCCGTGGTCCGGATTCAACTATTACCTCGGGAACTACCGCTCCACGGTCGCGATCAACTCCGATCTGCGACAGCACATGTCGAACCTGCCGCACCTGATCGCGCACGAGTCCTATCCCGGCCACCACACCGAACACTGCCGCAAGGAGGCCGGTCTGGTGGCGGCCGGTCAGGCGGAGCAGACGTTGTTCCTGGTCAACACGCCGCAGTGCCTGATGGCCGAGGGCCTCGCCGATCTGGCGTTGCGTTCGATCGTGGGACCCGGCTGGGGAAAGTGGGCGCAGGAGATCTACGCCGATCTGGGTCTGCGTTTCGACGGCGACCGCGCCGAGCGCCTGTCCACGGCCTCGGCGAAACTGCTCGCCGTGCGCCAGGACGCGGCTCTGCTGCTGCACGATCGCCGTCGCGACGAGACCGAGGTGGCGGAGTTCTTGCAGCAGTGGAATCTGACGACACCGGAGCGGGCGCGGCAGTCGCTGCGTTTCCTCTCCTCGCCGCTGTGGCGCGCCTACATCAGCACCTACGTCGAGGGGTATCGCCTGCTCGGCGGCTGGCTGGACCGGGCCGCCGACGCCGACGAGCGCGCCGACCGATTCCGGCGGCTGCTCGACGAGCCGCTCACCCCCGGCGCGCTGCGCGTCATGTGAACGCACGACCGTCGGCGCGGGCGCGCGCTCGGCTACTAATCAGTGCGGCACGACGTGCCGCCGATCGAAGTGCCGTGCCTGCTCGCCGCGGCCGTCGCTACTGAATGACAGCGCACCCTTCTCCGGAGGACAGCGAACACATCAGCAGGGACAACGTCCGCAGCAGAGCGTCGATCGGATTGTTCGGCACGGAGACGAAATGCGGCATGGTGATTTCCTCGGGTTCGACGGGGACAACGTCACCTGTGAAACCGGTCCGCGCCGTACATGTCGTTACGGTCCGCGCGGCCCCCAAAACTGGTGGCAGGTCCGTCCATCCGAGCGGTTTTCGATCGCCGTGAAGCGGGCCGTGCCGAACGCCTCAGGCGGCCGAGAAGGTGACGCGCACCGAGATCGGCTCCGTCTCCAGCGCCTTGATCGTCCACGCGAGGACCGGCCGCGCGATCCTGCCCGTGGCGAAGCTGCGTGCCCTTGCCACGACGTCGTCGTCGGGGACGAACGCCGCGGTGCCGGTGTACCAGCGGTCGCCGCGGCGCAGCCGGACCCGCGGGTCGGCGGTGATGTTGCGCGCCCAGCCCGCGCGGGGACCGTGCTGGCAGATGATCCAGGCGCCCTCGTCGTCGAACGAGGCGGTCACCGGAACCCGGCGTGGCAGACCGGTTTTCGCGCCGGTGGTCTCCAGCTCGGAGACCAGTGCGGTGCGGATGCCGAGCCGATCCAGCGCCGCTACCGCCGGATTCGCGATGTAGCGGCCGATCAGCCTTTCGCGCTTGAACTTTCGCAGTGTGTCGCGTTCGGTCACGGTGGTGCTCCTCAGCGGAAGATGACGCAGGTGGTGGTGGCGTGGGCGACCAGGCGGCCCTGGTCGTCGACGACGCGGCCCTCGGCCGTAGCGGTGGTGCGCCCGACGTGGATGGTGGTTCCGGTGGCGGTGAGCTTGCGCCCGTCGGTGGGCACCGAGCGGATGTAGTTGATCTTCAGCTCCAGCGTGGTGTAGCCGACGCCTGCTTCCAGGGTGGTGTGCACCGCGCAGCCCATCACGGAGTCGAGCAGCGTCGCGCAGATGCCGCCGTGCGTGCTGCCGAGCGGATTGGCGAACTCGGGGCGGGTCGTCAGGCTGAAGACCACTTTGCCGTGCTCGAGCGCCTCGGTCTCCAGGCCGAGCAGGTCGCCGATGAACGGTGGGCGGTCCTCGAGCGACATCGCGGTCTTCAGCAATTCGAGGCCCGAGAGCTGGGCCGGATCGATCTGCGCGGGCGAACTCATGGATTTCCATCCTTTCGATGAACCGATCGGTCCACATCTGTCATGATTGGAGCATGGACCGATCGGTTCACGCAAGGTGACGGAGAAAGGACGGCCATGACGCAGGGGCCACGCGCCCGGTTGATCGAGGGCGCCATCGAGCTGGTGCGCGAGCACGGCGTGCACGGCGCTGGGCTTGCCGCGCTGCTCGACCGGAGCAATGCCTCGCGTAATTCGCTCTACCAGCACTTTCCGGCGGGCAAGAGCGAGTTGGTCGCCGCGGCGACCGAGGTGGCGGGCCGCAGGATGTCGGCGGTCATCGAAACGGTGACCCGCTCGGGGGAGCCCGCGGACTGGGTCGGCGCGCTCGTCGGATGGTGGAAACAGGCCTTGGAGACCAGCGCGTATACCGCGGGATGCCCGATCGTCGGCGCCGCGCTCGCCGAGTCGGAACCGAACGTGCAGGCCGCCGCGGGGAGCGCTTTCGCCGACTGGACCGAGCAGCTGACCGCCGGGCTGACCGGTCGCGGCGTCGATGCCGCGCGGGCACGGTCGCTGGCGAGCTTCGTGATCAGTGCGGTCGAGGGCGCCATCGTCCAGGCGCGCGCGACGAAATCGACCCGCCCGCTCGACGACGTCCAGGACAACCTCGCGACCTTGCTGCAGATCCGCTGACCGGCCCGCTGCCGGAAGCTCGACCCTGCCCCAATAGACTGAGGCCCGTGACGCAGACGACCGCCTCTGTCAATACCCAGTCCCTCGGTGAGCTCGATCCGGAGCTCGCTGCCGCGATGGCAGGCGAGCTCGCCCGCGAGCGCGACACCCTGGAAATGATCGCCTCGGAGAACTTCGTGCCGCGCGCGGTGCTGCAGGCGCAGGGCAGCGTGCTGACCAACAAGTACGCCGAGGGCTACCCGGGCCGTCGCTACTACGGCGGCTGCGAGCACGTCGACGTCGTCGAGACCCTCGCCCGCGAGCGCGTCAAGGAACTGTTCGGCGCCGAATTCGCGAACGTGCAGCCGCATTCCGGCGCGCAGGCCAACGCGGCGGTGCTGATGGCGCTGATGAACCCGGGCGAGAAGCTGCTCGGCCTCGACCTCGCGCACGGCGGTCACCTGACCCACGGCATGCGGCTGAATTTCTCCGGCAAGCTCTACGAGGTGCACTCGTACGGGGTGAGCAAGGAAGACCACCGCATCGACATGGACGAGGTGCGCAAGATCGCGAAGGAGGCGCAGCCGAAGGTCATCGTGGCCGGCTGGTCGGCCTACCCGCGGCACCAGGACTTCGCCGCGTTCCGCGAGATCGCCGACGAGGTGGGCGCCTACCTGTGGGTGGACATGGCGCACTTCGCCGGTCTGGTCGCCGCCGGTCTGCACCCCTCCCCGGTGCCCTTCGCCGACGTCGTCTCCTCCACCGTGCACAAGACCCTCGGCGGTCCGCGTTCCGGTCTGATCCTGGCCAAGCAGGAGTTCGCCAAGAAGCTGAACAGCTCGGTGTTCCCTGGCCAGCAGGGCGGTCCGCTCATGCACGCCATCGCCGCCAAGGCCGCCGCGTTCAAGATCGCCGCGACCGACGAGTTCCGTGACCGCCAGCAGCGCACCCTCTCCGGCGCCAAGATCCTGGCCGAGCGCCTCAACGGCGCCGACGTCAAGGACAAGGGCATCAGCGTGCTCACCGGCGGCACCGACGTGCACTTGGTGCTCGTCGACCTGCGCAACTCGCAGCTCGACGGCCAGCAGGGCGAGGACCTGCTGCACGAGATCGGTATCACGGTGAACCGCAACGCCGTTCCGTTCGACCCGCGCCCGCCGATGGTCACCTCCGGTCTGCGCATCGGCACCGCCGCCCTGGCCACCCGCGGCTTCGGCGACGCGGAGTTCACCGAGGTCGCCGACATCATCGCCACCGCGCTCGTCGGCGGCTCCGATGTGGAGACCCTGCGCGGCCGCGTCACCAAGCTGGCCCAGAGCGTTCCGCTGTACCAGGGCCTGGAGGACTGGCGCCTGCTCGGCTGAGCCGTCTGTGTTTGCGAGACGCCCCTGCGGAATACCGTGGGGGCGTTCGCTTTTCGGCGTGGCGCACAGCCGCGGCCGCTGGGTGCCGCAGGACCACTCCGCCGCCGCTCTTATGTAGGGAAGGGCGAAGCGCGGCTAGCCCGCCGATAGATCGATGCCCTTCTCCGCGGCGAGTTTCGTGAGCTTCTCCACCTCGTCGATGGCCACCGCGACGTAGGTGCGCAATGTCTCGCCATCGCGCCGCAGCAGGTACTCGTAGTCGCCGTCGGTGAGCAGGTTGTCGTTGTCGTCGTAGAAGTGCCAGCGGACCCGGACCCGCGTGATGAGCGGCGTCAGATCGACGTGCTCGAGCAGTGTGTGGCCGACGCGGCTGAGGCCGAGCCGCTGGTAGAAGGGATAGGACTGTGCGAGGCCCTGCGCCATCTCGGCGTTGCTGGACAGCGAGCCCACGAATGCGTCACTGAGAATGGTGCCAGGCGTGCCCCAGAGGGCTGCGGACCGTTCGGCGTCGAACGCGCTCAACGCGGCCTGATACTCGTCGAGGAACGACTCGATTTCATCCCGTGTTGTCATTTCTCCAACCTACGGCGAACCTCCGTCTTCGCTGCGGACCTCGACCTCATCCATCCATGCGGGCACGGGCTCGGATGATCGATTCGTCCAAGTAGCGGGCAATGTCGGCGGTGGTGGCGGGGCGGATCATGAGGGCACGGTTGGCGGGGACTTCGCAGTAGCGGCCGTCGTCGGTGTCGATCCAGCGGAGTTTGCCGGTGCGCAGTGCATCGGCGTTGCGTGGTCCGAGCAGGACGGTGACGGTGCCCCGGGTCGTGCACGGCTGGCGCCAGAAGCGGCGGTAGCGGTCCCGGGTCGCGGCGGCCGGGCTGGTGCCGAACGGGTCGGGGCGTTCATCCGCGAGATCGTCCAGGAGATAGGTCCTTTCGGCGACGGTGCCCGGCTTGTGGTCGGGGAGCAAGCGGACGAGTTCGGTGGCGAGCTGGTCGGTTCGGCAGCGGCGCAGGCGGATCCGGCCGCCGTCGGGCGCCGAGTTCTGCACCGCGACGACTCCGGAGCCACCCCGGTGAGCGCACCCGATGGCGCGCAGCTCCGCGCCGCCGCGCCGGTTATCGATGCCGAGAAGCTCGATGCGCCAATCCGGTCGGGCCAGCACTTGAACGGCGCGTTGCAGCGGCACGTGCTCGTCGTGTTCCAGCTCGGTGCGGAAATCGCGCTGGTACGCCTGGTATTCGCGGAGTCCGGGGAAGCGGCTGGTGAAGCGGAACGGGAACGGCATCCGATCGAGTCCGGTGCCGAACCACACCGCGGCGAACTGTTCGGCCGAGAGTATCCACTGCGCCATCAGTCGGCTCCCAACGCGGGCGGGACGGTCTTGGGCGTCTCGCCGATCAATTCCCGGCCGTGCTCCTCGGAGCGCAGGTACTTCGCCGACCGGTGCTCGCCGTCCTCCTCGGCGCGGGTTCGCGGGGCGGATGGCATGAGGCTCGCGTAGCCGGTGGAGCCGGGGACACCCGGGCGGGCCGGAACACCCGGTGGCGGTGCGGGATTCGGGGTTGCCGCGGGCTGGGCGGGTACCGAGGAGCCGGGGCTCGGTGGTGGCGCGGGAGCGCTGGGTGGTGGGGTAGGCGCGGACGGACGCGCGGGGTCGTTCAGCGCGGCGGACGCGAGTGGAGGTGGTGGACCCGAGATGGGGGATGGGCCGCTGGGCGCGTTCGGTGCCGAGAATGTGGGTTGTGACGCGGCAAGGGGCGGGAAAGCCGTGGACGGTGCGGCGGGCGCGGGACCCACCGACGTCGGAGGTGGTGCGGCAGGCGTGGGGCCCACGGACGGTGGATGTGGTGCGGTGGGCGGGGAAGTCGGAGACAGTGCGGATGAGCTCGACGGCGAGGCTGGTGCGGATTGTGCGGAAACCGACTGTGCCGCAACGGCATCCGTATCGGCATCGGTTGGCTTCGGGGGACGCGCGCCGTTCTCCCCGGATGGCAGGTCGTGATTCGACGCTGCCTCCTGACCGGTAGACGCTTCCGGCTGTGCCCCCGCCGCGCCTTGTGCGCCGCTCAGGTCCCCGACGAGGTGATCGGGGCCAGACCCGGGTTGTCCCTCGGTCCCCGGTTTCGCGCCGTTCTCGGGTTGTGCGCCGGTCTCCGGCTGCGCACCGCTATCGGGGCGATCGCCGGTCTCCGACTCCGCACCATGCCCGGCTTGTCCTTCGGCACCCGACTGCGCCTCGCCGCCCGGCTGCTCCCTGTCTCCGGACCCGGGCTGCCCTTCGGCGCCTTGCTGCGCACCGCCTTCCGGCTGCGCACCGGACCCCGGACGTTCGCCGTCCTCGGGCTGGGCGCCGTTCCCAGTCTGTGCACCGGTTCCAAACTGAGCCCCGCTTCCCTGCTGGGTACCGGTCCCGGACTGCCCTTCGGTATCCGGCTGCGCGCCGCTTCCGAGATGAGCTCCGGACCCCAGGTACGCGCCGTTCTCGGACTGGGCTTCGGCACCCGCCGAATGCGGCTGCGCCAGGTACTCCGCCCCATTCCCGGAGTGCGCTCCGGTTCCGGCCGGTCCTTCGGCGCCCAACGCTCCAGCCTCGCTTTGCGAGTCGTCCCCGGCTTGCGTTCCCGCTCCGGGGCGCGTCCCTGGTCCGGTGTCGGTCGTGGAGGTCGGCGACCCGACCGATTCGTCGCGGCCCGGATCCGAAACCTGGTCTCCCGCAACGGACTCGGTTTCCAGATCCGTACCCGGCAGTGCTTCGACGCCACCGAGCCCACCGCTCCCGAGGAGCCCGTCAACCGCCGAACCACCCGGCACCACCGGCGACGGCAACATCGGAATTCGCGACGCCGTCGCACCGTACGGCTGGATGTACAGCCTGTTCATATCGTCGCGCGCCTGGTCCTCTCGCGCGTTGCGCTCCTCCGGCGCGACCGAACCCCCGCTTCCCGCAGTCACATCCGGTATAGCCGCCTTGAATTGCGTGGCCGCGCTCGCCGCCGCCGCGATCGGCTCCGATTGCCGCCCCAGCGCCGCCCCGAGTTCCCCCAATCGGCCGAGGAAGTCGCGGACACCGCGCACCGCAGCATCGGCCGCCGCACCTTCCCACCGCTGGTCGACCGCCCGCTGTAGCGCCGAGCCGAACTGCTCACCCGCGGCGATCACCACCGCGGACAGCGCGGCCCATGCGTCCTGGGCGGCGACGGATCCGCCCGGATTCATCCCGTCGGCGGCCGCTTTGATCTCCGCGTGGGAAAAGCTCTGCGCGTTCTCGGGATTGGTGATCGCGCGGCCGTCGGTTCCGTGCACTGCCATCGCGGTGGCCCCTTCCGTCAGTGCCGTTTGAACCTAATAGACGCACCCGCGCGCGGAGCGGTTCCACCGAATCTCGGGAAATCCGTTCAGCGTGCGGCCAACAGGGCGGGGTAGTCGCGCAGGTCGATGTCGTTGGCGGCGTTGTCGCCGTATTTCGTCATCAGCGTGAAGAGGCGGGAGCCGAGGAACCAGTTGCGCAGCCGGATGCCCAGCGTGGTGGTCGGGGCGAGGAACCGGCCCGCGTTGGAGTTGCCCGCGATCTTGGCGTACCGGCGCATGATCTCGTCGTAGCGGGCGAAGGCGACGGCGTGGTCGCCGTTCGCGAGCGCGAGTTCGCCCGCCAGCACGTACGCGCCGACCACCGCGAGCCCGGTCCCGAAGCCGCCCAGGGTGTTTCCATACGCCGAATCGCCAACCAGAGCAACCCGGCCCGCGGTGTAGCGGTCCATCCGCACCTGCCCCATCGAGTCGAGGTAGACGTCGTCGAACTCGGCGAGCTCGGCGAGCATCCGCGGCACCTCCCAGCCGAGCCCCGCGTAGTGCTCGGCGACGATCTGCCGCTGGGCGTCCATGTCCTCCCGCGCGTACTCCAGTTCCGCTGCGGCGAACAGGTACAGCTGCTGGGCCTTCGAGCCGCCGCTGATCGCGAGCCGACCGGGGACGTTGTAACCGTAGGCGACGGCCCGCTCGCGCGGCGTCGACGAATCGCTCCATGGGCTGGCACCGGCGACGCAGTAGTAGTGCCCGAGGTGCCGCACGAACTCGCGCTCCGGCCCGAACGCCAAACGCCGCACCCGGGAATGCATTCCGTCGGCGCCGACGACGAGGTCGAAGGTGCGCTCCGGTCCGCGCTCGAAGGTGGCATGCATGCCCTCGGCGGTCTCGGTGAGCCCGGTGATCGAATCCCCGAAGACGTATTCGCAGTCGCCCGCCGTGCGGCGGTACAGGATCTCGGCGAGATCGCCGCGCAGGATCTCCACGTCGCCGCCGGTGAAATCGCCGGACACGAGTGCGAGCCGGGAGCCGCGTTCGTCGACGAACACCACGTCCGATGCGCCGGTGCGGCGCTCCCAGACCTCTTCCCACACGCCCATCCGCTCGAGCACAGTGCGGTGCGTGCGGCCCTTGAAATCGACGGCCTGCCCACCGGGGCGCGGCGCCGCGGCGCGCTCGACGACGGTGACGTCGAACCCGTACCGGTGCAGCCAGTACGCGACGGCGGTGCCCGCGATACCGGCGCCGGAGACGAGAACGGACTGGTGGCGCATGGTTTCTCCCGAGAATCAAATTGCGTCCGCCGTATTCTGTTTCCGCCGGACGCAAATCAGCGTATGGTAGACACAATTCCGGGGTCAAGCCGTTAGTCCTGGAGGATTCGCCGATGTCGTCACCCACCACCGTGGAACTGCTGTGGGGCACCAGGCAGCCGCCGCGGCGCGGACCGAAGCCCTCGCTCACGCTGGCCGGGATCGTCGCGGAAGCAGTCGCGCTCGCCGACGCCGAGGGCCTGGTCAACCTGTCCATGCAGCGCCTCGCCGAACGGCTCGGCTACACCAAGATGTCGCTCTACCGCTACGTGCCCGGCAAGGAACAGCTCATCGCGCTGATGCTCGACACGGCGCTGGGCGAGCCGCCGGAACCGCCCGAAACAGCTGGCTGGCGGGAACCCCTGCGGTTCTGGGCGCTAGCCATCTTCGAGCGCTACCGGGCGCACCCGTGGACGCTCGAGCTCGCCGTCGGAGCGCGCCCGATCGGCCCCAACGAGATGGGCTGGCTGGAGGCCGCGGTGGTCGCGATGGACGGCATGGGGCTGACCGGACCCGAGCGGCTGGACACGGTCGTCCTGCTCAACGGCCATGTGCGCAGCCTCGCGCAGCAGGTCGGCGCGGCGGGCAAGGCCGACATGGGCGAGCAGATACTGCGGCAGTTCACCGACACGATGGCCGCCGCGGCCGATCGCTATCCCGCGCTCGAGGCGGCCTTCGCGGAGGAGGCGGCCCGCTCGGCAAACCCGCCCTACGCAGGCGAACCCGGCGACGCGCTGACCTTCGGCATCGAGCGCGTCCTCGACGGCCTCGCCGTCCTCGTCGCGCGCCGTGCCGCCGAAAACGACACCCCATCGAGCGGCCCGGCGGCATAAAGTCGAAGCATGTCCGACGAACTCCAACTTCAGCAGGACGCGATCACCACGGTGCGGGAATTCTTCGCCGCGCTGGAGCTCGGTGCGGTCGGCGAAGCGCTGGAACTGCTCGATCCCGACATCGTCTGGAAGAACACCTCGCTACCGGACGTGCGCGGCATCCGGCGCGTCGGCGGTGTGTTCCGTGGACTCGATCGCCCGATGTTCGGCTTCCGCGTCGATATGCACCACATCGCGGGCAACGGCGACATGGTGCTCACCGACCGCACCGACTACTTACGGTTCGGTCCGGTGGAGATCGGGTTCTGGGTGACCGGCACCTTCGAACTGCGTGACGGCCGAATCGTGCTGTGGCACGACCACTTCAGCTGGGAGAACTTCCTGCGCGGCACCGCCGTCGGACTCTTCCGCGCGGCCTTCGCCCGCCGCTGAAGTACGGCTGCCGATCGCCGTCGCAACCAACGACCTTCGCTGGCGCGAACCCGCGACCGTCACCGCCGACCGGCCCGGCGCTGGTTCGCCGTCGCGGTTCGCGCTCCGCCGCCTGTTTGCCCACCACGTGCAATCAGCCCGGCGCGCACCACCTTTCGGCGCTGTCGCCGCCGGTCGCGGCCGCGTTGCCGCGACCACGCGGTGATCACGAATGCGCCACCAGGTAGTCCAGGTAGAAGGGCCGCAGCTGCTCGGCCACCGCGCCGTCGCCCGCGTGGATGTAGTCGTCGATCAACGGCAGCACGAACTTGATGTCCGCCTCGCTCTCGCCGACGTTCCCGGCGGCCGCCTCGGCGGCGGGAATGCGGGTGAGCAGCTGCCACAGGTATTTGATGTCCCCGCGGCGCACGGCCAGCTTCACCGCCCGGTCGTGCAGCTCCTTGGACGACAGGTTCTCGAATTCCTCGTTACCGGCCATGATCCGACTCTAGTCGCGCTGCCGGACGAAGTCCGTCGAAAGTCCGCGCACGGCCGAGGCGACGGCGGAAGTACCCGTAACTGCCCCGGTGAGCTGCGGCGACAACCACTTCGGCGACTCCGCTGAGCCGCGCGTTAACGGGATCTTCACCGACACGACGGACCGTCCCCGAGCGCAGACCGGCCAGTCGGCGGTAACTTCGGAGATGCGGACCGCGTCGGTGTGGTTCGTACGGGAGGTCCTGACCGTGACTGAGCTACTCAGTACGAGGGGGCCGGCACCCGGCCCTCGTGGCATCTGACGCAAGTCGGATCCAGAAGGACGGACCGGTCCAGCGAGATCGTCCACGCGGGTGCCGTGTGGACACAAAAGGAGCCCACCGTGACTGCTGCACGCTCCGTTTCCGCCCCCTCGGCGCACTCCCGTTCTGCTGGCACAGGAAAGCGCGCCGCTGTCTCTTCGGACACCAAGGGGGCCCGCCCCTCGCTCTCCCACACTCCCGGTGCCAAGACCT
Source organism: Nocardia sp. NPDC004654 (assembly GCF_040609595.1). Taxonomy (NCBI): domain Bacteria; kingdom Bacillati; phylum Actinomycetota; class Actinomycetes; order Mycobacteriales; family Nocardiaceae; genus Nocardia; species Nocardia sp. NPDC004654. The sequence continues at coordinate 250,909 of NZ_JBEXKI010000006.1, read as the reverse complement.
TCGTCATCGACACCTCGGTCCTGCTCTCCGATCCCTGGGCGTTCACCAGGTTCGGCGAGCACGATGTCGTCCTCCCGCTGGTCGTCATCAGCGAACTCGAGGCCAAGCGGCACCACCACGAACTGGGCTGGTTCGCCAGGGAAGCCCTGCGCAACCTGGACGACCTCCGCCTGCGGCACGGCAGGCTGGACGAGCAGGTGCCGATCGGCACCGAGGGCGGAACGCTGCAGGTGGAACTCAATCACACCGACCCCACGGTTCTGCCGGTGGGCTTCCGCACGGAAAGCAACGATTCCCGGATCCTGGCCTGCGCCTTGAATCTCGCGGCCGAAGGTCGCGAGGTCGTCATGGTGTCCAAGGACATTCCGCTGCGCGTCAAGGCGAGCGCGGTGGGTCTGCACGCCGACGAGTATCACGCGCAGGACGTGGTGACCTCCGGCTGGTCCGGGATGGTCGAGGTCGACGTCGCCTCCTCCCAGATCGACCAGCTCTACGCCGAGTCCGTGATCGACCTGGATCAGGCGCGGGAACTGCCCTGTCACACCGGAATCCGGTTGCTGGGCACCAGCTCCAGCGCGCTCGGCCGGGTGACGCCGGACAAGCGCGTGCAGCTGGTGCGCGAGCGCGAGGCGTTCGGGCTGCACGGGCGTTCGGCCGAACAGCGCATCGCGCTGGATCTGCTGTTGGACGAGAGCGTCGGCATCGTCTCGCTCGGCGGCAAGGCGGGCACCGGTAAGTCGGCGCTGGCGTTGACCGCGGGCCTGGAGGCCGTGCTGGAACGGCGCACGCAGCGCAAGGTCGTGGTGTTCCGTCCGCTCTACGCGGTCGGCGGCCAGGATCTCGGCTATCTGCCGGGCAGCGAGAGCGAGAAGATGGGGCCGTGGGCGCAGGCCGTCTTCGACACCCTCGACGGCCTCGCCTCGCCGGAGGTGATGGAGGAGGTGCTCAGCCGCGACATGCTGGAGGTGCTGCCGCTCACCCACATTCGCGGTCGCTCGCTGCACGACTCCTTCGTGATCGTGGACGAGGCGCAGTCGCTGGAACGCAACGTGCTGCTCACGGTGCTCAGCAGGCTGGGCACCGGCTCGCGGGTCGTGCTCACCCACGACGTCGCCCAGCGCGACAACCTGCGCGTGGGCCGGCACGACGGCGTGGCGGCGGTGATCGAAAAGCTGAAGGGACACCCGCTTTTCGCGCACATCACGCTGACACGCAGCGAGCGCTCGCCGATCGCGGCGCTGGTCACCGAGATGCTCGAGGAGTACGGACCGAACTCCTGAGCTGAGATCGAGGTGCACCCGAGCTAATGTTCAGGGTGTGTTTCACCTCACATCGAGTGGGTAATATCCGCCGAGTTACCAGTTGGGCGACGGCCCGGCGCGTCGTATTCGATTCGCCGGGTCGTTGCCGAACATCGGCCTAGGCTGCGCGCGGCGCCGGTGTCAGGGCGCCGTCGGAGCCACACTCGAGAGGGGACGACATATGCACCACGCTCGACGCACGGCTGGATTCACGGTGGCGCTCGCGGCCGCCGCGCTGCTCATCGCGGGATGCGGTGACGACGACACGAACGACTCGGACACCGTCCTCACCACCCCGACCCTCGGCATGACGCCCAGCCCGATGGCGACCACGCACACCGAGGCGCACGGCACCGACAATCCCGATACCGATGACCGCGACACCGGGGATATGACCCCCGACGCCGCGGACCAGACCAGGATTCCGGCCCAGGGCGGCGGCGAAGAGGTGACCGTCTCCGGCGACATCTACGACAAGTACATGGAGGCGGGCGGCCCCACCGGCCCGCTGGGCGCGCCGCTCGAGGCCCAGGAGAGCGCCCCGAACAACGGCAAGTACCAGGACTTCGTCGGCGGCACGATCTACGAGCCCGAGGACGGCGAGCCGCACATCGTCTGGGGGGAGATCCGCAAGGCGTGGGAGGAGAACGGCGGCGCGGCGGGCGAGCTCGGCTACCCGATCAGCGACGAGACCGACATCCCCGGCGGCAAGCAGAGCGAGTTCAGCGGTGGCACCATTACCTGGGTGAACGGGCAGACCACCGTCACCATGAAGTAGTCGAACCCCGCGACGCCCGAGACAGCGCACCCGGCGCGTCTCGGGCGTCGTCGGCGATTCCCGCCCGTAGAGTCCCGCGCCGCGGGCCGAACAGCTAGGTTGTGAGCGTGCAAAATCTCTTGACCGACCGCGAACTGCTCGAGGCGCTCGCGGATGAGGTGGAATCGAATCTGCGACGCCACATCGACGTGGCCGACGGGTGGCAGCCGCACGATTACGTGCCGTGGGACGACGGCCGCAACTTCGCCTTCCTCGGCGGTGACGACTGGACCCCGGAACAGTCCGAGCTCGGCGACGTCGCCAAGCTGGCGCTGACCGTGAGCGTGCTCATCGCGGACAACCTGCCCTCCTACCACCGCGAGATCGGCAAGTACTTGCGCACCGGTGCGTGGTGGCGCTGGGTCGGCCGCTGGACGGCCGAGGAGAACCGGCACGAGATCCTGATCCGCAACTACCTGATGGTCACCAGGTCGGTGGATCCGGTCGACCTGGAACGCCAGCGGATGGCGCACATGACGGCCGGATTCCGCCGTCCCGCCCTGCACCTGCTCGACGTTCTCGCCAACGCCGCGTTCGAGGAGGCGGCGTCGGCGATCCGGCACCGCAACACCGCCGCGCTGAACGAGAACCCGATGGTCACCGCCATCGCCGCGCGCATCGCGGCCGACGACGAGCTGCAGTCGGTGTTCTTCGCCGACCTGGTCGCCGCGGCGTTCGCGATCGCGCCCGACCAGACCATGCGCGCCATCGCCGACCGGGTCGCCGGTTTCGAGGTGCCGAGCGTGGCCCTGCCGGACGGTCGCAGCAGCGACGAGGTGCTGGCCGAGGCGGGCATCTACGACCGCGCCAAGGAAGGCGAGCTGGTCTTCGCGCCGCTGCTGCGCCGCTGGAACGTCTTCGACCGGACCGATCTCGGTCCCGAGGGCGAGCAGGCCCGCGCGGAGCTGGAGCACCTGCGCGCGTTCTCGCCCGCCTGATCGCTCAGGAGAATCTCGAAAGCGCACTGAATCGCCGAGGGCGCCGGACGAATTCGCTTCGTCCGGCGCCCTCGTGCGTTACTTCGTGTCTTCCACCTTCGCCATGGACAGCACGTCGAGGCGGCGGTCCAGCTCGGCCTCGGTGAGCTGGTCGCCGAGCAAGCCGCGATCGATCACCGTCTGCCGGATGGTCTTCTTCTCCTTCAGCGCCTCCTTGGCCACCGCGGCCGCTTCCTCGTAGCCGATCGCCGAGTTCAGCGGGGTGACGATGGACGGCGAGGACTCGGCCAGTGTGCGCAGCCGCTCCACGTCGGCGGTCAGCCCGCGCACGCACTTGTCGGCGAAGAGCCGGGACACGTTGGCCAGCAGGCGGATCGACTCGAGCACGTTGCGCGCCATCACCGGGATGTAGACGTTCAGCTCGAAGTGGCCGTTCGCGCCGGCGAAGGCGACCGCGGCGTCGTTGCCGATGACCTGCGCCGCCACCTGCGTGACCGCCTCGGGCAGCACGGGATTCACCTTGCCCGGCATGATCGAGCTGCCCGGCTGCAGGTCCGGCAGCTGGAGTTCGGCCAGACCCGTGAGCGGGCCGGAACCCATCCAGCGGATGTCGTTGGCGATCTTGGTGAGGCTCACCGCGACGGTGCGCAGCGCGCCGGAGAGCTCGACGAGACCGTCGCGCGCCGCCTGTGCCTCGAAGTGGTCGATCGCCTCGGAGAGCGCGTCGATGTCGGTCGACTTCACCAGTTCCGCAACGACTTTCGCACCGAAACCGGCGGGCGCGTTGAGGCCGGTGCCCACCGCGGTGCCGCCGATCGGCAGCTCGCCGAGGCGCGGCAGCGTCACCATCAACCGGTCGATGCTCGCGGCGACCTGGCGGGTGTAGCCGCCGAACTCCTGGCCCAGGGTCACCGGGACGGCGTCCATCAGGTGGGTGCGGCCCGACTTGACCACGGTGCGCCATTCCTCGGACTTGTCCAGCAGCGCGAGCCGCAGGTGCTCGAGCGCGGGAACCAGGTCCTTGATGACGCCCTCGGTCGCCGCGACGTGCGTGGCGGTGGGGAAGGTGTCGTTGGACGACTGCGACATGTTCACGTCGTCGTTGGGGTGCACGTCGACGCCGTTGGCCTTGGCGATCGAGGCGATCACCTCGTTGGCGTTCATGTTGGAGCTGGTGCCCGAGCCGGTCTGGAAGACATCGATCGGGAACTGGTCGTCGTGCTCGCCCGCGGCGATCTCGTTCGCGGCGGCGACGATGGCGTCCGCCTTCACGGCGTCGAGCAGGCCGAGATCCTTGTTCACCTTGGCGCACGCGGCCTTGAGCAGTCCGAGCGCGCGGATCTGCGCGCGCTCCAAGCCGCGCCCGCTGATCGGGAAGTTCTCCACGGCCCGCTGGGTCTGCGCACGCCACAAAGCCTGCGCCGGGACCCGTACCTCGCCCATGGTGTCGTGCTCGATGCGGTACTGCGTCTCCTCGGTCATGATTTCGACCCTATGCCGCACGAGGTCCGCGTGGGGCAGCCACGCCTGAGCGGAATCCCACACCGATCCGGCGGAATACCGTCCACCGGACCGGTGCCGCCGACACTCAGGAGGAGAACAGGACCTTGCCGAACGAACGGTGCTTGTGGTGGTGACCGTGCCCGTAGTGCGGAGCGGGCGCTCCCCACGCGGGCGCGGGGGCGGCCGGTGGTGGCGGCGGTGCCGCGTAGCCGGACTCGAGCCGGGTGAGGTTCTCCAGCTCGCCGTAGTCCAGGAAGATCCCCCGGCAGTTACCGCACTGCTCGATGTGCACACCGCTGCGGTTGTACGTCTGCATCAATCCACGACATTTCGGACACTGCATTTCCGCCACGCTAGTCGATTTCCGGCATGTATGCGGGCATCACGATATGACGGATGCGGTGGCTATCCGTCGGCACGCGTCCACCAAAGCCGTGTCCAGATCATCGAGTTCGCGGTTCTCGCGTGCGGCGGCGACCAGCGCCAGAGCGGCCGCTTGGACGGCGACGGCGCGCGCCGGAGTATCGAGCGCGGTCCACTCGTCCCCCTCCCGCGGCACCGCGACACCGTCGGCGGCGCGATAGGCGTCGAGAAAACGGAGCCAGGTCACGGGCTCGAGAATGCCCGCGGCGAAGAGGGCGGCGGGGCGGGCCAGATCCCACGCGGGATCGCCGGAGCCGAGGTCGTCGATGTCGATGAGACGCCAGGAGCCGGTGTTCTCGTGGGGGTCGCGCACGAGCTGACCGAGGTGGAAGTCGCCGTGCACGAGCGTGCGTCGCGGCGCTGCCGGTTCGGGGAGCCGGGCCGATCCAGCTGGTACGGCGAACAGGTCGGGCAAGGCAGCGAATGCCTGGCACACGGTTGCCGCGGCAGCTTGGTCCGCTGCCGCGCCGGCCGCGCGCAGCCGGCGCATCGCCCGATGGACCCGGGCCGGGCCGCCGGCGGCCGGCAGGTCTCGCCCCGGTTCCGGTAGGTCGCGTTCCGGTTCCGGTAGCGCGTGCAGCCGGGCGAGCAGCGTCGCGGCCGCTTCCCACGGCGCGGCGTCGGGGTCGTCGGGGTCGACCGGTTCGCCGTAAGGCCAGGCGGTGATCGTGTGGCTGCCGCGGTGTACCAGGAGCGCGTCGCCGATCGGCAAGGGCGGCAGCAGGATTCCACGCCACCGCGGCGCGCTCGCCAAGCAAAGGCGGGAGAGTAGTGCCGCCGCATCGGTTTCCGCCGGGTGAGCTTTGACGACGACCGCGCCGATCCGGAGCACGAGCACGTCGGCGCGTTCGGTCAGCACGACAGGCGTTTGGCGCTGCGCAGCCACCCGCGCGGCCACCTCGGCCATCGCATCGATGAGTTCGGGTGTGCTCGACCGTGATTCCCGGCTGGTATCGATCCCCACCTAGTCATCGTCCTGAGTAATCTGCCGCCGGGCCACGGCTCACCGATGTGTTCATCCCGGCGCTGACCGGAACCATCGCCCGTCGACCAGGACCGCGACCGGCGTACAGCCGCCGCCACAGTGCCCAACCCCGCGCGCCGAGAGTCCCTCTATGCCAGCGGCCGCACCCGGCGGTACCGGATGCGGCCGCGAGGTGAAAGCCGATCAGGGCATCGGAGGAACCGCGTGCTCGTCGCCGTGGAAGTCGACCGAGGAGTACTCGCGCAGCTTGGTCAGACGGTGGTAGGCGTCGATCATGCGCACGGTGCCCGACTTCGAGCGCATGACGATCGACTGAGTCGAGGCGCCGCCACCGTAGTAGCGAACGCCGCGTAGTAGGTCGCCGTCGGTGACGCCGGTGGCGCAGAAGAAGACGTTGTCGCCCGACACCAGGTCCTCGGTGGTGAGCACCCGATCCAGGTCGTGGCCCGCGTCGATGGCCTGCTGGCGCTCCGCGTCGTCCTTCGGCGCCAGCATGCCCTGCAGCGCGCCGCCCATACAGCGCATGGCCGCCGCGGCGATGATGCCCTCGGGAGTACCGCCGATGCCGACCAGGATGTCGGTGCCGGAATCGGGGCGGGCCGCCGCGATCGCGCCGGCGACGTCGCCGTCGGAGATCAGGCGGATGCGGGCGCCCGCGTCGCGGACCTGCTGGATGAGGTCGGCGTGCCGGGGCCGGTCCAGGATGCAGACGGTCAGATCGGACACCGCGGACTTCTTCGCCTTGGCCACCTTGCGGATGTTCTCGCCGATCGGCGCCGAGATATCGATCACGTCGGCGGCGTCGGGGCCGACCGCGATCTTGTGCATGTAGAACACCGCGGACGGGTCGAACATCGCGCCACGCTCGGCGACCGCGAGCACCGAGATCGCGCCGGGGGAGCCCTTCGACATCAGCGTGGTGCCGTCGATCGGGTCGACGGCGAAGTCGACGTCCGGGCCGGTGCCGTCGCCGACCTCCTCGCCGTTGTACAGCATGGGCGCTTCGTCCTTCTCGCCCTCGCCGATCACCACGATGCCGCGCATGGAAACCGAGCTGACCAGCTGCCGCATCGCGTCCACGGCGGCGCCGTCGCCACCCTCCTTGTCACCGCGGCCGACCCACCGCCCAGCGGCCATGGCACCCGCCTCGGTCACCCGGACCAGCTCGAGTGCAAGGTTGCGGTCCGGCGCCTCGCGGCGGCTTGGTGCGGGCGAAGATGCCGTCATGGCGGGGTGCCTCCCTCGGGTTGTACGTACGGGACGATTGTCTCATTTCGCGGTCGACCTCCCGTACACACCTGGTCGGGGCGGGTGGGGGTGCCTGGCCGCGCACCCGGCCCGCGAGTGGATACTGGGAGCGTGTCCTACCAAAAGCCACGCATCCTGCACGACTACAAGGATCTGTTCTTCTCGCTGATCCCCCTGGTGCTGATCGCCGTGGTCTTCGCCGGACTGGCCAGCCAGTGCAGCTTCGCCGCCAAGGGGCCGACGCCCGGTCGGATCCCCGCCTTCGATGTGAAGGCGGCGCTCGAGACCGACGCGCGCACGCTGACGTTCCCGATCCGCAACCCGAGCGTGCCCGCCGACTGGACCCCCAACTCCGGCAGCCGCGACACCGTCACCGGCCAGGGCGGCGGTCCGGTCAGCACGGTCGGCTACATCACCGCCCAGGGCACCTACATGCAGCTGACCCAGAGCAGCGCCACCGAGGAGTCGCTGGCCCGCTTCGTGCTCGGCTCGCGCTACGCCAGCGGCGCGCAGCAGATCGGTGACCAGAAGTGGATCGTCTACGCCGAGCCGACCGAGGAGACGGCGTGGATCGCCGACCTCGGCGGCGTCCGGGTGCTGATCAAGGGAGCCGGGAACGAGGCCGCGTTCACGACGCTGGCCCAGGCGGTGACCGCCGCCCAGCCGATCAGCCGCTGAATTCGATTGCCGCCCGTTCGGTTCCCGATTAGGGTTGGCGCGACGCGAGATACGCGGATTCGAGGGTGCGGAGGTCGATGAATATGGCTGTCAACAGCCGTATTTCGCATGCCTTCCCTCCGGTCCGCTGAGTACGAGACGCGGGCCGGTCCTTTCGATGACCAGGAGTGTCACGTGTCTTCCCACTTTTCCACCGGTGAGCAGATTTCCACCGGTGAGCACATTTCTACCGGTGAACTGAGCACCGAGAGCCTGATCCTGCGCCGCTGGACCCCCGACGACGTGTCCGCCGTACTGGCCGGACGCCGCCTCGCGCACTGGGCGGAGGACTTCCCCGCCGCCGGCGATCGGGCGATCGCCGGGCTGTTCGCCGACCATCCGCAGTGGTACGGCGAGTACGGCCACCGATTGATCATCGAGCGCGAGACCGGTCTCGTGGTCGGTTCGATCGGCCTGTTCTGGCCGCCCGGTGCCGATGGTCTCGAGATCGGCTACGGCACGATCCCGTCTCGGCGTGGGCGCGGGTACGCCAGTGCGGCGACCAGAGCGCTGACCGAATTCGCGCTGGGCGCCGGTGTGCACGCGGTGTACGCGGACGTGGAGCCGTCGAATCCCGGATCGGTGCGGGTGCTCGAGAATGCCGGGTTTCGTCGCACCGGTGCGGCCGACGGCTTGATCCGCTTCGAGATGACGAGGAACACGCTCGGCTGACGCCCAGCCGACGGTCCGCGGCGGTGGCGTGCTCTCAGTAGCGCGCGCCGTCGCGGGCCACGACGTCGACGATCCGTCCGCTCGGGTCAGTCCTCGTCGGCCGCGCCGCGCGCGAGCGCGTCCTCGACCCGCTTGCGCGCACCGGCCAGGTGTTCCTCGCACCGGTTGGCCAGCGCCTCGCCGCGCTCCCACAGGGCGAGCGAATCATCGAGATCCATGCCGCCCTGCTCGAGCATCTTGACGACGTTCACCAGTTCGTCGCGGGCGCGTTCGTAGCCGAAGTCCGCGATCTCGGCCAGCTCGTCCTTGCCGGCGTCGGCCAAGGTCAGTTCCCTCCTGTGCGTTCCTCGTCGTCCCGGCGGGCGCCGGAATCGCGGGTGTTCGGCTTCCGAGCGCCGAGCGCCTGGGTGCCGAGCGCCGCCGCGGTCACGGCGCCGTCGGCGACCCGGATGCGCAACTGGCTGCCCGCGGGCGCGTCCTCGATGCTGCGTACGACGTGCCGTTCGGAACCGGTCACGCGCTGCACGACAGCGTAACCGCGAGACAAGGTCGCGGCCGGGCCCACCGCCGTGAGCTTTTCGCGCAGGTGTCGCGTCGCGGTGGCTTCGGTGCGGACCGCGTGCTCGGCGCAGCGCCGCGCGGACACCCGCAGCCGTTCGATCTCCTCGGCGCGCCGGTCGACCTCGCGCAGCGGATCGGCGAGCACCGGGCGCGAACGGAGCTGGGCCAGCGCCCTGGTCTCTCGGTCCACCCAACCGCGCAGTGCGGCGGCCGAACGGCCGCGCAGCTCGCGCACGCAGGCCAGCTCCGCGGCGGCATCGGGCACGACGCGCTTGGCGGCGTCGGTCGGCGTCGCGGCGCGCAGGTCGGCGACGTAGTCGGCGAGCGGGTTGTCGGGTTCGTGGCCGATCGCGCTGACGATCGGCGTCGTCGCGGCCACGATGGCGCGGCACAGCGCCTCGTCGGAGAAGGGCAGCAGGTCCTCGACGCTGCCGCCGCCGCGGGCCAGCACGATCACCTCGACGGCGGGGTCGCGGTCGAGTTCGGCCAGCGCGTCCAGGATCTGCGGCACCGCCGTCGGCCCCTGCACCGCGGTGTTGCGCACTTCGAAACGTACTGCGGGCCAACGATTTCTGGCGACGGTGAGGACGTCGCGCTCGGCGGCGCTTGCGCGGCCGGTGATCAGGCCGACGGTGCCGGGCAGGAACGGGAGCGGCCGCTTGAGCCGGGGATCGAAAAGGCCTTCCGCGGCGAGCAGCGCTTTGAGCCGCTCGATGCGGGCGAGCAGTTCGCCGACACCGACGGGCCGAATCTCGATGACCCGCAACGACAGCGTCCCGCGCCCGGTGAAGTACGTGAGTTTGCCGTAGACCACCACCCGGCTGCCTTCTTGCAGCGGGATCGGGGAGCGGCGCAAGAGATCGGGGTCGCAGGTCACCTGCAACGACATGTCGGCCGACGGGTCACGAAGCACGAGGAACGCGGTGCGCGCTCCCGGGCGCGCGTTGATCTGGGTGATCTGCCCCTCCACCCAGATGGAGCCGAGGCGGTCGATCCACTGCATGACCTTCACGGCGACGGAGCGCACCGGCCACGGGTGTTCGGCGGAGTTGGCGGGGGCCGCGCCTGCCTCGGCGGACGGCTGGGGACCGCTCTGTGTCATACGGACAGGTATACGCGGCGGGGTTGGCCGGACCGTGCCCGGCCAACCACCGGCGAGGTCGTCGCGGGTGCGATCACTGGGCCCGGACGGTGGCGATCCGGTTCGTCAGCATGGTCACGAACGGGGCGCGCGCGAGGGTCCGCTGCTCGTAGTCCAGCAGCGCGGTGAGGTCCTCGACGGTCAGCATGCGCAGGCGGGCGCGGAGCTGGGCGAGGGTCATGTTGGCGTAGTCGTAGCGGGTCGCGACCTCGGGCTCGGCGATTTCGGCGGGCTCGTCCTCGACGGGGACCGTCTCGTCGGAAGCGGGTTCCGCGACGGGCTCGGGGTCGGTGATTTCCGGCACAGTGATGGTCTGCACCGGGGCGACGTGCCCGTTGGTCGAGCTCGCGGTCGATTCTTCGGCGGTGTAGAGGTCGAAGCGGCTGGTGCGGCCCGCGGTCGCGAAATCGTCGCCCGAGGATTGCTCGTCGCCGAGGTCCTCGTCGAAGGTCGCCCACTCCGGCTGTTCCACCGGGCTGTTGGACAGCCGCTCGAACACCGCGTCGCCCTTGAGCGCGAGGCTGGTCACGAACTGCTGGACGTGCATGGTGGTCTGCAACATCTGGCTGATCGCGGTGATCGGGAAGTTCATCGCGGCCGTGGGTAACCGACGGGTTTCTTCGAGGGCGTAGACGGCGGCTCCGGCGGCGACCCGGGCCAGAAACGGTGGTCGAAACATGCTCATAGCCTGCCCGATACGCCATGATCTGCAAAGAACTAGTGTCACAGACACTATTGTCCAGGGCCTGGTTCACATTCGATGACCCGGCCGATCCGGTCGATGCGACCATTCGGCGGTCCCCAGGTGCACGTACTCTGGGGGACATGTCTTCGGCCATCCCTTTGAACGTCGGAATCGCCCGCTCGGCGGGCGCCGGAACAGTCGATGCCGACGGTGGTAAGCGCGTGCTGCTAGCCGAGCCGCGCGGATACTGCGCGGGCGTCGACCGCGCGGTGGAAACGGTGGAGAAGGCGCTGGAGAAGCACGGTGCGCCCATCTATGTGCGCAAGGAGATCGTGCACAACAGGCACGTGGTGGAGACGCTGCGCGATCGCGGCGTCGTCTTCGTGGACGAGACCGACGAGGTGCCGAACGGCGCGGTCGTGGTCTTCTCCGCGCACGGCGTCTCGCCAGCGGTGCACGAGGCGGCCGCGGCGCGCGACCTGCACACCATCGACGCCACCTGCCCGCTGGTCACCAAGGTGCACCAGGAGGCCAAGCGCTTCGCGCGCGACGATTTCGACATCCTGCTGATCGGCCACGAGGGCCACGAGGAAGTCGAGGGCACCGCGGGCGAGGCGCCCGATCACGTGCAACTCGTCGACGGTCCGGACGCGGTCGACCGGGTTACCGTGCGCGACGAGAACAAGGTGATCTGGCTGTCGCAGACCACGCTCAGCGTCGACGAGACGATGGAGACGGTGCAGCGGCTACGCGAGCGTTTCCCCGCGCTGCAGGATCCGCCGAGCGACGACATCTGCTACGCCACCCAGAACCGCCAGGTCGCGGTGAAGGCGATGGCGCCGGAATGCGACCTGGTCATCGTGGTCGGCTCGCGCAATTCCTCGAACTCGGTGCGGCTGGTCGAGGTCGCGCTCGGCGCGGGCGCGCGGGCCGCGCACCTGGTCGACTTCGCTCGCGAGGTCGACCCGGCCTGGCTGGACGGCGCGCGCACGATCGGCATCACCTCCGGCGCGTCGGTGCCCGAGATCCTGGTGCGCGGCGTGCTCGACATGCTCGCCGAGCACGGTTACGCCGACGTGCAGCCGGTGACCACCGCCAACGAGACGCTGGTCTTCGCGCTGCCCAGGGAACTGCGCACCGCACGGAGCTGAGCCGCGGTCGCCGGTGCGGGGCTGCTCTCGGACGATCGTTGCGCGCTGGTAGGCGCTGTCTTCGGACCGCCGTCGATCGCTCGGCGAAGCTGCGCTGTGTGAGCCCGCGCGGTGGGTCGGCATGTCGTCTGCCGCTGGTCTTTCGGCGGTGCTGGTAGGCGCTGTCTTCGGACGACCGCCGATCTCTCGGCGAAGGTGCGCTGTCCGAGGCCGCCCGGTCGGTGAGCGTCGGTGTCGATCGCCGCTGATCTTCCGGCGCGGCGCTGTCTGATACCGCGCGGTGGGTAGGTGTCGCCGTCGACCGACGCTGATCTTTCAGCGGTGCTGCGCTGTTCGGGCTGTGTGCGTCGGCGCCCGTATTAGTCGGCCCGGTGTCGAAGGTCGACGGTGTCAGAGACTTTCCGGCTTGCGCCGCTGGGTGCGGCTCGAATCGCGCTCGCGATACCGCACATTCGGCTGCGGATGCGGCGGCACCTCGGCGCGTCCGCGCGCGCCGCGTGGCGGTTCGCCCTCCGTGCGCGGCACGGGCGCGGGACGCGCGCCACGCGCCGCCGGTCGGCCGCGACCCGACGTGCCGACCCGGGGCGGGGCGTCGGCCACGGTCTTCGATGGGCGGCGGCCGGGACGCGGCGGTTCGTACTTGTCGGTGACCGGATCCTCGTCCACTTCGGGCTGCGGTCGGCGCGGGCGGCGGCGCGCCGATTCCGCGGGCCCGTCTTCCTCGCCGCGCTTGACGCTGCTGCGTCCCCAGCTCGAGCCGCGGCGCGACTCCTTGGAGCGCTCGGCGGCCGACTCGCGCCTGTCCATGAAGATGCGGGCGCCGCCGATGGCCAGCACCAGCGCGGTGGCGAGCATCATCGTCGGGAACCGGTTCACCAGCGGGATGGCCAGGTTCAGCAGGATGTCCTTGAGGCCGGTCGAGACGCGGCCGGTCAGGTGCTGGTAGGCCAGCGGAACCGCGAGGAAGAGCAGCAGCGGCGGCAACACCATGGCGGTGAACAGCCCGCGGAAGCGCACGGCGAGCACCGCGGCGACACAGCCGACGATATACAGCGTGGCGAAGCTGGCGGTGAGTTCGGCGTTGTCGCCGCTGGCATCGATCAGGAATCCCAGCAACGTGCACGCGACCGCGATCAGGACAGCCGCCCAGGCCGGGATTCCCGGCACCGAGGGCAGGACCGAACGTTGCGGCGCGGGCACCCGGGAACGCACACGTTGGGTAGCAGCCACGATATGAACAGTAACTGCCATACCGTTCGGTGGGGTTACGGCGGGGCCGTTGCCGACTCGACCGGATCTACTCGGGCTGCGTCGGCTAGGCCGAATCGTCGGCGTCGGCGAAGCCGACGACCCGCGGGCGGCTGTCCACCCGCTGGATCACCGGAGCCTCCTGCTCGGCTATCTCGAGCTCGTGCAATTTGCGCGCGGTGACCATGACCCGCGACTCGACCGACGCGACCGCGTAATTGAAAGCGTCGACCGCCTTGCCGAGTTGGTTGCCGAGCCGGTCCAAATGCCGTCCGGTCATGCCGAGGCGCGCCGAGAGCTCCCGACCCAATTGCTGGACCATTGCCATATCCCGGGACACGGCCTCCTGGCGCCACCCGAACGCCACCGTGCGCAGCAGCGCGATCAGCGTCGTCGGCGTGGCCAGGATCACGTTGCGGCCGAACGCGTACTCCAAAAGCCCGGAGTCCGTGGTCAGCGCGGCGTCCAGGAACGGGTCGCCGGGCACGAACAGCACGACGAATTCCGGAGCGGGATCGAAAGCCGCCCAGTACGCCTTGTCGGCCAACTGGTCGACGTGCGCGCGCAACTGCTTGGCGTGCCGCACCAGCAGATCGGCGCGCACGTCGGGGTCCTCGGCGGTGCTCGCGTCGAGGTAGGCGGTGAACGGGACTTTGGCGTCGACCACTATGTGCCGACCCCCGGCCAGGTACACCACCAGATCGGGCCGCACCGAACCGATGCGGTCCGGTCCGCCGTCGCCGCGCACCGCCCTGCTCACCTGCGTGGAGAAGTCGCAGTGTTTGGTCATCCCGGCGAGTTCCACCACGCGCTCCAACTGGATCTCGCCCCAGCGCCCGCGCACCTGCGGCGCCCGCAGCGCGGCGACCAGCTGACCGGTCTGGCTGGAGAGCTGATGGGAGGTGCGCTGCATGTTGGCGACCTGTTCGCGCAGACCCGAGTACGCGTTGATGCGATGGTGCTCGACCTGCTGGATGTGCTGGTTCAGCGCGCCGACCGCCTCGCGCAGCGGTTCCACCATGGCGCCGACCGCGCTCGAATGCCTGCGCGCCGCATCCTCGTTCGCCGCGTTGAGCGATTGCCGTAGCAAACGCTCGTTGTCGGCGGCGGCCGCCAGTCTCGCCTCCGCGACCGCCGCCCGCTGCCCGGCCCGGGCACTGTGGCCCAGCCAGCCCATTCCGACCCCAGCGGCGAACACCAGCAGCAGCGCGAACAGCATCGGTGCGGTCATAGCCCAGATAGTGCCGCACCCCACCGACATCCGAGCAACCAGCCAGCTGCCGTGCGGCCGCGCCGGGTGTCAGCGCACCGAATCACACCGCATCCGACGCATTTCCCAGCCAGCTCGAGGGCGAGTCTTACGAACACACGCGCGCCAGCGCGCCGACAACACAGCCGCGAACACGCCGTGCCGCAGGCGCGGCAAATTGAACTCTGTCGGTGGGTGGCTCTACGGTTTCGGGCCATGCGGATGTTGCACACCTCGGATTGGCACATCGGGCGTACCTTTCACGGCGTCGATCTGCTTGCCGACCAGGCACGTTCGCTGGCCGCCATCGCGGAGCTCGTGGCGGCCGAGTCGGTGGACGTGGTCGTCGTACCGGGCGACGTGTACGACAGGTCGATTCCGAGCGCCGACGCGATCGCGGTGTGCAACCGAGGTTTCGAGGCCATCCGCGCCGCGGGCGCGGTGATCGTCGCGACCTCGGGAAATCACGATTCGCCCGCCCGGCTCGGCGCGGGCGCGAGTTTCGCCGCGGCGGGCGGGCTGCACCTGCGCACCACCGTCGCGGACTCCGATCGGCCGGTCCTGCTGACCGACGAGCACGGCGAAGTGGCTTTCTACGGCATCCCGTATCTGGAACCGGAGATCACCCGAGCCGAACTCGGTGTCCCGCAGGCGCGTTCGCACGCCGAGATCCTGGCGGCGGCGATGGGCCGGATTCGCGCCGACATCGCGACGCGGCCGGGAGTGCGCACCGTGGTGCTCGCGCACGCGTTCGTGGTCGGCGGCGCGGCGACCGGCTCGGAGCGCTCCATCTCGGTCGGTGGGGTGGAGACTGTGCCCCTCGCGGAGTTCGACGGCATCGACTACGTGGCACTCGGCCACCTGCATTCGCCGCAGACGCTGTCCGAGTCGGTGCGCTATTCCGGCTCGCCGCTGCCGTACTCGTTCGCCGAGAGTTCGCATCGCAAGGCCGTGTGGATCGTCGACCTGGATGCCGACGGCCTGTCGTCCGTGCAGCGCCGTGACCTGCCGGTGGTGCGCGGTCTCAGCCGCCTCACCGGGACGCTGGACGAGCTGCTCGCCGACCCGGCGCACGAGGCGGCCGTCGACCACTACGTGTCCGCGACCCTCGTCGACCAAGCCCGCCCGATCGACGCGCTGCGCAAACTGCGCGAGCGCTTCCCGCACGCCGTGCACGTGGAATGGATACGCCCCGAAGGCAACCCGGAACTGCGTTACCGTGAGCGGGTGCACGGCCGCCGCGACACCGAAGTAGCGCAGAGCTTCCTCACCGACGTGCGCGGTGCGCCGAGCGCGGGAGAGATGAAGTGGATCGAGCGGGCGCTGGCCGCCGCCGTGGCCGAGCCCGAGCGGGTGTCCGCAGCGCCCGCGCAGCTTCCGCTCTCCGGCGAGCTGACCGCATGATCACGGTGAACGGAAGGCGCTTGTCCGCGCTGAGTGATCGGCGTGCGGCTGCGTCGAGCGGATGGCGCATGACCGCGCGGAGTGAATGGCGCGGTGGAGTGCGGACCGAAAGGCGCGGGGGCGCACCGAGTGAATGGCGCGGGAGAGCTCGGAGTGAATGGCACGGGCGTGTGCGGACCGAGTGGCGCGGGCGGTCGCGGAGGGTGTGGCGCGAGGCCGCCGCATGAGACTGCATCGGTTGGAGATGACCGCCTTCGGCCCGTTCGCCGACACCACGGTCGTCGACTTCGACGCGCTCGGCGCGGACGGGCTCTTCCTCCTGCACGGGCAGACCGGCGCGGGCAAGACGACAGTGCTGGACGCGATCGCCTTCGCCCTCTACGGCCGGGTGCCCGGCGCACGCGGTGAAAGCAAGCGCCTGCATTCCGATCACGCGCCGGAACAGACGCCGCCGCAGGTCGTGTTGGAGGCGACGCTGGGCGGACGACGCTTGCGGCTCACCAGGATTCCCGAATTCGAGCGCCCCAAGCTGCGCGGCACCGGCACCCGCACCGATCCGCCCAAGGCCACGCTGACCTGGTTGGACGGGCGCGGCGAGAACCTCTCCCGCATCCCGGACATCGGCGACGAGATCATCCGTCTGCTCGGCATGAGCGCCGACCAGTTCTTCCAGGTGGTGTTGCTGCCCCAGGGCGACTTCGCGCGTTTCCTGCGTGCCGACAACGAGGATCGCGAGAAGCTGCTCGAAAAGCTCTTCGACACCGAGCGTTTCGGCACCGCCGAACAGTGGCTCGCCGACAAGCGACGCGCCTCGGCGGCCGAACTGGAGTCCCGCAGGCAGGGCATCGAACGGCTGATCGCGCAGATCCGCGGTGCGGCGGGCCTGAGCGTGACGGAGTCGGTCGGCGCGTTGGAGGCGGTGGCGTGGTCGCAGGATCTGCTCGCCACGGCTCGCACCGATCTGGCGCAGGCGAGTACGGAAGCCGAACGTTGCCAGCAGAATTCGGTCGAGCTTCGCAAGTTCGCCGACGAGCAGCGGCGGCTGGCGGAGTTGCGGCGCCGGATGGAGTCCGCGCGGGCTGACCTCGACGAGTACGCGGCGCGCGCCGAGCACCGTACCGCGCTGCGTGCGGAACTCGAAGCTGCCCGTCGCGCCCAGCCGGTCGCGGAGGCGATCGACGAGGCGCGCGCCGCCGTCATGACCTCGCGTCGTCGCGAGAACGAGGCGAGCGCCGCCGCGGCGCGATTGGCTTCCGCGCTGCTGGATCCGGCCGCGGCCGACATCGGTGGGTCCGAGCTGGTCGGCTCGGAAGACATCGAAGCGGAAGATGATTCGGACGCGGTCGCGTCCGGTCCGACGATTCGGTCCGACGCGGACCTCGACGACGTGGTCCGTCGCTGGAGCGCCCAGATCGGCGCGCTAGACGAGGTGCGGGCCGACGCGTCGGCGGCCGACCGGCTTCGTCGCGAAATAGATGATCTGCGTACCGAATCCGCCGCCCTGACCAAACGGATGACCGAGCTGACCGGTCGGCGCGAGCGCCTGCCCGCGACGATCGCCGCGGCCGAGGAGCGGGTGCGCGAGACGACCGAAGCCGCCGCGACTTTGCCGTCGCTGATCGCCGAATGCGAACGCCTCCAGGCCGCCGCCACGGCTGCCGTCGAATTGGCCGGTCGTAGAACGGATCTCGATCGCACGCGGATCGAGTTCGAGACCGCGCGCACCGCGCACAACGACGCGAAGGAGCGGGTGCTCGACCTGCGCGAGCGCCGCTTGGCAGGCATGGCCGCGGAACTGGCGGGTCAGTTGGTCGAGGGGGAGCCGTGCGCGGTGTGCGGCGCGGCGGACCACCCGGCCCCGGCTCGGCCCGCGCCGAGCGCCGTCTCCAAGGAAACGGAGGATGCGGCGGTGGCCGCCGAGCGCACCGCCGAGGAGAACCGCGACCGCGTCCACGCCCGAATCACCGGACTGGAACGCGAGATCGAGGCGCTGACCGCCCGCGGCGGCGACGCCGACCGCGTGGAACTCGCCGCCGCACTGCGCTCGGCGACCCACCGCTACGAGGACGCCGCCGAACTCGCCGCGCTGGCCGACGGATCGACGGCCGAACTCTCCCGGTTGCGCACCGAGGAAACGCGCCTGCACGACGACTTGCGCGCGGCCGAAGCCGGGTCCAGCACCGTCATCGCCCGCATCACGGCGTCGATCGCCCGCCTCGACGAACTCTCCGAACGTCTGCGCGCCGCCGCTGGCGCCGACGAGACCATCGACCGCCGCCGCGCCCGCCTGAACGGACTGGTCACCGACGCCACCGCGCTGCGCGCCGCACGCACCGCCGCGGCGTCCGCTCGGGAGCAGGTCACCGCGGTCGCGGATCGCGTCGAAAGTCTGGCGCGCGCCGCCGGTTTCATTCCGCAAGAATGGAACCACGACGCCGCCCGCGACGATGTCGCCCTGCTCACCGCCTACGCACGCGTCGTCACCGCCGCCTCGCGAACCCCGCAGCGGCAGCAGGAGATCGACGCGGAACTCCTCGCCGCCGAGAACGCCCGCGCGCACGCCGAGAAGGTGCTCGCCGAGCCCGAGATCCAAGCCGCCGCCACCGCCGAACTCGGCGACTTCGCCGAGCTGGAGCGCGGACTCGCCGACGCGCAGACCAGGCTCAACACCGCCGTCGCCGCGCAGGCCGAGGCGGGACGGCGGGTGCAACTGCTGGAAGAACTCGGCGGCCAGCTGTGGGCCGAGGTGGACCGGATCGCGCCCCTCCAGCGCACCCACGAAGAGCTGGCCGGGCTCGCGGAAGTGGTCGCGGGCCGCGGCGAGAACAACCGGCGCATGTCGCTGCGCTCTTATGTGCTCGCCGCCCGCCTAGAGGAAGTGGCGCTCGCCGGTTCGGTGCGGTTGCGCCGAATGTCCGGCGGCCGTTACGAATTCGTGCACTCCGACAAGGCGGGACCGCGCGGCAGGCGCGGCGGTCTCGGCCTCGACATCCGCGACGACTACACCGGCGCCGTGCGCCCCGCCAAAACCCTCTCCGGCGGCGAGACATTCATGGCGTCCCTCTCGCTGGCCCTCGGCCTGGCCGACACCGTCGCCGCCGAATCCGGCGGCCTCGTCCTGGACACCCTCTTCATCGACGAAGGTTTCGGCGGCCTCGACGCCGACACCCTCGACGCCGTCATGGGCGTCCTCGACGAACTCCGCGCAGGCGGCCGCGTCGTCGGCCTGGTCAGCCACGTCGACGAGATGCGCCAACGCATCCCCAGCCGCCTACACGTCATCCGCGGCCGCACCGGCTCCCACCTCCAAACCACCGTCGCCTGAATTACTGGCGAAGGTCGTCGGGGTGCGTTACGGGGTGGACGTCGATCAGGCCGCTCAGGCCCTCGAAATCGGCTGGGTCGACGGTGAAGAGTGGCAGGTGGTGGACCGATGCGATCGCGGCGATCATCAGGTCTACCCTGCGCGGCTTGGGGTTTCGTCCCGCGGCGAGGACCGCCGCGATGACGTGGCCGTAGCGGCGCGCCGCACGCGTGTCGAAGGGCAGCGGCTCGAAGATGGCTTCGGCGTTCTGCAGCCGTTCGATCCGCCGAGCTCGTTCGGCGGGGTCGCGGGCATAGTGCGGGCCGGAGGCGAGTTCCGCCATCGTCGGGGTGCTCACCACCAGCTCGGCGGGGAGTTCAGCGGGTGCCAAGGCGTCGATGAGTACGAGGACATTGGTGTCGACCAGTCCTCGCTCCGGGACAGATGTCATTCGCTCTCGCCAGGCGCGAACTGTCCGAGCCGGTGGGCGCGGTCGTACGGATCGAAGATCGAGTCGTCCACTACCTCGGCCGCTTCGGCTGCCCAGTCGTGCGCGGCGGGAGAAAGTCCGACGAAGGCCGCGAGCACTTCGTCCCGTGGCACCGCGGTCCGCCGACGGGTGCGGCGGTGCTCACCGGTCAGTCTGCTGCGCTCGACGCCGCATCGTCGGCTGCGGTGGTTGCCGCAGCGGTAGCCGCTGTGCCGCTGCTGCGAGTGTTCGCGTCGGCCGTGGCCGCGCCGCCGCTCGGTGTGTCCGTCGTGGCGCCTTCTTCGTCGACCGCGGCTGTGGTTCTGGAACGACTGGCCGTCGTGTCCTCGGTTGCACTCTCCGGCGCCGCACTCCTCGTCCGCAGTAGAACCACCGTGAGTGCCACGCCGAGCGCGGCCAGGGCGGCGGCGGTGGCGAAGGCTGTGGTGAGGCCGGTGCGGTAGGCGGTGTCGGGGGAGGTGGTGGCGCGGGTGGCGATCAGGTCGGCGAGCAGGAGGAGGGCGGTGACGCCGAGGCCGGAGCCGACGCGCTGGGCGGTGTTGACGATGCCGGCGGCGATGCCCGCGTCGGCGGCGTCCACCGAGGTGACGGCGGGTGCGGTGACGCCGACGAAGGCGGCGGGGAGGCCGATGCCGAGGAGGATCGCGCCGGGGAGGACGTCGATCGGGTAGTCGGCGTGCGCGGGGAGGCGGGCGAACCAGCCCATGGCGACGGCTTGCAGCGCGAGGCCGATCGCCAGCACGCGGGCCGGGCCGAGGCGGTCCATGAGGTAGGGGATGAGGGTGCGGGAGGCCAGGATGTTCACCGCCGCGACCGGGAGCACCGCGAGACCGGAGCGGGTCGGACTGTAGTCCTGGGTGTTCTGTAGATAGAGCGCGAGCAGCGCGAAGGTGGGCACATGCGCCGCGCCGACCAGTGCGTTCACCACCGCCGATCCGCTCACTTGGCGAATCCTGAAGAGCCGCAACGGCATCAGCGGATGCGGGCTGTGTGCTTCGACCACCACGAAGACGGCGAGCAAGGCCAGTCCGAGCGCGAGCAGCCCGGCCGCGAACCCGCGGGTGCCCGCGTCGCCGAGCGCCCCGATCGCGTAGCCGACGAGCAGCAGCGCCGTCGTGCCGGTGAGCGCACCGGGAACGTCGAGCCTGCGCACCCCCTCGCCCGCCCGCGCGGTGTCGGGCGGCAGTAGTCGAATCCCGGCGAGCGCGACGAGTCCGACCGGAACGTTGACGAGGAAGATCGACGGCCAGCCGAACGCATCCGTCAGCGGCCCACCCACCGCGGTGCCGATCGCCGCGCCCGCCGCACCCATCGCGCTCCACACCCCGAACGCCCGGTTCCTTGCCGCCTCAGCGGTGAAACTCGCGGTGAGCAGGGCCAATTGGGCCGGGATCAGCACCGCGGCGCCGACGCCTTGCAAGGCGCGCGCGGCGATCAGCAGCGCGGCGGAGTCGGCGAAGCCCGCCAGCGCGGAAGCCGCGGTGAACACGATCAACCCGCCGGTGAACACCCTGCGCGGTCCGAGCAGGTCGGCGGCCCGCCCGCCGAGCAGCATGAACCCGCCGAACGCCAGCAGGTAAGCGTTGGTCACCCAGCCGAGCCCGGCCTCGCCGAGATCGAGGTCCGCGCCGATGGCGGGCAGCGCCACGTTCAGCACGGTGGTGTCGAGAAAGACCACCAGTTCCACGACGGTGATCAGCAACAGGACCAACCGTTCCCGGCGGTCGAAGACTTTCGCGGCCATGAGCCGTCCTCTCGCTAGAGCTTAACTCCAGCGAGAATGTCATTAGAGTTGAACTCTAGTCAAGTGGGCGATCCCCACCTCTAGAACGCAAACGCGCCGGTCACCCGATGGATAACCGGCGCATGCGAATCCGCGAATCTCACCCCTCGTGATCGAGCAACCACCTCTTCGCGTCCAACCCCCACCGGAACCCGCCGAGCGCCCCGCCGATCCGCAGCACCCGATGGCACGGCACGAACAACGCCGCCGCGTTCCGCGCGCACGCGTTGGCCGCGGCACGGGTCGCTTCCGGCCGCCCGGCGATGGCGGCGAACGCCGTATAGGTCACCGGATCTCCCGCGGGCACCTTCCGCAGCACGTCCCAGGCGTGCATGAGGAACTCCCCGGACCGCTGGCGCACCGGAACGTCGTCGATGGCGTGCACCTCCCCGCGGTGATACGCGACGATGGCCTCGGTGACGGCGCCGAGCGAATCTTGTTGGCGCAGAATGGGTGGACGCAGCAGCGGGTGGATCAGCAGGCGCAGGTTCTCCGCGTCGGCGGTCCAGCCGGAGGCCAGCACCGCGCCCTCGTCGTCGGCGATCGCCGTGAACGGGCCGATGGGGGTGTCGACGACGGCGAAGTCGGCGGCGCGGGTCGATTCGATGCTCATGGTGTGCTCGCTTTCGAGGGTGCGGCAGGAATGTTCAGTCGGTCTTGCTTGCCGAGCGGGCAGGCCGCTTGGGTGCGGCCGCGCGCCTGCTCAGCGCGGTCTTCCACAGGTGCATGGACAGATAGGAGCGCCACGGCGCCCAGCGTGCGGTATCGCTCAGGTCGATGCCGAGCAGGTCCGCGCCCTGCCGGACGACCAAGTCGGTGTCGAGCAAGATATCGGGATCGGCCAGCAGCCGCATCGTCACGTAGTCGGCGGTCCACGGCCCGACGCCGTCCAGCGCCAGCAGGTCCCGGCGCAGCTCCGCCGCCGTGCGACCGGCGTGCAGTGGCAGATCTCCCGCGGCGAGCGCGGCGGCGGCGCCGATGATCGAGCGAACGCGCCGCGCCGGACCGGTCAGCACCTCGGCGCCCCGTTCGGCGATGACGGCCGGCGTGGGAAACAACCGCGGCACGGGCCCGTCGACCGGTTCGCCCAACGCCGCCACCAGACGTGCGGTGTGAGTGGCCGCCGCCGAGACCGAGATCTGCTGCCCGATCATGGTGCGCAACAACAGTTCCGGGCCGTCCAGGCAACCAGGCACCCGGATGCCGGGGGTGAACAGCAGCCGTCCGCGACCGTTGCGCGCGGCGGGTCCGTCGGACGCCGGGGCGCTGCCGATATCGGGCAGGGTGTCGGTGGCCAGGCGCCGCGCGTCCTCGGTGTCGAACGCGTCGGCCGGTGCGCCGAGCGGCGTCGCGCCGAGCACCTCGTCGATGCCGACCGGATCGGCGTCCAGGTCGAGCAGGTGCCGCAGCCGCGCCACGGTCGGCGCCAGATCGCGCATGTCGTGCAGCGCGAGTTCGGCGCGCACATGGTCGCCACGGAAGCCGATCCGTGCCGTCGCGTGGCCGTGCGGGGTGCGCAGATTCCTGGTGTAGACGCGGTCTTCCCACGACTCCATGCCGGGCACGACATGCGCGGAAAGGAACCACTCCAGCCACGCGCGATCCAGTGGCTCACGGAACGGAAGACGAAGCGACAGTGTGCCGTTCGCCGACGGAGAAGGCTGCGCCGGATCTTTGCGCGCGCGCTGCGCTTCGGTGCGCATGGTTGTCGGGCTGACCGCGAACACCTCGCGCACGGTGTCGTTGAACTGCCGGATGCTGGCGAAACCCGCCGCGAAGGCGATATCCGACATCGGCATGGCGGTGGTCTGGATGAGCAGCCGCGCCGTGTGCGCGCGGTGCGCCCTGGCCAGCGCCAGCGGTCCGGCCCCGAGCTCGGTGGTCAGCACCCGGGTGAGCTGGCGCTGGGAGTAGCCGAGCGTGGCGGCCAGCGCGGGCACCCCGCCCCGTTCGATGACGCCGTCGCCGATCAGCCGCATGGCGCGGGCGGCCAGATCGGCCCTGGTGTTCCACAGCGGTGAGCCGGGCGCCGCATCCGGCAGGCAACGGCGGCACGCGCGGTATCCCGCGTGCTGCGCGGCGGCCGCCGTCGGGAGGAAGCTGACATTGGCCCGCTTCGGCGTGATCGCCGGACACGAAGGGCGGCAATAGATTCCGGTGGTGCGCACCGCCGTGAAGAACTGACCGTCGAAGCGCGAGTCGCGCGTCGACACCGCCCGATAGCACTGCTCGAAGTCCAACGCCGTGATCGTCACGCAATCCACAATGGCAGTTCCCACCGCGCCGTGCTAGCGGAAATCGGCCACCATCCCGGCCATCGCCCCCGCCCTCGCCGCCCCCCATAGCCCACGCCCAGAGGCCCACGCGGGGCTTCCCACACGTCTCGCACACGCCTCACACAGCCGGTGCCTATGTGCGGCGTGTGGAAAGTGTGTGGCACGGGTGTCCGCGAGGTCAGCAGCAGCGATTGGTGGGGCTACGGTCGGCTTCGGCGTGCCGGTCGCGCCAGTATTGGCGCTCGCTGGGGATGGGGCGGTCAGGGTGGTTGCGCTGGAGGTGTGCGACGTAGCGCTGGTAGTCCTGACCGCCGAGGAGCGAGTCGAACCACCAGACGACTGCGCGCACCGCGTCGAGCGCACGCCGCGGGAGGGCCGGTCGCGCTGACCTGCCCTCCCGGGGCGCGAGCGATTCGCCCATTACGCGGGCGCTTCCGCCTTGGCTGCGTGGGCCGCGCCCGGTGCGCGCACCTTGCCCGTCGCGATCAGCTCGTCCCATTCCTTCTGCACGGCCTTCTCCGTCGCGGTGGCGAGGAACCCGCTCGGCGCGAAGATCTTCGACGGCTCCTCCGCGGACTCGGTCGTTTCGCCGCCACCGGAACGCCAAGCACGGAAGCACACCAGCGCGCCGACCACCGCGACGATCAGCACCAGCACCGCGAACACGATCGAGAGCGTGCCTTGGATGAAGGTGTTGCGAATCACGGTGTCCACGTCCTCCGGCGTCTTCGCCGTCAGGCAGAGCTTGCCCGCCTCCTGCGCCTGCTGGCAGAGGCTGTGCTGCTTCCAGTAACCCACCTTCGGGTCGGCGGAGAAGATCTTCTGCCAGGACGCGGTCATCGTCACCAGCAGATCCCAGGCCAGCGGGATGCCCGGAATCCAGGCCCACTTCGCCAGGCCCTTCTTCACGATGATGGTCATCACGACGGTCAGCGCGACGGCGGCGAGCAGCTGGTTGGCGATGCCGAACAGCGGGTAGAGCGCGTTGATGCCGCCGAGCGGATCGGTGACGCCCATGAGCAGGATGGAACCCCACGCCGCGACCACGACGAACGAGCACAGCCACGCGCCGACCCGCCAGGACGGATCCTTGAACTTGCGCAGCGGGCCGCCGAAGTTGCCCAGCGCGTCCGAGGTCATGAACCGCGCGACGCGGGTGCCCGCGTCGATCGTGGTCAGGATGAACAGCGCCTCGAACATGATCGCGAAGTGGTACCAGAACGACTTCATGCTCTCGCCGCCGAGGAACTGGTGGAACACCTCGGAGATGCCGACCGCCAGGGTCGGCGCGCCACCGGTGCGCGAGATGATGCTGTTCTCGCCGACGTCCGCGGCGGCGCCGGAGAAGGTCTCCGGCGTGGCGGGCGGTCCGGCCAGGCCGAGCGAATTGGTGTACGCGGCGGCCTTTTCCGGAGTGCCGCCGGTCAGGCCGAGCGGCGCGTTCATGCCGAAGTACAGGTGCTGGTCGATGATCGAGGCGGTGATGATGGCCATCACGGCGACGAACGACTCCATCAGCATGCCGCCGTAGCCGATCATCCGCGCGTGCGATTCCTTCTCCAGCAGCTTGGGCGTGGTGCCGGAGGAGACCAGCGCGTGGAAACCGGAGAGCGCGCCGCACGCGATGGTGATGAACAGGAACGGGAACAGGCTGCCCGCGAAGGCCGGACCGGTGCCGGTGGAGGCGAAATCGGAGATCGCGGGGGCCTTCAGCACCGGCATGGTGATCAGGATGCCGACCGCGAGCAGGCCGATGGTGCCGATCTTCATGAACGTCGACAAGTAGTCGCGCGGCGCGAGCAGCAGCCACACCGGCAGCACCGACGCGAGGAAGCCGTAGGCGATCAGCAGCCAGGCGATGGTGGTCCGCGACAGCGTGAACCAGTCGGCGCCCCATTCGGTTTCGGACACCCAGCCGCCGGAGACGATGGCGAGCAGCAGCAGCGCGATGCCGATCGCCGACACTTCGCCGACCTTGCCGGGCCGCAGGAACCGCAGGTAGACGCCCATGAACAGGGCGATCGGAATGGTCATCGCGATGGAGAACACACCCCACGGGCTTTCGCCGAGCGCGTTCACCACGACCAGCGCGAGCACCGCGAGCAGGATCATCATGATCACGAGGATCGCCACGATCGCCGCGACGCCGCCGACCGCGCCGAGCTCGTCACGCGCCATCTGGCCGAGACTGCGCCCGCGCCGCTTGGTGGAGGCCCACAGCACCAGGTAGTCCTGCACCGCGCCCGCGAAGCAGACGCCGACCACGATCCAGATGGTGCCCGGCAGATAACCCATCTGCGCGGCGAGCACCGGACCGACCAGCGGACCCGCGCCCGCGATGGCGGCGAAGTGGTGCCCGTAGAGCACCCGCCGGTCCATCGGCATGAAATCCTTGCCGTTCTCCAGGATTTCGGCCGGAGTCGCGACGTCGTCGCGCGGCTTGGTGATCTTCCATTCGATGAATCGCGCGTAGAAGCGGTACGCGATGATGTAAGTACACACCGCCGCGATCACGATCCACACCGCATTGACGTTCTCACCGCGCGCTATGGCGAGGATGGCCCAGGCGACCGCGCCGAGTATCGCGATCCCGGCGAAAACAGCCTTCTTGGCCGGGGTTATCGGGGACCGATCGACGACACCGACCGGTGGCAGGTCGGGATCGGTCCGCAGATATTCGATTGTCGCCATCTGCCTACTCTCCTGTGAAACGCGCAGGATCTCGACGTGCGGGATCTTGCTGAAACACGAGACAAAGTAGCTGATCGCCGATCGCCACTGCGCGGATTCCGGCCATCGATGGACGACCGTTAAATATTGTTCGTGTGTCGGCCGTCACCTGAGTCATAGCCGGATGTATGCTGCGATGCTGTTCGTCACACTCCATGTCCGCCCGAGGAGGGCTGTGCTGGATTCGACTTCGCCTGCGCCCGCCGCGCGTTCACCGGTTGTCGCCCCGCGCGGGATTCGCAGGCGCACCCTGCTCGGCTCCGCGCTCGCCGCGCCCTTGCTCGCGAACGCGTGCGGCTCCGACGACGACGCGCTGACCTTCTTCTTCCAGGCCCGTCCCGAGGAGGCGCGCGTCCGGCTGCGCATCATCGACGAGTTCCGCAAGCGGCACCCCGACATCCCCGTGCGCACCATCATGTCGGGCCCCGACCCGTTGCAGCAGATGCTCACCTACTGCGCGGGCGGCAAATGCCCCGACGTGCTGATGGCCTGGGAACTGCTCTACGCGGGACTGGCCGAGCGCGGCGTGCTGCTCGATCTCGGCACGCTGCTCGACCGGGATCCGAGCTATGCCGCCGAACTGCGGCGCGACAGCTTTCCCACGCTGTACGACACCTTCAGCTACGGCGGCGGCCAGTACGCGCTGCCCGAACAGTGGTCCGGCGTCTTCCTCTATTACAACCGCGCGATGTTCGCCGAAGCCGGGCTGACGCCGCCCGCCCGGTGGCGTGACGCGTGGAGCTTCGAGGAGTTCCTGGACGCCGCCCGCGCGCTCACCCGCCGCGACGGCGACGGGCGCACCACGCAGTGGGGTTTCGCCGACGCCTGGGTGCCGTACTTCTCGGCTGCCTGCTTCGGGATGAACAACGGCGCCGAATGGTTCACGCCCTCGGTGAATCCGACCCGCACCAATCTCGGCGATCCCCGCTTCGCGGAAGGTTTTCAGTTCTACGCCGATCTCGCGGTGCGGCATCGGGTCGCGCCGAGAGTCGCCGACCAGCAATCGGTTTCGGCTCCGGATCTGTTCCGGCGCGGACGCGCGGCCATGGCGCTCGGCGGGCACTGGCTGTACTCCGAATTCGCGGGCAACGAAGGGGTTCCCCTCGATCTGACCGTGTTGCCGGTCGGCCCGCACGGTGGCCCCGGGGCGATCACGGACGTCGGCTGCACCGGACTGTCCATCGCCGCCGCCAGTCCGCGTATCGAACAGGCCTGGGAATTCGTGAAATTCGCGACGGGACCGGTCGGTCAGGCCATCGTGGCAGCGTCCGGCTTGTTCGTTCCGGTGCTGAAATCCGCCATGGCCACACCGGGATTCGCGGCGGCACACCGCGAGATCCGCAATCTGGACGTGATGACCGATGGTCCCGCCAGTTCCAGTCCGCTGCCCGTGACGCCGATGTGGGGCAAGGTGTCGGCGCTGCTCGAACGCGGCGGGAACCGGGTGCTGCGCGGCGCGGCGACGGCGCAGTCGCTCGGTGGACGGCTCGCCGCGGATGTCGACGCGTTGCTGGGGGCGCAATGAGGGAACACAGTGAGCGAATCGTGCCAGCGCGCTTCGCGCATGCTGGAGTCGAGCGTCAGCGAGGCGCAAGCATGAGCGAACGCAGTGAGCGAATCGTGCGCCAGCGCGCCTCGCGCATGGTGGAGCCGAGCCTCGGCGAGGCGCAGGCATGAGCGAACGTAGCGAGGGAATCATGTGCCCGTTGCGCATGCTGGAGCTGAGCGTCGGCGAGGTGCGGGCATGAGCACTTCCGTCGACGACACTCTGGTGGAAGCAGCCGACGACGCGCCGCCGCCGCGCTCACGAGGTACGGCGCGTCCCGGTCGGCTGGCGCGCCGACGTGAGCGCGCCGGATGGTTGTTCATCGCGCCGAATCTGTTGGCGGTTCTGGTCTTCCTGCTGTTCCCGCTGGGCTTCTCGCTGTATCTCAGCTTCCACTCCTGGGATCTGTTCAGCCCGCCGCGATTCGTCGGAACGGCGAACTATCGGCGGCTCTTCACCTCCGATCCGCTGTTCCTCATCGCGCTGCGCAACACCGCGGTGTTCACCGTGCTGACCTTGGTGCCGACGGTGGTGATCGGGCTGGTCGTCGCGGCCGTGTTGAACCGGAAACTGTTCGGAATAGGCCTGTTTCGCACAATGGCGTTCCTGCCGCTGGTGGCTTCGACGGTGGCGATGGCGGTCGTGTGGCGGTTCATCTTCACCACCGACGACGGGTTGCTCAACATCGTGCTCGGCTGGTTCGGCGTCGACCCGGTGCCGTGGTTGACCGACCCGGACTGGGCTCTGGTCTCGCTCAGCATCGTGACCGTGTGGAAGAGCGTGCCGTTCGCCACCGTCATCCTGCTCGCCGCCATGCAGGGCGTGCCGCAGACGCTGTACGAGGCGGCCGAGATCGACGGCGCGGGGGCCGTCCGCCGCTTCCGTTCGGTGACGCTGCCGCTGATCCGCGGGCCGCTGTCGTTCGTCTTCGTGATCACCGTCATCAACTCGGTGCAGGCCTTCGACCAGGCGTACGCGCTCACCGGCGGCAACGGCGGGCCGGAGACGGGCACCTACCTGCTCGGGATCATGCTGTTCCAGCACGCGTTCGGGTTCTACGAGGTGGGCTACGCCTCGGCGCTGGCCTGGGTGATCTTCGCGATTCTGTTGGTGCTGACGGTTCTTCAGTTGCGTCTGTCTCGGCGAGAGGAGACGGAATTATGAAGAAACACAAGGTCCTGCCCAGGCCCCGCCTGCGCGGCGGCAACGCGACCAAAGGTCACCTGCACCGCGTCGGACGCGGCGGTGGTTACCTTCAGTCGGTTGGAATCATTGAGCGGGGGCGTGATTCAGTCGGCCCGGACGATCGCGCGCGACGGGCGGCCGTGCGTAGGCTGGTGCGCGGCATCGGGATCTACGCCGCGCTCACCGGTGTCGCGTGGTGCGCGCTGGCGCCGATCCTCTGGGCACTGTCGGGTTCGCTGAAGCGCGACGGCGAGATCA
Organism: Nocardia sp. NPDC004654; assembly: GCF_040609595.1. Lineage (NCBI taxonomy): Bacteria > Bacillati > Actinomycetota > Actinomycetes > Mycobacteriales > Nocardiaceae > Nocardia > Nocardia sp. NPDC004654. Next base: position 221,294 of record NZ_JBEXKI010000006.1, on the reverse strand, counting down.
CCGAACCGGCCTTGCTGCCGGAGGATCCGCAGTGGTCGAACTTCGGCCGGGTTTTCGAGCTGTTGCCGATGGGGCGCATGCTGCTCAACACCACCGTCTACGCCGTGTGCGTGACCGCCGGGCAGGTCTTCTTCTGCTCGCTGGCCGGATACGCGTTCGCGCGCTTACGTTTTCGCGGCAGCGAGGCGTTGTTCCTCGCCTATCTCGCGACGCTGATGGTGCCGCTCACCGTCACGGTCATCCCGCAGTTCCTGCTCATGCGCGCCTTCGGCTGGGTGGACACCGCGTGGTCGATGATCGTGCCCGGCCTGTTCGGCAGCGCCTTCGGCACCTACCTGATGCGGCAGTTCTTCCGCACGCTGCCAATCGAATTGGAGGAAGCGGCCATCCTCGACGGCTGCTCGACCTGGCAGGTGTATTGGCGCGTGCTGCTCCCGCACACCCGCCCGGCCCTCATGGTGCTCGCGGTGCTCACCTGGATCACCGTGTGGAACGACTTCCTCTGGCCGCTGGTGATGATCCAGCGCAACGAGCTGGCGACGGTCACCCTCGGATTGGTCCGCTTGCAGGGGCAGTACTACTCCCAGTGGCCGCTGCTGATGGCGGCCGCGGTCGTCATCCTGCTGCCCCTGCTCGCGGTTTACGCGATCGGTCAGCGGGCGTTCATCCGAGGCATCACGCTGTCCGGTCTCGGCGGTCGGTGAACGCTGGGCGCTCATTCACCCCAGTACGTGCCGAAGCTCCAGAGATTGCCCTCGGGATCGCGGACCGTGAACCCGCGCGACCCGTAGTCCTCGTCGCGCAGTCCGCGCACCACCTCGGACCCGGCGGCGGTGGCGCGCTCGAAGAGCTCGTCGGGCTTGTCGCAGACCACGTAGATCGAATCGTTGCCGGGCTTGCGCTGGCCGAACGGGGTGTCGTCCTTGCCCGCGGAACCGAACATGATGCCGCCGCCGAGCGGCCAGCGCAGCTCGCCGTGCTCGACGATCGACGGATCGTCCTCGCGGGCGTAGACGCCCGAGACCTGGAAACCGAAGGCGTTCACCAGGAAATCGGTCATCGCCCGTGCGTCGCGGAAGGCGAGGCAGGGCCAGATAGCGGTGCGGGTGGTGGTGTCTGTCGTCGTGGGATTCGTCATGCGTCCAGCCTCACCCGCCGAGGCCCGGCTCGTCTTGGACGGATGGAATCTCCTCGGCCAGCCAGGTGGTCGGGCTGCATCCGGCGAGGTCGAGGAAATCGCGGTTCAGGTGTGCTTGGTCGTAGTAGCCGCAGGTCGCGGCGACCTGGGCGATGGAGACGAACGACGGCGTGTGCTCGAGCATCCGCCTGGCCCGCTCGAAACGGGTGACGCGGGCGGCGAGCTTCGGGCTCAGTCCGAACTCCGCGCCGAACTTGCGGGTCAGATGCTGGCGGGTCCAGCCGATGCGTTCGGCGAGCGGGCCGATGCTCGCGGAGCCACCGCTGGCCACCACGGCACGCCAGGCCCAGGTGAGCTCGGGGATGACGAGGCGATCCGGGCAGGCGAGGCGCGTCAGGATCTCGTCGCAGACGGCGAACCGACGCGACCACGGGGCATCGCCCTGTAGGCGCTCCCACAGCTCGTCGCCGGTCGGTCCCGCGACCTCGGCGCATTCGAGCGAAATGTTCCAGATCTCCGCGGCGGGCAGGCCGAACAGTGTCCGGCAGCCGAGCGGAGTGAGCGCGATGGCCACGCCCTCCTGGGTCCCGTTGTGCGCGATGGCGGCCGAACTCGCCTGCAAGCCGCTGAGCACGCAGCGATAGTCGCGTGGATCCTGGGACGGATCGGTCTGCGCCACAACATCGATGGTCGGTCCGATGGCGACGATGAACGTGAGGTGGCGCGACGGCAGGCCCCGGTGCGTGCCGGGCCGGTATCCCGTCATCCGGTAGCCGAGGTAGTGATCGATGAACGCCGCCAGCGCGGGCGCGGGGCGGGCCGTCACCACCTCCGTGGTCGGCTCCATACGGGTCACGGTACGCCCGCGCGGGCAATTCGCGTACCGATCGCCCGCCGTGTGAACGTGGCGCACACCTCGGCGCGGGGTGCGGTGAGATCGCGCACACGGGGCGCCTCGAGTGTGTGAGTTCGGGTTGCTACCCGGTTACCGTTACGCCTTCAGACGAGGAGTGGAGGTGTCATGCGTCGAATCCGATACGAGCGCAGTGGTGGTCCCGAGGTGCTCGAGGTGGAATCGGCCGAGACACCGACACCCGGGCCCGGCGAACTTCTGGTGAAGGTCCACGCGATCGGCGTGACCCTGCCGGTGGTGCGCAAGGTGCGCGAACAGCGCGAGCCGATCCCGCTCGGCGGTGAGATCGCGGGCGAGGTGATCGCCGTGGGCGAGGGTGTCACCGACTTCGCGCCCGGCTACCGCGTCACCGGTCTGTGCTTCGGCCACGGCTACGCCGAGTACGCCCTGCTGCGCCAGGAGATGGCGTCGCCGATTCCCGACGGGGCCTCCGCCGTCGACGCGGTCGCGCTGGTGCGCAGCGGACTGGTCGCGCTCGGTGCGCTGGACGCCGCGAAGCCGCAGTCCGGTGAATCGGCGCTGGTCACCGCGGCAGCGAGCGGCGTCGGTCATCTCGCCGTGCAGCTGGCGCGGGTGCGCGGGGCCAAGCGGGTGGTCGCCGCCGTCTCCGACCCCGCCAAGGGTGAGTTCCTGCGCGAACTCGGCGCCGACGAGGTCGTCGTCTACGGGGAGCCGTGGGGCGAGCCCGTCGATTACGGGCTCGACGCCGTCGGCGGCGAACTGCTCGGACCCGCTCTGGCGGCCGTCGCTCCGGGCGGACGTCTCGTCGCCTACAGCTCCGGCGGCGGCACCATCCAGGCCTACGACCTGCTGTCCGGCGCCAAAGCGGTGATCGGTTTCCAGATGGCGCGGGTCGCGCGCGAGACGCCGGAGGTGTACGAGCACTGGCGGCAGGAGCTGTGGCAGTACTTCGCGTCCGGCCAGGTGCGGCCGGTGGTGCACGGGGAGTTCGCGCTGGAAGACGCGGCCGCCGCGCACGCGCTGATCGAAAGCCGCGGCAACCTCGGCAAAGTCGTGCTGATTCCCTGATCGACGCCGACCGCCTGTCGGCCGCGCCGCAAATGTGCGGCCGACAGGTGATCGCTGCCCCCGATCGGCATGGCCGCACCGCCCATGCCGGGCCGCCGCGCGCCGTCAGCTCGCGACGTTGACGTGCCGGTGAATCGTCCGCGAGTCGGTCGCCAGATCGAGCACGATCAGCGGCGTGGGTCCGGCGGCCGCTGGGACGATGCGGCAGGCGCGAGGAGGGCAGAGGTCCGCGGCGCGTAGACTCTGTACCTCGTGAGTCTCACCCTCGGAATCGTCGGCCTGCCCAACGTCGGAAAGTCGACGCTGTTCAACGCGCTGACCAAGAACGACGTGCTTGCCGCGAACTATCCGTTCGCGACCATCGAGCCGAACGTCGGCGTGGTCCCGCTGCCCGATCCGCGGCTGGACAAGCTGGCCGAGATCTTCGGTTCCGAGCGCATCGTGCCCGCCACCGTGTCCTTCGTCGACATCGCCGGCATCGTGAAGGGCGCGTCCGAGGGCGCGGGCCTCGGCAACAAGTTCCTCGCCAACATCCGCGAGGCCGACGCCATCTGCCAGGTGGTGCGCGTCTTCGCCGACGACGACGTGGTGCACGTCGACGGCCGGGTCGACCCCTCCGCCGACATCGAGGTCATCGAGACCGAGCTCATCCTCGCCGACCTGCAGACCCTGGAGAAGGCGGTCGTGCGGCTGGAGAAGGAAGCCAAGGTCAAGAAGGACCGCAAGCCGGTCGCCGACGCGGCCAAGGCGGCCCAGGAGATCCTGAACAGCGGCAAGACGCTCTTCGCCGCGCAGGATCAGGTGGACACCGAACTGCTCAAAGAGCTTTCGTTGCTCACCATCAAGCCCTTCCTCTACGTCTTCAACGCCGACGAGTCCGTCCTCACCGACGAGGCCAAGGTCGCCGAGCTGAAGGCATCCGTCGCCCCCGCCGACGCCGTCTTCCTCGACGCCAAGGTCGAAGCCGAACTCCTCGAGCTCGACACCGAATCCGCCATGGAACTCCTCGAATCCATCGGCCAGACCGAACCCGGCCTGCACGCCCTCGCCCGCGCCGGCTTCCACACCCTGGGCCTCCAGACCTACCTCACCGCAGGCCCCAAGGAATCCCGCGCCTGGACCATCCACCAGGGCGACACCGCCCCCAAGGCCGCCGGCGTCATCCACACCGACTTCGAACGCGGTTTCATCAAGGCCGAAATCGTCGCCTTCGACGACCTGGTCGCCGCGGGTTCCATGGCGGCCGCCAAGTCCGCGGGCAAGGTGCGTATGGAGGGCAAGGACTACATCATGTCCGACGGCGACGTCGTCGAGTTCCGCTTCAACGTGTAGCTGATCGAAGAGTCCAGCGCCGCGGCGCAGCCAGCTGGCATCAACTGAGCCCATCCGGAGATTCGGGTGGGAACTCACCGAGCTGCACAGGACGCCCGCCTCATCCGGATAACCTTTGACCCCCAACAGCGATTCAAGACGTGTCGACTGCCGCGAACCGTGAATGGCGGCATTACCGGAGAGCCGCGAGCGAACGTTCGTCCAGGTCGTTTCCGAAGAGGCCCGCGAGTTCGCCAAACCCGGATCGTACTTGCGCGGGCCTGGTGGTCGGTGAACGATTGACCTGGCGACGGCGGCGTTCGCGGGCCGCGCGGTGGCACACGCGCTCGGTGGACCGCGACGCTTCGGCCTCGCGACCTTCGCGGAGCGATCGCTCCACCAGAGGAGGACAGATGTTCATCCAAGTGATTCAAGGCAAGGTGTCCGACGTCGACCAATTGCGTCGGTGCATGGATCGGTGGACGACGGAACTCGAACCCGGGGCCGTCGGCTATCTCGGCACGACATACGGACTGTCCGATGACGGCACATTCATCGCGCTGGCCCGTTTCGAATCCGAGGAGGCGGCGCGACGCAACAGTGCGCGCCCAGAACAGGGTGCCTGGTGGGCCGAAACCGAACGGTGCTTCGACGGGCCGGTCACCTTCATGGACTGCCCCGAGGTGACGCAGTGGATGGGCGGCGGCTCCGACGAAGCCGGCTTCGTACAGGTCATGGAGGGTCACACGACCGATACGCGACGGATGCGCGAGCTGCTGGCGCAGACCGGTGATCGCGTGCACGAGCTGCGCCCGGAGATTCTCGGCGGCACCTTGTCGACCTATGGCACCGACGGGTACGTCGAGGCGGTGTACTTCCGGTCCGAAGCGGAGGCCCGCGAACACGAGAAGGTCGAGATTCCGGATGATCTGCGGCCTCTGTTCGAGGAGGAGCGCAGGCTCATGGGTGAGGTCACCTACTTCGATCTGCACGAGCCGATGCTGCTGTCGGCGCGGAAGTAGGGGCGCGGCCGCCTTGGACGTGCGTGCGCGTGGGCCGCGCGTTTGCGGCCGGGAATCGCAACGATGGCTGCGACGCCAACCGAGACGGCGTCGAATCGCGCTTCAGCGCATCACCGCCTGTGAAGAAGTAGCGCAGCTCGTTATCGCTGTTGGTAGAGGTTTTCGTGAGCCCCCATCCGGACAGCCGGTGGGGGCTTACTCGATGGCATTTAATTCTCTTGGCCTTCCTTGAATTTCGCCTCCATTTCCGCAGCGATCTGCGGCTCCTCGGCCTCCATCTTCTGGACGTAGGCAACCGCGTCGCCGACGGTTCGCAGGCTCGCCAAGTCCTCGTCGGGGACCTTCACGGCGTACTTGTCCTCCAGTTGCACGGCGATCTCCACCAGCGACAGCGAGTCGATTTCCAGGTCGTCGACGAAGGACTTCTCGATCACCACCTCCGAAGCGTCGATGCCGGTCACCTCCTCGACGATCTCCGCGATGCCTGCGACGATTTCTTCCCGCGTGGTAGCCACGAATCACCCTCCTCGGTGTAATCACATATCCGCACAACGCCTCTCGCCTTCCAGCACGGCATTGGTTCCTCCGTGTGGGGCCGAACGGCGGTACCAGTACGCTAAAAGCTCCACCGGGGTGGAGGTTCAACAGGTTGTGACGGACGACACACAGGCCGACGTGCTGGTGAGCATTGGGGAATTGGCGCGCAGCACCGGGCTTGCGGTGCGCACAATCCGGTTCTACTGCGACGAGGGCATTCTGGAATCCCGCCGCAGCGCCGGCGGGCATCGGATGTTCGACGCCGACAGCGCCACCGAACGACTGCTGCTGGTCCGGCGGTTGCGCGCGCTCGGTCTCGGACTGAGCTCGATCACCGAAGTGCTGCAAGGAGAGCGGTCGATCACTGAGGTCATCGCCGCCGAAAGTGCCCGACTCGACATCGAATTCAGATCGCTGGCATGGCGGCGGGCCTCACTGCGGGCAGTCGAGACGGCCACCCCGCCGCAGCGGACCGAGCGACTCGCGCTGCTGGCCGCCGCACAGGACGGTAGCGCGGTGCACGATTCCCTCGTACGGTTCTGGCGGCGAATCCTCGCGCGGATACCTCGGCGCGACGTCGATATCTACGTGGGCTGGAATGTCCCGGAGCCGCCCGCCGACCCGTCCGCTGACGAGGTTGTCGCGTACGCCGAGTTGGCCAGGCTTGTCGCCGATCCCGAGATGAAGAGTGTTGTGCAGCAGCAACTTTTGCGGAATCGCCCAGAGCTGATCCGCGATCATCGAGATCTGTATGCCGACGTGGACCACGCACTGCGGGAGGTGGTGCCGCTTGTCGCGGACGGTGTGCGGCCGCGTGGTGGCAGCGAACTCGATCGGTTCGTCAACGCCCATGCCGTCGCGCGAGGGGAACGCGATTCCCTGCGGTTCCGCGAGCAATTACTGATCGACGCAACCGATACCGACTGCCGGATTCATCGTTATTGGGCGCTGACGGGCCAGTTGCTCGGAACTCGTATCACTGTGGGGCGAGCACACAACTGGCTGTACACCGCATTGGCCCACTCCACCGACGTGGCCGAGGCCCCGGCGGCTTAGCGGCAGGGCAACGAGCGATCACGCCGAAATCGGCGAGTCAGTGCCCCCGAGTAGGTCCGTCCGAGTGTGGAGGATCAGTGGCCTCGGTGGGGGCGCTGTCCTGAGAATCGTCGGTGCTGGACCTGGTTCCAATGCGGCGCGGTCTGGCGATGCGCCGAATGCCGGCGGCCGGAGCGTCCTCGCCAGCTCGTTTCCGCCGCATCGCGCCGAGATCGATGACACTCCCATGCTGGTCGGCGCTGCCCGGATCATCCTCCGGAGCGGCGTGCCGCGCGGCACTCGGGTCGACCGGCCACCGTCCTGTCTCGGCTTGCAGTTCCGAGCGCAGCACGGGCCTGGTCGGAGCCGGATCGTAGACGGAGCCGCCTTCCGAACGCCAAGGTTGGTTGGAACGCTCACCGGATTCTGAAACTCGCCGCGGTCGACGTGGGAGCCGGGTGACTTTCGACGTGCCGTCTCCCGCCTCGGCGGAACCGGTCTCGGCAGCCCTCAGGCCTTCGAGCCTTCTGCGCAACCGTTCCACCGCGTCGAACCTCGTCCCGCCGGGCTCCGGAGGGGATCCGCGTCCCGGTTCTTCCCGGTCCGACATCGAGCTAGCAGCCGACGAGTGCCGTCGCACCCGTCGGAGTCACGATCGACGGCACCCCGGGTCGATCTCTCAACTTCTTCCTGATTGCATCGATCACGTCCGAATTCTCCCTCAACCGCGACACTCGTTTCCTGATCGGTCACACTGAGCGCCGGAGCCAGGCTTGCGGGCCGTCGCTCACGTGATGAATCAACGATAACCGGCTCTATCGCTCTACCCTCAGCCGCTTCGCTGCGCCGCATTTTCGGAACTCCGCTCAGCACCTGAACCTCACCATAGGATCTTCGCAACCTCAGTCATGCGCTGGCTTGTCACGTATGGGAAACGCAGTCGGCCTCGGTCGATCGAATCGGCGCACGCGGCGCGGCGCGGCCGAGGCCCACGAGCTGATCGATCCGGATGTCTGATCGCAAATTGGTCTTCACCGCCTATGGGTGGGAGACCTATACCTCATGGTTGGCCCGCGACCGCACGAACCTGAATGCGGCAAACAAGGTCATAAACGCTGCGCTTGCGGACCCGTTCGTCGGCATTGGCAAGGCCGAGCCGCTGAAGCATCATTTGGCGGGGTACTCGTCGCGGCGAATCACCCGCGAACATCGGCTGATCTACCACTGTCACGGACAGTGAGTTGGTTGTGGTTGGAGTTGGCGGGCACTACGACGACTGACCTCGGCGGTTTCCGACAGTGTCTGCCCGACCGAGCGCGAGCACCCGCGTCTTCAGGCGACGATGTCGAACAGGGTGAGTTCGCGTGCTGCGGCGGCGCGCTGTTCGGCCCGCTCGCGGATGGCGCACGTCGGACCGATGCCCTGCGCGACCGATTCCGCCGACACCAGCCAGCCGTGACAGCGGCGGCAATGCGCTACCAGCCTGATCTCGGGACGATCGTCGGTCTCGGCCACTTCGCGCTCCTTCGGCCGCTGCTGCTCCGACCTCGAGAGTGACACAGGGGGCCGACACCTTTTGGGCGATCACGGCCGCTGGATATCAGGAAAGGACGCTTGTAGGAGGCGTTTTCGTTCGGACACCTTCGGTGATCGCGTGAGCAGTCAGCGTTTGTTGGCGGTTCGGGTCGCGACGAGGACCGGCTGGTCGGGGAGTTCGGCTGCGGCCGTGCGCAATACGGCGGCAGCGGCCTCGAACGCCAGTCCCGCGCCCCAGGCGTGGCGCCGCATCAGGTAACCCAGTTCCAGTCCCTGACCGTTGGCGGTGACGTGGCCGGGCTCGTCGGCGGCGCGCCGTTTGAGCTCGAATGTTCCGATCAGGTTGTCGGTGGCCTTATCGGCCTTGCTTGGACGTTGATCCATCAGATCATGGCATCGCCGCGTGGACGCCTTCGACGATGCGGTTGCTGCGGACCGGTGGTCGTCCACTGATCGGGACGCGGGCCAGTGGACGACCACGGACCGGTGCGATCAGAGCCGGAAGATGCGCGAGCCCACGGCCCATCCGGCGCTGGACCAGTTCGGGCCGAAGCAAGCGACCGTGCCCGGCTGTCCGACGGGCAAGTCGACGCGCGTGGTGTACAGGCCGATGGCCGGTGGGAAGGCCGCGAAGTTGTATCCGACGCAATCGATTTCGAGGCGGTAGGTGCCTTCTCCGCCTCGGCACACGCCGTTGTAGGCCCATGAACCGTTCATCGACCCCTCGCAGCCGGACGAGTCGGCGACGGCGGTTCCGGCGATCGCCGCTGTCGCGGTGAGTGCGAGAACGGGGGCGGTCAGGCACATCGCTACTGCCCGTGGCGAGATCTTCACGAAGTCTCCGATCGTGTAGTGGTCGATTTCATAGGATGTATCCGCCGCTGTGTCGTGGGATGTTACATGCGACTGCGACTCCTGCTGCCGGACAGTCCAATTCGTGCAATGGGTCGGCCCGCGCATCGCACTGTCGACAGAGGCGAACCGCAGTACGTGAGGTGCGCATCTGTTATCGGCGCCGAAAGGGGCAGCAGGGCGCGGTGATGGCGGCCAGCTGGTCGTCGGCGAGGGTGCGCTTCGAGGCAGACGGAAGCGGAACTCGAGTCCCGCCAACGTCATTGCCCATTTCTGGTCGCTCAGCGGGATGCCGGGGGAGAGTCACTGCCGGAACTTTCGGAAGCGTTCGGCGGTGGGCCGTATGACTCTCCGTAGCAGGTGGCGACCGCGGCGGCGCGATCGCGCAGGGAGGTTCGCAGCCATTGCGGGGCAAGGACTTCCGCGTCGGCGGCGAGCTGCCACAGCGCCCATTCCGCATGTCTCGAATCTTGGAATGTCGCTTCCAGTCGCAGTCGGCCGTCTGCGTCGGCTTCTTCGGAGCGGACGGCCAGCGCGGTGCCCACCAGCTCCTCCCTCCGCGCCGGGTCCACCCGTGCCAGCACGCTGACCTGGTCGCCGCCGGTCCGAAACCGCGTGCTGCGTTCCTGCCAGGCCCGGTCCAGGTCGACCCGGTCCGGTCGCTGTGCGGGTTCGGGGAGTTCCTCGGCGGCCAAGATTCGAGACAGTCGGTAGGTGCGGTCCGCGCCGGACCGCGTGGCCAGCAAGTAGCCCTGCCCGCGGGCGGTGACCAGGCCGATCGGGTCCACCGTGCGCCATTTCGGGGTCTGGTCCACGGCCGCGTAGTGGATGCGCAGCTTGCGTCCGGCGAACACCGCGCGCCGAACCTCGGTCACCACGGCGTCGGGCGCCTCCTCGGTGACCAGCCGGCGCGAGAGGAGATCGGTCTCGGGATCGATGAGCAATCGCTGGGCCGCACCGGCCGCGGTGGCCCGATAACTTTCGGGCAGCGCGTCGACCACCTTGCGCATGGCCGACGCTAGCGCCGAGCCGAGGCCGAATGCCTGTGCGCCACGCCGGGATCCGGCCACCAGCAGGGCAAGTGCCTCGTCGTGGTTCAGTCCGGTGAGCTCGGTCTGGAAGCCGGGCAACAACGCGAAACCGCCATGCCTGCCGCGTTCGGCGTAGACCGGGACACCGGCCGCGGACAGCGCCTCGATATCGCGCAGCACGGTGCGGGTGGACACCTCCAGCTCGCGGGCCAGCGCGGTCGCGGACAGCCGACCGTGCTGGCGCAGCAGCAGCACCAGCGAGACCAACCGGTCAGCGCGCATACGAAAATTATGTCAGCAATACACGACACAAGATGTCGTGTATTGGCTGAGAGGCTGTCCAGCATGACAAAGAAGATGGTTACCGAGCCGATGGACGCACGGACTCTCGAGGACTCGACCGGCGCTGACGGGGCGATGGAGCGGACGGCGATCAATCCGTGGCCGTGGTCGGTGAAGTTGGGGTACAACCAGGGTGAGATCGTCTCGGGGCACACCCGGACCCTGTATTGCGCCGGGCAGACCGCGATGAGCGGTGACGGCGAGCCGCAACACGCCGGTGACATGGCGGCGCAGTTGGGGCTGAGCCTCGACAACCTGGAGGCCGTTCTCGGTGAGGCGGGCATGTCCCTCGCGAACCTCGTCCGGCTCAACGTCTACACCACCGACGTCGATCTGCTTTTCCAGCACTACGGAGTGCTGGCGTCGCGATTGGGCGCCGCCGGGGTGGCGCCGGCCACCACGATGCTCGGGGTGACACGGTTGGCGATCCCTGTCCTGATGGTGGAGCTCGAGGGGACCGCCGTCGCCTGAGGCGATCGCGCCACCTCGGCGGGACAAGCGGAACCGGCACGATAGCAGGCAGGTGGGTGATATCCGGTGGTCGGAATGGTGACGATCGGCGTCTACGGCTTTACCGCCGAAACCTTCCTCGACGAGCTCACCGGCGCAGGCGTGGGGTTGCTACTCGACCTCCGCCAGCGCCGGGGGGTGCGGGGCCCCGACTACTCCTGGGCGAACTCGGCACGGCTCCAGAGCATGCTCGCCGCGGCGGGCATCGGCTACCGGCATGTGAAGGGGCTGGCGCCGACTACCGAGCTGCGTCAGCTCCAATATCGCGAGGACGACCGGCAAGGCGTGGGCAAGCGCAACCGCATCGCGCTCGCGCCCGAGTACGCCGAGCGCTACACCCGTGAGATCCTCGACCCGTTCGACCTCGGCGCGCTCGTGGCCGAGCTTCCGAGCGACGCGGTGACCGCGCTTTTCTGTGTCGAGTGCGATCCGGAGGCATGTCACCGCTCGCTCGTGGCCGAGCGTCTGCGTGTCGAGCACGGGCTGCCGATTACGGACCTTCGCCCGGGTTGAGCCAGGCCTGTCACCGGTCGTCAGATCCGACGACGCCGAACCCGCCGCCGAGTCGGGGCCGAACAAACGCCGTCGAGTCGGGGCTGAGCCCGCCGCCGAGCTGGGGCCGAACAAGCGCCGTCGAGTCGGGGCTGAGCCCGCCGTCGAGTTGGGGCCGAGCCCGCCGCCGAGCCGGAGGCGAACCCGCTGCCGAGTCGGGGCTGAGCCCGCCGTCGACTCGGGGCCGAGCCCGCCGCCGAGCCGGACGCGAACCGCCGCCGAGCTGACGCCGAGCGCGCCGTTTCGCGACGCATGACGGCGTCCAACTGCTCGAGTCCGAAGAGGAGGCGCGGCGTAGAGGGGGCTGATCAGATCCCGATGCCTGATGCGCAAGCAGGTCGGAGCGGCCGGTTGACGAAGCTGGGCGGAATGGATTCGAGTCGGCTCCGTGTCCCTGGTCGAGGGCAGCGACAAAACCGACGAAGTGGTCGCTCCGCGTGATTGGTGAGATTGCTGTTGGTCGAGACCGTTGCACCGCGCCAGCCGAATTCGACCGTTCGAAAACTCGTCGAGTCTGGTCGAGAACGTCGTACTCGCTCTTCTGTTCGCCCTCGCGCCATGCGCGGCCCACGCCACCTCAGGCTGCGCGGCGCAATTGTGCCATCGTCACGGCGAGTCCGCGTCCGCTGCGCAGCGCACTCCCCAAAAACACTGGGCGGCAACAAAGTTTGCGAGCACGAGCGCGCATGGATAGCTGTGTAGAGCCTACCGGTAAGAAATGAATCCTGCAGCGCGAGTCTTCCGCATTGTGGGCAACCTAATTTCGCAAAGCGAGATGACAAAAGTCCCTTAACTACCGGTAGGTTTCAAATACCGGAGGGTATTCTTTTCTCGTTTCCATGGGAAATGCGTTGTGTGCTGAGAAATTTCCCGGCGATAGCTGTACATCGGTCACCGGGCGTGTGTAGCGTCGGGACTCGCTGAATCCCTCACAGACAAGCGGTGGCACGGTGATCGGAATTGAGGGCTGCCTGAAACGCATCATGGACATTCCGGGTGCGCGCAGCGTGACGATGGTGGACGGCGCGAGTGGTCTGGCGATCGCCGCTGCCGGGGAGCACGACCTGGTCGACGAGCACGAAGATGCCGCGGCCACAACGGATGTGGTGCGCGCCGTGCTCGGCTGCTCGGCGCTGGCCACCGGTCGCGACGGTGACGATCTCACCGAGATCATCGTGTGCGGTACCCGCGGATTTCACTTGCTGAATCTGGTGGACGGCGATTTCGACGGACGGCTTTTCGTGCACCTCCTGTGCGACGACGACACCGGGAATCTGGCTATGGCGCGATTCCAGCTGCGAGCGATTCTGGCGGAATTCGCCGAGGACGGTCATGGGCGTTGAACTCGCGGTCGAGCTGCGGCGGCTGGAAAAGGAAGGGAGTACGGGTGTGTTGCGCGCGGGCGATGGCGCGTTTCATCTCACCGGCGGCGTGATCGCCTCCGCCGATTGCCGCAGGGCGACCGGATTGGATCGGCTCGTGGTGGAGGCGGGCGTGGCCACCGCGGAGGATTGGCGGCAAGCGGGTTCGGGCGACCCGGGTCAGGTGCTGAACCGCCCACGACTGGAAACCCTTGCGCTGCTTTCGGTTTTCGATGCGGCGTATTTTCTGCTCGCGTCGTCCGCCGTCCCCGAGTTCCGGCCCGCTCCGCCGCACTGGCTCGCCCCGGTCTGTCACATCACGCCGCGCGCACTGGTGCAGGAATGCGCGCGGCGCGGTGATCCGGAGTCCGGACCCTGGCCTGCCGAGCTGGTCGACCGGGCTCCGGTAGTTCCGGTGCGGCGCGTCCGGCGGCGGCAGGTGGTGCTCACGGCGGGCCAGGCCGAGGTGCTCGCGGCGGCGGATACCCAGCGCAGTATCACCGGAATCGCGCGCGACCTCGGCCGCACCACGTACGGATGTCTGGAGGCGGTGCGGGAATTGACCGCGGCGGGCTTGATCAAGCCGCCCAGTCCAGTCGTCGATCGAGGAAGGCACACTGCCCACTGGGGTGCGGGGTTCGAGCCGTACAGCGGATCGCAGGGTGCTCGCACCGACACGCGAAATGGCAAGCACGCCAAGATGACCGGGCCGGGCGCTACCGAATTGGCCACGCGCACCGGGGCGCCCGCCGGAGGGCGCGTCATCGAGATCGAGTCGCCGGCTGGAGATTTCGGCTGTGCGCGAGAAGACGAGCCGTCCGCGCCGATACCTCGGATCAGCGACCCCACCGCGCCACCACTACGCCGCCGGGTGCGGTCGGCCCTGCCGCCGACCGCGGAACAGTGGGAGCCCGTGGACCGCGATGTGCTGGTTCGCCTGCGGGCGGCGTTGGAGGAGCTTGCGTGACCGCGCGAAAGAAATTGCTCGGCGATTGGATGGGAAGGTTTACCAAGGTGGCGATGTCCGGACCCGAACCGAACGCGGCGGTGCTCGCGGAACTGAAGATGCTGCGGGATCGGGTGCCGCAATCGACCGGCGCGCTGGTCTCCTCCGGCGATGGATTGCTGATCGCCCACGACCTGCCCGCACACATTGAACCCGACGGAATGGCAGCGCTGTCGGCTTCGCATCTGGCGCTGTCGTACCGGCTGTCCGCCACCGCCAACGGCGGCGGCTTCCACGAGGTCGTGGTGCGCGGCACCGAGGGACACGTGGTGATCTACGCGGCGGGCTGGGCCTCGCTGACCGTACTGGCCGGACCCGAAGTGAACGTCGGCCGGCTCCACCTGGAGTCGCGTCCGGTGGCCCGCGCGATCGTCGATCATCTGGCGGCGCTGGCGACAAGGCCCGGAAAGGACCGGGCAGTGCACACCCATCGAAAGGAATGAAATGACGAATCTCGATCTGGCGCTCAAGGACATGATGGTGATCGACGGTGCGGTCGGTGCCGCCGTCGTGGACTACAACAGTGGCATGGCGCTCGGAATGCTCGGGAGCTCGAAGTCGTTGGACCTGCAGGTCGCCGCGGCGGGTAACACCGAAGTGGTGCGCGCCAAGCTGCGGACCATGGAGCAGCTCGGTCTCAATGACGACATCGAGGACATCCTCATCACCCTCTCCGGCCAGTACCACATCATCCGCCCGATGACCGGCCGCAAATCCAAAGGCCTCTTCCTCTATCTCGCCCTCGACCGCGGACGGGCCAACCTGGCGCTCGCCAGGCACCACCTGCGCGGCATCGAAGAGGACCTGGAGGTCTGACCCGCTCGCGGCGGTCAGTGCGCCGCCGCCGCGGCCGGGAACCATTGGGGGTTTCAGGGTTGGGCAAGGCGGCGGCCGTGTGGAAGTGGACGAAGCATGTCGTCCAGGTCGTTCCGCCACAACCGGTCACGCGCAGGGCACACCAGGTAGCCCGAAGCGGCCGAGTCAGCGATGTTTCCGGGCCACAAGCACGGCGTCGCGAAGCTCGATTTGGTGACTGCCGTGCGTCACCGTTCGAGATCTGTTCTCCGCCACCATGATTTCCCAGCGGGTGGGATCCAGCTCCGCCGCCAGGCTTTCCGCCGTGACGTGCACTCCGGAGGCGTGCGCTGTCGAATGCGCGTCCGTCGGATGATGGCCGACGATGAGGAGTGTGCCGCCGGGCGCGACCGCGGGGGCCAGTCGGCGCAGCAAGGTTTCGGCTCCGGTGACGGGGTGGGCGTAGTGGGAGCAGACCAAGTCGAAGCTGCTCTCCGGCGGCGTCCATTCGGTCAGATCCGCTGTGAGCCAATCGATTCGATCGGCCACCTCGGGACCGCGGATATCGGCGCGCTCGCGGGCGCGCTCGAGTGCCGCGGTGGCGAAGTCGACGGCCGTCACCCGCCAGCCGTGCGCGGCGAGCCAAACCGCTTCCGCGCCTTCGCCGCAGCCCGCATCCAGGGCGCGCCCCGGCGGCAGTTCCGCCGCCTCCACCGTCAGGTGTGGGTTGGGTTGGACGTGCGGAGTCGTCGTGCGGTAGCGGTTCTCCCAGAAGGCGTGGTCGAGTTGTTCGGACACGGTGCTCCTTTCGTCGTTCACAGGCCGTGGCGGCTGGCGCCGGAGTTCGCCTCGCTCAGGCGCGCTTCGGTGTCGGCCGAGAACGGTTCCGCATACCTCGGCCACGTGCGGTGGTCCGGTGCCGGACCGCGTCCGTCGGCGCTCGAGTAGGCGGCGACCGCGTTTCGGGTCTCTTCGGCGACCAGGTCGGCGTTGATCTGCGCCCCTGCCGTGGCACCCGCGGCGGCCGCAGCACCGACTTGGGCGGCCAAGTCGGTGATATTGCCCGCTGCCCACACGCCGGGTACCTCGGTGCGGCCGGTCGGATCTGCCGCGATGAACTCGCCCATCGGGTGCTCGCTGGTGCGCAGTCCGAGCGTCGCGAGGAACTGGGCCCGCGCCACCATGCGCGACCCGACCGCGACGACCTCGCGTTCGATCACCGTGCCATCGCTCAGCCGCACGCCGGTGATGCGATCGTCGGCGATGACCAGGTCGGCGATCCCGCCCTCGACCAACCGGATGCCGCGCGCGGCGAGCTGCACCGTCTCCTCGTGTGTCGGTGTGGTCGTGTCGGTGAAGAACACTACGTCGGTGCTCAGCTGCCGGAACAGCAGCGCCTGGTGGACCGACATCGGACCGGTGGCGAACACGCCGATCGCTCGGTCGCGCACTTCCCAACCGTGGCAGTAGGGGCAGTGCAGCACGTCGCGACCCCAACGTTCGCGCAGGCCTGGGACGTCGGGCAACTCGTCGACCAAGCCGGTCGCGAGCAGCAACCTGCGGGCGCTGACCGTCCGGCCGTCGGCCGTCGTGAGCGTGAATCCGTCGCCGTCCCGGCTCGCGTCGCGCACCTCGCCGGAAACGAGCTGAACGCCGAACTGCCGGACCTCCGCGCGGCCGCGTTCGAGCAGCTCGGCGGGCGGCATGCCCTCCCGCGCGAGCAGGCCGTGCACGCCGTCGGCCGGTGCGTTGCGCGGCGCGCCCGCGTCGATCATCAGCACCGAGCGTCGCGATCGGCCGAGCATGAGCGCGCCGCTCAGCCCCGCGGCGCCGCCGCCGATCACTACCACGTCATAGCTGTCTCTCAGTTGATCGGTCACGTGACCACCTCCTGCGACGACTATGCGAGCCCCGCCGCCGAACCGGCAACTTAGTTTGCCAGTCTGGCAAACTGGTCCCATGGACGACGGCCTCGACCGAGCACTCGACGCGGTCGGTCCCCGACTGCGTGCCCTGCGTCGGCAGCGCGAAACCACGCTGGCCGATCTTTCGGCGACCACCGGGATATCCGTGAGCACCCTTTCCCGACTGGAGTCCGGCGCGCGGCGGCCCACTCTCGAACTGCTGCTGCCGCTCGCCAAGGCGCACGGCGTCACGCTGGACGAGCTCGTCGACGCGCCGCCCACCGGCGATCCGCGCATCCACCTGCGACCGGTCACGCAGCACGGCATGACCATGGTTCCGCTGACCCGTCGCGCGGGCGGCATCCAGGCATACAAGATCGTCCTGCCGCCCGCCGACCCCCGCGTGCAACCTCGGCCCCAGACCCACGAAGGATACGAATGGGTCTACGTCCTGAACGGACGCCTCCGCGTCATCCTCGGCGAGCACGATCTGAAACTGGTTCCTGGCGAAGCGGCCGAATTCGACACCCACATACCCCACTGGTTCGGCGCCGCCGACGCCGAACCAGTCGAATTCCTCAGCCTCTTCGGCAAACAGGGCGAACGTGCTCACTTCCGCGTCCGACCGAAGTCGAAACGCGGAGAGTGACAATTCAATTCAGGGCAGGAGTTGGTTGAAGAAGGTGCGGTAGGCGCGGAGGGTGTTGCGGAGGTCCTCGGTGTCGGGGTCCTGGGACCAGCGGGTGGTGAGGCCGCGGCGGTGTTCGGAGTAGGCCGCGGTGAGGTGGTCGATGGTGTTGGCGACGAGGTTGTCGGCGCGGGAGACCGCGTCGCGGGGGTTGTCGATGAAAGAGCCTTGGACCGTGCGCCATTCGGTGCGGAGGCGTTCGATCTCGGCTTCGGTGAAGAGGGGGATGGGTTCGTCGTGGGCAGCGGTGGATTTGCCGTTCGGGGTCGCGGCGGTGGTGTTGTCGTGGGCTCGGTCGCCGCCCACGGCCTCCGCGGTGCTGGCATCGCGTGTGCCGGTGCTCGGGGCTGCGTGGTCGCTGTTCGGGATGTCGCCCGACGTGTTCACGTGCGCGTCGGTGGGCGTGAGGTGGGCGGCGGTGCGCGCCTCGCGGTCCGTGCTCGATGCCGAGTCGGTGGTACCGGGCGCATCGATGGCGTTGCCCGGCGCGGGGTTGGCGCCGTGTGCTTCGTTGTCGCCCAGCGCGGAAGTGGCGCCGCGTGCTTCGAGGTTGGCGTTCGGCTCGGAAGTGGCGCTGCGTGATTCGTTGCTGTCGCCCGGCGCGGAGTTCGCGCTACGGGTTTCGATGTTGTTGCCCGGCGCGGGGTTGGCGCCGTGTGCTTCGTTGTCGCCCAGCGCGGAAGTGGCGCCACGTGCCTCGTTGTTGTTGCCCGGCGCGGGGTTGGCGCTGCGTGCTTCGATGTTGTCGCCGGGCGCGGGGTTGGCGCTGCGTGCTTCGATGTTGTCGCCGGGCGCGAAGTTGGCGCCGCCAGCTTCGATGTCGCGCGGCGCGGAGCTGGCGCCGCGCGCGTCGCGGTGGTCGCCCGGCGTGGGATCGTTTGGAGCGGTGCGCGATTCGGTGGTAGCGCGGCGGGTTTCGGTGTGATCGGTGTTCATGAGAGGGCGTCCTTGGTCTGGCGGGTCCGGCCGTTGAGGAGGTCGTGGAAGAGTTCGCGGTAGTGCACGATGGCGGTGCGCATGTCCTCGGTGTTGGTGTCGCCATTGCTGCGGGTCGCGATGGCGTGGGCGCTGCGGTAGTGGCCGAGGGCGGGGGCGTGCTCGACGGAGAGGTCGGCCAGCTGCTGGTCGTAGCTTTCCGCGGGGTAGCCGCGATCGGACATGACGCTGGTGACGAGGCGGTCGGCGTCGGCGAGCGCTGCGGCGGGGTCGTCTACGAAGCGTTCCTGCACGTCGGCCCACCGAGCGGTGTACTGCTTCCGCTGGTCCTCGGAGAGATCCCGTAGCTCGAGTTCGGCGTGGCGGAGTTCGCGTTCGCGTAGTTCGCGTTCGGCGGCGCGGCGGCCGTCCCGCTGCTCGACGGCCCGGTCGTATTCGGGTCCGAATCGTTTGCGCAAGCGGCGAGTTCGCAGCAAAGGCCAGGACAAGAGCAGTACGGCCGTGAGCGCGACGAGCACCGCCACGATCGCCACGGCCACCATTGCGGATGACACGGGTTTCTCCTTCGACGAGTCTGTCGAAGCGGTAGTGCCTCGTTCCGCCGCATCCAAACCTCCGACCTTCGAACCGACCGGTCTCGAATGCTGTTCGATCGCGGCGATTCTCAGCCGCGCCGCCGCTTGCGACCACCCGGAGGAGCGAAGCGCCTAAGGCCGCGATCAGCTGCTCGGCAACGGTGTCCGGCGCGGTCAGTGCCAGGTGATGACCGGAGTACTCGATGGTTGGTTGTCCAGCAGCCCGCACCACCGCGGACCGCTCCACCGCCTTCAGTGCGGCGGCAACGAGACGCCAGGAATCCGTCCGATGAGCGGGATGTGCACGGGGTCGAGCAAGGATGATCCACGCGATCACCACCCTGCACCGGACCGGTTCGATCCATCCGATGAATCTAGTTCGGCCGCACGGAATCAGCCGCCGCCGAGACGGAGTCGGTCGCCGCCGAGACGGAGTCGGTCGCCGCCGAGACGGAGTCGGCCGCCGCCGAAGCGGGATCGACCGCCGAGGCGCTCGTCCGACCTCCTCTCGGAACTGGCCGCCACACAATCGTCTTCGACGACGACTCGGCCAGGATCCGCCGTCGTCTGCACCGAATCATCGATCGCCGGACGCGTATTCACCCACGCCCCAACGAACATCAACCCCGCCCCGATCCCCTGCAACGGAGCAATGGACTCCCCGAGCATCATCCATGCGCACGTCAACCCGAAGGCCGGGACGAGGAACATCGCGGAGGTGGCGGTGGTCGGCCCGACCTGGCCGACCGCACGGTAGTACAGGACGTACGCGAGCGCCGTCGGCAGCGCGCCGAGATACGCCTGGTTGAGCCAGAATTCGGGGCCCAGTTCCGACCATCGCACGTCACCGAAGGCGGGTATGGCGAGCAGCCCGAGGGCGGCGGTTCCCGCTGCGGTCGCGTAGACGGTGACGGTGGCCGCGGGCATTCGGCTCAGTAGCGGCGCGCCGAGCAGCGTGTAGGCCGACCAACAGGCCGCTGCGCCGAGAAAGGTCAGGTCGCCGAGCAGGCGGGTGTTTCCGGTATCCGGAATGCCGAGGAAGAACACGAACCCGCCGCTTACCGCGAGAACCAGCCCGAGCAACCGCATCCCGGACAGTCGGACGCGCCCGAGCAGGACGCCGACCGCGACCGTGAAGATGGGCGCGGCCATCGGCACGATCACACTCCCGTCGGCCGCGGGCGCCAAGGAAAGGCCGAGGAAGAACAGCGCGTTGTAGCCGAACACGCCGACCATGCCGACGCCCGCGACGCGCGGCACTTCGCCGGCGGGCAGCCGGGGCGCGCGCAGGACGGCCAGCAGCACGAGGGTGCCGCCGAGGAACCGCAGGAATCCCGCCACCTCGTGTGGGACTTCGCCGACGGCGGCCTTGGACGAGGCGAAAGCGCTGCCCCACAGGGCCATGACCAGGATCAACAGCAGACGGATACGCACGTCTCGATACTCGGCGCGGACCGCCCCGGCGTCTTGAACGCTGGTGCGGGGAGAATGGGGCGGTGAGCGAATGGGTCGAATATCGGCGGATGCCGGACCGGCCGGTGGAGGTGATGCGCGCCCACTTCGAGCGGCACGTCTACCACCCGCACGCGCACGAGACCTACTCGTTCGGCCTCACCGACTTCGGCGCGCAGAGTTTCGACTGTCGCGGCGCCGCCCGGGTCAGCGCGGCGGGCATGGTGATGGCGTTCAACCCGGACGAACCGCACGACGGGCACAGCGCCACCGAGGCGGGTTTCACCTATCGAATCGTGCACATCGGCACCGAGCTGATCACCGACCTGCTGTCCGACCGGGCCGGTCGCCCCGCTGGCCTGCCGCTGTTCGCCGAACCGGTCCTGCACGATCCGTTGCTCGCGGGCGCGCTCGGCAGGCTGTACGCGAGCCTGACCTCGCCCGCCACCGAATTGGCGAGGGACGAAGCGCTTTCCGCCACGGTGGCGGCGCTGGTGCAGCGCGGCGCACGTACTCCGCGCACCAGAACAGTGATCGGCGGCGGCAACGGCGCGATCGCGCGCCGCGTGCGCGATGTGCTGGACGAGCGCTATCTGGAGACGCTGTCGATGGACGATCTCGTCACCGCGACGGGCGCCAGCCGCTTCGCGCTCTACCGCGCCTTCCGCGCGAATTACGGTCTGGCGCCGAGCGATTACCAGCGCATCCTGCGGCTGCGGGCGGCGCGGCGGTTGATCGCGGCGGGCCGCCCGGTCGCCGAGGCCGCGGTGGCCGCTGGCTTCGCCGATCAAGCGCACCTGACCCGCTGGTTCCGCCGCTGCTACGGCATCACGCCCGGCGTGTATTCGCGCGCGGGCTGAACGCTCAGGCCGTGGCCCGCGCCCAGCGCCGTTTCGCCCAGCGGCGCACGGCCGGGCTGACCAACAGCGCGGGCAGTAGCACGATCGAACCGAGCAGCATGCCCACCAGCATCAGTCCCGAGAGCAGTTCCCCGATCGCCTGCACCGCGGCGGGTGCGGCGAACAGCGCCGCGAACGCCGCGACCGCGAAGGCGGGCGGATAGTGCCCCGCTTGGGCGAGGATCGCGGCGGCCGTGCCGAAAGCGACGGCGAAGGCGAGACCGACGACGCCGATCAGGTAGTTGTCCCAGGCGAACCAGCTCGGTCGGACCGTGCCGTGGCGCCGGGAATGCCGAAGTTCTCCCATCGTCGGGAGCATAGTGCGCCCCTGCTGCGCCGCAGGGGATTCGGCGAAGTCGAGCTCAGCGCGCCGCGGGCGGCCGCGGCCACGGGTTGTGCTCGAGGTGTTCGATGGACTCGTTGAAACGCGCGACCAGCGCGCTGAGCTGACCGATATCGGACTCGGACCACTCGGCGACCACGGCGCCGATGCCGTCGCGGCTCTGGGCGCGGTCGGCGGCGAGCAGCTCCATGCCCTTGGCGCTGGCTCGGATCTTGCGCGCGATACCGCCTTCCGGATCCGGAACCCGTTCCACCAGACCGTGTTTGAGCATGGCGCCGACCTGCCGGTTGATGGTGGAGATGTCGAGGCGGAAGGCGTCGGCGAGTTCGCGAAGGGTGAGCGGGTTGTCGATCTCCAACCTGGTCAGGATCAGAAAGGCCGAGCGGTCCAGCTGAAACCCTGGGCGGCGCAACACCGAGGCGGGGAAGTGCCGGGAGAGCAGCGCGAGCTCGAAGGCGAGGCGCGTCAGCGCCGCTGGGTCGGCGGGTTCCCGGTCTGGCATGGCACTCACTATGTCGCCTGGATCACTTCTATGACAAATTGTGCAGCATACACACGATGTGTACCGTACACATGCATGTCCATTGCCGCGTCCTCGCCCGCCACCGAGGCCGATACCCGCCGCCCGGCCCCCCGCCTGCTCATCGCCACGCTCGGTGCGGTCGGTGTGGTCGTCTCGCTGATGCAGACGCTGGTCATCCCGATCATTCCCGCGCTGCCGACATTGCTCGACACCTCCGCTTCGAACGCGTCCTGGGTGATCACCTCGACGCTGCTGGCGGGCGCGGTGTTCACGCCGATCGCGGGTCGTCTCGGCGACATGTTCGGCAAGCGCCGCGTGCTGTTCGCGAATCTGCTCGCTCTCATCGCCGGTTCGGTGGTCTGCGCGAGCTTCTCCTCGTTGGTGCCGGAGATCATCGGGCGCTCGCTGCAAGGCGCCGCCGTCGGCGCTATTCCGTTGGGGATCAGCATCATGCGCGACGAACTGCCGGTCGAGCGGGTCGGTTCGGCGATGGCGATCATGAGCGCGACGCTCGGCGTCGGCGGTGCGATCGGCCTGCCGGTGGCCGCGGCGATCGCGCAGAACGCGGACTGGCACGTGCTGTTCTGGAGCTCCGCGGCGCTCGGCGTGCTGTGCCTGGTTCTGGTCTTCCTTTTCGTGCCGGAATCGCCGGTGCGTACTCCGGCCCGATTCGATTTCGGTGGGGCCGTGGGTCTTTCGGTGGCGCTGTTGGCGCTGCTCGTCGCGATCACCAAGGGCGCGGACTGGGGTTGGTCCAGCGCCTCGATCCTGACGCTGTTCGCGGTGTCGGTGGTGGTCTTCCTCGGCTGGGGCTACTACGAACTTCGGCAGGGCGCGCCGCTGGTCGACCTGCGGGTCTCGGCACGACCGCGGGTGCTGTTCACCAATCTGGCCTCGATCGCCGTCGGCTTCTCGCTGTACGGCATGTCGCTGACCTTCCCGCAGCTGCTGATGGCTCCGAAGGAGACCGGCTACGGCTTCGGTCTCTCCATGGTGAGCGCCGGATTGGCGCTGGCCCCAACCGGTTTGGTGATGATGGCGCTCTCGCCGGTGTCGGCGCGTTTGTCGGCGGCGCGCGGACCCAAGGTGACCCTGATGCTCGGCTCGGCCGTGATCGGCGTCGGCTACCTGTGCGCGGTGCTGTTGATGAACAACGTCTGGGAGATCATGCTCGCCGCCGTGATCGTCGCGGGCGGTGTGGGTTTGGCCTACGCCGCGATGCCCGCGTTGATCATGGGCGCGGTGCCGATCACCGAGACCGCCGCCGCCAACGGGCTCAACTCGCTGATGCGCTCGATCGGCACCTCCACCTCCTCCGCGGTGATGAGCGTGGTGCTCGCGCACATGACGATGTCGCTCGGCGCGCACCTGCTGCCCTCCCGCGAGGGCTTCCACACCACCTTCTTCATCGCCATGGCGGCGGCGGTGGTGGCCATCGCGCTGACGGCTTGCGTTCCGATGGGCAAGAAGGACTGACCGATCAGTCCGGCGCCTCCCGGACCGAGTCGGTGTAGCGGCGGGCCAGCGTACGCAGGTGCGCGACGAGTTCCGGTGGGCCGTCTACACGAAAGTCCATCATCAGCATGCTGAGGTAGATGGCGATGGTCTCGAGCGCGTCGGCGCCGGTGTAGAGGACGCAGGTGTCCGCGTCGACCGCCTCGACCACGCCGACCGCGGGGTTGATCCTGGCGATGACGCGCTCGGCCGGAGCGAGCACTGTGACCCGCGCGTGCACGCGCCAGCCGGTGCTCGCGACATGGCGCATGACGAAGGCGACGAGATCGTCGTCGGGCAGCGCGCGGGCGGCGAAGCGGCGTGTGCCCGCGGCCGCGCGGCGCACCCTGGCGACGGGTATCGCGCGCCAGGTGTGGCTGTCGAGGACGTAGGCGACGAGGTACCAGCGGCGCTGCCAGTTGATCAGCCGGTACGGCTCGACCTCCGTCGGATCGCCGAATTCGTCTGCCGCCGTGCCGATGTCGAGCCGCACCGCGGCGCGGTCGCGGATCGCTCCCGCCAGGGTGGTGAGCACCTCGGCCGGTATGGGGGCGTCCGGCTCGCGCGAGCCGGTGGTCGCCGGGCCGACGGCGGTGGCGCTGCGCAGCGCGGTGACCTTGCGCTGCAAGCGTTTCGGCAGGATCTGCTCGAGTTTGGCCAGCGCGCGGCCGACGTGCTCGGTGATGTCGGCGATGCCGGTCGCGCCGTCCTCGGCCAGTCCGACCGCCACGGCCACCGCGACGGCCTCGTCGTCGTCGAGCAGCAGCGGCGGCATGGTGGAGCCGCGCCCGAGCCGGTAGCCGCCGATGGCGCCGCGCTCGGCATGCACGGGATAGCCCAGGTCGCGCAATCTGCGAATGTCGTTGCGCAGCGTGCGATCCGTGACGCCGAGCTTTTCGGCCAGCTCACGGCCGGAATAGGCGCGGTCCTGGAGGAGCGAGAGCAGGCGCAGGACGCGGGTGGTTGTCTCGGCCATGCACATCTTCCGATCTATTAGGAACGAAAGCAGCCTAATGGACTCATAGGCTCGGTATCAGCACCGAGAAACCCGAAAGGCCAGCCATGCATACCGATGTCGCCCTCACCTCCGTCTGGCGCGAGACCCTCGCCGCCGCCCACCGCGCGCTCGCCGACACCGTCGCCGGTATTCGCGACGACCAGTGGCACCTGCCGACACCGTGCTCGGAATGGAATGTGACACAGGTGATTCAGCACGCCGCGGGCGATCAGCTCGCGTACGCGAAATTCCTCGGCATCGGAAACGGCCCGGCCGAGAACCCCTTCGCGCCATCGGGCACCATCGATGGCTCGCCGACCGCGCTGGTGCGCGACGCGATCGAGCAGACCGCCGCCGCGTGGGACACCGTCGCCGAGCACACGCCGACGGTGCCGACGCCGTTGCCGCACGGCGAACTTCCGACACCGGTCGCCGCGGTGCTGTGCGCGTTGGACGCGGCCGTGCACGCCTGGGATCTCGCCGTCGCCACCGGTCAGGCCTCGCCGCTCGACGAGGAACTGGCCGCGGCTCTACTGACGGCGGCCCGCACGGCGAATCCCGCGCCCGGCGGCGGGCCGGAGACGGCGATCGTGGAACCGCTGCGGCAGTGGGGCGCTTATGCCGCGGTCGTCGACGGAGCGCCGAATGACGACGCGGTCGCGGAACTGTTGCGCTATCTGGGGCGCGATCCGGGAACCGTGAGCCGCGTCCGTTCGTCTTAAGGATGAATGGTCGTAAAAGCGATTGGGGGGCGAATGTCCGCACCGCAGAGAACCCGGGGGCGGCTCGGTCTGTTGCTGGCGCTGGGGCTGGCCGTGGTCGCGGCCGTCGCCGCGGGCACGGTCTGGTGGTGGACCGGCTCGGATCGCCCCGCCGTGGTCGGCGAGAGTCCCGCCGCCTTCCCCGCCATCGACCGCTCCGCGCTCGACCCGGCGCAGATCCGGCTGGTCGAGGTGTTGGAGCGCGAGTTCGCCGAGCCGGGCGGGGGCCCGAAGTACGCCGAGGGAGTGATCGAGCCCTGGTGCGCCGACTTCGTGAGCTGGGCGATGCGGGAGGCCGGGCGTCCGCTCTCGAATCCGAACTCCGGATCGTGGCGGATCCCCGGTGTCTACACCCTCCAGGAGTACTACGAGGACGCGGACCGGTTCGCGCCCATCGGCAGCGGCTATCGCCCGCGTACCGGTGACGTGCTGCTCTACGGCCCGGAGAGCCAGTTCACCCAACACACCAACATCGTGCTCACGGCGGCGAACGGCGAGGTGACCACGATCGGCGGCAACGAGTTCGGCGAGGTGCGTATCCACCGATTCCGGGTTGCCGACGTGAAGGACGTCGTCGGGTATGGGCGATTCTGAGAATCATTGCCGCTCAGGGCGTCCCGTTCGGCGAGCGCGTTGCTCGGCGCGTCCCTTCCGGAGCCTTAGTATGGAGTCGGCGGCGCCCGGCAGCGCTGCCATCGCGGACCC
The DNA here is from genome assembly GCF_040609595.1 of Nocardia sp. NPDC004654. Taxonomy (NCBI): domain Bacteria; kingdom Bacillati; phylum Actinomycetota; class Actinomycetes; order Mycobacteriales; family Nocardiaceae; genus Nocardia; species Nocardia sp. NPDC004654. The sequence continues at coordinate 195,047 of NZ_JBEXKI010000006.1, read as the reverse complement.
TGTCCTGCTACCCCCTCATCAGCAGGACAGGGTTCCCTAACGTTCCGATCTCCGGAAACTTTCGTCGCGTACCGTGTCGGTTGTCCGTTGAAAGGTGAGGGTTTCGGAATCTCTGATGCAGCCGACCGAGGAAACGACGAACGACCCGTCCTGGATCGACTACGCCGCCTTCGGCGAACGCTTCGTCACCCACGCGGTGACCGAGGAACGCATCGTGGCCGCGGTGTCCTCCATGGCGGGGCGCGGCATGGCCATCGGACCCCTCAACATCGGTCCCCCCGGACTCGCCGGATTCATCGCCGAGGGCAAAGTCGGCGAACCCACGGTTCTGCGCCATGATCCGCACGTCGTCTTCCAGGTGACGGTGCCGCTCACCCTCGCGGTCAAAGTCCGGCTCGGCGGCCGGAAGCTGCGGCTGGAAGCGGTCGTCGAAATCGACCTCACACTGCACGCCCGCACCGCCGACCCGCTGCTGATCGTCATCGACATCCCGCCCATCACCACCCGCGACGTGAGTTTCGTGCTGCGCGCCCAGACGGTCGAGTCGGCCTGGGAGTGGCTGCTCGACCCGATCGCCGGACTGGTGCAGCGCGAGGTCGCCAACCGGGTCAACAGCATGCTGGCCGAACCGCAGGCCAAGAGCGGGCGAGTCTTCGACGTCGAGGCCATGGTCGCGGGCACGCCGTCGCGGCACCGCGCGCAGGAGGAGTTCGACTGGATCGATTACGGCGAGTTCGGCCACCGATTCTTCTCCCGCATCGTGACCAGGGACCGGGTCTTCGAGGTGGTGGACAAGATGGCGGGGCGTCCGATCGAGGTCGGGCCGCTGAAAACCGGGCCGAGAGACCGGGCGACCGTCACGGTGCGTGGCGCGATCCGCCAGCCGCGTCTGGTCGATCGGCCCGAAGGGCCGGACGATCTCGTCTCGTTCGATCTCACGCTGCCGGTCGGCCTGGACATCACCGTGCAGGTCTTCAAGGCGAACGAGTACCGCGCCGATGTCGAGATTCCGCTGGTACTGATCGCCAGGGCGGCCGATCCGCTGCTGATCGTCATCGACGTGCCGCCGCCCGCGACCGGGGACATCCGGATGGACTTCAAGGCGAAGGGCGTGCGCGCGGCGACCCTCGGCGCGCTGGCCGGAATCAAGAAGCAGGTCGTCGCGCAGGTGGCCGGGGTGGTGCGCGAGCAGCTCGGCGACAGCTCCGGCCGCACCATCGACGTCGCGGCTCGAATCGACGGCGTCGCGTAACTCCTGTGACAAGTGGGGTAAGTGGGTCGAATGGGTCTAGCGGTTCGAATGTGAAATGTGGTGGAATGAGTGCACGTTCGAGGCTCCCGGCGCGCGTGTGAGCCTTGGGGAAGGTGCGCCGGGCCCGCTGCCAGCCAATGGGGGTTGCGCGAAGGAGTCCTGCGATGCGTTCTGTCGATCTGTCCCGCCGCAAGCTTTTCGCCTATACCGCCGCGGCCGCCGCGCTGGGGGTAACCGGCACCGCCGCGTCCGCCTCCGCGACGGGATCACTCGGCACGCTGATCGACTATTCCGGTGGCGTGCCCTCGGCCGACGCGATTCTCGAAGCCGGTCATGTCGGCGTCATTCGTTATGTCTCGGATCGGCGGCCCGGCGCGGAATGGATGGTGGGCAAGCCACTGCTCGCACGCGAGGCCGAGGCGCTCACCGAGGCCGGACTGAAGATCGTGTCCTGCTATCAGTTCGGCAAGGGGCCGACCGCCGACTGGCGCGGCGGACTCGAGGCGGGCAAGGAGCACGCCGAGCGCGGGCTGGAGCTGCACCTGGCCGCGGGGGGCCCCGAGGGCAGACCCATCTACGCCTCGATCGACGACAATCCGACCCCGGTCGACTTCGCGACCATGATCGCGCCGTACCTGCTCGGCTGGGAAGCGGTGCTCGGCAAGCAGAACGTCGGCGTCTACGCCAACTCACCGACGATTGATCTCGCGCGGGCGGCAGGCCTGGGTTCTTGGTACTGGCAGCACAATTGGGGCACCCCGAAGGGGTATGTGCACCCCGCCGCGCACCTGCACCAGTTCGAGATCGACAAGCGCGCCATCGACGGCGTCGGCATCGATCTCAACAACATCCTGAAGCCCGAATACGGGCAGTGGTGAGCGCGGGGCGGAGGTACGCCTAGGTCTGGCAGTGGCAGACCGGGGCAACGCGCAGATCCGGTTCGTCGTCGGGCACCACGCGCAGATTCGGCCGCGTCTCCGGCGCCTCGTGATCACCCATCCAGGACAGCAGCGACCAGCGGGACAGGCCCGACAGCGCCGAGCCGAGGCTGGCGAAGGAGCCGGAGGAGATCACGGACGCGAACGATCCGACCGATCCGACCGAGAGCACCGAACCGACGCTGCCGATGGACAGGATCGAATAGGCCGATCCGATGGACAGGATCGAGCCTTCGGACCGGATGGACAGGATCGACCGGCGCGAGCGCCTGCTCCGGATCGAGCGGGGTCGTACCGTTCCTTCGACAGTCGGCATGCCTTCGGTCTACCACACCCCGGACCCGGCCGGGGACTATCGCCGCGATTGCCGCGGTGTGTCGGCCGGACATGCCGAAGCCCGGCGGTCGCGTACGACCGGCCGGGCTTCGAAACATCAAGCGACGGTGAAGAAACCGAGCGTCGGCAGGAACGAGCAGGTGCGCGGCGCGGCGTCGGGAGCCTGGGTGGTGAGCGAGCCGCCGACCACCGCGACGATCCGGCCGCGGCCGGTGTTCACGATGGCGGACAGGGTAGCGGGGCCGTCCGGGTTGATCTTCGACTCGCCCGTCAGCGCCTGCACGCCGGACTGCCGGGTGTCGAGGTTCAGCCACTGCACGGTCATCGGCGGGTTCTGCTGCGCGGTCGGCGCCTTGGTGCCGAGCGCGGTGAACACGAAGCCGGTCTGGCCGGACTCCGGTCCGGGCGGGGGCAGCGTGGCCGGGCCGGGCACGGCTAGGGCGGTGCCGACCGAGTCGGCGGTCGGGCTGATGCAGCCCTTGCCGATGGTCGGGTAGAGGAACTGCGCGATGACGGGGCCGTCCTGCGGCAGCTCGGGACCGCCGCCACCGCTGCCGTCCAGGAACGTGATGATCCGTTCCAGGGTCGACTTGATCTGCGGCGGCAGATTCAGGGTGTTGAGCAGGATGCGCGCCTGATCGAGGATCGCGGACTGCGGCCCGTTGGCGATATCGGCGGGGCCTGCGATGGCGCCGACGATGGCGGGGGTGAGCGCGGCGATCGCGTCCACCGGGACGCCCTCGGGCACCATCGGAACGCTGTTCGGAACCGCGGCGTGGGCGGGCGCCGGTGCCGCTATTGCGGTCGGCGCGGCGAGCGAAGCGCTCGCCGCCAGGGCGAGTGCGGTCAATGCGATCCGCGATCCTCGGGTGCGAAGCACTGGTCTAGCCGTCCTTACCTCGGGTACATCTGGGTCAACGGGGGAAAACCCATTGTTTCGGGGGTCACTCTAAGGACACGACCACCGAGTTGTACAGCCGTGGTCGTTATCACGTTGTGCTGTGGACGATCAGTGTTATCGGAACGTAGCGCGGCGGGGCGTTGCCAGTGTGAAAGGTGATGCAAATGTTATCCCTTGTGCATAGCGTGCACAGAGAAGAGCAGCGCTCCGGTTAATCTAGTCGCAGCCTTCGGCATTTGTCGCCGACACACCGGACACCGGCCAGTCGCGTTTCGCGACCGCCCCCCGACCCGAAAGCCCGCGATTTGAACCGAGACAGCGCTCGGTCGGACCAGCGTCCGGCCGCTGCCCACCTGCGACTGGCGGTGTTGCTGCTCGGTCTATCCGTTCTGGCCAGGCTGCTGTGGATGCTGGTGTCGCCCAACGGAATGAACCTGGTCGACCTGCACGTCTACGTGGACGGTTCGGCGGCGCTGCTCACCGACCGGCTCTACGACTTCACCTACGCGGAGAAGACCCCGGATTTCCCGCTGCCGTTCACCTATCCGCCGTTCGCCGCGCTGGTCTTCTTCCCGTTGCATTTCCTGCCGTTCAAGGTGATCGCGGTGGGCTGGCTGCTGGCCACGGTGGCGGCGCTGTACGGCGTCGTCTGGATCGCGCTGGAATTGATCGTCGGCGCCCGACGGCTGCGCGAACCCGGTTGGCGAGCGGCGGCGATCGGCTGGACGACGGTCGGCGTGTGGCTCGAGCCCGTCCGCACCACGATCGACTACGGACAGGTCAACGTCTTCCTGGTGCTCGGCGCGATGCTCGCGGTGCGCAGTTCGCGATGGTGGGTCTCGGGCGGGTTGGTCGGCATCATCGCGGGCATCAAGCTGACGCCCGCGATCACCGGCCTCTACTTCGTCGCGCGGCGGCGCTGGGGGACCGCGCTGTGGTCGGCGGTGGTGTTCGGCGCGACGGTCGGCATCAGCTACCTCATCAACAACCACGAGGCGACCCGCTACTTCGGCACGCTGCTCGGTGACGCGGACCGGATCGGCCCGGTCGGCTCGGTGTGGAACCAGTCGCTGCGCGGGACGCTGAGCCGCATCCTCGGTCACGACGTGGAGTCCGGCCCGGTGTGGATCGCGGCGGTGCTCGCGTTCGCGGTGCTGGCCTTCTTCGCCTGGCGGGCGCTGGAACCGGACGACCGGATGGGCACGCTGCTGATGGTGCAGCTGTTCGGGTTGCTGATCTCGCCGATCTCGTGGTCGCACCACTGGGTCTGGCTGCTGCCCACGGTGCTGTGGCTGGTCTACGGTCCGCTGCGGCGATCGCCGGGCGCGCGAATCCTGGCCGGTTATTGGCTGGTGACGATGTTGATCGGCGTGCCGTGGGTGCTGTCGTTCGCCCAGCCGACGATCTGGGAGATCTCCCGGCCCGGCGTGCTGTCCTGGCTGGGTGCGGTGGATGTGCTCGGCGTGCTCGTCCTGTTCGCGTGGATCATCTGGTCGGGTGCGCGGCGCGAGCGGTCGGGTGAGCCCGCGGCGAGCGAGATGGTGGCGGAGGACTCCGCGCGGGCGTAGTCCGGCCCCGCCCGGGGTCGGCGCGCGCGGCGATCGGGGTGAGCTGGGCAGCGGTGGCCCGTCTCAGCCGATCGGAGGTGAGCCCGGCGGCGGTGGTCCGGCGCGCGTAGTTCGGCCGCCTCCCGGGTCGGCGGTTGTCCGGGTGCGCGGCGGTCAGGGGACCGTTCGGTGCGGGGCTGTCCCCGCGGCTAGTCGGACTGCGACGCGAGCAGATCGATCTCGCGGGCCAGGCCCAGATCCAGGGCGGTGAGTCCGCCCGCCGAATGGGTGGACAGCGTGAAGGTCACATTTCGCCACCGGATATCGATGTCGGGGTGATGGTTCGCGGCCTCGGCCGCGTCGGCGACCCGGCGCACCAGATCGATGCCCGCCGGAAACGAGGCGGCCTTGATGGTGCGGGTGATGTTGTCGCCGGACCGGCTCCAATTCGGCAGTCCGGCCAGCGCGTCCGCGATCTCGGCTTCGGATAGCAGTGGAGTGCTCATATGCCGGTTGTACCCCGTTTGCCGGAGGTGCACCGGGAATGGTGAAACTCAGGCCGCGCGAGCCTGTTTCAGCGCCTTCTTCAAATCCTTGCCGGTCAGGCCCGCTGCCTCGGCCTTCTTCATCCGCATGATGACAACGGGGCATTTGAAGCAGCGCGTCTTCTTACGACAGCACTTCTTCTTCGGTTTCAGACTCGAAACCTTCTTCGCTTTGACCTTGCCCACGACGGTTAGCATACCCTTACTCGAGCGCCTGAATCGGAGGGGTCACCCGGTTGCCGGTACTGTGTAGCTGGCCGCGATGCCCGGTGAGTTTCCATTCTCCACCTGTTTGCAGGGGGCCCGGCGTGTGAGTCAGGACCCGGAGGCAGCAGCCTGCGTAACCACGGAGGGTCCCGCACACGCCGGACACCGAGCACCGTCGGCACCAACACCAACAGCAGGAGGATTCAGGCGTGTCGTCTGCACGCGATTTTCGCAACGTCGCCATCGTGGCCCACGTCGACCACGGCAAGACGACGCTGGTCGACGCCATGCTGCGCCAGTCGGGCGCCTTCGCCGAGCGGGCCGAACCGGTCGACCGGGTGATGGACTCCGGCGACCTGGAACGCGAGAAGGGCATCACCATTCTCGCCAAGAACACCGCGGTGCACCGGCACAACGCGGACGGTTCGGTCACCGTAATCAACGTCATCGACACCCCCGGCCACGCCGACTTCGGCGGTGAGGTCGAGCGCGGTCTGTCCATGGTGGACGGCGTTGTGCTGCTGGTGGACGCCTCCGAGGGCCCGTTGCCGCAGACCCGGTTCGTGCTGCGCAAGGCGCTGGCCGCGTCGCTGCCGGTGATCCTGGTCGTCAACAAGACCGACCGTCCCGACGCCCGCATCGAAGAGGTCGTCGAGGAGAGCCACGACCTGCTGCTCGATCTGGCCTCCGACCTGGACGACGCCGCCGCCGAGGCCGCGGAGCTGGCACTCGACCTGCCGGTGCTCTACGCCTCCGGCCGCGAGGGCAAGGCCTCCAAGGAGCGCCCCGAGAACGGCAGCGCCCCCGACGCGGAGAATCTCGACGCGTTGTTCGACGTGCTGATGGAGTGCATCCCGGCGCCCAAGGGCGATGCCGCCGCGCCGCTGCAGGCGCACGTCACCAACCTCGACGCCTCGGCCTTCCTCGGCCGCCTCGCGCTGGTGCGCGTGCACAACGGCGAGCTGCGCAAGGGCCAGAACGTGGCGTGGATGCACGCCGACGGCGTCAAGCAGGTCAAGATCACCGAGCTGCTCCAGACCATCGGCGTCGAGCGTCAGCCCGGCGAGGTGGCCGTCGCGGGCGACATCGTCGCCATCGCGGGCATCCCGGAGATCATGATCGGCGACACCCTCGCCGACATCGACAACCCGGTCGCGCTGCCTCGCATCACCGTGGACGAACCCGCGATCTCGGTCACCATCGGCACCAACACCTCGCCGCTGGTCGGCCGGGTTCAGGGCCACAAGCTGACCGCCCGCATGGTGAAGTCGCGCCTGGACCAGGAGCTGGTCGGCAACGTGTCGCTGCGGGTGCTCGACATCGGCCGCCCGGACGCCTGGGAGGTGCAGGGCCGCGGTGAGCTGGCGCTGGCCATCCTGGTCGAGACCATGCGCCGCGAGGGCTTCGAGCTGACCGTCGGCAAGCCGCAGGTGGTGACCAAGCAGGTCGACGGCAAGGTGCACGAGCCCTACGAAGAGCTGACCATCGACTGCCCCGAGGAGTACCTCGGCGCGATCACCCAGCTGCTGGCCGCCCGCAAGGGCAAGATGGTCCAGATGAACAACCACGCCGCGGGCTGGGTGCGGATGGAATTCATCGTTCCTTCGCGCGGCCTGATCGGCTTCCGCACCGACTTCCTCACCGAGACTCGCGGCACCGGCATCGCCAACGCCGTCTCGCACGGCTACGCGCCGTGGGCGGGCGAGATCCGGGCGCGCCACACCGGTTCGCTGGTCTCCGACCGCGCGGGCTCGGTGACGCCGTTCGCGATGATCCAGCTCGCCGACCGCGGCCAGTTCTTCGTCGAGCCGGGCGCGGACACCTACGAGGGCCACGTGGTGGGCATCAACCCGCGCGCGGAGGATCTGGACATCAACGTCACCCGCGAGAAGAAGCTGACCAACATGCGCAGCTCCACCGCCGACGTCATCGAGACCCTGGCCAAGCCGTTGCAGCTGGACCTGGAAGGCGCGATGGAGTTCTGCGCCGCCGACGAGTGCGTCGAGGTCACCCCCGAGGTGGTCCGGGTGCGCAAGGTCATCCTCGGCCAGAACGAGCGGGCCCGCGAGCTGTCCAGGCGGAAGGCGCGGGACCGGGCCGCGCTGTAGAGTGCCGAACGTGAGCTCGGGGGCAAGACGACGCGCGATGCTGCGCGCACTGACGGTTCTGCTGGCGGCCTCCGCGACGGTGCTCGCCGGATGCACCGCGAACCCGCCCCCGCCCATCGAGAGCACGGACAGCCCGAAGACGACGCCCGCCAAGCCGGGCAAGAACACCGTCGTGGTGGCGATCGACGACATCGGTATCGGGTTCAACCCGCACCTGCGTTCCGATCAGTCGCCCGCCACCTCGGCGGTGAGTTCGATGGTGTTGCCGAGCCCGTTCCGTCCGGTGCCGAGTCCGTCGGTGCCGGGCGGCACGGACTGGGTGCCGGACACCGCGCTGGTGACCGCCGCGGAGGTCACCAGCCAGGAGCCGTTCACCATCACCTACACGCTGCGCAACCAGGCCAACTGGTCCGACGGAGCGCCCATCGCCGCCGAGGACTTCCGTTTCCTGTGGCAGCAGATGCTGACGCAGCCCGGTGTCGCGGATTCCGCCGCTTACCGGTTGATCTCGGATGTGAACTCCTCCGGCGGCGGCAAGACGGTCACCGTGGTGCTGACTCAGCCGTACCCCGCGTGGCGCGAACTGTTCGCGAATCTGCTTCCCTCGCATCTGATCAAGGATCAGCCGGGTGGTTTCGCCAACGGACTCGCGGAGGGAATCCCGGTGTCCGGCGGCAACTTCGCGATCAAGTCGGTGGATCCCGGTCGCGACGAGATCCTGCTGGAACGCAACGACCGCTACTGGGGCACCCCGGCCGCGCCGGATCAGATCCTGTTGCGCCGCGGCGGAACTCCCGCGCAGCTGGCCGAGTCGCTGCGCACCGGTGACGCGCAGATGGCGCTCGTGCACGGCGGCGTCGCGACCCAGGCGCAGCTGGCCGCGATCCCCTCGGTGCGCACCGTGATCATGCCGCAGTCGCGCGAACTGCAATTCGTCCTGAACGGGCGCACGACCGAACTCGCCGATCCGCGGGTGCGGCGCGGGCTGCTCGCGCTGCTCGATCCCGCGCTGCTCGCCACCGTAGGCGCGCAGACCGGCGGGTGGGTCGAACCCGTGCGCGCGCAGATCCTGACGCCGTCGGATCCCGGTTACGCGCCGACCGCGCCGCCGCGACCCACCGCCGACGAGGCGTTCGCGCTGCTCGCCGAGGCGGGTTTCGCGCGCGCACCCGAGCCGCCGCCGGTGATCTCGCCGACCTCGCCCGCGCCGCAACCGCGCCCGATCGCGAAGAACGGCAAGACCCTCGCGCTGCGGATCGGCGCGGTGACCGGTGACGCGACCGCGCTCGCGGTGGCCAGCACCGCCGCCGACCAATTGCGCAGCGCCGGAATCGATGCCAGCGTCCGCAGCCTCGCCGCCGACGAGCTGTACGGCAAGGAACTGGTCGAGGGCGGCGTGGACGCGATCGTCGGCTGGGAGGTCGCGGGCGCCGATCCGGCCACCGTGCTGGCGTCCCGCTACAGCTGCCTGCCACCGGATCCCGGTCTCGGGGACGGTGAAGCGCAGGCCGCGGTCGAGGCGGCGCGGCGCGCGCCGAGCAACCTGTCCGGGGTGTGCGATCCCGTGCTGCAACCCGCGATCGACGCCGCGCTGCGCGGTATCGACGTGCCCAAGGTGCTCGCCGATGCCGAGCCCGCGCTGTGGAGACTTGCCACCGTGCTGCCGATCGTGCAGGACAACGTGGTCGCCGCCGCGGGTCCCCGGGTGGACGGCGCGTCGCTGAGCGGGGCCATCCAGGTGGGCATCTTCGGTGATGCCTCGATGTGGCGCAGGATCCCGTGACCAAACCGGACGGGCCCGGCGGCATCGTGCTGGTGCACGCGCACCCGGACGACGAATCCATCACCACCGGCGGCACCATCGCGCACTACCGCCGCCGCGGCGTTCCGGTCACCGTGGTGACCTGCACCCTCGGCGAGGAGGGCGAGGTGATCGGCGAGCAGTGGGCACAGCTGACCGCCGAGCACGCCGATCAACTCGGGGGCTACCGCGTTCTCGAATTGACAAGGGCGCTGGCCGCTTTGGACGCCGCGCCGCCGCGCTTCCTCGGCGGGGCGGGCCGCTGGCGGGATTCCGGCATGGCGGGGACGCCCTCGGCCGAACACCCCAGGGCGTTCGTGAGTTCCGGCGCCGAGGCAGTGGACGCGCTCGTCGGGATTCTGCTCGAGCTGCGGCCGCGGGTGGTGATCGGCTACGACCCGCGCGGCGGCTACGGCCACCCCGATCACATCAGGGCCCACGAGGTCGCCACCGCCGCGGTCGAGGCGGCGGCCGAGCGCGGCTGGGACGTGCCCAAGTTCTATTGGACGGTGACCGACGCCGACATGCTGCGGCTGCACACCGAGGCACTGGCCCGCCGCACCGTCGAAGGCTTGCCCGGCGCGCTGCCGCGCGGGTGGCGGCTGCCAGGGGCGGGGGAGTTGGCGAGCGTGCCGAGTCACACCGTCACCACCACCGTCGAGGTGTCGGACGCGTTGGCCGCCAAGCGGACGGCGTTGCGGGCGCACGCGACGCAGGTGACGGTCGCCCCTTCGGGGCGAGAGTTCGCGCTGTCCAACAACATCGCCCAGCCGGTGCTGCCCGAGGAGCACTACGTGCTGGTCCGTGGCACGCGCGGGCCGGTCGGGCCGGATGGGCGCGAACACGACCTGTTTGCCGGGATTGTCTGAATTCGCTGTCCGCACCGGCCGTGTTCGACTGATCGGTCGGCGGCTGGACCATCGCGCTGATCGTCCCGGCGCTGATCGACGACTGGTTCGCCGCGGCTGTACGGGGTAGTTCCGGGTGGTCACGAACATCCCGGTCGATGGTGCGTGATCCGAGCCGAGCCGCCGGGCATAGACTCCTCGACGTGTACAACTGGGACCTCCAGAACGCCATCTCGGCCTTCGTGGACAGCTTGCGCCCCGGCGCGGAGCACCAGCACGAGCTGTACATGTCGGTGCTGTACGCCTTCGTCGACATGCAGAGCCACCTGCTGACGCTCCTCGGCTACCCGCCGGTGCCGTGACGGCGCTCGACAAGCGCGTGGACGCGCCACGTACCGATGATCGAGGGTGGATCGCCGAACCCCTGCGGCTGGCGCTGATGGCCGTGCTCACCCTGAGCGGGTTGTTCACCCTCGCCTTCGAGGTCCTCTATCTGCCGGTGTACCTGGGCACCTCGCATTTGCCGCCCGCCGAGGAGCCCACCCTGGTGGCCGCGCCGCTGGCCGCGGTCGCGAGCTCGGGCACGTTCGCTCTACCGGTGACGGCTCTGCTCGCCGCCGGTTTGAACGTCCTGCTGATCGCGGCTATGCGCACCCTCACCGACAGCACCCGCGTCGCGTTGCTCCCGGTCATCGTCTGGACCTTCGGCTTTCTGGCGTGCACCTTCGCGGGCCCGGGCGGCGACCTGATGCTGTTGAGCGACTGGCCCACCCTGCTCCTGCTCCTCTGCGGTTTGGTCCCACCGCTGGCCTACATCTACCTCCGCCCCGCCCACGACTGACTCCGCAGACCTTCGCGCGCCTCGCATGGGTCGCGAGGCGCGCCGCGGATCGGGCGGGCCCGATGCATCTGGCCGCGGACCCCGGTGGTCGATAGCCGAACGGTCGACGACCGCAGCCATTGTGTGCCGCGCAGCAGGGCCGCGGGAGTGTTGTGACTCTGCGACGACGGGCCGAGGTCGCAGACCTTTGCGCGCCTCGTGGTGATGGCCTGGGCGGCGGGGCGCGCGGTGGCTCGGTGAGGACGTTGGGTGGGCGCGGCCAGCGGGTCGGTTCAGTCGACGCGGATCGGGAGGGTGGCGATGACGGCGTCGGTGCGGGCGCGCAGGGCGGCGCCGAGGACGGGGCCGCGCGGGTTGTGCAGGGGGCGGTGCCACCAGTGGCGGGCTTCCACGTGGGCGAGGAGGACGGTGACGTCGCGGCCAGCGGCGGATTGTTTGCGCACATAGCCGACGAGGGTGGCGATCAGGCTGCGATGCGGGCACGGCAGCACGGTGAGCGGGACGCCCGGATCCCATTCCTTCCATCGCGCGCTCAGGCGTTTGGTGGCGTCCGGGTCGATTTCCGCTGCGACGGCGACGATTTCGCCGCGCATGCGCAGGGCGGCGGCGAGGGCGCGAGCGGTCGCCTCGCTGACGGCCACCACCGGGACGATGACGAGAGCCGCTGTCTCGGAGCCCTTTTCGGGTCGCGCCGGTATCTCGCCGAGGCGCAGTTCCGCCGCCACCGTGCGGTAGTAGTTCTCGGTCCGCGCGAACAAGGTGATCAACAGCGGGATGATCACCAGCAGCAGCCACGCGCCCTCGGTGAACTTCTCGCCGAGCAGCACCACGGCGGCGACGGCGGTGAGACACGCGCCGAATCCGTTGAGCGCGGCGCGCGGCGCCCATCCCGGATCGCGCTGCCGCTTCCAGTGCCGGACGAGTCCCCATTGGCTCAGGGTGAATCCGATGAAGACGCCGATCGCGTAGAGAGGAAGCAGGTCGTGCGTCTCCGCGTCCACCACGATCAAAATCGCGCCCGCCGCGATGGCGAGGGCGGTCACGCCGTATCGGAAGACCGGCCGCTCGGAGCGCAGCGTGAACAGCGAGGGCATCCGGCGGTCCTTGGCCAGCAGCGCGAGCAACACCGGCAGTCCGCCGAAACTGGTGTTGGCCGCCAACCCGAGCGTTATCGCGACGGCCACGTTCACGATGTAGAACGGCCACCCCGTGCCGAACGCGCCCGCGGCGAGCTGGGCCAGGATCGTCACTCCTTCCCGTGGCACCACGTGATGTAGGCGGATGAGGAGCGCCAGGCCCAGCAGCATGACGCACAGCAGTACGCCGAGCGCGACCTCGGTGTGCTGGGCGCGCCGGACGGCGGGCGTGCGGAACGAGGGCACCGCGTTCGCGATCGCCTCCACACCGGTCAACGCCGCACAGCCCGCGGCGAAAGCCTTGAGCAGCAACCACACTCCGAGCGCCTCGTACGGAACCAGTGGCCCGGGAGCGTCGCCGACCACGGCCACCGGCTCCGGGCGCAGCAGGCCGACCGCGATCACGCCGAGGACGCAGCCGACGAACAGCAGCATCGGCGCCATCAGCACCCTGGCGGATTCGGCGACACCGATCAGATTCACCACGGCGATGAGCGTGAGCGCCGCGAGCGCGACCGCCAGCTCCTGGTCGCGCAACGCGGGAAACGCACTGGCCAAGCTCGCCGCGCCCGCCGAAAGGCTGACCGCGACCGTCAGCACGTAGTCGACCACCAGACTGGCCGCGGCCAACAGGCTGGCCCCCGGGCCGAGATCCTTCTTCGCCACCGCGTACGCCCCGCCGCCGTCCGGGTGCGCCGCGATCACCTGGCGGTAGGACAGGACGAGCACCAGCAACAGGGCCGCGATCGCCAGCGCGACCGGGAACGTCCACTGCACCGCCGCCGCGCCCGCCGCGACGAGCACCAGGACGATGGCCTCCGGCCCGTAGGCGACGCTGGACAGTGCGTCCAGCGACAACGCCGCCAGACCTCCGAACGCGGTGAGCCGGTAGGCGTCGCCGCGCTGCATCCGGCGCATCCGCCGATCGGCGATCCGTGACTCGTCCCGCGCTACGGTCTCGACCACACCCACATTCAACGCCGCACCCTTGCGCCCACCGTCGAACGACACGTCCCCGCACCGGGGTGTGCCTCATCGGCCGCGCCGCAAACTTCTGGAACGCCGCGCCTCGGCAGCGACGCGTGTGGCGAGGTTTCAGCGGGAGCCGAGCGCGCCGGGAGTGACGGATTCGATGAGCGCCCAGGCCTGGGCGATCGGAATGTCGATGACGAGGTAGCGCTTCTTGCCCGCCGCGGTGGCCGCGATGACGGTGGCCAGACCGGCGCGGCGCTGCCAGAAGGATTGGCGGACGGTCCAGCCGATGACGCCGGGGGCTTCGAGGCAGTCGCGGTCGCGGTCGAGGCTTCCGGAACGGGTGATGAGCCACGCGGGGGAGGTGGCGGTGCGGGGGAGGACGGCGTGGCCGAGGCCCCGGTAGCGGTCTTCGGCCAGGGCGATCGCGATGATCGCGGCAATGCCGGGCAGCAGCCACCACCACGGCGGGACCGGGCCTTCGAGGGCGAAGGCGAGCACCGCGAAGGTCAGCAGGACGACGGGCGACAGCGCCCGGAAGTAGCGGCGACGGCGCGCGGCGGGACCGTGGCGGGTGAGCCGCGCGGACATCTGCGCCAGGGGTTCGCCCGCGGAAGTGCGGCGCGACGCGTCGCCAGTGCTCAGCGCAGGAGCAACGGGCGCACCGGTGGCACTTGGACTCGCCGCAGCATCGTGGAGCTCTGGCGTCGCCGGTCCACTCGGAAGCGGCAGCCCGACAGCGGCCGCACCTGGCTCGGCGCTCGGTGGCGTGCGATCGGGCTTCGCGCCCCCATCCAGCAACTCCCCCAACGTCCGTTCGACCGCGGCGCGCGGGGCTTGCGGGAGGATCTTCTGGCGCGGGTTCTCCCCGACCATGATCGCCTCGAGTTCGGCTGCGCCCGAAAGACGAAGCAGCAGTGGCTCGTTCACCGTGGCGCCGCGGAACCGGGCCAGGTCGAGGGTGATCTGTCTGGTGGTGAACAGGCCGTGGCGCACGTGCAGGGTGCGGCCGTTGTGCAGGACGCGGAGGCCGAAATAGGTTGTCAGGTACCGCGTGCAGGCCGCCAGGCTGACCACGAGCACGATCGCGGCGAACAAGCCGAGCACGACGAGCGCGATGGCGACGGCGGTGCCTTCCCCGATGTCGTGCGCGGCGTCGGATTCGAACAGCCGCTGGCCCAACCCGTATTGGAACGCCGCGCCCACTATCGGCGCCATGACGGCGAATCCGGTGAGCGAGAGTGGCGCGTACCGCACCCACTGCGGCCGCCAGTGGCCGATCTCGCGCGCGGCCGAATGTTCTTGTGCCGCTGTGTCGTCCGATACGCCGACGGCGGGAGTGGTCGGTGCCGGTCGGGCTGTGTGCGCGAGCAGTTCCGCGCGCAACGCGGGTACCACCCGCGCGTCGAGCGAGTCCAGCTTGAACTTCTCACCGCTGTCGGCCTGCTGGCCGGTGCCGATGACCACCACGGAAAGTCCGAGCGCTCGGTGCAGCAGGTCGGATTCGATGTCGACGGACCTGATCCGGCTGCGCGGCACCGAAAGCTCCCTGCGCTGCAACAATCCGGTGCGCAATTCGACATGTGTCGGGCCGACCCGGTAGGTCGTGGTGAACCATCTGGTCAGCGCGAACCCGACGATCAGCGCCAGCGGGACGATGCTCCAGGCGGGATTGCCGCTGCTCGTGCCGAGGATGATCGAACCGATCAGTACCGGGATGAACTTGACCACCTCGGTGACCGGATGCACCAACAGCATTCGCCGATCCAGGCGCGCCCACGGTGGTACGGCGTCGGCGGGCAGGCGCTCGGTCACGTCGCGTCCCCGCGATGCCGCGCGGCGATCTCGGTCAGCCGCGTGACGGTCTGTTCGGCGACCGGCAGATCCAGCGCCGAGATCTGCACCGCGCCCGCCGACGAGGCGGTGGTGACCGTCACCGTCGCCAGGCCGAGCAGCCGCTCCAGCGGACCGCGTTCGGTGTCGACCGTCTGTACCCGCGAGATCGGCGCGACCCGGCTCTCCTGGGCCAGCCAGCCGACCCTGGTGTACACGGCCTCGTCGGTGACCTCCCACCGGTGCACGGCGTAGCGCCACCACGGCACGACGGCGATGCTGAACACCGCGCACACCAGCCCGATCGCCAGCGCGGTCAGCTGCAAGCCGCGGTGGCCCGAGTCCACCGCCATCCACACGAGCAGCGCGAGGAACGGCAGCACCCAAGCCAGCCCCGCCTGCACCGTCCACAGCAGTTTCGCCTTGGGGCTTGGACGCCAGGCCGGGTCGGCCATGATCGTGCGCGGCTGCGACATGGTTGTCATGGTTGCACGAACATTCACCGCCCCGCGCCACGCCGGTGGAATAACGGTGAGGCGCGGTGAGGTTGTGAACGCTCACGACGGGCTTCGCGGAACTCGCCGTCGCGGTGAGCTGACTACGCTCACACACGAGCACTGGAGGGAGACAGTCCAGGATGGGTAGCGCATGATCGAGGGCGTGACCGAGCTAGCGACACCGAGCGTCCCG
This sequence comes from Nocardia sp. NPDC004654, assembly GCF_040609595.1. Classification (NCBI taxonomy): domain Bacteria; kingdom Bacillati; phylum Actinomycetota; class Actinomycetes; order Mycobacteriales; family Nocardiaceae; genus Nocardia; species Nocardia sp. NPDC004654. The sequence continues at coordinate 179,092 of NZ_JBEXKI010000006.1, read as the reverse complement.
CCAGTCCCGCCCAGCCCGTCGGCCATGCGCCGCGCGCTGCGCAGGGCCCGAGACGGGGTGACACTGAACGTGGACGAGGCCGCCGTGCTGCTGCACGCGCGCGGCGAGGACCTGGTCGAGTTGTGTCGCAGCGCGGCGCGGGTGCGCGACGCCGGTCTGGAATCGGCGGGCAGGTCGAAGACCATCACCTATTCGCGCAACGTGTTCATTCCGCTGACCCGCTTGTGTCGGGACAAGTGTCATTACTGCACGTTCGTCACCGTGCCGGGCAAGTTGCGGGCCGAGGGCAAGGGCATGTTCCTGGAGCCCGACGAGGTACTAGACATCGCTCGCCGCGGCGCCGCGCTCGGCTGCAAGGAGGCGCTGTTCACCCTCGGCGACCGGCCCGAGGCGCGCTGGCCGGAAGCGGCCCAGTGGCTCGACGAGCGCGGCTACGACTCCACGCTGGACTACCTGCGCGCCGTCTCGATCATGGTGCTGGAGGAGACCGGTCTGCTGCCGCACCTCAACCCCGGCGTCATGAGCTGGGAGGAGATCGCGCGGCTCAAGCCGGTGGCGCAGTCCATGGGCATGATGCTGGAGACCACCTCGACGCGGCTGTTCACCGACAAGGGGGAGTGCCACTACGGCAGCCCCGACAAGGACCCCGCGGTCCGGCTGCGCGCCATCACCGACGCCGGTCGGCTCTCGGTGCCGTACACCACCGGCATCCTGGTCGGCATCGGCGAGACGCTGACCGAGCGCGCCGAGTCCATCATGGCGATCCGCAAGCAGCACAAGGCTTTCGGACACATCCAGGAAGTGATCATCCAGAACTTCCGCGCCAAGGACGACACCGCCATGCGCGACGCGCCCGACGCCGGTCTGGAGGAGTTCCGCGCGACCATCGCGGTGACCCGCCTGCTGCTCGGCCCGGACGTGCCGGTGCAGGCCCCGCCGAACCTGGTGTCGCTGGAGGAATGCCTCGCGCTGATCGACGCGGGCATCGATGACTGGGGCGGCGTCTCGCCGGTGACCCCGGATCACGTGAATCCCGAACGGCCGTGGCCGAATCTGGACACGTTGCGCGAGATCACCGAGGCGGCGGGCTACCAGCTCGTCGAAAGGACTTCGGCGCACCCCAAATACGTGCGTGCGGGCAACCCGTGGGTGGATCCGCGGATCGGCGCGCACGTGGCCGCGCTGACCGATCCCGCGACCGGACTGGCGAACCCGGACGCGCTGCCGGTCGGCCTGCCGTGGCAGGAGCCGGACGAGTCGTGGGAGTCGGCGGGCCGGATCGACCTGAACACCTCGATCGACACCGAGGGCCGCAACACCGAGAGCCGCAGCGACTCCGCGCTGGGCCAGGACGTGGTCGGCGCCTTCGGCGACTGGGACACCATTCGCGAACAGGCGCGCGACTTGGCCGCCCCCGAACGGCTCGACGGGGACGTGCTCGCCGCGCTGCGCGCCGCCGAACGCGATCCCGCGGCGCTGTCCGACGCCGACTACTTGGCGCTGGCCACCGCCGAGGGCGTCGATCTGGAGGCGGTCACGGCGCTGGCCGACCAACTGCGCCGCGACACCGTCGGCGACGACGTCACCTACGTGGTGAACCGGAACATCAACTTCACCAACATCTGCTACACCGGCTGCCGCTTCTGCGCGTTCGCCCAGCGCAAGGGCGACGCCGACGCGTTCACGCTGAGCACCGACGAGGTCGCCGACCGGGCCTGGGAGGCGCACGTCGACGGCGCCACCGAGGTCTGCATGCAGGGCGGCATCGATCCGGACCTGCCGGTCACCGGCTACGCCGACCTGGTGCGCGCGGTGAAGCAGCGGGTGCCGTCCATGCACGTGCACGCCTTCAGCCCGATGGAGATCGTCAACGGGGCCTCGCGCGGCGGGCAGAGCATCCGCGACTGGCTGGTGGCGCTGAAGGAGGCCGGGCTCGACACCATTCCCGGCACCGCCGCCGAGATCCTGGACGACGAGGTGCGCTGGGTGCTCACCAAGGGCAAGCTGCCGACCTCCGCGTGGATCGAGGTGATCACCACGGCGCATCAGGTCGGGCTGCGCTCCAGTTCGACGATGATGTACGGACACGTCGACAACCCGAAGCACTGGGTCGGCCACCTGCGCGTCCTCCGCGGAATCCAGGACGAGACAGGCGGTTTCACCGAATTCGTGCTGCTGCCCTTCGTGCACCAGAGCGCGCCGCTGTACCTGGCGGGCGCGGCACGTCCCGGCCCGACGATCCGCGACAACCGCGCCGCCCACGCGCTGGCACGGATCATGCTGCACGGCCGGATCGACAACATCCAGACCAGCTGGGTCAAGCTCGGCACGGCGGGCACCAGGATGATGCTCAACGGCGGCGCGAACGACCTCGGCGGCACGCTGATGGAGGAGACCATCTCCCGCATGGCCGGCTCCCAGCACGGCTCCGCGAAGACGGTCGCCGAGCTCACCGAGATCGCCACCGGCATCGGCCGCCCGGCCCGGGAGCGCACGACGACCTACGGGCGGGTAGAGCGCAAGCCGCACACGTTGTCGCTGTCGGTGCGGTAGGACCCCGCCGCGCGCGGGTGCGAAACTCGCACTCGCGCGACGGAAGGGTCGATGGGCGATTACCATCGTCCACTGGACGTCGGTGCGGATGCGAAGGCTCGGCACACCGGCCGCGACCGGGGGCGGAGCCGGTGAAGTTAGGGCAGGCTGACCAGTAGTAACGTGGGGTGGTCGGGATAGGGTTTCGCGTGGCGGACCATCCCCGCAGGTGAGGACAGACTAGGAGAGCGGCAGTGCCGTACATCATCGCTGAACCGTGCGTTGACGTGAAGGACAAGGCATGCATCGAGGAATGCCCCGTGGACTGCATCTACGAGGGTGGTCGCATGCTGTACATCCATCCGGACGAGTGCGTGGACTGTGGTGCATGTGAGCCGGTGTGCCCGGTGGAGGCGATCTTCTACGAAGACGACACGCCGGACCAGTGGAGCGGGTACGTGAACGCCAACGTCGACTTCTTCGACGAGCTGGGCTCGCCGGGCGGCGCGACCAAGGTCGGCAAGGTGGACTACGACCCGCCGTTCATCAAAGAACTTCCTCCGATGGGCGAGTGAGACCGTAAGTGAGTTCGCGTGGCCGGGTCAGCGCTTTGCTGCCCGATTTTCCTTGGGACACCATCGCGTCGGTGAAGGCGAGAGCCGCGGCGCATCCCGACGGGATCGTCGATCTTTCGGTCGGCACCCCGGTAGACCCCGTCGCCCCGCTGATCAGGGCGGCATTGAACGCGGTCGCGGAGGTGCCCGGTTACCCGACCACGCACGGCATGCCCGAGCTGCGCGCCGCCGCGGTCGACGCGCTCAAGCGTCGGTACGGAATCACCGGCCTCGATCCGGCGGCAGTGCTGCCGGTGATCGGCACCAAGGAGCTGATCGCGGGTCTGCCGCGGCTGCTCGGCCTCGGCTCTGGCGATTTGGTGGTCATTCCCGAGATCGCCTACCCGACCTATGAGGTCGGCGCGCTGCTGGCGGGCGCCCAGGTGCTGCGTGCGGACGGGCTCACCCGGCTCGGCCCGCAGTCGCCCGCGCTGATCTACCTCAACTCGCCGTCCAACCCGACCGGCCGGGTGCTCGGGCTCGAGCACTTGCGCAAGGTGGTGGCCTTCGCGCGGGAGCGCGGCGCGATCGTCGCTTCCGACGAGTGCTACCTGGGCCTGTCCTGGGACAGCCGCCCCCTCTCGATCCTCGATCCCGAAGTGTGCGACGGCGACCACACCGGTCTGCTGGCGGTGCACTCGCTCTCGAAGACCTCGAACCTGGCCAGCTACCGCGCCGGTTTCGTGGCGGGCGATCCCGAACTGGTCGCCGAGCTGCTGGAGGTGCGCAAGCACTCGGGCATGATGGTGCCCTACCCGATCCAAGCCGCGATGACGGCCGCGCTCGGCGACGACGCGCACGAGGGCCAGCAGCGCGAACGCTACCGCGCCCGCCGCGAGCAGCTGCGAAACGCCTTGCAGGGCGCGGGTTTCCGCATCGACCACTCCGAGGCGGGGCTGTACCTGTGGTCCACGCGCGGCGAGAACTGCCGGACCACCCTGGACTGGCTGGCCGAGCGCGGCATCCTCGCCGCGCCCGGCGACTTCTACGGACCGACGGCCCGTGAACACGTGCGGATCGCGCTGACCGCGTCCGACGAACGCATCGCCGCCGCCGCGGAGCGCTTGCGCGCGAATTGATTTCGCCCGGTCGAGCTGGCTCCGGTGCGCTTACACTCGAGGCGCTCGATCGGCTCGGCGAAAGGTTTGCGATGCAGGGGGTGGGGCTCGCCGTCGGCGAGGTGTTCGCCGGATACCGGATCGAGCGGGTGCTCGGTCGCGGCGGGATGGGCACCGTCTACCTGGCCGGTCATCCCCGGCTGCCGCGACTGATCGCACTGAAGCTGCTCGACCGCGAGCTCTACGCCGACGAGGAGGCGCGGCGGCGGTTCGAACGCGAGGCCGATGTGGTCGCGCGGCTGGATCATCCGAACATCGTGTCGGTGCTCGATCGCGGCGCCGACGACGGTGTGCTGTGGATTTCCATGCAGTACGTCGACGGCGGCGACGCGGCCGCGTTTCGCGGCAGGCCGATGGACCCGGCGCGGGCCGCCGGGATCGTCGCGCAGACCGCGGCGGCACTGGACTACGCGCACGACCGCGGCGTGCTGCACCGCGACGTGAAACCCGCCAACATCCTGTTGAGCGCCGCGCACGGCGGCGGCGACCGGGTACTGCTCAGCGATTTCGGCATCGCGAGGATGCGCGAGGACACCCGCCAGCTGACCAAGACCGGCGAACTGCTCGCCACGCTGGCTTATGCCGCGCCGGAACAGCTTTCGGACGAGGCGGTCGATCAGCGCGCGGATCAGTACGCGCTCGGCTGCACGCTGTTCGCCTTGCTGACCGGACAGGCGCCGTTCACCGCGACCAACCCCGGCGCGATCATCGCTGCCCACTTGACTCGACCGGTGCCGAATGCCAGTGCGCTCGTGCCGGGTCTGCCGCCCGCGGTGGACGAGGTCATCGCCAGGGCGATGGCAAAGGACCCGGCGCGCCGGTTCGCGGGCTGCGGTGAATTCGCCGACGCGGCGGCACGGGCGTTGGCCGGGCGCGCGGCTGCCGCAGTGTCGCAAAGTCCAGCCGACTACTCGCCGCCGGTGCCCGCGTCAGTGTCGAACTCGGCTGACGCTCCGGGGTGGCAGGACGCGTCAGTTGCGAGTACGCCGCCCGCGGTTCCGCATCCCGCCGACGCGGTTGTCGCCCGCCGGCCTGCGTCCGCGCACAACTGGGCGAGCGATGCCGTGAGCCGAGCGCCAGGACGGCAGGTCTCCTCCGGCTGGCGGACGTTCTCCGTCCTGCTGCTCGTCTCGGCACTGGTGCTCGGGGTGGGCGGGGTCGCGGCTGTCGGCGTGTACTGGAAGTTCGTGCGCCCGAACCGGCCGCAGCCCCTGCCGTGGGGCGCGCAGCATTCCATCGCGATCGCCTTTCCCGAGCTCGTCCCGGCGAGCCCGGAGGGAACGGGCTGGCGTGGCGCACGCTGTCACGCGGCCGCGACGGTGGTGACCCAGCCCGGCGACCCGGTGCCGCTGCGCCAGATCGTCTGCACCGATCCGGACGGCGTCACGGCGTGGTACACCGAGTACGCGGGATTCCGCGATGTCCAGGCGTACCTGACGGCGCACGCCACGCTGACGGGTGAGCGCGAATTCAGCAGGCCGGGCGGGCTCCAGGTCTTCCGGCCGACCGATCCCGCCGCGCCGTTCGCGCTGGCCACGCACGGCTGGGTGGCCCCCATGGTCTCGTCGGTCTTGGTCGAGGTCGCCTGGCCGGGGCACACCTTCGACGAGGTCCGCGACCTGTGGTGGGCGCAGGCTCCGTTCTGATCGACTCCGACACGCGGAAGGGCTGGCGTCCGGACGTCGATTTGGGGCTAGCCTGAGTTATGGACGCTGTCACGGTTGTCCCTACGCCAGGCAACGAGCCGGTGCACACGTACGCGCCGGGGAGTCGCGAGCGCGAGCTGCTGGTGGCCGAGCTGGCCGAGATCTCCGCCGAATCCGTCGACGTGCCGCTGGTCATCGGCGGCAAGCACCGGCCGGGCATCGGCGAGCGGCACGAGATCGTCGCACCGCATCGGCATCGGCACGTACTGGGGACCTACACCGATACCACTCATTCCGAAGCACACGGCGCCATCGAGGCCGCCATCGCGGCCGCCCCGGGGTGGCGCACCATGCCCTTCGACGATCGCGCCGCGATCTTCCTGCGCGCGGCCGATCTGCTGGCCGGGCCGTGGCGGGAGACGCTGGCTGCCGCGACGATGCTCGGCCAGTCCAAGTCGGTCGCGCAGGCGGAGATCGACGCTCCCTGCGAACTGGTCGACTTCTGGCGGTTCAACGTGGCGTTCGCGCGCGACATCCTGGCCCAGCAGCCGCAGTCGAGTCCCGGCGTGTGGAACCGGATGGACTATCGGCCGTTGGAGGGGTTCGTCTACGCGATCACGCCGTTCAACTTCACCGCCATCGCGGGCAACCTGCCGACCGCGCCCGCGCTGATGGGCAACACGGTGGTGTGGAAGCCCTCGCCGACGCAGACGCTCGCCGCGTTCTACACCATGCGGCTGCTGGAGGCGGCGGGCCTGCCGCCCGGCGTGATCAACATGGTCACCGGCGACGGGATCCAGCTCTCGGAGGTGGCGCTGGCCGATTCGCGCTTGGCGGGTATCCACTTCACCGGTTCCACCCGGACCTTCCAGTCGCTGTGGCAGCAGGTCGGCGCGAATATCGGCCGCTACCAAGGCTATCCGCGGCTGGTCGGGGAGACGGGTGGCAAGGACTTCATCGTCGCGCACCCGTCGGCCGATCCGGGCGCCCTGCGCACCGCGCTGATTCGCGGCGCCTACGAGTATCAGGGCCAGAAGTGCTCGGCGGCCTCGCGCGCCTACATCGCGCGTTCGGTGTGGCGGACCATCGGCGACGACTTCCTCACCGCGACCGCCGAGCTGAGCTACGGCGACGTGGCCGATCTGTCGAATTTCGGTGGGGCGCTGATCGATCGGCGTGCCTACGACAAGAACGTCGCGGCCATCGAACGGGCCAGAGCCGCGGGCGTCACCATCCCGGTCGGCGGCACCTACGACGACAGCGAAGGCTGGTTCGTCCGCCCGACGGTGCTGCTCTCCGACGACCCGCGCGACGAGTCGTTCACCACCGAGTACTTCGGCCCGATCCTCTCGGTGCACGTCTACGACGACGCCGAACCCGGTTCGTACGCGGCGATTCTCGCCGAGGTGGAGTCGGCCGCGCCCTACGCCCTGACCGGTGCGATCTTCGCCGACGACCGCAACGCCGCCGAACAAGCGGGCGCCGCACTGCGTTTCGCGGCGGGCAATTTCTACATCAACGACAAACCCACCGGCGCCGTCGTCGGTCAGCAGCCGTTCGGCGGTGCGCGCGCCTCCGGTACCGACGACAAGGCGGGCTCGCCGCTGAACCTGCTGCGCTGGACGGCGCCGCGCACCATCAAGGAGACATTCGTGCCACCGGTGCAGCACCGGTACCCGCACATGGACTCGTGAGACCGGCGGCGCCGACACGTCGGCCGGAAGAGGGAGGCGTGATGCGTGACATTCTCGAGGACCGATGAACCCGCTGCGCCCGGCGATTCTCGCGGCGGCCGCTTCGCCGCGGATGAAGCGCGCGCTCACCGGGACCAAGCTCACCGCCGATATCGTCCGCCGGTTCGTGCCGGGTGAATCTCGGGCGGAATTGGCGCCGGTGGTGCGGGCGCTGCTCGGCAGCGGCAGGCTGATCAGCGTCGACTACCTCGGCGAGAACACCACCGATCGGTCCCGCGCCGATGCGACCGTCGCGGAATATCTTTCGCTGATCAACGAGCTCGCCGCGGCCGACCGGCCCGTCGAGCCGGAGGGCGTCGCGGTGCCGGTGGAGGTGTCCGTCAAGCTGTCCGCGCTCGGGCAGGCCTTGCCGGGCGACGGTCCCGCCATCGCCACCGACAACCTGCGCATCGTGTGCACCAAGGCCGCCGAGGCGGGGGTGTGGGTCACGGTCGACGCGGAGGACCACACGACGACCGACGCCACGCTGGCCACCGTGCGCGAGCTGCGGCCGGAATTCCCGTTGCTCGGCGCGGTTCTTCAGGCGTACCTGCACCGCACCAGGGACGACTGCGCCGAATTCGCGGGTCCCGGTTCGCGAATCCGGTTGTGCAAGGGCGCGTATCGCGAACCCGCGGCGGTGGCGTATCAGCGGGATGTCGAGGTGACCGATTCGTACCTGCGCTGTTTGGAGATCCTCATGCGCGGCGCGGGTTACCCGATGGTGGCCACCCACGACCCGGCACTCGTGCTGGCCGCCGAACACCTGGCCGCCGAAACGGTCCGGAGCGCAGGGACATTCGAGCATCAGATGCTGTACGGAGTGCGCGACGCCGAGCAGCTGCGGCTGGCGGCGGCTGGGCACGCGGTGCGGGTGTACGTCCCGTACGGCGACGAGTGGTACGGCTACCTGACCCGCAGGCTGGCCGAGCGACCGGCCAACATGCGGTTCTTCCTGCGCGCGCTGGTGGCGGGTCGTTCGGACACAGCCTGAGGGACCGGTACGCCTCAGACGAGCGGCTTGCCCAACCTGCGCCGCCTGCGCAGATCCCACAGGTAGAAGTTCATCGGAAAGAGCCTGAGCCGCTGGGGAAGTCGGCGGTGCACCGCGCCGATCGCGCGCAGCAGCAGAGCCAGCGCGCGATCCTGGCGCGGCGTCCAGCGCATCCCCATCTCGGCGCGCAGGTGCGGCGGCAGCAGGCCCGCGACGATGAATCGCTGCACCGGTGCGAACAGGCGCAGCGGTGGCGCGACCATCTTCAGCTCGACGAGACCGGTGAAGTATTCGCGGGTGCGGGCGTCGATGGTCTTGGTGGCCAGGTTGGTGGTCCAGTACTCGTCGAACGCGGCGCGGTCGGCGGGCCACAGCTCCCCGCGCATTTGCAAGGTGGTGCCGAGCCGGGCGGCGTACTGGTAGAACGCGTCCGCGCTCGCCGCGTCGAGCGGGCCGTGCAGCCGTTCCTCCAGGTCCACGATGCCCCAGTACAGGCAGGCGGCCACCCACAGCTGGAGCTTGGGATCGAAGGCGTTGTACTTCACCGGACTCTCGGCGCTGGACCGAATGCTGCGGTGTGAGGTGTCGACCGCCTCGCGGTACGCGGCGCGCTCCTCCTCGGTGCCCATCAGGGCGACGGCGAGATAGGTGAGCGTGGTGCGCAGCCGCTTCCACGGGTGCAGGGTGACCTTGCCGGAATCCACGGTGCTCTCCAGCACGCCGTAGGCGACCGGGGTCAGGCTCAGCTGCATGATCACGTTCGCGGTGCCGCCGAGGAAGGCGGCGACGCCGCTCCAGTACTTCTCGATGTCGAAGTCCTCGGCGGTGCCGTAGCGGCTGCCGGGCACCGGCTCGGGCGTCGTCGCACGAAGGGGCGCGGTCATCGTCGTCCTCGTCTTTCCGTTCACCGGAGTGAAGTGATGAGAAGGTCAGGGGCTCACCTTGTCATCTGAGGGCGGACGCTGTCAATTGCGGACCTCCGCATTCGCACCGCCAAGGCGCGTGCCACTCGGGTCCCGTGCGGTGAAGGTATGCGATGCTGACGTTGTCATCGTTTCGCCGGACGATAGGGTGGGAGACATGGCGAGCTTCACCAAATTGCTGCCGCTGGTGCGCAACTCCGGCCCGGAAGATCGCAATCAGGCGCGGGTGCTGGACGCCGCGCTGGTGGCCTTCCTGGATTTCGGCATCAAGCGCACGAGCATGGTGGAAGTGGCCCGGCGGTGCGGTCTCTCGCTGGCCACGCTGTATCGGCGCTTCGCCAGCAAATCCGATCTCATCCAGGGCGTCGCGCTACGTCAGACGCGCGAGTTCATCGATGAGGTGGACGGCGTGCTCCAGGGTCAGGTGGACCGGGACGCCAGCGCCGAAGATCAGATCGTCGCGCTGTTCGTCGCGTTCGTGAACGGCCTGCGCGGCAACCAGCTGGTGCACCGGCTGCTCGCCACCGAACCCGAGCTGGTGCTTCCGTTCCTCACCGTGAAGGGCGCGCCGATCATCGAACTCGGGCGCGACTACGTCGCCGAGTTCGTCACGCGCCTTCAAGAGGAGGGCAAACTCCCCGCGTACGATCCGGCTCCGCTGGCCGAGATGATCGCGCGGACCGCGGTGTCGCTGGCGCTGACACCGCAGACCGTCATCCCGTTCGGCGACGACGCCGCCCTGCGCGAGTTCGCCCGCGACCACGTGGTCGTCTCGTTCCGGGTGCGCTGACGCCCGGAACCAAGCGATTCGAGCCGCGCCGACTCAGCGCGGAACGAGCCAGACGGGCACGCCGAGCACATCGGCCACCACGCTCGGCAGTGCGCCGAGCACGTCGGCGGTCTGGTCGGCGGACGTGCCCCAGGTGAGCGCCGCCACGGTGAACCCGGTTCCGTAGGAGGCCGAAGCCACCTCGGGCGCACCGACATCCGACCATCCCCACTTGGTGCCGAGCACGCCGGGCAGCTGCGCGGTGCCCCAGTTCTGCACGGTGCCGTCGGCGGCGGTGTCGCCCGCCGTGGCCATCCACTGGAAGATCGGCGAGCTGGGATCCTGGAGTTGCTTGGCGTGCAGGAAGTCCGCGACATCGGCGCTGGTCGTGGTCGCGGTACTCCAGTCGCCCGCGCCGGAACGGGTGTTGGCGAGGCCGTACTCGGCGGCGATGGCATCGATGGCCTGCGGGTACTTGCCTTCCATGGCTCCGGCCGCTCCGTCGTCGGAGAAGCGGATCATGCGCTCGCCCCATTCGCGATCGGTCGCGGAACCGTCGCCGTGGCGCAGCGCGTAGTCGACGAGGAAGAGCTTGGACAGCGAAAGGGCGCCGCGAATCTCGTGCTGGTTCGCGGTTCCCCACGACGCGCCGACGCTCGATCGCACGGCGATCGAGGTGCGCGACGGGGTCTCCTCCCCATTTGGCTGAGCGTTTGCGGGCGATGTGCCCGATGCTGCGGCGCCCAGGGCGTACAGCGCTCCCGCGGCGAGTGACGCGACGATCATCCGATGGATCACGATTGCCTCCCGGCGTTCGACCTCCGATGTCGTGCCTTCATTCAGGAGGCAAAGCGTACGCGGGCGCTCGGTTCCGGCGTGGCGTAATGGGGATGCTGTGTATTAACTGATATAAGCGCGCGCCCACGCACGGCCGGAGCGAAGGCGGCGGTTCGCTCAGACGAGCGGAAGTCCGAGGCGGCGGCGCAGGCGCATGTCCCAGAGGAAGGCGTTCACCGGGAAAGCCTTGACGGCCTTGGGCATCCGGCCCTCCACCGCGCCGACGGCGGTGAGCAGCGTGGCGAGGAGCCGGTCGTCGCGCTCGGTCCAGGTCATGCCCATCTGGTCGCGCAAATGCTCCGGCAGCAGCCCCGCGGTCACCCAGCGGTGCAGGCCGCCGAAGGCGAGCTGAACCGGACGCGGGAACATCCGCAGGTTCACCAGGTCCCAGAAGTAGTCGCGGACCGGCGGATCGATGACGGTCGCCGCGAGATGCTCGGCCCAGTACCGAGCGAACGCGGCGCGGTCCGCGGGCCACTGGCCGGGGCGCATTTGCAACGTGGTGCCGAGACGTTCGGCGTTGCGGTAGAACGCGTCCGCCGTGGCGTCGTCCATCGGTCCGTGCATGCGCTCGTGCAGATCCCGCGCGCCCCAATACAGGCAAGCCGCAACCCAGAGCTGCAACCGGGAGTCGAAGGCGTTGTACTTCACCGGACTGGTCGGGCCGGACCGAACGGTGTGGTGCGCGCGATCGACGGCCGCCCGGTACGCCGCGCGTTCGTCGTCGGTGCCGAGCATCGCCACGGCCAGGTAGGTCAGCGTGGTGCGGGTGCGCTTCACCGGGTGCAGCGTGATCTTGCCGCTGTCGACCGTGCTCTCCAGCACGCCGTAGCCGACGGGACGGGCGCTGAGCTGCATGATGACGTTCGCGGCGGCGCCGAAGAAGGCGGCGGAGCCGTCGAGGTGGCCGCGGATGTCGAAATCGTCGTCGGACTTGGTGAGCGCGGGTGCGCGAAGCGGGCTGGTCATCGTTCGACCCCGTTCTCCTCGTTGAGAAGGATGTACTATGACCTTCTCACCGTCTCTTCGGTGTGTCAACGGTCACAACGCGTCGAAGCCGAGCTGCGACGCGCTGACGGTCCGCGGCGCGCACGCAGTAGGTTGGGCGAATGTCGTTCGGTCCCTCCCTGCTGCTCCGTTCCCTGAATCCGGCCGCGGTCGCTGCGGGCGCGGACATTCCGGACGCGGTCACCATCGATGGCGTGACGCTCTCGCGCAGCGACCTGCTCGGCGCGGCGACCTCGGTGGCCGAGCGCATCGCGCGCGCCGACCGGGTCGCGGTGCTGGCCCGGCCGACCGCGCGCACCGTCCTCGCGGTGGTCGGCTGCCTCATCGCGGGCGTCACGGTGGTGCCGGTACCGCCGGATTCCGGGGCCGCGGAACTCGCGCACATCCTGGCCGACTCCGGCGCGCAGGCATGGCTGGGTGACGCGCCCGAGGGCACCGATCTGCCGGTGGTTCCGGTCCGCATGCACGCGAGGTCGTGGCACACCTATCCCGAACCCGACCCGGCGACAACGGCTTTCGTGCTCTACACGTCCGGGACCACCGGTGCGCCGAAAGGTGTCGTGCTGACTCGCGGCGCGATCGCCGCCGGACTGGACGCACTCGCCGAAGCCTGGGGCTGGACCGCGAAAGACGTTCTGGTGCACGGTCTTCCGCTGTTCCATGTGCACGGGCTCATCCTCGGCGTGCTCGGCGCGCTGCGCGTCGGCAGCCCGCTGATCCACACCGGGAAGCCGACACCGCAGGCCTACGCCGAGGCGAACGGCACGCTGTACTTCGGCGTGCCGACGGTCTGGTCGCGCGTCGTCGAAAACCCCGATGCCGCACGCGAACTGGCCAGCGCTCGATTGCTCGTGTCGGGCAGCGCGCCGCTGCCGGTGCCGGTGTTCGAGCGGCTGCGTGAACTCACCGGGCACGCACCGATCGAGCGCTACGGCATGAGCGAAACCATGATCACGCTGTCCACCCGCGCCGACGGCGAACGTCGTCCGGGGTGGGTCGGCACGCCGGTGCGCGGCGTGGAGACGAGGCTGCGCGACGAGACCGGAGCGCCCGTGCCGCACGACGGCGAGAGCATCGGCGGGTTGCAGGTGCGCGGGCCGATGCTGTTCGGCGGATATCTGAACCGGCCCGACGCCACGGCCGAAAGCTGGACCGAGGACGGGTGGTTCAAGACCGGCGACGTGGCCGCCATCGACGGCGACGGCTTCCATCGCATCGTCGGCCGGGAATCGGTCGACCTGATCAAGTCCGGCGGCTACCGGATCGGCGCGGGCGAGGTCGAGACGGCCCTGCTCGGGCATTCGGCGGTCGCCGAGGCGGCGGTGGTCGGTCTGCCCGACGACGATCTCGGGCAGCGGGTGGTCGCGTTCGTCGTGTTACGGGGCGAGGCGGAGGCGTCGATCGAGAAAGAGCTGATCGATCACGTGGCCGAGCAGCTTTCGGCGCACAAGCGGCCGCGGGAGGTGCGCGTTGTCGCGACGCTGCCGCGGAACGCGATGGGGAAGGTGCAGAAGAAGCAGCTGGGATAGGTCTTGACCTCGAGTCAGCTCGAGGTTCTACCGTCGCTCACATGACCGCAACGCTGACCTCGGACCAGATCGCCTACCTGCGCACCCAGCGCCTCGGCCGCCTCGCCACGGTGCGGCCGGACGGGTCGCCGCAGAACAATCCGGTCGGCTTCCGCTACAACGACGAACTCGGCACCATCGACGTCGCGGGCTGGAACATGGGCTCCTCCCACAAGTTCCGCAATCTCGCCACCAACGACCGCATCGCCTTCGTCGTCGACGACATCGCCTCGGTGCAGCCGTGGCGCGTGCGCTGCCTGGAAATCCGCGGCACCGCCGAAGCGCTGACCGACGTCGACACCTACATGTCCGGCGCCTCTCGAGAGCTGATCCGCATCCACCCGGAGCGGGTCATCGCCTTCGGCATCCTGCCCGAGGTCGCCCACACCGCGTGAGCTCCGGAGTCGAAGGGCGACGAGCCGCACCGCGGAGCAGTCGGCCGCGATGCGGCACTGTGCTGCGCTGGCTTCGGACCGCTGCGAAGTAGCTCGTCCCGAGACGCGATCCGCTGCGTGCGCGCCGTCGGACGGCCAGGCCTAGGCCCGCGTCGGCTTGTTCACGAGCGACGCCCGACTCGGCGCGCGCTCAGTCGTTGGCGTGCAAGTCCGCGTTGAGCTCGATGCCGGTGCCCTTGCGGTGGACGACCTCGACCGCGCCGGTCTGGGAGTTGCGGCGGAACAGCAGGTTGTTCTGGCCGCTCAGCTGGGCGGCCTTCACGACGGTGCCGTCGGGGGTGGCGACCTTGGTGCCCGCGGTCAGGTAGAGACCGGCCTCGAGCACGCAGTCGTCGCCCAGCGGGATGCCGAGACCCGCGTTGGCGCCGAGCAGGGAGCGCTGGCCGATGGAGATGACGGTGGTGCCGCCGCCCGAGAGGGTGCCCATGGTGGACGCGCCGCCGCCGATGTCGGAACCGTCGCCGACCACGACGCCCGCGGAGATCCGGCCCTCGACCATGGAGGCGCCGAGGGTGCCCGCGTTGAAGTTGACGAAGCCCTCGTGCATCACGGTGGTGCCGGAGGCCAGGTGCGCGCCGAGGCGGACCCGGTCGGCGTCGCCGATGCGCACGCCGGAGGGCACCACGTAGTCGACCATGCGCGGGAACTTGTCGATGCTGTAGACGGTCACCGGGCCGCGGGCGCGCAGCTTGGCGCGGGTCGCCTCGAAGCCCTCGACGGCGGCCGGGCCGTGGTTGGTCCAGACCACGTTGCTGAGCAGGCCGAACTGGCCGTCCAGGCTCACCTGGTGCGGCTCGACCAGCCGGTGCGAGAGCAGGTGCAGGCGCAGGTAGACGTCGTGCGCGTCGACCGGGGCGGCGGACAGGTCGGCGATGACGGTGCGCACCGCGACCACGTCGACACCGCGCGCCTCGTCGAAGCCGAGCAGCGCGGCGTATTCGGCGGGCGCCTCGTCCAGGCGCTTGGTGCCGGTGTCGCCGAACTCACCGAGCTCCGGGTTCGGGTACCAGGTGTCCAGGACGGTTCCGTCCGCGGTCACGTTGGCGATACCGATTGCTGCTGCTCCCTGAATGCTCACGTCATGGAAGGTTACCGACCGATCGCTCCCAGCGGTGCGCCACCTCCGGGCTGGGGAGCCGCGGCACCTCGCTCGTAGGCTGAGAGCGTGACCATCGACCTGTCTGCCGATCCCATCGCTCTCACCGCCGCGCTCGTCGACATCCCGAGCGTGTCACTGGACGAGAAGGCGATCACCGATGTCGTCGAGCGGGCGTTGCGCGAGCAGACCAAGGGCTTCGAGGTCGTGCGGCACGGGAATGTGGTGCTGGCCAGGACCGATCGGGGCCTGCCGACGCGGGTGATCCTGGCCGGGCACCTGGACACCGTGCCGATCGCGGACAACGTGCCCAGCCGGTTCGACAAGGACGAGAACGGCCAGGAGCTGCTCTACGGTTGCGGCACCGTCGACATGAAATCCGGTGACGCGGTGTTCCTGCATCTCGCCGCGACGATCGCCGAGCCGGTGCACGACCTGACACTGATCTTCTACGACGGCGAGGAGATCGCCGCCGAACACAACGGCCTCGGCCACATCGAGCGCGACCTGCCCGAATGGCTCGAGGGCGACCTGGCGATCCTGGGCGAACCTTCGGGCGGCTGGGTCGAGGCGGGCTGCCAGGGCACCCTGCGTGCCAGGCTGGCCACCACGGGCGTGCGCGCGCACTCGGCGCGTTCGTGGATGGGCGACAACGCGATTCACCGACTGGCCCCTGTTCTGCAACGGCTGGCCGCCTACCAGCCGCGGCAGGTCGACATCGATGGCTGTCTCTACCGCGAGGGCCTCTCGGCGACCAGCATGTTCGCGGGTGTGGCGGGCAATGTCATTCCCGACGCCGCCGAGATGGAATTGAACTTCCGCTTCGCGCCCGACCGCGATATCGACCAGGCCATCGGCCACGTGCGCGAGGTCTTCGACGGTATCGACGCCACGATCGACCTCGTCGACGCGGCGCCCGGCGCGCTCCCGGGTCTCACCGCGCCCGCCGCCGCCGATCTGATCGCCTCGGTGAACGGCCACGGCGGCGGCGGGGTGCGCGCGAAGTACGGCTGGACCGACGTGTCCCGCTTCGCCGCCCGCGGCATCCCCGCCGTCAACTTCGGCCCCGGTGACCCCAACCTCGCGCACAAGCGCGACGAGCACCTGCCGACCGCCCAGATCACCGCGGTCGCCGCCATGCTGCGCAACTACCTGACAGGCGCAGCCTGATCCTTCGCGAGCTGTTCGGCGAGGAATTCCGCCCAGGTGCGCTTGCCCTGTTCGGCGGTGTCCAGGTTCAAGTTCGCGCCCGCACGATAGAGACGGCCGACCTTCCCCGGAACGCGCACCGGCAGCAGCGCGCGACGCTTGCCCGTGGCACGCAGGTAGTCGCGGATCATGTCGCTCAGCGTGCGCACCTCTGGCCCGGCCAGATCGGCGACGCGTCCGGCGGGCTCGTCGAGGGTCAGGTCGACCAGCCGCGCCGCCACTTCGCGCGAATCCACCGACTGCCACCGCAACCCGCCCGGCGCCGGAACGACCGGTAGCTTCGCCATGGCGCGCACGGTCTTCAGCGCCAAGTCGTGGAACTGGGCCGCGCGCAGGACGGTGTACGGCACACCCGAGCCGATGACGGCCTGTTCCGCCTCGTACTTGGCGCGGAAATAGCCGAGCGGCAACTCTTCCGCGGCGATGACGCCGATGTACACGAGGTGCCGCACCCCTTGCGCGGCCTGGACCAGATTGTGGGTTGCCACATCGTCGCCCTTGGGCCCGCCCGCCAGGTGCAGGATGGTGTCCACGCCCGCGACTGCCGCGGTGATGCCCGCGCCGGTCAGCAGATCGCCGGTCACGTACTCGATGCCCGCGGCGGCCGGACGCGGTGCGCGGCTGAGCACCCGGACATCGCGGCCCGCGGCGCGGAGCAGCGGGACGACGTGCTTGCCGAGGGTGCCGGTGCCGCCGGTAACGAGAATGGTCATGGTGATCTCCCATCGTCGGATTCGCTGCGCCGGTGTCGTTCCGACTCACCAAGACGACGACGCGGGACCCCGGAGTGTGACACCGGTATCCGACACCGCGGGTGTGCCGCACGTTCACCGACTCGCACCGCCCGCGGCGCGTACGGCCCGGTAGCGTGGAGCGCATGTCCACCGACGCCGCCGATCACGAGGTCGCCAGTAAGCCGAAGTCGACAGCGAAATTCCGCGGACCGATAATGTTCCGCCGCGATCGCAAACCCGGCGGTACCGCCGACCGGAACCTCCTCGATCAGCGCGGGGACAGCGACTGGGTGCACACCGACCCCTGGCGGGTGCTGCGCATCCAGGCCGAGTTCGTCGAGGGTTTCGGCGCGCTGGCCGAGGTGCCGCGTGCGGTCACGGTCTTCGGTTCCGCGCGCACGCCGATCGACCACCCCGAATATCAGGCGGGCATGGCCATCGGCGGCGCGCTCGCCAGGGCCGGTTTCGCGGTGATCACCGGCGGCGGCCCCGGTGCGATGGAGGCCGCCAACCGCGGCGCGTGCGAGGCGGGCGGCTACTCGATCGGCCTCGGCATCGAGCTGCCGTTCGAGCAGAGCCTCAACGAATGGGTCGATCTCGGCATCAACTTCCGCTACTTCTTCGTCCGCAAGACGATGTTCGTGAAGTATTCCGAGGCCTTCATCTGCCTGCCCGGCGGTTTCGGCACTCTGGACGAGTTGTTCGAAGCGCTCACGCTGGTACAGACCCGCAAGATCACCCGCTTCCCGATCATCCTCTTCGGCACCAAATACTGGTCGGGACTGGTGGATTGGCTGCGCGGTTCGCTGCAAGGGTCGGGCAAGATCGCACCGGCCGATCTCGACCTGATCCACGTCACCGATCACGTGGACGAGGTCGTCGAGATCATCATGCGGGCGGCCGCCGAACGCTCCGACATCGACACCCTCGGCACGGAGGACAAGTGGTGACCGAGGTTCCGCTCGAGGTCACCGTCCCGTATGCCGTCTGCGTCTACTGCTCGGCGAGCACCGCCGACTCCGGCGCACTGGCGCTCGCCGCCCGGGTCGGCACCGAGATCGCCCGGCGCGGTTGGCAATTGGTGTCCGGTGGCGGCCACGTCTCGATGATGGGCGCCGTCGCCACCGCGGCACGGGCGGGCGGCGCGAACACCATCGGCGTGATCCCGAAACCTCTGGTGCACAAGGAAGTCGCGGACGTCGACGCCGACGAACTGGTGGTCACCGACACCATGCGCCAGCGCAAACAGGTCATGGAGGACCGCGCCGACGCCTTCCTCACACTGCCCGGCGGGATCGGCACGCTCGAGGAGTTCTTCGAGACCTGGACCGGCGGCTATCTCGGCCAGCACGCCAAGCCGGTGGTCGTGCTCGATCCGAACGGCTTCTACGACGGCCTTTTCCGGTGGATCGACGAACTCTACGAGCGAAAGTTCGTCTCCCGCTTCGCCATGGAGCGGATCACCGTGGCCAACGACCTGTCCGCCGCGTTCGCGGCGCTGAAACCGGAACCTATGCCGGGCCTGAGCTAGCGCGTCGAGGACGAGACGCGCAGACGGCGCGACGGTCGGCTGCTCGACTATCACCACCGTGACCAGGTGCTTGTGCGTACTGCTGGACAGTGTGGTGAACGCCGTGGCCACCCGCCGAGGTCGAGGGCGCGCTCGGCGGGCACGAGGCCGTCGAGCGCACTGGTGTTCGGCGTCGACGGCACGACGAAAAGCGGTGCGGCGATCGTGCTGCGTACGACGACTGCGCCGCGGGCCGCGTGCCGAAGAGCCGAGCCGCTACAGTCGAGGGCATGTTCAGCCCGCCCGCCGTACCGCCTCCCACGCTGTGCGGCAAACCGGTGGCGACGGATCGGGCGCTGGTCATGGCGATCGTCAACCGGACCCCCGACTCGTTCTACGACCGCGGAGCGACCTTCACCGACGCGGCGGCCATGGACGCGGTCGCCCGCGCCGTCGACGAAGGCGCCGATCTCGTCGACATCGGGGGAGTGAAGGCGGGACCAGGCACCGTGGTCGACGCCGCCGAGGAGACGCGCCGGGTGGTGCCGTTCGTCGCGGCGATCCGCGCCGCCTTTCCCGAGCTGCTGATCAGCGTCGACACCTGGCGGTCGGAGGTTGCGCGGGCCGCGGTGGCCGAAGGCGCGGACCTGATCAACGACACCTGGGCGGGCGCGGATCCCGATCTGGTCGCGGTGGCCGCCGACCTCGGTGTCGGCATCGTGTGCAGCCACACCGGCGGCGCGGTGCCGCGTACCCGCCCGCATCGGGTCCGCTACACCGATGTGGTGAGCGAAGTCACCGACACGGTGGTCCGGGCCGCCGAGGACGCGCTCGCGGCGGGAGTGCGCAAGGATTCGATCCTGATCGATCCCACCCACGATTTCGGCAAGAACACCTATCACGGGCTCGAACTGTTGCGGGGAGTAGACGTTCTCGTAAATACCGGATGGCCGGTCTTGATGGCGCTGAGCAACAAGGATTTCATCGGGGAGACTCTTGGTGTCGGGCTCTCCGAGCGGCTGGAGGGCACCTTGGCGGCGACAGCGTGGTCCGCCGCCGTCGGCGCCCGAGTCTTCCGCGTCCACGAGGTCGCCGAAACCCGGCGTGTCGTGGACATGATCGCCGCGATCCAGGGCATCCGGCCCCCCGCACGAACCCTGCGAGGTCTGGTATGAAAATCCAACACCGCGAGTCCGCCTGGGTAAGCACGAATACCTGGGACACCCCCGAGTGGACGGTCGACGAGCTGGTCGACGCGAAGGACGGGCGCACCGTGTCGGTGGTGCTGCCCGCGCTGAACGAGGAGCGCACGGTCGCCGAGGTGGTGGCCAGTATCCGGCCGCTGCTCGGCACGCTGGTCGACGAACTGGTCGTGCTCGACTCCGGCTCCACCGACGCCACCGCCGAACGAGCCCGCGCTGCGGGCGCCGAGGTCATCAGCCGCGAGCAGGCGGTGCCCGAATTGGAGCCGCTGCCCGGCAAGGGCGAGGTGCTGTGGCGCTCGCTCGCGGTCACCGGCGGCGACCTGATCGCGTTCGTCGACTCCGATCTCATCGACCCCGACCCGGCCTTCGTGCCGAAACTGCTCGGCCCGCTGCTGCTGAACGACGACATGCACCTGGTGAAGGCCTACTACCGCCGCCCGCTGCGGCAGGGTGGCGCGGTGGACGCGCACGGCGGCGGACGCGTCACCGAGTTGGTCGCGCGTCCGCTGCTCGCCGCGCTGCGCCCGGAACTCTGCGCGGTCCTGCAACCGCTCAGCGGCGAATACGCCGGTACTCGCGAACTGCTCACCTCGGTGCCCTTCGCCCCCGGCTACGGCGTCGAGATCGGCCTGCTGCTCGACACCTACGACCGCGTCGGCATGTCGGCCATCGGCCAGGTCAACCTGGGTGTGCGGACCCACCGCAACCGCCCGCTCGGCGATCTCGGCGTGATGAGCCGCCAGATCCTCGGCACCGTTCTCGGCCGCAGCGGAATCGCCGACTCCGGCGCCGCCCTCACCCAATTTCCCCTCGTTGGTGACGCGTTCACGGCGCACAGCACGGAGGTCTGCCTGACCGACCGGCCGCCGATGAACACGCTGCGCCCATCGCGAGCAGCGGCGTAAGTCAGGACTCGCTGCGAGACTCCCCGCCGGACACCTCGGCCGCCGCCAGCTCGCCTTCGGCCTGCGAGTCGCCCGCCTCTCCGCAGTCCCGCCCCTTCTCGTCGGCGAGCCGAGCTTGAATCGCCGCGACGGTCAACTGCTCCGAAGAATTCGGCCGCCGCAGCACCGCGACGAGCACGCCGACGGTGATGGCGACGAAGACGGCCAGACCGACGATCACGATGGTGTTCATCGCGTCCTCCCCGAACGAGCGCCCGGATCAGCCTCGCGCGCAACCGATCCCCGGAATGCGCGGCTTTCGATAGTGGAAGACATTGGGCACTCACCTACTCGAACAAATAGTTATCTACTAGCTATCTAAACATCGAGCGGGTATCTGTAACCCACAGGGTCGCGTGACATGCGACACACTGCGGAAATAGCCGGTCATTCCGCGCAAACCCGGCACGCGACAAGGGAAACGGCGGTCCTCGGTTATCGATCCGCATCACCGCCGCGGCCGGGCGTTGATCGGCCGGGGATCGGCGTCGTGCCGGTACACGGGCGTGAGCAGGTCGACGTCCACGGGCTCGCCGGTGGTTCGGTCGTACCGCACCGCGATGAGCACCGAGAAGAGGTGGTTGGCCGCCCGCTCGTGCAGCGTGGCCAGCCGGGTGGCGAGCAGCCGCACCGCGCCGAGTGATCCGGGCGGATGCAGTCCGTCGATGATCAGACACGTTCCGCGACCGTCGGGCCGGGGCAGGCGGGCCAGGTACGCGATGTCGTGCGGGTCGGGGCCGCCCGGGCGGTACACGCGCCGAGCGGCCCTGTCCTCGATGCCGCGGCGCGCGTCGCCCGCCCTGGCCACCGCACGGCGCAGCCGGGGATCGGCGGCGATGAGTTGTCGCACGCTGGGGGACAATTCGGGTCCGCCGACGACGATCAGCCCGTCCCGGTTCAGGTCCACCGGCCTGCCCGGCAGGAACCGTTCGATCGAGGCGGCGAACCCGAGTTCGTGCAGTAGCTCGACAAGCCGGTGTGCCGCACCGGGATCCGGCGCGCCGAGCACCCGGCCCGCGCGCACCTCCGGTACCAGCACGGTGAGCGTCCCGTGGCCGAAGAACAGCCCTTCCGGGGCCGGGCCCTGGGTGCTCACCTGATGGATGCGGGCGCGGGAAAGACCCGCCGCCGCACCGATTCTGGCGAAGGTCCAGCCCTCGGCGTGAAGTTCCCGGATGACCGCCCTGCGGATCCTGGTGAGTTCGTTGATCGTCTGCTGCGCCGCCGCCACCCCGTCGGTGGCCGCCTTGAGTCTCTCGACCTTGTCCTCGATTGCGAAGACTCGCGCCACGTCATCGGCCGACATGTGCGAAGTCTAGACAGCTCGACAGCCTCGCGGGTCTAGTCTCGTTGACATCGCGTACTACCAGACGGCTCAGTCTGTTTCGGCTCGACGGCGTTTCGCGCGGACTCGCCGGGCGAAACGCCGATCAGGTGGCGTCGGAGTCGATCGGCGGACGTTCGTTGCGCTCCAACGGTTTTTCCAGCTTCGGCATCGGATAGTCCGGCATGCCACTGCTCGTGCCGTACAGATCGTCCTTGGTCGGCACGGCCTTCTCCAGGTTGCGCAGCACCGAATCGTCGCCGTTCAGCAGGTGCTTGGTGACCATCGAGCGCGGCGTCATCCCGCGCAGTTCGTTCAGGTCGGCCAGTGGCTTGCGCAGATCCTCGAAATCGGGACCGAGTTCGTCCTTCAGCTGCGCTGTCGCCCCGCTGGCGTAGTCGCGGACCTTACGCAGACTGTCGATGGTCCAGCGCACGGCGCCGGGCAGACGCTCCGGGCCGAGGATGACGAGGGCGGCGACGAGCAGAATCATCATCTCGGGCCAGCCGATGTTGCTGAACACGAATCCAGGCTACCTGTGCGTCGGACCAGCGGTTCAGTCGGATTCCAACGTCACAGGCACGTCCACCTGCCTGCCATCGCGGATCAACTGCACGTTCACCGTCTCACCGATCTCGCGGGACTGCACCGCGACGGTCAGCTCCTCCGGCCCGGTGACCTCCCGATCGCCGACCCGCACGATCACGTCGCCCTCGACGATGCCCGCCTTCGCCGCCGGACCGTTCGGCGCGACATCGGCCACCGCCGCGCCGCTCATCACTTCGTTGGCGACGGTCTTGGTGCGCGCCGAGATGCCGATCACGGGGTGGTTCATCTTGCCGGTCCGGATCAGGTTCTGCGCGACCTCGGTCATGGTGTCGACCGGGATGGCGAAGCCGAGGCCGACCGAGCCGCCCGTCTCGCTGCGGATGGCGGTGTTGATGCCGACGACCCGGCCGTCCATGTCGACCAGCGCGCCGCCGGAGTTGCCCGGGTTGATCGCGGCGTCGGTCTGCACGGCGTCGATCACCGCGTTGGTGTCGCTGCCCTCGCCGGACAGCTTCACCGGACGGTGCAGCGCGCTGACGATGCCGGAGGTGACGGTCTTGCTCAGGCCGAGCGGTGAACCGACGGCCAGCACGTCGTCGCCCACCTGCACGTCTTCGGACTTGCCCAGCTTGGCGACCGTGAGGTTCTTCACGTCGACCCTGAGCACGGCGAGATCGGTCTTGGGATCGCGGCCGACGATGTCGGCGGGCACCCGGCTGCCGTCGGAGAAGGTGACCTGGATCGCGGCGCGGTCGCTCTTGTCCTGGGCGGCCATCGAGATGACGTGGTTGTTGGTCACCACATAGCCCGCGCCGTCGATGACGACGCCCGAGCCGGTCGCGCCGTTGTCGCCGACGGTGACGCGGATGGAGACCACCGAGGGCAGCACCGCGTTGGCGACCTGCGCGATCTGACCGTGCGGACGTTCGATGTCGTCGGTCTGCTCCAGCGTGACCTTACGCGAGGTGAGATTGGTGGTCTGCTCGGCGGTGAGCCTGCCGACCAGCCCGCCGAGCACGCCGATGCCGAGCGCGATCGCGGCGAGCAGGGCCAGCGCCTTGGGCGCGACCCTGGACCCGAAGAGCACCTCGCGCACGCTCAGCTTGCGGGACCGGGGCAGCGGCTCCGGCCGCGGCGTCGGCACCGCGGGCGCGCCGAGGCGGGCGCCCGCGGTCGGATCGCGCCAGGGGTCGGCGGGGCCCGCGGGCGCGGGAGCGTTCTCGACCGCGTCGGGATCGCGCTGGAGCAGCTCGTCGGAGCCCTCCGGCCTGCCGAACGCCTCGGCGAGCACCGCGTCGGGCGGACGGTTCTGCAACTCGGGGCCGAGCGCGGGCGCGCCGGCACCCGCGCGCGGCGGGGTGTACTCGGCGAAGGAACCGGACGTGCCCGTCGGGCGCCGGAAGGCGCGGGCGGTATGCGTGTCGACATGGGGCCGGACGACCGGCCGCGGACCGAGCACGGGCGCGTCCGACGGCCTCAGGTTCCCCCTGCTGGCCGCCGAATCGGAGGTGTCACTGGCGGTGAGGCGCGAGTCCGACACAGATCCGGTGTTCGTCGATTCGGTGGTCACGCGGCAAACTCTACTTGCGCCACCACGTGGTCCACCGGGTCGCGGTGAACGAATCCGGCAGAAAACCGAAAACTGCCTCGTTGCGGGCGTTCCCGGACGGATGACCCTGGTTGTTCGACGCGCCGCCGGGCAACTCGGCGAGCGGAATCCGGGTCAAGCTGTCGTGCAACCCGGTGGGGACCGCGATGGGTCCGGACTGGCGCAGCGCGAACCGCGCCTGCTGCTGCGCGTCCACCTCGGCGGCGCACTCCGGGCAGACCGAAAGATGCTGGGCGGCGCGCAAATAGGCGTTCATGCGCAGCTCGCCGTCGACGTAGGCGACGATGGCCTCGCTGGCCAGATGTTCGGTGGGCGCGAAGCGCGGTGACCTGCCTGGCGTCCGTCGGTCCCCGCGAGCGGGACGACCGGACGTGCTGGACTCGCCACTCATGCGGTGCTCACCCTTCCAACGACATCCTTCGGCCCGGGCGTCGCCGGTGCCCGGCGAATCACCCGATGTTCGTGTCAGCGGCCAACCGCTGCTGAGATCCATTATGCGCAAGATGCTCGCGCAGTGCCTGACGCCCGCGGTGGATCCGGCTGCGCACGGTGCCCAGCTTCACACCGAGCGTAGCGCCGATCTCCTCGTACGACAGACCCTCGATGTCACACAGCACGACGGCGGCGCGGAACTCCGGCGCCAGCGCGTCCAAAGCGGATTGCAGGTCGGGATCCAGGCGCGCGTCGTGATAGGCCTGCTCGGGGCCGGGGCCCTCGGCGGGCACGCGGTCGTAGTCCTCGGGCAGCGCCTCCATGCGGATGCGGTTACGACGGCGCACCATGTCCAGGAACAGGTTGGTCGTGATGCGGTGCAGCCAGCCCTCGAAGGTGCCCGGCTGATAGTTCGACAGCGAGCGGAACACGCGGATGAAGGTCTCCTGGGTGAGATCCTCGGCGTCCTGCGCGTCGCCGGAAAGACGGTAGGCCAGCCGGTAGACCCGGTCGGCGTGTTCGCGGACCAGATCGTCCCAGGACGGCATGACCGAGCGATCGCCCGTCGCGTCGAACGCGGCCGTGCCGGTCAGCTCGACATCGAGGTCCTCGGCCTGCTCGGCCTCGAACGGCATGATGTGGTCGGGGAGGGTGGCGTACTCGGAGTGCCCATGCGGAGCCGCAAACGAACCTTTGACCATGTGGATGGGGCTACCTCCTGCTCGGGACCGTAAACTCGGGACTCCCGTTTCGGTCCGGATCTCGAACCGTCGCGTACGGAATACAACCGACTACCCGTATGTCGTTGTTCCCGCGTCCCGCGTATCGCGGTCGGCTGGTCTTGCGTGCCCTTACTCTTTCCTGTCCCGATATGGCGGGGATATGGAGATCCTGAGGGACACCTGAGAAAACCGATCCGCCGCGAAAGCGCGTTGTCGGAACGCCGAGACAACGCGCGCCGCATTAGCCTCTTAGGCGTGGCATCGAACCTGGAGCGAAATCTCTCCTACGTGGAAGAATCCGTCGTGGAGGACGAGATCCTCGTCAGCGCGCGCGAGCGGGCCACCGAGCTGGGCGCGGCACCGGTGCCGCCGTCGGTCGGTGCCCTGCTGAGCATGTACGCCCAGCTGCTCGGTGCGCGCGCGGTCGTCGAGGTCGGGACCGGCGCGGGCATCAGCGGCCTGTGGCTGCTCGACGGCATGCGCGAGGACGGCACGCTGACCACGATCGATTCCGAGCCGGAGCATCAGCGCGCGGCCAAGGAGGCGTTCCGCACCGCCGACATCCCGCCCGCCCGCACCAGGCTGATCAACGGGCGCGCGCTGGACGTGCTGCCCCGCCTCGCCGACGGCGCCTACGATCTGGTCTTCATCGATGCCGCTCCACTGGAGCACCCGCAGTACGTCGCCCAGGCGGTGCGGCTGCTGCGCGACGGCGGCGCCATCATCCTGCACAACGCGCTGCTCGGCGGCCGCGTCCCCGACCCGAGTCAGCGCGATGCCGCCACCCAGGCGGTGCGCGCCGCGACCCGCGCCATCGCCGAGGATCCCGAACTCACCTGCGTGCTGATCCCCGTCGGCGACGGATTGCTCTGCGCCTCACGCGGTTAGGCAGGGCCGGGGCCTACCTCCGCTCGGATTTCCGCGGTGATCCATCCGATACGACCGCTGACCGGATCGGGAAAGCGCCTCGGCGGTAGGGCAGTTGACATTCCGCTGATTCGGCGCGCCCGCTCCGGGTAACCGACGACCAGCCGGGGTGCGGGCGACCCCGTGCGACAGTCGTGCGAATCGTGCCGTAAAAACCCCGGCGCCGCAAGCGAATTCGGAGGTGTGCGGTGACTTGGGAACGGGCGGAGGATATCGTCCATTACGGCCATGTCGGACATGTGGTCGAGGAAAAGGGTTCACTGAATTGGGTGGTCGCCGGGTTGGGCTTTTTCGCCGCGGCGATTCTGCTCGTCGTGCTCGTGCTGCTCGTGGTGAGCAATGCCGATTTCGACACGGGGCCCGCGAAGGTGGTGCCGACCACCGGACCGTGTGAGCCCTTCTGCACCGGAACGCCCCCACCGCCCGCGCCCTGATTCCGGGCCGGAATTCTGGTAGGGCGCCACACTATTGGCGGTTTCGGTAACCGGGTGTCCCGTGGTGTGCTTGGGTGGGCCGGGGCCGTGCGGAGGACGAGCCGATGTTCTGGAACGACGACGATGACCGATCGAGGAACCGCGCACAAGACTGGGCGGGCGCGACTGTCGTGTTCGCCGTCCTGCTCGTGCTGGCGATCATGCTCGCGATTCTGGTCAGCACCGCCGATTTCGGCGAGGGCTCACGGTCGACGGTTCCGCGCACGCCGGGCTCCTGCCAGCCGTTCTGCACCGCGCCGCCGAGCGAGCCTTGATCAGCGGACGCGTCACACCCAAACGCCCTTGCCGACGGTCACCACACCGCGTTTGCTCACCGCGAACCGGTCGCGGTCGCGCTCCAAGTCGACGCCGATGATCTCGCCCTCGCCGACCACCACGTTCTTGTCCAGAATGGCGTGGCGCACCACCGCGCCCCTGCCGATGCGCACGCCGGGCATCAGCACGCTGCCCTCGACGGTGGCGCCGTCGTCGACCATCACGTTGGAACTCAGCACGGAATTGCGCACCGTCGCGGCGGACAGGATGCTGCCGGCGCCCACGATGCACTCCTGGGCGAGGCCGCCCTGGGCGAACTTGGCGGGCGGCAGGTTCTCGGCGGCGCCGCGGATCGGCCAGTGCTTGTTGTAGAGGTTGAACACCGGGTGCACCGAGACCAGATCCATGTGCGCGTCGTAGAAGGCGTCGATGGTCCCGACGTCGCGCCAGTAGCCGCGGTCGCGCTCGGTCGCGCCGGGCACCTCGTTGTCGGCGAAGTCGTATACCGCGGCCTGACCCGCCGCGACCAGCGCGGGAATGATGTCGCCGCCCATGTCGTGGTCGGAATCGGAGTTGTCCGCGTCGGCGCGGATCGAGTCGACGAGCACCTTGGTGGTGAAGACGTAGTTGCCCATCGACGCGAAGGTCACGTTCGGGTCGTCCGGCGTGCCCGGCGGATGGGCGGGCTTCTCCAGGAACTGGGTGATGCGGCCGGACTCGTCGGAATCGATGCAGCCGAACGCGCTCGCCTCGCTGCGCGGCACCCGGATGCCCGCCACGGTGACGCCCGCGCCGGAATCGATGTGGTGGGAGACCATCTGCTCCGGGTCCATCCGGTACACGTGGTCGGCGCCGAAGACCACGATGTAGTCCGGGTCCTCGTCGTAGATCAGGTTCAGCGACTGCATGATCGCGTCGGCGCTGCCGGTGTACCAGCGCGGGCCGAGGCGCTGCTGGGCGGGCACCGGCGTGATGTACTCGCCGGCGAAACCCGAGAGCCGCCAGGTCTGCGAGATGTGCCGGTCCAGCGAATGCGACTTGTATTGGGTGAGTACGCACAGGCGAAGGAAGCCCGCGTTCACCAGGTTGCTGAGCACGAAGTCGATGAGCCGGTACGCGCCCCCGAACGGGACCGCCGGCTTGGCGCGGTCGGCGGTGAGTGGAAACAGGCGCTTGCCCTCGCCACCGGCGAGCACGATCCCGAGTACGTGCGGCTGGCTCCTCACAGTGCCCAAACTACCGTGTCGTCAGGCCGCGGGTGGCCCCTGCCGAGCCGAGCGTCTAGTTTGGATCGGTGAGTTTCGGCACGGACGACGGGCACTCGGCAACGGGATCCGGCGAGCCGGGGGGCTTCCAGGACCGGTTGCGTGTCGCGATGTTGACCCGCGAATACCCACCCGAGGTGTACGGCGGCGCGGGCGTACACGTGACCCAGTTGACCGCCGAATTGCGGCGGCTCTGCGAGGTGACCGTGCACTGCATGGGCGCCGAGCGCGCCGATGCCGTGGTGCACCAATCGGATCCGACGCTCTACGCCGCCAACGCCGCGCTGCAGATGATGTCGGCGCAGCTGCGGATGGCCGACGCGGCGGGCGAGGTCGACGTGGTGCACTCGCACACCTGGTACACCGGCCTGGCCGGGCACCTGGCCGGTACCCTCTACGGCATCCCGCACATCCTCACCGCGCACTCGCTGGAGCCGCGGCGGCCGTGGAAGGCCGAGCAGCTCGGCGGCGGCTACCGCATCTCCTCGTGGTCGGAGCGCAACGCCATGGAGCACGCCGACGCCGTCATCGCGGTGAGCGAGGGCATGCGCCACGACGTGCTCGACGCCTACCCGGCGATCGACCCGAGCCGGGTCCACGTGGTGCACAACGGCATCGACGCCTCGCTGTGGCGGCCCGGCCCGCCCGCCGAGGGCGACCGGCAGATCCTGGACGAACTCGGCGTACGGACCGACCGTCCGATCGTCGCCTTCGTCGGCCGCATCACCCGGCAGAAGGGCGTCGGTCATCTGCTCGCCGCCGCGCGCGAGTTCGAGCCGGAGATCCAGCTGGTGCTCTGCGCGGGCGCGCCCGACACCAAGGAGCTGGAGGCCGAGACGGCCGCGGCGGTCGCCGAATTGCGGCGGCGGCGCGGGAACGTCCACTGGGTTCGGGAAATGCTGCCCACCGAGCAGATCCGGCAGATCCTCGCGGCGGCGAGCGTGTTCGTCTGCCCGTCGGTGTACGAGCCACTCGGCATCGTGAACCTGGAGGCCATGGCGTGCGCGACCGCCGTGGTCGCCTCCGATGTCGGCGGCATCCCCGAGGTGGTCGCCGACGGCGGCAATGGCAGACTCGTGCACTACGACGCGGGCGCGGCCGAGGAGTACGAGCGCGGCCTCGCGGCGGCGGTCAACGAGATCGCGGGCGATCCGATCCTGGCGGCCGAGTTCGGTGCGGCGGGCCGGGCGCGGGCGATCGCGGAATTCGACTGGTCGCGGATCGCCGAGCGGACCGTCGAGGTGTACGAGTACGTCCGCAAACCCTGAACGCCGCGCCCGGGGGAGGCGGGTGAACCTTCCTATGGTGGGGTTCTCCGGGCGGATACCTGCGGTGGGAGAGCATGGCCTGCTGGAGCGCCGTCACGGCAGGGGCAGGTGAGCCTTCCTATGGTGGGGTTCTCTGGACGAATACCTGCGATGAGAGAGCACGGCTTGCTCGAGCGCCGTCGCGGCACAAGAGCACCTGCCAGCAGGGCCCGAAAGTCAGCGGCGGGGGCGATACGTCGACACGGTGACCGAAGCGGTGACCTCGAGCTGCTCCGGCAGCGTGGCGAGACGCGGATCGCGCGCGTTCTCCGCGTGGTGCGCGGACGGACCCATGCCGACCACCTGCGCCACCGCCGCGTGGTCGAGTTTCATCGAATACTTCACGGCGACTCGCTCGACCGGCTCGAACAGCCCGGACATCGCCTCGGTGATGCGGCGGTCCTTGTCCGGGTCGACGGTCACCATGCCGAGCGGATCGATCAGCTCGCCGAGATGACGCGCGGTCGGCGCGGCGACGACGAAGCGGCCGTCCGCGTCGAGCACCCTGGCCACCTCGGCGGGATTGCGCGGCGCGAACACCGAGAGCACTCCCGTGAGTACGCCGTCGCGGACCGGCAGGCCGCGCCAGGCGTCGGCGAGCACCGCGGCGGCGCGAGGATGGGCGCGCGCGCAGCGGCGGGCGGCGGGTTTGGCCACGTCGATGGCGACGCCGCGGGCGTTCGGTGCGGCGTCCAGGGCCGCGGCCAGGTAATAGCCGGTGCCCGCGCCGATTTCCAGCAGACTCGCGGACCGGTCGTCGACCGGACCGACGGCGGTGGCGACCGCGTCGGCGATCGGGGCGAAATGCCCCTCGCCCTGGAAAGCGGCGCGGGCGTCCAGCATTGCCGCGGTGTCACCGGTCATTTTGGTCGACGCACCGGTCAGCAAGCTGACATAGCCCTGTTTGGCGATGTCGAAATTGTGGCCGCGGTCGCAGCGCAGCGCCCGATCCACCGCCTCGAGCCCGAGGCGGCATTCCGGGCAGGCCAGCAGACCCGCCACGTCAGCGAGTGCCGAGGGACTAGCTGGTGACACTCTTCAATTCGTCACCAAGCGCCGCTGCCTCATCCGGCGTGAGTTCGACGACCAGACGCCCGCCACCCTCGAGTGGAACCCGCATAACGATTCCACGCCCTTCCTTGGTTGCCTCGAGGGGACCGTCCCCGGTGCGGGGCTTCATGGCCGCCATCCTCTGCTCCCTCCAGATCTGCGCGGTTTTCTGCGCACTTTCTTGGAACTACAGTTGTCACCAACCAGGTAGCTCACCGGTATTTGGCGAGCTACACCGGTCCTATTCTTCCCTATCGCCGATGTGGACGGATACCTGAGTTCGAAATGTGATCGCTCGGGCGGTGTTGTGCGGGTCACTTCCGACCCAGCAATCGGCCAGGTGATCGTCCACCATTCCCGTTGCTTGCATCAGCGCGTAGGCGGTGGTCGGTCCGACGAAACGGAACCCGCGCCGCTTCAATTCTTTTGCCAGAGCGATGGATTCGGGACTGGTCGCGGGAACGTCGGCGATGATCTTCGGACGCGGTCGAGGCGGCGGCGCGAACGACCAGATCAACTCGTCGAGGCCGCGGTCGAGCGCGCGGGCAGCGCGCGCGTTGGCGATGGCGGCTTCGATCTTGGCGCGGTTGCGGACGATGCCGGGATCGTCGAGCAGGCGGGCCACATCGGCGTCGTCGAACGCGGCGACCCTCTCGATGGAGAAGTCGGCGAACGCGGCACGGAAGGCCGGGCGCTTGCGCAGGATCGTGATCCACGACAGACCCGATTGGAACGCCTCGAGGCAGACCCGCTCGAACATCGCGTCGGGGCCGCGCAGCGGCTCGCCCCATTCGAAGTCGTGATAGTCGCGGTAGAGCTGAGAGGACTCCGCCCACGGGCAGCGGATCCTGCCGTCGGCGGCGAGCGGGGCGGTCACGGCTGTTCGCGGGTGCTCGGCGCGGGCCACGGCGTCGCCGTGCGCTCGGTGTCGTCGCGGGAGGTGACCATCGCGTCGGGACGCGCGGAATTCCCGGCGTCGAGACGCGCGGAACCCCCGGCGTCGGGGCGCGCCGAATTCCCAGGGTCGGGACGCGCCGAATCCGCGGTGTCGCGATGCGGTGCCGGGGTCTCCTGACGGGACGCCGCCGCTTCCGCGCTCGCC
Organism: Nocardia sp. NPDC004654; assembly: GCF_040609595.1. Taxonomy (NCBI): domain Bacteria; kingdom Bacillati; phylum Actinomycetota; class Actinomycetes; order Mycobacteriales; family Nocardiaceae; genus Nocardia; species Nocardia sp. NPDC004654. The sequence goes on along the minus strand of NZ_JBEXKI010000006.1, from coordinate 147,161 downwards.
TTGCTCATCCGCGGCGTCTCACCGCGGGCATGGGCCAGTTGCAACTGGAGTTCGTCGATGCGCGCGGCGAGCCTCGCCAACGCCCAGTCCACCTCGCCCGCCTTGTAGCCGCGTACCACCTGCTGGAACCGCAGCGCGCGCACGTCCGCGCCGGTGATGCCCTCGGCGGGCAACACGGTGGCCGTCGTGCCCTCGGGCAGCGGACCGAGTTCCTCCCCGCGCCCGAAGACCGCACTCGCGAGCAGGAACAGCACCGCGGCCACCAGGCCGACGATCAGCACGTACAACAGCAGCGTGAGCATGACACGAGCTTATTCCGCCGCTCCGACATGCTTGTTCACGACCGAGCGCTAACCCGAGGACGGAACCGACGCGGCGCGGGAGGCGCGGTTACAGGTGCCGCGTGGTGTCGATGCCGAGCGACATACCGGCCAGCCCACGGCGGCGCACCGCGAGCTTGTCGGCGACCTCGATCAGCGCCTTGGCCGACGCGCTGTCCGGATCGCTCAGCACGATCGGCGTGCCTTCGTCGCCCGCCTCGCGCAGCTTCTGTTCGATCGGGATCTGACCGAGCAGCGGGACGGTCGCGCCGACCGCGCGGGACAGGCTGTCGGCGACGGTCTGCCCGCCGCCGGAGCCGTAGAGCTCCATGCGGCTGCCGTCCGGCAGGTCCAGCCAGGACATGTTCTCCACCACACCCGCGATCCGCTGCCGGGTCTGCAGCGCGATCGAGCCCGCCCGCTCGGCGACCTCGGCGGCCGCGAGCTGCGGGGTGGTGACGACCAGGATCTCCGCGTTCGGGATCAGCTGGGCGATGGAGATGGCCACGTCACCGGTGCCCGGCGGCAGGTCGAGCAGCAGGATGTCCAGATCGCCCCAGAACACGTCGGCGAGGAACTGCTGCAGCGCGCGGTGCAGCATCGGGCCGCGCCACACCACGGGCGTGTTGCCCTGGGTGAACATGGCGATCGAGATGACCTTCACGTCGTGCGCGACCGGCGGCATGATCATCCGCTCGACCTGGGTCGGCCGGGAGTCGGTGCCGAGCATGCGCGGCACCGAGTGTCCGTAGATGTCGGCGTCGAGTACGCCGACGGACAGGCCGCGCGCGGCCATGGCGGCCGCGAGATTGACCGTCACCGAGGACTTGCCGACGCCGCCCTTGCCGGACGCGACCGCGTACACGCGGGTCAGCGAGCCCGGCTGGGCGAACGGGATGACCGGATCGGCGGAGTCGCCGCGCAGCTGCTTGCGCAGGGTGGTGCGCTGCTCGTCGTTCATCACGTCGAGGTCGACGGAGATCGCGCCGACACCGGGGACGTCGGCCACCGCCTTGGTGACCCGCTGGGTGATCTCCGTACGCAGCGGGCAGCCCGCCGTCGTCAAGTAGACCTCGACATGGACATTGCTTTCGGCGTCGATGGCGACGCTTTTCACCATGCCCAGTTCGGTGATCGGTTTGCGGATCTCCGGGTCGTCGACCTTCGCGAGCGCACCCCGTACATCCGTTTCCGTTACCACTGGCATAACGGAAATTTTAGGCGGGTCAGATCCGAGGCAACTGCGCGGGCTTCGGTGCGACCCCCGAGCCGTACGAATTCGCCCACGCCATGACGTTGGCGACGTAGGCCATCGAGTTGTTGTAGCGCAGGATTGCGCGGGACTGCTGGGCCGGGTCGCTCATGTTCAAGCCGCCTGCGCACAGGTACTTGCCCGCCGTGAGCGCGGCGTCGTAGAGGTTCTGCGGGTCGGCGATGCCGTCGCCGTTGCCGTCGGCGGCGTAACGCTTCCAGGTCTCGGGCAGGAACTGCATCGGGCCGACCGCGCGGTCGTAGCCGCCGAGTCCGTCGAGGGCGCCGTCGTCGCTGTCGTGGATGACGTTGTTGCCCGCGAGCGAGCCGTCCAGCACGGGGCCGTAGACCGGGCTGAGCGGATTGCCGTCGGTGTCGGCCTTGCCGCCGAACGCGTGGGTGGACTCGACGCGGCCGATGCCGGCGAGCAGGTTCCACGGCATGTTGCACGTGGGGTTCTCCGCGTCCAGCGTGCGCTCGGCGTTCTGGTAGGCGGCGATCGCGACGCCCGGCACGCCGAGCGCTCCGGCGGGCAGATCGGCCTTCGTCCGATCGGCGGACAGCGCAACGGTTTTCACGACTGGCGGGGCGACGGAACGCTGCTCGGCCATGGCGTGCGCGACCAACTCGATCGAGTCGACGGGCTTGGCGGCGAGCGCGTCCTGGTCGTCGGGGATCTGCTGAACGGCGGCCTGATCGGAGTCCAGATCGGATGCGGCGGCGCAGGCCACGAATCCGGCGGGAACCAATCCGGTCAGTGCGATTACGGAGCCGCGCCTGACGGTGTTAGGCGATTGCTTGCGGTGACGCCCCACGGTGTGGTGACCCTCCTCGGTTACACAAAGGCTCGCTGACGAGCCCTTCGTGGACGAAGGAGAGGCTACCGTATTCGAGATCTTTTTGTTACTGCTTCGTGATCTGGATTCGGGTTTGGTCTCAGCCCTGCGGCGGAGCGGGCGGCAGCGGGATCACGATGCCGAACGGCAGTGTGATGCCGGGCTGTTCGGTCGGGGCGGGCGCGGCGGGCGCGGGCTCGGGGGTCGTGGCGACCTCCGGCTCCGGGTTCGGCTGCTGCGGGGTGTTCGGCTGCTCGGGGGCGTTCGGCTGGACGGGTGGATTCGGCTGCGCCGGGTTGGGCGCGGGAGCGGGAGCATCCGGCATGGGCGCGGGCAGGGCCTGCACCTGCGGTGCGCACGCCGGATACGGCTGCGGTTGCCGAGCCTCGGCCCGGGCGGGATCCTCGGCGCGTGCAGGGTCCTCGGCCAGCGCGGAGTCGTTCGGATCGAGTGGATCGGCGCCGAATTCCTGTCGCGGGCCGAGCGGACGTCCCGACTCGCCGGGGCGTGGCATCGGCGCGGGCACCGCGACCTGCGAGCACGGGTTGGCGGGCGGCGGCGGTGGCGGGCAGAAGATTCCGCACGGGATCGGCGGCAGGCCGGGGATCGTGATCATCACCTGGGCCGGCGCGGGGGCGGGCGCGGCGGGCGCCGTCGACGGAGGCTGGTCCGCGGGCGAGGTGGGGGTCGGCAGGGTCCTCTCGACCGCGCTCATGTCCGGGTTCGCGGCGATGATCGGCGCCGAGCCGGGCGGAACCAGCTCCGGCGAGATGGTGACCTGGCTCGGTCGGCCGCCGGTGCGGTAGGCCGTCGACCAGCTCAACACGTTGGCCGCGTAGGACATCGAGTTGTTGTAGCGCAGCACCGCCCGTAGCTCTTGCGCGGGATCGCGTAGGTCCAACCCGCCCGAGCACAGGTACTTGCCCGCGCCAAGCGAGGCGTCGAAGACGTTGTGCGGGTCGGAGACTCCGTCACCGTTGCCGTCGGCGGCGTACAGACTCCAAGTCCCTGGCAGGAATTGCATGGGGCCGATCGCCCGCACGTATCCGCCGTCCGTGGCCTTGATGACTTCGTTGCCCGGCAACGTGCCGTCCAGCGCCGGTCCGAAGATCGGGGTCACCGTCGTGCCCGCCGCGTCGGTGCGACCGCTTCCGGCGTGTCCGGACTCGATCCGCCCGATCCCCGCGAGCAGGTTCCACGACAACCCGCACCCCGGCATCGAGGACTGCATCGCCAGTTCCGCGTTCCGGTACGCGGCGAGCACGATCTCCGGAATGCCCAGTGCCCCACCGACCGCGGGCAGCGTGACGTCGTGCAAGGGGATCGTGCCACCGAACATCGGCAGCCCGTCCTTCAGCGGAGTCATTGCTCGAAGTTTGCGGGGCGTCTCCGGTGTGACCGGCAACAGACCTACTGTCCGAGACAGAGGGCCTTCTAGGTCGGTGTCCGTGCCGTTGCCGGCGCCGCCCTGACCGCTGGACGCGGCGAGCCGCGCCTCCGGCGCCTGCGGCGGCGCACTCGCGGTCGTGTTGTGGGGCGCCGAGCCGGAGGCGACCAGACCTGCGACAACGAGGGCCGACATGGTTATCGGAGCGGAAACTCGCATTCGGCCACACCAATCCTCTACGTCATGGGTGCGGTGTCCGGGACATCCCACACCCCGGCCCGCTCAGGACAACGTTGTCCAGGTTACCCAGCGGTCAGAAGGTTGTTGAGCATTTCCGGTCAATCATCAGCAACGGGCGGCGAAACCTGAACCTGGGACTGCTTTCCACCGGAGGTTTTCTTGCGATTCGCCTTGCCGGACTTCAACTCACGCGGCGTGTTGCCGTCCTGGCCCGACGCCTCCTCGATGCGGTCGAGAACCTCACGCATCTCCTCCAATTCGCGGCGCAGATAGTCACGAGTCGCCACCTCGCCCACCGCGATACGGAGCGCTGCGAGTTCGCGGGCGAGGAATTCGGTGTCCGCCTTGGTCTGTGCGGCGCGCATCCGGTCCTCTTCCAGCGCCACCCGATCGCGGTTGTCCTGACGGTTCTGCGCCAACAGGATCAGCGGCGCCGCGTAGGCGGCCTGCGTGGAGAACGCGAGATTCAACAGGATGAACGGGTACGGATCCCAGCGCAGCGCGACGACGAAGACGTTGAGCAGGATCCAGATGATCACCACGATCGTCTGCAGCGCGAGATAGCGTCCGGTGCCCAGGAATCGGGCCACCCGCTCGGAGCTGCGCGCCAATGCCTCGGCGTCCCAGTCGAATCGGAAACGGGACTCGACCGGCGTCTCCAAGCGCTGCCGCGCCGAGCCCGGCCCCACTCTCCCGACGCCCGCCGCCGGGTTCTTCTCACTCATGCGCCGCGACTCCTTCGTGCTGCTCTTCCTCGCGCCAGTCCTCCGGCAGCAGATGGTCGAGCACGTCGTCGACGCTGACGGCGCCGAGCAGATGGTTCTCGTCGTCCACCACCGGACCGCAGACCAGGTTGTAGGTGGCGAAATACCGGGTCACCGCGGAGAGCGGCACCTCGGCGCGCAGCGGAGCGAGATCGGCATCGATGATGCCGCCGACCAGATGCGCGGGCGGTTCGCGCAGCAATTGCTGGATGTGCACGCAGCCTAGGTAGGGCCCGGTGGGCGTGGCGGTCGGCGGGCGGACCACGAAAACCATCGAGGCGAGCGCGGGCGTCAGGTCCGGATTGCGCACCCTGGCCAGCGCCTCCGCGACCGTGGTCGAGGGCGTCAGCACCACGGGCTTGGTCGTCATCAACCCGCCCGCGGTGTCGGGGGAGTGCGCGAGCAGCCTGCGCACCGGCTCGGATTCCTCGGGATCCATCATCGCCAGCAGCGATTCACGTTCCCCCGTCGGCAGTTCGCCGAGCAGGTCGGCCGCGTCGTCCGGGTCCATCGCCTCGAGCACGTCGGCGGCGCGGCGCACCTCGAGGTGGCCGAGCAGGTCGACCTGATCGTCGTCGGGCAGTTCCTGCACCACGTCGGCCAGTCGCTCGTCGTCCAGCGCCTCGGCCACCTCGATGCGGCGCTTCTCCGGCAGCTCGCGCAGCAGGTGCGCGACGTCGGCGGGCCGCAAGCCCTCGAACTGTTCGAGCAACTGGGTGACGTCCTGGCCCGGCCTGCCGATCTCGTACGGGGTCAGACCCGACACCGTCGTCCAGTCGACGACGTGCACGGTGCGCCGCCGTCCGATGCGCCGGTGTCCGCGCACCGCGACCCGGGAGACCCGCCAATCCCTGGTCCTGGTCAGTTCGATGCCGAGATCGACGACGAAGACGTCGACGCCCGCGAGGTCGGGCAGATCCGGATCGTCCACCCGCACCTTGGAATCCACGATCTGCGCCAGCGCCAGCATCTCGCCAGGTCGTTGCTGGAAACGGCGCAGGCTGACGGTGCCGGTATTGAGCGTGACATTGCCCGGTTCGATCGTGGTCACCCGCAACATCGGCACGAAAATCCGGCGCCTGCTCGGCAATTCGACGACCAGTCCGTGTACGCGCGGTACCTGACGGTCGTAGCGGATCGCCACGACCGCGTCGCGGACCCGGCCGATAGACTCCCCGTCCGGTCCCAGCACCGCCAGGCCGGCAAGCCTGGCGACGTACACCCTGGTAGCTGCCATGCTTGCCAGACTAGACAGGAGGCTCCATGAAGCCGCGCCGATCGGTGCTCGCCGTGCCGGGCAGCAACCCCAAGATGATCGAGAAGGCCAAGGGGCTGCCGGTCGACGAAGTCTTCCTGGATCTGGAGGACGCGGTCGCGCCGGTCGCCAAGGCCGCCGCCCGCGCCAATATCGTGGCCGCGCTGAATCAGCCGGGCTGGGGCACGCAGCTGCGCGTGGTGCGGGTCAACGACTGGACGACCGAATGGACCTACTCCGACGTGATCACGGTCGTCGAGGGCGCGGGCCGGGCCATCGACGCGATCCTGCTGCCGAAGGTCACCGACGCGGGCCAGGTGCGCGCGCTGGATCTGCTGCTCACCCAGGTGGAGAAGGCCAACGGGTTGGAGGTCGGGCGGATCGGCATCGAACCGCAGCTGGAAAACGCGATGGGCCTGCGCAATATCGATGAGATCGCGACCGCGAGCCCGCGCGTCCAGGCGCTGGTCTTCGGCCCGGCCGACTTCATGGCGAGCATCAACATGCGCACCCTGGTGGTCGGTGAACAGCCCGAGGGTTACGACACCGGCGACGCCTACCACCACATCCTGATGACCATCCTGCTCGCCGCGCGCGCCCACGGCCTCCAGGCGATCGATGGCCCCTACTTGCAGATTCGCGACGTCGACGGTTTCCGCAGGGCCGCCGCGCGCACCGCCGCGCTCGGCTTCGACGGCAAGTGGGTGCTGCACCCCGGCCAGATCGACGCGGCCAATGAGATCTTCAGCCCGCGCCAGGCCGACTACGACCGGGCCGAGGAAATCCTGGACGCCTACGCCTTCCACACCTCCGCCGCGGGCGGCGCGCGCGGCGCTGTCATGCTCGGCGACGAGATGATCGACGAGGCCAGCGCCAAGATGGCCCAGGTGATCGCCGAGAAGGGGCGCGCCGCCGGAATGACGCGCACCACGCGTTTCACATCACCGAACGGCCGCTCGGAATAGCAGAATGGAGCCATGACGAATCCCTTGGGGAACACGAACCGCGCCCGCCAGGGGTTGCCGACCCCGCCGTCGGGCTGGCCGGTGGGCTCCTATCCGACCTACGCCGAGGCGCAGCGCGCGGTCGACTATCTGGCCGACAACCAGTTCCCGGTGCAGGACGTGACGATCGTCGGCGTCGACCTGATGCAGGTCGAACGGGTTCTCTACCGCCTGAACTGGGGCAAAGTGATCGGCGGCGGCGTGGTCTCCGGCGCGTGGCTCGGCCTCTTCCTCGGCCTGCTGCTGAGCCTGTTCACCACCAGCGGCGCGTTCGGCCCGCTGCTGGTCGGCCTGGTCGGCGGCATCATCTTCGGCGTCATCTCGACCTCGATTCCGTACGCGGCCACCAAGGGTCAGCGCGATTTCGCCTCCACCATGCAGTTGGTGGCCGGTCGCTACGACGTGCTCTGCGACCCGAAGTCGGCCGAGCAGGCGCGGGACATGCTCGCGCGGTTGGCGATCTGAACGCATGAACGTGATGGACAGGGTCCGCACCGGCGTGCTCGACCACTACGGCGTGCCCGAAAGCGGCGTGGATTCGGCCTCGGTGACGTTCCTGGGGCTTGAGCCGATCGAGATCCTGCGCATCGTCGACGGCGACGTCGTGCACTACGCGACGCTCGGCGGCTCGCGCCACCCGATGGGCGATCCCGGTGACCTGCACGCCGATCCGATACGCGGCCCGCGCGCGGAGCTGGTGCTGACGCTGCGCTCCGGCACCGCGATGCCTGGGCTGCCCAAGGCACTCGGCATCCTGGTCGCCACGCCCTCCGTGGAAGGCGTTGTGCTGCAAGCCGACGCGCTGCTCGATCTCGGGGAGCCGATGTGGCAGGGCTCGACGTTCACCGCGGCGCTGCTCGGCGACAGCGAGATACCGCAGATCGTGCTGCCCGAGCCCGCCGAGCCGGTCAAGTACCTGACGGTGACGCCGGTGACCGCGACCGAGGCGGCCTGGGTGCGGGTGCGCGGTGCGCAGGCACTGCGCGACGCGTGGACCGAAGCGGGCATCGACGTGCGGGATCCGGGTCGCGGTGCGGCGACGCTGTAGCGGCGGTCAGAGCCAGTTGTTGCGGCGGAACGTGATGAACAGTCCGATGCACACCGCCAGGACCAGCAGCCACCATACGCCGTAGCTGTAGGTCCACCTCAGTTCCGGCATGTGGTCGAAGTTCATGCCGTAGACACCCGCGACCATGGTCGGGACCGCCGCGATGGCGACCCATGCCGAGATCTTCCGCATGTCGGTGCTCTGCTGCATGGTGATCTTGGCCATGGCGGCGCCGACCAGTTCGCTGAGCGATTCGTCGAAATCGGAGATGCGCTCGGCGACGGTCGTGTGGTGGTCGGACACATCACGCATGTAGCGCCGAATCTCCTTGGGCACCGGCAGATCCGGGTTGTGGGCCAGCAGTCGTAGCGGCGCGGCGAGTGGGTTCACCGCGCGACGCAACTCCACCACTTCGCGCTTGAGCTGGTAGATCGACTCGATGCTGACGTGGTCGCGCGGGGTGAAGACCGCCTCTTCCATCTCGTCGATGTCGTTCTCCACCAGCGCCGCCACCTCGATGTAGGAGTCGACGACGTGGTCGGCCACCGTGTGCAGCACCGCGTACGGGCCGTGGCTCAACTGGTCGGCGCGGTCCTCGAGTTCGCGGCGCACCCCCGCGAGGCCGGTGTGCTCGCCGTGCCGGACTGTCACCGCGAAATCCGGTCCGGTGAACACCATGATGTCGCCGGTCTCGACGATCTCGCTGACGCTGTCCATTTCGTGCGGCACATAGGAGACCGTGCGCAACACCAGGAACAGCGTGTCGTCGTAGCGTTCCAGCTTGGGCCGCTGGCGGGACTTGACCGCGTCCTCGACGGCGAGCGGATGCAGGTCGAAGGTGGAAGCGATATCGGCCATCTGCGTCTCGTCCGGATCGTGCAGCCCGAGCCACACGAAGCCCGTCCCGCGCGAGCGGACTTCGGCCAGCGCCTCGGCGTGGGTGAACCGCCCCGGCAGCCGCTGCCCGTCGACGTAGACGGCGCAGTCGACGATGGCGCGCGCGGTGGGAACCGGAATGCGCGGCCGCGGCATCGCCGCGCGGCCCTGCCCGCGGAAAGACGGCATGGGCGGGATGGATGGCACGACGACGATGGTAGAGGCCGCGGCCGGTCGAGGCCGTCGGCTGCCGTGCCCGCCGCGGATCACGCACTGTAAGACTGGAGGACGTGCGCATCGACCTGCATACCCATTCGACCGCGTCCGACGGCACCGACACCCCCGCCGAACTGGTGCGGAACGCGGCGGCCGCCGGTCTGGACGTGATCGCGATCACCGATCACGACACCACGGCCGGATGGACCGAGGCGGTCGACGCGCTACCGAAGGGCCTGACCCTGGTACGCGGAATGGAGATGTCGTGCGTCGGTCTCGGTGAGGACGGCTGGCCGGTGCCGGTGCATCTGCTCGCCTACCTCTTCGATCCGACCGACCGTGGTTTCGCAGAGGAGCGCGAGCGGCTGCGTGCCGAGCGGGTGGACCGGCTGCGCGCGATGGCCGAGCGGATGGCCGCCGACGGACTGCCCATCGACCCGGACGCGGTGCTCGCCTCCGCGGGCCCCTCGGCTGGGCGGCCGCACCTGGCGCGCGCGTTGGTCGAGGCGGGTGTGGTGCCGAGCGTGGACGCCGCCTTCACCGAGCTGCTCGCGCCGCGCGGTCCGTACTACGCGGAGAAGGCCGACACTCCGCTGCACCGCGCCGTCGAGATGATCGCGGGCGCGGGCGGGGTCAGCGTGCTCGCCCACACCAGGGCCCGCAAGCGGGGGCGGCTGCTCGCCACCGACGACATCCGCGAGCTGGCCACCCTCGGGCTCGGCGGCCTGGAGGTCGACCATCCCGACCATTCCGCGTCCGATCGCGCGGTGCTCACCGGCCTGGCCGAGGAACTAGGCCTGCTCACCACCGGCTCGTCGGACTACCACGGCGCGAACAAGACCATCCGTCTCGGTGAATTCACCACCGACCCAGCGCAATTCGAGGAGCTCGCGGGCAAGGCGACGGGCGTGCCCGTGATCACGTCGTGAGATATCTGCGTGCGATCAGCGGCGTGGTCGCCGCGGGCACGGTGTTGCTGACGCTGGTCGTGGTCGGCGCGGCGTTGATCGGCGGGCAGCGCGGCTTCCCCGGCCCGGGCACGGAATCGGTAACCTGGCATCTGATCGCCTCGGCGACAGTGCTTGCGGCGCAGATGTTTTCGGATAGGCATCGGGGTTTTCTCGCCTTTTTCGGGTCCGCGGTAGTTTTCTTGGTCACCGGTGTATTGCTTTGGACACAGTGGTGGGGCTGATAGTCCGGTACTGGTTGCGGCCGGGTGAATTGTGGCCGAACATTTTCTTGTGAGTGAGATCGAGACGGATGTGCTGGTTCTCGGCGGCGGCCCCGCCGGAGCCTGGGCGGCCGTCTCGGCTGCCGCCCGAGGGGCGAGGGTGGTGCTCGTCGACAAGGCCCGTTGCGGAAGCAGCGGGCCTTCTGCGTTCGGGAGCACCACGGTCTGGAACATCCCACCCGGCGCGGCCAGGGACGCGGCGGTCCGCCGATCGCACGCGGACGGCGGACACCTCGGCGATCCGGAGTGGCTCGACCGGGTTTTCGACGAGACGCACCGGCGGATCGAACAGCTGGTCGGCTGGGGCTACCGGTTCCCCGACGACCCGCGCGGCGGCTCGCCGCGAGTTCGCATGGACGGCGCGGGATACCTGCGCCGGATGCGCCGCACCGTGATCGAGGCGGGAGTGCGCGTCCTCGATCACCATCCCGCGTTGCAGTTGCTGCGCGACGGCGACGGCGTAATCGCGGGTGCGGCGGGCGTGCAGCAGAACGACGGTTTCGGTTCCTGGACGATCCGCGCGGGCGCGGTGGTGGTGGCCACCGGCGGATGCGCGTTCCTCTCGGGTGGCGCGGGGACCGACGTGGCCACCGGCGACGGTCTGCTGCTCGCCGCCGAGGTGGGCGCGCGACTGTCCGGCATGGAATTCTCCAGCGCCTATTCCCTCGGCCCCGCGCTGAATTCGTTCACACCCGCCATTCATCCGAGTTTCGCCTCGGGTCTCGCGCTGCGTCTCGGGACGCTCTACGACGAGAACGGCGACGTCGTCGCGGGCGGTCGGCACGGGGCGTTCGCGGCCATCGCCGACGGGCGGCGGGTGTTCGCCGCGCTGGAGGACGTGCCGGAGACGGCGCGCCACTGGCTCGCCAGGCAGGGCGCGGTCGACCGATTCCGGCGGGTGCCGCTGCACGCGGTGCTCGAGGGAACGGTGCGCGGAACGGGCGGCCTGGCGCTCACCGGTCCGGACTGCGCGACCACGGTGGCGGGGCTGTACGGCGCGGGCGACGCGACGAGTCGCGAGGTGGTCACCGGCGCGGTGAGCGGAATCGGCGGTCACAGCGGAGCGTGGGCCATCGCGTCCGGCGTGTGGGCGGGCGCGGGCGCCGCCCGTTTCGCTCGGAAGAGGGGCCCGGTGCGCGCGGTGCGTCCGGTGCCCGGCGCGGGCCTCGCCGCGCGGGCGCGCATCGATCCGCGCGCGATCGTCGGACTGGTTCAGGAGCACACGCTGCCGCTGCGCCGTAGTTATTGGCGCAGCGCGGGCAGCCTGCGGGACAGCATCGCCGAACTCGACGGCATGTGGCCCGGCGCGGCGTACGCCCTCGGCGGCATCGGCGCCGATCGGGTGCGCGCCAGGCAGGCCGCGGCCCTGCTCGCGGTGGCCAGATGGACCAAGCACAGCGCGCTGGCACGCACCGAGACCCGCGGCATGCACCGGCGCACCGACCACCCCGACGCGGGAGCCGAGTGGCGAGTCCACTTGATGTCGGGTGGGATGGACAGCGTCTGGGTGAGCGCCGAACGATCGCGGCGAGTACCGTCGGAGCCCGCGCCCATCGTGCGCGCGCCGTCCGTCGTGCGCGGCCAGGTGCCGGTCGGCTCGGAGCCCGCGCCGGGACTGCCCGAGATCCCGCGGATCGTCCCGGACCAGCGGGGGCCGGACCTCACACCGCCCGACCGTCTGGCGATATGACAACTCACCGCCGCCTGATGTGCGGATGCGAGTTTCCCCTAACTTCGGGGTAATTACAGCCACCTACCCTCGGAATATGACGCGCAACCGGGATCCGACACACCGGTTTGGCAAGTCATCGGACCGGCTGGCAGAATGTGTCGGATTCCCCTCCTACGCCACCGCCGGGTTCGGGAATCACGGTGCTCCGAGCCGCGCAACGTACCGTTGTGCCCCGAGGATCGCCCCGCATGTTCCGTCCGGACCCACCCGTCCGGCTCCCGCTCTGCGGATCAGTGCAGCGCCACGTCTCGAGCTGATCATCGGGTTTCGACACCGCAATCCCGACTCGAAACGTCCCGGTCAGCGCACTCGATGAGCGGTATGAATCACCTATTACGAAATACCCGGCGGTAACCGTCCCCCGGTTCAGCCCGACCCGAGCAGGAGTGAAATCGTGTCACCTGTGACTGACGCACCGAATGCCACCGCGAGTTTGTCCGAAATCACCAACGACGAAATCTTCGCTGGACACCTCGGCGGCAAGCTCTCGGTCGAGCTCTCGGCTCCGCTGGAGACGCAGCGCGACCTCTCCATCGCGTACACGCCCGGCGTCGCTCAGGTCAGCCGCGCGATCGCTCAGGACGAGACGCTCGCCAAGCGATACACCTGGACCGACCGGCTGGTGGTCGTGGTCAGCGACGGCACCGCCGTGCTCGGCCTCGGTGACATCGGCCCGCGCGCCTCGCTGCCGGTGATGGAGGGCAAGGCCGCGCTGTTCAAGAAGTTCGCCGGACTCGACTCCATCCCGATCGTGCTGGACACCAAGGACGTCGACGAGATCGTCGAGACCCTGATCCGGCTGCGCCCCAGCTTCGGTGCGGTCAACCTGGAGGACATCTCCGCGCCGCGCTGCTTCGAGATCGAGAAGCGCGTCATCGAGGCGCTCGACTGCCCGGTCATGCACGACGACCAGCACGGCACCGCGATCGTGGTGCTCGCCGCCCTGAACGGCGCGGCTCGCGTGCAGGGACGTGACATCAGCGGTCTGAAGGTCGTGGTGTCTGGCGCGGGCGCGGCGGGTATCGCGTGCACCAACATCCTGCTCGCCGCGGGTGTGCAGGATGTCACCGTGCTCGACTCGAAGGGCGTCGTGAGCCGCGATCGCGCCGACCTGAACGAGGTGAAGGCCGACCTGGCCCAGCGCACCAACCCGCGCGGACTCACCGGCGGCGCCGCCGAGGCGCTCGCGGGCGCGGACGTGTTCCTGGGGCTCTCCGCTGGCCTGATCGCCGAGGAACTCATCGCCTCGATGGCGCCGGAGGCGATCGTGTTCGCCATGTCCAACCCGGACCCGGAGATCCACCCCGACGTGGCGCGCAAGTACGCCTCCATCGTCGCGACCGGCCGTAGCGACTTCCCGAACCAGATCAACAACGTGCTCGCCTTCCCCGGCGTGTTCAAGGGCGCGCTGGACGCCGGCGCCCGTCGCATCACCGAGGGCATGAAGATCGCCGCCGCCGACGCCATCCTGAGCGTGGTCGCCGACGAACTCGGCCCCGACAAGATCGTCCCCAGCCCGCTCGACCCGCGGGTCGCCCCGGCCGTCGCCGAGGCCGTCGCCGCCGCCGCGCGTGCGGAGGGCGTTGCGTAACAACTGATTACGCAATCACAGGGCGCCCCGTTCAACGGCGAACGAGGCGCCCTGCGTCGTTTTGCGCGCAGCTAGTCGTCTGCGCCCGGTGGTTGTTTGCCGCATCCTGCGACGGTCAGTGCGGCACGGAAACGGCCGAGATGAATTCGGCCAGCTGGGCGTCGGTGACGTTCCTGGCCAGGTCTGATTCGCAGATCATGCCGACGAGGCGCTTGTTCTCGATGACCGGCAGCCGCTTGATCTGGTTCTGCTCCATCATGTCCAGCACCTGCCGCAGTTCGGCGTCGGCGTCGACCCAACGCGGGGTGCCCTTGGCGAGATCACCGGCGCGGACGCGGCCGGGATCGTGTCCCTCGGCGATGCAGTGCACGACGATGTCACGATCGGTCACCATGCCGACCAAGCGGTCGTTCTCGCAGATCGGCAGCGCGCCCACGTCCAGGTTGCGCATCAGTTGAGCGGCGCGGTCGAGCGTTTCGTCCGCGGGGATACACGTGGCATCGGCGTGCATGATGTCGCGTGCCTTCATCGGTGCGTTCATGCTCACGGCAATCCTCCTGTCTCGGGTTGGGGTGCCCGTAGGACTCGAGGTTGCGCAGGGTCTCGACACGGTGTGCCACAGTCGCGTCGAGCGCGTGCACGGCTGACGACTCCTACGGCCACAGTCATCGTGACCTAGATCACACTCGTGGTCAAGGCGTCTATCCGCGCTCGCTACGGGAGTGCGGTCGTCACCGTGCGGCTTGCGGCACGTCGTCCTGGGCCGGTGTCCTGCGCAGCCGACCGGTCCCGGGCGTCGTCGCCCAGACCACGAGCGCGAGCAGCCCGTCCAGCAGCATCGCCAGCGCGGCCACCAGCAGCGCGCCCACCAGCACCCGGTCGTATCGGTGCAGGCCGAGCCCGTCGAAGATGTAGCGGCCGAGCCCGCCGAGGTTCACGTACGCCGCGATCGTCGCGGTGGCCACCACCTGGAGGGTGGCGCCGCGCAGGCCGTTCACCACGATCGGCATGGCGTTGGGGACTTCCACCCGGAACAGGATCTGCCGCTCCGTCATGCCCATAGCCCGCGAGGCGTCGACCACGTCGGCGGGTACGTTGGCCACGCCCGCGTACGCGCCGGCGAGCAGCGGCGGGATGCCGACGGTGAGCAGCGCGAGCAGCGGCGGAATCAGGCCGAGGCCGAGCAACAGCACCAGGAAGGTGAGCAGGCCGAGGGTGGGCAGCGCGCGCATCGCGTTGGCGAAGCCGACGAGCACCGCGGCGCCCCGCCGTCGATGGCCGATGACGAGGCCCAGCGGCACCGCGATCAGCGCGGACCCGGCCACGGCCAGCAGCGTGTACCAAAGATGTTGCGCCAAGCGGAATTCGATGCCGGTGGGACCGCCCCAGTTGGCGCCGTCGGTGAAGTAGTGCCAAGCGTCGACGAACAGGTTCACGCGCGCGCCCCTCGCCTGGTTCGCCCGTCGGCCCTGGTCCACGGCGTCGCCCAGCGCCCGAGCAGGTACACCAGCCGGTCGAAGACGAGCGCGAGCGCCAGCGTCACGATGATGCCCGCCACGATCTCGTCCGGGTAGTCGCGCTGATAGCCCTGGGTGAACAGCTTGCCGAGACCGCCGACGCCGATCAGCGCGCCGACCGAGACCATCGCGATATCGGTGACCACCACGACGCGCAAGTTCGACACGAAAACCGGTATGGCCAAAGGCATGTCGACGGTCAGCGTGCGCCGCAGCGGCCCGAATCCGACGGCGTCGGCGGCGTCGACCACGGCGGCGGGCACCGAGTCCAGCGCCACCGGCACCGCGATGACCAGCAGCGCGGTCGAGTAGATGGTCAACGCGATGATCACGTTCCACGGGTCGATCGCCGAAATGCCCACCAGCGGAGGGATTATGACGAACAGCGCGAGCGAGGGCACGGTGTAGGCCAGGCTCGCCGCGGTGACGGTGATCCGCCGCAGCCACGGGATTCGCCGGATCACCGCGCCCGCCGGGATGGCGATCACCAGACTGAACAGCAAGGGCAGCAAGGCGAGATACAGGTGCGTCTTGGTGATCTCGAGGATCTCGGAGAAGTTGTCGATCAGGTATCGCACGCGGTCTCCCGCTCCTCGACCGGACCCGGGACGAAGTCGGCGCGGTTCACGAACCGGTCCCGTCGCCGTCGGAAAGCCCCTGCTCGTTGGCGATCCGGTGGCGTTCGACGTCCTCCGCGCCGCGCTGTTCGGCGAGCTGGGCGATCACCTCGGTGGCGAGTACGCCGCCCCGCAGCAGACCGGAATCGTCCACGGCCACACCGATTCCGGATGGCGAGGAGATGGCGGCGTCCAGCGCCTGACGCAGGTCGCCGGTGGGGGTGAACAACGAACCGCCCGCCGACATGCAGTCCGCGAGCGGCCTGCCCGCCCGCCGCGCTTCGACGGCGGTCGCGTCGACCCAGCCGAGCGGCTTGACCGCTTCGTCCACCACGAGCACCCAGTCGCCCTGCTCCAGACGCAGCGCGCCGACCGCGCCCGCGGTGGCGGTCGGAATGTCGTGCAGCGGAACGTCGTCGGCCGAGCGGAAGGAAAGACCGCGATAACCACGATCGCGACCAACGAACTCGGCGACGAAATCCGTTGCGGGACCAGCGAGCACGCGCTGCGGCGGATCGTACTGCTGGAGCACGCCGGCGCGGCCGAAGACCGCGAGTCGGTCGCCGAGGGTGATGGCCTCGTCGATGTCGTGGGTGACGAACACGATGGTCTTGTGCAATTCGGCTTGCAACCGCCGCATTTCGCTTTGCAACTCGGCGCGCACCACCGGGTCGACGGCGCTGAACGGCTCGTCCATCAGCAGGATCGGCGGGTCGGCGGCCAGCGCCCGCGCCACGCCGACTCGCTGCTGCTGACCGCCGGAGAGCTGCGCGGGGTAGCGCCGGGCCAAGCCGCGGTCCAGGCCCACTCGGTCCAGCACTTCGAGCGCCGCCTTGCGCGCCGCCCGCCGCGAGTCGCCGCGCAGCACCGGAACTGTCGCGACATTGTCCAGCACGGTGCGGTGCGGCAGCAGGCCGCCGCTCTGGATCACGTAACCGATGCCGAGGCGGAGCCGGACCGGATCCGCGGTCGAGATGTCTTGTCCGGCAACGGTGATCGTGCCCGCAGTGGGTTGGATCATCCGGTTGATCATCCGCATCGAGGTGGTCTTGCCGCAGCCGGACGGTCCGACGAACACGGTGAACGAGCCGGATTCGATGTGCAGATCGAGGTCGGTGACGGCGTGCGTGCCGTCCGGATAGGTCTTGCTGACGCCGCGGAACACGATGTCCGACACTGCTGCCCTCCCTTCACCCGCGGGCTCACCCGACGGGTGTGTTCAACCCCTGCGCCGCGACCCATGCCTTGGCGGCCGCCGCCGGTTCGGTCTTGCTGCTGCCCGACACGGCCTCGTTCAGCTCGATCAGCTCCTCGGTGGTGAGTTTTGCCGAGACCGCGTTGAGCGCGGCCACGGCCTTGTCGGACTTCTTGGCGGAGTTGAACAGCGGAATCACGTTCTGCGCCGGGAAGTTGTGCTTCGGGTCCTCCAGCACCACGAGATCGTTCTCGGCGATCGCGGGGGAGGTGGTGAAGATGTTGGCCGCGGTCACCTGCCCCTCCACCAGCGCGCGCACGGTGGCCGGACCGCCGCCGTCGGCGATCGGGACGAAGTTGTTCGCGGCGATGTCGAGACCGTAGTTCTCCTTCAGGCCGGGCAGGCCGCCCTGCCGTTCCTGGAATTCCGCGGGCGCGCCGAACTTCACCTCGGCCGAATGCGCCGCGAGATCGGCGATGGTGCGCAGGTTCCAGCGTTCGGCGGTGGCCTCGGTGACCACTACCGCGTCGGAGTCCTGGCCGGGCGCCGGTGCGGCGGTGGCCAGCTGGTCGCCGAGCGCGCCCGCCAGCGCGGCCTCGACGTCGGCGGCGCTGGTCGCGGTCGAGTCGTTGTCCAGGTACTGCAACAGGTTCCCGGTGTACTCGGGAATCACCGAGATCGCGCACTGGCGCAGCGCCGGAATGTAGGCCTCGCGGCTGCCGATATTGAGCCGGGTGTCCACTTGGAAGCCGTTGATCCGCAGCACCTCCGCGTACACGTGGGCCACGGTCTCGGACTCCGGGAAGTTCGCCGAGCCGACGATCAAGCTCTCGCCCGCACAGTCGCCGTCGGCGGCGAGCGGATCGGAATCGCCGCAGGCGGACAGGATCATGCCGACGGCGAGGAGTGTGGCGGCGGCGAAAAGCTGGGAGGCGCGCAGCGCGAGCCGCAGCGCCGATCGCCCGGCAAGGGGGGTGATCGTGGTCTTCACGGGAGTCCTTCCGGCAGATGCGGACGGTGCGTGCGGCCTTGGCCGGACGGGCACCGGTACATTCTGGTTGTCCATACTGCCCGCAACTGGGTGTTTCTGTCGGCTGTAGTCGTCTTCGGAGAGTTGGTGTCGCCGGTGGTTCTGGCCGCGTCGAGGCGGGTGCTTGCCCGGGTGCTGGTCGTCGCGGCCGCGGCGGCGACGGTCGTATCCTGCGGAGACGACGATGCCGGTCCGCCCTTCGTGGTCGGCGCGGGAGACGCGGTCGAATCGCGGGTGCTCGCGGAGATCTACGCCGGTGCGCTGTCCAGGACCGGGCTGCCGGTTGCCGTGCTGCCGGATCTCGGTGCGCGGGCCGAATATCTGGCCGCACTCGACGCCGGTCGGGTCGCGCTGGTCGGTGAGCACACCGGCGAGCTGCTGGCCCACTACAACAGCGGGTCCGCCGCGCGCACACCTTCCGACGTGGTCAAGGATCTGAATCGTTCGCTGCCGGAGGGTTTGGTCGTCTCGGATCCGGCCGACGGGACCGATCTGCGGCCGCGGGTGCTCGTCACGGCGGAGGCCGCGCGTCGGGACGACGTGGATTCGGTCGCCGAGCTCGTGCCGCGGTGCGCGGAGCTGCGGGCCGGGCTGGCACCCGCGCCGGATGTGTCGCGTGGTCCCGCGGTGGCGCAGGTGGCGGGGTGCGACTTCGCGGGGGAGACGCCGTTCGCCGATGCGGAGGCACTGCGAAACGCTCTGCTGGACAATTCGATTCAAGCGGGCGTGGTCGGTGGACCGTCCGCGCTGACGGCCCCGGTCACCGAGGGGCTGACGGTGTTGACCGATGCCGACTACGCGGTTCGCGCCGAGAACGTGGTGCCGGTGTTCCGCAAGGGGCTGCTCGACGATCAGCGCGTTCGGAAGTTGAACTATGTGGCGGGGGAGCTCACGACCGACGAGTTGGTCGACATGATCCGGCGGGTTCGGGACGGCGCTGCGGCGGGGGAAGTCGCGCGAGCCTGGTTGGACGCGCACGGATTGTAGGCGTCGCGCCGCCGCCGTCGTCGTCCTGTGCGCGGTGTCTTATCGGGCGTGCTCGCCGGGACCGCCGGTTTCGTTCGTCACGTCGCTTCGGCTGGGATCGGTCGGTTCGCCGCTGTCTCGGGGTGTCGCGCGCTTCCGCCGCTCGGCATGACGGACTCGGCGGCGGGTAGTCGAGTCGCGTCCATGTGGTGCCGCTGATCACACGTTCACTGGCGTTTCACACTCTTGCCTCACTAATGCTCCGGGCCGTATATTCCAACTGGAGTATTCAGTGTGGAGCATGTCGGAGCCCGCGACTACCGTGCGCGTTCAGGTTCGGCGGCTCGTCTCCCGCGGCGCGGCGGGTGGATTCCAGCGGGAGGTGATCACATGGGCGAGGCACGTCCGACGTTGACCGCGTTGGCGGTCTCGGTGCTCGCGCTGGTCGAGGAGCGGCCGATGCATCCGTACGAGATGTATCAGCTGATGCTGCGGCGGGGCGAGAACCTGGTCGTGAAGCTGCGGCCGGGTTCGCTCTATCACACCGTGGCCCGGCTGGCCGACCAGGAACTGGTGTGCGCCGAGGGCGTCGACCGCGCGGGCAACCGCCCCGAGCGCACCATCTACCGGATCACCGCGTCCGGGCGTGCGGCGCTGCGCGCCAGGATCGCCGAGATACTGCGGTATCCCACCCGGGAATACCCGCTCTTCCCCGTCGCGCTGGGCGAAGCGCACAACCTGCCGAAGGACGAGGTGCTCGCGCTGGTGCGCGAACGCGTCGCGCACCTCGAGAACGATCTCACCGACCTCGCCACGATGGCCGAGTGGGCCCGCGCCCACGAGGTGCCGCGCCGCTACTGGATTGTGCTGCCTTATCTGCGCGCCACCGTCGCGGCCGAGCACGCGTGGCTGGTCGGCTTCCTCGACGAAGTCGCCGGCGGCGCACTCGAGTGGGAGGAGTTCGACCCGCGCACCGGCGAACGGCTCGACGGGCCCGAACACCCCTGGGGTGACGGCACCCCTCCGACACCGCCGCCCACACCGCGGCGCCCGACTGGGTGGTCGCCGTGACCTCGACGACCGACCGCAGCCGACGACCCTCCTGGAGAGGAACGAAATCCATGTCCACCCAACGCAATCCGTGGCCGGCGCTGTTGGCGCTGGTGATCGGCTTCTTCATGATCCTGCTGGACATGACGATCGTGGCGGTCGCCAACCCGGCGATCATGCGGGATCTCCAGGCCGACATCTCCCAGGTCATCTGGGTCACCAGCGCCTACCTGCTGACCTACGCGGTGCCGCTGCTGGTCACCGGCCGCCTCGGTGATCGCTACGGGCCCAAGAACATCTACCTGATCGGCCTCGCGGTCTTCACCGCCGCCTCGCTGTGGTGCGGGCTGTCGCACACCGTCGGCATGCTGATCGCGGCGCGCGCCCTGCAAGGCCTCGGCGCCGCGCTCATGACGCCGCAGACCATGGCGGTGATCACCCGCACCTTCCCGCCGGACAAGCGCGGCGCGGCCATGGGTCTGTGGGGCGGCGTCGCGGGTCTGGCCACCCTGGTCGGCCCGATCCTTGGCGGCGTGCTGGTCGATGGGCTGAGCTGGGAGTGGATCTTCATCGTCAACGTGCCGGTCGGCATCATCGCCTTCGTATTGGCGGTGTGGCTGGTGCCCGCGCTGCCGACGAACCCGCACAAGTTCGACATCCCCGGCGTGCTGCTCAGCGGCGTCGGCATGTTTCTGCTCGTGTTCGGCATCCAGGAGGGCAACACTTACGACTGGTCGGCCCGCATCTGGCTGACGATCTGCGCGGGTCTGGTGGTGCTCGGCCTGTTCGTGCTGAACCAGGCGCGCAATACCGGCGAGCCGCTGGTGCCGCTCGCGCTGTTCCGTGACCGCAACTTCGCGCTGTCGAACGTGGCCATCGCCGCGATGGGTGCGACGGTCGTCTCGGTGATGGTGCCCGCGTACTTCTATCTGCAGGCGGTCCGGGAGATGTCGCCGACCAGGTCGGCGCTGGTGTTCGCGCCCATGGCCATCGTGACCGGCGTGTTCGCGCCGTTCGTCGGCAAGTTCGCCGACCGGCTGCACCCGCGCGTCGTGCCGACCCTCGGCTTCGCGCTGTTCGCGGTCTCGATCTTCTGGTGGTCGGCGATCATGACGCCGGACTCGAACCTCGCGTGGTTCCTGGTGGCCGCCGCGGTGGCCGGTTTCGCCAACGCCTGCATCTGGGCGCCGCTGGCCGCCACCGCCACCCACAACCTGCCCGTTCAGCAGGCCGGCGCGGGCGCGGGCATCTACAACACCACCCGCCAGGTCGGTTCGGTGCTCGGCAGCGCCGCCATCAGCGCCCTGATCGCGGCCCGCATGTCCGCCAACGGACTCGCGGGCGGCGCGCCCACCGCGGAAGGCGTCGGCCACGGCCCCATTCCCCCGCAGATCCTGGGCGAATTCAGCTCCGCTCTCAGCGAATCCATCCTCCTCCCCGCCGCCATCCTGCTGATCGGCGTCTTGGCCTCGGCCCTCTTCATCCGCCACGGCGCGGCCACCCCCACCGACGAACCCACCAAGGTCGACACTGTCAAGGCCTGACTCTCGGCTGACCGTCGCATCCCGGAACTCCGAGATGCGGCGGTCAACGTACGAGCCCGGAAAGTCCTTCCCAGTCCACCTTCAAACGCACGGGCATATCGATGATCTCGGTCCCGCCCGGCTCCAGCACGACGTGCGGCCGGTACTGGGTCAGCGGTGGTCCAGCACGAAGATCAGCCGATGGTGAGCGTCAGGGTGGGGTGGCCGGTGGCGCCGTCGGGGATGACGTCGCGGCGGTCGGCGGTTTGGGTTTCGCCGGTGCCGTCGGTGGCGCGGGCGCGGAGGGTGTGGGTGCCGGGGGTGGCGTCCCAGTCGTACACCCATTGGCGCCAGGTGTCGATGGACTGTTCGGTGGACAGGCGGGCGGGGCGCCAGTCGCCGTCATCGATCTGGACTTCGACGGCGGTGATGCCGCGGTGCTGGGCCCAGGCCACGCCCGCGACGGGGACGCGGCCGGGTGGTCGGCGAACGCGGCCGCGCGGTGTGTCGATGCGGGTGCCGGTCTTGATCGGGCCGTGGGCCGACCAGCCGCGGCGGGTCCAGTACGCGGTGGCGCGGTCGAACCGGGTGACCTCGAGTTCGGTCACCCATTTGGTGGCAGAGACGTAGCCGTAGAGGCCGGGCACCACCAGCCGGGCCGGGTAGCCGTGGGAGACCGGCAGCGGTTCGCCGTTCATGCCGACCGCGAGCAGGGTGTCGCGGCCGTCGGTGAGCACGGCCAGCGGGGAGCCCGCCGTCCAGCCGTCCTTGCTGCGGGAGAGCACCATGTCGGCGTCGGCATGCGGACCGGCCTCGGCGAGCAACTCATCGAGGCGGTAGCCGCGCCACAGCGCGTTCCCGATCAGATCGCCGTTCACCGGATTCGAAACGCAGGCCAGCGTGATCAGCCGCTCCACGACCGGCCGCCGCGCGAGATCCGCCCAGCCGATGCGGATTTCGCGGTCCACCATGCCGTGGATGCGCAGCGACCAGTCCTCGATCGACACCTGCGGAAGGAACAGCGCCGTGTCGATCCGATAGAAGTCGTCGTTGGCGGTGATGTACGGCGTCAGCCCGGGCACCCGCAGATCGGCGTCGGGCAGCAAGGAGATCCCCGGCTCGGTCGGTCTCGGCAGTACCACCGCCGCCCGCTCTGCGGAGACATCCCCGCGCCGGGCTCCGAACAACCGCCCACCCACTCCGGCCAGCACCGCCACACCCCCGGTGACAGCCAGCCCTCGCAACAGATCCCGCCGCTGCGGTCCCGTTGTGCGGCTGGAACCGTCCCCTGCTTCGCTGGGCGGGTCGGCGGGGGTGTCGGCCCTCGCGGCCGCGGCGGTGTCCGTGTGAGCCGCGGTTCCGGCATCGCTGCGCGTCGAACCCGGTGCCTGCAACCGATCGGCACGTTCGGGCGCATCCGAGTCGGACTGTGCGCCAGAGGTTTCGGATGCGATGCTCGCGGTGGAGCCGGGGTGAACCTGAGGGGATAACGGTGATGGGGAAGTCGTGCGGCCGGACGGTGGCGTGGCCGGTGCGGACACTTCGGATGGTGCGCCGGGAAACGCGTCAGCGATCTGCTCGGTCAGCACGCGGAGCGCGTAAACGCCTGCGGCCACGCCGATTACGGTAGGTATCGCGGCGAGAAAACCGTAGCGCTCGGCCGCGAGGAAGGCGGCGACCAAGCCGAAGAAGACGAGCAGCGTGGAGCCTGTCGCGCGATCGACGCGTTCGAGTGCGCCCGCGAGACCCGCGACGAGAACCGCGGCAATCCCCATGCAGACGAAAAGCACCGTCTTGTCGGCCGTACCGAACGTGCTGATCGCCCATTCGCGCAGTCCGTCGGGGGTGTGGTCGACCACGGTCGAGCCGAGCACATACATCGGCGCGCTCTCCGACCTGATGAACGCCGCGACAAGCTCCGCCACGCCGAGCGCCAACCCGGCGGACAGTATCCCGGCAGCTACCCGCCACCGCAGTACGGCCATGCCGCGAGCCTACTGCGCCCACCCCGCCCGCGCCCGACCCGAAGTCCACCGACCACGATTTCGCTCGCGTCGACCGGGCGGGCCCGCCAGCCCCGCTTACTCCTTGTGCTTGCGGTAGTAGCGCGCCACGCGGACGCGGTTGCCGCAGCGGTCGGGGGAGCACCAGCGGCGTTTGGGGTGAGCGGGGAGGAAGAGGAGTACGCAGTCGTCGGCTTCGCAGCGCTCGAGTTCGGTGAGGGCGGAGTCGGTGAGGAGGTCGGCCGCGGCTTCGGCGAGGACCGCTGACAGGCGCGCGGCGGAGGCGGCGGCCCGGTGAGGGGTAGCGACGATCGCGGCGCCGTCCCAGTGCAGACGGCGGACGGCTGGGGCGGCGGACTGGGCGGCGGTGAGGGCGCGCAGTGCGTCGGCGGGCGGGCGGACACCATGCAGGAGCGCGTCGAGAGCGGCCGCGACGTGGTCGCGTACCTCGTGAATACGCTGCGAAACGCGAAAGGCGCTGTCCGCGAGACGAACCCGCGAACAGCGCCCTTCGGCGATCAGCCGATCAGCTGTAGATCTTCTCCACTTCGGAGGCGTACTGCTTCATCACGACGGCGCGCTTGAGCGACATCTTCGGGGTGAGCTCGCCACCCTCCTGGGTCCAGTCGACCGCGAGGATGCGGATCTTCTTGATCTGCTCGGCGTGCGAGACCTTCTTGTTGGTCTCGGCGATCGCGGCGTCGATCTCGGCGACCAGCTCGACGTTCTCGATGAGCTTCTCGATCGCGGTGTCGGCGGGCAGCCCGTGCCTTTCCTTCCAGCCGGGCAGCGCCTCCGGGTCGAGGGTGATCAGCGCGCCGATGAACGGCTGGCCGTCGCCGACCACCATCACCTGGCTGATCAGCGGATGCGCCCGCAGCGAGTCCTCGAGCAGCGCGGGGGAGACGTTCTTGCCGCCCGCGGTGACGATGATTTCCTTCTTGCGGCCGGTAATGGTCACGAAGCCGTCGGCGTCGATGGCGCCGAGATCACCGGTCTTGAACCAGCCGTCCTCGAAGGCTTCCTCGGAGGCCTCGGCGTTGCCCCAGTAGCCGCCGAACACCACGGAGCCGCGCAGCAGCAGCTCGCCGTCCTCGGCGATCTTCGCCGCGTGACCCTCGACCGGACGGCCGACGGAGCCGACCCGGATGTGCTCGGGGGTGTTCACGGTGATGGCGGCCGTGGTCTCGGTGAGGCCGTAGCCCTCGTAGATGGTCACGCCGACGCCGCGGAAGAAGTGGCCGAGGCGCGCGCCCAGCGGGCCGCCGCCGGAGACAGCCGCCTCGCACTGCCCGCCGAGGGCCGCGCGCAGCTTGCTGTAGACCAGCTTGTCGAACACCGCGTGCTTGAGCTTGAGCACGAGGCCAGGGCCGCCGTTGTCCAGCGCTTCGCTGTAGGCGATGGCGGTGTCCGCGGCGGCGTCGAAGATCTTGCCCTTGCCGCCGTCGTGCGCCTTCTGCTTGGAGGCGTTGAACACCTTCTCGAACACGCGCGGCACCGAGAGGATGAAGTGCGGCCGGTAGCTGCCGAACTGGTCGACCAGGGTGGACCAGTCGGAGGTGTGCGCGACGATCACCTTGGCGTCGAAGGCCGTCAGCGCCACCGCGCGCGCGAACACGTGCGCGAGCGGCAGGAACATCAGGGTCTTCCTGCCCTCGATGATGTACTGCTTCAGCGCGATCCGGTCGGACTTGGACTCCGCGTAGAGGTTCGCGTGGGTGAGCATGACGCCCTTGGGGCGGCCCGTGGTGCCCGAGGTGTAGATCAGGGTGGCGGGCGAGGCCGCGCCGACCTGCGCGCGGCGGTCGTGCACGGCTTGGTCGTCCAGCTCGGCGCCGCGGGCGATCAGCTCGTCGACGGCGCCCTTCTCGATCTGCAGGGTTTCCTTCAGATCGGGCAGCGAGCCCGCCTCGATCTCGTCGATGGTGGCGCGGTGCTTGTCGTTGTCGACGACGAGCAGCTTGGTCGCCGAGTCCTGCAGGATCCACTTGGCCTGCTCGGCGGCGGAGCTGTCGTAGATCGCGACGGTGCAGCCGCCCGCGGCCCAGATGGCGAAGTCGAGTACGGCCCACTCGTAACGCGTGGGGGCCATGATGGCGACGCGGTCGCCGAGTTCGATGCCGGAGGCGATGATGCCCTTGGCCACGCCGGTGACAGTTTTGGCGAACTCCGCCGCCGTGACGTCGCGCCACCCGCCGCTGCCATTCGGCACGTTGAACAGCACCGCGTTCGGCGACTGCTCGGCGTGGCGGAAGACGTTGTCGGAATTGTTCGCGTCATCCGGAATGGTGTAGGAAGCCGGGACTTCGAACTCTCGCATCAGTGCCCTTCCACGTGGGTTTACTCGCCAGTAATCTACGACACCTTGTGCCGGGCTGTGTCATCGACCACCGAAAATCTCGCTGCTCGGTAATCGGTCGACACTTCCAGGACTCCTTTTGTCGTCTTATCCTAGGTCGCTGGCCGACACCGGTTGGACGGCATCGCGCAGGAAATCGGATAGTTCGCGCAGCGCGACGGCGGCGGGCCGGAACAGCCCGGCCTGCAGTTGCGCGACGTGCCATAGCCCGCGGCTCTCGGTGAACCGCACGTGCACGCCCGCGCCGCGCAGCGCCGCGACCAGCGCGACGCACTGCGCGTGCAGCAGCTCGCTGACGTCGACCTGCACGTAGGTCGGCGGCAGCCCGTGCAGCACTCCGCGCAGCGGCGCGTAGCGGGGATCGTTCCCGTCGCCGTCGCCGAGGTAGGCGGCGGCGCAGGCGCGCGACCACGCCTTGTTGATCACCGTGTCGCCGTCGCGATCGGGGATCTCGTTGGGGTCGGTCCACGGCGCATCAGGCCGAGCGCGGCGGGTGTCATCCCGTGCTCGGCGATCAGCCGCTGCGCGGTGGCCATGCTCAAGCCGCCGCCCGCCGAATCGCCCGCGAGGGCGATCTGATCGGGCCGGAAATTCTTCTCCGACACCAGCTCCAGGAACGCGGCGACCGCGTCGTCCAGGCCCGTGGGGAACGGGTGTTCCGGCGCCATCCGGTAGTCGATGACGTACACCGCGCTTCCGGTGTCGCGGGCCAGCCGCGCCGCCAGCGAGCGATGGGTGGCCATCGAGCCGACCGCGTAACCACCGCCGTGCAGGTAGAGCACGGCGGTGGTCGGGCTGGTCGAGTCGGCGATGTGCAGTTCGGCCGGACGAGCGCCGAGCCGGGTCTTGCGCACCGTGACGCCCGAGGGCATCAATTGCAGTGGCGCACCGAGATCCATCAGCGTGCGCTGCACCGTGAACGGCAGCCGAGCGTTCAGCATCATCCGGAAGACCGGCTTCAGCAGCACGCGGCCGACGGGCAGCGGAATGTCGAACTCTCGCATGGTCGTCAGGGCAGGAAGGGCCGGTTCACCGCGGCGGCGATGCGCTGGTAGCCGGAGGCCGTGACGCGCACGAACATATCGAGCAGCTTCGCCTCCCAGCCGATCAGCACTCGGCCGTGGCCCTTGCGCACGCCCTCGGTGATGGTCTGCGCGGCCATCGCCGGGGTGTGGATGGCCAGCTTCTTGTCGAACATGGACGCGGCGTTCTTGCTGTCGATGCCCTCGGCGTAGGTGGCGTTGCGGGCCACGGCGGTCTTGATGCCGCCCGGGTGCACGCAGGTCACCCGCACCGGATGCCTGGCGACGAGCATCTCCTGGCGTAGCGACTCGGTGAAGCCGCGCACCGCGAATTTGGCCGAGTTGTAAGCGCTTTGGCCGGGCACGGCGATCAGGCCGAACAGGCTGGACACGTTGATCACGTGCCCGTCGCCGGACTCGATGAGCATCGGCAGGAACGCCTTTGTTCCGTTGACGACACCCCAGAAGTCGACGTCCATGATCCGCTCGATGTCCTTGAACTCCGAGCGGAGGACCTCGCCGTGGAAGGCGATGCCCGCGTTGTTGTAGACCTGGTGCACCACGCCGAAGTGCTCCTGCACGGCGTCGGCGTAGAGCAGCACCGCCTCGCGCTCGGCCACGTTGAGCCGATCCGACTTGACCTTGGCTCCGAGCTGTTCGCAGCGGCGAACGGTCTCGGCGAG
Source organism: Nocardia sp. NPDC004654 (assembly GCF_040609595.1). Taxonomy (NCBI): domain Bacteria; kingdom Bacillati; phylum Actinomycetota; class Actinomycetes; order Mycobacteriales; family Nocardiaceae; genus Nocardia; species Nocardia sp. NPDC004654. Next base: position 119,445 of record NZ_JBEXKI010000006.1, on the reverse strand, counting down.
GCCGTCGGTGTCGATGTCGGAGAGCGCGAGCTTGGCGCCGCGCTTGGCCAGGTTCTCGGCCAGCGCGCGGCCGATGCCGGAGCCGGCTCCGGTGATGACACAGACCTTGTTCTGGAAGTAAGCATCGTTGCTCACTGGTTTCACACTGCTTTCAGATCGGCGGGCGCGGTTGTCGTCGCGTAGGCCGAGACATCGAAATGCTTTGTCAGCCTACGGAATTGGAAGGTGAAGTCGGGCCACAGCGTCGTATTGTTGCCGTGCTTGTCCAGGTACCAGCTCGCGCAGCCGCCGGTGTTCCACACCGTCTTGCTCAGCTTGGCCTGCAGGTCCTTGTTGTAGGCGTCCTGCACTTCGCGGCGCACTTCGACGGTGCGCAGACCCAGGCGATCGACGGTGGCGAGCGCGTCGGCGATGTAGTTGATCTGGGATTCGATCATGTACACCATCGAGGTGTGGCCGAGGCCGACGTTCGGGCCGAGCAGGAAGAACATGTTGGGGAAGTTGGCGATCGTCGAGCCCTTGTAGCCCTGCTGGCCGATCTCGTCGAAGACCTCGCTCAGCGTCCGGCCGTCCTTGCCGGTGATGGTCTCGTAGGTCGGCGAGTCGGTGACATGGAAGCCGGTGGCCACGATCAGCGCGTCGATCTCTCGCTCGGTGCCGTCCTTGGTGACGATCGAGCCCGCGCGGACCTCGCGGATGCCGTCGGTGACCACGTCGACGTTGTCGCGGCTCAGCGCGGGGTAGTACTCGTTGGAGATCAGCATCCGCTTGCAGCCGATGCGGAAGTCCGGCGTGACCTTCTTGCGCAGCTCGGGGTCACGGATCTCGTACTGCAACTTCGCCTTCGCGAGCAGCTGGAAGCCCTGCATCAGCGCGGGGAATTTGGCGAGGCCGACGACCTGGGTCTCGCGGGCGGCGTAGATGGCCGCGCGGGAGAGCCGCTGCACGCCGGGCAGATACTTGAACGCCAGCCGCTCGGCCTTCAGGTACGGCCGGTCCATGCGGGGCAGCAGCCACGGCGCGGTCCGCTGGTAGACGTCCAGCGAGGCGACCCGCGGCGCGATCGAGGGCACGATCTGGATCGCCGAGGCGCCGGTGCCGATGATCGCGACCCGCTTGCCGGTCAGGTCGGCGTCGTGGTTCCAGCGGGCCGAGTGGAAGATCTCGCCCTCGAAGGTGTTGATGCCCTTGATGTCGGGCAGGTTCGGCTCACAGAGCGCGCCGACCGCGGAGACGACGGTGTCGGCGGTGAAATCGCCTTTGCTGGAGGTGATTTCCCACTGCGCGGTGTCGTCGTTCCAGCGGGCGCCGGTCACGTCGCAGTCGAAGATGTGCTTGTCGAGGACGCTGTGCTTCTTCGCGACGCCCTGGATGTAGGACTGGATCTCGCCCTGCCGGGAGAACGAGCGCGACCAATTCGGATTGAGTGCGAAGGAATACGAGTACAGGTGCGAGGGGACGTCGCACGCGGCGCCGGGGTAGGTGTTGTCCCGCCAGGTGCCGCCCACATCGCTGCCGCGCTCCAGGACCAGGTAATCGTTGCGGCCCTGCTGGCTCAGCCGGATGGCGAGACCCAGACCGGCGAAACCGCTGCCGATGATGATCGTCTTGGCGTGGCGGACGGACCGGTCGCCGACAGCTTTGTCTGTAACCTTGCGACTCATGTAAGTGAGACTACGAGCTTATTGAGCGTGAGTCAACAGTAATTGAATTCCGTTCAGTAGCATGAGTCCGTGAGCAAGAGCCACGGCGAGAACGGCAAGCGGACCCGGCTGAGTCCGGACGAACGCCGTCAACAGCTACTCGCGCTGGGCGCCACGATGCTCGGCGAGCGCACCATCGAGGAACTCTCGGTCAGCGAGATCGCGGCCCAGGCGGGGATCTCGCGCGGTCTGCTGTTCCACTATTTCCCCACCAAGCAGGACTTTCAGCGCGAGGTCGTCCGGCACGCGAACGCCGAACTGCTCGAGCGGGTGGCGCCGGACCGGTCGCTGAGCATCTTCGACATGCTGCGCGATTCGATCGAGCGCTACGTCGACTACGTCAGCGAGAACCGCACGTCCTACCTCGCGCTGTTGCGCGGCCCGACCAGCGTCAGCCCCGACCTGGTCCCGCTGGTCGACCAGACCCGTGACGCCATCATCGGCATCATCCTCGCCGAGGCGCCGACCCCCATCGACCCCGCCGACCACCCGCGCCTGATGCTCGGCATGCGCGGATGGATCGCGTTCGTCGAGGAAACCACCCTCACCTGGTTGCGCACGGAGCCGATCAGCCGCGAGGAACTCGTCGAACTCCTGGTGGAATCGCTGCTCACCTTGGCGCTCGCGTTGAGCCCGGAGCTGGCCTCCGCGCTCCGAGGCTGAGCGGACTCGGGTTCGCCACGCTGCGCTACGGGTGTGCTCGAGGAGCCGAACCGGTCGGTGGCGCGTGCGATCGGCTAAGTCGGGCGCTCGCGGTTCTCGCGGGCAGCGATTTCGTCGTCGGTGAGGAAGGGGTTGTGGTCCATGGCCGCGAGCTGATCGAGCGCTGAACGCTGGCGAGCCGGATCGACGTCGTGCGCTGGGTGATCGTCGGGTCGATCGGCCCACATCTCGCGCACGATCGCATCGATATCCCAGGTCGGTCGCCAGCCGAGTTCCCTTGCGGCGCGGGAGTTGTCGGCGATCAAGGTGGGAGGTTCCTGGGCGGCGGGGTGGTGGTCGACCGGGATGGGGCGGCCGGTCAGGCGGGAGGTGAGGTCGATCAGGTCGTTGATGCTGGTGCCGGTTCCGCTGCCGATGTTGTAGCGGTGGCAGGCGCCCGGGGCGGGGAGGTGGGCGAGGGCGGCGGTGAAGGCGCGGGCGGCGTCCTCGATGTGGAGGTAGTCGCGGGTCGCGGTGCCGTCGCCGTTGACCGGGAGGCGGGCGCCGGTCCCGGCCGCGACGGCTCGCAGGCGGGGAAGCAGGCGGGTGGGGTCGGTGTCGGCGCCGCCGACAATGTTGGACATGCGCAGGACTATCGCGGCGAGGCGGCCGGTCGCGGCCTGGGCGGCGATGGCGGATTCGGCCGCCTGCTTGCTCGCGGCGTACGGGTGGGGCGGTGCGTCGGGGAGGTCTTCGGTCATCGGCTGGATATCGGTGGCGTAGATCGCGACGGTCGACGCGAACACCAGTTTCTCGACGCCCGCCCGTGCCATCGCGTCGAGCAGCGCCACGGTGCCGCCGACGTTGACTTGGAAGTACGGCAGCGGGTCGGCGACCGATTCCCTGGCGCGGGTGAGTCCGGCCAGGTGACAGACGACATCGACATCCCGCACGGCCGCCGTAAGCCGTTCCGGCTCACGAAGATCGGCGAACCGGATCGGCAATCCTTTTGGGAGACGGTCTTGTTCGCGATGCGCCAGTCCGACGACCTGGTGTCCGTCGCGTGGCAACCACCCGGCGACGGCGCTGCCGAGGTAGCCGTTGGCGCCCGTGACGAGGATTCGCATTCAGACGAGGAACGGGGCGAGTTGTGGCACCGCCTCGACCGGATGCTCGGCCTGGATCTCCTCGTCGATCGAGCGGAACTCCCAACCCTGTTGGAAACGAACGAGTTTGCCCGCGAGGAAGCCGGTGTGCGCGTGCAGCTTGCTGAGGTTGTAGCGGGCGATCTCGGTCTCGGTCATGCCGTCGATCACCCGGCAGTAGGCGTTGTCGATCTGCTCGAAGGTCTGGCCGGTGTAGCAGGTCACCAGGAGGATCACGGTGTTCACCTGCGGCGCGATCCTGGTCAGGTCCATCGTGATCAGCTCGTCGTCGCCGTCCCCCTCGCCGTTCGTGCTGTCGCCGAGATGGCGGACCGACCCGTCCTGCGACATCAGCTGCTCGTGATACACCACATCGAGGATCGCGTCGTTCGCGAACAGCAATGCCGCCGCGTTCAAATCGATCTCCGCCGGTTTCCCGGGCAGCCACCGCCGCTTGGCCGCCGCGTCCCAGCCGATACCCATCGTCACGAGGGCCAGGGAACCCCCACCCGCATCGGGAACCACGCTCCACCAATCCCTTCCGTCACGCGACGCGCGCAACGCCCCCACCCTATGAGCCGCGACCCCGTCCCGTCGGCACATCCACCCGCGTCGCCCCGCAATTTCCTATCGAGCCGAGAGAAATGATTCCCGCACCCCCGCCAGCGAAGCCGCGCCCAGCACCCGGAAACGGCGAACGCCGGGCCGAAACCAACTGGGAACCAGTGGTTTCGCGCCCGGCGTTCGAGGCAGCTGGGGGTTAGCTGGTGGGCAGGAACGCCTCCGCGACGATCTCCGCCTGCTCGACGGCGTGCACCTTCGACGAACCCGAGGACGGGGCCGACATGGCGCGGCGGGAGATGCGACGGAGTTTGCCGAGGCGCTCGGGGAGCAGCTCGGGGAGGTTGAGGCCGAAGAAGGGCCAGGCGCCCTGGTTGGCCGGTTCCTCCTGCACCCACGCGATGTCGGTCGCGTTCGGGTACCCCTCGAGGGCTTCGTTCAGGCGGAACTTGGGCAGCGGGTAGAGCTGCTCGATCCGCACGATGGCGATGTCCTCGCGCTTCTGCTTGGTCTTCTCGGCGACCAGCTCGTAGTAGAGCTTGCCGCTGGTCATCAGCACGCGCTTCACCTTGCCGCGGTCGCCGATGCCCTGCTCGTAGGTGGGCTCGTCGAACACGGAGTGGAACTTGGACTCGGTGAAGTCCTTGAGATCCGACACCACGGCCTTGTTGCGCAGCATCGACTTCGGGGTGAAGACGATCAGCGGACGACGGATGCCGTCGTGCGCGTGGCGGCGCAGCAGGTGGAAGTAGTTCGCCGGGGTGGACGGCACCGCGACGGTCATCGAGCCCTCGGCGCACAACTGCAGGAAGCGCTCGATGCGGCCGGAGGTGTGGTCCGGACCCTGACCCTCGTGGCCGTGCGGCAGCAGCAGCACCACGTCGGAGAGCTGGCCCCACTTGGCCTCGCCGGAGGAGATGAACTCGTCGATGATGGACTGCGCGCCGTTGACGAAGTCACCGAACTGCGCCTCCCAGAGCACCAACGCGTTCGGGTTGCCCAGCGAGTAGCCGTATTCGAAACCGACGGCGGCGAATTCGCTCAGCGCCGAGTCGTGCACCGCGAACCAACCCGGGTTCTCGCTGCCGATGTTGTGCAGCGGGGTGTACTCGTCGGCGGTCTTGCGGTCGATGATCACCGCGTGCCGCTGGGTGAAGGTGCCGCGGCGGGAGTCCTGACCGGTCAGGCGCACGGCGCGGCCCTCGTCGATCAGCGTGCCGAAGGCCATCAGCTCGGCGAAGGCCCAGTCGACCTTGCCCTCGTAGGCCATCTCGCGGCGCTTCTCCAGCACCGGCTTGACGCGCGGGTGCACGTTGAAGCCGTCGGGCACGTTGAGGAAGGCGTCGCCGATGCGCTGCAGCACGGCCTTGTCGACCGCGGTCTGCACGGTCGCGGGCACCTTCTGGTCGTCCTCGACCGACTCGCTCGGCCCCGGCGGGAACTTCTCCAGTTCGCGGACCTCGTTGAACACGCGCTCCAGCTGGCCCTGGTAGTCGCGCAGCGCGTCCTCGGCCTCTTTCATGGAGATGTCGCCACGGCCGATCAGGCTCTCGGTGTAGCTCTTGCGCACCGAGCGCTTGGTGTCGATGACGTCGTACATGTACGGCTGGGTCATCGACGGGTCGTCGCCCTCGTTGTGGCCGCGACGGCGGTAGCAGATCAGGTCGATGACCACGTCCTTGCGGAACTTCTGGCGGAAGTCGACCGCGAGACGCGCCACCCAGTCGCAAGCCTCCGGGTCGTCGCCGTTCACGTGGAAGATCGGCGCGCCGATGAACTTGGCGATGTCGGTGGAGTACTCGGTGGAGCGGCTGTTCTCCGGTGCCGTGGTGAAGCCGATCTGGTTGTTCACCACGATGTGGATGGTGCCGCCGACCCGGTAGCCGCGCAGACCCGAGAGGTTCAGCGTCTCGGCGACCACGCCCTGGCCCGCGAACGCGGCGTCACCGTGCAGCATCAGCGGCATGACGGAGAAGCCCTCGGGGCCGTCGCCCTTGTCCAGCAGGTCCTGCTTGGCGCGGACCAGACCCTCGAGCACCGGGTCGACCGCCTCCAGGTGCGAGGGGTTGGCGGTCAGCGAGACCTCGATCTCGTTGTCGCCGAACATCTGCAGGTAGGTGCCGCGCGCGCCGAGGTGGTACTTCACGTCACCGGAGCCGTGCGTGGCCGCCGGGTTCATGTTGCCCTCGAACTCGGTGAAGATCTTCGAGTACGGCTTGCCGACGATGTTGGCGAGCACGTTCAGGCGGCCGCGGTGCGGCATGCCGATGACGACCTCGTCGAGCGAGTGCTCGGCGCACTGGTCGATGGTGGCGTCCATCATCGGGATGACCGCCTCGGCGCCCTCCAGCGAGAAGCGCTTCTGGCCGACGTACTTGGTCTGCAGGAAGGTCTCGAAGGCCTCCGCCGCGTTCAGCCGGTTCAGGATGTACTTCTGCTGGGCGACGGTCGGCTTGACGTGCTTCTGCTCGACGCGCTCCTGGATCCACTGCAGCTGGTCGGTCTCCAGGATGTGCATGTACTCCACGCCGACGTGGCGGCAGTACGCGTCGCGCAGCACCGAGAGCACGTCGCGCAGCTTCATCCGCTCCTGACCGTGGAAGCCCGCGACGTTGAACTCGCGGTCCAGGTCCCACAGGGTGAGGCCGTGCTGGGTGACGTCCAGGTCCGGGTGGCTGCGGAACTTGTCCTTGATCAGGCGCAGCGGGTCGGTGTCGGCCATGAGGTGGCCGCGGTTGCGGTAGGCGGCGATCAGCTCGAGCACGCGCGAGCTCTTGTCGACGCCGCGCTCCTTCATGTCCTTGCGCCAGCGCACCGGCTCGTACGGCACGCCGAGGCCGTGGAAGATCTCGTCGTAGAACTCGTCGGAGATCAGCAGCTGGTGGATGGTGCGCAGGAAATCACCGGACTCCGCGCCCTGGATGATGCGGTGGTCGTAGGTGGAGGTCAGCGTCATCAGTTTGCCGACGCCCAGGTCCGCGATGCGCTCGTCGCTCATGCCCTGGAACTCGGCCGGGTACTCCATGGCGCCCGCGCCGATGATCGCGCCCTGACCGTTCATCAGGCGGGGCACCGAGTGCACGGTGCCGATGGTGCCCGGGTTGGTCAGCGAGATGGTGACGCCGGAGAAGTCCTCGGCGGTCAGCTTGCCGTCGCGGGCGCGCCGGACGATGTCCTCGTAGGCGGTGTGGAACTGACCGAAGGTCATTTCCTCGGTGCCCTTGATGGCCGCCACGACCAGCGAGCGGTTGCCGTCCTTGCCGGGGAGGTCGATGGCGAGGCCGAGGTTGGTGTGCGCGGGGGTGACCGCGTTCGGCTTGCCGTCGATCTCGGCGAAGTGCCGGTTCATGTTCGGGAACGACTTCACCGCCTGCACGATGGCGTAGCCGAGCAGGTGGGTGAAGGAGATCTTGCCGCCGCGCGTGCGAGCGAGGTGGTTGTTGATGACCAGACGGTTGTCGATCATCAGCTTGGCCGGAATGGCGCGGACCGAGGTCGCGGTCGGGATGGCCAGCGACGCCGACATGTTCTTCGCGACGGCGGCCGCGGCGCCGCGTAGCACCTTCGCCTCGTCGGCGGCCTCGGTGGGCTTCGGCCCGCCGGAGGTCGGCGCGGCGTTGGAGATCGGCGCCGGGGTGGTCTGGGGGGCGCGCGCGGCGGTGGCCTTCGCGGCGGGCGCGGGCTTCGCGGCGGGAGCCGGAGCGGGCGCGGGCTTGGCGGCGGCCGGAGCGGGCTTCGCGGCCGGGGCGGGCGCCGGGGCGGAGTTCTTGGTCGGCGCGGCGGTCTGGGTGCGCGCAGCGGTCTGGGTCGGCGCAGTGTTCTGAGTCGGCGCAGTGGGCTGCGAGTTCGTGGCGTCGCCGCTCGCTTCGGGGGTGTAGTCGGCCAGGAACTCGTGCCAACTCTCATCGACGGATGATGGATCTTGCTTGTACTTCTGATACATCTCGTCGACTAGCCACTGGTTCTGTCCGAACTGGGAAGTTGAGCTGCTCACAGCAGGTGTTCGCCTCATTTCGTTCTTCGCGCTGCGACGTTTGTGACGTGCCCGGCATGGGGATCAGCGGATGCGCGCCGATGGACCCTCTGTCGAGGATATGCCCAGCGGCAAATCGACGAAGCTACCCACCACCGGACAGACCCAAACTCTTCTGTGCAGACTCGTCCGGGTCCGAGAATATTCCTCCCGTTTCGCGGGCCGCCGCCCAGAGGCGGGTATAGGTTCCGCCCGCCGCGACCAGGTCGGCGTGCGTCCCGAATTCCGTGATCCGGCCCCGCTCGACGACCGCGATCCGATCGGCTCGCGCGGCCGTGCCGAGCCGGTGCGCGACGACGACCGTGGTGCGCCCTCGGGCCAGCGATCTGCTCGCTACCAGCACCGACGACTCGGTTTCCGGATCGAGCGTCGCGGTGGCCTCGTCCAGCAGCAACAGGTCCGGACGGACCAGTTCGGCCCGGGCGAGGGCGATCAACTGACGTTGTCCGGCGGACAGTCCGCGCCCGCGTTCGCCGACCGGTTGCCGCAGTCCGAGGGGTAGCGCCGCGATCATGTCGGTCGCACCGACCGCTGCCGCCGCGTCGCGGATCTGTTCCGGGGTTGCGGATGGTTGTCCGAATGCAATGTTGCTGGCGACGTCGCCGGTGAAGAGGTGAGCTTCTTGGGGGACGATGCCGAGCCGGGAACGGTAATCGGCGAGGCGGTAATCGCGGAGGTCGACGTCGTCGACGACGATCGCGCCGGTGCTTGTCGCTGTGCCGGACGCATCCGCGTCGGACTTCGCGCGGATGGTCCCGGCATCGCGTTGTTCGGTGTCCGCCTCGTCGGTGACAGCGGCGACGCCGGACGACCGCGGCAGGTCGTAGAGGCGGGCGAGCAGCTTGACGATCGTCGATTTGCCCGCGCCCGTCGGCCCGACCAGCGCCAGCGTGGACCCGGCCGGAATGCGCAGCTCGACATCGTCCAGTGCCGGAGTCTCGGTTCCGGGATAGCGGAAACGCACGTGATCGAGCGCCACCTCGCCGCGCAGACCGTCGGCGATCGCCACCGCGTCCGGCGGATCCGCGGCGATCGAGGACCGCGTGCGCAGTAGCTCGCCGATGCGGCGCAGCCCGACCCTGGCCTGCTGGTAGCCGTCGAAGACTTGAGACAGCTGCAGGATCGGACCGAACAGCAGCTGGAGATACAGAACGAAAGCGACCAGCGTGCCCGCGCTGGTCGCGCCGACGGCGACCTCGCGTGCGCCGACGAACACCACCGCGGCCAGCGCCAGGTCGGCCCAGGCGATGACGAAGGCGAAGTACAGCGCGATCGCTCGCTGCGCCCGCATCCTGGAGTTGCGGTAGCGCTCGGAGTATTCGGCGAACCGCCGCGCCGCGCGCGGTTCGTGCCGGTTGGCCTGCACCGCGCGCAGGCCGGTGACGTTCTCCTGAAAATCGGCGTTCACCGTCGACACGCGTTCCCGCGACACCGTGTAGGCGGTCGAGGAGAAGCGCCGGAAGATCACCGTCGCCACGATCAGCGGCGGCAGGGCGAGCAGCGCGACCACGGCCAGGGAGAGATCGATGACCAGCAGCGCCACCGCGATGCCGAACAAGGTGAGCACGCCGATGAGGGTGGTCGCCACGCCGGTCTGCAGGAAGCTCGACAGCGCGTCGACGTCGGTGGTCATCCTGGTCATGATCCGGCCGGACAGTTCCCGCTCGTAGTAGTCCAGCCCGAGTCGTTGCAGATGCGCGTAACTGCGCACGCGCAGGCCGTAGAGGACGCGTTCGCCGGTGCGCGCGGTGAGCACGATGGTCGCCGCGCCGACCGCGAAGCCCGCCGCGACCAGCCCGCCGCCGAGCACCGCCGCCAGCACGAGCGCGTCGGATTGTCCGGCGCTGACACCCGTATCGATGGCGTAGCGCACCAGCGCCGGGAAGGCCACGCCGACGAGCGCGTCGAGCGCGAGCAGGCTCACCACCGTCAGCACCAGCCAGCGCACCGGGCGCATCAGCCGCGTCAAGCGGAAGCCCGGGTCGGGTTCGCGCAGCGCGCGGTCGTCGAGGCCGGGTTCCTCGGTGGCGGGCGGGAGTTCCTCGATGGTCCGGCGCAGTTCGGGTGTCTCGGCAAGGTCCGCGGCCGCCGCGCCGAAGCCGCCCGCCCGCCCGGTGGCGCGCGGTGTTCTCGTCGGCTCCTCGGGTTCGATCGTCGCGGGGGTCGGCCGGTGAGCGGGCGCGGGCAGGCGGATGACCCGGTCGGCGTGGGCGAGCGTCGACTCGCGGTGCGCCAGGATGATCGTGGTGCGGCCGCCGCGGTCGGGCAGGGTGTCGAAGATGGCGGCCTCGGTGACCGCGTCCACGGCGGAGGTGGCGTCGTCCAGCACCAGGATGCGCGGGCGGGCCAGCAGCACCCTGGCCAGCGCGATGCGCTGCCGCTGGCCGCCGGAGAGGGTGAGCCCGCGCTCGCCGACGACGGTGTCGTATCCGTCGGGCAGTTCGCCGATGAAGTCGTCGGCGGCGGCCAGCTTGGCGGCCTGCCTGATCTCCGCGTCGGTGGCGCTCGGGCTGCCGAGGGCGATGTTCGCGGCGATGGTGTCGGAGAACAGGAACGGATCGTCGAACACCACGCCGACGGCGGCGCGCAGGTCGGCGGCGGCCACGTCGGCGATGTCGACCGGTTTCCCGGCGTCGGGGCCGTCGCCGAAGAGCCGGATGTGCCCGGCGTCGGGCGCGTAGAAGCGCGGCAGCAGCAGCGAGAGCGTCGTCTTGCCCGACCCGGCGGGTCCGATGATCGCGACCGTCTCGCCGGGGCGCACGGTGAGGTCGAGATCGCGCAGGATCGGCAGGTCCGGATCGAATCCGAAAGTGAGCGAATCCATCTCGATCCCGAGCGGGCCGTCCGGCAGCGCGGCGGGTACGGGCGGATCGGCGATCACCGGCGCGGAGTCGATGACCTGGAAGACGCGCTCGGCGGCGGCGCGGGTCAGCTGCGCCAGGATCACCACCGAGGACATGGCGCGGGTCGCCGAGGTCATGGTCGCCACGTAGGCGGCGAAGGCGAGGAAGGTGCCGAGCCCGATGGAGCCGTGCAGCGCCAGCCAGCCCCCGAACGCGATCACCCCGACAAGTCCGGCCTGCGGTATCGCCGCGACCACCGGCGCGAAGCGGGCGTCCACCCAGGCCGCGCGCATGCGTTCGGCGTAGAGCTTGCGCCCGTGCCCTTCCAGCACATCGACCATCCGGGCCTCCTGCCCGAAGCCCTTCACCACCCGCACGCCGGTGACCGTCTCCTCGACGTGCTGAGCCAGATCGGCGGCCCGCTGCTGGGCCGACCAGGTCGCCGCGAAAAGGCGCGGGCGCATCCGATAGACCACGGCGGCGATGCCGGGCACCACCAGCAGCGCGACCACCGCCAGCGGCGGCGAGAGCCACAGCATCACCCCGGCCGCGAGCAAGAACTGCAACAGCGCCATCCCGGAGAGCGGCACCATCGCCAGCAGGCCCTGCACCAGCTGCAGATCCGTGATCGAACGGGAGACCACCTGACCGGTGCGGAGCGCGTCCTGACCCGCGCCGTCCAGTCGCTGCAGCGATCCGAGCAACCGCACCCGAAGGCCGTGCTGGACGTCGAGCGAGAGACGGCCCGCGAGCAGTCGCCTGCCGAACGCCGCGGCGAACCGCCCGGCGGCGAGCAGCGCGAGCAGTGCCGCGATCACGCCGATCACCTCGGTGTCGCCGACACCGGCCGCGTCGACCGCGCGCTTGGTGAGCAGCGGCGCGGCCACCTCCACCAGCGCGCCCGCCAGGACCGCCGCCGCGACACCCGCGATGGTGCCGGGATGCGACCGGCTCTCGGCCCACAGCCGACGTATCCAGCCCCGCCCCGCCGTGCTCTGCTCAGTCAATTGCGCTGTTCACCGTCCTGTTCTCGAACTCCCCCGGACGCCTGCGTGTGCAGGCGGTACTTCTTACGAAGGTAACGACGCGCGGCGACACACCGCTTGTTCCCGGAGTCTGCCCACCGGTCTTGGCGTGTCCTCGAGCGCGGATCTAATCTCGCCGCTATGACATCGCAGGGGGATTTCACACGACGCTTTCACCAGCTCAGGCACGACGTCGATGACGTCTACGAACAGGTCGGCGAACTGCAACGCCAGGTACACGAGGGATTCCGCAAGGTCGACGAGCGCTTCGGCAAGATCGATATGCGGCTCGACGGGATGGATTCGCGGTTCGATGGGATCGATTCGCGGCTCGACGGGATGGATTCGCGGTTCGATGGGATCGATTCGCGGCTCGACGGGATGGATTCGCGGTTCGACGGGATCGATTCGCGGCTCGACG
>NZ_JBEXKI010000006.1:71980-106975 GCF_040609595.1 Nocardia sp. NPDC004654 | reverse complement strand
CGGGGATGGATTCGCGGCTCGACGGGATCGATACACGGCTGGACGCGATGGACGCTCGGTTCGACGGGATGGACGCTCGGTTCGACGGGATGGACACGCGGTTCGACGGGATGGACACGCGGTTCGACGGGATGGACACGCGGCTGAACCAGATCGAGCACGGCGTCGGGGAGGTGCTCCGGATGCTGCGGGGCGGGCGCGGGATCGCGCCCTCGGGTGACGGTCGCGGCTCACATATCGCGGCCGCGCAGCTGCCACCAGCCCGCGCCGGCGATTCCGATCGTCCACAGCAGTAGGACGACGAAGGCGGCCGGGGTCGGCGCGAGGATGTCGCTGTCGGGGAAGGAGCCGACCGCCACGGTGGCGACGGTCGCCGACCCCGGCAGCAGGGTGACCACGCCGCCGAGCCCGATCCCATTGGCCACCAACCAGACCAGCGGCTCGAAGACGAGCAGCCAGCCGAGGATCAGCGCGACCGCACCGGTCGATTGGCGCAGCAGCAGCCCGAGTCCGGCGCCGAGCAGCGACCAGCAGACCGCGGCGAGCAGGCCGGTGCCGAACACCGTCAGCAATCGGGTGCCGAATTCGAACTTGCCCCGGCCGAACGCCAGCAGGCAGGCGAACGCGCACACCTCGACCAGCACCGTGACCGCCAGCGTGTACGCGCCGGTGACCAGCAGCTTGGCCGCCGCGAGCCGATCGCGATCCGCGGTGAACAGCGAGGTCACCGGCATGGTCCGATAGCGGAACTCACCGCCCGCACCCGCGGCGCCGAACACGGCGGCGGCCAGGATCGTCGCGGCCAGCGCCAGATACAGCCCGATGGTCGCGGCCCCGGTGGCCAGCGCGGACTTCGGGTCAGCCGGCCCGGCCAGCACCGAGGTCACCGTGGCGGCCACCAGCGCGATGGCGGGCAGCGTCACCCCGAGCGCCAGGCACCAGCGCAGCGTGTAGACCTTGCGGACCTCGGAGTTGACCGGCGGCACCAGGTCCGGTGGCAGAGTGATCATCGCGGAATCCCGTAGGGCGTCGGCTGCGGATGGGGTGCGTGCGCCGCGGGCGGCGGGAACATCGGCGCCGCGGTCTTGTTCGTTTTCGTCAGCGAGGCGAGGACTCGGTCGGGGTGGATCGGATCGGGCGTGACGCTGTCCAGCCGCACACCGGCGGCCTTGGCCGCGTCGGTGATCTCGGCCTCGCTCGCCTCGGCCACCGCGAGCCGCCCGTCCGGCCGGATGACCGCGTCCGTGTAGCCGCGCGCGGCGAGCATCGTGGCCAGCGCCACCGGGGTGGACGCGGCGACCACCAGCCGGTCGGGGTGATTGCGGCGCAGTTTCGCGGGAGTGCCCTGGTAGACCACCGCACCCTCGCTCACCACGATCAGCTGATCGGCCATCGCCACCACCGAGGCGAGGCTCGCGCTGGTCAGCAGCACCGTGCCGCCGCGGCGGGTGTGCCTGCGCAGGAAATCGTGCAGCCAGCCGCGTTCGGCGGGATCGAGTCCCTCGGTGGGCTCGTCGAGGATGAGCACCGGAGGATCGGTGAGCAACGCGGTGGCCAGCGCCAGCCTGGTCTGCTGACCGATCGAGAGCGCGCCCGTCTTGACGCGCGCGGCATCCTTCATGCCGACCGCCTCGAGCGTCGCGTCGGCCCGCGCGTCCGGAACTCCGGCCGCGGCCGCGTACACCAGCAGGTGGTCCCGGGCGGCGCGCTTCGGATGCAGTCCGCGCGGCACGAGCATCCCGCCCACCGGCGACGCGCTGATCTCCGCGCTGCCCGAGGACGGTTCCAGCAGACCGAGCAGGATCCGCAGAATGGTGGTCTTGCCCGAGCCCGCCGGACCGACCAGCGCCGCGGTGCTCCCCGCGGGAACGCTGAAGCCGACGTTCTCGACGGCCGAACCGAGTTCGTACCGCTTGCTCAGGCCGCGAACGACCAAAGCCGTTTTGGCTGGGGTCATTTCGGGTCGGCGGGGAAGCGTGGCGGGGTGGCGTCGAGCGCGGGCAGCGGATCGGCCTCGACGACGAGCTGCCGGTCGACCGGCCAGAAGGCCGGCGCGGGCCCGAAGGCCTTCTGCGCGTTGTGCACCGTGGTCTTGCCGAGGGCGCGGTTACCGACGCCACCGATGACCGCGCCGATGCCCATCGGGATCACCTTGCCCGCCATCAGAGCCATCCGCTTGGTGAGGAACCGCACGATGAACCGCTTCATCAGCGAGTCGTTCATGCCGGACAGGCCCGGGACCCGGTTGGCGAGCAGGGTGCCCCAGTTCTTGGCCGACTGCCCGACCGAGCGCTCCACGATCTCCATGCCGGAATCGCCGAGCACCACTGCGAGGACCAGCGCCCTGCGCTGCTCCTTGGCCTCCGGCGCGATTCCGTGCACCGCGGCGACCGCCAGCGTGTACAGCGCCGAGGCCTCCAGGAAGAACGCCGTCTCCGCGGTGATGGTGGCCAGCGAGGCGACCGTGCCGACGCCGGGCATCGCCGCGGTCGCACCCGCCGCGGTGCCGCTACCGGTCACCGCGAGCAGGTACTGGCGCTCGATCCGGTCGAGGATCTGCGCCGGGGTCTCGTCGGGATGGGCGCGCCTGACCCGATCGATGTACTTCTCGACCGCGGGCGCCTGCAGCTTCGACCCGTTTTCGAGCAAGGCGACCACGGTCTTCTCGAACGCGCCGTGCCTCATCGGCAACACCCCTTAAGTCTCAGCCTTCGCTGCCAGAACTCTATGGCACCGAACCATCGTCGGCCCAACACGACAACGAACCGGCTCGTGTTCCGGGTTCCCGTGGCGCGCCACCCGAAACGACGACCTCCGCCGGTCAGGCCGGACCGCGCAGGGCGGGCACCCGCTCCGACAGCGGCGGTGGTGGCGGCGGGGTGCCCTCGCCGAACGGCCTGCCGCCGAACTCGTCGCGGCCGTGCGGGGTCAGCCAGTCGCTCAGGTCAGGTCCCTTCGGGACGACCTTCGTCGGATTGATGTCGGTGTGCACCACGTAGTAGTGGGTCTTGATCTGGGCGAAGTCGACGGTGTCGCCGAAACCCGGGGTTTGGTACAGGTCGCGGGCGTAGGCCCACAGCACCGGCATCTCGCTCAGCTTCTGCCGGTTGCACTTGAAGTGGCCGTGGTAGACGGCGTCGAAGCGGACCAACGTGGTGAACAGCCGCACGTCGGCCTCGGTGATGGTGTCGCCGACCAGGAAGCGTTGTCCGGCAAGGCGATCCGAGAGCCAGTCCAGCCGCGCGAAGAGCCGGTCGTAGGCCGCCTCGTAGGCGTCCTGGGCGCCGGCGAAGCCGCAGCGGTAGACGCCGTTGTTCACGTCGCGAAAGACGACGTCGTTGACCTCGTCGATCTCGGCGCGCAGCGGCTCGGGGTACAGCTGGGGCGCGCCTTCCCGGTGGAACTTCGTCCATTCGGTGGAGAAGTCCAGCGTGATCCTGGCGTAGTCGTTGGTGACCACCTGACCGGTCGAGATCTCGACCACCGCGGGGACGGTGATGCCGCGCGGATAGTCGGGGAAGCGGGCCAGGTAGGCGTCGCGCAGCCGGGGGATGCCGAGCACCGGGTCGACGCCGCCGGGATCGAGATCGAAGGTCCAGCTCAGCTTGTCGTGGGTGGGGCCGCAGAGGCCCAGCGAGAGCGCGTCCTCCAGGCCGAGCAGCCTGCGCACGATGAGCGTGCGATTGGCCCACGGGCACGCGCGCGCCGCGACCAGCCGATACCGGCCCGGCTCCACCGGATAACCGTCGCGTCCGTCGGCCGTGATGCGGGTGGTGATGTAGTTGGTGTCCCGCTTGAACTCACCCGGTTCGACGTACGAACCGCTTTCCGATGCCGCCTTGGTCACACGATCAGTCTGGCAGACGGAGGTTCTAGGCTGGCGCAATGAGCGAAACAAGGGCCACTCGGCTGGAACGGGAAATCACCGACGGTGGCGCGGAGGTGGCCGTCCTGACGCTGGCCCATCCGCCGCTGAACCTCTTCGATCGGGCGATGTTCGACGCGTTGGTGCAGGACATCGCCGAGCTGAGCGCGAATCCGCCGCGCGCGCTGTTGCTGCGCGCAGAGGGCAAGGTGGTCTCCGGCGGCGTCGACGTGCACGTGTTCGACGGCCTCACCATCGAACAGGGCGCCGAGCTGTGGCGTTCGCTGTTCGCGCAGATCATCCATCCGCTCGAGGCATTGCCGTGTCCTGTGCTGTTCGCCGCGCACGGCCTCACCCTGACCGCCGCCTTCGAGATCGCGCTGGCCTGCGACATCATCCTGGCCGCGCCGAAGGCGAAGTTCGGTCTGGTGGAGACGGTGGTCGGACTGACCCCGTCCATGGGCGGCCCGCAGCGGCTCGCCGAACGCGCCGGGTCGGGCCGCGCGCGGGAATTCGTGATGACCGGCGATCTCTACGACGCGGCGACCATGGCCGAGTGGGGCGTGGTCAACGGCGTGCACGAGGACGTCGACGGTGCGGCGCGGGAACTCGCGCACCGGCTGGCGCAGGGCCCGACCAAGGCGCACGCCGCGACCAAGCGGATCGTCGAGGCCTGGCGCTCCGGCGGTGTGGCACACGCCGATTCGGTGACCCCGGAGGTGTCCGGCGAACTCTTCGCGACCGACGATCTGCGCGGCGCGGTGCGCAGTTTCCTCGAGGTCGGACCGGGCAAGGCGACGTACACGGGCCAGTGACGGCGGGGACACGGTAATTCGACTATTCCCGCGAAATTGTGATCCGCGTCATATAGTCGCAGGTGCCTGGCAGCTAAAGGCATCTCGCGGAGGACAAATGTCGCAGCTCTTGGTCGAATACCCCCTGACTCAGTCGCCCGCGTGTGGAAACCCGCTGGCCCGCGGCGCGGACGGAGTGTTGCGCTACGGCAACCTCACCCCGGCGCTCACCGAGCTGCTCGATCTACAGGTGCACGCCTTCGCGGCGCGCGAGGCGGTCGTCGAGCTCGGTGGGCCCCGGCTCACCTACCGGGAGCTGTGGCACTCGGCCTCGCGCATCGCGGGCGGACTGCAGGAACACGGCGTCGGCTACGGCGACCGGGTCGCCATCCACATGCCCGCGGGCGCGCGCTGGGTGCAGGCGTTCCTCGGGGCGCTGCTCAGCGGCGCGGTACCGGTGCTGGTGCACGACGGCCTTCCCGCGAAGGTGGCCGAGCAGGTGATCGCCGACAGCAAGGCGGATTTCGTGCTCGGTGGCGGTTCGCGCGGCGGTGAGGTGGAACTGCCCGACGGCGCCGCGTTCATCGACGACGGCGCGGCGCTCAACGATCTCGCCCTGCTCTGCTACACCAGCGGCACCCGCAAGGGCGTCGAACTGACCAACGAGAACCTGCTCTCGGCGGTCCGCTCGGTGGTCGCCGCGCTGGACCTGCCCACCGACGGTGTGCGCAACCTGGTCCTGCCTCCGCTGGCGCACGCCAGCGGATGCGTCGACCAGCTGCTGCCCACCTTCGCGGTCGGCGGCACCGTGGTGCTCGCCAAGGACGGCCGCGGTCTCGCGGAAGCCATCGTGGCCGAACGGATCGACATGGTCTCGGGCACGCCGCGCATCTTCGCGGGACTACTTCCCGAGCTGGCCGCGCTGCGCGCCGACGGCGTGCCCACCGAGGGCATCAGCCGGGTCAGCAGCGCCGGGCATCGCGCCGAACGGACCGCGAGCGGTCTGGCGGCCGCACTGCGCGACGCGTTTCCCTCGGCCCGGCACTGGTCGGTCTGGGGCGCCACCGAGACCAGCGGCATCGGCCTCGCCGTGGACGACACCGAGACGCCCGCCGACGCGGGCCGCGTCCTCGGATTCCCGTTCGGCGGTACCGAATTGGCGCTGTGGGGTCCGCGGGCCGGGGCCGGGCACGGCGAATTGCTCTGTCGCGGACCGAATGTCACCCCGCGGTACTGGAACGACCCGGAGACCACCGCGCACCGATTCACCGGCAGCTGGTTCCACACCGGCGACCAGGTGTCGATCGACGCGCACGGTCTGGTCCGGCGCGACATCGCCTGAGCGGTGACCTATTCCAGCAGCCGGTCGCGCAACCGCGCGCGCAACTCGGGCGTCAGCCCGACGACGTCGAGGTAGCGATCGAAGTCCCCGTGCAGTTGCCGTACCGATTCCAGCGACATGCCCAGGTACTCCTCGCGCACGCCGAGCAGGTCTTCGGAGAAGCTCGCGCCCGGCGGCAGGGTGGGCTCGATCAACGCGCGCAGCGGTGCGACGGCCTCGTTGCTGAGCAGGTAGTCGGCGAGCACGTCCTCCTCGACGACGTCCACCGCGCGCAGCAGCGTCGCGACCGCCCAGCCGGTGCGGTCCTTGCCCGCCGCGCAGTGCACCAGCACCGCGCCGTCGCCGCGCACGATGGACTCCGCGATCGAGACGATCGCCGAGTTCGCCTCCGGCAGCGCGGGGAACTCGCGATAGACCTCGAGCATGTGGTCGTACGCGGAGCCGGTGCGCGTCTCGTGCGGCGGCGCCTCGCCCATCCGCGAGTCGAAGGGCGTCACGCTGCGCCGCACGCCGTCGGGCAGGTTGTCGTGGCCCATGTGGTCGATCTCCCGCACCCCGCGCAGGTCGAAGACCTCGCTGACGCCGATTTCGCGCAGCGTGCGGTGGCCGTCCGCGTCGAGACCGCTGAGCTGCGCGGAACGCAGCAGCACACCGCGGCGCACCTTGGCGCCGCCGACCGTGCGCAGGCCGCCGGTGTCGCGGAAGTTGAACGTGCCGGAGAGGAAGAACTGATCGGCGGGAGGGGGGAGAGTCACCGATCCAGGCTATCCGCCACCGGAGTCGTCCCCGGATCGAACGCCGGACACCGGGGCGAACCGGTTACACGGGGCTATTGTGCGCTTCGCCACAGTGGTGACAGGTGCGTCGCAGCGGACCGTAAGGTGGAGCATTGTGTGTCTTCCGGCCGCGAGGGTCCGGGAGTCGCCCAGGAACGCCGATCGGTGGGGACACTGCAGCGTTGCAGAGTCATTCCGTTTGGGTAACAAAACATTCTTCCAGTCTGGAATACCCGCTGAACCCGTTCTCAAACCCCGAAAACCCTCTACCATTGATGAACGTTGGACCGGGCAGCCTGGGGATTTTCTGGCAGCTCGCCCACGTTCAGCGAGTCGCGCCAATGGAGGTGCGCGAGTTCTTTCGCCGAGGGAGTCGTCGTTGAGCGCACGTGGAGAAATAGTGGAGAGTCGGTTGCGGCCGACGATCTGCGAGGCCGTGGAGAAGGCGGCCGCCTCGCTCGATATCACTGGAGTGCGGGCACTGCGGGTGCTGTTGCATGCCGGTGTCACCGCGTACTGGCCGCTGGTCAAGGCCGCGCCGACCAAACAGATCCGCGCCTACGAGGCGGCCGTGCAGACGCTGCGCGAGCGCTGGGAAGTGCGGTCGGAACCCATGCCCGATCCGGCGGTCGCCGCGGCCATGTTCCGTGAGATGGACGCCGAGGTCGGCAACTTCCTGCAGCTCTGCGCCGATCGCTCCGGCACCCAGTGGCTGGAGCCGGTGGACGACATCGCCACCTACGTGGTGTCCGTCCTGCAGGGGGCCGTGCTGCGCTGGCTGGCCGACTGCAACGACGAGACCACTTTGGTGGTGTCGGACGACCTGGTCAGCGGCCTGGCCACCCGGGCGGCCGAAGTCTGATCCCGGCCAATACTGGACGTGTGACCAGTTTGGTGGTTACGTTGTTCGGGTGAGCGAGACATCGCCGATCGCCGGACTGCACGCCGCCACCGCCGACCTCGACCCGCCGCTGGCCGCGCTCGATCTGACCGCGCTGCGCGCCAACGCCGCCGACCTGGTCCGCCGCGCGAACGGCGTCCCGATCCGGGTCGCCAGCAAGTCCGTGCGCTGCCGCGCCGTCCTGGAAGCCGTGCTCGGTGGCGAGCTGACCGCGGCCGACGGCTTCGCGGGCATCATGTCCTACTCCCTGCGCGAGGCGCTCTGGCTTGTCGGTCTCGGCGCCCGCGACATCCTGCTCGGCTACCCGACCGTGGACCGCGCGGCCCTGGCCGAATTGGCCGCCGACGCCACCTCGCTCGGTGCGATCACCCTCATGATCGACGACGTCGAACAGCTCGAGCTGATCCGCCTGGCCGTCGGTAACCGGGTGCGGCCCCGCGTCTGCCTGGACGTGGACGCCTCGCTGCGGATCGGACCGCTGCACCTCGGCGTGCGCCGCTCGCCGGTCCGCACCCCCGAACAGGCCGCCGCGCTGGCCCGCGCCGCGCTGGACCGCGGCTTCGACGTGGTCGGCGTGATGACCTACGAGGCGCAGATCGCCGGGCTGCCCGACAGCAATGCCGCGGTGCGGCTGGTCAAGCGGGCCTCGGCCGCCGAGATCGCCAAGCGCCGGACGCGGGTGCTGGACGCGGTGCGCTCGGTGGCCGGCAAGCTGGAGATCGTCAACAGCGGCGGCACCGGCTCCATCGAGGTCAGCATCGCCGATCCGGATGTCACCGAGGTGACCGCGGGATCAGGGCTCTACGTGCCGACGCTGTTCGATCACTACCGCGCCTTCACCCCGCGGCCCGCCCTGTTCTTCGCCACCCCCGTGCTGCGCAAGCCGACGCCGTCCATCGCGACAGTGTTCGCCGGCGGCTACATCGCCTCCGGTCCGACCGGCGCGTCCCGAGTGCCGAAGCCGGTGTGGCCCAGCGGCTTACGGCTGATCGGCACCGAGGGCGCCGGTGAGGTGCAGACCCCGCTGACGGCCGCCGCCGAACTGCGCATCGGCGACCGGGTGTGGTTCCGCCACGCCAAGGCCGGTGAACTGTGCGAGCGGTTCGACCGGGTGCACCTCGTCGAGGCGGACGGCAGCCGCAGCACCGTGCCCACCTACCGCGGCGAGGGCAAGAACTTCGGCTGAGCCGAGCGCGTTTCAGCCCAATTGCAGGAAGCGGGCCAGGTCCGGCAGGTCGTCGGGCGCGGCGGGCAGATACTCGGTGAGCAGCGGTGACCGGATGATCACCGCGCGCCACATGGCCCGCGACACCGCGGCGCGAACCAGGTTGGGCGACAACAGGAACGGCATGCCGTGCGGCGCGTCGGCCGGGCTCGACGTGGTCATCGACAGCAGCACCACCGCGGCCTCCCTGCCGCGGAAGCGGTCCACGGTGCCGACGAGCACGTCCTCGATCTTGGCGCGTGCCAGCATGGTTCGGATCCGGCCGACCTGAGCGCCGTACGGCGCGACGACGAAGATGTCGTGCGGGTGCAGCCGCCGCGTGGTCGCGCCCATCGTCCACGGCAGGCCGAGCAGGGCGCGCACCTGGCGCACCACCTCGCGTGCCTCGGCCGCCGATTCGGTGGCATCGCCGTAGTGATCGACGAGGACGGTGCCGATCCCCGGCTCGACGCCGTCGAGTCGCCTGGCCAGCGTGACGGTTTCGTTGGAGCGCAGCCTGCCGTCGTAGAACAGGCGGGAGATCGGCTCGCACACCCGGGGATGCATCCGCCAGGTGCGGTCCAGGAGGTACCCGCGCTCGGGCGGCACGGTGCCGCGGTCGGCGAGCAACCAGCCGAGGACCGATTCGCCCACCGGCCCCGGATGCGCGCTGCGCGCCGCGGTGGGCTGTGGGTCGCCGAGCAGCAGGAGATTGCGCGCGCTGCCCGCCACCGTCGCGGTCTCCGCCAGCGGGAACCGGCCCGCGTCCGCGATCACCAGCAAGTCGAGACTGTCCGGGGGAATCATCGCGTCGTCGGCGAAGTCGGCGGCCAGCCCGCCGATGACGCACCCGTTCACGGCGTTGTCCAGGAACCGCGGATAGCGAGCGCCGTCGATCACCGCCCACTCCGGCGCCACCGCCTCGGCGTCCTTCTTCGCCACCAGTTCCGGAAGCACTCCGACCGCGACGATCGCGTCCAGCAGGCTCTCCACCGTCGAATGCGCTTGCGCCACAACGCCGATCCGCCACTTGTCCCGGACGACGAGCCGTTCCAGCACCCGCGCGACGGTGGAGTTCTTCCCGGTCCCCGACGGGCTCTGCACCACCAGGTAGGACTCGTCCAACGCGCGGGTGGCCGCGGTGATGGCGGCGGCATGGTCGCCGTGCACCTCCGGCAGCGGCGCGCCGCCGCGCAGTCGCGGCGCCCGCCGGGCCAGGATGTCGAACAGCGGGCAATCCGGGATCTCCGGCAGTGTCATCAGCAGACTCTGCGCGGCCGATTCCATGGCGGCCTCGGCGTTCTCGTCCCAGGCGGGCAGGCCCGGCGCGATGGCGATGGGTAGGTCGTCGTAGGGTTCGCAGCCGTCCGGTAGGAGTTCCTCCAGCCGGACCGTGTCGTCGAAATCGGCGTCCACCGCGCAGCCGAGCACCGTGGCCGTCGCGGTGCCGCGCTCACCTGCCGCGGTGCGCATGCCCGCGGCCACCGGGCGGTCGTAGTAGGTGTAGACGGTCGCGCCCGGCGCGAGCGCGGCCGCGCCGCCACCGTCGCGACCGGTGCCGATCCGGCCGGTCAGCGTCAAATACCTGCGCATGGACGGGCGATTGGGACTGTGATGCCACTTGGTGTCCACCGTGCCCCAGTCGGCGATCAGCACGCCGGAGGCGTCGGGCCATTCGTGCACGGGGTGGCTGAGCCGGTCGGCGTGCGAGTACCACAGCGGCTGACGTTCGCGCCGGTGGTAGCCGAGAGCAGCGGCCATCAGCGCCGCGGGATGGTCCGGGTTCCCTTGGGCCGCCGCGTATTCCGCGAGCGCCGCCTCCACCGAGGACGGGCCGGACATGGGCGCGAGCTGCGGTGGTTCGGGGGCCGGATACCGGTCGGCGCGCACTAGGGGATCGGTGTGCTGGTCGGCCAGCTCCAGCAGCCAGTCGCGCAGACGAAGCACCGTGACGCAGGCGGGTTCCGGCGCCTCCGCGGTCTCGGGCAGCAGGCGCCGCAGCCGATTCAGACCGTACGAGTCCTCGCCGACGAGCAGCGCGTTGCGCACGATCGGATACAGGTCGACGAGCACACCGTCGCGCAGCAACTCGTCGGCGACCTCCTCGCCGACGCCCGACTCCCCGGTCCAGCGCAGCAGCGCCGAGCGCACCTCGGCGGTGTAGTGGTAGACGCGCATGTCCGGGAAGGACCGTCGCCGGTGCGCGAGCAGGTCGAGTACCCGGCTCAGCGCGTCCCGCCAGCCCGCGTTCTCGTCGGCGGCCGCCGCGGCGAACGGCGCGCGCAAGGACAGGTGTACAGTGCCCGGCGCGCCGATCTCGATCGCCGCGAGGCGTCCCCGTTCGTCGGTGTCCACGGTCAGCGAGAGATCGCCCGGTGTCGCGGGCGGCAGCCCGGCGAGCGCGAGCGCGTCGACGAGCGTGTGCGCGGGACGGCCCGAATCCTCGCTGCGCCGTTGGATTTCCGCCTGCCTGCGCAGCGTGGTCACGGTGCGCGGCGGCAGTCCATGCACCGCGCCGTCCAGCCCGCCCAGCCGGTCGATGGTGCTCACCCCGGCCTCGCGCAGCCTGGCGCGCGCGGCGGGAGACATGCCCGCGACCAGGAGCAGATCGCGCGCGGCGGTCAGCTCGGCCGTGCAGGTGGGGCAGTGGCCGCAGGCCAGATACCGCGGATCGCCCCACTGGACGGGGAGCAGTTCGCCGAGCTTGTCCTCCACGATCCGTTCGACGCGCCGCCGCCTGGCCAGGTAGACCGGAACCAGATCGGTGAGCGGATGGTCGGTGCTCTCCGCGCCGAGATGCAACCGGGCCATGGGTGCGGTGAGACCGCCGCCCGCGTCCAAAGCCACAGCGCAGGCGGCCGATTCGAGCGCCGTGCCCACCCGGTCCCACGGTGTGGCCGCGGCGCCGTGCACGGTGTAGCGCACCCGATGACTCGCACGGACCAGGTACTCGCACGCGCACGCGAACCCGCCGTCGAAGAAGGTGGCGTTGTGCACCACCGCCACGCCCTCGCGCAGCGCGGCCTGTGTCCGCTCGTGCGCGTCCCGCAGCGCCGCCACCCGTCCCTCCGGATCGTCCGGATTCTGTGGCGGCTGGCGGATCTCGACCATGCCGCTGCCGTAGCGGTCGCGAAAATCGGCGAGCCTGCGTTCGCGGGAATCGTCGACGCGGTGCGGCTCGGTCGCGAAATTTCGCGCGGCGGAGGCTTCGATGTCGTCCGGAAGCGCGCCCAGTTCGGTGTCGAGGGCACGCAGCAACGCGAATTCACAGCGCGCCGCGCGCACGAGATCAGCGGCGGCGCATACGACACGATCACCGAACACGAACAAACGCGCCCCTCCTGTGTCTTCGCCGGGACACCCGCACCAGGCGCGCTGGCGTGCGCGCCGGTCGGCAACACCTTAGCTAGCCCTAGCTAGCCTGCGTGACCTCGGGTTACCCCGCCCGGCTCAGGAGCGTGGCTTGCGTCGCTCCGGGCGCTTGCCCGCGTCGCGGTCGCGGCGCGGACCCCGGCTGAACGAGCGGTGCGAGGGCGGGCCCTGGTCCAGTTGCAGCTGGATGAGCTGGCCGCTGATCCTGGTGCGCCGCAAGGCTTCCAGCGTCTCGGCGGGCAGCTGCGCGGGCAGCTCGACCAGACTGTGGTCCGGCCGAATGCTGATATGCCCGAAGTCGCTGCGCCGCAAACCACCCTCGTTGGCGATGGCGCCGACGATCGCGCCGGGCACCACGCGGTGCCGCTTGCCGACGCTGATCCGGTAGGTGGCCAGCTCCGTGCCGGTGCCGCGGTGGTGCGACGCCGCGGGACGGTCCTCGTCGAACCGGCGCGCGGGCCGTTCCCTCGGCACCCGCTCGCGCCGCTCGGGCTCGGGCTCCGGCTCCATGAAGAAGTTGTCGCCGTCGTAGGAGCCGACCGCCAGCGCGGCGGCGATGTCGACGAGCGGGATGTTGTGCTCGCGCTCGTAGTCCTCGATCAGCTTGCGGAACAGCGGCAGATTCGCCGAGGACAGGTTCTCGGTGATGGCGTCGCCGAACTTCGCGACGCGCTGCGCGTTCACGTCCTCGACGCTGGGCAGCTGCATCTCCTCGAGCGGGTGGCGCGTGGCGCGCTCGATCGCCTTGAGCAGATGGCGTTCCCGCGGGGCGACGAACAGCAGCGCCTGTCCGCTGCGCCCGGCGCGGCCGGTGCGGCCGATGCGGTGCACGTAGGACTCGGTGTCGTGCGGGATGTCGTAGTTGACCACGTGCGAGATGCGGTCCACGTCCAAGCCGCGCGCGGCGACGTCGGTGGCCACCAGGATGTCCAGCGCGCCGGACTTGAGCTGGCCGATGGTGCGCTCGCGCTGGTTCTGCGCGATGTCGCCGTTGATCGCCGCGGCGGAGAAACCGCGGGCGCGCAGCTTCTCGGCGAGCTCTTCGGTGCCCTGCTTGGTGCGCACGAAGATGATCATCGCCTCGAAGGACTCGACCTCGAGGACCCTGGTCAGCGCGTCCAGCTTGCGCTGGTGCGAGACCTGCACCCAGCGCTGGGTGATGTTGGTGTTGGTCTGAGTCTTGGCCTTGACCGTGATCTCGACCGGGTCGTGCAGGTACTGCTTGGAGATCTTGCGGATCGCCGAGGGCATGGTCGCCGAGAACAGCGCGACCTGCTTGTCGGTCGGCGTATCGGCGAGGATCCGCTCGACGTCCTCCTGGAAGCCCATCTTGAGCATCTCGTCGGCTTCGTCGAGCACCAGGTACTGCAGCTGGGAGAGGTCGAGCGTGCCTTTCTCCAGGTGGTCGATGACCCGGCCCGGCGTGCCGACGACGACGTGCGCGCCGCGGCGCAGACCCGACAGCTGCACGCCATAGCTCTGACCGCCGTAGATCGGCAGCACGTGCAGACCGGGCATGTGCGCGGAGTAGCGGCCGAACGCCTCGGCGACCTGGATGGCCAGCTCCCGGGTCGGCGCGAGGATCAGCGCACGCGGATGCTTGCCCTCGGGCTTCAGTCCCATCAGGATCGGGATCGCGAATGCGGCGGTTTTGCCGGTGCCGGTCTGGGCGAGGCCGACCACGTCGGCGCCCTCCAGCAGCGGCGGAATGGTCGCCGACTGAATCGGCGATGGCGATTCGTAACCGACGTCGGCGATGGCCCGCAGGATGCGGTCATCGATACCCAGATCGGCGAACGACGGGCCGGCAGCCGGGGAAGCCGTTTCGCTCCCAGCCGGGTCCCTGTCATTGTCGCCAGGAACGCTGTCGACCTCATTGTTGTTCATTGACCAGGAGTTTACTGCCTGGCGGTGGTCGTCCCGGCCACCGGGCCAATACGGTGAGACCTATGCAACTGAACAACGTGCCCGAACATCAGGATCAGCCCGTCTCTCCGGTGGCGGTCGCCGTCGTCCAGTTCGCCCCGGGGAAGGATCCGGCGGGCAATCTCGCCGCGCTGCGCGAGCACGTCAGGACCGCCGCGAGCCGCGGCGCGCGGCTGGTGGTCGCGCCCGAATACTCGATGTTTGCCGTGACCCGGCTCGACGAACGCGTCGTGGCCGTGGCCGAGCCGCTGACCGGCCCGTTCGCCACCGGACTCGGTGCGATCGCCAGGGAGTTCGCGGTGCATCTCGTGGCGGGCATGGTCGAGCAGGTGGCTCCCGGCGCGGACCGCATCCGCAATACCTTGCTGGTGTTCGGGCCGGACGGCGAACTCGTGACGCGGTATCGGAAGGTGCACCTCTACGACGCCTTCGGCTACCTGGAATCCAACGTGGTCGAGCCCGGCGCGATCGAGGCGCCGCCGATCTTCGCGGTCGACGGCGTGCGGTTCGGCGTGCAGACCTGTTTCGATCTGCGCTTCCCCGAGGGCTTCCGCCGCATCGCTGCCGCGGGCGCGCAGGCGCTGGTGTTGCCCGCGCAGTGGATCCCCGGCCCGGCCAAAGTGGACCAGTGGACGACCCTGCTCCGAGCCAGGGCCATCGAGAACACGGTGTACGTGCTCGCCGCCGACCAGTGCGCGCCGCGCGGCGCGGGCGCGTCGATGATCGTGGACCCCACCGGCAGCGTGCTGGCCGAACTCGGCGACGAACCCGGTGTGCTCACCGCGGACATCGACCTCGCGCACCTGGCGACGGTGCGCACCGCCAACCCGAGCCTGGCCTTGCGCCGATTCGCGATCACCGAGCGCGCACCGGAGTAGCGTTCGAATCGATGATCTACGCCGATCGGACCGCCGCCGGTCGCGCGCTGGGTGCCCAGCTGGAACACCTGCGCGCGTCGAAGCCGCTGGTGCTCGGTCTGCCCCGCGGCGGTGTCCCGGTCGCCGCGGCGGTGCGCGAGATCATCGGGGGCGATCTGGACATTCTGCTGGTGCGCAAGCTCGGTGTGCCGTGGCAGCCGGAGCTGGCCATGGGCGCCATCGGCGAGGAGGGCGTCCGGGTGCTCAATTCGGACGTGCTCTCGCACACCGGCGTCACCCAGCGCAGGCTGGCGGCGATCGAGGAGGAAGAGCGCGCCGAACTCGAGCGGCGCAGGGAGGTGCTGCGCGGCGACGCGAAACCGGTGCCGATCGCCGGGCGCACCGTGGTGATCGTCGACGACGGGATGGCGACCGGCGCGACCGTGGTGGTCGCCTGCCGGGTCGCGCGCCTGCACCAGCCGACGCGGGTCGTCGTCGGCGTTCCGGTGTCTTCCATCGAGGCGATCCGCCGGGTGGAGGCCGAGGCCGACGAGGTGGTGTGTCCGCTGGTGCCGCGCAGCCTCGGCGGCGTCGGCGTCGCCTATCGGGACTTCCACCAGCTCGCCGACCACGAGGTCACCGATCTGCTGAACTGAGCGCCGCCGCCGGACCGGTCAGCCGACTTCGCTGATGCCCTTGCGGTGCCGCTGCGCGAGTTCGGCATAGAACCCCGGGTTCAGCTGCACCCACATCTGCGCCTGGGTGCCCTCGATCGGGCGCTTCACCTCCGCGGGGGCACCGGCCGCGAGCACACCGTCCGGGATCTCGGTGCCCGGCGGCACCAGCGAATGCGCGGCGATCATGCTGCCCGCGCCGATCTTGGCCAGGTCGAGCACCGTGGTGCCGTTGCCGACGATCGCCTCGGCGCCGACGGACGCGCCGTGGAAGACCACGCTGTGCGCGATGGTCGCGCCGGGGCCGATCTCCATCGGCACGTCCGGCGGAACGTGCAGCACGGCGTTGTCCTGGATGTTGGCGCGTTCCCGGATGGTGATCGGGGCGAGGTCGGCGCGCAGCACCGCGCCGTACCAGATCGAGGCGCCCGCCTCGACCCGCACGTCACCGATCAGCGTCGCGGTCGGCGCGACGAACGCCGTCGGATCGACCTGCGGTCGCTTGCCTTCGAATTCGTAGAGTGGCACGGCTACAGGTCTACCAGCGCCGGGGCGGGCGCTACCACCGCTCGGATCGCGCGGTGGTCTTCTCGGCTGCGGTCAGCATGGGGCGCAGGTGGGCGGCGAAGGTCTCCGCGGTCACCGGCGCGATGTGTACGTCGGCGCCGGTGCGGACGGCGTAGCGACCGTCCTCGGCGACATCGATCCAGCACAGCACCCCGAACGGCTTCAGCTCGTCGGCGCGGCGGACGGACACGACGATCTGGCCGATGCCGTCGCGCGGACGGGCGAGCAGGCGGCGGATCCGCGCGGGCGCGGACGGACCCGACACCGGAACGGTCACCAGATCGCGGCTGTCCTCCTTGACCCGCGACAGCGGCGAACTGAGCCGGGCCACGGTGCCGGGCGGGTTCTCCGGAAGCATCGAGATCACCCGGGCAGGCAGGCTTTTCGGGCTGCCGACGACCAAGCGGATGTCGCCGCCGCGGTCGGGTGTCGGGCCAGGGCGTTGTGCGGCGACCACCGCGACGTTGCCGGAAGCGACGCCGAGGACACGCACGGGCTTGACGGCGCCGTGGACGGGGGCGTCCGACTGCTCCGCGGACGCACCGATGGCGAATTCCGCTGCGTCCGTGAGTTGTTCGTCGTCCGGCACGGCGGTGCGGCTGGTCGGTCGGTGCTCGCCGAACACCTCGACCCGCACGGTCGGCCGGGCGAGCAGCCGCAGCGCGGCCTCCAGATCGGCGTCCAGCGTCCGCTCGCACCACGCGTCCAGTGCGGGCAGTTGGGCCGCTCGCTCCACCGAGTCGCGTGCCGAGAGCCGAACGGCCAGCGGGTACGGGATACGGTCACCGTCGGTGCGCTCCCAGGCCATGGCGAACTGGTCCGGGGTCAGCGTCCAGTTCACTCCAGCTCGGTCCATTCGCCGACGACCGGTGGCGTGGTCGGATCGAGTTCGCCGATCAGCTCGCCCGTTTCGTCCGCGGGTTCGAGGAAGGTCAGGTCGTCGTCGATCCAGTGCAGCTCGTCGTCCTCGTCCTCGGCGCGGGCGGCCGCGGCCTTGGACGCGACGCTGGAACCGTGCCGAGTGGTGTCGGCCGCGGCGAGCGCGCCGCCCATCAGCCCGCCGACGGCGCCCGCGCCCATACCGGTGACGGCCTCGCTGTTGGCCTCCCTGCGCCGTTCCTCGCGCTTGCGCTCGTCCTCGGTGGCGGTCGTGCCGCTGCCGGGCAGCGTCGCGCCGGGCAGCGCGGCGGAGGCGGCGCTGACCGGTGCCGAAAGGCCTTGGCGCGGTGCGCGTTCCGTCGTCGAGGCGGCAGCGGCCGCCGGCGCGTCGGCCGCGACGATGACGGGCTTGGCCGCGGCGGGCGTCGTGTCCGCGACGGATGGGGCGGTGAGCGGTCCGGCGGACGCCGGGGTCACCGTCGCCGGGGTCGTGTCGGTGGCCGCGGACCGCTCCGGTTCGGATTCGGTCTCCCGCACCCGTTCCGCGATCGGCGCGGGCGTCGGCGCGAGTGTCGAAACAGGTTGGGCTTCAGGGCTATTCACCGTGCTGGCCGGAATGCCCTGAGCAGTGCCCGGTGTGCTGCCGCCCGGAGTGATGCCCGTCGGGACGATCGGCGCGTCGTCCGGGAACGCCGGGACCCCCGAACCGCTTCGCAGGAACGCGTCGGCGTAGATGGTGTCCATGGCCTGCACGACGTCTTGGCGGTCGTGCTCGGTGGTCTTCTGGGTGGTGATGTTGCCGGTCGCCTGATTCGGATCCAGCAGTGCCGCAGCGAGATCCGGCTCCGCGCCGGACGGCGAACCGACCGCGGACCGCAACGTCTCGGCGGCGTCGCCCGCTTGGCCGAGTCGCTGCGCCACCGCCGCCATCACATCGGCGAGCTGCTGGCCGCGCTGTTCGAAATCACGCACCGCGTCGGCGGCGGTCTGCGCCGCGCCGCCGCGCCAGCCGTCGGCGATGGTGGAGCGAATCTCGTTGTGCGCCTGCGCGACCGACTCGGTCAGGCCGGTCGCCGAGGTCTGCCAGGCCTGCTGACCGGCGTTGAGCACCGCCGGGTCGAGCAGCTGCACCTTGCCGTGGATTTCCTGGTGGGTGAGGTTGTCGAAGACCTCGACGCTCGGCGCGTAGGCCGGATCGACGCGGGTGTGCGGCGCGCGTTCGGTCTGGTACGGAATCTCACGCATGCGCGGCTCCCGTCGCGTCCACCCGGGCGACAGCGGCCGCGAATTCGGTGTCGGCCTCGGTGTAGGCCGTCGCGGCGGCGCGGAAGGTCTGGGCGAGCGCCCGCGCCGAGTCGGCGTAGTCGCGCAGCCTCGCGATCGCGCCCTCGGCCTTGTCCTCGAAACCGCTCCGCAGTGCGGCGCCGGAGGCGAAACCGCCGAAACCGGGGAGCGATACGGCCGCGCTCAGCACTCCGATCTGCGCTTCCACCTCGTCGGCGAGCTGCTCGTAGCGCCGGGCGCACCGTTCGGGCGCGCCGTCGGCGACCAGCACGCCGTCGATCCAGAGCCTGCCCTCGTCGACCGCTTGGTTCAGTGCCGTGACCTGTGGCCGCATCGCGCTGTCTTGTGGTTGCACCGCCCCGTCCCCCTTGTCTCCTCATCGTGCCGCGTCGTGCGGCCGTACTCGGTTCACGCTTGCCGTGCCAACCCCACGACGACGCTCTGCATCCAGTCCGCGATGTCGGCGCCGACCCGCGCGTGCACCGGCTCGTGCAGCAGATCGTGCCCGGCGTCGGCGTACTCGCGTAAATCTACCCATTCGTGGCGTCCAGTCCAGACCCGCATCGCATCGATCGGGGCGCGCCGGTCCTCCGTCCCGTGCACCGCGAGGATCGGAAGGTCGGACGGAAGCGGGGTGCCGGGAGCGCCGGGCAGACCGCTGCCGAGCGCGCGGCGCGGCACGGCCGAGAGCACCAGACCGCTCAGCGTGCCGGGGTCGATGCTCGGGACGGTCGGGAAGTTCGCCTCGACGGCGTTGAGGTCGGTGGCCGTGCTCGCGTCCGGGACCGCGGCGCCGAGCATGCCGAGCGCGGTGACCGCGCCGAGCGAATGGCCCATCAGCACCAACGGCGTGTCCGGCAGTTCGACGCGCGCCAGTTCCACCAGCCTGGTCGCGTCCGCGACCAGCTCGGCGAGGGTGCCGGGATGCGCGGGATCGCCTTCGCTGAGGCCGTGGCCCGCGGTGTCCAGCCCCCACACTTCGGTACCGATCGTCCGTAGGTATCGGGCGAACCGGTGGTAGTGGCCGCTGTGCTGGCCGATACCGGGCAGTAGCATCGCCACCGCCGCGGGGTGGTCGACCGTCCAGCGCCGATAGTGCAGCCTGCCGCGCGTGCCGTCGAAGTAGAGCATGCACTGATAGTGCCAAACCTTCTGCACTTCAGGGGACTTCACCATCCCAGGGAAATAGGAGTTACACTGCGCGCGTCGCGGTGCAGATCAGGAGGTCCCAGGTGTCGATCGTCGAGTTGCCCGCGCTTTTGCGGCGCGCGGTTCCCGCGCTCGCCGTCGCTCTGGCCTGCGCCGGAGTCGCCGCCCCGAGCGCGATCGCGGAACCAAGCCCCGCTTGCGCGCACGCGACGTCGACGACCGCGCTGCCCGCTGCCGTCGCGGTGCTGGACTGGTCGGAGAACCTGGCCTTCGACCGGCAGGGCAATCTCTGGGTGTCCCGGCTGTACCGCAACGAGGTGCAGCGCTACGACGACGCCGGGCGGTTGACCGCCACGGTACGGGTGGAGTTTCCCGGCGCGGTCCGGCTCGGACCCGACGGGCTGATGTACGCCGTCTACGGCGACTCGCCGACCAGCGTCGTGCGCCCCGGCGGCGTCGTCCGATTCGACCCGGCCGCCGCCGAACCCCGCCCCGAGATCTTCGTGTCCGGATTCACGATGCCCAACGGCGCGGCCTTCGACGCCGACGGCACGCTCTACGTCGCCTCCGCGACCGGCGTGATCCGCATCGGTCGCGACGGCGTCGTCGACGCGGGCTGGACCGAGCGAGCCGAGCTCAACGCCAACGGCATCGCCGTGCGCGACGGCACGGTGTACCTGACCTCCAACGGCGGTCCGCTCGGGCGGGTCCTGCGTTTCCCGGTCACCGAACCGGAGCATCGCACCGTCCTCGCCGATCTGACGTCCGCGCTTCCCGGCGTCCCCGATTTCGCCGACGACCTGCTGGTAGACGACGCGGGCGCGGTCTATGTGACCACGCTGTCCGGCCAGCTGGTCCGGATCGATCCGAGCGGCCAGTCCTGCCAAGTTCTCACGGCCGAGCCGATGACGTCGGTCGCGGCGGTGCCCGGCCGTCCCGGTGAATTCCTCGCCGGTACCGAGCGCGGAACGATTCTGCGCATCCAGCTGGCCCCCTGAGGCAACCCCGTCTCGGCTGGCAGCCGGACATCGTGAGTTCGCTCGGCCACCATTTCTCTCCCGCCGATTTCCGCGACCCAGCCCGGCACTCTCCACGCGCAACCGTCCGGCCGTCAGCGTGCGCAGGCCGCTGTCGAACGGCGTTCTGCTGCCCGGTGATTCGTCCTCGACCACCCGAGCTGGGACCGCGCACGCTTCGACGCGGCGATATCGTCCAACTCGCCGCGGGAACGCCGGTGCGAATCCGGGGCTGTCCCGCAACTGTCGCCGAGCAGCAATCCGCCGATGCTCAGCGGCGAAACCGATTGCTAGGACAGCGGTGCGGGTTCGACCGGGGGGAGCGAAGATTCGATTCGAGACGCGATGGTGCGGAGTTGCTCGGTCAGCTCAGGGGATGCGTGTACTCGGAAGGGAACGCCGAGCGCGAGCAGGCGGTGGGCCAACCATTCGGGGGAGTCGTCGCGGGTAGCGGTCAGGCGGCAGGTGTCCTCGTCGAGGGGAGTGAGGTCGCCCGGGTCGTCGCCGAGGCGGCCCGTCACCCGCGCGACCGGCGCAGAGATCGTCACTTGCACGCGGTAAGACGGTGCGCCCCAATCGGTTCGGCGGCCCGCGACGTAGTCGGCAGGGGAGGCGGCGGGTAGTGGACGCGGGGTGAATCGTGCGCCGGTGGGTTGCGGACGTTCGATCCGATCCACGCGGAAGACGCGCCAGTCCGCGCGATCGAGGTCGTGGCCGAGGAGATACCACCGGCGGCGGATCGGAACGAGGCCCACCGGCTCCACATGGCGCCGGGAACTGCCGCCCGCGTACCCGAAACGGGTTCGCTCCCTGTTGGTTACGGCCGCGGCCAAGGTGCTCAACACTTCCGGGTCGACGGTCGGCCCCTCGTGCGCGGGCGTCGCGGTGGCCGCCCCGAGGACGCGCACCCGGCGGCGCAGCTTGGCGGGCAGGACCTGCTCCAGTTTGGCGAGCGCACGCACCGAGGCCTCCTCGATGCCCGCGACCGCGGATCCGGCCGCCGCCCGCAGTCCGACCGCGATGGCGACAGCTTCGTCGTCGTCGACGAGCAGCGGCGGCATGGCCGTGCCCGCCACCAATCGATAGCCGCCCGTCGCGCCCATCGTCGCCTCCACCGGATAGCCGAGTTCGCGCAGCCGGTCGACGTCGCGGCGCACGGTGCGGTCGGTGACGCCGAGGCGTTCGGCCAGTTCGCTGCCGGAGAATTCGCGCGGGGTCTGCAACAACGAGAGCAGCCGGAGCAGCCGGGCCGGGGTGTCGTTCACGAATTCCAGAATCCCAGAAAACTAGGACATAGATCGTCCTATATGGCTTCTAGCGTAGTTCTCATGACGAACCCCATCCGCCCCTTCCGCATCGACATCCCGCAGGCCGAGCTCGACGACCTGAACGACCGGCTCGCCCGCACCCGCTGGTCCGCGCAGTTGCCCGGCTCGGATCGCGGTGTAGCGGTCGATTACCTTCGCGAGCTGGCCGAGCACTGGCGCACCCGTTTCGACTGGCGCGAGCAGGAGGCGGCGCTCAACGAACTCCCGCAGTTCGTCACCGAAATCGACGGTCTCGACGTGCATTTCGTGCACGTCGAGTCGCCCGAGCCGGATGCGCTTCCGCTGCTGCTGACCCACGGCTGGCCCAATTCGTTCGTCGAGTTCACCAAGACCATCGGCCCGCTGGCCGACCCGAGGACGCACGGCCTCGACCCCGCGCAGGCGTTCCACGTCGTGGTGCCCTCGGTTCCGGGTTTCGCGTTCTCCGCCGCGCCGACGGACGAGATGACCACCGGCCGAGTGGCGCGGATGTGGGTGGAGTTGATGGACCGCCTCGGCTACCGGCGCTACGGCGTCCAGGGCGGCGACCTCGGCGCGTATGTCGCACCGGAGATGGCGCTGGCCGCGCCGGATCGAGTGGTCGGCGTGCACCTCGACGGCGGCATCGGCATGCCGACCGCGGCCGACGTGCCGACCATGTCCGCCGAGGAACGCGCGGAATGGGATCTCATGCAGCAGTGGATGACCGGCGGCGTCGACCACCACACGCTGTTGCGGGCCGCGCCGCAGACCTTCGCGCACGCGTGGAACGATTCGCCGGTCGGGCTGCTGGCCTGGCAAATACAGAAGTTCCAGGAATTCACGCCGCTGGTCGACCACCTCGAGGAGGCGATCGACCGCGACCACCTGCTGACCAACGTCAGCCTGTACTGGTTCACTGCCACCGCGGGCACCTCGTCCTGGCCGATGTACAACGGACTCGGCGAGGACGGTTTCGCCTGGCCCACGGGACAGAAGCTGGTCCCGACCGGCGTCTACGGCGGCGGCTCCGCGCTCATGCGGCGACTCGCCGAACAGGACAACGACATCGCGCACTGGCCCGAGGGCAACACCGGCAACCACTTCGTCGCGATGGAGGTCCCGGACATGCACGTCGCCGACATCCGCGCGTTCTTCGCGAAGCTCGCCTGAGCGTCGCGGCCGACTACATCCGGCGCGATGCGTGACGGCAGTCGGCGTCCCTGCCCCGCGGTTTCGGCAGGCGGCGCCGGCGTCTGTCGGCATGCCCGACAGATCATAGACATCTGTCCATGTATTCTAGACATCTGTCTATGAAATGGAGAGGATGCGAGATGGAGACGACTGCGAATGTGTTGGTCGGCCTGGTTGCCGCGCTGCACGTGTACATCTTGGTTCTGGAGATGTTCCTGTGGGAGAGGAAGCCGGGCCGCAAGCTCTCCGGCTTCGATGCCGCGATGGCTCGTGCCAGCGCTCCGCTCGCCGCGAACCAGGGTCTCTACAACGGATTCCTGGCGGCCGGGCTGATCTGGGCTCTGATCGCCGAGAATCCGACCAGGTTCCAGGCCCAGGTCTTCTTTCTCGGCTGCGTGATCGTCGCCGGGCTGTACGGCGGTTTCACCGCCAACCGGCGGATTCTGATCGCCCAGGCATTGCCCGGGGCGCTGGCGCTCGGCGCCGTTCTGCTGGCACGATGACCGCCGTGCAGGCAGATCCCCGGACGGCACGGACCCGGGCAAAGCTGCGCGAGGCACTGCTGGAGGAGTGTGCCAGCCGTCCACTGGCCGAGGTCAGCGTCGCCGCGCTGGTGCGTCGGGCCGGGGTCGGCCGCGCCACGTTCTATCTCCACTACGCCGACCTGGAGGCGGTCGCCGTCGACGCTTGCGCCGATGTCGTCCGCGATGCGGTGGACGCCCTGCACGCCTGGCGCGGCACACCCGACCCTGCCAGCCCGCCGCCAGCGCTGCTCGCCTTCTTCGACCTTCTGACCCCGCACGCCGGGCTCTATCGGGAACTGTTGCGCCCGGGCGGCGGCGGTCCACTCGGGCGCGTACTCCATCACGATCTGCGTGCCCGCAGCCATGCCGAGCGCATCCTGGTCGGCGCGCCGGAGCCCGCCCTGGTCGCCTCGGCTGTGGCCGCGACCTTCGCCGGGGTGCTCGCCGACTGGCTACACGGGCTGATCGAGGCGACCCCCGCCGAGATCGCGCAGCGGGTATGGCGCCTGCTCGTCACCCTGCACCGCACCCCGCTGCCCGAATGACCGCGGCCTGCCGCGGAGTTCACCCAATCCGTCGCCGGAGGCGTTAGGGCCTAAGAGGTGGGGATGCCGCTTGTGGGCGCGGTGGGGGCGGCGCTCGGTGCGGATTGCGGGGCGGGCGCGACCGGCGCATCGGGCACCACGAAAGTGCCGACCGTCGGCGTCATCACGCAGTGCGCGCCGGGATATCCGATGATCCCCCACATCGACGCGATGACGGTGCCGGGTCCGCTGTGCACGGTCTTGGACAGCGTCGGCAGGTTGAACTGGGTGACGTCGTCGAGCGCGTCGAGGCCGCTGCGTCCGTTGTTGACGTTGACCCACGCCACGACGAGTCCGGAGGTGAGCGGGGCGCCCGAGTGCGACGGAGTGGCGCTGAAGCGCAGGGTGCCCGGCTCCGGGTTCGCGCCCTGGTTCGGGTTGACGCCCTCGGTGGTGCCCGCCGCGATGATCGTGGTGATGGGGCCGTGCGTGCCGCAGCCGAAGGTGGGCGCGGCGTAGGCGAAGGGCGCCCAGTTGCCCGCGATGTCGCGCAGCTGGGCGACATCGACGAGCTTGGTGTAGTTGCCGAGCGCTTCGACGCCCGCGCGTGCGGCCTGGTCGGTTCCGGCTCGCTCGGTGAGGTGAGCGACGGCCTGATCGATCGACGCGTCCGGCTCCGCGGCGGCGGGTCCGGCGAAGGTCAGAACGGCGCCGATGCCGAGGGAGGTCACAGTCGCGGCCGCGCGTGCGAAAATTCTGCCGTTCACCTTGTTCTCCTCGAATACCAACCCGGGGCTTCCCCGACCCTGGCCAGCAACGTACCAGTTCGCCATGACCGCCGCCGAGTGGGCCGAGCGAGATTTCCCGGTCGCCTGACGGGTTGCATGGCCGCCCGTGGATCGATGTCGGCGACGTCTTCTGCGGACCGGACCGCGAATGTGATCCACTCGACAGTGGCGGATTACCGCGGGGTAGGTTTGACTCGGAAGTACGAGACACAACGGGAGTTGCGTATGAAATTATCCCTGTCCCCCGACGAGGTGGCCTTCCGCGACGAGCTGCGGCAGTTCTACCGCACCGAGATCCCCGCGGAGATCCGTGAGCGCGTCAAGTACGGCCATGAGCTCTCCCGCGAAGACGTCGTCACGGCCCACAAGATCCTCAACGACAACGGCCTCGCCGTGCCGAACTGGCCGGTGGAGTGGGGCGGCAAAGACTGGACCCCGATGCAGCGCCACATCTGGCAGGACGAGATGCAGCTGGCCTCGGTGCCCGAGCCGCTGACGTTCAACGCCCAGATGGTCGGCCCGGTCATCGCCCACTTCGGCTCGCAGGAGATCAAGGAACGCTTCCTCCCCGCGACCGCGGCCCTCGACATCTGGTGGTGCCAGGGCTTCTCCGAGCCGGACGCCGGTTCGGACCTGGCGTCGCTGCGCACCACCGCGGTGCGCGACGGCGATTCCTACATCGTCAACGGCCAGAAGATCTGGACCACGCTGGCTCAGTACGCCGACTGGATCTTCTGCCTGGTCCGCACCGATCCGACCGCGCAGAAGAAGCAGGCGGGCATCTCCTTCCTGCTGTTCGACGTGAAGAGCCCCGGCGTCACCATCCGCCCGATCAAGCTGATCGACGGCGGCTACGAGGTGAACGAGGTCTTCTTCGAGAACGTGCGGGTGCCCGCCGATCAGCTGGTCGGCGAGGAGAACATGGGCTGGACCTACGCCAAGTTCCTGCTCGGCAACGAGCGCACCGGCATCACCGGCGTCGGCCGCACCAAGGTGAAGCTCGGCGTCGCCAAGGACTACGCGCGCCAGATCAAGTCCGGCTCCGGCTCGCTGCTGGAGGACCCGGTGTTCGCCGCGCGGATCGCCGAGCTGGAGAACGAACTGCTCGCGCTCGAGCTCACCCAGCTGCGGGTGGTCTCGAACTCCACGGAGGGCAAGCCGAACCCGGCCTCCTCGGTGCTCAAGCTGCGCGGCTCGGAGCTGCAGCAGGCCGCCACCGAGCTGCTGCTCGACATCGCGGGACCGGACGCGCTTCCGGTCGACGCGGAGGACATCGCCTCCCCCGGCTGGGCCCAGCGCAGCGGCCCCAGCTACCTCAACTACCGCAAGACAACCATCTACGGAGGTTCGAGCGAGGTGCAGCGCACCATCATCGCCTCCACGATCCTCGGATTGTGAGGCCTGGTCATGGAATTCGAACTCACCGATGAACAGGTCATGCTGCGCGACACCGTGCGCGACGTGCTGGCCCGCAACTACGACCCGGAGTCCCGGCTGAAGGTGACCGACACCGAGCTGGGCTGGAGCCGCGACGTGTGGCGCCAGCTCGCCGAACTCGGCGTGCTCGGCCTCGGTTTCGCCGAGGAGGACGGCGGCGTCGGCGCGGGTCCGGTGGAGACCATGGTCGTGCTCGAGGAGATCGGCCGCCGCCTCGCGCCGGAGCCGCTGCTGGACGCGGTGCTGGTGCCCGGTGCGTTGATCGGTCTGGTCGGCAGCGCCGAACAGCGGCAGCGGATCCTGCCCGACGTCGCTTCCGGCGAGAAGCTGCTCGCCTTCGCGCACGCGGAGCCCGGCGTGCGTTGGCCGTCCACCGATCTCGCGACCAGCGCGGCCGCCGAGGGCGACGGCTACCTGCTGACCGGCGTGAAGAACCCGGTGGCGCACGGCGATTGCGCCGACGAGCTGGTGGTCAGCGCGGTGCTGCCGGGCGGCGGCGTCGGGCTGTTCCTGGTCGCCGCTGACGGCGAAGGGGTGTCCCGCAAGGTCTTCCGCACCGTCGACGGCCAGCGCGGCGCGCAGATCACCTTCGACAAGGCCCGCGCCGAACTGCTCGGCGACACGGCCGACGCGTCCGAGGCGGTGCAGATCGCGCTCGGCCACGCGCACGCCGGTCTGTGCGCCGAATCCATCGGCGCGATGGAGGAGTCGCTGCGGCTGACCACCGAGTACCTGAAGACGCGTAAGCAGTTCGGCGTCACGCTGTCGAAGTTCCAGACGCTGACCCAGCGCGCGGCGAACATGTACGTCTCGCTGGAACTGGCGCGCAGCATGAGCCTGTACGTCACCGCGTCGCTCGCCGACGGCGCCAACGACCCGGTGGTCGCCTCGCGGGCCCGCCTTCAGGTCGGACGCGCGGCACGGCACGTCGGGCAGGAAGCCGTTCAGATGCACGGCGGCATCGGCGTCACCGCGGAGTACCCGGTCGGCCACTACGTCGCGCGGCTCACCGCGATCGGCCGGACGCTCGGCGGCGATCTCGACCACCTGAAGGTGCTCAGCGCCCAGGTCGGCGGCTACGACCTGCCGGAGCTGTAGGACCGCTCGGATCGGGCGGCGGTGCGGGCGAAAGCGCCCGTGCCGCCGCCTTATTCGTCTTCGGACTCGGAGGTGTCCGACCGCGGTGTGGTGGTCGGGCGGCGGGTCGTCGGTTCCTCGTCCTCGGTCGGCGGCGGTGTCGTGGCCGACAGCGTCCGGCGCGTGGTCGTCGGTTCCTCGGTTTCCCTTGGCGTTTCGGTTGCGGCGGTGCGCGGCTCCGTGGTGCGTGGCTCCGTGGTGCGCTCGGGCGAGGTGCCGCTGATCTCCGATTGCTCTTCCGGCGGAACGGTCATCGTGCTGTATCCGGCGGGCCTGCGCGGCGGTCCGGCGGGCGCCACATGCCAGCTCGGCGAGGGCGGGATGACGATGCGCGGCACCGTGGCGCTGGAACCGTCGTCACGGACCACGGCCGCGGCGGCCGGGCCGTCCTTGAGCGGCGGTGGCGGGACGTAGGTGTCCTCGCCGCCGATCCCGCAGGAGCCGATGAGGACCAGACCGAGCGAGACCGCTCCCACTGCGATCGCCGGACCCGCGATCTTGGCCCTGCTGCTCTCCATCCGGGACACTCCTCGTGTGTTTCGAGTGGCCTCACCATAATCCACGTGTGCCCACCCGGGCCACGCGAGCGGGTCACCGTCGGCGGGCTTCTACAGCACTTTCAAACATCAATGATTCAGATATCGAATTGATCTCGTCGGCGTGTCGCGGGCACGTGTCGCGGCACAACCGCGTCTACGGGCCGTAGCGTATGTGATCGAAGTTACGCGTGAGACGCCTATACCAGGATGAGAGACGCGCTGGTCGAGCTGCGCGAAGGCAATACTCTGATCGGCGTCACCGAGGAGAAGATGATGGGAGCATACTCGACCTCTCCGCTGCCGGCGGCCGACGCGACCGCCGAAACGGCAGAACCTGCGAAGCAGGAAGTGTCGAAATCGCCCACAGGCGCTGTGTCCACGATCGTGGCGCGGGCATTGGGCTGGCTGTTCTTCCTCGGCGGTATCGTCGGGGCAGTGCTCGGCATTGCGGGGCTACACGTCGAGATCACCGTCGCCGGATTGATTCTGGCGTGCACCGCGGGGCTCGTGCTGCTGAAGATCCGCGCCGACGGCGGGGGGCGAAGCGGCGCGGACTGACCCGGGACCATCTGTCTTCGGACGGCGTTGCGCGAGACTTCGCTTGCGGGAGCGAAGTCGAGCCACCGAAAAGTTGTTCGCGGACCTTCGCTTGCGGGGCGAGGATGCGACGTGCGTAGTCCGTCGGTACTTCGGGTACGGCCGAAGCGAATTCAGAGGTACGCCGAATGCGAATCGAGATGACGGAAGACCCCGTCGCCTACCGTGCCGCGACCGAGTCCTTCCTCCGCCGTGATTTCCTGCGGCACACCGTGATCGCTACGGGTATCGCCAACTTCACCGATCTGGCGAATCCGACCTCGAACAAGATCTATCGCGCGATCGGCTACCGAGCCGTCCACGATTTCGCGAACTACGTGTTCGAGTAGCCGACGACCCATTCGAAGGCCGCGGCCTTGGAACGCGCTCCCTCCGCGGTGCGCGAACGGTTCGGTTCGCCGAGCTCGGCGAGCAGGCTCTCGGTCAGCTCGACGAGTTCGGCCAACGTGGCCGGGGCGAACCAGTCCGGGCGGGTGGCGAACAGGATGTCCTCGCTGGAGGTGTTGCCGCTCGCGCCGGGCGCGAACGGGCAGCCGCCGAGGCCGCCGAGCGAACCGTCGACCATGCCCGCCCCCGCGCCGATCGCGGCCAGCGTGTTGGCCACGCCCATGCCCCAGGTGTCGTGGCCGTGGAACACGATGCGGCGCTGGGGAGTTCGCTCCCGGACCGCCGAGATCAGCGCGGCGACCTGGGCCGGATGCGCTTGGCCGAGGGTGTCGGCGAGGACGATGTCGCCCGTTCCCTCGGTGCGCGGATCGTTCGCGATCGCGAGGACCCGCTCCGGATCGACCGGGCCGTCGAACGGACAGGTGAAGCTGGTCGCCAAGCACAGCTGTATGGCGCCGCCCACCTCGTGCGCCAACCGCACCGCCTCCGGCAGCACGGCCATGCTGTCCTCGGTCGCGCGGCCGATGTTGGCCTTGTTGTGCGCGTCGGACGCCGAGAAGCAGTACTGGAAGTTGCGCACGCCCGCCGCCGCGGCCTTGGCGACGTGGCGCGGGGTGGCCACCCACACCCAGCAGCGCTCGAGCTCCTCCGGGCTCAGAGCCGCGACGAGGTCCATGGTGTTG
Source organism: Nocardia sp. NPDC004654 (assembly GCF_040609595.1). NCBI lineage: Bacteria > Bacillati > Actinomycetota > Actinomycetes > Mycobacteriales > Nocardiaceae > Nocardia > Nocardia sp. NPDC004654. The sequence goes on along the minus strand of NZ_JBEXKI010000006.1, from coordinate 77,273 downwards.
GCCATGGGCGGCACCAAGTCGGGCCGCGCCATGGAACCGATCTCCAGCGCGGGCACGCCGAGCGCGAGCAGGCGGCGCACGATCTCCACCTTGCGCTCCACGGGCAAGGTCTTGCCGGTCAGCTGGAGGCCGTCGCGCAAAGTCACATCGCGCAACACCACGTCGTGCGCTTCGGTCATCGCCGGTCCTCTCGCGCCTGCGGCGGCACGCACATCACTCCCGCCCATGGTTTCTGGTTCGCGCCCGCCGGATTGGGGTGCACCGTCGGCCGCGCGTGTCCGGGCGCGCGCTGCTCCCACACGTTGCGACCCGTCGGCCTGCGACGACCTCGCCTGCGAGTCATGCCTGCACCTCGCTCTCACCCGTGGCGGCCGCGATCTCGGCTTCGCTCATGCCGAGCAGGCCGGAGAGCACCTCGTGGGTGTGTTCGCCCAGGTCGGGGCCGACATTGCGGATGGGAAGCGACTGCTCCCCGATCACGGGCACGATGCCGGGGAATCCGACCGTCTTCGGCTCCGGCTCGCCGACGTCCACCGGGAACGGCTGAATCATGTTGCGGGCCTTGTACTGTTCGTCGGCGACGATGTCGGCGGCGGTGTAGATCGGGCCGCACGGGATGGCCGCGTCTTCCAGGATCTTCAGCGCCTCGTCCCTGGTGTACTGAATCGTCCATTCGCCGATCGACGCGTCCAGCCGCTCGCGGTGGCGCCAGCGGCCCGCGTTGTCCTGGAGTTCCGGGTCGGCCGCCAAGTCGGGCCTGCCGATCACCTGCATATAGCGCTGGAAGATGGCGTCGCCGTTGCCACCGATGATGATGCTGAAACCGTCCCGGCACGGATAGGCGTTGCTCGGCGCGATGCCTTCCATTCGCCCGCCGACGCGTTCCCGGTTGATGCCGTAAGCCAGGTAGTCGGGGACCAGCGATTCCATCACCGAGAGGATGGCCTCGTTCAGCGCGACGTCGATCACCCGCTCGGCCAGCGGCACGGCGTCCGTGCGCTCCCGCTGGAACAGCGCCATCACGGTGCCGAAGGCGGCGTAGATGCCCGCGATGGAATCACCGATGGAGACGCCGACGCGCACCGGGGGACGGTCCGGGTCGCCGACCAGCTCGCGCAGCCCACCGACCGCCTCGGCGACCGCGGCGAAACCGGGCCGCGACGACATCGGTCCGGTCTGCCCGTACGCGGAGATCCTGGTGATCACCAGATCAGGATTGGCCTCGTTCAGCGCCTCGGGCCCGAGTCCCCACTTCTCCAGCATGCCCGGCCGGAAGTTCTCCAGCAGCACGTCGCAGTGCTCGACCAGGTCGAGCACCACCGCGCGGCCCTCGTCGGTGCGCAGATCCAGGGTGATCGACTTCTTGTTCCGGTTGACGGTGCGGTACAGCATCGAGGTGTCGCCGCCGTAGAGCCGCCAGTTGCGCAACTCGTCGCCGGCCTTCGGCCGTTCCACCTTGATGACCTCGGCGCCGAAGTCGCCGAGTATGCGCCCGGCGGTCGGCGCCGCGATGTAATTGCCGAGCTCGAGGACGCGAACTCCGTCCAACGGCCGAATACTCATGGCCAATAGTGTGGACTAATCCAGCTCCCGACCTCGGCCCGCCCTCGGTCTCGCGCCGGGCGCGCGTACCGCGCACCGGGGGCGGGCTTCGGCGTATTTCGCCAATCAGGCGGCGCGCGAGACCTCTTCGACGATCGAGTAGTGCTCGGCGTTGCCCGCGACGACGGTGCTCGGGGCGCCGTCCACGCCGACCGGGACGTCACCGGCCAGGGTGATGCGGGTTAGCTTGCGCGGCTGGTCGTCGTAGTCGTCGACGGCGTAGTGCTGGGTGGCGCGGTTGTCCCAGATCGCCACGTCACCGAGCTGCCAGTTCCAGCGGACGGTGTTCTCGAGGCGGGTCACCCGATCCTGGAACAGCCGGAACAGCGCCTGGGACTCGGCGCCCGACAGGCCGACGAAATTCTTCACGAAGTGCCCGACCAGCAGCGCCCGCTCACCGGTCTCGGGGTGCACCCGCACCACCGGGTGCTCGGTCTCGAAGTAGGTCGACTCGAACTCGGCGCGGTACTCGGCGGTGTTCGGCCGGGCCTTGCTGCCGTGCGCCGCCGCGTAGTCGTACACATTGGTGTGCACCGCGCGCAGGTTCTCGGCGAGCAGCTTCAGCGGCTCGGGCAGCGACTCGTAGGCGGCCACGGTGGAGGCCCAGGTCGTGGATCCGCCGTAGGTCGGCAGGGTCACCGCGCGCAGGATCGAGGCCTTCGGAATGCGGTCGACGAAGGTGACGTCGGTGTGCCAGCTGTTGGCCCGGCCGTACTCGGAGTCGATGGCCAGGCTCTTCACACCGTGCGAGCTGACCGTCGGGTGCGGGGTCGTCGGCGTGCCGAGCAGCTGCGCGAACGCGTACTGCGCGTCCTCGGTGAGGTGCTCCTGGCCGCGGATGAAGACGACCTTGTGCTCGAGCAGGGCGCGACGGATCACGTCGACCGACGCCGCGTCCAGGTCGCCGCCGAGCCGGACGTTGTCGATCTGTGCGCCGATGCGGGCGCCGAGCTTGGTCACCGAGACCGTGGGGGCGGGTGCGATCGTCATGTGTGGTCACCTTCGCTGATCTGGAACGGGAGTGCGTGGTAGAGCACATCACCTGGAAAAGGGGCGTGACCAGGGTTTTCGTCGGGGTGATCGCAAGGGTGGGGTTGTGGCTCGGCACGCGCCCAGCGCCGTTCGAGGCAAACCTGGGTAGGAGTGCGTGAACGCGCAGGTCCAGCCCTCGGAACCACGTCAACCGACGCAACCACCAACCCGAACCGGACGATTCCTGCCTCGCCGTCCCAGAAGAACCGGGCCAACCGCACCCGAAGTGCGCGAGGTGCGTGCTAAATCACCCCACGTGCTCCCGAAGGTAGGCGAGATCGTCCGCGACCCCCTCGCCCGGAGTCTCCAGCACCACCGGCGCGTCCGCGCTGCGGCAGACTTCGGCGAGCAGCTGCGGGTCGATCGTGCCGTCGGCGAAGTTGGCGTGGCGGTCGGCGCCGGAGTTGAACTCGTCGCGCGAGGAGTTGAGGTGCACCAGGTCGATGCGGCCAGTGATGGCCTTGATCCGGTCGACGACGCCGAGCAGTTCCTCGCCGCCCGCCCAGGCGTGGCAGGTGTCCAGGCAGAAGCCGGCGCCGTAGTCGCCGACGGCGTCCCACAGCCGGGCGATGGTGTCGAAATGCCTGGCCATGGCGTGGTTGCCGCCCGCGGTGTTCTCGATGAGGATCGGCACCGCGAAGCCGCCTTTGTCCTGCTGGCGTTCGAACAGCTTGCGCCAGTTGTCGATTCCGGTCTGCACCTCGGCGTCGGAGCGGACGTGGCCGCCGTGCACGACCAGGCCGAACGCGCCGAGATCGGCGGCCGCCTTCGCCTGCTGGGCGACCGCGTTGCGCGAGGGCATCCGCAGCCGGTTGTTCAGGCTCGCCACGTTGATTTGATAGGAGGAGTGCACCACCACATCGATCGGGCTGGCGAGGATCTCCTCGGTCCTCGGGTGCGGGACCGGTTTGTCCCAGCTCTGCGGGTCGACGACGAACATCTGGATGACATCGGCGCCGAGTTTCTCACCGAAGCCGATCGGATCGCTGTCGAGCCGGACGTGTGCTCCAATGCGCATGGGGCTCAGCGTAGTGGGCGGCACCGACATCGCGGGAAACCGGCGATACGGCGGCGAATAGCCGAGAATCGAAGGACTGTTGCGCCCACGTGGTTCCGCGAGATACATCGGTAGGATCCACGTGCTCGACCCGATGAGGGGGGTGAATCACCTTGCTGCGTACTGGCGAGATCTTTGCCGGTTACGTCATCAAGCGCGTGCTCGGACAGGGCGGCATGGGCACGGTGTATCTGGCCCAGCATCCGCGGTTGCCGCGGATGACCGCGCTGAAGCTGCTCGATCGCGAACTCTACGGTGATCTCGAGATCAGGGGACGCTTCGAGCGGGAGGCCGATCTGGTCGCCCAGCTCGACCACCCCAATATCGTCACCGTCTACGACCGCGGCGCCGAGGACGAGCAGCTGTGGATCTCCATGCAGTTCGTGGCGGGGTCCGACGCCGCGAGCGCCGACGTCGACGTGCTCGCCGCCGGACGGGCGGTGCAGATCATCGCCGAGACCGCCGCCGCGCTGGACTTCGCGCACGCCAACGGGGTGCTGCACCGCGACGTGAAACCGGCCAACATCCTGCTGGCCAAGGCGCCCATCGGGCAGCCCGAGCGGGTGCTGCTCACCGACTTCGGCATCGCGGGCATGCGCAACGCGGACACCACGCTGAGCTCGGCGGGCACCATCACCGCCACGTTGGCCTACGCCGCGCCCGAGCAGCTCAGCGGGCAGCCGCTGGACCACCGCGCCGACCAGTACTCGCTGGCCTGCACGCTGTTCTGGATGCTCACCGGCAATGTGCCCTTCCCCGGCACCACCCCCGCGGCGGTGATGAACGGGCACATGTACACGCCGGTGCCGCCGCTGTCCCGCACCCGCCGCGGTCTGCCGCCCGCCCTGGACGCGGTGATGGCCCGCGCCCTGGCGAAACGCCCCGCCGACCGGTTCCCCAGCTGCACCGATTTCGCCACCGCCGCCCGCCGAGCCCTGGCCTCCGGTACGCCGGGCCCGCACCGCCCGCACCCCATGACCGGCCCCGTCCCACCGCACACTGGCTTCGCCACCCAGCACCAGGGCGTGCCGCCTCGCACCGGGTTCGTCCCCGACGGACGTCCTCCGCACACGGGCACCCCGACACATGCCGGTGCACCGGGCGGTGTGCACCCGCACACGGGCGGCCCCACGCACGCGGGTGGCCCGACGCACGCGGGTGCGCACCCGCCAACCAGCGGCTCGGCTCACCCCGGCTCACCGGCGCACGCCAGTGCGCATCCGCGCCCCGGCGTGCCGCGCACTGGATTCGTGCCGCCCGCGACTGGCACGCAAACACATTCGCCGCACGCGAGCGATCCCTCACATCCAGGTGTGCCTCCGCAGTCGGGTGGAGTGTTGCCGCCCACGGGGTTCGGTTCACCTTCGAACGGTGCGCCGCGTGCTGCTCGTCCTCCGCACGGGACTGATCCGTCGCATCCGGGTGTGCCTGCGCAGTCGGGTGGAGTGTTGCCGCCTGCGGGGTTCGGTTCACCTTCGAACGGTGCGCCGCGTGCTGCTCGTCCTCTGCACGGGACTGATCCGTCGCATCCGGGTGTGCCTGCGCAGTCGGGTGGAGTGTTGCCGCCTGCGGGGTTCGGTTCACCTTCGAACGGTGCGCCGC
>NZ_JBEXKI010000006.1:0-71881 GCF_040609595.1 Nocardia sp. NPDC004654 | reverse complement strand
CGTGCTGCTCGTCCTCTGCACGGGACTGATCCGTCGCATCCGGGTGTGCCTGCGCAGTCGGGTGGGATGTTGCCGCCCACGGGATTCGGACCGCCGCCGAACGGGACGGGCGCGGCTCATCCGTCGTACGCGAGCGACCCGCCGCATTCCGGACGACCGCCGCAATCGGGTGGTTTCGCGCCGCGCGCGGACAATGCGCAGTCGAGGAGGGTTCCGCCGCAGGCGAATTCGCTTCCGCATACCGGTTCGCCGCCCCATGTCGGTGTCCCCGGACATCGAGGTCCGACCGCGCCGGGGCCGGGCCGGAGCGGTCTCCCGCCACACACCGGAGCCCCCCTCGGTCCGCAGCGCGCGGTGGATCTGACCCGTGGTGCAGGCCCGCACGGGACCGCCGCGTATCCGCTCCCCGCGACCCCGCACGCGCGGACCGACCACCCGCAACCGGTGGACGACCGAGCCCAGGCTGGTTCGCCGTATGCCGGACGCCCGACGGGTCTGCCGCGAACACTGCCATTGCCTTCGGACGCGGCCATGCCGGTCGGTGGCGCCGAGCAGGCGATCGTGCCCGGCACGGGGACAGAACAGGCGGCTCCGCCAAACGTCCGGCCCGGGCAGTCGAATACGACGTCGCCCTCCGCTGGCGGCCAGCCGTCGAACCACGGTCGGCCTACCGCCGGTGTCGGGCGGGCGGACATGTCGTCGCCATCGACTGGGGCCGGGCAGTCGAATACGACGTCGCCCCCCGCTGGCACCACACGGCCAGGCACCTCATCACCAGGCGCCGCCGCTGATCAGTCGCCGAACTCAGGGCGAAATTCCTTGCCGCACGGCGAGTCCGCGCCGCCCAACGGAGGACGGGCAAGTGCCGGAGCGGATGCGCGGCACACCTCCTCGGCGGCCGGAAGCGCGGAAGGCTCGGCGACAGCCGACGGCGCACAGTCAACCCCATCGGTGCCGCCGCGAGCACGGACTCCCCGCACCGCCCGACCGATCACCATCGCCCTGCCGGACAGGGTGCGGCGGGGGCGGAGCGCACCCGCCGGTCCGGGGGCCGGAAACGGCCCGCAACCGCCCGAACCACGCCCTCCGCCATAGCTTTTCGCTATTGATGTCGCCTGGCATACCCCCGTCTCCTCGGGCATCCTGAGGCCACGCGACTGCTGCTAAGGTTTCGATGTTTTCCGTGGTCGGGTAAGCGCTGACCGCGCATTCTTATGCTGTACGCCTGTTCCCGGCGGGTCCCGGTGCAGGCGGGAATTGGAGCAGACATGCTGGCCAGCGGTGAGGTTTTCGCCGGCTATGTCATCGAACGGCAATTGGGTCGCGGTGGCATGGGTTCGGTGTACCTGGCGAAACATCCGCGGCTGCCGCGGATGACGGCGCTGAAGCTGTTGAACCGCGAATTGTTCTTCGACAAGGAGGTGCGGGCGCGGTTCGAACGGGAGGCGGATCTGGTCGCCCGGCTCGATCACCCCGGCATCGTCACGGTCTACGACCGCGGTCTGGAAGACGAGCAGCTGTGGATCTCGATGCAGTTCATCGACGGCATCGACGCCGCCTCGGTGGATCCGAAGACGCTGCCGCCCGAGCGCGCCGTGCAGATCATCAAGGAGACCGCCGACGCGCTGGACTACGCGCACGGCATGGGCGTGCTGCACCGCGACGTGAAACCGGCCAACATCCTGCTCGCCCGGTCCACCGGCGGCCGCGGCGAGCGGGTCTACCTGACCGATTTCGGCATCGCCCGGCTGCGTGACGACACCGGCCACCTCACCCAGACCGGCACCTTCACCGCCACGCTGGCCTACGCCTCGCCCGAGCAGCTGACGGGCGCGTCCCTCGACCACCGCTCCGATCAATACTCGTTGGCCTGCGCGCTGTTCTGGCTGTTCACCGGCAGCGGTCCGTTCGCGGCGACCAACCCGGCCCAGGTCATCCAAGGACACCTCCAGTCGGCGCCGCCCGCGCTGAGCAGCGTCCGCCCCGGACTGCCGTTCGCGCTGGACGGCGTGCTCGCCAAGGCGATGGCCAAGCGGCCGGACGATCGCTTCGCCAGCTGCTCGGAGTTCGCTGCGGCGGCGCAGGCCGCGCTGTCGGGTCAGAGCGCGCCGTCGATGCCGCTGGTCGGCGGCCAGCGTCCGGTCACCGCTCCGCCGCAGCCGATCTCGGCTCCGCATCCGATTACCGGCGGGCCGATCCCGGTGACGGGCGGCCAGTATCCGATCGGCCCGACGACCAGCGGTTCGCAGCCGCTCACCGGCCAGCCGATGGCCACGCCGCAGGGCGCCATGCCGACCGCGACCGGCCCGCACCAGCAGACCGGCCCCGGCGGGCAGTATCCACAGCAGTCCGGGTACGGGTTCGCGCCGCCGCCCGGCCCGCCGATGGGGGGCGGTCACCCGATGGGCGGTGGCCACCAGCCGCCGCGCAAGTCGAACACCGGCCTGATCGCCGCGCTGGCTGTTGGCGTCGTGGTGCTGATCGCCGTCGTCGTCGGCATCGGCGTCGCGGTGAGCGGCGGTTCGTCTTCCGGTAGCGGCGGCACCACGACCACCGCGCCGGTCACGACGACCAAGCGTCCGGTGACCGCCGACGCCGCCGCCATCAGCAACGAGTTCCCCGGCATGGTTCCGGCCGACAAGGACGGCGACACCGGCTACAACGGCGCCACCTGCGGCGCGTACTCGCCCGACCGTCCCTCCGTTCCCACCGATGGCACACCCGATTTCGGCAACTGGGCCTACCAGTGGGACTGCTTCGGCGGTGGCGACAACGACGACCCGTTCTTCACCATCTACGTCTACAAGTCGTCCGCGGACGCGCAGGCCGCGCTGAACAACCTGCCGTCGGACGCCACCAAGTCGACCGACAGCAACGGCGGAAAGTCCTACACCAACTACAAATTCGAGAACAGCGGCCCGAAGATGGTCACCGTCTTCACCGGCGACCCCGACCGGGGGCAGTTCCTGATGTACACCGACGGCATCGTCGGCACCATCGACGAGGTGCTGCGCTGGTGGCGTTCGGCGCCGCTGAACTGACGCATGCTTGACAACGGCGCGGTTTTCGCCGGGTACACCGTCGAACGCCTGCTCGGGCGCGGGGGCATGGGGTCGGTGTACCTGGCGCGGCATCCGCGGTTGCCGCGGTGGACGGCGTTGAAGCTGCTCAATCGAGAGTTGTTCTTCGACACCGAGATTCGGGCGCGGTTCGAGCGGGAGGCCGATCTGGTCGCCCAGCTCGACCACCCGAACATCGTCACCGTGTTCGACCGCGGGGTGGAGGGCGAGCAGCTCTGGATCTCGATGCAGTACGTCGACGGTGTCGACGCGGCGTCACTGGACGCTCGCGCGCTGCCGCCGCGACGCGCGGTGCAGATCGTCACCGAGACCGCCAAGGCGCTCGACTTCGCGCACGGCAAGGGCGTACTGCACCGAGACGTCAAGCCCGCCAACATCTTGCTGGAGCGGGCCGAGGGCGGCCTGGAACGGGTGTTCCTCACCGACTTCGGCATCGCCCGCTTCCGCGACGACACGGGCAAGCTGACCCAGACCGGAACCTTCACCGCCACACTCGCTTTCGCCTCGCCCGAGCAGCTTTCCGGCGCGGTGCTCGATCACCGCTCGGATCAGTATTCGTTGGCGTGCAGCCTGTTTCGCATGCTGACCGGCACCGTGCCGTTCGAGGCGAGCAACCCGGTCGCGGTGATCCAGGGCCACATGACCCAGCCGCCGCCGCGACTGAGCACCGTCCGCCCTGGTCTGCCGCCCGCGCTGGACGCGGTGCTGTCGCGTGCGCTCGCCAAGCGCCCGGACGGCCGGTTCGACTCCTGCGCGGAGTTCGCCGAGGCGGCCCGGCGGGCGCTCGCCGATCCTGGCTCTGGTCCGTTTCCGCTGGCGCACAACGATTTCGGCCATCGTTCATCGGCAACCCAGCGCCCGTCCACGCAGACGATGCCCGGGTACTCGATACCCGACGAGGGCTACTCCGCAACGCCTACCGGCTATTCGACCCCACCGGCACCCGGTCACCCGAGCCCGCCCGCTGGTCCGCGCGGATACACGTCCTCGCCTGCCGCCACTTCGGGCACTGCGCCCGGGCAGCAAGCAAACCATTGGGCGCACGGTTCCGGTGCAGCGCCTTCGCAGGCCGCCAGATCGAACGAGCAGGCCGCCTGGCGGGAGTACCCGGACCGATCGGGCTCACGGCACTCTTCCGTATCCGGAAACGCGGCACCTCCGGCCGACACGCCCAACTCTCCGCAGACGCGTATGGGCGTGGGACCGGGATTCTTACCGGGTTCCGCTGGGGCGCAGGCGCGTTCGAGGCAGCACGCCCGGGGCCGCGGACACGCACGCACCAGGTCTCGCCGCACCGCGGTGATCGTCACAATCGGAGCGGCGCTCGCCCTTCTTGCCGCCAACGGAATCGTCCGCGATCGCGGTTCATCCGAACCGGAAGCCTCGGTTCCGTCGACCAGCGCCGTCGAGGTGGCGTCATCGACTCAACGCCCCGCGAAGACCAGTGCGGCGCCGACGACCTCGGAGCAATACGACGACGACGCTCACACCGACAACATCGCGTCGATCAGCAAGGCGTTCCCCGGCATGACCCCCGAGGTGGACGAGGACAACGTCGTGCACACCGGCCCCGGTCACAACGGCTCCACCTGCTTCGCGCACGAGGAGGGCTCCGCCAACGCGATGGACGCGGGCGCACCGGATTTCGGCAACTGGACCGCGTACTGGTACTGCTTCGGCGGTCCGAACAAAGCCAGCTACGAGCTGTTCGTCTACCGCTCGCCCGAGGATGTGCAGGCCGCCGTCGACGCGCTGCCGGGACACGCCAGATCCACCGCGAAGCACGGCCGTGAGACCTACACCAACTACCTGCTCGAAGGTCATCCCGCCGCCAAGCGCCCGCGCATGATCACGGTGTTCACCGGCGCGAAAAAGCGGGAGAACTTCCTGATGTACAGCGTCGGTTTCATCGCGACCCAGGACGAATTCATGAACTGGTGGCGCACCGCCCCGCTGAGTTGAGCGCATCCGATCCTGAACTTGCGTCTCCACCAAGGGGAGAAGCCAGGCTGTCGGACATGGACGCCAATCCGGAACTCGTCGAGCTGCTCCGCTCGACAGTGCCCGACCTGCCGGAAGATCCCAGGCCCGAACAGGTCCGGGCCTGGATGGAGTTGGCCGAGCTCGCTCGAGACGCCGATTTCCGCGCGGCCGTGCGGCGGATGGCCGAGTACCAAGCCAGCGAGCGCGCGAACGGCGACACCACCGGACTGCACCACGAATTGACCGAGGCCGTCCGCGACCTGGTCGGCGCCGCCTTGGCCGCAGGCGTGCGCCCGGACGAACAGGCCGCCGTCGCCGTGGTGGACGAGCTGACCGCGCGTTACGCCCACACCTTCGGCCGCGCCGACGACACCGACCTGCGCCGCTGGATGCTCGAGCGCCTGGCGATCGCCAATGACATACGGGTGGAGCGGTATTGGCGACTCGTCGCCGCCGTCAACGGCTGGCCCGCGCCGCAGGAACTCGCGGAGGTCTTCGACTGGTTCGCGGCGGCGCTGCGAGCGCGGGACTAGCCGCGGTGAGCGCGCGGCCCGGAAGAGGACCGCGCGCAACGAGACCGACTGGTTCTAGAGAGCCGACTCGATGGCCGAAACCACGGTCGGGTCTTCGGGTTTCACGGTCGGGCGGAAGCGCGCCGCCACCTTGCCGTCGCGATCGATGAGGAACTTCTCGAAGTTCCACTGGATGTCGCCCGCGGCGCCCTCGGCGTCGGCGGTCTCGACCAGCTCGCGGTAGAGCGGGTGCCGGTTCTCGCCGTTCACGTCGGTCTTCTCCAACAGCGGGAAGTCGACGCCGTAGGTGATGGAGCAGAACTCCTGGATTTCCTCGGCCGAGCCGGGTTCCTGACCCATGAACTGGTTGCACGGCACGCCGATCACGGTGAACCCGCGCGGACCGTAGGTCTGCTGCAGCTCGACCAGCGCCGAATACTGCGGCGTCAGACCGCATTTGGACGCCACGTTGACCAGCAGCACCGCCTTGTCACCGGCCAGCTCGCCCAGCGTCGTCGACGCACCGGTCAGGGTCCGTAGCGGAATATCCCGAATGCTCACTCGTCTCGCACCTGCCACTTCTGATCTCGTCGGTCCACCCCGAGCGCCACGCTACCGGATCGGCGGGGCGGACGATCTTCGGCGAAACGATCGCGGTCTCAACGGAGGCGGGTGCGCCGCATCAACCGCAGTGTGGCCAGGGTGATCTTGACCTGCATCTCGTAGGACAGCCGGGCGCGGGCGGCCAAGACCTGGAGTTTCACCACGCCGATGTTCACCGTGTCGGTGTACTTCAGCAGGCCTTGGTCGCCGTGCCGAGTGCCGACGCCGGACTGCTTCACCCCGCCCGACGGTGTGGTCTTGGCGGAGTAGGTGGCGACGAAGCCGTCGTTGATATTGATGTTGCCCGACTCGAGCCGGTCCGCGATCCGCCTGCCCCGGGCGAGGTCGGTCGTCCACACGCTGGCATTGAGTCCGTAGTCCGTGTCGTTGGCGAGGCGGATGGCCTCGTCGTCGTCGCGGAACGGATAGACACTCACCACTGGCCCGAAGGTCTCCGCCGTCGCGTGGACCATGTCGGGGGTGACGCCCGTCAGCACAGTCGGCTCGTAGAAGGCGGGTCCGATGTCGGGACGCGCCCGGCCGCCGGTGTGCACGGTGGCGCCCTTCGCGCGCGCGTCCGCCACGTGTTCGGCCACCCTGGCGAGCTGGTCGGTCGAGACGAGCGAGCCGAATTCCGGCGCGTAGTCGTAGGCGGCCCCCATTTTCGACCCGAGTTCCTCGGCCGCCGCGACCAAGCGGTGGAGGAATTCGTCGTGGATTCGCTCGTGCACGTAGATCCGCTCGATGTGCATACAGGCCTGGCCGGAGTTGCCGAACACCGCGAACATCGCGCCCGCGATCGCGTCGTCGAGATTCGCGTCGTCCAGCACGAGCATCGGATTCTTACCACCGAGTTCGAGGCTGCATCCGATGAGGTGGCGGCCCGCTTGCTCGCCGACCACCCGCCCGGTAGCGGTGGAACCGGTGAACATGACGAAATCGGAGCCGCCGATCAGTGCGGGGCCGACGTCGGGACCGGTGCCGCAGACGACCTGGAACAGCCCGTGCGGCAAACCCGCCCGATACAGCAGTTCGACGCCGAACAGCGCGCACAAGGCGGTCTTGTTGTCCGGCTTGAGAATGACGGCGTTGCCCGCGATGAGGGCGGGCACCGAGTCGGAGATAGCGATGGCCAAGGGGAAGTTCCACGGCGCGATCACCGCGATCGCGCCCTTGGGACGGTGTTCCTCGAACGAACTGGTCACCAACGGGATCGGGCCGCCATGTCGACGGGGGCGCAACACCCGGCGCGCGGTCTTCAGGTAGTGGCTGATGACCATCGGCACGTCGCACGATTCCTCGAGCGCCATGCGCCGGGTCTTGCCGGAGCCGATCTGGATGAGGTCGGCGATCGTCTCGCCCTCCCGCAGGAACAGCTCGTGCGCCCGCTCGAACACCGCGAGTCTGCGGCGCAGCGGCCAACTCGCCCACTCCCGCTGCGCGGCGCGGGCGGTGGCGAAGGCCGCGGTGACGTCCTCGGGGCGGGATTGCGGCAGGTCGCCGACATGGGCGCCGGTGTAGACCTCGGTCATCGGGAACGGTGGCCGAGCCTTCGCGTCGGCGGCGACCATGCCGGTCAGTCGCGCGATCAGCTCCGTGGTGATCCGGGGCGGCAAGCTTGCGGTCCGCTCGTCCGTGGCGTGCGTTGTGCTCATCGGGTGTCTCCCAGGCGTGCGATTGCGACGCGCGCCGCGGTGCGCCGCGCGCGTCCCTCGGTGTGGAATTAGAACACGTTCTTATTGTCTCACGCCAGGCTTGCCGGACAGGGCGCCGCAGCGCTGGATATCGAGCGCCGCTGCGCTGTGGATTCAGCGCAGCGGCGCCTCGGGCTGCACCTCGACGAGCACCAGATGCGCCCCGCGCGGCGCCGACACCACGGCTACCACCGCCGCCGCGAGATCACCGGCGCGCAGCATGTGCGGGTGTCGGGCGAAGCCCCACACCTTCCAGTCCTCGAGCAATGGACCGACGACTTCCGGCGTCGAGTCCATGCCCATGTTGGTCAGCGTCGGTCCGGGCCGCACCACCGAGGCACGGATTCCGCTGCCCTCCAACTCCATTCGCAGCTGCACCGCCATCGCCTCCAGTCCGGCCTTGGCCGCGCTGTACGCGCCGGTGCGCGGCCGGGGCTCGGGCGCGCAGTCGGAACCGATGAGCACGACGTCGCCGCGCCGCCGTTCGAGCATGCCGGGCAGTACCCGGTGCACCAGCCGCTGCGCGCCGACGAGGTGCACGTGGACCTGGCGCAGGAAACGTTCGGGGTCCATCTCCTGCACCAGCGAGAATTCGATGTCGCCCGCGCCGGACACCAGGATCTCGGTGGGTCCGAGCTCGCGCTCCGCGGCGGTGACGAACTCGTCCACCGAGTTCCCGTCGGTGACGTCGAGCCGGTGCGCGTAGGCGGCGCCGCCGTCGGCGCGGATCTTGGCCGCCAGCTCCTCGCACAGTTCGACGCGCCGTGCGCCGAGCGCGACCGGGTGGCCGAGTTCGGCGAGCGCGAGCGCCGTCGCGGCGCCGATACCGGAGGAGGCGCCCGCGATCAGCGAGGGCCTGCGGTCGGGGTGGGGTTCGTAGCGGGGCATCTACCTCTCCACGGTCAGGGGAAGGGCGGCGAAGCCGCGGACATTGGTCGAGTGCACGCGCACGATGCCGCTGTCGGCGACGCGGTAGGCGGGCACCCGAGCGACGAATTCACGAAGGGCGACAACGGTTTCCAGGCGAGCAAGGTGGGCGCCGAGGCAGAAGTGCACGCCCGCACCGAAACTGGCGAGCTTGCCCTTGTCGGGTCGATCGATGCGGTAGGTGTCGGCGTCGTCGAAAACGGCGGAATCGCGGTTGGCCGAACCGATCAGCAGCAGCACCTTGGCGCCCGCGGGAATTGTCGCGCCGTGGTAGTCGAGGTCGACGGTGGCGGTGCGCGCCACGATCTGACTGGAGGTGTCGTAGCGCAGTGTCTCCTCGACCCAGTCCGGCACCAGGCCGGGCTCGGCCACCACCTTCGCGTATTCGGCGGGGTGCCGCGCGGCCCAGTACAACGCGTTGCCCAGCAGTTTCGTAGTGGTCTCGTTGCCCGCGACCACCATCAGGAACATGAAGCCGATGACTTCTCGATCGCTGAGCTGGTCGCCGTCGATATCGGCGTCCAGCAGCGCGGAGACCAGATCGTCGCCGGGATCGCGGCGGCGCTCGGCGACCATGTCGGTGTAGTAGCCGAACAGTTCGATCGAGGCCTCCACCGCGGCCATCGGCACGTCCAGCACGCCGTCCTCGCGATGCACCACGAGATCGGCGAGGCGGCGAATCTCCGCGCGGTCCTGTTCCGGAACGCCCATCAGTTCGGAGATCACGTCCATCGGCAGCTTGCCCGCGAAATCCTCGATCCAGTCGAAGGATTCGCGTGCGAGCGCGGGCTCCAGGTAGGCGAGGGTGATCTCGCGGACGCGCTCCTCCATCTCCGCGACCCGGCGCGGCGTGAAGCCCTTGTAGACCAGCTTGCGCATCCGCATGTGCCGCGGATCGTCCATGGCCAGGAAGGACATCACCCGGTGCGCGTGTGGTCCCCACGCCGCCGGGTCGAGCGAGACGCCGTTGGCGCTCGAGAGCCGGGTGGCATCACGGAATCCGGCCGTCACGTCGGCGTGCCTGGACAGCGCCCAGAAGTCCAGATCGGGGTTGTGGAAGAGCGGCGCCTCGGTCCGCAGCCGACGGTAGGTGGGGTACGGGTCGTCGTGGAAGCCGTAGTCGTACGGGTCGAAGGTCAGCGGTTCCAACGAGGCTGCCGTCATGGTGCTCTCCGATGATTCCGTAACGAGTTCTCGCGCCGGGCAGCGAAAGCCGCCGTCCGCGAAGACACATAGCTGGACATGTGTCTGGACACTACCAGCGCTCGAATATCGAGACAATGGATCGGTCGTATCCGGTACCGGGTCGGCGTCGCGTCGATCGTCGATAGTGAAACATGTTCTTGCATCGTGGAGCGTGCCCGGACTATATTCCGTACACCTGTCCAGACAGTATTGGAGCAACCATGAACAGTCTCCTGCCCGCCGACGGGTCGCGCCTGTTGATCGACGGCAAACTCCGCCAGGGCGGCGACGGCGTGTTCGAGACGGTGAACCCCGCGACCGAGGAGACCCTCGGGCTCGCCGCGAACGCGGACGCCGCCGATATGGACGACGCGATCGCCGCCGCGCGCGCCGCCTTCGACGACACCGACTGGTCCCGTGACCACGCCTTCCGCGCCCGGTGCTTGGCACAGTTGCGCGTCGCTCTCCAGGCCGAGGTCGAGGCGCTGCGCGAGATCACCGTCGCCGAGGCGGGCGCGCCCGTCATGCTCACCAAGGGCCCGCAGCTCGAGGGGCCGATCGCGGACTTGGCCTTTCCCGCGAATCTCGCCGAAAACTACCAGTGGGAAACCGATCTCGGCGTCGCCGAGCCGATGGGCATCAAGACTCGCAGGACGCTGCGCCGCGAACCGATCGGCGTGGTCGGCGCCATCACCCCGTGGAACTTCCCGCATCAGATCGGTTTCGCCAAACTGGGTCCCGCGCTCGCGGCCGGAAACACGGTGGTGCTCAAGCCCGCTCCCGACACGCCTTGGTGCGCGGCGGCGGTCGGCGCGATCATCACCGAACAGACCGATATCCCGCCGGGCGTGGTGAACATCGTGACGTCGTCGGATCACGCTCTCGGCGCCCGGCTATCGGTCGACCCGCGGGTGGACCTGGTCAGCTTCACCGGCTCGACCCAGACCGGCAGGTTGGTGATGGCCGCCGCGGCGCCCACTCTGAAGAAGACCTTCCTCGAGCTGGGCGGCAAATCCGCGTTCATCGTGCTCGACGACGCGAACATCGCCGGAGCCGTTGGCGTCGCGGCGTTTTCGGTGTGCGTGCACGCCGGGCAAGGTTGTGCGCTGACCACCCGCCTGCTGGTGCCGCGCGCGTCCTACGACGAGGCGGTGCAGGTGGCGGCGGCCACCATGGGCCGGATCGTGCCGGGCGATCCCACCGACCCCGGCACCGTGTGCGGGCCGCTGATCTCGCGGCGTCAACGCGATCGGGTGCTCGGCTACCTGGACATGGCGCGGGCCGAGGGCGGGCGGATCGTGGTCGGCGGCCGTCGGGCCGAACGGGAGCGCGGGTGGTTCGTCGAGCCGACGCTGATCGCCGACCTGCCCAACAGCGCGACGGTCGCGCGCGAGGAGATCTTCGGCCCGGTGCTGGTGATCATCCCGCACGACGGCGACGAGGACGCCATCCGCATCGCCAACGATTCCCCCTACGGGCTGTCCGGCTCGGTGTGGGGCGCCGATCCCGAGCGAATCCGGCGCGTCACCGAGGGCGTGCGCACCGGAACGCTGAGCGTCAACGGCGGCGTCTGGTACTCCGCCGACGCGCCGTTCGGCGGCTACAAGCAGTCCGGCATCGGCCGCGAGATGGGCGTGGCCGGGTTCGAGGAATACCTGGAAACCAAGCTGATCGCCACCGCGGGGTGAAACCCGCTGGAACGCAAGCCGATCGGCAGAGAGTTGTGGAGGACCCCATGGGGCGTTTCGCCGGAAGATCCGTCATAGTCACCGGTGCCGCGCAGGGCATCGGCGCGGTCTACGCCAAGGCGCTGGCCGAGGAGGGCGCGAAAGTCGTTGTAGCCGATCGCAATGTCGAGCGCGGCAAGTCCGTCGCCGCCGAGATCACGGCGACGGGCGGCACCGCGGTGTTCGGCGAGGTAGATGTCGCCGACCCCGAATCCGCCACGGCCCTCGCGGAATTCACCGTCGGCGAGTTCGGCGCGATCGACCACCTGGTGAACAACGCCGCCATCTACGGCGAGATGAAACTCGACCTGCTGCTGACCGTACCGTGGGACTACTACAAGAAGTTCATGTCGGTGAACATGGACGGCGCGCTCAACATGACCAGGGCGGTGTTCCAGCACATGGTGCGCGCGGGCGGCGGCTCGATCGTCAACCAGTCGTCCACCGCGGCCTGGGTGTACTCCGGCTTCTACGGCCTGGCCAAGGTCGGCGTCAACGGACTCACCCAGCAGCTGGCCTTCGAACTCGGCGGCTCCAAGATCCGCATCAACGCCATCGCGCCCGGGCCCATCGACACCGAGGCGACCAAGACCGTGACGCCGGGCGTCATCGTGGACGACATGATCAAGCGGCTGCCGCTCAAACGGATGGGCACGCCGGAGGATCTGGTCGGCGCCTGCCTGTATCTGCTCTCGGACGACGCAGCGTGGGTCACCGGGCAGATCTTCAATGTCGACGGCGGACAGATCTTCCGCTCATGAACGCACCGCTGCGCGTCGGATTCGTCGGCCTCGGCAATATGGGCGCGCCGATGGCCAAGCGGCTGCTGGCCTGGCCGGGCGGCCTCACGGTGTGCGACACCAGGCCCGAGGCGGTGCGTCCGTTCGCCGAAGCCGGTTCGGCGGCCGTCGATTCGGCCGCCGGGGTCGCCGCGGCCGCCGACATCGTCTGCGTCGCGGTGCTCGACGACGCGCAGGTGCGCGCCGTGGTCAGCGAACTGTCGGGCGCCGCCGCGCCGGGGACCGTGATCGCGGTGCACTCCACGATCGCCGACCGAACCGCCGAGGAGCTGGCCGTCGCCTGCGCCGAACGCGGCATCGATCTCGTCGACGCGCCCGTCAGCGGCGGCGGACCCGGCGCCGAACTGGGTCGGCTCGCGGTCATGGTCGGCGGTAGCGCGACGGCGTTCGAGCGGGTGCGCGAGCCCTTCGGCAGTTTCGCCGATCTCGTCGTGCACGCCGGGGAGGTCGGCGCGGGGACGCGAATGAAGCTGGCGCGCAACCTTCTGCACTTCGTCGCCTTCACCGCCGCCACCGAGGCGCAACGGCTCGCCGAGGCCGCCGGACTCGACATCACCGCTTTGGGCAAGATCGTCCGGCATTCCGACGCGGTCACCGGCGGCCCCGGCGCCATCATGCTGCGCGACCGCACCGCCCCGATCGAACCGGACGATTTCTGGCTGCCCATCCTGCGCCACGTGCGTGATCTCGGCGAGAAGGACCTCGGCCTTGCCCTGGAACTCGGCGACCGGCTCGCGCTCGACCTGCCGCTGGCCCGCCTCGCGCTCGAGCGCCTCGGTCCCGGCCTCGGCGTCGGCGACAACACCTTCGAAAGGCAGAACTCATGACCGACAACGCCAATGGCGCGGCCGACGATGCCAACGGCACGGGAGACACCGTCCGGCAGCGCGGCCTCGCCAAGATGGCCGAGGTCTACGGCACCGAATTCCAGGATTACCCCGGCGATCACTTCGCCATGACCGCCGATCACCTTTTCGCGAACGTGTGGTCGCGGCCCGGGCTCAGCGTGCGGGACCGCCGTCTGCTCCTGCTGGGGGCATTGACCGCGCAGGGTCTGATGGACACCGCGGGCATCCAGATCGGCGCCGCGCTGCGCAACGGCGAACTCACCGAGGAGCAGCTGCACGAGATCGCGCTGTTCCTGTGTCACTACGTGGGTTGGCCGAACGGCACCAAACTCGACCTGTTGGTGGGAACAATCGTGGCGCAGCAGAAGAAGGCCGCGCGGGCCGCCGCCGACAAGTCCGAGACCGCGTGACATCGCACCGAACCACGAGGAAGCGAATATGACCGACGCCAAGTCCATCCGTCCACTGCGCGCCAGTGCAGTCTCCGAATGGGGACACTCCGCCGATGTCGTCGTCGCGGGGTACGGCATCGCCGGGGTGTGCGCCGCCATCGAGGCCGCGCGGGCGGGCGCCGACGTGCTCATCCTGGAACGCTCCGGCGGATGGGGCGGCGCCGCGGCGATGGCGGGCGGGTTCATCTACCTCGGTGGCGGCACGCCGTTGCAGCGCGCGCTCGGGTTCGAGGACAGCCCGGAGAACATGGAGAAGTTCCTGCTCGCCGCGCTCGGGCCGGGCGTCGATTCGGCCAAGATCGCGGACTACTGCCGCAACAGCGTCGAGCACTACAACTGGCTCGTCTCGTGCGGCGTGCCGTTCCGCGAGGCGTTCTGGGGCGAGCCCGGCTGGGAGCCGCCGCACGACGAGGGCCTGATGTACTCCGGCGGCGAGAACGCCGCGCCGTTCAACACCCTGGCCACGCCCGCGCCGCGCGGACACGTCCCGCAGTACGCCGACAAGCGGATCGGGCAGCGCAGCGGCGGCTACATGCTCATGAAGCCGCTCGCCGAGACGGCCGAAAAGCTCGGTGTGCGAGTGGAATACGACACGCGCATCCGTCGGCTGATCGTGGACGACGACGATCGGGTGGTCGGCGTGGTCGCCGCGCACTTCGGCAAGGAGGTCGCTATCCGGGCCGAACGCGGCGTCGTCTTGGCCACCGGCAGTTTCGCCTACGCCGCGCAGATGATCGAGGGATACGCGCCGCGCCTGATCGGCAGGCCCGCCGCCGCCATCGAGGAGCACGACGGCATCGGCATCCGGGTGGCGCAGGCGCTCGGCGCGGACCTGGCGCACATGGACGCCACGGAGGTCGCCTTCTTCGGCGATCCACAGCTGCTGGTGCGCGGCATCCTGGTGAACGGGCGCGGCCAGCGCTACATCCCGGAGGACACCTATCCCGGCCGGATCGGACAGGCCACGCTGATCCAGCAGGAGAACCAGGCGTACCTGGTGATCGACGAGGCGTCCTACGAGGCGGCGCTGAAGACCGTGACCGCGACGCCCTTCTTCCGGCAGCCACCGACCTGGGTGGCGGAATCGGTCGCAGAGCTCGAGGCCGACATGGGCTTGCCGGAGAAGGCGCTGCAATCGACCGTCGAGACCTACAACCGGCACGCGGCCGACGGCAAGGATCCGCTGCTCGGCAAGAAGCCGGAGTGGGTGCGCCCGATCGGTACGCCGTTGGCGGCCTTCGACATGCGCAACTTCACCGCGGGATTCACCCTCGGCGGGCTGCGCACGGATCTGGACTCGCGGGTGCTGCACGTCTCCGGTGAACCGATCGCCGGACTGTACGCGGCGGGTCGCTGTACCTCGGGGCTGTGCGCGGGCGGATACGTCAGCGGGGCCTCGCTCGGCGACGGCAGCTTCTACGGTCGCAGGGCCGGGGTGGCGTCCGCCAAGAACTGATGGGGACTGATAGTGTCTGGACACATGTCCGAAGGTGATTCCATCATGCTGGAGGCGACCCGGCGTCGCCTCAGCGGGAAACAGGCCGACACTGTCGACAAACTGACCAAGTCGGCCGTGGAGGTGCTGGCCCGCGAGGGCTTCGCGGGCATGACCATCCGGTTGGTCGCCGCGGCCGCCGGTGTCGGCACCGCCACGGCCTACACCTATTTCTCCTCCAAGGAACACCTGGTCGCGGAGATCTTCTGGCGGCGGCTCGTCGCCTCGCCGTCACCGGCGAGCGAATCCGACGACCCGCACGACCGCGTCGTCGCCGAACTGCGCAACATCGCCATGCTCGTCGCCGACGAGCAGGAACTCTCCGGCGCCGTCACCAGCGCACTCCTCGGTCGTGACCCCGACGTCGCGCACCTGCGCGACCGCATCGGCGCCGAGATCCGCAAACGCATCCTGCGCGCCCTCGGCCCCGACGCCGACCCCGACATCGTCGAATCCCTCGAACTCCTCTACGCCGGCGCCCTCGTCCGCGCGGGCATGGGCTACGCCTCCTACTCCGAAATCGCCGACCGCATAGAGAAATCCGCGCTCCTCATCCTGAAGTAGACACAGCAAGACGTGGGACGCCGACCAGCCCAACAGCTAGGTGCGGCGCATCCGATCGAAACCGCCGCCGCGACACCCGGCGTCGGTCACGCCTGCGACGAGATCCGCCCCGGCTACCGCAAACTAGCGACCGCGGCCTCCCATTGTCATTCGCTACCGGATCGACGCCGACGCCGACCTCGAGGTCATCCGGATCCTCCACCAGCGCATGGACGTGGGCTCTCACCTGTGACCCGCCCTGGGCGGCACTCGTGGTCCGGGCTCCGCCACCGGCGTCGAGGCGCCGGTCGGGGACGGGTGAGGTCGGCGTGGCGAAGTCGGCGTTTCGCGAGGACACTGAGGACGTAGCGCCCAACTTCGTCCCCAGGAGCATGCGATGCCAGACAACGGGCCTTTCGGCATCGATCCGGAAGATATCGAACGCGCACTGCGTGAGGCGGGAACCGAGCTCCGCGACCTGCTCGGGAAAGCAGGCGTGTACCTGGATCGCGTAGATCACGCGAGCGTCGGTTCCGTGGCGTCGTTTCTCGGTCAGTTCGTCCAACCGGAGCGGTCACGTCCACCGCAACCCGAGACCACGGGTGAGACCGGCAGCGGGGTCTGGGCGATCTACAGCATCGACGACACCGGCGAGGCCAGGGTCGACCAGGTCTTCCCGAGCGAACTCGAGGCCTTACGCGCGCACCGCGACAACACCGATCCACAGCGTCGGGTGCGGTTCCTGCCCTACGGCGTTCCGGCGAGCGTGTTGGATGCCCCCTGACCGCGCACGCTGAAGAAGTGGTGGCGGTCCGCGCCGATCGGTTGAGCCGTACGACCGGGGTATTCGGGGGAATCCCTGATGGCGCGGGGCGGGGTTCGCAGACAGACTGGAGGGCATGACTTCGCAAGCTGTGGGGGCCGAGACCGCCGAGACGGTGACTCCGACCGAGATCGCGGCGCGCGCCGCCGACCTGTCCAAGGTGTACGGGTCGGGTGATACCCAGGTCAAGGCGCTGGACGGGGTGTCGGTCGAGTTCGCGAAGCGGGAGTTCACCGCGATCATGGGGCCCTCCGGCTCCGGCAAATCGACCCTCATGCACTGCCTGGCCGGATTGGACAGCGCCAGCTCCGGCACCGTGCGCATCGGCGAGACCGATCTGACCGACCTCACCGACAAGCAGATGACCCGCCTGCGCCGCGACCGCATCGGCTTCGTCTTCCAGGCGTTCAACCTGGTGCCCACGCTGACCGCGCTGGAGAACATCACGCTGCCGCTGGACATCGCGGGCCGCGACCCCGACGAGGACTGGCTCCACACGGTGATCAAGCGGCTCGGGCTCGGCGACCGGCTCGATCACCGGCCCAGCGAGCTCTCCGGCGGCCAGCAGCAGCGGGTGGCGTGCGCGCGGGCGCTCGCGGGCAAGCCCGAGATCATCTTCGGCGACGAGCCGACCGGCAACCTGGACTCGCGCGCCTCGGAGGAGGTGCTGTCCATCCTGCGCGCCGCGGTGAACGAGTTCGGCCAGACGGTCGTGATCGTCACCCACGAGCCGCACGCCGCGTCCTTCGCCGACCGGGTGATCTTCCTCGCCGACGGCCGGATCGTCTCCGAATTGCGCGATCCCACCGCGGAATCGGTGCTGGACCGGATGAAGTCGCTGGAGCAGGCATGAGGACCGCGGTCGTCGGGCGGGGGGAAGCGTGATGAACGGCAGTCCGATGCGCAAGGTCGCGCTCCGCAACCTCGCCGCGCACAAAGTCCGGTTGGCGCTGACCCTGCTCTCGGTGGTGCTCGGCACCGCCTTCATCGCGGGTTCGTTCGTCTTCACCGACACCTTGCAGCGCACCTTCGACGGCCTGTTCGCCAGCCAGGCGAAAGGTGTCGACGTGCGGGTGAGCCCGAAGGAACAGCAGTCCTTCGGCGTCCCGCTCGGCGTGGTGGACATGGTCTCGGGGATGGACGGCGTGCGCGCGGTCGCGCCGAGCGTGAACGGCCCGCTGGTGCTGCTCGACCCCGAGGGCAAGAAGCCGGTGCAGACCGGCGGCGCGCCCAGCTGGGGCGAGTCCTACGTCCCGCCCGAACACGCGGTCGCGGAACCGCCGACGTTCGTCGCGGGCACGCCGCCCACGAAGGCGGGGGAGGTCGCGATCAACAGCGGGGGCGCCGAGGTCGCCGGTCTGAAGGTGGGGGATCGGACCAAGCTCCTGATCCCGTCGCAGAGCACCCAGCAGCGGCCGGTCCTCGACGTCACCGTCAGCGGCATCTACGAGTTGCCTTCGGACACCGGTGGATTCATCGGCCTCTACTTCGACGACGCGCAGGCCAGGCAGCTGTTCACCGACGGCACGCACGTCGCCTGGATCGACATCGCCGCCTCCGGCTCGGGCGACGAATTGCGCGACCGGATCGCCGCCGCGCTGCCGGACTTCAAGGTGCAGAACGGCGAGCAGGTGCGCGCCGATATGAAAGCCCAGGTTTCCCAGGCGCTGAACTTCATCAACTACTTCCTGCTCGCGTTCGGCGCGATCGCGCTGATCGTCGGCACGTTCATCATCTACAACACCTTCGCGATGATCGTCGCGCAGCGGCTGCGCGAGCTGGCGCTGTTGCGGGCGGTCGGGGCGAGCAGCGGGCAGGTCGGCGGCTCGGTGGTGGCCGAGGCGCTGGTCATCGGCGCGATCGGCAGCGTGATCGGCCTCGCGGCGGGCGTCGGCTTGGCGTTCGGGCTCTCGGCGGTGCTCAACGCCTTCGATCTCGGCCTGCCCACCGGTTCCATGGCGGTGCTGCCGCGCACGGTGGTCGTCGCACTGGTTGTCGGTCTCGTCGTCACCGTGATCAGCGCCTACGCGCCCGCGCGCCGGGCGGCGAAGATCCCGCCCGTCGAGGCGATGCGGGAGGAATTCGCTTCCGCCGGTGAATCGTTGCGGATCCGCACCGCCGTCGGCGCGGTGCTCGCCGTGGTCGGCGTTGTGCTCGTGCTGCTCGGCTCCCGCTCGACGGGCGGCAGCGCCGCGGCGACGGTCGGTGCGGGAGCGCTGGCGCTGATCCTCGCCGTGCTGCTCGCCTCGCCCGCGCTGTCGCGTCCCGTGGTCGGCGGCCTCGGGGTGCTGATCCGCCCGTTCGGGCCGATCGGCCGGATGGCGCGCAACAACGCGGCGCGCAATCCGCGCCGCACGGCCGCGACGGCTTTCGCGCTCACCCTCGGCCTGATGCTGGTGTCGTTGATCAGCATGCTCGGCACGTCGGCCAAGGCCAGCGTCGCGGTGCTGGTCGACAAGGGCGTCAAGTCCGAGTACGTGCTCGCGGGCCCGCAGCAGTCCCAGCTGATCGGACTGCCGCTGGGCGTGCCGGACGCGGTGCGCGCCGGCGTGCCGGAGGCCGCCGAGGTGATCGGCTTCCGCGGCGTCGCGGTGAAGGTCGGTGACGATCGGCTGGCGGGCGTCGCGCCCGACGGTCCGATCGACAGCGCGCTGAACTACGAGATCCTGCAAGGTACGGGCACCCTCGGTGAGCGCGGCATCCTGGTCTCCGACGACGAGGCGGCCCAGCACGATTGGCGGGCCGGTCAGCAGATCGAGCTCACCACGCTGGACCGCAACCAGAAGGTGCCGGTCACCATCGCGGGCGTGTACAAGAAGACGCCGCTGCTCGGCGACCTGGTGGTGCCGCCAGCGATCTTCGAAGCGGTGACGCCGACCGCGTTCCGCAACAACTTCTACGTCCTCGTCAACGCGAAGCCGGGCGCGGACGTGGCCGCGATGCGCGCCGACCTGGCGAAGGCGACCGATCAATTCGCGGTCGTTCAGGTGCAGGACCGCGAGCAGTTCAAGGGCGCGCAGGGCCGCCAGATCAACACCCTGCTCGCCATCCTGTACGGCCTGCTCGCCTTGGCCGTGGTGATCGCCATCCTCGGCATCATCAACACGCTCGCGCTCTCGGTGGTGGAGCGGCGCAGGGAGATCGGCATGCTGCGCGCCGTCGGCACCATGCGCTCGCAGATTCGCCGCACGATCTACCTGGAGTCCATGCTGATCGCGGTGTTCGGCGCCCTCGTCGGCGTGGTCCTCGGCATCGGTCTGGGCATCGGATTCCTGCGCACGCTACGGGATTTCGGCATCGACCAGATCGACATCCCGTGGACCCAGCTGGTCCTGGTGCTGATCTCCTCGGCCGTCGTCGGCGTGCTCGCCGCGCTGTGGCCGGGCATCCGGGCCGCACGCACCCCACCGCTGGCCGCCATCGCGGACATCTAGCCGACACAGCCGGACGCTCTGCCGATAGCCTGCGCATGGCCGGAGCGAAGGCGGAGATACGCCTAGGCCTGGTCCCGGCTTTCGAGCCGGGCCAGTCCGCAGGTTGCGACATAGTTGCCAAGGCTGAGACGAGTAGCGAACTACTCGCGCCCCGCGCCCAGCGGCGCCGCATGATTCCGGTATGTCCAGGGTCTTCCTGAGTCATTCGAGCCGGGACACGCGGCAAGCGGTCGCGCTGAAGGCGTGGCTCGTCGAGGCGGACCCGGGCCTCGCCGACGAGATCTTCCTCGATCTGGATCGGCGGACCGGGATTCGCGCCGGTGTCCGCTGGAAGGATGCCCTGCGGCGAGCGAGCGAGCGCTGCGAGGCCGTCATCTGCTTGCTGTCCGAGAACTGGGACGCCTCGCACGAGTGCAAGGTCGAGTATCGGTCTGCCGAAACGCTGGGCAAGCCGATCTTCGCGGTTCGATTGCAGCCGCTGAAGGGCCGGGACATCACCAGCGAATGGCAACGGTGCGATCTGTTCGGCGCGGGGCCGCACACCTCGATCTCCGTCGACGACGGTCCGCCGGTCGAATTCCGCACCGAAGGCCTGCTGCGGCTGCGTGACGGACTGCGGGCGGCGGGCATCGGCGCGGACACCTTCGCTTGGCCGCCGCCCGACGACCCGGAACGGGCGCCCTATCGCGGCTGGCAGCCGCTGGAAGCGGTGGACGCCGCCGTGTACTTCGGCCGCGACGCGCAGATCGGCAGAGCCCTGACCGCCATCCGAGCGCTTCGCAACTTGGGCATCGGTCAGCTGTTCGTCGTGCTCGGACCGTCCGGGGTGGGGAAGTCGTCGTTCCTGCGGGCGGGTTTGCTGCCGCGCTTGCAACGCGACGATCGCCATTACCTACCCGCTGGAATCGTGCGGCCCCAGCGTTATGCCCTGACCGGTGACGGCGGCCTCGCGCATACGATTCACCGGCTCCGCGTCGATCTGGGACTGCGCCAACCGAGTCTCGGTGTCATCAAGGAGAGCATCCGCGATGTGGCGCGGGTGCGGAACTGGCTGGCCGAGGCGCAGCGGGCGGCGCAAGAGCGAATAGTCGATCCCACCGACGACGAGCCGCCGACTCTCGTGCTTTCCCTCGACCAGGCCGAGGAGCTCTTCGGGGTCGATGCCGACGAGGAGGCGCGGGCGTTGCTCGTCCTCGTCGGCGAGCTGCTCGACCCGCACACCGCGATGTCGATGGTCGTCATCGCGACCATTCGGGCCGACCGGTACGAGCCGCTGCAAACCGCGCCGGAATTGGCCGACGTCGCGGTCCGCCCATTCGACGATTTGAAACCGATGCCGCAGGCGCAGTTCAAGGAGGTCATCTGCGGCCCCGCGCGGCGGGCGCGAGAAGCGGGCAGCAGGCTCGCCTTCGCCCCGGAACTGGTGGACCGGCTGCTCGACGACTGGTCGCACGGCGCGGACACCCTCCCGCTGCTCTCGCTGACGCTGGCCCGTCTGTACCAGGACTACGGCGATGGCGAGATCACGCTCGCCGAATACGAGGCGATGGGCGGCTTGCGCCGCGTCGTGCAGAGCGAGGTCGACGAGCTGCTCGCGGTCGATCCCGTGGTGCGACAGGAACAACTCGCGGTGCTGCGGACGGCGTTCGTGCCGTGGCTGGCCACTGTCGACCCCGACAGCGACCAGCCGATGCGCCGGGTCGCGCGCTGGTTCGATCTACCCGCGCCAAGTCGTCCGCTGCTGGAGAGTTTCATCGCCCGGCGCCTGCTCGTCCGGGACGAGCGCGACGGTGAGATCGTGGTCGAGGTCGCCCTGGAAAGTCTGCTGCGGCAATGGGACGCGTTGGCCGAGTGGCTGCGGATCGAGGCCGCCGACCTGAAGGATGCCGTCAATCTGGAGCGAGCGGCGCTGGCCTGGGATCGCAACGGACGCCACGACGAGTGGCTGCTGGCGGGCAGCAGGCTCGCCGACGCCGAATCGCTGGTCGTCGAACCGGGATTCCGGGACCGGCTCGAGGACGTGCGGGAGTTCCTGTCGGCCTCGCGAAAGCACGAAGACCGGTTACTCGCCGAAGAACAGGAGCATCGGGAGGCCGAGCTGCGGGCGGCCAGGGACCGGCAGGAGGCGGCGGAAGCGTTGGCGGCGGCGGAAAGTCGCGCGAAGGAGGACGCGGAGCGCAATGCCCGCATGTTGCGCAGACGGTCGAGGATTCTGCGGGCGGTGTTGATCGTCGTGGTCGTCGTGGCGGTGGTGGCGGCGGTCGGATTCGTGCGGGCGTTGCGCGCGGAGGATCGGGCACGCTCGAATGCGCGAGATGCGTCGGCGGCGTCGCTGGGCGCGCAATCTCAGCTCATGCTGAGCGAATCGTGGCCGGGCATGAGCGACGACGTGTTGGGAATGCAGATGGCCTTGGCCGCCAGCAGCTTTCCGTCGAAGTCCGATGACCGCTTCGCCGTACTCAATGCGATCCACCAGACGCGCAACGTAACCAAGATTTACGGCTTGAACGGCGCTAGTACATCCAGCGTGAAGTTCAGTCCGGATGGCAGTCGGATCGTCACCACTCGCGGCAACGCGATCGAACTGGTGGACGTGGGAACCTGGCAGCGAATCGGCGATGTCATGACCGGGCACAAGGGCGAGGTGAACGAACTCGCCTTCAGCCCGGACGGCAGGCGCATACTGTCCGGCGGCCGCGACGCGACGGTGCGACTCTGGGATGCGGAAACGCAACACCCGATCGGCGAGCCCATGCGTGGGCATAGCGGGCCAGTCACAAGTGTCGCGTTCAGTCCCGACGGGAGCGCGCTTGTCTCGGGAGGCGTGGACAAGACCGTGCGGTTGTGGGATACCGAGTCACGGCGACCGATCGGCGAGCCGATGTCCGGATCCGAGAAAGAGGTCATATCGGTTGCGTTCGGTGCCGCCGGTCTGATCGCCTCGAGTGGCCTGGACGGCGCGATCCGGCTGTGGGACCCCACATCGCGGCAGCCGGTCGGTGCGATCCCGACTGGCCAGTTCAATGTGAACAGTGTCGCGTTCAGTCCGGACGGCGCCCGGCTCGCCTCGGCGGGCACGGACACGACGATCCAGATCTGGGATCCGCGCACCCGCCTGCCGATCGGCGAACCGATGCGCGGACACACCGCGGTGATCGCAGATGTGACGTTCAGTCCCGACGGCGCTCGACTCGCCTCCGCGAGCGAGGACAAGACGATCCGAACGTGGGATGCGGCGTCCGGGCACCCGGTGGGTGAAGCGCTGCGCGGGCACGAATCCGCGGTCACCAGTGTCGCTTTCCACCGCGACGGGCGACGGATCGTTTCCGGCGGTCTCGATGCCACGGTGCGGGAATGGATCGGAAACACTGGCACCGTGTACCGCGAAGGCCCGGTGATCGGGGTTGCGATCAGCCCGGATGGCAGGCGCATCGTGTCGAGCACGGTGGACGGGACGATCAGCCAGTCGGAGATCGACACCGGCAAACAGGTGGGTCCCGTTGTCCGCGGCGATGCCCTCGAGGGTGCGGTTTACAGCGCCGACGGCAGGCGACTCGAGTCGATCAGCACGAGCCATCTACGAATGTGGGATGCGAATACCGGTGCGCCGGTCGGTGCGCCGATTCCTTTCCCGCCCGAGACGAAGGCAGCTCTCACCAATGGTGATCGCATAGCGGCGTCGTTCACGGAATCGTCCGGTCAGCTGTGGAACCTGCCGTCGATGCGACCGATCGGCCCGTCACTGGACGAAGCCACGGGGGTCCTGTCCGCTGAGTTCAGTCGTGATGGAAAGGTACTCGCGGCCGGGGGCGCGGACTGGGTGGTGCGATTGTGGGATGCGACGACGGGCCTGCGGGTCGGGAAGTCGATGGAGGGCGCGGGGTGGGTGTCCGCTATCGCCTTCAGCTCGGATGGTCGTCGGCTCGCGGTCGGATACTTCGACAAGGCGGTGCGGCTGTGGAACGTGGACACCGGGGAACAGATCGGTGATCCGATGTGGCACGACGGCTGGGTGATGGATGTCGAGTTCGGCCCGGACGAAAAGATACTGGCGAGTGGCAGTGTGGACGGAAATGTCCGGCTGTGGGATGTCGCATCGCAGCGGCAGATCGGCCCCGCGATGATCGGCCACGCAGGAATGATCGCGGACGTCGACTTCACACCGGACGGCGCAAGCATCTTCTCCGCGAGCGCCGACAAGACGATCAGAATTTGGCCGGGGTCGACGTTCGACACCGACAAGCTTTGCGCCAAGATGACTTACAACATGAGCCGGGCGACATGGAACGAATGGGTCTCGCCCGACATCGAGTATGAAAAGGTCTGCCCGGATCTCCCGATCGTGGGCGAAGAAGGTGGGTAAACCACGACCGCCCGCATCGGGCCCATTCAGCGCCCGGCATTCGGTGTACTGAATCGACGACGACTCCAGAGGAATTGGAGATATCCGGCTTCGTGCCGGAGCGGGCCGTCAACCCGGGTAGCGGGCGTGCCATTCGGCCGTGGGCTCGCCGTGCGCGTCGCGCGGCGGGGTCGGGCCGAACTCGGTGCAGTAGTCGGCGGCCAGGCGGTCGATGATGGGCGCGGCGTCGAGCGCGGTGCGCCAAGGTTCGGAAATCGCGGTGCGCCCGAGGCGGGCGCCGAGGATGCTGCCGCACAACGCGCCGGTGGAGTCGCTGTCGCCGGAATGGTTGACCGCCAGCAGGACTCCGTGGCGGAAGATGTCCTCCGGCGTCCCGCCGACGGACTGCGCGCACAACGCCGCGTAGACGGCGATGCCGAGAGCCTCGGGCGCGATCCAGCCGCGGCCGAGTGCGTCGAAGTCCTCCGGCTGCGGCATCGCACTGGTGCGGCGCGCGGTGGCGGCGGCCAGCTCGATGGCCGCGGTGAGCGCCGCGGAGGTCTCCTCGTGGTGCTCGTGGCGGGCCAGTTCGGCGCGGACCCGGTCGAGCGCGGCGTCGAGTTCAGCGCCGCGGCCGAGCAGATAGATCAGCGCGGCCACCGCTCCGGCGGGCAGCCAGCCGCTGGGGTGTCCGTGGGTGAGGGCCGCAGCGTCGCAACCCAACTCGAAGACGTGCTCCAGTGCGTCACCTGCCCGGTCCACGGCATAGCCGAAGCCGCAGGGCACCACGCGCACCGCGGCGGCGCAGCCCTTGGAATCGTTGATCGGCTCGGTCCGGGTGCCCAGCGGGCGGGCCGGTTCGCGCCGCGCCGCCGCCTTCTGCAATGCGGTGTAGGCGGCTTGCGTGATGCCGCGGTATCCCATCAACTCCGGGTGCGCGGCCAGCGCGCTGTGCGGCCGGAACTCCTGCTCCGGGATGGTGACGCCCTGCCCCTGCAACCACACCAGGAAGCCCTGCTGCATCATGCCGAGCGTCGCGCCGCCGATACCGCGTGACCGCGCCCGTACCGAGCCTCTGACGAGAGCCTCGACGGTGAACAGCGTCAGCTGGGTCTCCTCGGAGATTCTGCCCTCGTACGTTTCCGGCGAGCCGGTGATACCCCGTGGGCCGTATCGCTGCCGGATGTGGTGCAGCAGCATGTTTTCCACAGGCGCGCCGAGTGCGTCGCCGATGGCGCCGCCGAGCAGACAGCCGTGCACCACGTCGTCCTGGGTGCGCCGGTTCCTGCGGTATTCGGCCGCGTGCATGGTCACGTCGGGTGCGGTGGGCCGCGCGTGCAGGTGGGCGGCCGAGCCTGAGGTCGGCCGGTCGAACGCGACGCCGGGACCCCTGTCCCGCAGAGCGCGGACGACGTCCTCGGCGAATTCCCCGCACGAGTCGTACCTGTCGCCAGGGTCTTTCGCCATCCCCCTCGCGAGCACCGAGTCCAGGCGCGCGGGCAGCTCCGGCCGCGTCGCGCGCGGCGACGGGATCGGGCCGTGTAGATGCCCGAAGAGCACGGCGGGCAGATTCGGGCCGTCGTACGGTCCCGCGCCGGTGAGCAAACGAAACAGCGTGCACGCCAGCGCGTACTGATCGCAGCGGTGGTCCAGCGGCGCGTTGGTCAGCTGCTCCGGCGCGGCGTAGGCGAGGGTCGCGGTGAGGTTGCCGGTGCGGGTGAGCCCGGCGGTGTCGTCGAGCAGTTTGGCGATGCCGAAGTCGGTCAGCAGCACCCGCTCGTCGAAGCCCGTGCCGACGCCCGCGGAACGGGACAGCAGGATGTTGGCGGGCTTCACATCGCGGTGCAGCACGCCCCTGGCGTGCGCGTAATCCAAGGCGCCCGCGGTCTGCACGACGATCTGCGCGACCCGCTCCGGCGACATGTCGCTCGGCGGCGCCGCGGCGCTGTCCTGACCGTCCACGTACTGCATCGAGATCCACAGCCGCTCGTCCTCGATGCCGCGGTCGTAGACGGTGATGATGTTCGGGTGGTCCAGCTGCGCGACCAGGTCTGCCTCGCGCTCGAACCGCCGCCGAATCTCGGCGTCGTCGAACATCTCCCGGTGCAGCAGCTTCAGCGCGGTCGTCTTCGGCAGCCGGGGATGGCGCGCCGCGTACACCGCGCCCATGCCGCCGCGTCCCAGCTCGCGTTCGATCACATAGCCCGCGAACACCTCACCACGGCGCAACATCCGTGCCCCCCATCCAGCGTGCCGAGACCTCGACGAGTCTAGAACGGCCTCATGGCTTTCCGGCGTTCACGTCGGCCCAGGATCGGACGTCGCCGCGATCCAGCGCCACCGCGAGCAGGTCGGGGAAGCGGTCGGGCGTGCAGGCGAAGGCCGGAACGCCGAGCGCGGCGAGGGCGGCGGCGTTGTCGTGGTCGAAAGCCGGTGCGCCGTCGTCGGAGAGGGCGAGCAAGACGACCACCTGCACACCTGATTCCCGCATGGCGTGCGCCCGGCGCAGCATCTCCGCGCGGATGCCGCCCTCGTAGAGGTCGGAGATCAGCACGAAGAGCGTGTCGGCCGGGCGGGCGATCAGCGTCTGGCAGTAGGCGAGCGCCCTGTTGATGTCGGTGCCGCCGCCGAGCTGGGTGCCGAACAGCACGTCGACGGGGTCGGTGAGCAGATCGGTGAGGTCGACGACCTCGGTGTCGAAGACCACCAGCGACGTGCGCAGCGCCCGCATCGACGCGAGCACCGCGCCGAACACCGAGGCGTACACCACGCTCGCGGCCATCGACCCCGACTGATCGATGGCCAGCACGACGTCGCGCCGCACGCTCTGGGTGTTGCGACCGTAGCCGACCAGACGCTCCGGGACGACCGTGCGGTGCTCGGGCAGGTAGTTCGCCAGGTTCTTCCGAATGGTGCGGTCCCAGTCGATGTCTCGGGCCCGCGGCCTGCTGACCCGCGCCGCCCGGTTGAGCGCGCCGGAGACGGCGGTGCGGGTGTGCGTGGCGATGCGCTGCTCGATCTCGCGCACCACCCGCTCGACCACGGTGCGCGCCGTCGCCTTGGTCGTCTCCGGCATCACCCGGTTCAGGCTGAGCAACGTGCCGACCAGATGCACGTCGGGTTCCACGGCGGCGAGCAGCTCCGGCTCCAGCAGCAGTTCGGTGAGTTGCAGGCGGTCGATGGCGTCGCGCTGCATCACCTCGACCACGGTGGACGGGAAGTAGGTGCGGATGTCACCGAGCCAGCGCGCCACCCGCGGGGCCGAATCGCCGAGACTGCCGGAACGTTTCCCGGAGGTTGGCTCGTCGCCGGTGTTGTAGAGGGCGCCGAGGGCACGATCGACGGCCACGTCGTCGGCGCCGCCGAGTCCGCCGACCTCGGGCTCGGCCGCGGCCCCGAGCACAAGTCGCCACCGGCGTGCGAAATCCTCCCCGGCCTCACTCATGTCCCGCCTCCTTCCGACCGTTTCCCGTCGCTCCGGATGACGACCGAAGGTGACCGCCACGTCGATCGATTCGATGGCGAGCGGTGGGGCCGATATGGGGAATCATCAGGCCACTCCGAGGATCTCGGCGGCGGTACGCATGGCGCGGCGGCCGCGTTCGACATCGACGCCCGCCTGCTCCGGTGCCACGAAACCTGCGGTGTCGTGGATCGCACGGCCGATGGCGCGGCGTTCGCCGGATTCGAAGGCGCCGAAGGTGCGGCGCAGCACCGGCAGCGTCTCCAGGAACTGCTCGTCGTCGAGGCCGCGCAGCCATTCGTCGATGCGGCGCAACAACTCTCGGTCGTGCACCAGCAGCAGGCCGCGGCCGCCGAGGAAGCCGTCGATCCACGCTGCCTTGGAAGCGGGGGTCGCGCCGACCGACAGCGCGGCGGACAGGCGGCGTCCGGAATCGGCGTCGTCGATGATGCCCGCGTCGCTGAGCAGCCGCACCGCGCGGCCGACGAGCGCGCCGTGCACGTCCTCGCGGTCGGCCAGCTTGCGCAGCGCCGCCAGCCAGGTCTCGGTGGCCCACGCGTCGTCGTGAGTGTGGATCGCCAGGTGCGCGGCGTCCAGCTGGGTGCGCAGTTCGGCGGCGGCATCGGCGTCCAGGCCGGTGACGGCGCCGGGCAGACCCGCCGCGATACGGACCAGCAGCCCGTCGGCCACGTGCGCGAGCGCCTTGGTGTCGGTGCCGCGCACGTCGCCGTAGCGCAGCGTTCTGATCAGGCCGGGCAGCGCCGCGAGCAGGTGGGTGACATCGTGATCCAGCGCCGCGACGGTCTCCAGGCGCTCGATGAGCCCGGAGGTCGCGCCGCCCAGGTCGGCGAGCAAGGCAAGTTCCAGTGCGCCCGCGAGGTCGGCGAGCGTGCGGTCGGGCCGCCGCGCGGTGTCCAGGATCTTGGTCTCGGCGGCGGTGCGCAACGTGGTGCCCCAGCGCGAGGCCTCGATGACGGCGACCGCGAACTCCGGGCGCCACTTCAGCGTCCACGTCTCGCGGAAGGTGCCGGTGCTGCGCACCTCCCCGGTGGTCGGCGTGCCCCACTCGACACCGAGCAGCCGCAGCCGGTGCAACAGCCGCGAGCGTTCCAGCTCGCGCTCCTTGCGCAGGTCGAGATCGACGGTGCGCGCGGTCGGCTCCAGCTTCATCCGCAGCCTGCGCACCCTGGCGCGCAGGTCGGCGTCGAGCGGCACCGTCGGCGCGTTCTCCGGCACCGCGCCGAGCGCCTCGCCGACGACCAGCTCGGTGGTCACCACGTGCACCATGGTCTCGTCGCCCCCGCACATCACCGCGCGCACCGCCTCGGTGACCTCGGAGAGTCCGGCCAGCGGTCGTTGCCGCAGCGCGGCAAGGGTTTCCGCGAGCCGGACCGCCTCGATGACGTGCGCGCTGGACACCGGAAGATCGTGCGCGCGCAGCACGCCCGCGACCTTGGTGAGCCAGCGCGCGATCGGCCGGTCGGGTGCGGTGAACAGGTGGTGGTACCAGCCGGGCGAGTCGACGCCCGCGCCGTAGCCGGACGACGCGGCGAGCCGGGAATGGGTGTAGGGCACCCAGGTGACGGTGGCCTTCACCTTCGGCATGCCCTTGAGCAGCCTGGCATCCGGCGCGGCCGGGCCGAGCTTGCCCGCCAGCGCGGGCGCGTGCCAGGCGCCGCAGACCACGGCGAGGCGACGCGAGCCGCCCTTGAGCGCCTTGCGCATGGTCTGGCGCATGTACGCCTCGCGGCGCAGGGTGTGCGCGTCGATCGCGGCCGGGGTCGGTCGACGGCGGCGCGCGATCGGTGCGGCGGATCCGCCGAATTCGTCGGCGGGACCGGCGCTTTCGAGCTCGACCTGTTCGTCCGAGGGTTCGAGGAGCTCGACTTCCTGTGCCTCGTTGTCGGGCGTCTCGCGCAGCGCGGCCATGGCTTCGGTGAGCGCGTCGAAAACATCGATGTCCGTGGTCGATTCGACAACCGCGTCCCACCAGCGTTCGGCGTCGTCGTAACCGGCGGCGGCCGCGAGGTGGGCCAGCGGGTCGACGCTGTCGCCCGGCTCCGCCTCGGCGGCCAGCACCGCGCTGCCCGGCAGATCGCAGAAGCGCACGGGGACTTCGTGTTCGGCGGCGTAGCGTAGCGCCTGCCATTCGGGCGAGAACACGGCGTAGGGCCAGAACGCCGCGCGGGCGGGTTGATCGGGCACGTAGGCGAGCAACGCCACGGGCGGGGCCATGCCTTCGGCCGTGACGAACCCGACCAGGGCATCGGCGTCGGCGGGACCCTCGATGAGGATGGTGTCGGGCTGAAAGTCCTCCAGCGCCAAGCGGAGTGAGCGGGCGGAGCCAGGGCCGTGGTGCCGAATGCCGAACACCCGCGTCACCGCGTCGTCGGCGCTTCGACTTCCCCGCGCACGTGCCCGGCGCGCCGTCCCGTCGGTCGCCCCAGCGGTGCCTGGTGCAATCGCAT
Organism: Nocardia sp. NPDC004654; assembly: GCF_040609595.1. NCBI lineage: Bacteria > Bacillati > Actinomycetota > Actinomycetes > Mycobacteriales > Nocardiaceae > Nocardia > Nocardia sp. NPDC004654. The sequence continues at coordinate 41,502 of NZ_JBEXKI010000006.1, read as the reverse complement.
CCATCGGCCTGGCGCTGTGCGTCGCCGTGTCGGTCGCACCGGCGTCGGACGGCCGCGACGCCGCGGGGTTCGAGACCGGGCTTTCATTCCGGCTCCGGGGGCCCGCGGACACATCCGATGCGGCGCCTGCCCCACACTCGGAATCGGTCGGGCCGGTTCCCGAAAGGGGTGCGCCGTCCTCGGTTGCTCGGTCGTTCGCTGGCTCGTCCATGACCTCAGCCGGTGACCTCGCGGCAGGCGCGGTAGAAGTCCGCCCAGTCCGGGCGTTCGCGCACAACGGCTTCCAGATATTCGGTCCACACGGCGGCGTCGGCCACCGGGTCCTTGACCACCGCCCCGAGCAGCGCGCCCGCGATGTCGGTGGCCCGCAGCACCCCGTCGCCGAAGTGGGCAGACAGCGCGATGCCGTTGGTCAGCACCGAGATCGCCTCGGCGGTGGACAGCGTCCCGGAGGGCGACTTGAGCTTGGTGCGGTTGTCGGCCGTCATGCCCGAACGCAATTCGCGGAAGACCCGCACCACGCGGCGCACCTCCTCGGCCGCCGCGGGGACCTCGGGCAGCTCCAGTGCCGCGCCGAGCTGGGCCACCCGCCGCGTCACGATCGCGACCTCGTCTTCCTCGTCGGCGGGCAGCGGCAGCACCACCGTGTTGAAGCGGCGGCGCAGCGCGGAGGACAGCTCGTGCACGCCGCGGTCGCGGTCGTTGGCGGTGGCGATCACGTTGAAGCCCTTGGCCGCCTGCACCTCGCGGCCGAGTTCCGGTATGGGCAGCGTCTTCTCGGACAGCACGGTGATCAGCGCGTCCTGCACGTCGGACGGGATGCGAGTGAGTTCCTCGATCCTGGCCAGCGCTCCGGTGCGCATCGCGGTCAGCACCGGTGACGGGACGAGTGCGGCGTCGCTCGGGCCCTCGGCGAGCAGTCTCGCGTAGTTCCAGCCGTAGCGGATGGACTCCTCCGCCGTGCCGGAGGTGCCCTGCACCAACAGCGTGGAGGAGCCGGAGATCGCGGCCGAGAGATGTTCGGACACCCAGGTTTTGGCGGTGCCGGGCACGCCGAGCAGCAGCAGCGCACGGTCGGTGGCCAGGGTGGCGACCGCGACCTCCATGAGGCGGCGCGGGCCGACGTACTTCGGGGTGATCACGGTGCCGTCGTCGAGCGTGCCGCCGAGCAGATAGGTGACCACCGCCCACGGCGAGAGCCGCCAGGAGGGCGGGCGCGGGCGGTCGTCGGCGGCGGCCAGCGCGCGCAGCTCTTCGGCGTAGGCCTGTTCGGCGTGCGGGCGCAGCAGGGTGCTGGCTTCGGTGCTGGTCACGGCAACTCCTCGAGCATGTCCGAGCGGTGGGTGAGGTCGGTGGCGAGCTGGTCGAAGGCGCGGGCCCACGCCACATCGTCGCAGCGCTGGGCGATCGAGGCGACGGTGGCCGCCGCGTCGACCGGCAGGTGCACCGCCGCCGCGGTGAGCAGCGATCGGTGCGCGGTGGGACCGGTGCCGTGACTGCCCGCGCGCTGGGCGGCGAGGCGGGCGCGCTCGAACAGCAGCAGGATCACGTGTTGTGCCAGCGGCTGCGGCCACGGGTGCGGCAGGGCGGGCAGCAGCGCCTCCAGTTCGGACAGCCAGGCGCCGTCCAGGCGCAGCAAGTGCCGGACGCGCTCGTCGACCGGAAGCAGGGCGAACAGCTCGCGGCGGCGCAACAGCGCGGTATCCGAGGGCACGCCGTTGGCGAACAGTGCCGCCGCCCAGGACGAAGCCTGTTGCGCCAGTGCGGCATCCACCCAGCCGTCGAACAGCGGCTGGCGGAACCGGTCGTCCACCGCGACCCGGACGGCCTGCTCCGGCGCGCCGAGCGCGGCCGCCCAGTGCCGCAGCGGTGTCGCGGCGACCAGCTGACGCAGGCGTCCCGCGGTGACGTCCGGGACGCCGTTCCATCGGTAGCTGAATTCGACGGCGCGATCGGTGATTCCGTCGCGGCGGACGTCGGCGTCCAGCGGGTCGGGCAACTCGATCGATAGCCGCGTGCGGTCGGCGTCCACCGCGATCCAGTCGGCGGCGCGCCGCAGCATTCGCTCCGCGAAGGCCGAATCGGGAAGCAGGGCAAGCAATCCGGCGGCGGTACGGCGCACTTCGGCTCGGCGGTCGTCCAACGCGGTCTCCAGCAGCGGCTCGTCGGCCGCGCCGATGCCGTCGGCGAGGACGGCGAGCAATTCGGCCTTCACCTGGCCAATTTCCGTTGCCCACGTGTCGGTGAGCGCCGCGCGCGCGGCGTCGGCGTCGCGGGTGCGCAGGCGGGCGAGCCAGTCGCGCCGTTGCGTGGTCGAGCCGTAGCGCCAGATCTCCTCGGAGTCGGTGTCGACGACGAACTTCGACAGCAGGTTTCGCCACTCGGGATGCCATTGCGCGAGCCAGCGCCCGCGTTCGCCCGCCAGTCGCAGCAGAGGTTCGCGCAGCAGGGACTGCGCGTCGGCGGATTCCAGCAACTGGGCGGCCAGCGCGTCGGGCGCGCGGAAATCGTGCGGCGCGGCCGCTTCGAACCATTCGGGCAGGAAGCGAGACCGGTCGCGCAGCATGTCGGCGAGGCGCACGGCGGCGGCGCGGGGGAGCTGCGCGCGATCGTCGTCGGGGGCGGGTGGCGGCACGGTGGCCTTCGGCGGGGCGATCCCGCCGCGTGCGAAAGTGTCACGCAGCGAGGCGGATTCGAGCAGCAGGAAGGCCGGGTCGGTGCGCAGGCGAGTGGCGGCGGCCGCGACCGGCGCGGGCAGCCGCGCGGGATCGAACGTCCGGCGCGCGGTGCCGAGCAGCGCCGCCGAGATCAGGTCGTCGGTCGCGCCGCTCGGCGCTGTGGAGTCCCGGTACAGCGCTGGCTCGCTCTCGAGATCGGTCATCTCGCCCACGGCGAACACCGAGATCGGGACGAGTCCGTCCACGGTCCACTCGCCGAGAACTGTCACCGGATGCCCCCCGGACACCGCGAGCAGCGACCACGGCTGTTCGCCGGGCGCGAGGGGCAGCGCCGCACCCTGGGCGTCGACCACCTGCCAGCCCGCGTCGGTGATCACCGGAATCACGTTGCGCAGCAGTATCGGCCACGAACGCAGCCAAGGGTCCGCGCCGATGGCCGTGGCGTGGGCGTCCAGCGCCTGGCGGACGGTGCTTTCCGTGGTCGGCCCGGCTGTGGTTCCCGCCGTCGCGCCGTCCGCAGTGGGAGGAGCAGGGGGAGTAGTGGGAGCGGCGGCAGCGAAGGCGTCGGCCGTCGGACCGGCGGGAATGGTGGTGAACGGTTCGTCGGTGCCGTGGCGCTCGCCCCACAGAGCGCGCAGGGGCGCGGCGCCGGGGTAGTAGTGCAGAGTCGCCTCGGCCATGTGCCCGAGGACGGGGGCGGTCGAGGGGAAGGCGGGTACGCCGAAGGCGTGGTCGACGAGCAGCGCCCAGCGGTGGGTGCGGCGGCCGTAGAGCCAGGTGCGGCGGGTGTAGAGACGGTCGTCCTCGGTGCTGCGCACGCCGAGGGTCATCCACTGGTCGCGGACTACCGGTTCGGCCCGCACCGCCTCGGCCGGGTTGGGATAGCCGATGTGGGTGCGGACACTGGCGCGCAGGGCGGGCGGCAGATCGTCGAGGCGACGGTGCGCGGCGACGAGCAGGTGCAGCCTGGCGTATTCGCGCAGCACCGGCTCTGGCCAGTCGGCGCGGGTCGCCATGATCAGCGGGAGCCTGCGCAGCGCACCGGCGACGCCGGGGGCCTGCGCGTCCACCATGCGCGCCGCGATCGTCTCGAACGCCTGGTAGGACCGGTCGGCCTGGGCGAGACCGGTGCGGACCTGGTCGCCGAGCCAGATGTCGAGTTCCTCCAAGCCCGCGGTCACGCGCACCCGCCGCTGCTCCGCGGTGGCCGGATTCGCCGTGCGTTGCGCGGTGGGCTTCGGGGGATGGGCCGCGCGCCACGCCAGCCATTCCGCCGCGAAGTCCGCGACCTCGGCGGTGGGCGCCACCGCGCCGCGCGACCAGAGCAGCAGCAGCGAGAGCGCGTGCTTGCACGGCGTCTTGCGACTCGGACAACTGCACGAATACGCGGGGCCGGACAGATCGACGATCGTCGCGTACGGTTCGGGCCCGCTGCCCCGGCACCGGCCCCACACGGCATCCGCACGGCACCCGGTGTCGCGCCAGCGGTCCGCGAGGGCGCGCGCCGCCCCGAGCGAGCTCGCGTCCGGCGCGAGCGCGCCGACCCGCTCCTCGGGCCACGGTGCGTTCATCGGGCGGCGCCCGAACGTCCGTGCGTCATCCTCGTCTCCCGTTTTCCTCGTTGTTCGATTTCTACCCGAGCCCGCCGACAGCTCCACAGGTGCCTATCCCTGTACGCCAACCAGATGCCGCCCGCCCAAAACTCCAGGCGCGGCCGAAGCGGAGACGGAGGTACGCCCTTGTGTGCGTAGCCGGACGAGTTCGCTCGAAGCCGCGCGCATGACGGGAGCGCAGGTGGAGGTTCTATTGCCCGGAAGTCGCTGCGCCGACGCCGGATTCGTGGCCATCGAAGTATTGCGCCGAATTGCGTTGTCTGGCATCCTGTTCTGTTCGGCTCCGTCCGAGCCACCCAAATCGGGTGACACACCATCGAGCTGCCCGCCGGGGTTGGCCGAGGGGTGGACATCGAGGCGCGGCCGAGCCCGTTCGATGGCCATATCCATCCCCGCCGGGCAGGTTCGCATCCCTTCCGTTCGTCCACCGCCGGTGGGCCAAACCCGATGTGATCGGGTAGCGTTTCGCTCAGCTTTCGACGGTGACACCGCGCGCGAATGCGGGAGGGGCGCGTCGCGGTGCGGTGTGTAGGGGGTTTTTCACGTGTGCCCGAAGCCCGCGGTCGACACGACGGCGGAGGCCGTACCGCGCCTGACCGAGGTGGTGGCGCGTCGGCTGAACGAGGACCCGTCGGTCACTCCGGACGTGGCGCACGCCGTGCTGCGCGCGCTGGGCGCCATCGATTCCCACGATCGGGCAAGCGAATTCGACGACTCGGGCATCTTCCTGCGCGCGATCCGGGTGCGCGGCTTCCGCGGTATCGGCCCCGAGGTGACGCTGGATCTGCCGCCCGGTCCCGGCCTCACCCTGGTGGTCGGGCGCAACGGCAGCGGCAAGTCCAGTTTCGCCGAGGCCGCCGAGCTGGCGCTGACCGGAGGCAACCGCCGCTGGGAGGGTCGCTCTGCCTCGTGGCGCGAGGGTTGGCGCAACCTGCACGACGGTGACACCGCGCGCATCGAACTGGAATTGCTCACCGGCGGCGAAGATCCGGAACTGATCATCGCCAAGGAGTGGTCGCCGACGGCCGAGCTGACCGACGCGCGCTGGAGCGAGCGGCGAAAAGGTGGCGCGACAAAGGAATTCGACGCCGGACGCTGGACGTCGGTGCTCGAGCTGTACCGCCCGTTCCTGTCCTACAGCGAACTCGGCACCCTCGTGGACGGCAAGCCGAGCGACCTGTTCGACGCGCTGCACCAGCTGCTCGGCCTCGACGAACTGACCTTGGCGCAGGATCGGATTCGCTCGCGCCGGCTCGAATTGGAGCGCGCCGCAAGGGATTCCCGGCAGGAGCGGATCGACCTGCTCGCGACCATGGAGACGCTGGCCGACGATCGCGCGGTGCGGATGGCGACCCTGCTGCGCCCGGCGCAACCCGACCTCACCGCCGTCGGCCGCGACATGCTCGGCACCACCGACGGCGCGGACGGCCCGGAAGGGCTGCGCGCCATCGTGCGGCTCGCGCTGCCCACCGAGGCCGAGGTGGACGCGGTCGCCACCCGTCTCGAAGCCTGCGCGGCCACGCTGGCGCGCGATTCCACCGCCGACGCCGAGGCCGACTGGCGCGTGTTGCAGCTGCTGCGCCGAGCCCGCGAGCACGCGGCGGCGAGCGGGGACTGCGCCTGCCCGGTGTGCGGGCGCGGCCGACTCGACGAGGAGTGGTCGCGCCACGCGGACGTCTCCATCGCGCGGCTCTCGGCAAGGGTCGACGCGCTCACCAACGCACGCGACGAGCTGCGCAACGCGGTGCGCGCCGCGCGGGCGCTGCCCGAGCACGTGCCGCCCGAACTCGACTTCGATCCGCGCAATCCGCCCACCGTCGACACCACCGCGGTGCGCAGGGCGTGGACGGAATGGGCAGCGCTGAGCGGCGCGGAGTACTCGCCGGAGCTGCCGGATCGGTTGCGCTGGGCGCACACTCGCCTCGTCGACGAGCTGGAACTCGTCCAGCAGGGCACCCGCAAGGAGCTGGACCGGCTGGACGAGGTGTGGGCGCCGCTGGTGCCGCGGATCGCGGCCTGGCTGGACGGCGCGCGCGAGGTGGCGATGCGGTCGGGCGAACTGCGCACCCTCAAGCGCGCCGAGGACTGGCTCAAATCGGCCACCGCGGGTCTGCGCGATGAGCGCATGGCTCCGCTGGAGACCACTGCGCGCTGGGTCTGGCGCACCCTGCGTCAGCAGAGCAACGTCGAACTCGGCGCGATTCGGTTGCAGGGCAACGCGGGAACCGCGCGCCGGGTGCTGCTGGACGTCACCGTCGACGAGGTGGACGGCGCGGCGCTCGGCGTGATGAGCCAGGGCGAGCTGCACGCGCTCGGCCTCTCGCTGTTCCTGCCGCGCGCGACGGTGGAGGACAGCCCGTTCCGCTTCGTCATGATCGACGACCCGGTGCAGGCCATGGACCCGGCGAAGGTGGACGGTCTGGCCAGGGTGCTGGCGTTCGTCGCGTGGACGCGGCAGGTGGTGGTATTCACCCACGACGAGCGGTTGGCCGAGGCGGTGCGCCGCATGCAGCTGGATGCCTGCGTGCTGGAGGTGCAGCGGCGCGAACGCTCCGTGATCGAGGTGCGCACGTCCAGCGATCCGGTGCGCCGCTACCTGGACGACGCGCGGTCGCTGGTGCGTACCCCGCAGCTGCCGCCCGCCATCGCGGACGAACTCGTCGCGACGTGCTGCCGATCCGCGCTGGAGGCGGCCAGCTTGGCGAGAGCCCGGCGCGAGCTGTTGGCGCGCGGCATGAACCACCGCGAGGTGGAGCGGCACATCGAGGGCGCGCAGACCACCCGCGCGATGGTCGCGCTCGCGACGATGGGCGTGGGCTACAACGTCGACAACCTCAACAAACACCTTGCGCGCGAAGGCAGGTGGCTGGTCGGCGCGCTGCGCGACGTGACGGCGGGCGCACACGTGCCGATCGATCGGGGGATGCGCGAACTGATCTCGAACACCGAACGATTCATCGCCTGGATGGGCCGGTGAGCGAGCGCAGCGCGCCGTCGCGCGCGAGGCAGCGCAGCGGGCGCGGCGAAGTTGTGTGCGAGCGCGTCGCGGTCGGTAGCGAGGCCGAGTCGTGAACGAGCGTCGGCGGCAACGGGACCCGCGGAGGCGTCCGCCTGCCCGGTCGCACCGAGCCAAGCCGAGGGCGCCGCGACCGACCGTCGCCGAGCGGCTCGACGCGGTGGACCGCCTGCTGGACGGCGAGGTGACCGCCGCTGGCGGGGTGTGGTCGCGAGCGACGGCCTGGATTCTGCGGCTCGCGCTCGAGCAGGCGGTCGACGAACTGTGGGCGCGCCGCGCCCCGGAACTGGCGCGCTGCCCGATGCGCGCCCAACTGCTCGCGTTGCGCGTCTACGCGGGACCGGAGACCGGCGCCCAGGTGGCCGCCGTCTGGGCGGCACTCTCCCGCGCCGCCCACCACCACGACTACGAACTCGCCCCGAGCGTCACCGAACTGCGCCGCTGGCGCGAACAGACCGCCGCCATCGCGGGCGTGCTGGCCAGAGTCGGCGACGGTGGTTCCGCCTGGGTGCGTACCGAGATCACCCCGGACTGACCGGCCCCCACAGGTACGGGCTGGTTGTGCGAGGTGCGTACAGATCGTCCGCACACCAGCGCCCGGACGCCGGATATGCGGCCACAGATGTTCGATCAGCGAACGACCGGAAACTGCCCGGAGCGCCAGTCATCGACGCGGCGCCGGATACTCGCGACCATCGGCAGGTCATCGATCTCCTCCGGCGAGAACCACGCGACCTCGTGCGACTCGTCCGAGACGGCCAGCTCACCGCCGACGGGCCGACCGAGCAGACAGATCGAAAACTCTTGGCGCACTTCGCCGTCGTCGTAGGCGAAGACATGGCCCGGGTTCGTGTAGGTGCCCACGATGCCGGTGATCTCGATATCGATCCCGGTCTCTTCGCGCGTCTCCCGGATCCCGCAGCCCGCGAGGGATTCGCCGAGTTCCATCTTGCCGCCGGGCAACGCCCACATGTCGTTGTCGAGCCGGCGCTGCAACAGCAGCTGGCCCGCGTCGTTGACCACCACGACAGATGCGGCGGGGACCAAACTGTTCGGCTCTGGCGCGTCCGGGTCGTCCTCGTAGTCACGGCGTCCCACTGTGCGTCTCCTCCCAGATGCTTCGCCCGCGGCTCCAGAGCTCCTCCACGTGATCGTGGAAGCGGTCGAACATTCCCTCGTCTTGCTCCCGCCGGATATGCAGCATGGGCGAGTCGTGGCCGACGCGACGAGCCAGAATCGGCGTCACGATCATGTCGTTGTCGAATCGGAAGACCGACAGGTTGACGTGCCCGATTTCGTACCGGGCCTCGATGCCGTCGATCCCGCGAAGCTTTTGCAACTCGCCGACTGTCACGGCTATGCGTGTGGCGAGGGTGAGCGGGACGCTCTCCTCGCGCTCTCGTTCGCGGGTCACTTCGCTGTTCGGGTCGCCGATCAGAAACCGGATGCGGCACCCCTGTGTCGCTTTGCGGCGCAGCAGATTACCGAGGTTGGCGTGCTCCAGCCACAAGAAGTAGTTGGTGTAGCCCGCGAAGGTCAGCTCATGTTTCGACTTGGTGATGAGGTTTCGCCACAGCGAGGCCGGTGCGGCCGATCGGTATGGGAATACCGAGACGATCTCACGATCTGCGCCTGTTTTGATGGTCATTCGCACGGCTGAAGGCCACAAATCTGCCTCCTCGACTCCGAGGGTTTCGCAGACCGTCCATCGGTGCCGAGCGTGCGGCAGGCGCGTCGGATTGGCGATCCATCGGTGAACGGTCTTGATATCGACGTGACACTTTTCTGCAAGCTGTTGGTCCGTGACCTTGGCCAAGGACATCGCTTGCCGTAGGGACTCGTTCACCGTACTCCCTCCTGCACGTGCGGGACAGTACGGACATTAGCTGCGAAACGTCCGAAACGTCCCGCAAACGCAGTAGGAACGACCGCAGCCGCGATGAACCCTTGACCTGTGCCATCAAGTCACATCAGCAGTGCTTCCCCGAAGCAGCAGAAGTATGCCGCTCTGCCGCAGCGGATTCCGGGCGATGCCGCCGATCCGATGGGTGGCTACCAACCGCTCCCCGCCGAGTTGGTGAGGCGGTACGCGCTTGCCATCGCGCGCTGGGCAGCGTCACCAGGGACAGGACATAGGGAGGAAGCTCGATGAGAGGTCCTGAACGGGATTCGGCTGTCGCGCAGCCGGATGCGGACGTCATCGCGACGGCGGGCGCGGGAAGGCGAGCTGCCGATGCGGCCGACGATACGCTCGCGACGCGTTGCCAGTTCTACCGCCGAGTCTGCGGGTTGCCCGCATTCGTGCAACCCGACTACGGACGTATCGTTTTCTCGGTGGGCGCGGTCGGCGCGATCTCCATGCCTGCGCAGCTGGGAGCGCAGGTCCGAATTGCTCTGCGGGGTAAAGGGCTTCCCGGAGTGCCGATCGTGTCGCATCCGCGGTCGAAGCGGTGGACGTTTCTTTGTGAGCCGAACCTTCCGGACACGTCGCTGTACTTCACCGAAATGTTCCGCCTGAACGCAACAATCGCGAGCCTCGGCGCCCACGTCGCCCTCCCGACACCCTCGGTGCTCAGCGACGCGTTCCGCACGTGGGTGGTGCAGCCGACCAACGCGCTGCGGCCTTCCGGGGAGGAACTGGTGGAGTCGATCAGGCGGCGCGCTGAATGGTTGGCGGTCGCTGGCCGTGGCTGACCGAACATTCACCACGCGGGAGGCTACCGCTGCCGGGGGCCGTCGACGGTCGGTGACCTCTGCCGCTTCGCCGTTGCCGGGCGAACCGGACGTGCACCTGAGTGTGTTCTTGCACGGAGTGCGCATGGACTTCGCCGCCTGCCTGACCGCCGCCCTCGTGTTCGTCAGCGAGCACCGCAGCCGCCACTACTTCGACGCCGTCACTGTCGACCCCTGCGCTGAGGGCTATCCACGGTTGCCGAACGAGCGGTTGTACCTCCAACCGTGATCGCCCACTCGAGAGCCACGTCCATCGGTCATGGCCGGACAGAGCTATGCATTCCTCGCTTGCACGGTCACGGTCGGGATGCGGCGCGGCAGCGCGGGCAATGCAGGGTGCGGGACGCGGGTAGCGGAGAATCCGGGTATGGCTGATACGCAACAGTGTCCGTGCCGTCGCGGGGAACCGTTCGAGGAGTGTTGCGGTCCGGCGCTTTCCGGTGTGCGCCCGGCGGCGACGGCGGAGGCGCTGATGCGTTCGCGCTACACCGCGTTCGCCGTGGGCGACGTCGATTATCTGCGGCGGTCGTGGCATTCGCGGACCAGGCCGAAGCGGCTCGAGCTCGATCCCGGGCAGCGGTGGCTGTTTCTGGAGATCGTGCGCACCGAGCGCGGCGGGCCGTTCGACGATACGGGGACCGTCGAGTTCGTCGCGCACTACCGCGCCGAGGGTGGGCGCGGCTCGCTGCACGAGGTCAGCCGGTTCGTGCGGGAGGACGGTGCGTGGGTCTACCTGGACGGTGTCATCGAGCCGTGAGCGGTGGCGTCGGGCATCGTCGCCGGTGCGGGGCGTGAGCCGCGCGCCCGGCATCAGCTGCGGTCGAAGCGCGCGCCCGACGACGCTTCGGTAGCGTCCACCCCTATGCCACGTGTTGCGATCGAGTACTGCACCCAGTGCCGCTGGCTGCTGCGAGCGAGCTGGATGGCGCAGGAGCTGCTGAGCACGTTCGCCACCGACCTGGGCGAAGTAGCGCTGATCCCCGGCACGGGCGGGGTGTTCCGGATCACCGTCGACGGCGAACAGGTGTGGGAACGCAAGGCCGACGGCGGTTTCCCCGACATCGCCGTGCTCAAGCAGCGGGTGCGCGATCGCGTCGCGCCGGACCGTGACCTCGGCCACGCCGACCGGCGCGAGACCGGTGACTCCGACTGAGCCGTAAAGGCGTCAGCCGCAGCAACCCCCGCCGCAGCAGCCGCCACCGCTCGGCGGCGGCGCCGAGACCTGCGGCGCACCACCGCCACCACGACCGACCGTGGCGAACGTGGTCAGCAATTTCACCGTGTCGTCGTGGCCCTGCGGGCAGGCCGCCGGGTCCGACGACTGGGCCATGGGGCGATTCACCTCGAAGGTGTCACCGCAGCTGCGGCACCGGAAGCTGTAATTCGGCACCGGCCCAGGGTAGCGCGCGGATCACGGATGACGCGTCCGCCCTGTGGCACTCCGTAACCGCACGTACCCTCGAATTAGAGATCACGACGTGCGGACCCGGGGTGTAGCAAACCCGCAGCGCACCGACGGGTCGTGGGCAGGAGGTGCGGAACGATGAGCACTCAGTTCGAGATCGAGCCGGGCTGGGATGTGGACGGCGCCGAGCCCATAGTCGAGACGACGTCCGGCCGGGTGCGTGGTTTCCTCGCCGGACCGGTCGCCGCCTGGCGCAGCATTCCCTACGCGGCGCCCGTCACCGGCACGCGGCGGTTCCGTCCGCCGACCCCGCCGGAACCGTGGGACGGCGTGCGGGACTGTCTGACCTTCGGCGCGATCGCCCCGCAGACGATGGGCACCATGGTGCCGGTCGATTCGGAGCTACGGATGGGCGAGGACTGTCTGTGGCTGAACGTGTGGGCGCCGCGCGCCCGCTCGGAGGAGCCACGCCCGGTCATGGTCTGGCTGCACGGCGGCGCCTACTGCCTCGGCACCGCGGCACAGGCCATCTACGACGGCCGCCGGCTGGCCGAGGCGGGCGACGTGGTCGTGGTCGGCGTCAACTACCGGCTCGGCGCGCTGGGCTTCCTCGACCTGTCCTCGCTGTTCCACGGCTTCACGCCGAACCTCGGCCTGCACGATCAACTCGCCGCGCTCGAATGGGTGCGCGACAACATCGCCGGGTTCGGCGGCGATCCGGACAACGTGACGCTGTTCGGCGAGTCCTCCGGCGCGGGCTGTGTGACGGCGCTGCTCACCGCGCCGCGGGCGGCGGGGCTGGTCCATCGCGCCATCGCGCAGAGCCCGCCCGCCACCACCGTCTTCGGTCCGGAGCGGGCCGCGATCGTGGCGCGGCGCTACCTGGAATTGCTGGGGATGTCCCCGACGCAGGCCCTCGACCTGATCGACCTGCCGATCGAGCGCGTGGTGCAGGCGGCCGGGGTGCTGCTCGACGAGATCCCGCTCGAGGAACCAGGCCGCCTCGCCGCGGCGCCGGTGGTGGACGGCGATCTGCTGCCCGGCTATCCGATCGACCGATTCCAGCGGGGTCGCTCGCACCCGGTGCCGCTCATCGTCGGCACCAACAAGGACGAGGCCTCGCTGTTCCGGCTGTTCCGTTCGCCGATCATGCCGGTGACGCCGGACGCGGTGAACCTGATGCTGCGGGACGTGGCGGCAGGTCACCCGGGGCTGTCGGCCGAGCGGATCGCCGAGATCACCTCGGCCTACCCCGATCTGGCCAAGACCCGCGGCGCGCTGGCCATGTCCACAGACGCGGCGTTCCGCATGCCCGCGCACTGGGTGGCCGACGCGCACGCGGCCCACTCGATGACCTGGGCCTATCGCTTCGACCACGCCACACCGATGCTGCGCGCGGCCCGCGTCGGCGCCGGGCACGCCACCGAATTGCCGTATGTCTTCGGCAATTTCGGCACGCTGAACCACGACCCGACGTTCTGGCTCGGCGGCCGTAAGCAGGCGACGGAGGTGTCGGGGCGGATGATGCGCCGCTGGCTGGCCTTCGCGCGACACGGCGTGCCCGCCGCGCTGGACGGTTCCAAGCACTGGCCGCCGTACCGGCCCTCCACCCGCACCACGCTGCTCGTCGACGCCGTCGACCGCGTCGTCGACGATCCCAACCGGGACCTGCACACCGCGTGGGGCGATCAGGCCGTCGGCTTCAGCTGAGCCTCAGACGGAGGTCGGCTCCGGCGCCTTGGCCACCGCGCGGCGGCCAAGCCGCACCGGCATCCGCTCGTAACCGTGCAGCGTGAACAGGCTCCTGCGCCGCGGCTCGCCGTCCAGGCGCAGGTCGGGGAACCGCTCGAACAGCGCGCGCAGCGCGTACACGCCTTCCATCCGGGCCAGGCTGGCGCCCAGGCAGGCGTGCACGCCGTTGCTGAACGACAGGTGATCCTTGGCGTTCGCGCGGGCCACGTCGAAGCGGGTCGGATCCGGGAAGATCTTCGGATCGCGGTTCGCACCCGCCAGCGAGAGCACCAGGGTGTCGCCCTTTCGCAGCTGCCTGCCGTCGAGTTCGATGTCGGCCAGCGCGGTGCGCGCGGTGGTCTGCACGGGCGAGTCGATGCGCAGCACTTCCTCGATCGCGTTCGGCCACAGCTCCGGTTCGTCGCGCAGCCTGGCGAGCTGGTCGGGATGACCGAGCAGCTGCACGACGCCGTTGCCGATCAGATTCACCGTGGTCTCGAAACCCGCGCCCATCAGTAGGCTCGCGGTGGCCTTCAGCGCGTAGTCGTCCAGTTCGCCCGCGGTGACGAGAGTGCTGAGGATGTCGTCGCCGGGCTCGCGGCGCAGGCGGGCGATATGACCGTCGAAGTAGTCGTTCATCACCTCCATCGCCTTCATGGCGCGGTGGTGCGCGCGCCACGAGATGCCGACGTCCAGCAGCGGGGTCAGCTGGTCACCCCAGGCGAGGAAGCGGGCGCGGTCGGAATCGGGGAAGCCGAGCATCTCGGAGATGATCGCGATCGGCACCTGCGAGGCGAACGAAGTGATCAGATCGGCCGAGCCGCCGGAGGGCAGCGCGTCGAGCAGTTCCTCGGTGACCGTTTCGACGCGGTCGCGCAGCTTGGCGATGGCGCGCGGGGTGAACGCCGAGGCGACCGGCTTGCGCATGGCCGTGTGGTCGGGCGGATCGATCACCAGCATGGAGGGCGGGTCGACCGGATTGGGTGGCATCGGCGCACGGCCCCCGAGCAGCCGCAACGGCTTGGGGATGTCGAAGCTCTCGGGGGTGCGCACACCGAAGCGGGTGTCGCGCAGCACGGCCCTGGCCAGTTCGTGGTCGAAGGTGGCCCAGGACAGCGGCGTGCGCACGATCCGGCCGCGGGCGCGTAGCTCCTCGATGAGCGGATAGGGATCGGAGATGCCGTCCGGCCCGCCCATCAGCCGCGCGAACGGATCACCGCGACGCGCCTGGGTGCGCAGGACCAGCCTCGGCGTGCCCTGCTGCGACAACCAACGGAACGAATACTGCGGCTTCATATCCCACCAACCTCATCGTTGTGCGATATGTCCACCGTACGGACTCGAGGCCGATTCTGGAACGTGCTCCGGTCGGATGCGTTCTCCTACCCGGGTAGGAGAACGCGGCGTCAGCCGACCTGGACGGTGACGCGCTCGCTCTCGATGCGGCGCTCCCGACGGTCGGGGTCCGGATTGACGACCTGCACCAGGGAAGCGCCCGCGGCGAGCACGGCGACGAAACCGTTGATCAGCTCGTCCGCGGTGTCCCACGGCGCGCTCGACAGCACCCGGTCGCCCTCCGCGAACCCTTGGCGCATGGCCGATTTGCGTGCGGCGGCGAGCACCTCGGCGACCTGCATGCCGTCCAGCGCGACGCCGGTGCCGCGCGGGAAGAACTGATCGCCGTGCACGCGCACCGCGGTGGCGAAATCGGTGATGCCGACCGGCAGGTCACGGACGGGCGCGCCGAGCGGGTCCAGCGAGAGCGCGGCGACCTCGGCGACGCCGTCCGCGTCATCGATGCGGTCGGCCGTCACCAGCGCGAGATCGGCGTCCGGATCGGGACTCAGCACCACCTCGGTGCCCGCCCACCAGCAGCCGAGCAGTACGGCGGCGGTCTGCCAGTGCGCGGGCAGCAGCACCGCGACCCGCGCGCCGGGGCTCAGGCCGAATTCGTCGCGAATCAGGTTGGCCGTCTTGGCCGCCCAGTTCGCCAGCGTCAGGCCGGACAGCTCGATCCGGGCGCCGGTGGCGTCGTCGTAGTAGGTGACGCGCGGTCCCGCGGGCTCGCGGGCGAGGATCGGATCGAGCACCGCCTCGGTGAGGGTCAGTGCATGGGTCTTGTCACGCATCAGTGGCTTCACGCTTCAGTTCACGCATTTCGGTCCATTCTGGCCTGCGTCGATCGGTGGGGCGGGCGGAACCGGCGTCGCGGTCGTCGACGTTCCGGAGAAGTCGAACGTGGAGCTCGCGGCCGAGCCCGGCCCAGAATAGTCGCTCGCCAGCACGACGCTCACCGAGTCCGGTGACATCGACGGATCCGCGACCACCGTGAGCTTGCCGAGGGCTTCGGCGACCGCCTTGGCCTTCGGATCCGCGCTGTCCGCCGCGAGCACGCGGCTACCGGTGACACTTCCACCGGAATAATTGCCCACCCGGCCCGCTTGGAAACCCTTCGCCGTCAAGGCCTGCGACACCTGACCGGCCAGACCCCCGACCCCGCTGGCGTTGAGCACGTTCACCGTGACCGTCGCGGGATCCACCGCGGGCGGGGCGGACTCCTCGGCCTTCTCCCCGACGAGCGAGGCCACATAGGACTTGACCGCCTTCGGCTCCACCCGGACCACGGACTCGCCGTCGCTGGTCGTGCCGTTGAGATCGGCCACCGGAATGGTCTCGAACTCGACCTGGCCGCCGGAGAGATCCTGGAGTTGCTGGAGGAACGCGACCACGTCCCAGCCCTCGTCGAGCACTACCGTGCGCCCGACCGCCTCGCTCAGGTGGCTGAGCCGCGCCGGACTGCTGAGCGTCTTCGCGCTGAGCACCTGACCGACCAGCTGGGCCATGAACACCTGCTGGCGCACGATCCGGTCCAGGTCGCCGCGCTGCAGGTCGTGGCGCTGGCGCACGAAACTCAGTGCCTGTCTGCCGTCCAGCCGCTGACGGCCCGCGGGGAAGTCCGCGCCCGACATCCACTCGTCCACCGGATTGTTCAGGCACACCTCCACGCCGCCGACGGCGTCGGTGAGCAGCACGAAGCCGAGCAGGCTGACCTCGGCGTAGTGGTCGACTGTGATGCCGGTCAGGTTGGCGACGGTCTTGATCAGCGCCTGCCGCCCCGCCTTGGTCGACTTCTGCTCGGCCTCGACCTCCGCGACGCCCTGTTCGATGAGCTTCTGCCGCTCGGTCTCCTTGGTCGCGCCGTACGCCGAATTGATCTTGCCCGTGCCGATGCCCGGGATGTCGACGTAGGAATCGCGCGGCAGCGAGATGGCGGTCGCGGAGCTGCCGTCGTTGGGCACCCGGACCAGCACGATGGTGTCGGTGTTGGTGCCCACCTCGTCGCCCGCGTGCAGCATCGCGCGCTCGGCGTCGGTGAGCGGGTTGCCGTGCGCGTCGGTGCGGCTGTCCACGCCGACGAGCAGGATGTCGACCGCGCCGTCGCGGCCGCCGCCGAGGCCGAGGTCGCCGATGCGCTGGATGTTGGAGATCAGCGAGTCGACGCTGTGCCAGGCGAATCCGGTGATGACGAGCACCACGGCGGCCAGTGCCGCGACGAAGGCGTGCACCGGGCCCCACGAACCGTCGCCGGTCTGCGCGCCGGCTGGTCGCGACGGCATCGATGTGCTCCTCCGCTGCAACTGAGCATCCTCTCGACAAGCCCCACTGTTCACCCCGACCACCCCCGCGGCTCCCGCGGCCGATCCGTAGATCCCGCAGCCCCGGAGCCGTCGCTCAAGGCTAACCAACGGTTACCCCACGGGACGGCACCCGCGAGTGTCACGGCGTGCCAGACTTGCGACCGTGACCGCCGCCGTACCGCCCGCCGCCGCTCGTCTCGTCGTCACCGGGGCCGGTGGACAAGTCGGCAGGGAGCTGCTGCGCCTCGCGCCGCGCGCTCGCGGATACGGGCGCGCCGACCTCGACATCACCGACGCCGACGCGGTGCGCGCCGCGATCGCCCCCGGTGACGTGGTGCTCAACTGCGCCGCGTACACCGCGGTGGACAAGGCCGAGTCCGAGCCCGATGCCGCCTTCGCGGGCAACGAGACCGGCCCGGCCGTGCTCGCCGCCGTCTGCGCGACCGTCGAGGCCCGGCTCATCCATCTCTCCACCGACTATGTCTTCCCGGGTACCCAGCGCGCGCCGTACGACACGGACGATCCGACGGGGCCCGCCACGGTGTACGGACTATCCAAACTGGCGGGGGAACGGGCGGTCCTGGAAACGGCGCCGAATTCGCATGTGGTGCGGACGGCCTGGGTGTACAGCGGGCGCGGCGGTGATTTCGTCGCGACCATGCTGCGGCTGGAACGCGAGCGCGAGACCGTCGACGTGGTGGACGACCAGATCGGGTCACCGACCTACGCGGCGGACCTCGCCGCAGGCCTGCTCGAGCTCGTCGCGCGGCCGGACGCGCCGCGGCTGCTGCACGCGACCAACGCGGGCGTGGCGAGTTGGTTCGACCTGGCGCGGGCGGTCTTCGCGGAGGTCGGCGCCGACCCGGAACGGGTGCGACCGTGCGATTCAACGGCCTACCCCAGACCCGCACGGCGCCCGGCCTATTCGGTGCTGTCGGACCGGGCTTGGCGATCGGCCGGGTTGACGCCGCTGCGGGACTGGCGCGCCGCGCTGCACGACGCGCTGCGCGCGAGCCGGGAATGACGGCGAGAACCGCTCGGCCCGTGCCCTTTTCGACGCGCTCGGCGGTCCGTCGCCGACCGGCTCGGAAGACCGATCGGTCTGCCATCGGTCCTGCACCGGGGCACGCGCGGTCGCGTCGTTCCGACTAGGCTCGCGTGTTGTGAACGAGCGTCAGCGAGCGAACCGACGACACAGCGCGCCTTCGCGCACGATGCAGCCGAGCGTCAGCGAGGCGGCATCGTGAGCGCTTCCGATTCCTTGGCTTCCGGTGGCCTTGCCGTCGTCACGGTGACTTATTCGCCCGGCGAGCACCTCGAGCACTTCATCACCACCCTCGCCGACGCCACCAGCGAGAAACCGCAGGTGATCCTGGCCGACAACGGGTCGGTCGACGGCGTGCCCGAGCTGGTGGCCGAGGCCAACTCGCACGTGCGGCTATTGCGCACCGGCGGCAACATCGGATACGGCGGCGCGATCAACCGCGCCGTGACCGAGATCGACCCGAGTATCGAGTTCGTCGTCATCGCCAACCCCGATATCCGCTGGGGCACCGATTCCATCGATAAGCTGCTCGAGGCCGCCAAGCGCTGGCCGCGGGCGGGCGCGCTCGGCCCGATGGTGCTGGAGCCGGACGGCAGCGTGTACCCGTCGGCGCGCTCGGTGCCCGGTCTGCTGGACGGCGCGGGTCACGCCATCCTGGGCACCGTGTGGCCCGGCAACCCGTGGACCCGCCGCTACCGGCAGGAGAACGAGGAGATTTCCGAGCGCACCGTCGGCTGGTTGTCCGGCTCGTGCCTGTTGGTGCGCCGCGCCGCCTTCGACTCGATCGAGGGCTTCGACTCGCGCTACTTCATGTACATGGAGGACGTCGACTTCGGCGACCGCATGGGCAAGGCGGGCTGGCACAACGTGTTCGTGCCGACCGCCGAGGTCACCCACGCCAAGGGCCACGCTGCGGGACGCCATCCCGAGGTGATGCTGCCCGCGCACCACGCCAGCGCGTACCGGTTCCAGGCCGACCGGCATCCGCACTGGTGGCAGGCGCCGCTGCGGCTCGCGTTGCGCGCCGGACTTGCGATTCGCTCCCGGATTGCGGTTCGATCTGCGCTGCGTGAGTTGGCTCGGGAACAGGGTCGACAGGCGTAGCAGCGCGGCCGACGAACTAGGGGAATATTGATGGCAGGACATCCAGGCACCGACGCCGTGATTCTGGTCGGCGGCCAGGGCACGAGGTTGCGTCCGCTGACCCTCTCGGCGCCCAAGCCGATGCTGCCGACGGCGGGCCTGCCGTTCCTCACCCACCTGCTCGCCCGCATCGCCGAGGCCGGGATCACCCACGTCGTGCTGGGCACCTCCTTCAAGGCGGAGGTGTTCGAGGAGCACTTCGGCGACGGCGCCGAGCTCGGTCTCGAGCTGGAGTACGTCACCGAGACCGAACCGCTCGGCACCGGCGGCGGCATCCGCAACGTGCTGCCCAAGCTGCGCGCCGACAACGTGATGGTCTTCAACGGTGACGTGCTCGGCGGCACCGACCTCGGCGCGATCCTGGACACGCACGAGTCCACCAACGCCGATGTGACGCTGCACCTGGTGCGCGTCTCCGATCCGCGCGCGTTCGGCTGCGTGCCCACCGACGAGAACGGCCGGGTCACCGCGTTCCTGGAGAAGACCCAGGATCCGCCGACCGACCAGATCAACGCCGGTTGCTACGTCTTCCGCCGCGAGTACATCGAGAAGATCCCGTCCGGGCGTCCGGTGTCGGTGGAGCGCGAGGTCTTCCCCGCGTTGCTCGCCGAGGGCGCGCGGGTGCAGGGCCACGTCGACTCGTCGTACTGGCGTGACATGGGCACTCCCGAGGACTTCGTGCGTGGCTCGGCCGACTTGGTCCGCGGCATCGCCCCCTCGCCCGCGCTGCCGGGTCAGCGCGGCGAATCCCTGGTCCACCCCGGCGCGGGCGTCGCCCCCGGCGCGCTGCTCATCGGCGGCACCGTGGTCGGCCGCGGCGCGGAGATCGGCGCGGGCGCGCGCCTCGACGGCGCGGTGATCTTCGACGGCGCCGTCGTCGAGGCGGGCGCCACCGTGGAACGCTCCATCATCGGCTTCGGCGCCCGCATCGGCCCGCGCGCGCTGGTCCGCGACGGCGTCATCGGTGACGGCGCGAACGTCGGCGCCCGCTGCGAGCTGCTGCGCGGCGCGCGCGTCTGGCCCGGCGTCGAGATCCCGGACGGCGGTATCCGCTTCTCCACCGACGTCTGAGATCCGCACCGGACGCCAGAGAGTTCGCGGTCAGTCGGTGCGTTTCCAGACGTAGCGGGTTTTGGGGCGGCCCGCGCGGCCGTAGTCGGAGCGGCGGACGACCAGGCCGTCGTCGGCCAGCTTCTCGAGGTAGCGCCATGCGGTGATCCGGGAGACGCCGATGCCGGTCGCGGTGTCGGCGGCGGTGATGCCGTCCTCGGCGGTGCGCACGATCCGCGAGATCTCCTCGAGTGTCTGCGGCGCGACGCCTTTCGGGGTGTTGGCGCGCTGGTCCGGAGTGCGCAGCGCGCTGAGCGCGCGGTCGATGTCGAGCTGGGTCAGCGCGGACTCGCCCGCGGGCAGCGCGGTGCGGAACTCCCGGTAGCGCTCCAGCTTGTCGTGGAAGGCGGCGAAGGTGAACGGCTTCAACAGGTAGAGCACCACGCCGTTGGCGACGGCCGTGCGCACCATCGCCAGGTCGCGCGCCGAGGTGATGGCGATGACGTCGGGACTGGGCGCCATCCCGCTGAGCGCCGCCGCGACGTCCAAACCGCTGGTGTCGGGCAGGCCGATGTCCATCAGCACCAGGTCGACCGGTGTGCCCTCGGCCGCGGCCGCGGCGGTCGCCCGCATCGCCTCGCGTCCGGTCTGCGCGATGCCGACCGGTGTGAAGCCGGGAATGCGCTCGACGTAGGCGCGGTGCGCCTCGGCGATCAGCGGCTCGTCCTCGACTATCAACACTCGGATCACGATGCGTCCTTTCCAGCGCCGCGCGGAATCGTCACGGTCACCGCGCTTTCCGGCTCGCGGCGGGCGTCGATCGCCCCGCCGTGCCTGGCGATCACGCGGTGCACCAGCGCGAGGCCGAGCCCGTGATGATCGTCTTTGGTGGTGTAGCCGCGCTCGGCCGCGCGCGCGAAGATCTGTGCCGACATACCGGGCCCGCTGTCGGTGACGCGCAGGAACAGGTCCGAATCGGCTTGGCGCAGCGTGGTTTCCACCCACGCGCCCGCGCTGCCCGCGGCGGCGTCGATGGCGTTGTCGATCAGGTTGCCGACCAGCGTGACCGCCTCGCGCGCCGAGAGCGGCGCGATGGCGTCGAGGGCGGTGTCCTCCGAGATCGTCAGCTCCACACCGCGTTCGGCGGCCTGGTTCACCTTGCCGAGCAGCAGCGCGGCCAGTGCCGGATCGCCGACCGCACCCATCATCCGGTCGATGAGCGACTGGGAGAGCTGGAGTTCGGCGGTCGCGAATTCGACCGCTTCGCGGTGCTTGCCGAGCTCGACCATGGTGACCACCGTATGCAACCGGTTGGCCGACTCGTGCGCTTGGGCGCGCAGCGATTCGGCGAAACCGCGTACCGAGTCGAGTTCGCCTAGGACGCCGCGCAATTCGGTGTGGTCGCGGATGGTCATCACGGTGCCGAGGGTGCGGCCCTGCGAGGTGACCACGTCCTGGTTGACCAGCAGAATCCGGTCGTTGGTCACGTGCATCTCGTCGCGGACCACGCCCCAGCTCATGCGCTGCAACGAGATCGGCAGATCCTCGCGGTGCACGTCGCCCTCCGGCAGATCGAGCAGCCGCCGCGCCTCGTCGTTGACGACCTCGGCCCGCGCGCCCGCGCCGAAGACCACCAGGCCCTCGTGGATCGAATGCAGCACCGCGTCGTGGTGTTCGTACATCACGCGCAACTCGTCCGGCGCGAGGCCGTGCGTCTGGCGGCGCAACCGGCGGCTCAGCAGGAACGAGCCGAGCGCGGCCACGACCAGACCCGCGCCCGCCACGCCGAGGATCTTCGGCAGCTGCGCGGCGACCTGATCGCCGATGCGCGCCCGGGTGACGCCCGCGGACACCAGCGCCACGATGCGGTCGCCGTCGTACACCGGAGTCACCGCGCGGATGGACGGCCCGAGCGTTCCGGTGAACGTCTCGGTGAACGTCTCCCCGGCCAGCGCCCTGTCGATGTTGCCGCTGAACGGCTGGCCGATGCGTTCGGGATTGGTGTGGGTGAACCGCGTCCGGTCCGGCGCCATCACCACGATGAAATCCATCCGGGTCTGCAACCGGATCCGCTCGGTCACCGGTTGTAGCTGCGCGCTGGGATCGGCCGAGAGCACCGCCGCGCGGGTGGACGGCGCCTGCGCCAGGCTCACGGCCACGTCGGTGACTTCGTGCTCGGTGGTCACGTCGCTGGTGTGCCTGGCGTCGAACACCGCGAGCACCGCGGCGCCGGCGATCATCAGCGCGAGCACCACGAGTTGCAGGACGAAGGCCTGACCCGCCAGGGAGAGCCGGAGGCGGCGCGGCCGCTCGTCCCGGCGAGGACGCGCGCGCGACCCGGACCCGGCGGCGTCTGTGAAGCGACGACGTCGCACGAGCTGACCTCCACTGAACGTTATGCACCAAACAGTGACCCGCGTCACGCGGGTCGTCATCATTTTGCACAGGCGGCCGGGACGGCTCGCATTCCGGTACCACTCGGAGGACATGATTCGCCATGAGCGATACACCTCGCGCTGTTCGGCGCGACCGCACCCACTGGCTGTATCTGGCGGTCATCGCCGCGGTCGGCGCGGGCATCCTCGTCGGCTGGCTCGCGCCCGACGTGGGCGTCTCGCTCGCGCCGCTCGGCACCATGTTCGTCGACCTGATCAAGATGATGATCGCCCCGGTCATCTTCTGCACCATCGTGCTCGGCATCGGCTCGGTGCGCACCGCGGCCACCGTCGGCAAGGTCGGCGGGCTCGCGCTCGGCTACTTCCTCGTCATGTCGACGATCGCGCTCGGCATCGGCCTCGTGGTCGGCAACCTGCTGGAACCGGGCAGCGGCATGAACATCGCCAAGACCGCGGGCGCGGGCGCCAAGTACGCCGATCAGGCGCACAGCGCGGGCGGCACTTGGGATTTCATCAACGGCATCATCCCGACCACGCTGGTCTCCTCGCTCACCGCGGGCAGCGTGCTGCAGGCGCTGTTCGTCGCGCTGCTCGTCGGCTTCGCGGTGCAGGCCATGGGCAGCGCGGGCGAGCCGATCCTGCGTGCGGTGACGCTGGCGCAGAAGCTGGTCTTCCGCATCCTGTCGATGATCTTGTGGCTGGCGCCGATCGGCGCGTTCGGCGCGATCGCGAACGTGGTCGGCAAGACCGGCCTGGACGCCGTGGTGCAGCTGGCCACCCTGATGATCGCGTTCTACCTGACCTGCCTGGTGTTCGTGTTCGGCGTGCTCGGCGTGCTGGTGCGGGTGGTGTCGGGCGTGTCGATCCTGAAGCTGGTCCGATACCTGGCTCGCGAGTACCTGCTCATCGTCGGCACCTCGTCCTCGGAATCGGCACTGCCGCGGCTGATCGCGAAGATGGAGCACCTGGGCGTCGAGCGGACCACCGTCGGCGTGGTCGTGCCCACCGGCTACTCGTTCAACCTGGACGGCACCGCGATCTACCTGACCATGGCCTCGATCTTCATCGCCGACGCGATGGGCAAGCCGCTCAGCCTGCCCGAACAGCTCGGCCTGCTGCTGTTCATGATCGTCGCGTCGAAGGGCGCCGCGGGGGTCACCGGCGCGGGTCTGGCCACCCTCGCGGGCGGGTTGCAGAGCCACCGGCCCGAACTGCTCGACGGCGTCGGCCTGATCGTCGGCATCGACCGCTTCATGTCGGAGGCCCGCGCGCTGACGAACTTCTCCGGCAACGCCGTCGCGACCGTGCTGATCGGCACCTGGACCAAGACCATCGACGTGGACCAGGTCCGGCGGGTGCTCGACCGCGAGCTGCCGTTCGACGAACGCACCATGGTCGACGAGCACGGCGCGCCGGAGTCCGCCGAACCCGCCGAACCCGCCGAGAAGAGCCTGGTCTCGGCCTGACCCCTGAGACGTCCCGGCCAACGCCGGGGCCGCGGGCGGCATCGCTCCATCCACCCCCTCCGCACGGTGCCGCCCTGGCGATCGACGAAGGGCCCGCGTTATCCCGCGGGCCCTTCGTTCGTTTTCGTTGGTGCTCAGGTATTTCCGGTGGTCAGGCGACCGCCCACTTCTCCGGATTCAGGTGGTACTGGACGAGCGCGGTGGCGTGGCCGTGGCCGATGCCGTGCTCGGTCTTCAGCAACTCGACCAGCGCCTTGTGCCCGGCCAGACCCGAATCGCGCAGCACGGTGAACCACTCGTCGATGCCGCGGCCGTACTTTGCCTCGATGTTGGGGAAGTAGGACGCGGGGCCGTGCGGCTTGGTCGCCATGGTCGTCTCCTCTGCTCGAAGTGCGTTCACAGGTAAAGACGGGACCTCGTCGCGGGACTCATCGGCGGGCTGGAGTTTGTGCCCTGGATCACACCGCGGGGACGGCCGCGCCCTTGGCCACCGACCGCTCCCTGATCGGCAGCGCACCGGTGACCGCGACCAGCAGCGCGGTGAGTCCATGGATGCCGAAGGCGGCACCCGCCGAACCGTCCCAGCGCAGGACCATGAGCATGTCGCCGAACGGGATCAGCGCGATCACCAGCGTGGCGATGCCGAGCGCGTACCGCTGCTTCGCGACGAGCAGTGCCAGGATGACCAGCCCGGAGGCGGTATCGCGGAGCCTGGATAGATTGTCTAGCGGTGCTAGAATTCGGCCATGAGCACCCAGACTCGTAAGGAACGCGAACTGGCCGAACGCCATCGGCGAATCATCGAGACCGCCCGCGAACTGGCCGAGTCCCAGGGCTGGGAATCGGTGACGGTGCGCAGGCTCGCCGACCGCATCGAATACAGCCAGCCGGTGCTCTACAGCCACTTCGCGGGCAAGACCGCCATCGTGACGGCCGTCGCCGAGCAGGGCTTCGCCGAACTCACCGAGGCACTGCGCGCGGCGCATGCCACCGCCGAGACTCCGGCCGCTGCGCTGGAGTCGGTGGCGCGGGCCTACCTCGACTTCGCGGCCGCCAACCCGGCGCTCTACGACGCGATGTTCCTGATGAAGACCGACCTGACCTTCGGGCCGGACGCGCCGCAGGCGCTGCGCGAGGGCTGGGCCGAGCTGGAGCGTCTGTTCCGCCCGTACGTCGAGGAACCCGATCTCGGCGCGCGCACCGAGGTGGCCTGGAGCTCGATCCACGGCATGGCCACCCTCGCGCGCGGCGGTCGGCTGGTGCCGGAACTCTGGGAGGCGCGGCTGCGGATCCTGGTCGACGAGTGGCTGGCCGGGGTCGGGGCCGAGGCGCGTCGCTGAGTTCTCGCGCGCAGGTAGCGTGGGTTCATGGCTGATGTTGTGGTGGTCGGCTCCGGACCCAACGGACTCGCCGCGGCGGTGGTTCTCGCCTCGGCGGGACTGTCGGTCGAGGTGTTCGAGGCCGAGGCCAAGCCGGGTGGCGGCTCGCGCACCGCGGAGCTGACACTGCCGGGCTTCCACCACGACGTATGCGCGGGCGCGCACCCGATGGCCTTGGCATCGCCCTTCTTTCGCGCGTTCGATCTCGGCGCGCGCGGCGTCGAGCTGCTCACTCCCGAGGTGTCTTATGCGCACCCGATGGACGGCGGCCGGGCCGGACTCGCCTGGCTGGATCTGGAGCGGACCGTCGCCGATCTCGGCCGCGACGGTGACGCGTGGCGGCGGCTGTTCGCGCCGCTCGTTCGCAAGTGGCAGGGCGTCGTCGACGTGGCCATGTCCGATATGCGCGCGCTACCCGACGACTTGCCGACCGCGGTGCGTTTCGGCCTGCGGCTGGTCGAACAGGGCTCGCCCCTGTGGAACGCGCGCTTCCACGAGGACATCGCACCCGCGCTGCTGACCGGTGTGGCGACCCACGCGATCACCTCACCGCGCGCCGTCCCCGCGGTCGGCGCGGGCCTGCTGCTCGCCACGCTCGGCCACGCGGGCGGCTGGGTCATCCCGCGCGGCGGCAGCCAGGCCATTCCCGACGCGCTCATCGCCGAACTCGAGGACCTCGGCGGCCGGGTGCACACCGGCCACCGGGTGGATTCGCTGGACGAGTTCGCCGGTGCGCGCGCCGTGCTGCTCGATCTCGCGCCCGCGGGGCTGCTCCGCCTGGCCGCCGACCGGCTGCCCACCCGATACGCCAAGCGGCTGCGCCGGTTCAGGTACGGCGGCGCCGCGTGCAAGGTCGATTTCGCGCTCTCCGGCCCGGTGCCGTGGCAGGCCGAGGGTTGCGCCCAGGCGGGCACCCTGCACCTGATCGGCAGCCGCGCCGAGGCGATGGCGGCCGAGGGCGCGGTCGCCGCGGGCCGCCACGCCGAGCGCCCGTACGTGCTCGCCATCCAGCCGGGCGTCGTCGATCCCGGTCGCGCGCCCGGCGACGCGCACACCTTCTACACCTACGCCCACGTGCCGAACGGTTCCGATCGCGACATCAGCGACGCGGTCATCGCCCAGGTGGAGCGTTTCGCGCCGGGCTTCCGCGACCTGATCCTCGCCACGCATGTGATCACCGCCGCCGAACAACCCGCGCACAACGCCAACTACGTCGGCGGCGACATCTCCGCGGGCGCGATGACGTTGCGCCAGACGGCCTTCCGCCCCGCCCCGCGCTGGAACCCGTACGCCACACCCCTGCCCGGGGTCTACCTGTGCTCCGCGGCGACACCGCCGGGTCCCGGCGTGCACGGCATGAACGGCATGCACGCCGCCCGCCACGTGCTCCGGCACGAATTCGACATCCACACCGACCCGCTCGAACTCCTGCGCGACCGTCAGCCACAGCACCGCTGACCTCGCCTGGACGGGTTCCTCCTCGTCGGGGCGGCCTTCCGCCGCCGCCACCGGCCGAAACAGATCCGGTTCCAGACGAACGCGATTCACCGTCGGCATCGCAGCGCATACCTGTGCCTAGGCCGCGCGACTACCCGCCAACACACGCGCCGAAAACACGCGAGCACCGCTGTCCTCGGACAACGGTGCTCACGCGAAGGTGCTCGCTAGACGGGCGCCGTGCGGTAGAGATCGGGCTCGACGTAGATGACCCGCGCGGCGGGCACAGCGCGGCGGACCCGCGCCTCGGCGGCGTCGATGGCCGCGGCGATGGTCGCGATGTCGAGACCCGGCGTGATCGCCACCTTCGCCGCCACCAGAATCTCCTCCGGGCCCAAGTACTGGGTCTTGAGGTGGATGACGCGGTCGATGCGCTCGCCGTCGATCAGGCTCTCCCGGATCGCCCTGTCCTCCTCCGGTGTCGCGCCCTCGCCGATCAGCAAGCTCTGCATCTCGATGATCAGGATGATCGCGATGACACCGAGCAGCGCGCCGATGCACAGGGTGCCGATGCCGTCCCAGACCGCGTTGCCGGTAGCCATGGTCAGGCCGACGCCGAGGAAGGCGAGAATCAGACCGACCAGCGCGCCCATGTCCTCCAACAGCACCACGGGCAGCTCGGGGCTGCGCGAGTTGCGAATGAACCGCCACCAGGTGGCGCCGCCCTTGAGCGGACGGGATTCGCGGATCGCGGTGATGAAGCTGAAGGTTTCCAAGCCGATGGCGATCAACAGGATGACGATCGCGACGATCGGCGAGCTGAGATCCTCGGGATGCTGGATCTTGTGGATGCCCTCGTAGATGGCGTAGATCGAGCCGAGCGTGAACAGCACGAGAGCCACGATGAACGAGTAGAAGTAGCGGTTGCGCCCGTAACCGAACGGGTGCAGCTCGTCGGCCTCCTGTTCGGCGCGGCGCTGGCCGAACAGCAGCAAGCCCTGATTGGAAGTGTCGGCCACCGAGTGCACCGCCTCGGCCAGCATCGAGGCCGAACCGGTGATCGCCGCGCCGATGAACTTCGCCACCGCGATCCCCGCGTTCGCCGTCAACGCGGCCAGAATCGCCTTCTTGCCACCGCCAGCAGACATGTCCTGAAGGTCCTCTCTCGTTTCGCCGATCACGGCTAACTTAGCTTGTTCGCCGATCCTCGGCCGAGTGCGTGCGCCCGTCGGTCAGCTGCCCGCGCCGAGGCAGGCGCAGAACAGCTGGGCGGGTCCGTCCACCGCTTGGGCGCGAATATCGCTGTCTGCGGCCGAGATCCAGGCCGCGCCGCCGCGCCCGACGAGCAGCTCCGCGCCGTCCTGGAGCAGCCGCACCGTGCCCGCCGTGCACAGCATGATGCCCGGCCCCGCCGAGGTGAGCGGCACCTGTCCGGAACCCGCGGTGAGATCGAATCGGCGCAGCGCGAATTCGGGCGCGGGCGTGCGATACCGCACCGAGCCGTCGCCCGCCGGTTCCGGCAGCACGACCGGCAGATCGATCGGCTCGAAATCCAGCACCCGCAACAGTTCCGGCACGTCGACGTGCTTGGGCGTCAACCCGCCGCGCAGCACGTTGTCGGAGTTGGCCATGATCTCCACGCCGAGCCCGCGCAGGTAGGCGTGCAGGTTTCCGGCGTCCAGGAACAGTCCCTGGCCCGGCTCCAGCGTGACCCGGTTCAGCAGGAGCGCGGCCAGCACGCCCGCGTCGCCGGGATAGGCCTCGGCGAGCTCGAGCGCGGTGCGGGCCTCGAGGGCGAAAGCGCGCTTGCCCTTTCCGGACAGATACCGCACGCAGCCGTCCAGCACCGCGGGCAGCAACGTGGCGAGCACCGGCTGCGGCAGCGTGATCCAGGTGGTGAACAGTGTTCGCAAGCCCGCCGAATCGGGTTGGGAGGCAAGCATCTCCGTGTACGAGGCGAGCTGGGGGACCTCCAGCGCGCGGAACAGCTCGACGGTGCGGTGCGGTTCGCGGAACCCGGCCAGCGCCTCGAAGCGGTCCAGCGCTACCACCAGTTCCGGCTTGTGGTTCTCGTCCCGATAGTTGCGCATCGGCGAGTCCAGCGGCACCCGCGCGCGGTTCTCCCGTTCGAATCCGGCGCGCGCCTGCGACGCCGACGGATGCGCCTGCAGCGACAGCGGCTCCTCGGCCGCCAGGATCTTCAGCAGGAACGGCAGCTTGTCACCGAATTCCGGTGCGGCCGCGCCCAGTTCGCGATGCGGGTTCGCGGCGACGAACTCCAGCAGCGATGTGGTGCCGACCGGCGTCTTGACGTGCGCGGGATCGGCGGGATGGGCGCCGAACCAGAGTTCGGCCTCGGGGTGTGCGGAGGGGACGGGACGGCCGCACAGCTGAGCGAGCGCGGTGCGCGAACCCCATGCGTAGGAACGCAGTGCACCAACGAGTTCGTGCACTAGTAGCGTCCCCCGTCGTACTGTTCGCCGCCGAAACCGCGGGACGTGTCCGCGGACGCGCCGCGCGAGCCGATCAGCCGCAGGTAGGCCGCGGCCATCTCCAAGCGCAGCGCGAGCACCGCGAGTTGCTCCAGTTCCGTGCCGCGCCCGGACCCGCCGGGCTCCTCGCCGCGCACCGGCGTCGGGGCGGCCGGATCGGTCAGGCTGTTCTGTAACAGGTCGACGTCGGCGCTCACCAGATCGGCGTCGACCAGACCGGATCCGGCGCCGCCGAACACCGCGACCCGGCGCCGTGCGGCGGCCTGATCGGGATCGGCGCTGAGCACGAACACCCGGATTCGCTCCACCGGCGCGGGGCCGTCGAGTTCCTCGTCGTGGAACAGTGGATCGAAGTCGGGCGCGGACTCGCCCGCGGCCTCGACCATGCGCGGATTCGCGGCGACCGCCTCGGCGAGATCGGCCGCCGTCGCCACCTTGCCCGCGGCCTGCAGCAGCACCTCGGCGCCGTGCTCGGCGAGCTCCGCGGCGGCGGGGGAGTCGCCCGCCAGCACGATGCCGCGCTGCTGCATGCGCGCGGCCAGCGTCTTGGCGGGATTGTGGAAGACCTCGTTGTGCGGTCCGTCGCGCAGCGCTTCGGCGTCGAGCACGTCGGCCAGCGCGGTCAGGTCCGGCACGGCCGCGCCGGTGCGCGTCGGATCGACGATGCGCAGCACCGCGATCCCGGCCGCGAGGAAGCGCAGCAATCGGTTGTGGTCGAGCACCGGGACCCGCGGCTCCAGCAGCGCGGCCCGGCCCGCGGCGGCGGCGCGCAGCGGGCCCTCGTGCGGTGCGGCGACGACGACCTCGGCGCCGCGGCGCAGCGCGCGGTCCACCGCGTCGATCAGGCGCGGATCGCCCGCGTCGTCACCGGCGACGAGCACCACGTCCAGCGGGCCCACCCACGGCGGCAGCGCGGCGACCGACACCACCGGCAGACCCGCGCGGTCACCGAGCGCGGCGACGAGCAAACCGGCGGCGCGTGCGGCGCGGCCGGAGCCGGAGACCAGGACCACGCTGCGTGGGCGAAGGTCGGCGAGACGGGCGAGCGCATGCTCGCCGATGGCCGCGGCGGTGGCGCGCACTTGGGCGCCACCCGAGGCGGCCGAGCGCAGGGCGCCGCCGCTGTCCGCCGCTTCGAGCGAAGCGGCATCGTCGAGGTCGAGCACCGGTGTTCCAGCGATCATCGGGCGTCCCACCTCCCCTCATCGCGCTGCGTCCGGATCGTCCACACCGAGCCCAGGTCGGGCGAATCCACTGTCAGTGATTCCACTATTCCAGTCGGGAGCGGGCATCGCTCGGGATCTCGCGCTGAGCAGAACCCTCTGCTTCCACGGTCGAATCCCGAGCTTGTGATTCCACTCCGTCGTAACTCCACTATCCCAGTCAGGACCGGACGATGCCCAGAATCTCGCATCAGGCAGAGCCGTCTGCTTCCGCGGTCGAATCCTGAGCTTGTGATTCCACTCCGTCGTAATTCCACTATCCCAGTCAGGAGCGGACGATTCCCAAAATCTCGGTCACGAGTGCGTCTACTTCCTCCGGCGATCTGGCCTCGACGTTCAGCCGCAGCAACGGCTCGGTATTCGAGGCGCGCAGGTTGAACCAGGCGTCGTCGGCCAGCTGGACCGTCACCCCGTCGAGGCGGTCCACCGACTTGGCGCGATCCTCGAATGCCTCGACCACGGCCAGCGTCCGCTCCTTGGCGTCGGCCACCGTCGAGTTGATCTCGCCCGAGGCGGCGTAGGTCTCGTAGGACGACATCAGCTCCGAGATCGGCCGGTCCTTCTCGCCGAGCGCGGCGAGCACGTGCAGCGCCGCGAGCATGCCGGAGTCGGCGCCCCAGAAATCGCGGAAGTAGTAGTGCGCGGAGTGCTCGCCGCCGAATACCGCGCCGGTGGCGGCCATCTGCTGCTTGATGAACGAGTGGCCGACCCTGGTGCGCACCGGGGTCCCGCCCAGCTCGTGCACAAGCTCCGGCACCGCGCGCGAGGTGATCAGGTTGTGGATGATGGTCGCGCCCGGCTCCTTGGCCAGTTCGCGCTCGGCGACCAGCGCGGTGATGGCCGAGGGGGAGACCGGCTCGCCGTGCTCGTCGACCACGAAGCAACGGTCGGCGTCGCCGTCGAAGGCCAGGCCGATGTCGGCGCCGGATTCGCGGACCAGCCGCTGCAGGTCGACCAGGTTCTTCGGGTCGAGCGGGTTGGCCTCGTGGTTGGGGAACGAACCGTCCAGCTCGAAGTAGAGCGGCACGATGGTCACCTGCGCCAGCGTGCCGAGCACCTCCGGCACGGTGTGCCCGCCCATGCCGTTGCCCGCGTCCACCGCGATGGTGAGCGGGCGGATGTTCTCCAGATCGACCAGCCCGCGCAGGAATTGCGCGTAGTCGGCGAGCAGGTCCACTTCGGTGGCGTTGCCGTGCGGGCCGTCGAATTCCGGCACGCCCGCGACGAGCTCGTCCTTGATCGCGGCCAGGCCGGTGTCCTGGCCGACCGGCAGCGCGTTCGCGCGGCACAGCTTGATGCCGTTGTACTGGGCGGGGTTGTGGCTCGCGGTGAACATGGCGCCGGGGCAGCCGAGGCGGCCGGAGGCGAAGTACAGCTGGTCGGTGGAGGCCAGGCCGATGTGCACCACGTCGAGACCCTGGGCGCGCACACCGTCGGCGAAGGCGGCGGCCAGCGCGGGGGAGGACTCGCGCATGTCGTGTCCGATGACCACACGGCCGGCGCCCTCGCCGCGCATCAGCCGAGCGAAGGAAGCTCCCACGTCCCTGACGAATTGCGCGTCGATCTGTTCACCGACCACACCGCGAACGTCGTAGGCCTTGATCACCGCGTTCACGAATTCGGCAGAGCGGGCGACTGTCATGGGCACTACCCTAGTGTGCCCCGCCGACACCGTGGGACCGCTCCCTACCCTCCGCCCCGATTTCACCCCGCGGGGCTGGTGTGGGGCTGTGGCCCCGGCCCCCCGTCGCGCTCGAGAACACGCCGCGGGCAACCGATTTCGCCGGGCGCGCGACAGAGCTGTGGCGACCGGACCGGGAGGAGCGTTCCGACGAGAGGCGTCTGGGTGTCTCGGAACGAGAGCGCGCGAGGTCAGTTCGGCGGATCGGGCAGCACGCGCAGATGCCCGCGTCTGCCGGTACGCGTGGTGCGCTGCGGCGCGGGTGCGTAGTCGCGGTAGCCGCGCTGATCGGGCTCCGGGGGACGGCGTCGCAGACCGGCCTCGCGAACGGCTTCGGCCAGTGCGGTGAGATCGTCGTCGTCCGGGGTGGTGGAGAAGCCGCCCTCGTGGCGGACCAGCTCCCAGCCCTTCGGCGCGGTGATCCGGGAAGCGTGCGTTTCGCACAGGTCCCACGAATGTGGTTCGGCGACCGTCGCGAGCGGACCGACCACCGCGGTGGAGTCCGAGTAGACATACGTGAGCGTCGCGACGGCCGGATTCTTGCAGCCGGGTCGGCAGCAACGACGCATGGGGATCACGCCGATGAGAGTAACCCCCCTGGCCTCCGGATGTGGACAGACACGCGCTAAGAGTGGCGGCTCACACGCGTACTTCCGCCCTCGCTCCGGGCATGCGCGGTCGCGAGCGAACCTCGTCCGGCCACGCCGGTCGGACGCGAATCGCCCGATTCGGGACCTACTCTTCCTCCGCCTCCGGATCGATGACGTCGGGGTCGACGCCGAGGTAGGTGGCGATCTGCTGCACGAGCACCTCGCGCAGCAGATCGACCAGATCGTCCGGATCGCTCGCGCGCAGCTCGAGCGGTTTGCGGAACAGCACGATCCGCGCGCGGGTCGCCTGACCGTGCCGGTCGACGCCCGCGGGGATCAGCCGGGACAGCGGGACCGGTCCGTCGGCCACCACCTCGTCCGGCCAGGTGACCGAATCAGGGTGCAGCGGACGGATTTTCGGTACATCGTCGACGGCGATGTCGAGTTTGGTGAGCCGATCGTGCCAGCGGCTGTCGAGCGGGGCGAACGCCTCCAGCACGAGCCGGTCGAACTGCTGGCCTCGGGTGCGCCAGGCGGGCACCGTCGGCGGCAGCATCGGCCCGCGCACCCCGCGGCCGCGTCGGATCACCGACCGGGCGGTGGGCGGGCGTCGATGGCGGGAACGGGACATACCCAAAATCTAGGTGAACTCGCACCGACCCCGCGCATCGAGGTCGGTGCGACACCTACGTGTCAGCCGATACCGCGCTTGAGGCGCCGGCGCTCCCGCTCGGAGAGGCCACCCCAGATACCGAAGCGCTCATCGTGTGCGAGTGCGTATTCCAGGCACTCGTCGCGTACCTCGCAGCCCATGCAGATCCGTTTCGCCTCGCGGGTCGAGCCGCCCTTCTCGGGGAAGAACGCCTCCGGATCGGTCTGCGCGCACAGGGCACGCTCCTGCCATTGCTCTTCGATGCTTTCGAACATCTCGTCGAAGCCCGTCACGACCAGGCTGAGCCGGGGTGTCGACACCGCGTCACCGCCGTCTTGCTCGCTCCGGCCGATGTCTGCGCAGACGCCACGTGCTGCGCCTGCTGTGGAATCGGGTTGCGAGACCATATCGTTGGCCATCGCTCCGCCTCCTCACTGTGTGTTAGCGCAGAATGATTCTTTCCGTCGGACCAACACGCACACCGACGGCCCTACCCCGCGACGTTGTCCCGCGGACATCCCCGAGCGCGTCACCCCGGCTCGAACATCTGTTCGAAAAGTCGTCCGCGCCTTGCACTCTCGCGCGAACCCGGAATGACATGACTGTGATTAGACACGCCGGACGTGTCGATGGTCAAGCCGCCGACGCTATTCCGTTACTATCCGCGACCGATTTCCGTGCTGATCTTGGTGTATGGCATAGCAAATGACCAGCAAATATGGCCCGAACACCGCTCGCTTCGACACCGCATAGGCTGTGCGGATGTGACTGGACAACAAGCGGACATCGCGCCCGCCAAGGGGCCCAAGATCGCCGTACTGGTCGGCGGAGTCGGCGGCGCGCGCTTCCTGCAGGGCGTGCGGGAACTGCTGCCGGAAGCCGACGTTTCCGCGATCGTGAACGTCGGTGACGACGTCTGGATGCACGGCCTCCGCATCTGCCCCGACCTCGATACCTGCATGTACACCCTCGGCGGGGGGATCGATGCCGAACGCGGGTGGGGCCGCGTCGGCGAGACCTGGCACGCCAAGGAGGAGCTGGCGAAATATCACGCGCAGCCGGACTGGTTCGGCTTGGGCGATCGCGATATCGCGACGCACTTGATTCGCACCGAAATGTTGCGTGCCGGGTATCCACTCTCGGCGGTCACCGAAGCGCTCTGCAACCGGTGGCAACCCGGCGTGAAACTGATCCCGGCAACCGACGATCGGTGTGAAACGCATGTGGTTGTCAGCGACCCCGAGAACCCTGGCGAACGCCGCGCGATCCATTTTCAAGAGTGGTGGGTTCGATACCGCGCGAACATCGACACCCATGGATTCGCCACAATCGGGGCGGATGAAGCAAAACCGGCCCCAAATGTGACGGATATCATATCGTCCGCCGACGCGGTGCTGCTGGCGCCGTCCAACCCGGTGGTGAGTATCGGCGCCATCCTCGCGGTGCCCGGCATCCGGGGCGCGCTGCGCACCACCGAGGCGAAGGTGATCGGCGTCTCTGGCGTGATCGACGGAAAACCGTTGCGCGGCATGGCCGACGAGTGCCTGTCGGTGATCGGCGTCGAGACGACGGCCGAGGCGATCGGCCGCTACTACGGCGCCCGCTCGGCCACCGGCATTCTCGACGGCTGGCTGATCCACAGCACCGACACCGCCGACGTGCCTGGCGTCGAGGTGCGCAGCGTGCCGCTGCTCATGACCGACCCGCCGACGACCGCCGAAATCGTGCGCGAGGCACTGGATCTCGCGGGGGTGAAGCCGTGACCTCGATCGACCACGCCGCGGGCGAGCTGAGCATCCTGCCCGTCACCGGCCTGCCGGAGTTCCGTCCCGGCGACGACATCGCCGAGCACATCGCCACACGGGCGCCCTGGCTGGCCGACGGCGACATCCTCGTGGTCACCAGCAAGATCGTGGCCAAGGCCGAGGGCCGAATCGTCGCCGCGCCACTGGATCCCGAGGAACGCGACGCCGCCCGCCGGGCGCTGGTGGACCAGGAGGCCGTGCGGGTGCTCGCGCGCAAGGGCCGCACCCTGATCACCGAGAACAAGCTCGGCATCGTCCAGGCGGCATCCGGCGTGGACGGTTCCAATGTCGAGCAGGGCGAATTGGTGCTGCTGCCCAGCGATCCGGACGGCAGTGCCAAGGCGCTGCGGACCGCGCTGGCCGAACGGCTCGGCGTGACCGTCGCCGTCGTGATCACCGACACGATGGGACGGGCCTGGCGCAACGGGCAGATCGACGCCGCGATCGGCGCGGCCGGGCTGCGGGTGCTGCACGACTACGCGGGCTCGGTGGACGGGCAGGGCAATGAACTGCAAGTCACCCAGGTGGCCGTCGCCGACGAGCTTGCCGCCGCCGCGGATCTGGTGAAGGGCAAACTGGGCGGCGTCCCGGTCGCGGTGGTGCGCGGCCTGCCGTTCGTCGACGACGGTTCGGGCGCGACGAATCTGCTGCGCCGAGGTACCGACGACCTGTTCTGGCTAGGCACCGCCGAGGCCATCGAGCGCGGGCGCGGCGAGGCCGTGCTGCTGCGACGTTCGGTGCGCGAGTTCGCCGACACCCCGGTCGATCCGGAACGCGTCCGGGCGGCGGTCGCCGTCGCGCTGACCGCGCCCGCGCCGCATCACACCCGGCCGGTCCGATTCGTCTGGCTGCGCGATCGGGAACTGCGGAATCGGTTGCTGGAGGCGATGGCCGACAAGTGGCGCGCCGACCTCACGGCCGACGGACGCGACCCCGAGCGGGTGGAGCGGCGCGTGGCGCGTGGCCGGATCCTGTTCGACGCCCCCGAGGTGATCATCCCGTTCTGCGTGCCGGACGGCGCGCACGACTATCCCGACGAACGCCGCCGCGCCGCCGAGCGGACCATGTTCACCGTGGCGGTGGGCGCGGCCGTGCAGGGTCTGCTCGTCGCGCTGGCCACCGAGGGGATCGGCAGCTGCTGGATCGGCTCGACCATCTTCGCCCCCGAGATCACCAGGGACGTGCTGGGTCTCGCCGCGGACTGGAACCCGTTGGGCGCCATCGCCATCGGTCATCCGTTGACGGAGCTGACGCCGCGTCCGGTCACGGGGCCGGGGGAAGGGTTGGTCGAGCTGTGAGCGCTGAGTCGCTGCACGCGTCGGCGACATCGCTGCTGGAGACCTGGCGTCCCGTGGTGGACCAGGATCGGTCGCTGCGGGAGGCCATGCTGGCCTTCCTCGGTTCAGCGCCGCGCGGCTGCCTGCGCGAGCACGCACCCGGTCACATCACGGCCTCCGCCGTGGTGTTCTCCCACGACGCCCGCGAGGTGCTGCTGACCCTGCATCCGAAGGTGGGGCGCTGGATTCAGCTCGGCGGGCACTGCGAGGAGGGCGACGACACCGTCGCCGACGCCGCGCTGCGGGAGGCGACCGAGGAGTCCGGCATCCCGGGGCTGCGGATCGAGCCCGGCCTCTACGGTGCGCAGGCGCATCCGATCACCTGTTCACTCGGTGTGCCGACCCGCCACCTCGATCTGCTGTTCCGTATCACCGCGCCCGCCGGTGCGGTGCCGGTGCGCAGCGCGGAGTCGACGGATCTGCGGTGGTGGCCGGTGGACGCGCTGCCGGAGGATGCCGAGGTCTTGTTGTACTGAAGAAGGTGCAGGGCGTCCGGTCGGTCGACGGTCCCGACCGGACGCCTTTTGTTATGTCATAACAACTTTACAAATCGATTCTTTTGTATAGACATGTGACAGTTGTCGTTCTAATGTCCATATCAGAAGTATTGTGCGTCACACCTCGGTGTGCGCCGCACTGATGGGAGACATCGATGTCGACGGATGCCGACGCGCCGCAGCGCCCGGTCGAAGCCCCGGCCTGGCGTGATCGCAAGCGCTATCTCTGGCTCTGGGGGCTGTTCGCGCCGACCGGCTTGTTCACGATCGGGCTTCCGCTGATCTGGGCACTGAACGAAATCGGCTGGCATCGCCTGGCGCAGGTGCCGTTCTGGCTCGGCCCGATCCTGGTCTACCTGGTGATCCCGCTGGCCGACATCTTCTTCGGCCCCGATGGCGAGAACCCGCCCGACGAGGTGATGACGTACCTCGAGAACGACAAGTACTACCGCTACCTCACGTACCTCTATCTGCCGTTCCAATACGCCTCGCTGATCCTGGCCTGCTACCTGATCAGCGCCGACGACCTCGGCTGGCTCGGCATCGACGGCGGCCTGCACGTCGTGGACAAGATCGGTCTGGCCATCACGGTCGGCACGATCGGCGGCATCGGGATCAACACCGCCCACGAACTCGGGCACAAGAAGGTCGACCTGGAGCGGTGGCTGTCCCGCATCGCCCTGGCCCAATCGTTCTACGGCCACTTCTACATCGAGCACAACCGCGGCCACCACGTCCGCGTCGCCACCCCCGAGGACCCGGCGAGTTCCCGTGTGGGCGAGACCTTCTGGGCGTTCTGGCCGCGGACGGTGTGGGGCGGCCTGAAGTCCTCGTGGCGGTTGGAGAAGGTGCGGCTCGAGCGATTGGGCAAGAAGCCGTGGTCGCCAGGCAACGAGGTGCTCTCGGCCTGGCTGATGTCGGTCGTGCTGTACGCGGCGCTGGTCGCGGTGTTCGGTCTCGGCGTGCTGCCCTACCTGGTGTTGCAGGCCGTGATCGGTTTCAGTCTCCTGGAGGCGGTCAACTACCTCGAGCACTACGGACTGGTTCGTCAGCGCACCGACACCGGTCGCTACGAGCGGCCCGCCCCGGTGCACAGCTGGAACAGCGACCACATCGTCACCAACATCTTCCTGTACCACCTGCAGCGGCACAGTGATCACCACGCCTACCCGACCCGTCGCTACCAGACCTTGCGCAGCTGGGACGGCGCGCCCAACCTGCCGAGCGGCTACGCGAGCATGATCCTGCTCGCCTACTTTCCGCCGTTGTGGCGCAAGGTGATGGACAAGCGGGTGCTCGCGCACTACGGCGGCGACATCACCCTGGCCAACATCCACCCGGGCAAGCGGGATCGGATCCTCGCGCGCTACGGCGCGGAGGTGGAATCATGACCGCATACCGTTGTCCTGTTTGTGATTACATCTTCGACGAGACCAAAGGCGCTCCGCGCGAAGGGTTTCCGGCTGGCACCCGGTGGGCCGACGTGCCCGACGACTGGTGCTGCCCGGACTGCGGTGTGCGGGAAAAGATCGATTTCGAACCGGTAGGAGTGACCTCGTGACCGAATACAAGCTGTACCAGTGCATCCAGTGCGGCTTCGAATACGACGAGGCCAAGGGCTGGCCCGAAGACGGCATCGCGCCCGGCACCAGGTGGGACGACATCCCGGACAACTGGACCTGCCCGGACTGCGGCGCGGCCAAGGCCGACTTCTTCATGGTCGAGATCGAGCGGTCGTGAGATTTTGACTGCGGGGGATGCCCGTGACAACCTCGCGGGTATGCCGCGCAATGGACCAAGGGTTCCGTACCAGGAGGCGGCGCGGGAACTCCTGCGCACCTCCGTCCTCGACGCCATGCGCGAACTGCTGACCGAGCGGGACTGGTCCAAGATCACGCTCGGCGACGTCGCGGCACGGGCCGGGGTGAGCAGGCAGACGCTGTACAACGAGTTCGGTTCGCGCGCGGGCCTCGCGCAGGGATACGCCCTGCGCTTGGCCGACGACCTGGTCGACCATGTCCGCAGCGCCATCGCGGGCAACGAGGGCGACGTCCGCGCCGCCTTCCGCGAAGCGCTGTCCGGCTTCTTCCTCGACGCCGCCGCCGATCCGCTGATTCAGTCGCTGATCGCGGGCGAGGTGAAGCTGGACCTGCTGCGCCTGATCACCCTGGACGCCGCGCCACTGGTCGAACACGCCACCGAGCGGCTGTCCAAGGTGTTCCAGGACAGCTGGGTCGACGCCACGGAGGCGGAGTCGGTCGTGCTGGCGGCCGCGCTGGTCCGGATCGCGCTCAGCTACATTCCGACACCGCCCGCGCCGGGCCGCAACGCGCCCGCCGATCTCGCCGAACTGCTCGGGCCCTACGTCGAGGCGATCCTGGCCGCCCGTGCGGCGCGTCGACCGAGTGCCTCGGATTCGCTCGATTAGGGGAAAGGCCCCCAAGAAATAGGGGCCGCCGACCGCCCTGGTTAGGGGAACCTTAGGGGCGAAGCCCCGATTTGCGGGAGGTGTGCGGTGACTGCTGTCACATGTGAACTCCCTGAAAAACCGACCACCACGCTTGTAACGGTCGACACGTTTAGTCCGCGAACTCCGGTGTAACGGACTTCAAGCCTGTAAGTATTCTCATACATCGGAGTTAGGATTCTTAATTAGCGGGGCAAACGTGCAAACGGTTGGCAAACCGGCGGGATCGCCAGATCCCAAACGCCATCTGTGGGTTCTCGGCCTGATCGCACCGGCTTCCGCGTTGCTGCCCTCACAGCTTGTGCTGCACACTGGCGCCGCGGTGTTCTGGTGGATCGGACCGATCATCGTGCTGATGGTCATTCCCTTGCTGGACTGGCTGGTCGGCGAGGACGGCAGCAATCCGCGCGACGAGGACTACGAGCTGCTGTCCAACGATCGCTACTACCGGTGGTGCACCTACCTGTTCCTGCCGATCCAGCTGATCGGGCTGATCATCGCCGCCTACATGTGGGCGGGCGACGAACTGAGCGCGCTCGACAAGCTCGGACTGGCCGCCACGCTGGGCTTCGTCAGCGGCATCGGCATCAACGCCGCGCACGAACTCGGCCACCGCGTGGAGCACATGGAGCGCTGGCTGGCCAAGATCGCGCTCGCGCAGTCCGGGTACGGGCACTTCTTCGTCGAACACAACCGCGGTCACCACGTGCGTGTCGCGACGCCGGAGGATCCGGCGAGCGCCCGGCTCGGTGAGTCGCTGTGGGAGTTCCTGCCGCGCAGCGTCGCGGGCGGTTTCCGGTCCGCGCTCGCGCTGGAGAAGGAGCGCCTGGCGCGCAAGGGCCTGCCCTGGTGGACCGTGCACAACAACGTGCTGCAGGCATGGGCGATGACGCTGGTGCTGTTCGGCGCGCTGATCGCCGTCTTCGGGATCGCGGTGCTGCCCTGGCTGCTGTTGCAGGCGGTGATCGGCGCTGCCCTGCTGGAGACGGTCAACTACGTCGAGCACTACGGCCTGCTGCGCGAACGCAGGCCCAACGGCGCCTGGGCCCGCTGCTCCCCGCGCGATAGCTGGAACAGCGACCGGCTCGTCACCAACATCTTCCTGTTCCACCTGCAGCGGCACAGCGACCACCACGCCAATCCGGGACGTCGGTACCAAACCCTGCGGAGCTCGCAGGAGTCCCCGCAGCTGCCCGCGGGCTACGCGAGCATGATCGTCTTCGCGGCCATCCCGCCGCTGTGGCGCTCGATCATGGACCACCGGGTGCTCGCCCACTACGACGGCGACATCACCCGCGCGAACATCCAGCCGCGCAAGCGCACCCGGATCCTCGCGAGCTACCGCGCGACCGCCTGAGCGCCGCGCCCGTGCCCGTCGAGGCGTGCCCCGACGGGCACGCGGTACGTCGCGAGGCGTTCAGCGACTAGCCTTGCATCGGTACAGCCGACCATGGAGAGGCAGATGACGACCTCAGAACTTCCCGCACGCACGTCCATGACCCCCGATGTCCGCAATGGCGTCGACTACAAGGTGGCGGACCTGTCGCTGGCCGAGTTCGGCCGCAAGGAGATCCGTCTGGCCGAGCACGAGATGCCCGGTCTGATGGCTCTGCGCCGCGAGTACGCCGACGTGCTGCCGCTGAAGGGCGCGCGCATCTCCGGCTCGCTGCACATGACGGTGCAGACCGCCGTGCTGATCGAGACCCTCACCGCGCTCGGCGCGCAGGTGCGCTGGGCCTCGTGCAACATCTTCTCCACCCAGGACCACGCCGCCGCCGCGGTCGTCGTCGGCCCGCACGGCACGGTCGAGGAGCCCAAGGGCACCCCGGTCTTCGCCTGGAAGGGCGAGACCCTGGAGGAGTACTGGTGGGCGGCCGAGCAGATGCTGACCTGGCCGGGCGAGCCCGCCAACATGATCCTCGACGACGGCGGCGACGCCACCATGCTCGTGCTGCGCGGCGCGCAGTTCGAGAAGGCCGGTGTGGTTCCGCCCGCCGACGAGGACCACTCCGCGGAGTACACGGTCTT
>NZ_JBEXKI010000005.1:0-603834 GCF_040609595.1 Nocardia sp. NPDC004654 | reverse complement strand
CGAGCTCGCGCAGCGCGTGATCGCTGTGCAGCGCCAGGGCCGTGGAGACGGCGCTGTGGACGTGCAGACGCGCCGGGCGCGACATGTCGCGGGTCATCGCCGCGTCAGGTGGCGAGGGCGTCACTGCGTCGGAGGAGTTCGCTGCGGTCTCCACGTGGGCGCCGACCTCGATTCAGCCATGGCCACGGTCGTGCCGGAAGCCTTCAGAGCGGGCAGGAGGTCGGTCCAGGGCCGCACCCGATGGCGGTCCCGGCTTGTCCCCCGGAATCGCACTCTACGTCACGATCTCCTCGCGACGACTCCACGTAGTGAGAGACAAGGCATCTGGCGTCGGCCGGAGGCTACGGGACTGCTGGCTTTCGACACGTCGCAGGGCGAGCGGACGACCTGCACCGTGAGATCGACTGCGGTGCAGAGCATCCGCTCATAGCTGCACAGCGCTCGGTGCGAAACGGCCACGTCTGCATGTCGAGCAGGACCGTGACGGTCCCTAGTGCGCAGCCCGTCACACAAGCCGAGCAGCACGCCCAGCTCCCAAAGTGCCGGTAGGCGGTGGGATTGCCGGAGCGGCGGGGTCTTCTCGAGGCAGCCGCGTCAATTGGCCGGCACGCACCCGGTCGGCGTCTCGTCGAAGTAGTGTGAGCCGCATTTCGAATTCCAGGCGCGGGTCTTCGGGGGAGATGGCGCCCGCGACGCCGGTGCGACGGAAGCCGTGGCGGTGGTAGAGGCGTTCTGCGGCGG
Source organism: Nocardia sp. NPDC004654 (assembly GCF_040609595.1). Taxonomy (NCBI): domain Bacteria; kingdom Bacillati; phylum Actinomycetota; class Actinomycetes; order Mycobacteriales; family Nocardiaceae; genus Nocardia; species Nocardia sp. NPDC004654. The sequence goes on along the minus strand of NZ_JBEXKI010000005.1, from coordinate 603,093 downwards.
TGTTGCCGTCGGAGACCTCCAGGCGGATACCGGGGCAACCGGTGGCGGTGGCCCAGTCGACGACCGAGCGGACGAGCAGGTCGGCCACGCCAGTGCCGCGAGCTTCCGGGGCCACCCACATCGAGATCAGGTGTGCAGCAGCAGTTTCCGACACCGCGCCGATGGTGCCGACGTCGCGATCGCCCGCGTTGGCGAGGAACTGGGTGCGGGCGGCGAGCAGGTCGCGCCAGTCCTGATCGGTGCGGGCCTGTGCCCAGGCCAGGGTGGAGCCGAAGGCGTAGGGGGCATCGGCCAGGGCCAGCAACCGGATTTGGCGGAAGCGGCGCCAATCGTCAGGGCCGAGCCGGATGACGCGGACCGACTGGATATCCATGGCGACCATCATCCATCATCGCGGAAGTCGTGAATCGACGATCACAGGTGGCCTGCCGTCGACCGACGGTGCGGTGGTGCGGCGACACGCTCGAGGAGTCCGAGCGCGCATACTGCGACAAGCGTTGCTGGCGGCGGCGAGAACGGAAGCGACTCCGAGATCGCGGGCGACCCACGGTCGTTTGCCCTACACCCAGCAAACGCGCATTCGCCTATCCCTGCTCCGCCATCTACGCGGCCCTGCAGTTCACCCAGCGGAAGCTGAAGTCCATTCACTACCAGTGCGGATGCGGCGCCTACCACATTGCGAAGGGCTGATCATGTCGAACGACCCAGGAGCGTCGCTCCATCGACGCTTCGAATGCCTTGGTAGGCAATACAGTTGAATCCTGAGCCGCAAACAAACGCGTGATAGTCTCCGTCCGTCGAGAGGGAATGCCATAGAGACGCGGCTTCAGGTGGTCGGGGTTCGGGCTGCCGTTCTGGGGCGATCTGTCTCGTTACGGTTGAGGCAGAGCCGATCCGAGCGGACGGTGCGCTTGTGAAGAACCGCGTGCCACTCGGTAGTGCCGCCCCGGAGCAAGGAGACGAGTAGATGCCCTCCGCACGCCGGTTCGACGAGCTCTCACGGCATTCCGCCTACCCGACGATCCGAAGCCTGGTCGGCCGATACATTCGCGAGTGCATCCCGGACCCGCGGGCCACCCAGAAGGATCGTTGGAACGTCACTGCCCTCCCTACGACCAATCGGACCAAGCGAGACCACAGGCTCCTAACCGTCAGCTGTGGCCCACAAGAGGTCTTGTATGTTCGCGAGGTGATCGGATCCAACGATGTGCAACGCATCGTTGTCGTCTGCAATATCGCGCCGCCGTCCGACCGGCCCGCCTCTGCCCTGTCCTTTGTCGGCGACAATGTCACCGGAGGGCCGTCGTCAGAATACCAACGGTCCGTATGGACGTGGCAGTTCGATCTTGTGGGTGATGTCGCCGAACTCCACGGACCCATCAGTACTGTCGAGTTCGAGACCTTGGCTCGCCGCCTCACTGTCGAACTGATGGAATCGAAAACATCGTACGGTCGTCACCACAATGCGGATCTCGCCGAAGACCTGCTTGGTGATTTCACCGAGCACACCGACGCACTGGCCTGATCCGGTGCGCGCACTACCGGCGCCTGGAAGCCGCCGATCTTCGGCTCGAGCAGTTCGGCCAGCCGCAGCGGGGTGCGGTCCTCGAACATCGGACCGATGAGCTGCACTCCCACCGGCAGGCCCTCGGTTGAAAGGCCCGCGGGTATGGCGGTGGCGGGCAGGCCGGGCATGGTGGCCATACCGGCCCAGACGAGCTGGTCGAAGTACGGGTACTCGACGCCGTCGATGTCGATGCGCCGGTTCTCCAGACCTCCGTTGTGGTCGTGTGGGAAAGCGGGAGTGGGCGTGATGGGGCACACCACCGCGTCGAACTCGGCGAACAGCTGCCGCCAGCCGTGGCGGTGGAGTTCGCGACGGTTGTTCGCCTCGACCCAGTCGCGGTGGCTGAGCACCATGCCGCGCAGCCGCGCCGCATCGAGACTCCGGTCGTCGGCGCTCAGGGCGGCGGCGTGGATCCGCAGCTGTTCGTACACGTCGACGGAAAGCCCCGCGGCGGCATTCGACAGCATCAGCAGCATGTACAGCGTCGCCGCTTCGATCGGATCGGGCAGCAGCGGACTGCGCCGTTCGATCCGGGCGCCCTCGTCGACGAGCGCCTCGGCGACCCGGTTCACCCCCGCCCGCACCGCCGATCCGGTCGGAATCGACGGATGGTCCTCGATGATCAGGACGCGGAAGTCGGCCAGCCGCTCGTGGCGCGCGGGCGGCAGCGCGGCCTCGTAGGCGACGCCGTGGGTCATCGGATCCGGTCCGGCCATGACGTCGAGCAGCAGCGCGAGGTCGCGGGCCGTGCGCGCCATCGGACCGACAACAGCGAGATCGAGGTCGACCGGCAAGGCCGGCGCGACCGGCGCGACCATGCCGCGGGTCGCCGCCAGCCCGAGTGTCGGTTTGTGCGCGTAGATGCCGCAGAAATGCGCGGGGGTGCGCAGCGAACCGGCGAGGTCGGACCCGATGGACAGCGCGCCGAACCCGCACGCCAGGGCCGCCGCCGAACCGCCGGACGACCCACCCGACGTGCGGCCGTGATCCCACGGATTGTTGGTGGTGCCGTAGATCTCGTTGAAGCTCTGAATGTCTCGCAGCATCAACGGCACATTGGTCTTGCCGAGGACCACCGCGCCGGCGGCCTTCAGCCGCGACACCTGTACCGCGTCCTCGGTCGGGACATACTGCGCGTGCTGCGGCATGCCCCAGGTCGTGGGCAGCCCGGCGATGTCGTAGGACTCCTTGACCGTCACCGGAATACCGAGCGGCGGCCAGTCCTCACCGCGGGAACGCGCCTGGTCGGCGCGGCGCGCGGCGGCCCGCGCACGGTCGAAATCCCGCACACAGATCGCGTTGATCGACTTGTCGTACCGCTCGATACGGGCGATCGCTTCGTCGGTCAGTTCCACCGAGGACACCTCACCGGCACGCAACGCGGCCGACAGCTCTTCGGCCGACCGAAAATTCCACTCCATGAATTCGACGGTATAAGTCCACCGCAACGGCCATAAAATGCCGCTTCGCACAAATTGGAAAGTCGAACCGGCCACCTTCAATTCGAATCTTTTTGTCCTATCCCAGGTCGCGGTCGGCCGAGCGGACCCGATTGGCGCGGGCCATGAAATGCCGCTTTGCGCAACGGGATAGTTGTCACAACGGCACCGTGCTCGCCTCCGGCGCCGACTGTGCGGCGGCCTGCTGGTCTCAATGACGTGCGGCGAGATCGGTCCCGGCAATTGCTATCAGCCCTGCGTCGCAGCCTTCATCGCGAAATTGTGCGATGTTGAATCCGAATCCTATTCACGGATCACAGGCCGAGTTTGGTTACGGCGTTGTCCTCCAACGGATTCGCGGTGCGGATGTAGCCGTGCACGGTGCGCGGGTTGGACCAGCGTCCCTGACGCATGATCTCGCGGTCGCTGGCGCCGCCGAGGGCGGCCTGGGTGGCGAAGCCGGCGCGTAAGGAGTGTCCGGAGAAGAGGTTCGGGTCGAGGCCTGCGCGGGCGGCGTAGCGTTTCACGAGTTCGGCGACGGCGCGACCCGACATCGGGCGGTCGCCGATGCCGCCGTGGCGGGTGATGGTCGGGAACAGCGGCAGGTCCGGGTGCTGGGCGAGGGGTGTGCCGGTGAAGCCGTGGCAGCGATGGATGCGCGGGTCGGGTGCGGGTGCGGCGCACTGGTCGCGAAAGGCGGGTGGCCCTGCGGCCATGTGGATTTCGAGGAGTTGGACCCAGGCGGCGTAGGCGCAGACCGGGCAGGTGTGGGGACGTTGCCCGCGGGGTAGGGCGACGCGCTGTTCGGCGGCACCGGTCGGATCGGTCTTGGTGGTCGGCAGGTGTACGAGCAGGACCGGTTCACCGGTCGCGTGATCCACGCTCACCCGGACGTCGGCGACGCGAAGGGCGGCCAGCTCGCTACGGCGCAACGCGCCCGCGAAACCGATCAGCAAGACCAGTGCGTCGCGACGGCGGGCGGGTTCGGCGGGCCAGCCGGGTTCGGGCAGACCGGCGAGCAACTGATCGAGGGTGTGCAGCAGGATCGGACGCTTGCGCGCGGGCGGCGTGCGGCGGGTGCGCCTGATACCCCGCAGCGTCAGACGGACCACGTCGGAGCGGGTGGGGGAGGGCAGTCCATTGGCGGCGTGCACCGCCGCGATCGCCGCCGACTTGCGCTCGAGCGTGGCCGGGCCGAACGCCCACTCTCCGTTCGGGCGTCGCGCGTCGGCGGCGGCCGCCAGATAGACCGCGACATCGAGCGCGTCGGCCGGAAGCGCCTGGCGTCCCTCGGCCGCGCACCATCCGGCCCAGGCGATCCAATCGGCGCGATAGGCGCGCACCGTGTTCGCCGACTGCGAGGCCTCCAGATACCGGCGCAGCGAACCGGCCTGGACATCGTCGAAACGTTCGCGCACCAACCGCAACGCCGCCGCGTCGACGAGCACACTGCGCACACCGCGGCGCAACTCGCTGCGCACCACCTCCGGCAGCGCGACGACACTGTCCTCCTTCACGCGCCACCACGCAGAACAGATTGCCGCCGACCGAAATTCATCGCCCCAGCCTATGCGCTGCCCGTGCCCCCGCAACGCACTGGTACATCGTGGCGCGACGGGTTTTGCGGAGCATCGACACGGCTCGCGCCAGCCACACCGTCGGGAACTGTTCGACGCCTCTGCAACGGACACCGAGGCTGGGAATTGTCGGGCGTGGTCAGAGGTTGTGCACGCGGAGAACTGTGCAGCCGCCCGAACGGATGTCGGGCCGGAAGGGATGCGGGTATGAAGTTCGCGGTCAGTTACAGCAGCGCCCATTTCGGGACCGATCCGGATCGGATCGTCGCCTACGCCCGCCACGCGGAGGCATGCGGATTCGAAGGCCTGTACCTGCCCGAACACCTGTTCCTCTATCCGGGCGCGCGACTGCACGACTTCGAGGTCCCGCCGACGCTGCCGTTCCTCGACCCGCTCGACACCCTCGCCTACGTCGCCGCGGCGACCGACCGGCTCCTGCTCGGCACCGGTGTGCTGCTGCTGCCGTACCGGCACCCGGTGGTGCTTGCCAAGCAGCTGGCGACCATCGACGTGCTGTCCAAGGGCCGAATGCGTTTGCTGACAGTGGGATTGGGCGTCATCCCCGAGGAGGCCGCGGCGACGGGCGTCGACTTCCGCGCCCGCGGGCGACGCGCCGACGAAGCGATCGATGTGTTGCGGCTGCTGTGGGCGGGCGGTGCGGAGGGCGTCAGCTTCCACGGAGAGTTCTTCACCTTCGACAACCTCGTGCAGTACCCCAAGCCCTACAACGCGACGACGCTTCCCATCCACATCGGCGGATCGAGCAAGGCGGCCGCGCGCCGGGTCGGCCTGCGCGGCGACGGATACTTCGCCGGTGGCGCGCTGGTCCCCCAGGAGCGAACGACGCAATGGGAACTCGCGCGCTCGACGGCCGAGAAAGCCGGAAGAGACCCGGCCGCACTCGAATACACCCGATGGAGCGGCATCGACATGACCGACGAACGCCTCGCCGCCTTCGCCGCACAAGGCGTCACTCGGGTGGTCGTCAGCGCCACCGCCTCGGACCCCGCCGAGCAACTCGACGAATTGTCACGCTTCGCCGAACGATTCATCGCCACCCGAAGCTGAACCGGACGCCCTCGCTCGGTCCTGCCAAAAGACGCGCACCACAACGAATTCCGAGGTGGACGCTTTAAGCGAGCGCCCACCGCGGTGACGGCCTCGAATTCGCGCGACGGCTGGGCGGGGCTGCGCCTCGACGTTCACTGCCGGTAGGTCGCCAGGAATCGCCCGATGCGTTCGATGATCGCTTCGAGGTCGTCGGCGTGCGGCAGGGTGACGATGCGGAAATGGTCGGGCCGGTGCCAGTTGAACCCGGTGCCCTGCACGATGTGCAACTTCTCCTGGAGTAGCAGATCCAGCACGAATTGTTCGTCGTTGTGGATCGGGTACATGTCGAGGTCGATGCGCGGGAACGCGTAGATCGCGCCCTTGGGCTTGACACAGGAGACACCGGGGATCGCGTTGAGCGCTTCCCAGGCGCGGTCGCGTTGCTCGCGCAGCCGTCCGCCGGGCAGGACGAGATCGTCGATGCTCTGATGTCCGCCGAGCGCGGCCTGAATCGCTTGCTGCGCGGGCACATTCGCGCACAGACGCAGCCCGGCGAGCATCGTCAGGCCCTCCAGGTAGTTCTCCGCGTGGTGGGTGGGACCCGACACCACCAGCCAGCCGGACCGGAATCCCGCGGCCCGATACGCCTTGGACAGACCCGAGAACGTCAGGCACAACAGGTCGGGGGCCAACGCGGCGGTCGCGGTGTGGGTCAGCTCGTCGTAGTGGATCTTGTCGTAGATCTCGTCGGAGAAGACCACCAGATTGTGACGGCGGGCGACCTCGAGGATCTCGCGCAGCACCTCCGGCGGATAGACCGCGCCGGTCGGGTTGTTGGGGTTGATGATCACGATCGCGCGGGTGCGGTCGGTGACCTTGGCGGCGATGTCGTCCACGTCGGGGAACCAGTCGGCGGACTCGTCGCAAACGTAGTGCACCGGACGACCGCCGTTGAGCGTGGTCGCCGCCGTCCACAGCGGGAAGTCCGGCGAGGGGACGAGCACTTCGTCGCCGTTCTCCAGCAGCGCCGTCAACGCCATCATGATCAGTTCGGAGACGCCGTTGCCGAGGAACACCTCCTCGACATCGACATCGTTGACACCGAGGGTCTGGTAGTACTGCACCACCGCGCGCCGCGCCGAGAGCAAGCCCTTGGAGGCGGAGTAGCCGCTCGAGGCGGGCAGCGTGCGGACGATGTCCTGCAGGAGTTCCGCGGGCGCCTCGAAACCGAACGGCAGCGGGTTGCCGGTGTTGAGCTTCACGACGTGGTGGCCCTCGGCTTCCAGTCGTGCGGCGTGCTCGGCCACGGGGCCGCGGATCTCGTACGACACGCCAGAGAGCTTGCTCGACTGCTTGACCTGCATGAACGTCCCTTTCAGTGCGGTTGCCGCACACTCTACTTGGTTTTTCCAAGTATGCACTTGGATTTTCCAAGCGATTGGTTACAGTGGGATGGTGCCACGCCGAAGCTATGACCACTTCTGTGCCGTGAGCCGCGCACTCGATGTCGTGGGCGACCGGTGGAGTCTGCTGGTGGTCCGCGAACTGTCCTCGGGCCCGCGCCGCTACAGCGACCTGTTCGCGGACCTGCCCGGTATCAGCACCGACGTGCTGGCCGCCCGGCTCAAGGATCTCGAGCGCGACGGCATTCTCACCCGCCGTCGCGTCGGTCCGCGCGCGGCCACCGCGGTCTACGAACTCACCGAGTCCGGCCACGGTCTGCGACCCGTCCTGGACGCGCTCTCGGCTTGGGGCGCACCGTTGCTCGGCGAACGCGGCGCTACCGACGCCGTGCGCGCGCACTGGTTCGCGCTGCCGCTGGGTCGCGCGGTCGCCGAGCTGATCACCGAAGGGGTCGTCACCGTTCACATCGGCGAGACCACCCTCCACTACGTGGTGACCGGCACCGGCATCAGCCACCACGACGGTCCCGCCGAAGCGCCGGACCTCGAACTCCACCTCGACTTGGCCGCCGCGACCGAGGTGGCCATGGGCACGCGCTCCCTGGCTGCGCCGGTGAACCGTTAACCGCCCGTCGGAGTTCCAGCGACACGTCGCTCACCGCCATTGCGTTCCTGTCAGAGTCGATAGACGCCGACCGCTTCGTCGTGCGGTGCGTAGCGCATGGGCGGGCGCCGCTGCTCGCAGGGTGGCGGACTCGTCGTAGAAAGTGTTGAGCAACAGCCGCATCGTGCGGCTCACGCCCCTCGGCAAACCGCTGCGCGATGAGTTACGGCCCGCCTATGACCAGACGGCCAGCGTCATCGCGGCAAGCCAGGGCAATCGCGTCGAACAAGTCATCACGGTGGGGGTTTTCCGCGCCGTGGTGCGGAAATCTGATCGTGCGGGCGGCGATCGCGGCGAACGCCCGGGCGGCGGCCGAACGGTAGGTGGTTCCTCGACGAAGCAACTCCACAGTCCGGCTGGGCAACGTGGGCGTCAACGCGACGGGAGCCAGGTCTACGCGATCGCCGTCGCGGGAACACTCCGTTGTTCGGTTCAGCTGGCCGTCCAGGTCCGTAGTTTCTCCGGATTCCGGATCGCCCAGATGCGCGTGATCCGGCCCTCGGCGATGTCGAAGGCATAGACCGAGACAATGGTGTCCTCGAACTGTGCGACCAGGCCGGGCTGGCCGTTGACCGTGCGCTCGAGCAGGCTCATCGCGGGGCCGCGAGCGGCGATCTCCATCCAAGCCTGAGCGATCTGCTCACCGCCGATGATCGGATCGCGGAAGGCCGGTACCAGCCCACCGCTGTCGGCCGTCGCGATCGCTCGCGGATCGAGCAGGCCGACCAACGCCTCGATATCCTTTGTCTCCCAGGCCCTTTTGAAATCCCGGACCACCCCGGCGTGCTCGGTGCCCGACGGACCCTGCGAGGTGCGGATACGTCGGCGGGCACTGGAGGCGAGCTGACGACACGCCGCCGGGGTGCGCCCGACAACCTCGGCGACCTCGGCGAAGGAATACCGGAAGACGTCGTGCAAGACGAACGCCACCCGCTCGGCCGGTGTCATGGAATCGAGCACGACGAGAAAAGCCATACTGATCGACTCATCCAGAGTGACCCGGTCGGCGGGATCGACCGAGTCGGAACCATCCAGCCATTCCGACCGCCCGGGTACCGGCTCCGGAATCCATTCACCCACATACCGTTCCCGCCTGGCACGAGCCGAGCCGAGCAGATCCAGACAGATCCGGCTGGCCACCGTCGTCAACCACGCACCGGGTGCGGCCACTTCCCGGCGTTGCCGCTCCGACAACGCGTACCAGCGCAGGTAAGTCTCCTGCACCACATCCTCGGCCTCCGCCACCGACCCCAACAGCCGGTAAGCGAGATTGACCAACTGACGACGCTCACTCATCACCACGGGCAACTGCGGGTCGGACATCCTCGAACTCCTTCGATCTATCTCCTCACCAGAACCGACGAAACAGCAACCCGAAATGTCAGCCACGCCAGAGGCCACGATCAGGCGACCTGACATTCCGGACCGCTGCACCGTCGAAACATCGACACACCCTCAGCAAAGCAGGAGTTCGCAAAATGATCAGAATCGGGATCATCCTCGGCAGTACCCGGCCCAACCGCAACGGCCCGCAGGTAGCCCAGTGGGTCATGGACGCGGCATCGCGGCGCGGCGACGCCGAGTTCGAACTGATCGACCTGCGCGATCACCCGCTGCCGCATCTGGACGAGCCCGTGGCGCCGATGTTCGGCCCATCGATCCATGAACACACCCGCGCCTGGGCTGAACGGATCGCCCCGTTCGACGGCTTCGTGGTCGTGACCCCGGAATACAACGGCGGCGCCCCCGGGGTGCTGAAGAACGCCATCGACCACCTGTGCGCGGAATGGACCGACAAGGCTGTCGGATTCGTCTCCTACGGCGTGCACGGCGGCACCCGCGCGGTGGCGCAACTGCGGGTGGTGTGTGGCACGCTGGGCATGGCCGATGTGAGCTATCAGGTCGCGATCTCGCTGCTCACCGACTTCGAGAACCACACCACCTTCACACCGCGCGCCCACCACGTCACCGCACTGAACAAGACGCTGGATCAGCTCATTTCCTGGAGCGCCGCGCTCGCACCGCTGCGCGCCGACACCGAAACCGCTCTCGTCGAGTCCTGAGGAGCCGGGCATGAGGATGTTCAAGGACTTCCAGACGGATGACGCCGAGCTCCGCAAGCAAATCGACAAGGCGGTCGAAGGACTGCGAGCCAAAGATCTCGAGACCCTGAAGCAGCTCTACACGACCGACGTCGTGTCCTTCGATGTCGAGCCGCCACTCCAGCATGTCGGTAGAGCGGCGAAACTCGAGAACTGGGCGAGAGTGTTCTCGCTCTTCGAGACCGTGACCTATGAGGTCCGCGACCTGACGTTCACCGTGGGCGATGATGTGGCATTCGGACACGCCTTCGCGCGTCTCAGCGGCACGCTGAAGAACGGGGCGGCGACGAGTGGTATGTGGGTCCGGGTCACCTATGGCATGCGGAAGATCGACGGCAGGTGGTTGATCGCGCACGACCAGGTCTCGGTGCCGCTCGACATCCCGAGCGGCAAAGGCGTGGTCGATCTGGAGCCGTGACGGAGTCCAACTGGATCGAAGCTGTTGCGGCCAGGTTCCGCTGCCGTCGATGCGGCGCTTGACAGTGTGTACAGCACGGACGGTTTCCCTATCGAAGGCGAGGAAAATGTCGCAGTCCACTGTTTTGAAACGGTCCTTCGCAACAGCGGTCGGCTCGGTGCTTCTGGGGGTTGTCGCCGCAGCGGGCACGCCGGTGTCGGCCGCGCCCGCGAGCGGCATCGTCGACCGTGAGGTCGTCTTCTCGGTCCGCAATACCAATACCTCGGGTGTGCCGTGCGGCACCGACGGCGCCACCTACGAAGTGCGCGGTCATTTGACCGGCCCCCTCGACAAGCTCGCCGGTGCCTCAGCAGACAGCGTGTCGTTGTACTTGCACGGGCTCGAACTGGGTGAATGGTTCTGGCGGTTCGACGATGCTCCCGGCTACGACCACACGCGGGAGATGGCGGCGCACGGGCACGTCTCGGTCACCATCGATCGGATCGGTTACGGCTCGAGCGGGCAACCATCCGGTCTGCTCAGCTGTGTCGGCGGGCAAGCCGATGTCGCGCACCAGATCGTGCAGCAACTGCGGTCCGGCCGCTACACGGCCGCCGAGGGAGCGGTCGCGTTCGAGCGGATCGCGCTGCTGGGGCACTCGCTGGGCGGCGCGATAGCGCAGGTGGCGACCTACTCGTACGGTGACGTCGACGCTCTGGGCGTGCTGTCCTATTCCGATCTGGCGCTGAGCGGGGAGACGCTGGTGGGGACCCTGACGTGGGGAGCGACCTGCCTGTCCGGCGGTCAGCGCTCGACCGCGGGCGCGCCCGGCTACGCTTTCCTGACACCGAGTCTCGCGTCTTTCCAGGACAATTTCCTGGCGCAATCTCCCCCGGAGGTCCGAACGCCCGCCTCGGCGCAGCGCGAACTGAATCCCTGCGGCGACATGGTCACGTTGACCGAAGCCACGGCGATCGACCTGGCGAGGCTGGGTCAGGTCACGGTGCCGGTGTTGATCGTGGCGGGCGGTAGGGACCGGGTCTTCGACGTCGACCGGGCCCGCCTGCAGGGCAATCTGTTCACCGGCAGCCGCGATGTGACGACCCATGTCATCGACCAAGCCACCCATGGCCTGACCTTGGAGCCGACCGCTGTCGAATTCCGGCGTCTGCTCGGTGACTGGCTGACCACGCGAGGATTCTGAATCCGCGTGCGCCGGAGCGGCACACCAGCGTGTTCGGTCAGGTCAATCCGCCGTCGGCGCGGATGTTCTGGCCGGTGACCCATCGGCTGTCAGGGTGGACGAGCAGCGCCACGAGGTCGGCGATATCGGAAGGTCGGCCGATGCGACCGAGGGCGGTCATCGCAGCGGCCCCCTCCACCGCACCTGGTTGTGCACTGGCACGCAGCAGATCGGTATCAGTCGGGCCGAGTGAGATGGTGTTGGCTGTGATGCCCCTGTGCCCGAGCTCGCGGGAAGCGACACGGGTGAGCTGCTCGACGGCAGCTTTGCTGGCCGCGTAGATCGCTTCCCCGGGGCTGGGCCAATGGGTGCCGACAGTGGAGACGGTGACTACTCGTGCGTCGTCGCGCAGTCGCTGCGCTGCCTGAGCAAGGGTCAGGAACGTGCCTCGGGCGTTGACGGCCATCACCCGATCCCACTCGTCGACAGTCGCCTCAGCCAGTGGCGCGCTGCTGAAGACACCGGCGTTGACCACGAGAATGTCGAGCCCGACGCCCGCGGTCCGAAACACCTCGTCCGCTGCGGCGAATGCGGCGGTGACTTGGTCGGGGTCGGCGAGATCGACCTGCACGGCCGATGCTCGACCGTTCGACTCGGCGATCTCGGCGACCAGCGTATCGGCGGCATCGGAGCGCGTGGCGTAGGTGAACACCACGGTGGCGCCGTCTGCGGCCAACCGGCTGGTGATCGCGCGCCCGATACCGCGCGATCCTCCGGTGACCAGGGCGCCCCGCCCGGCAAGCAGGTGGCAAGAGCTGGCAGATGGACTTGTCGAAGTGGTCATGTCGGCAACAGTGGCATCGATCGCGGCACGAATCGCTCCGCAATCGGTGAGAAGCTGATGACCATGGCCGACACCACTGTCCGGCTGCTGCGGCTGCTCGGGCTCCTGCAAACCCAACGGCTGTGGACCGGAGCCGAACTCGCGTCGCGGCTGGGCGTGAACACCCGCACGATCCGTGCCGACATCGCACGCCTGCGGCGGCTCGACTACCAGGTCGACGCCGTTCCCGGTGTGGCGGGCGGGTACCGACTCAGTGCCAGCGCGACACTGCCGCCGCTGCAACTCGACGACGACGAGGCCATCGCGGTAGCCGTAGCCCTGCGCACCGCCGTCGGCGCCGGTGTGGTCGGCATCGGCGAAGACGCGGCCCGCGCGGCGACCAAACTCCAGCAGCTACTCCCGCCCCGGCTGCGTCACCGGCTACACACGATCAGCGCGGTTGCCGAGGCGATACCGAACTCTCGGAATTCGGTGGAACCCAGCGTCTTTCGGGATGTCGCCACGGCCGTCGAGCGCAGCGAACTACTCCGCTTCGACTACACCGATCGGCACACAACAGCCAGCGAGCGTCGTGTCGAACCGTGCCGGCTGGTGCAGTCCGGCGGCCGGTGGTATCTCGTCGGCTACGACCTCGATCGCCAGGATTGGCGCAACTACCGCCTCGACCGGATCTCACCGAAGACACCGACCGGGCCTCGATTCACCGCCAGAGACCTTCCCGCGCGCGATCTCGCGACTTTCGTGACCCGTGGACGCATGGCCGCACTGTGGAACTACACCGCCCGAGTGATCGTCGACGCGCCTGCCGAAACCGTCGCAGCGCGCATACCTACCGGCATCTGGACGGTCGAACCGATCGATCCGCACACCAGCGCGCTCGAGGCCGGGGACCAAAGCCCGCAACTGCTCGCGGCATATCTCGCCGCGATGGACCTCGATTTTCGTCTAGAGGCAGGCCACGCGCCCGAGCTCGCGGCCGCCATCACCGCGCTCGCGGCACGCTACACGGCAGCTACGCATCACTCCTGAGCGCCGGACTTCCGATCGTTGCTCCCGGGCGCGCGAAGCAGGTCCAGGGTGTCGAACTCATGGGTGGACCACATGCGGCGGGAGCGTTCCTCGGGGTACGGCCGCGTAGTGGGTGTGGCGTCGTAGACGCGAGTGGTTCGTGTCCGCGGATCGTAGGGCGCCCAGCCGGGTTCGCCTGTGGCCGCGAAGTTCACCCAATCGGTGCGCATGTCCGCGGAGACCTGGGCGATCTCGTTCGCGGCGTTCGGGTGGGCGGACCGGTGGGCGCGCACCTCGTCGGCGCCGAGCGTGCCGAAGACGAGCAGGAAATCGAGGCAGTGCGAGGCGCCCTGTTCCCGGTTGAAGCTCCAGCAGAGTTCATAGAGCCACACGGATCCGCCGCCGGCATGGGCGGCGTCGGCGAGATGCAGGCTGGGCATGCGAAACAGCCAGTCGGTGTTGAGGAGTTCGTACCGTTGGCCCGGGGTGGCGTCCGGATAGGCGGTGCGGCAGTCGGTCGGCGCGAGGTGGTCGAATGCCGCGGCTATTCGCGCATCGCTCGGCGCACCGCCGGGACGGGAAGTGTAGAGCCGGTATTCGTCCCGGGTGTGTCCCACCAGCAGGTCGATGTCGCGCGCGGCGCCGCGAGCGAGTGCGCGCCACGGCGCCTCCGGGAGCACAGCGCCGTCGACTACGGGGGAGAACGGCGTCGGTGTCAGCGCCATCGGACCCCAGGATTCGACGAACTCCGGCATCTTCTGGATCACCGCCGCCGTCGCCTCGGTCAACGCGCGCGGCGGGATTCGGGCCAGCTCGTCGACGGTGGCTTTGGCGCCGAGTTCCGCGGCGATCGTCGTGCCGATCGCGGCGGCGAGCCGTTCGGAGAAGTAGGTGCCCGGCATGCTCTGACTGATCGCACGACGAAACAGTCCGGCCGCCGACGGCATGACGAGCAATGCGGCGATACACGCTCCACCGGCGGACTGGCCGAAGACGGTGACGTTGTCCGGATCTCCGCCGAACGCGGCGATATTGTCGTGGACCCATCGCAGCGCGGCGATCTGGTCGAGAATGCCTCGGTTGTCGGGAGCTCCGGCGATGTGGGCGAATCCTTCCACGCCGACGCGGTAGTTCATGCTCACCATCACCACACCGGACGCGGCGAGCTTCGCACTGTCGTAGTGCGGGTTGGCGCAGTTGTTCTCCAGGTAGGTACCTCCCTGGATCCACACCATCACCGGTAGGCGCGCGGTGCCGAGGTCGGGCGACCAGACGTTGAGGGATAGGCAGTCGTCGGAGTCGTCGTCGGTACGGCCGGACACCGACGACATCACCGAAGCTCTGTTCGTCGCTTGGGGAACCGGCGGACCGAACACCACCGCGTCACGAATGCCGTCCCACCGCTGGGCTGCGACGGGAGCCGCGAACCGTCGCGGGCCGAATGGCGGTGCGGCGTAGGGGATACCGCGGAAGACCGCGACGTTGCCCTCCCGCCTGCCCCGCACGAATCCAGCTGCCGTGCGGACTCGAGGTTCGACTATCACTCGGATTTCCCCCTTTTCCTCGAACTGTCGCACACCGCTTTCCGGTAGATCAACCGAATTCCACCAGACCCACAGGCTCGACGGGGGAGGTCAGCGGCCGGATTCCGGCTCGTCCCAGGGGGAGTGGTACGGCTGTGCCAGCCATCCTAGTTTTCGAGCGGTTTCGTAGGCATTGCGTTGCGTTTGATGCGACCAAACGTAAACGAATCGAATCGGGCTGTATGCGGGGAAGTCTCAGATCCTGACCGCCGATAATGTTCACTTATCGGCGGTCAGATCGGCGTACTCGGCCGATGCCTCCCCTTGTGCCGACATGGATTTCGTTTCGTGTGAATGCGTTGGAGACGACGAAAACAACGCTACGATTCTCCGGTGTCCAGCACCTGTAGCTATCCGGGATGCACCCGGCCCATCACACGCGGCGGCGGCCCCGGGCGACCATCGGAATATTGCGAACATCCCGACCACACGCGATGGCGGGCGTGGCGGGAAAGACAACGGCTGCAACAGGAGTCGCAGGCCCCCGCCGCTTCCGTCACTGTGACGCCACAGGGTCCGGTGACCGCGGCACGGGCGCGGGCCGATGAGCTGCTCGCTCAGTTCCGTAGCCTGGCCGAACAGCTGAGCAACAACCTCAATGCGGCCGTCGTCGAGCTCTCCACCCTGGCCGATCCCTCGATCGCCGAAGCGCAGGTCCAGGCCGTTCAAGCCGACGCCGCCCGGCGCATCGCGGAGGCCGAGGTCGCGACGGTCGCCGCCGAGCAGGCACGGCGCGAGGCCGAGGAGGCGCGGCGGATCGCGGAGTCCGCCGCCCACGACGCCGCTGCCGCGGCAGAACATGCGGAAACGCTGGTCGCCGAGGCCAATACCGCGCGCGAGGACGCACTGCGCGAGGTCGAGCGGGTCAGCAAGCAGGCCGCCGACGACGTCTTCGCCGCACGCACCGAAGCCGAGGCCGAGATCCGCGCGGTGCGCCGCGAAGCCGCCGACGACGTCGAACGCGTACGTCAGCAGGCGGGTGAGGACGTGGACAAGGCGCGGCGCAAAGCCGCCGCCGAGATCGAACAGGTGCGCAGGGAAGCCGCCCAGCAGATCACCGCGGCGGGCGCCGAACGCGACCTCGCCGTACAACGCGCCGCCGACGCCGACCGCGCCATCGACCGCGCCGAACAGGCCACCGCCGAACGCGGCCAAGCCCTCGCCGAGGCCCGCGAGGAACTCACCCGCCTGCGCGCCGAACTCGACAACACCCGAACCGAACTCGCCGACCTGCGCCGCACCGCCGCCACCGAAGCCGCCGCCTACCGCGCCGAAGCGGCCGCATCCCTCGAACAGGCTCGCGCCGAAGCCGCCCAGCGGATCGCCGCCCTGGACGACGCCCGCACGCAAACCCTGGCCCGCGCCGAACGCGCCGAACGCCAACTCGACGAGTTGCTCGCCGCCACCCGCACCGGCGCCACCACAGAACCGGTCCAAGGCCACTGACCGAAAACTGGAGCGCGAGCGAGGATCCGGTCGATGCCGCCGACGCGCTGATCGGCACCTCGGAGCACGGTGTGCTCGGCCTGCGCTGGATCTACGACGGACCGCGCGACCCGGTGGCGGTCGAGCGGATCGCCGCGCTGTCGAGCGGAAACGCACAGCCGCAGGCGCAGAGCGAAAGCAACACCCCGGATGACTCGGTCATGGTCACGAACCCGGTATCCGGCGTCGCGGCAGGGCAATTCGCCACGGTGGACGGAGTCGACGACACCGAGATCAGCATGGTCGGGGGAGTGGTTCTCCGGGTTCATCGGCGGCTCGAACCGGGAGTGGCGCTGGGGCCGGGCATCACGACGGTCACCGCACCGTGGGGTCAGTCTGTGCTGCTCTCGGCGCAAGGCTGATCTCCGGAGCAGGTCCGCAAAAAGGGCAAACTTCAGGCTAACCATGTTCTGCGGTCATATCATGGAGCTATGCCCGGAATCGATGGTGAGGGGCGTGGGGAATCGCGGGTCCGCGGGGGACGGGAGGCGATTCTGGTCGTGGGTGTCTGCTCCGTCGCCCTCGGCGTGCTTGTCGCGGTCTGGCCGGAGAAGTCCGTGCCGACACTGGAGCTGTTGTTCGGCCTGTATCTGCTGGCCTCCGGAGCCGCGCAGCTATGGATCGCCCTCGGCGCACGCTTCGCGATGCCGCTGCGGACGCTGGTATTCGTCAGCGGAGCGCTCACGGTGCTGATGGCCGTATCCTGTCTGCGCGGAGGCAATTCCGTGCTACTGCTGGCCATGTGGATCGGGCTGAGCTGGACCATCCGCGGCATCACCCAGGCCACCGTGGCGGTGTGGGACGACGAGCTGCTCTCCGACAGCGGGCGGCACGAACTGTTCGGGCTGTTCACGATGATCGTCGGCATCGTCGTGCTCGTCCTGCCGCTCGAGGAACTCGACACCCTCGGATTGCTGGTCGGCGGGTGCCTCGCGGTGCTCGGCGGGCTGGAGATCGCACTGTCCGGCGTCGGTCGACCCGGCACGGTCCGGGTGCCGAGCACGACGCGAGTGCCCGTGCCACGCAGCTGAACTGGCGGGGCGCCCGCGCAACCGGTTCACTGTCTCTATGGCACCAACGGATCAGCGGCGTAGTTCGGCACGGCCTCCGGTACCGGGTTCGATGCGATCGCCGACGGAACTCATCGTCGTCACCCACGGCGCGGCGCGTCCCATCGGCCCGATCGCCTTGCGAGACAGCGCCGCTGGTCGATCCCATCTACAAGCGACACTGCCCGGCGGCGCCCGGCTGGCCCCGATCTTCGGTCCGGCCGATCGGCTGCCGGGGCGGTTGCGCGGCACCGACCAGGAACCGATCGGCGCGCAGTACCTGAACTACTTCACCGTGCTCGGCGTCGCCGAAGACCTCGAAGCGGTTGCCGAACAGTTGCGGGAGGACGACGCGGTGGCCGGCGCGTACGTCAAACCACCGGCGGAACCGCCCATCGCACCCCAGTCCACCGTGTCCGCCTCGGCGGCCGCCGCCCCCGCGGTGACTCCGGATTTCCAAGCCAGGCAGGGCTATCTGGACGCCGCGCCGACCGGGATCGACGCGCGCTGGGCGTGGAGCAGGCCCGGCGGGCGCGGAACGGGCGTGCGGGTGATCGACATCGAAGGCGCGTGGCGCTTCACCCACGAGGACCTCACCCAGAATCAGGGTGGCGTCATCGGCGGCGAACCCTCCGCCGACGGAGGCTGGCGTAACCACGGCACCGCGGTCGCGGGCGAAATCAGCGGCGACGTCAACGGTTTCGGCGTCACCGGCATCGCGCCCGAGGCCACCATCCGCGCCGTCTCGGTGTTCGGCCCCGGCTCGGCCACGGCGATCCGCACCGCCGCCGACGCGTTGAACCCCGGCGACATCATCCTCATCGAACTGCACCGGCCCGGACCGCGCCGCAACTACCAGGGCCGCCCCGATCAACTGGGCTACATCGCCATCGAATGGTGGCCCGACGACCTCGCCGCCATCCGCTACGCCACCGCACGCGGCGTCATCGTGGTGGAAGCGGCGGGCAACGGCGGCGAGGACCTCGACGCGGCGCTCTACGACACCCGCCCGGACGGTTTCCCGGAGACGTGGCGCAACCCGTTCCGCGGCGGCGCCGCCGATTCCGGCGCGGTGCTGGTCGGCGCGGGCGCACCGCCGCCGGGCACGCACGGCCGCGACCACGGCCCGGCCCGGTCGCGACTGGCGTTCTCCAACTACGGCTCCCGCGTGGACGCGCAAGGCTGGGGACGCGAGGTGACCACCACCGGATACGGCGACCTGCAGGGCGGCAGCGACGAAGACTACTGGTACACCGACGAATTCAGCGGCACCTCGAGCGCGTCACCGATCGTCGTCGGCGCGCTCGCCTGCTACCTGGGCATCACCGCCGATTCCGGGCGACGCGACCCGGCACGGTTGCGCGAACTGCTCCGCGCCACCGGCTCCCCACAAACCGACGCCCCCGGCCGCAGCGCCGCCCAGCGCATCGGCAACCTCCCCGATATCCGCGCCATGGTGGGGGATCCCCAGCGACCCACAACCGCCGACCGACACAGCTGAACTCATGCCCCAACCCCGCACACGGCCCCGTCCCACATAGGTTCCGTACGCCTCGCATAGACACCGCCTATGCGAGGCGTACAGACGGTGTGTGGGAAGGGGCATCACGGCCCGGTACGTGCCGCGGTCGGTCGGTGAACCGTGGCACAACATTCGATGGCGGGCAGCCGATGTCGGGTTGAACTCTGTGTTTGCCGTGGCTGCGGCATGGCATGCCTTGTGGCGGTTCAGCATTGGGTGCGCAGGAGACTTGCGAGACGGGTAGATACGCGCTGACCTGCACCGCGACGGTGGGTCTTCTCGTCGGGGCCGCACCGCCGAGATGCGTTCACCCGCAGCCGAATTGCCCGATCCGCAGGTTTGCGAGGAGTATCGGCTTCGCCCGAATGCCGGTATGGTTTCGGCGCGCGCAGGTGTCCGAATGCTGTCGCGAGATCCGACCGAGCACATCGAGGAGAGCTGGTGGCTGTCGACACCGTCCGCGAAGAACAGGCGATCCGCCGGTTGACCGACAGCCTGGTCGAGAACTACACCGAAACCCATTCCGCCGAACGGATCCAGACCGCGATCGGCTCCGCGCGGCAGCGTTTCGACGGGCGGCCCGTGCGGGAGTTCGTTCCGATCCTCGTCGAACGGATCGTGCGCAGAGAGCTAGAACCCGAACCCGCGGACGCCCCGACCGAACGCGTCGCGACCGCTCCGGTGACAAGCGACCGTCCGGACCTCACCGCCCGGCTACGGCAGTTCCCCCTGAACAACAAGCTCGCGCTGCTCGGCGGCGCGCTGGCCGTCGTCGTACTGCTGGTCGTCGTGCTCGTGGTACGCCAGCCCGACCCCGCCCCCTCGGCGGCGTCGACGCCCGCGCTCACCACCGTGCACGGCGTCGTCGGTTCGGAGAAGATGGCGTTCTTCGCAGACCCCCGCGTCGTCGAGGCCCTCGCCCGGCACGGGCTCGAGGCCGAGGTCGAGCCCGCGGGTTCCCGCCAGATCGCCTCGATCGACCTGGCGAACCACAGCTTCGCGTTCCCCTCCAGCGCGCCCGCCGCCGAGCGGATCCAGCGCGCACGCAACGTCGCCACCAAGTACACGCCGTTCGCCTCGCCGATGGCGATCGCCACCTTCCGCCCGATCGCCGACCTGCTGACCGCGGCGGGCGTGCTGCGGCCCGGTCCGGTGCCGACCTTCGACATGGCCCGCTACCTCGAACTGGTCGGCCGCAACACCGAGTGGGCGCACCTGCCCGACAACACCACCTATCCGGTGCGCAAGAACATCCTGGTCTCCACCACAGACCCGCGGACCTCCAACTCCGCGGCGATGTACCTGGCCATCGCCGGGTTCGTGGCCAACGACCGCGCGGTCGTGCAGGGTGCGGAGGCCGAGCAGCGGGTGCTGCCGATCGTCTCGCGGCTGTTCACCGGCCAGGGTTACGCGGAGAACTCGAGCGCGGGCCCGTTCCAGGAGTACCTCACCGCGGGGATGGGGCCGACGCCGCTGGTGATGATCTACGAAGCCCAGTTCGTCGAGGCGGCCGCGCGGGGACAGCTGAAGCCGGACATGGTGCTGACCTACCCGTCGCCGACGGTCCTGTCCACCCACACGCTGGTGCCGCTGGACGAATCCGGCGATCGGCTCGGCCGCCTGTTGTCCACCGATCCCGAGCTGCAGCGGCTGGCCGCCGAACACGGCTTCCGCACTGGAGACGCGGCACAGTTCGCGCAGGTCACCACGGAGAACAAGGTGCCGGTACCCGCGAATCTGATCGATGTGGTCGACGCGCCGACGTTCGAGACCATGGAGCATCTGCTCGACGGGGTCACTCAGTCGTATAACTGAGATGTTGCGTTCGGGCGTATCGTGACGATGATCCAAGTGTAAACGGAAGTGTGACCGAGGGCCCGAGCGCGCAGCGCACACGGATAGGCCCCGGCGAGTAGCCGGAACGCAGGGAATCGAGTAGCCCGGCACTCGTGGCTGTGACCGGGTTTGGTGCCACTCTCCCTAGCTACAGGGGTTGGAGAGAGAGGAGCCCCATCGATGTTCGGCATACACACCCACGCGATCGAGCGGTCGAGCGCCACGGCCACCGGCACGCACGCCATGCTGGTGTTCGGCACGGGCGTGGACTGCTATCTGTCGCATCTGCCGACGTTCGAGGCGCGACACAACTTCCAGGTGCTGCTCGCGGTCGATCTCGACGAGCACGGACGCCGCGCGCTCGGCGCCGACCGCAGGATCGGTTACGAGGGATTCCACACCTTCGAACCCGAGTTCTTCCCGCTCACGGAGCTGGATCCGCACGGCGACCGGCCGCGCACCGAGCTGCGCGGCACGCTGTACCGCGGGCACCTGGAACGCGGCGGGCCGATCGTCGCGCGCGATGTCGTGGCCACGGTCCGCGACGTCGTGTACTTCGCCGAACTCCAGCCGTACGGCGGTGACGAACTGCTGACGCACCTGTGCTTCGGCCGTCCCGGCCGGCTGTATCTCGCGCACCGCATCGCGCGGCGGCCCAGCTTCGATCAGATCGTCGCCGTGCGCCTCATCCCCGGCACAGTCACCGACATGCTCGGCAGGCCGTTGTCCGACGACGTGCACGAACGCGGTTTCGACACCGCGCAGCCGATCATCTTGGGGCAGCGCGAGTTCCACGGTCAGCGCCTGCGCACCGGGGAGATCGCGGTGGCGGCGTTCCGCGCCACCCCGTCGGTCGGCGGCGCGCAGGGCTTCCTCGCCGAGCTCGCGGTCGAACGCCAGATCTACCTGGAGGTAGCGGATCTGGGCTGACGCCCGCTCTGATCCCGCGTGGTCAATACGCCGGAGGTCGCGAACCGCCCTGACTTCGGGCGGTTCGCGTGTCGCTCCGACGGAGGACGCGTGCGGGCCGGGTCGGCCGTTAACGTCGAATCATGTCCGGTGCCACCGAATCCGTGCTGCCCGCCGCGACTACCGGACGGCGGATCGCGGAACTCGACATCCTGCGCGGCTTCGCGCTGTTCGGAATTCTGATCACCAATGTCACCGTCGCTACGATGTTGTGGTCGTTCGACGGAACCCGAGACCATCCGCGCGAGCGGTATCAGGGCACCGTCGACCAACTCGTCACCGGTGTCGTGGACGCGCTGTTCTCCGGACGGTTCTACCTGCTGTTCGCGTTCCTGTTCGGCTACTCGTTCACCCTGCAGATCGCGGCGGCCCAGCGGGCGGGGGTCTCGGCCAACGCGCGATTGCTGCGGCGTTGCGCGGCGCTGATGGCGATCGGGCTCGCGCACGTCTTCCTGCTCTGGATCGGCGACATCCTGACCCTGTACGCGATGTTGTGCCTCATCCTGATCCTGTTGCGGAAGATGCGGCCACGCACCGCGCTGATCACCGGCGGCGTGCTGTACGCGCTGTGGTGCCTGTGGGCGTTCGCGCCGGGTTCCGGCGGCGACCCGTACCAGGCGCTGGCACAATTCATCGACCTGCCCGCGCTGCGCGAGGGCTACACCGGCGGTTTCGCCGACACCCTCGACACGCAGCTGTCCTACGCGCCGCTCTTTCTGCTGCTCACCTGGCTGGCGCAAGGAATGACCAGCCTCGGGCTGTTCCTGATCGGCATGGCGGCGGGCAAACGGGGTGTGTTCGAGGACGGCCAGACATTGGATCGGTGGGCGCCGCGCGTGCTGGCGATCGGGCTGGGCATCGGTGTGCCGATCTCGGCGGTGACCTTCGCGATCTCGGTCGGCTGGGATGGTCCGTGGTGGTGGTTCGGGGTGCAGGAGTTGGTGAATCCGGCGATGACCTTCGCCTACATCGCGGGCATCGTGCTGCTCGCCCGAGCGCCGCGCACCAGGCGGGCTATCGCCCGGCTCGCGCCCGCGGGACGGATGGCGGCCTCGAACTACATCGGGCAGTCGATCGTGTTGATGGTGCTCTACACCGGCTACGGATTCGCGCTCGCCGACAAGGTGCCGCCCGCCGGGGTGATCGGGCTGGCGCTGCTCACCTACGCGGCGCAGCTCGCGCTGAGCGCGTGGTGGTTGCGCGATCACCGGTACGGTCCGGTGGAATGGCTGTTGCGGGCGGTCACCTACCTGCGCGCACCGGCGTGGCGTAATCCGGATCACGTCCCCGCGAAAGAGGGTTGACGCCAGCGGGATTGGGCCGCTAACTTAGCAAACCTCATGGGTTTGATTTTCCTGTTCTCCTGATCGCGCCGTACGCGTCGAGCCTCGCTCCGCGTCGGTAATCCCCGCACCCTCCCCACCGCTGTCGCGGTCGCGTCGTCGTGTGCGGGTTCCCCATCGATCCGGCCCGATCGGCCGAGAACAGGAGGCACCCTTGCTTACCGCTGCTCAACTCACCCTCTCCGACGTCACCAAACGCTACGACGACCGAGTCGTGCTCGACCGGGTCTCGCTGACCATCAAGCCGGGCGAGACCGTCGGCATCATCGGCGACAACGGGTCGGGCAAATCGACGCTGCTGAATGTCATCGCCGGGCGCGAACGCCCGGACAACGGCACGGCGACCGTCACAGCCCCCGGTGGAATCGGCTATCTCGCACAGACTCTCGAACTCCCGGGATCGGCGAGGGTGGCCGACGCGATCGACCTGGCGCTGGCCGACCTGCGCGAGCTCGAAAACGAATTGCGTGCCGCGGAGGCGGCGCTCGCACTGCCCGGGCCCGTCGAGCAGCGGCTCAACGCCTACGGCGAGTTGCTCGCCCGCTTCGAGGCGCGTGGCGGCTACGACGCCGACACCCGCGTCGACATCGCGCTCACCGGCCTCGGCCTGCCCGGGCTGGATCGTTCGCGACGACTGGAGAGCCTGTCCGGTGGGGAACGATCCCGGCTGGCGTTGGCCGCGACCCTCGCGGCCGCGCCGGAACTGCTGCTGCTCGACGAGCCGACCAACGACCTGGACGACCGGGCCGTTGCGTGGCTCGAACAACACCTGCGCGGGCATCGCGGCACCGTCGTCGCGGTGACCCACGATCGGGTGTTCCTGCAGCGCATCACCTCCACCGTCCTGGAGGTGGCCGAAGGCGCGGTGACTCGGCACGGCGACGGCTACGCGGGTTACCTCGCCGCCAAGGCCGCCCAGCGTCGTCGCCGCGAGCAGGAGTACGCCGACTGGAAGGCCGAGTTGGCCAGGAACCGTCGCCTGGCGGAGTCCAACGTCGTTCGCCTCGAGGCGATTCCGCGGAAGCTGCCGCTCGCGGTGTTCGCCGCGGGACCGTTTCGCGCGCGGGGGCGCGACCACGGGGCGATGTCGCGGATCCGCAACGCCAAGGAGCGAGTGGCGCGGCTGACCGACAACCCGGTCTCCGCGCCGCCGGATCCGTTGCGATTCGGCGTCGACCTCGTCTGGGCGAGCGAGGCCGAAATGTCTTGTCCGGTGGCTGAACTCGAGGACGTTGTCGTCGAGGGCAGGCTGTGGCTCGACGGGCTGCGCATCGCCGACGGGGAACGGCTGCTCATCACCGGACCCAACGGAGCGGGCAAGAGCACGCTGCTTCGGGTCCTCGCCGGTGAACTCGCCCCCGACCGAGGGTCGGTGCGGGTCGCGGGGCGCGTCGGTTTCCTTCGTCAGGAGGAACTGCCGTGGCCGCCGCGGCTGACGGTGCTGGAGGCATTCGCCTTGGGCCGCCTCGGACACCCGGACGACCACGCCGACACCCTGCTGGCCATGGGCTTGTTCCGTCCCGCGGAACTGCGCCTGCGCCTCGGCGAACTGTCCTACGGGATGCGCCGCAGGCTCGAACTGGCCCGGCTCGTCGCCGAACCCGCCGACCTACTGCTGCTCGACGAGCCGACCAACCACCTCGCCCCGGGCTTGGTGGAGGAATTGGAGGCCGCGTTGGAAGGTTATCCCGGCGCGGTCGTGGTGGTGACTCACGACCGCGCCATGCGAAACCGCTTCGGCGGCAGACGAATGGAGATGTCGGCGGGCGCGCTGGCCGCGTGAAGTTCGGCGGCCAGGCGTGTTCGGTCGGCCGCCAGCTCGAGCCAGCTGATCGGATCTGGTGCCCCGAGGACAACGAGGCGTTCGCACTGGGCCGGTTCGACGGATTCCTCGTGGATCAGCCCCGCGGGGTCGACAGGAGGTGCAGAAGCAAGTCGGCGAACTCGGCCGGTGCATCGGTGAAACCGCTGTGCCCGCCGGGGAATTCGGTGACCTCTATGCCCAACTCGGCGGCCAGGGCGTATGCGGGGCGCGCGGGCAGGTGGAGCGAGGTGTCGCGGCCCGCGCCCAAGACTAGACGGTCGGTGTGGCGACGTAGGGCGGCGAGGTCGGGGTGATGCGAAGTGAATTGGCGCAGTTCGTGTTCCATCATCAGCGGGGCGTTGGCCGTCAGGCGGGCGAGCATGGCGGCCGTGCGCGGCGGGACGGATTCGGGAGCAGGGAGCGGTTTCAGTGTTCCGCCGATGCCCTCCAGGAATCGAGCGGAGGCGGCGACCAGGCCATTGGTGCGGAACAGCTGATGCACTTCGACGACGAACGCGCGCTGCTCGGCCGCATCTGGGAGCAGTTCGAAGAGCGGGGGTTCGTGCGCGATGACGCGGGCGATCCGCTCCGGGTGACGGACGAGCAGCTCCAGCGCCACGATCGCGCCGCCGCTTCCGCCGAACAACGAGGCGGAATCGCCTGCGGGCGTGAGGTGTTCGATCAAGTGGAAGGCGTCGTCGGCCTGCACCTCGACGCGCTGATCGACCGGCGTGGGGGAGTCGATGGTGCTGTGCGAGTAGCCGCGCGGGTCGATCGCGACGACGGTGTAGCGCGCGGCGAGGGTGTCGGCGATCGCATCGAAGATCACGGCGTCACCGCCGCTTCCCGGCAGAAGCAGCAGCATCGGGCCACGGCCGCGGATCTCGTAGTGCAGTGTCGCGCCGGGCACGCGCAAGGTCGCGGCCGTAGGCTCGGTTCGGGTGCTCATGGATTCGCCCTTCTCGTCGGTAGTCGGCCAGTGGGTCAGCGCGGTGTGCAGGGCGTCGAGGATCGCGGCCCAAGACTCCTCGGCCGGACGGGAATGTCCGAAACCGCCCGCCGCCTCCAGCGTGGCGAAGCCGTGAAAAGTGCTGCGCAGCAGTCGAACCGCGTCGGTGAGTGCGGGCTCGGCCAAGCCGTAACCGCGCAACATGCCGTAGGTGAGCTCGATGGCGCGCGCGAAACCTGGCGCGTCGATGGCGAGTTCGGGGTCGAGGGGGATCTGGGTGGCGGCGTAGCGGCCGGGATGGCGCAACGCGTAGTCCCGGTACGCGCCCGCGTAGGCGACCAAGGCGTCCTTGCCCGACCGCCCGGCCACCGCGGCGGCGATCGACAGGGTCTTCTCGTCCGCCGCCAGTATCGCGACGCGGGCGCGCAGCTCGCGCAGATTCGCCACGTGCGAGTACATGCTCGCGTCTTTCACGCCGAACTGCCTGGCCAGGGCCGACACGCTGATGTTGTCGAAGCCGACCCGATCCGCGAGATCCGCCGCGGCACGGGTGATCCGGTCAGCGCTCAGACCGGCGCGTGGTGCCATTTCATCGCTCCAAACCTAGTACGTCTAGGTTTCACCCTAGAGGTCATAGGTTGAGTTGTCGAGTTGTGCTGCACCGGTGCTGGTGGCCTGGCGAATCCACTCACGCTGCCGCTCACCCGCGCCCTCGATCAGCACTCCAGCCGACCACGAGCGCCCAGCAATCCGAAGGCGTTCGTTCTCAGGTACTTTCGGGGAATGGGCGATATCCGGGGGTGGTGCCGAGCTCTCGGCGCGATGGTTCTCATAGTGGCCGCCACACTGGTGGGCGGAGATATCGCCGAGGCGGACGAGCCTGCCTTGGAGTGGGTCGATTGTGCTGCGCTGGAACAGATTCCGGGCCTGGGCCAGCTGAAGTGCGCCACACTCGACGTGCCGATGGACCACACCGTGCCCGGCGGCCCTACGGCACGTATCGCGCTGTTCAAGGCGCCAGCGCGTGATCCAAGGCAGCGACTGGGCAGCCTCGTCATCAACCGGGGCGGACCTGGTTACCCTTCGTCGGTTTATCTGGCCGGCTTGGTTTCCGGCGCGGTGCCGTCCCCCTGGGACGACCGGGTGTGGGATCGCTACGACGTGATCGCGGTCGATCAGCGCGGCGTCGGCTTCGCGACACCGGCGGTAACCTGCTTCGATCCGACCGAAGCCGTCGCGTTCGGATCCGATGCCACGGTTGTTCCGATGAACCCGCAGGATGCCGCGGTGCGTTCGGCCCGAGACGCCGAGTTCGCCATCGCATGCCGACAACGCCACGGCACCCTGCTCGATCATCTGACCACGGCGGCGGTCGCCCGAGACCTCGACCTGGTCCGCGCGGCCCTCGGCGAACCGAGACTGAACTTCCTTGGTCAGTCCTACGGCGCCGCGCTCGCCCTTGTCTACGCGAATCTTTTTCCGCGCCAGGTTGGTTCGCTTGTTATGGACAGCGTGCTGAATCCGGTCCAAGCTTGGTCCGGACCCATCGACTCGGTGTCTTCGGAACGAACCGGGAGCGATGTCGCGACGGCGGAGGCGATGCACGAAGCGCTCCGACTCTGCGCCGCGGGGCAGTCCTGCGCTTTCGCCGCCGACGATCCGGCGCGGGCCTTTCCTGAGTTGCTGGCAAGGCTGCGGGAACATCCCATACCACTCGTCGCGGCGGACGGCGCCCGCACCTCGCTCACCTACTCCAAGCTCGTCGCCTACGTGGGTGGCGTGCTCTACCAACCGTGGGTGTGGCGCGAGGCGGGTCTCGATCGGCTGCTGCACCTCGCCTATCGAGTGGCGACCGCGCCGACCGACACCGAGGCCGCCGAACTGGCTCAGCTCGTGATCGAGCAGATCGATGCGAGCGGACTCGACCGCGCCTACTCGCTGTTGGACGCGCCCTTCAGCGCCTTCACCTGCAACGACAACCAATTGCCACGCTTCGCCCCCGCGTGGTGGGCGAGTGCGCAGCGCCGCGAAGCCGTCGCACCAGGTTTCGCGGCTCTTCGCGCCTATGGCACCAGCATGTGCGCGTTCTGGCAGTCGACACCTTCGGACCGCTACACCGGCCCCTGGGAGGTGCGCACCGACACCCCCGCACTGATCCTCAACAGCCGCTTCGACCCGGCCACACCCCTGTCCGGAGCCCTCGACGTCGCCCAACACCTCGACGGCAGCCGTGTACTGATCCACGAGGGGATCGGCCACATCGTCACCCAACAGTCCAGCTGCGGCGTCCGCGCGATTTCCGACTACCTGACCTCGGGCACCCTTCCCGCCGAGGGCGAGACCTGCCATCCGGACGCAATCCCGTTCGCCTGAAGCCTTGCCGACGACAGCCGCTCCGCTCGACCCGGATCGGTTCTCACAGTTGATATCCATCGACCGGTTGTTCACCGGCTCGGCTCATTCGATCGTCATCGACGATCCGGACCGGATCGCCGAGGGCGTCGGCCAGTTCGTCGAGTTCATCGACGGCCCCATGGCTGGCTGGCGGGCCGGACGGACCACTCTCGCAGAGCTCGTTGCCGCAGCCGAACAGCCACAGCAGCGGTCGTACGGGATGGGTAGCGACTCCCGGCTGGTGCAATCCGCCGTAGCGTTGTGCACGCTGGACGGCCGCGATGACCTCGCCTCCGATCTGATGGCGTGGTTCCTCGCGAAGTACGAGTTCCGCAACGACCGAAAGCGTGAGCAGGCAAAAAGCATTCGACGGAGCTCTGCGCGATCGATTTCCCGGCTACGATGCCGCGCGAGCCCAACGGTTCGGCCAGACACGAACACAGCAGTCGCCCCGAATCCCGAGCGCCGACGGAAGCAGGAGCCTGGGGGCGAGGTCAGCAGAGGGTGTCGCGAGCCCGTAGCGGCCGGTACCCGGTCGGGCCGAGCTGCGCCAGCTCGGCGTCGATGTCGGAGGGATCCGGTTGGATGAGGCCGTGACTGTCTATGACGTAGCCCGCCGGCTTCCGGCCATCACCGACCTGCGGGATCTGTGCCGCTCGCTTGCGATGCTCGATGCGATCCTGAGCCCGGACTGGGAAAGCCGGTATTACTCCTTCGACGCCGCTTGGACCGACGGCGAGGAGATGGCCTCGATGAGCAACGGGTCCGGGGACGAGTACGCCATCGTGTTCTCTGCGGCCGGGGTCTATGTCCGCGGCTTCAGTCACGAATCTCCGATGAGCCCATATGGCAATGACGGCGAGCCCTGGCCGGGAGTGATCGATGAAGTTCCCGATGTCTTCGAGCGCTTCGTCGAGGAGCCGGCGTTCACCGACGAAGACGGCGTGCCCAACGTGACGGCCTGCTTGTGGCGGGACGCGACAGACGATCGCTGGCGCCACGGCACGATCGACTTCCCTTCGGACCGGGCCGATCCCGATGGTGCGACCGATCTGTTTCGACTCCTGATCGACCGCTCACCCGAAGCGTTCCAGCGCTTCGCCGAGGACTACTACGAGGTCCCCGTGGACCTGGAAGCGGTGCGTGCCGTGTACGCCCTGCGGCCGCTGAACCAGGAACTCGTGTCGTCGTTGAACACAGAGATCACCCTGGCGGACCTGGCCCGAGACATCTCCGAAATCGGCTACCCGCAGGCCAGCTGAAAACCGATCTCTCGGCATACCCGAAGCCGCCGAGCGGTCGAGCGCTGCCGACCTCGGCTGACCGAATCAGCTTTTCGGTGGCATGACAGCATGTGGTTGTGATCTGGCCACCATGCATACCTGCCGCTCGTCTCGAGGACGGTGACGTGTCCTTGCGGCACTACTGTTCCGACGATGCGGCCGGGCTTTTCGAGGCGTTGCGCCACGAGCTGGCCTGGGAACACATCCCGCGACGAATCCCACGGGATGTCAACGAGCTCACGGCGGACATGCAACCCACCGCGGCCGCTTCACCGCGTATGACGTTTACTGTGCGTCAGTGGGGGGAGATCGTAGGGAGAACCTCGATCATCTACGACCCGTCCGCACCTGCGGGTGTGGAAATCGGTGCGACGCAGTTCGATCCGTCGGTGTGGGGCACAGGGGTCAATACCAGGGTGAAGCGGCTGCTGGTGCGGGAGTTGTTCGATCGGGGAGCGGAGTGGATCCAGTTTCGGACCGACGAGCGTAATGGGCGGTCGGCGGCCGCGATTCGGAAGCTCGGCGCGACGGAACTCGGTGTGCGGCCGGATCATTTCGTCCGCCGCGACGGTACGCAGCGCCGTAGCCGCTTCTTTCGCCTAGAACCCCCGACGACGTAGTTTCGGCTCGCCGACCTGGCCTCGAAGCGTGCCTGCGGACGTCAATCGGCGCTCGGGAGCCTGGCCTCGCCCGGCTTTTGGCGAACTGCCGTCCGGACGAGCTCGGAGATCCGTGCTGCGGGTACGGGGACACCGGGGGTTTGCAGTGTCCAGCGGAAGAACTCCTCGAGGTTCATGGCGGGGCGTTCGCCGAGATAGGGCTCGATGTAGACCGGGGTGTTGGGTTCGCTGCGCCAGCTGGCGGCGAGGGGGCCGATGTCGACCGCGTCGTAACCGAGCACGTCCAGTAGGCGGGTGGCCTCGGCTTTGGCTTTCGCGTCGTCGCCTGCGATGGGAAGGGCGCTGCGGTCCGGTGCGTCAGCGGGACGGGCGAGGGAGACGATTTGGTGTGGGGTGATGTTGTTGAATGCCTTGACCACCCGGGCATCTGGGAGATGGCTCTGCAGCAGGGCGCTGGAAGTCGATGTCGCTGTGTCGAGTTCGGTCAGGTGGCCGTCGCGCTCGGGGTAGTAGTTGGACGTGTCGAGTACCGTTTTTCCGGCCAGCGCGGCGGCGGGCAGGTGTGCGAAGGCTGTGAGCGGGATGGCCGCGACCACCAGGTCCGCGGCGCGCGCTGCTTCCGCCGGGGTTGCCGCTCGGGCGCGCCCGCCGAGTTCGGCGACCAGGTCGGCGAGGGTCTCGGGGCCTCGCGAATTGCTCAGGACGACCTCGAGTCCTGCCGAAATGGCAAGGCGGGCAACAGAGGAACCGATCATTCCGCTGCCGATGAGTGCGAGTGTGTGCGGCACAACTTCTCCGTTCGTTCGTGTTGACGGAAACCGGCGAGCGAGTGCGCGCCTGGCCCGACTGACAGCATGGAACCGACGCGATCACCCGACCAGGCCCGGAGTTTGCGTACTCACGGCGTGATCACCCACCGAGCTCGGGCGTAGCGTTGTCACGTGGACGACCGGACAGAGCTGAGCGAGTTCCTCAAGTCCCGCCGCGCGCGCCTGCGCCCGGCGGACGTCAGGCTGCGCGACTACGGGGGAGTGCGCCGGGTCGCCGGACTGCGGCGTGAGGAGCTGGCTCGGGTCGCGGGCGTCAGCATCGCGCACTACACGCGCCTGGAACAGGGCAAGAGCGACAGTGTCTCGAACGAGGCATTGAACGCGATCGGCACGGCACTGCGCCTGGACGGCGACGAATTGGCCTACCTGCACCGGATCGCACGGCGTCCCAAGGCGTGTGCGGACGACACTGCCGCGCCGGAAGCGCTCGCGGGCTTGCGCTACCTGCTGAAGTCGTTCGTGATGACACCGGCGCTGCTGATCGGCAGGCACACCCAGATCGTCGGCTGGAACGACCTCGCCGTGGCGGTGTTCGGCGACTTCCCCGCACTGCCCGAAGACCGCCGCACCCTGTCGCACCTCCTGTTCACCGAGCCCTATCTGCGCGACCTGCACGGCGCCGATTGGTCGCGGGTGGCACACGAGCACGTGGCGCACCTGCGCGTGCTGCTCGGGCGGCATCGTGGCGATCGCGATCTCTCGGCGCACATCGAGCGCATGCGTTCTCTCAGCCCGGATTTCGCGCGGATGTGGGCGGGGCACTCCGTCGCGCGGCTTCGGTCCGGAACGTACGTGCTGCGCCACCCGATCGCGGGGGAACTCACGCTGCACCGCGAACTCGTCTCGCTTCCCGACGCGCCGTCGTGCTGCGGGCTGGATCTGTTCGCCGCCGAACCGGGCTCCGCCTCCGAGCGGGCGCTGCGGAAGCTCGGTGGTCGCCTGCCGGTGGCCGCCGACTAGGACAACCCGCCGAGCTGTCGCATCAGCGCGAAGGTGTCGATCGACGCTCCATCAACGGCTCACCACGCTCTCGCTTTGCACATGCGAGACACTCCAGCGGGGTCGGGCGTGTGATGGAATCGTGCGGGATGGCGTGCACCGCATACTTGCGCGGTGTGCCGCGCGGCTGATGGGCGATCAGCGCGCTGTCAGTGCGCTGTCAGCGACGGTCGGCATTGTCATGGGCGTTCCAGAAACACGAAAGGAAACGCCGATGTCCGATGTCACCCTGTCCGAGTTCGTCGAAGCGACCGCCGTGAAGTTCGGGATTCCCGGTCTCGCGGTCGGTGTGCTCGCCGACGGCCGGGAAGTCTTCGCCTGCCACGGCGTCACCAGCGTGGACAACCCGCAGCCGGTCGACAGCGACACGCTGTTCCAGCTCAGCTCGATCACCAAGACCTACACCGCGACCGCGCTCATGCGACTGGTCGCGGAAGGACGCGTCGAACTCGACGCCCCGGTGCGGAAGTACATCCCCGAGCTCGTACTCGCCGACGAGGACGCCGCCGCCAGGATCACCGTGGCGAACCTGCTCAACCACACCGCGGGATTGGACTGGAACCTCGTCGTCGACACCGGCGATGGCGACGACGCGCTGGCCGAATTCGTCGCCCGGCTCCCCGAACTCGACATGATCGCCGCACCCGGCGACCGAGCCTCCTACAGCCAGGCCGGATACAACCTGGCCGGGCGGATCGTGGAGAAGGTCACCGGACAGTCGTTCGAGCAGGCGGTCGCCGAGCTCGTCTTCGCGCCGGTCGGCCTGTCGCACAGCTTCTTCGATCCGCGCGAGATCACCGCCCGCCGATTCGCCGACGGGCACAACGCCGAGCCGGACGGTTCGCTGACGGTCGCGCGCACATGGCGGCCCACGCGCGCCAACAACCCGGGCGGCGGCCTCGCCTCCTCGGCGGCCGACCAATTGCGCTGGGCCCGTTTCCAGCTCGGCAACGGTGGCGCGGTGCTGCCTGCCGAGAGCCTGCTCGCGATGCGTCGTCCCACCGTCGAACTGCGGGCGAGCTCGTTCGGCGACGCCATCGGCATCGGCTGGTTCCTGCGCGACATCGACGGCGTGCGGGCCATCGGCCACGGCGGTTCCGGCAACGGACAGTTCGCCGAACTGCTCATCGTCCCCGAACACGACTTCGCGATCGTCGTGATGTCCAACGCCGGACCCGAGGGCATCGCCTGCAACCAGGTGGTCGTGCGCTGGGCGCTCGAGCACTACCTGAACGTCCTCGACCGCGACCCCGAACCGCTGCCCTACGACGCGACGCGCGCCGCGGAACTGGCGGGCACCTACGACATCGACGCCATGACGCTCACCATCGCCGCCGACGCGACCGGACTCAGCCTCGCGGTCGGCATCAAGCCGAAGATTCGCGCGGCCTCCGACCAGGAACTGCCGCCGGACTACCCGGCCGCCGCTATCGGCCTGCTGCCCGGCGACCGCGACGAATACGTCGTCACCGACGGCGGCCTGCGAGGACAGCTCGGCTACTTCTCCCGCGACGACAACGGCCGGATTGTCGGCATCGACCTCGCGGGGCGGCTGTTCCAGCGCATCGACGCGTGAGCCTTGGCGCGGCCGCCGTCCGCTACCTCGCCTCGCCCGAGGCCACCTGAACCGCGGTCCTGGTAGTCGACAGGGCCTCTTGCTTGCACCGAGTGCGGAAAGTGATCTTGTGGCTGCGCGCATCGTGTCACCCACCTGGACCCCGGTCAGTCCGACAGCTTCGCCGATCCCGTGCCGCGCGGCACCTTCCGGGTCGACCCGCAACAGATGCCGCGCGTGGCCACCGGCCCGGTCAACATCATCACACTGGCCTCGCCGTCGGAGGTACAGGTGGATCTCGTCGAGCTCCGGCGTGCGGTACGTGGACGTCTCGGATCGCGGGTTTCGCGAGGTCGCCGCCATGGACGCCCCCGGCGTGCAGCCCATCCCGCCGCAGGCGCTGGACGAGGTGCTGGACCAGACGTTCACCGACACCGCCCAGATCCAGAGCGCCATCCGCGACGACTGGGGCGGCGCGAACTGGCAGCGCATCGCCAACGGCGTGTACGGCTTGGTGGACAAGGACAATCGCGTCTCGGCGCGGGCGGCACCTCGCTCGGCATTCGCGAGAGCATCGTCGGCGTCAACATGACCTACGACGGCCATCTGATCGTCGTCTCCTCGCGCGGTCTGATCGCGATCGACCGCGAACTGTCGGGGCAGCCGCAGCAGATCCGCTTCGGCGACGACGAGACCGTCTCCAACTCGATCGCCGTCGATGAGAAGGGCGGCATCTACGTCGCCTCCGACAAGATCATGCGCAAGGTCGTGTGGACCGGCACCAAGCTGTCCATCGAGCAAGCCGACGGCGCCTGGTCCGCGCCCTACGACTTCGGCCGCCAGCCGCCCGCGGTGAAGTTCGGCATCGGCACCGGATCGACGCCCACCCTGATGGGCTTCGGCGAGGGCTCCGACGAACTCGTGGTGATCACCGACGGCGCCGACCACATGAAGCTGGTCGCCTTCTGGCGCAACGAGATCCCCCAGGGCTTCCAGCCCAAGGCGAACGCCGAGTCCAACCGCATCGCCGACCAGATCGAGGTGACCGCCGGACTGCCGGAGCCGAAGCCCGAGTTCATCCAGAGCGAGCAGTCCGTGGTCGTGCGCGACTACGGTGCGTTCGTCGTGCAGAACATCGGCGCGGGCGGCAATCCGGACCGGTTGGTCGATGTGCTCGCCAACGGTCCGGTCGACGAACCGCCGCACGGCATGCAGCGCTTCGAATGGGATCCGGCCGCGGACAAGTGGACGTCGGTGTGGGAGCGCGGTGACGTGGTGTCCACCTCCATGGTGCCCGCGGTGTCGACCGAGGCCGGAATCGTGTTCGTCAACGGCTACAGCAAGGCCGACGGCTGGGAGGTCACGGGCCTGGACTGGAAGACCGGAGAGACCGTGCACCGCACCATCTTCGGGCAGTCGAACTACGGCAACGGCGCGTACGCGATCATCGAGGCGTTCCCGAACGGCGACCTGCTGTTCAACAGCGTCGGCGGCCCGTTCCGGGCGAAACTCGACAAGTAGCGCGAAAAGCGCTGGCCCCGACCGAGTCTCCGGTCGGGGCCAGCGCGTGTGCGCACGAGCTTAGCGCACGAAGGTCGACGCTCGCTCGGCCAGATCCAGCAGCGGCTGCGGGAACACACCGAGCACCAGGGTCGCCACGGCGGTCAGCAGGACGAGTGCCTGGGTGAGCGCGGGCGTGACCACCACCGGGGCATCCGTCGGGGGATCGGTGAAGAACATCAACACGATCACGCGGATGTAGAAGAACGCCGCGACGGCGCTCGAGATGACGCCGACGATGACGAGCGTCACGGCGTCACCGGAAGCGGCCGCCTCGAACACGGCGAACTTGCTGACGAACCCGCTGGTGAGCGGCAGACCGGCGAAGGAGAGCAGCAGCAGCGCGAAAACCGTCGCCAGCCAGGGGGAGCGGCGGCCGAGCCCGGCCCACTGCGCCAGCGCGGTCGCCTCGTCACCGCTGGGCTCGCGGACCAGGCTCACCACCGCGAACGCGCCGAGCGTGCCCAGCCCATAGGCGACCAGATAGAACAGCACCGCCGCGACGCCCGCGTCGTTGGCGGCGACCAGACCGGTGATGATGAAGCCCGCGTGCGCTACCGACGAATACGCCAGCATCCGCTTCACATCGGTCTGCGTCACCGCGAGCACCGCGCCGACCACCATCGTCGCGATCGCGACCGCGGCGAGCACCGGCCGCCAGTCGTCCCGCAAGCCAGGCACCGCGACCTGCAATATGCGCAACATGGCGCCGACTGCGGCGATCTTGGTCGCCGCCGCCATGAACGCGGTGATCGGGGTCGGCGCCCCCTGATACACGTCGGGAACCCAGGATTGGAACGGCACCGCGCCGATCTTGAACAGCAGCCCGACCGCCAGCATCGCCACGCCGAGCAGCGCCAGCATCGCGTCGGACGGATGCTCCGCGATCGCGTCGGCGATCCCGGACAGCCGCACCGTCCCAGCCTGCCCGTACAGCAGCGCGACGCCGTACAGGAAGAACGCCGACGAAAACGCCCCGAGCAGGAAGTATTTTAGCGCCGCCTCCTGGGAGAGCAGTCGCTTGCGCCGCGCGAGCCCGCACAGCAGATACAGCGGCAGCGACAGCACTTCCAGCGCGACGAACATGGTCAGCAGATCGTTCGAGGCGGGGAAGAGCAGCAGGCCGCCGACCGCGAGCAGCGTCAGCGGAAAGACCTCGGTGGTCGCGATGCCCGCGCGGATCGCGGCCTGCTCGTCCGCGCTGCCGGGGACCGCCGACGCCTGCGGGGTGAACGCGTCCGCGCCGCGACCGACGGTCGCCGCGGCCAGGCTCCAGGTGCCGGGCCCGGACCGCGCCTGCGACCGCGGTTGCGCGCCGCGTTCGGCGATGAACAGCACGCCGAGGAGCGACACCACCAGGATGGTGCCCTGCAAGAACAACGTCACCCCGTCGATCGCGACGGCCCCGGACACCGCGGTCGATTCGGTGCCCGCCAACCGGATGACGGCCACCAACGCCGCCGCGAGACCGATCAGGCTGAGCCACACCTGGGTGCCGTAGCGGTAGCGCCGCGCGACGAACGCCTCCACCAGCACCGCGGCCACCGCGACGCCGAACACGATGAGCATCGGTGCGAGCGCGCCGTATTCGATGCTCGGCGCGGGAACGGACGCGGCGAGCGGGATCGAGTGCGTGGTCACTTGTGCCCTCCTTCCTGGAGGTTCGCCGCGCCCGCTGCGGGCGCCGGAACCGTCGGCGCGGGATCCTGGCGGCCGATGGTGGTCAGTGTCTGGCCGACGGCGGGATCAATGAAGTCCAGCACCGGTTTCGGATAGAGACCGAGGAACAGCAGCGCCGCGATCAGCGGTGCGACGACGAGCAGTTCGCGCGGCGCCAGATCGTGGAGGTTCTCGTTGCCCTTCGTCACCGGACCGGTCATCATCCGCTGGTACAGCCACAGCACGTAGATAGCGGCGAGCACCAGCGCGCCGGTCGCGACGATCGCGGCCACCTGGTAGCGGCTGAAAGTGCCGATCAACACGAGGAATTCGCTGACGAACGGCGCGAGACCGGGCAGCGACAGCGTCGCGAGTCCCGCGATGAGGAACGTCCCGGCCAGCACCGGCGCGACCTTCTGCACCCCGCCGTACTCGGCGATGACCCGGGTGCCGCGCCGCGAGACGAGGAACCCGGCGATCAGGAACAGCGCGGCGGTGGAGATGCCGTGATTGATCATGTAGAGCGTCGCCCCGGTCTGCGCCTGACTGGTCATGGCGAAGATGCCGAGGATGATGAAGCCGAAGTGCGAGATCGAGGTGTAGGCGATGAGGCGCATCACGTCGGTCTGGCCGATCGCCAGCAGCGCTCCGTAGACGATGCCGACCACCGCGAGCGTGATCACCAGCGGCGCGTAGGTTCCCGACGCGTCGGGGAACAGCAGCAGGCAGTAGCGCAGCATGCCGAAGGTGCCCACCTTGTCGACCACCGCCATCATCAGCACGGCGCTGGACGGTGTCGCGGCGACCGCCGCGTCGGGCAGCCAGGTGTGCAGCGGCCACAGCGGCGCCTTCACGGCGAAGGCGAACATGAACCCGAGGAACAGGGCGTTCAGCACCGCCGGACCCGCGCCGAGCTCACCGGCATTGGCGGCGGCGACCACGGTGCGGAAGTCGAAGGTTCCCGCACCGTCCGCGCCGAGGCCCTCGCGCGCTGTCAGCACGTAGAGACCGATGACCGCGGCCAGCATGATCAGTCCGCCGAACAGGTTGTACAGCAGGAACTTCACCGCCGCACGCGAACGCTGCTGGCGCAGTTGCACATCCGCCGTCTTCGGCCCGAAGCCGCCGATGAGGAAGTACATCGGGATGAGCATGGCCTCGAAGAAGACGTAGAACAGCAGGATGTCCAGCGCCACGAAGGAGACCAGCACCATCGCCTCGACGAGCAGGATCAGCGCCATATAGGTGTGCGCGACCCGCCTGCCGGAGCCCGCCGCGCGGTCGTCGTGCCAGCCCGCCAGGATCAGCAGCGGCACCAGCGCCGTGGTGAGCAGCACCAGCACCAGCGCGATGCCGTCCAAGCCGAGGGTGTATCCGGCGCCGAAGGCGGGGATCCACTCGTGGGATTCGACGAACTGGTATTGCTCGCCGCCGGGCTCGAATCGCATGGCGAGCACGACGGCGATCACCAGCGCGGCCACCGAAAATGTCAGCGCCACACCGCGTGCCAGCACCCGCCGCGCGGCGGGCAACGCCAGCACGAGGACCGCGCCGACGACCGGAAGCAGCCAGAGGGTGGTCAACCAGGGATAGGTAGTCACCAGATCCTCACCGCCAGCAGGGCGGCGGCCACCAGGGCCGCGCCGGTGAACATGGACAGGGCGTAGGACCGCACGAATCCGGACTGGACCCGGCGGACGCGGGCCGAGAGCCCGCCGATCAGCGCGGCCGTGCCGTTGACGATCCCGTCGATGCCGCGGTTGTCGACGAAGACCAGCGACCGGGTGAGGTGCTGGCCGGGACGCATGAACACGCCCTCGTTGACCGCATCGCCATAGAGATCCTTGCGGGCGGCGACGGTGAGCGCCGAGACTTCCTCCGGCGCCGTTTCCGGGATGTCGCGCTGCGCGTACTGGCTGTAGGCGATGGTGACGCCGACCGAGACGACGGCCAGCGCGAGTACGGTGACCACGCCCGCGGGCACCACCTCCTCGCCGTGGTGCGCGCCGACCACCGGCTCCAGCCAGTTCACCAGCGCGTTGCCGAGGACGAACACCAGGCCGGAGGCGAGCGAGCCGATGGCCAGCAGGATCATCGGACCGGTCATCACCGCGGGCGCCTCGTGCGGATGCGTGTCGGGCTTCCAGCGTGGCGAGCCGAAGAAGGTCATCAGCATCACCCGCGTCATGTAGAACGCGGTGAGACCCGCACCGAGCAAGGTGACCGTGCCCAGCGCGTACCCGGCCGCGCCGCCCTCGGCGAAGGCCACCTCGATGATCTTGTCCTTGGAGAAGAAGCCCGCGAACGGCGGCACTCCGATGATCGCGAGGTAGCCGAGCCCGAAGGTGACGTAGGTGATCGGCAGCACCTTGCGCAGTCCGCCGTAGCGGCGCATGTCGACCTCGTCGTTCATCGCGTGCATCACCGAGCCCGCCCCGAGGAACAGGCCCGCCTTGAAGAAGCCGTGGGTGAGCAGGTGCATGATCGCGAAGGCGTAGCCCGCGGGTCCGAGACCCGCGGCGAGCACCATGTATCCGATCTGGCTCATGGTGGACGCGGCCAGCGCCTTCTTGATGTCGTCCTTGGCGCAGCCGACGATCGCGCCGAACAACAGCGTCACCGCGCCGACGAGCACCACGGCCAGCTGGGCGTTCGGCGCGAGGTCGAAGATCACGTTGGACCGCGCGATCAGGTAGACACCGGCGGTGACCATCGTGGCCGCGTGGATGAGCGCCGACACGGGCGTCGGGCCCTCCATCGCGTCACCGAGCCAGGACTGCAGCGGCACCTGCGCGGACTTGCCGCACGCGGCGAGCAACAGCAGCAGGCCGATCGCGGTGAGCGTGCCCTCGCTCGCTCCCGGCGCTGCGGCGAACACCTCGCCGAATCCGATCGAGCCGAAAGTCGCGAACATCGCCATCATGGCCAGCGCCAAGCCCATGTCGCCGACCCGGTTGACCACGAACGCCTTCTTGGCGGCCGTTGCGGCGGAAGGCTTTCCGTACCAGAAGCCGATCAGCAGGTAGGAGGCGAGACCGACGCCCTCCCAGCCGAAATAGAGCACCAGGTAGTTGTTCGCCAGCACCAACAGCAGCATGGCCGCGAGGAACAGGTTGAGGTAGGCGAAGAACCGCCGCCGATCCGGATCGTGGCTCATGTACCCGATCGAGTACAGGTGGATCAGGGAGCCGACACCGGTGATCAGCAGCGCGAAACACATGGACAGCTGGTCGATTTGCAGACCGAAGTCCACTTGCAGGCCGCTCACCGGCACCCAGCTGAACAGGTCGGCGTGCACCGCCCGCTCGGCGCCGTCGCGCCCGAGCATGACGACGAACGCCCACACGGCCACGCCGAAGGAGGCCAGCGCGGCCAGGCAACCGAGCACATGGCCCCACTTGTCGGCGACGCGCCCGAGGAGCAGCAATATGACGGCCCCGGCCAGCGGCAGCGCGGGCAGCAGCGTCAGGATCGCGGTATCCACGTCAGAACTTCAGCAGGTTGGCGTCGTCGACCGAGGTCGAGCGGCGGGCGCGGAAGATGGTCATGATGATGGCGAGGCCGACGACCACCTCGGCCGCGGCGACCACCATCGTGAAGAACGCGAACACCTGGCCGTCCAGGTTCGCGTGCATCCTCGCGAAGGTGACGAACGCCAGGTTCACCGCGTTGAGCATCAGCTCGATGCACATGAACACCACGATCGCGTTGCGCCGCAACAGCACTCCGGCCGCGCCGATCGTGAACAGCAGGGCGGACAGGAACAGATAGTTCTCGGGGTTCACCGGGTGCCTTCCTCGTCGGCGGGTTCGTGGCCGTTGGTCTTCGCGTCACCGTCGCCGGAGCCGACCGAGATGACGGCCGCCTCGGTCAGCGCCCTGGTGCGGCGGTGCCGCAAGATGGTGCTGACCGACAGCTCCTCGAACGAGCCGTCCGGCAGCCTGGCGGGAATGTCCACGGCGTTGTGCCTGGCGTAGACGCCGGGCGTCGGCAGCGGGGTGGCGCGGCTCGTGCCGTCGCGGAACCGCCTGCGGGACAGTTCGCGCTGATCCATCCGCGGGCCGAAGTGTTCGCGGTGCGCGAGCACCATCGCGCCGATGGTGGCGGTGATGAGCAGCGCGCCGGTGAGTTCGAATGCCCACACGTACCGGACGAAGATCAGCTCGGCGAGTTCGCCGATCACGTCGCGACCGGCGAAACCGGTGGCGGGGAATCGGATTCCGGTGTCGCGGACGCCGGTGGCGATGCCGCTGATGAAAAGGAAGCCGAAACCGAGTCCCACCGCGGCGGCGGCGAAGCGCTGGCCGCGCAGGGTCTCCTTCAACGATTCGGCGGAGTCGACGCCCACCAGCATGAGCACGAACAGGAACAGCATCATCACCGCGCCGGTGTAGACCACGATCTGCACCACGCCGAGGAACAGCGCGTCCTGGGCGATGTAGAACACCGCGAGCGTGATCATGGTGGCGGCCAGGCAGATCGCGGAGTGCACGGCTTTGGCCGCGAACACCATGCCGAGCGCGCCGAGGACGGCGAGCGGGGCCAGGATCCAGAACTGCACG
Source organism: Nocardia sp. NPDC004654 (assembly GCF_040609595.1). Classification (NCBI taxonomy): domain Bacteria; kingdom Bacillati; phylum Actinomycetota; class Actinomycetes; order Mycobacteriales; family Nocardiaceae; genus Nocardia; species Nocardia sp. NPDC004654. The sequence goes on along the minus strand of NZ_JBEXKI010000005.1, from coordinate 561,857 downwards.
GCCTCGCCGGTGGATGTGCGGGTCAGTGGCTCGGCGGCCATCAGTAGCGTCACCGCGTCCCTCCTTCCGCGCCTGCTGTCGCGCGCTGCTTCTCGTCGGATTCGGCGTCCGCGCCGGGGACGGTGCCGCGGTAGTAGTCGCCCTCGGTCGTCCCGGGGTACATGTCGTGCGGCGGTGCGGTCATGCCCGGTTCGAGTGGCGCGAGCAGCCGGTCCTTCTCGTAGATGAGGTCGGCGCGGTTGTCGTCGGCGAGTTCGTACTCGTTGGTCATGGTGAGCGCCCGCGTCGGGCAGGCCTCGATGCACAGGCCGCAGCCGATGCAGCGCAGGTAGTTGATCTGGTAGACGCGGCCGTACCGTTCGCCGGGGGAGAAGCGTTCGGTCTCGGTGTTGTCCGCGCCTTCCACGTAGATCGCGTCGGCGGGGCAGGCCCAGGCGCACAGTTCGCAGCCGATGCACTTCTCCAGACCGTCGGGATGACGGTTGAGCTGGTGGCGACCGTGATAGCGGGGCGCGGTCGGCACCTTGTGCTCGGGGTAGAACTCGGTGTTCGGCTTCTTGAACATGGTGAGCGCGGTGACCGCGAAACCGGAAAGCGGTTCCAGCGGATGACCTTTCGTCGCGTCCACGTGACGGATGCCGGCGGGCAGCGGCGGTGTCGGGAAGCCGAGGAAGACGCCGCTCGGCGCGTGCGCGTCGGCCGTTGGTTCGTCGACGAGTGGCGGGGCGCCCGGTCGGCGTCCGGCCCGCAGGAACAGCCCGATCATCAGCGCCGTGATCAGCACGCCCGCGACGATCATGGCGGCGGTCGCCCAGGCGAAACCCTCGTTGTCGAGCACCCGAGCCGCGGCGACGAGCATGACCCACAGCAGCGACACCGGGATGAGCAGCTTCCAGCCCAGATTCATGAACTGGTCGTAGCGCAGCCGCGGCAAGGTGCCGCGCAGCCAGATGAACACGAACAGGAACGTCCACACCTTGGCGGTGAACCACAGCAGGCCCCACCAGCCGGTGTTCGCGCCCGACCACATGTTGATCGGCCACGGCGCGTGCCAGCCGCCGAGGAACAGCGTGGTCGCCAGCGCCGAAACCGTTGCCATGTTGACGTATTCGGCGAGCATGAACATCGCGAACTTCAGCGAGGAGTACTCGGTGTGGAAGCCGCCGACGAGTTCGCCCTCGGCCTCCGGCAGGTCGAACGGCGCCCGGTTGGTCTCGCCGACCATCGACACGCAGTAGATCAGGAACGAGGGCAGCAGCAGGAAGACGTACCAGGTGCCGTCCTGGGCGGCGACGATGCCGGAGGTCGCCATCGTGCCCGCGTGCAGGAACACCGCGGCGAAGCAGAGCGCCATCGCGATCTCGTAGGAGATGACCTGCGCCGTCGACCTCAGTCCGCCGAGCAGCGGGTAGGTCGAGCCGGACGCCCAACCCGCGAGCACGATGCCGTACACGCCGATCGAGGTGATGGCGAGGATGTACAGCACGCCCACCGGCATGTCGGTCAGCTGCAGTGCGGTGCGGTGGCCCGCGATGGACACCTCACCGCCGAACGGGATCACCGCGAAAGCCATGAACGCCGGAATGGCCGCGATGATCGGCGCCAGGATGTAGATCGGCTTGTCCACGATGGCGGGGACGATGTCCTCTTTGAGCGCCATCTTCACGCCGTCGGCGATGCTCTGGAGCGAGCCTTTGGGGCCGACGCGGTTGGGGCCGATGCGCATCTGCATGCGCGCCACGATCTTTCGTTCCGCGAGCACCGCGATCATCGGGGTGAGCAGCAGGAAGACGAAGATCGCCAGGGATTTGGCGATGACGAGCCACAGGGGGTCGTGGCCGAAGAGGGCGAGCGTGTCAGGCGCGGAGGCGGTAGCTCGCGTGGCCACGGAGGGCCCTACGGTCGCCGTGGCGAACAGAGCCGGATCACTCATGGCGGTGTTCCTTCATCCTCTCGTCGGCGTGGCGCACTTGCACGACGCCGCCCGGCTGGGTGGCGAGCTGTTCGGGCACCGAGCTGCCGGGGGAATTCAGCGGCAGCCACACCACCCGGTCGGGCATGTCGGTGATCAGCAGCGGCAGCGTGAGCATGCCGCGCTCGGAGGTGACGGTGACCGGATCGTCGTTGGCCGCGCCGATCTCGGCGGCGGTCGCGGGGGAGAGCCGGACCACCGGCGGACGGGCGATGCCCGCCAGATTCGGTTCGCCGTCCTGCATACGGCCCAGGTCGAGCAGCATTCGCCAGCCCGCCAACACCGCGCTGCCCTGCCGGGGCTGGGTGATCGGATGCGGCCGGTGCGCGGGCGCGGCGACGGGCTGGCCGTCCCAGGCGCCGAGCGCGGCGAGTTCGGCGCGCGCCGTCGCGGTGTCGGGGAGGCCGAGGCGCACCCGCATCTCGTCGGCGATGGCTTGCAGCACCCGCTGATCGGACAGCGGTGCGGCGGTGCGGCGCACGGTGGATTCGCCGAGCGCGGCGTCGAATGGCCGCGGCCTGCCCTCCCAGGTGCGGAAGGTGCCGGACTTCTCCATGGTCGCGGCCACCGGGAAGACCACGTCGGCGCGCTCGGTGACGGCGCTGTGCCGCAGTTCCAGGCTGACGACGAAGCGTGCCGCGTCGATGGCGGTGAGCGCGGCGTTCGGGTCGGGCAGATCGGCGACATCGACGCCGCCGACGACCAGCGCGCCCAGGGTCGGCGCGGCGTCCAAGATCGCCGTGGTGTCGCGCCCCGCCGTCACCGGCAGTTCGTCGACGTTCCAGATCTCGCGAACCTGTTGCCTGGCAAGCGGATCCGCCACCGGTCGACCGCCGGGCAGCAGTCCGGGGAGAACCCCCGCTTCGACCGCGCCGCGCTCACCTGCCCGCCGCGGCACCCATGCCAGCGCGGCGCCGGTCTCCTCGGCCAGCCGGACGGCGGCCGACAGCGCGCCGGGGATGCCCGCCATGCGCTCGCCGACCATGACCACCGCGCCCGGATCGCGCAACAGTCGCGCGGCCGCGGCCATCGTCTCGGATTCCTGGCCGTCGAACGGGATCTCGCCCGTGCGAAGCGCCTCCATCAGGTGCGGTTCGGCCCCCGGCGTCGCCGGAATGAGGGTGCCCGACATGCGCTCGAGACCACGCGAGGCGTACGGCGCCAGCGCGTAGACGGGCAGGCCGCGCTTGCGGGCGGCCTTGCGCAACCGCAGGTAGACGATTGGGGACTCTTCCTCGGGCTCGAACCCGACGAGCAGCACGATCGGAGCCCGCTCCAGCGCGTCGTAGTCGACGGTGACGCCTTGCCCGGCGACCCGGGCGGCGAGGAAATCGGCTTCCTCCACCGAATGCGGACGAATACGGAAGTCGATGTCGTTGGTGCCGAGCGCGACTCGCGCGAACTTCGAATAGGCGTAGGCGTCTTCCTCGGTCACCCGTCCGCCGACGAGCACACCGGCGTTGCCGTGCGCGGCGGCCAGCCCCTCGGCCGCGGCGGCGAGCGCCTCGGACCAGGATGCCGGACGCAGGGTGCCGTCCCAGCCGCGGACCAGCGGGGTGGTGAGGCGGTCGCGCTCGGTGGCGTAGGCGAACGCCCAGCGTCCCTTGTCGCAGTTCCATTCCTCGTTGACCTGCGGGTCGTCGCCCGCGAGCCGGCGCAACACCTTGCCGCGGCGGTGATCGGTGCGCTGCGCGCAGCCCGAGGCGCAGTGCTCGCACACGCTGGGGCTGGAGACCAAATCGAACGGACGGGCGCGGAATCGGTAGCTGGTGCCGGTGAGCGCGCCGACCGGACAGATCTGCACCGTGTTGCCGGAGAAGTAGGAGTCGAACGGTTCGGCCTGCGCGGTGCCGACCTGTTCGAGCGCGCCGCGGTCCATCAACTCGATGAACGGATCACCCGCCACCTGCTGCGAGAACCGGGTGCAGCGGGCGCACAGCACGCAGCGCTCCCGGTCCAGCAGGACTGCCGAGGACAGCGGAATCGGTTTGGGGTAGGTGCGTTTCACGCCGTCGAACCGGGTCTCCGGACGGCCGGAGGACATGGCCTGGTTCTGCAGCGGGCACTCGCCGCCCTTGTCGCAGACGGGGCAGTCCAGGGGATGGTTGATGAGCAGCAGCTCCATCACCCCTTCCTGCGCCCGTTCGGCGGCCTGCGAGGTGAGCTGGGTGTGCACGATCATGCCGTCGGCCACGGTCTGGGTGCAGGAGGCGACCGGCTTGCGCTGGCCCTCCACCTCGACCAGACATTGGCGGCAGGCGCCGACGGGATCGAGCAGCGGATGGTCGCAGAAGCGCGGGATCTGGATGCCGATGAGTTCCGCGGCGCGGATCACCAGGGTTCCGGCGGGCACGCTGACGGGCGTGCCGTCGATGACGACGGTGACGAGATCCGCGGGCGTCAGCCCGCTCGTATTGGTACTCACAGTCGCCGGCCCACCCGTCTCCCGGCCGCCACCCCTCATCGAATCGCTGCGCGATGCCGTGCTCATCGAGCCCCTTCTTCCTCGGCCCAGGCCGTCGAGCGCGCGGGATCGAACGGGCAGCCGCCCGAGCGCAGATGGTCGATGTACTCCTCGCGGAAGTGCTTCAGCGAGGAGAGAATCGGGCTGGCCGCGCCGTCGCCGAGCGCGCAGAACGATTTGCCGTTGATGCTGTCGCTGATGTCGAGCAACTTGTCCAGATCCGACTCGGTGCCGCGGCCCTCCTCGACCCGCTTCAGCAGCTGGACCAGCCAGTAGGTGCCCTCCCGGCACGGTGTGCATTTGCCGCAGGACTCGTGTGCGTAGAACTCGGTCCAGCGCAGCACCGCGCGCACCACGCAGGTGGTGTCGTCGAAGATCTGTAAAGCCTTGGTGCCCAACATGGATCCCGCGCCCATAACGCCCTCGTAGTCGAGCGGGACGTCCAGGTGCTCCTCGGTGAACAGCGGGGTGGACGAGCCGCCCGGCGTCCAGAACTTCACCCGGTGGCCCGCGCGCACGCCGCCCGCGTAGTCGAGCAGCTCCCGCAGCGTGATGCCGAGCGGCGCCTCGTACTGACCCGGCCTGGCCACGTGGCCGGACAGCGAGTAGAGCGTGAAACCGGGGGACTTCTCGCTGCCCATGGAACGGAACCAGTCGGTGCCGTTGAGGATGATGGGCGGCACGCTGGCGATGGACTCCACGTTGTTGACCACCGTCGGGCAGGCGTAGAGACCCGCGACGGCCGGGAACGGCGGTCGCAGCCTGGGCTGGCCGCGGCGGCCCTCCAGCGAATCCAGCAGCGCGGTCTCCTCGCCGCAGATGTAGGCGCCCGCGCCCGCGTGCACGATCAGCTCGAGGTCGAAGCCGGAGCCGAGGATGTCGCGACCGAGGTAGCCCGCTTCGTAGGCTTGCGCGACCGCCGCCTGCAACCTGCGCAGCACGGGCACCACTTCGCCGCGCACGTAGATGAACGCGGTGGCGGCGCGGATGGCGTAGGCGGCGATGATCACGCCCTCGATCAGCGCGTGCGGCGTGGCCAGCATGAGCGGAATGTCTTTGCAGGTACCGGGTTCCGACTCGTCGGCGTTGACCACCAGGTAGTGCGGTTTCACCGTGCCGTCGGGTCCGGGACCCTGCGGGATGAAGCCCCACTTCATGCCGGTCGGGAAGCCCGCGCCGCCGCGACCGCGCAGTCCGGCGTCCTTGACCGTCTGGATGACCTGGTCGGGCTCCATCCGCAGCGCCTTGCGCACGGCTTGATAGCCGTCGTGCTGCCGGTAGGTGTGGATGGTCCAGGACTGCGGATCGTCCCAGTATTCGGTGAGCACCGGCGTCAACATCGTCATCGGAGGCCCTCCCCGTTCGGCCGCGGCGCCTGCATGTCGTTGTCCTTGGCCACCCGCAGACCCGCGACGGTCGCCTCCCCGGCCGCGCCGTCGAGCGCGCCGGGCCGCTCGTCGGGGAAGCCGGCGAGGATCCGCGCGGTCTCCCGGAACGTGCACAGCGGTGCGCCACGGGTCGGTGTCACCTGCTGCCCGGCACGCAACGCGTCGACCAGGGCTCGCGCCGATTCCGGTGTCTGGTTGTCGAAGAACTCCCAGTTCACCATCACGACCGGCGCGAAATCGCAGGCGGCGTTGCATTCGATGTGCTCGAGGGTGATCGACCCGTCGGCCGTGGTCTCGCCGTGGCGCAGGCCGAGATGGGTTTCCAGCGCGGCGAGGATCGCGTCGCCGCCCATGACCGCGCACAGCGTGTTGGTGCACACGCCGACGTGATAGTCGCCGGTCGGTGTGCGCCGAAACATGGAGTAGAAGGTGGCCACCGCGGTCACCTCGGCGCCGGTGAGGCCCAGCTGCTCGGCGCAGAACTCGATGCCGGTGCCGGAGACGTGCCCCTCCTCGGCCTGCACCAGATGCAGCAGCGGCAGCAGTGCCGAACGCGGGTGTGGGTAACGCGCGATGATCGCGGCCGCGTCGATCTCCAGCCGCTCCCGCACGTAGGGCGGGAACGGCTCGGGCCGAGTGGACAACTTGAGCAGGATCTCGGTCATCGGTCGACACCACCCATCACCGGGTCGATGCTGGCGACGGAGGCGATGACATCGGCGACCATGCCGCCCTCGCACATCGCCGCCACCGCTTGCAGATTCGTGAACGAAGGATCGCGATAGTGCACGCGGTAGGGCCGGGTGCCGCCGTCGCTGACCATGTGCACGCCCAGCTCGCCGCGCGGCGATTCGACCGCCACGTACACCTGCCCGGCCGGGACCCGGATGCCCTCGGTGACGAGCTTGAAGTGGTGGATGAGGCCCTCCATCGACGTGCCCATGATGCGGCCGATGTGCTTGGGGGAGTTGCCGAGTCCGTCGGGGCCGAGTTGCAGGTCGGCGGGCCAGGCCAGCTTCTTGTCCTCGATCATCACCGGCCCGGGCCGCAGCCGGTCCAGGCACTGTTCGACGATCTTGAGCGATTCCTTCATCTCCTCCACCCGGATCAGGTAGCGGCCGTAGCAGTCGCAGCCGGTGGTGGTGGGGATGTCGAACTCGTAGTTCTCGTAACCGCAATAGGGTTGGGCTTTGCGCAGATCCAGCGGCAGGCCGGTGGCGCGGAGCACCGGGCCGGTGATGCCGAGGGCCATGCAACCGGTCAGGTCCAGGTAGCCGATGTCCTGGGTGCGCGCCTTCCAGATCGGGTTCTGGGTGAGCAGATGCTCCATGTCGCGCAGCCGTTTCGGCAACAGGGCAAGCAGTTCGCGGACCTTGGTGACGCCGTCGTCGGGCAGGTCCTGGGCCAGGCCGCCTGGACGAATGTAGGCGTGGTTCATCCGCAGGCCGGTGATCGTCTCGAAGACGTCGAGGATGAGTTCGCGCTCGCGGAACCCGAACAGCATCGGGGTGAGCGCGCCCAGTTCCATGCCGCCGGTGGCGAGCGCGACCAGGTGCGAGGAGATGCGGTTGAGCTCCATCAGCAGCACGCGGATGACGGTGGCCCGCTCGGGAATCTGCTCGGTGACGTCGAGCAGCCGCTCCACACCGAGGCAGTACGCCGTCTCGTTGAAGAACGGCGAGAGGTAGTCCATCCGGGTCACGAAGGTGACGCCCTGCGTCCAATTGCGGAACTCGAGGTTCTTCTCGATGCCGGTGTGCAGGTAACCGATGCCGCAGCGGGCCTCGGTGACCGTCTCGCCCTCGATCTCCAGGATGATCCGCAGCACGCCGTGTGTGGACGGGTGCTGCGGGCCCATGTTGACGACGATGCGTTCTTCGCCCGCGCCGTCGAGGGTTTCGGTGACGGTGTCCCAGTCCTGACCGGCGACGGTGACGACGGTCGGTTCCGATGGGTTCGCGGCGTGCTCCCGCCGGTGCGCAGCGGGTTCGCGCCCGGAGTCGGTGGTGTCGACGCCGGGCTGGGTATCGATGTCGTTCACTAGCTGTACGCCCTCCGCTCGTCGGGCGGCGGGATGCGCGCGCCCTTGTATTCGACCGGGATCCCGCCGAGCGGGTAGTCCTTCCGCTGCGGGTGGCCACGCCAGTCGTCGGGCATGGCGATGCGGGTCAGCGACGGGTGACCGTCGAAGAGGATGCCGAAGAAGTCGTAGGTCTCCCGCTCGTGCCAGTCGGTGGTGGGGTACACCGAGTACAGCGAGGGGATGTGCGGGTCGGCGTCGGGTGCGGACACCTCGACGCGCAGCCTGCGGCTGTGGGTGACCGACATCAGGTGGTACACCGCGTGCAGTTCGCGACCCGTGTCGTTCGGGTAATGCACGCCGTTGACGCCCAGGCACAGTTCGAAACGCAGTGCGGCGTCGTCGCGCAACGCCTGTGCGACCAGCGGCAGGTGCTCCCTGCGCACGTGCAGCGTGAGCTCGCCGCGGAAGACGACGACCTTCTCGATCGCGCTCTCGAACGGTGTGCCGGTGGGCGCCAACGCCGTTCGCAGCGCGTCGACGATCGCGTCGAAGTAGCCGCCGTAGGGCGCTGGCGTACTGCCGGGCAGTGTGACGGGACGGACCAGGCGGCCGTATCCGGAGGTGTCGCCGGTGCCGGAGATGCCGAACATGCCGCGCCGCACGCCGATGATGTCCTCGCCCGCGGGCTCGGGTTCGGCCTCCGGCGGCAGCGTGCCCTCGGGTCCCGCGGTCGCGGCGGCGTCGATTTCCGACTGGGGCGAACTGGTTTCGGCGTTCTCGGGGGAGTCGAAGGTCATCGCAGCAGACCCTCCATCCGGATGGTCGGTGTCGCCGCCAGCGCCGCCTGCTCGGCGGCGCGGACCGCCTCCTCGCGGTTGACGCCGAGCGGCATCTCCTGAATCTTGGCGTGCAGTGCCAGAATCGCGTTGAGCAGCATCTCCGGGCGGGGCGGGCAGCCGGGCAGGTAGATGTCGACCGGCACCACGTGGTCGACGCCCTGCACGATGGCGTAGTTGTTGAACATGCCGCCGGAGGAGGCGCAGACGCCCATGGCGAGCACCCATTTCGGCTCGGTCATCTGGTCGTAGACCTGCCGCAGCACCGGCGCCATCTTCTGGCTGACCCGGCCCGCGACGATCATCAGATCGGCCTGGCGTGGCGAGGCGCGGAACGCCTCCATGCCGAAGCGGGCGATGTCGAATCGTCCTGCGCCGGTGGCCATCATCTCGATGGCGCAGCAGGCGAGACCGAAGGTGGCGGGCCACAACGAGCCCTTGCGCAGATATCCGGCGAAGTCCTCCACCGTGCTCAGCAGAAAGCCGCTGGGCAGTTTTTCCTCGAGACCCATATCCGACTAACTCTCACTTCCACTGTGCGGGCGAAACCTTGGTGGCGATCAGTCCCAACTGAGTCCGCCGCGGCGCCACTCGTAGGCGTAGGCGACCGAGACGTTGAAGATGAACAGCGCCATCGCGGCGAGACCGAAGAGACCCAGCGCGTCGAAGTGAACGGCCCACGGGTAGAGGAACACGATCTCGATGTCGAAGATGATGAACAGCATGGCGGTGAGGTAGTACTTCACCGGAAAGCGCTGTCCGGTAACGTTTCCCGGCCCGCCCGCGACGGCGTGCGGAGTGGGCTCGATGCCGCACTCGTAGGCCTCCAGCTTGGCCCGGTTGTAGCGCTTCGGCCCGATCAGAGCGGCCAAGAGTATGGAAAAGACCGCGAAGGCCGCGGCGACCGCGCCGAGCACCAGGGTCGGCAACTCCATGTTCACGACTGCACTTCCCCTCCTGCGAGCCCTCCCGGGGCTCCTGTACGGCGGCTGGTGGCAGCTTCCGAGGCGGGCTGACGTCGTTGTCCGCCTTGGCCAGACTCGCCCCATGGCCTCGCTCGGCGGGGCGTGCGCCAGGGAGATCAGACACAGCGGGTCTCATACCCGTGCTCGCGCCCATGTGAGCTACGGCACAGCCTACAACTGATAGGACTGACCGCCACTCCTTTGTTCCCGGTTGTTTGATCGAATTCGGAACTGGGATTTATGACTGATGTGGGGCAATCCGCACGGTCTGTCACGTGACGAACCGGCACGTCGTTCGTGCTGCGCGCACGACGCCAAGCTACCGCCGAGTATCTTCGCTACCGATGAGTCGCCCGCGATGATCGCGCGACCGAACGCGACGGTAGCGCTCGGCGGCGTACCCGAAGGGCCATTGGTGACGATTGCTCATCAGTTGCTGGGCTGGATGGATCGAAACGGCGATGCGATCCACCGGTCGAATGATGAGGAATTGCTATTAATCAGGCGGCGGTGCGGTCGTGCAGCAGCGCGACGACGGCCTCGGTGAGCCGGATCGGATCGATCGGGTGCGCGACGGCGGCTTCGGCCCGCGACCAGGTCGCCAGCCAGGCGTCGTCCGGCCTGCCGGTGAGCACGAGCACCGGTGGGCACTCGTCGATCTCGTCCTTGAGCTGCTTGGCGATGCCGAGTCCGCCCGCGGGCGTCGATTCGCCGTCGAGGATGGCGAGGTCGATGCCGCCCTCGTCCATCCGCTCGATCACCACCGGCGCCGTGGCCACCTCGAGGTAGTCGAGTTCGGGTAGCTCCGGGTGCGGGTTTCGGCCCAGCGCCAGCATCACCTGGCGCCGGGTATCGGCGTCGTTGCTGTAGACCAGCACCCGCAGCGGGGTGGAACGAGTCGAGTCGGCCACGCAGGGATGGTACGTCCGCGGCGGTCCGCGGCGTGGCAGGTTGGCGCAGATCGATGCGCGCGTCGTCGCGGGTGGGTTGCGTGGGTACAAGGTGATCGCAAGCGCCCCATAGGAATTAGCCGGTACCATCCGGCGAATGCGGGGAGATCTCACCCCGGTCCTCGTCGACACCGACGTGTGGACCGATGACTTGCTCGACAGGGCCGGGATACCGGTCATCGATGTACCGTTCGTGACGATCGGCAGCGGAATCGGGTCGTTCGCCGCCTTCGACACACTCCGGATCTACGGTGTGCCCGCGCGTTCGATCGCGGTGCTCGGTCCGCAGGACGTGCCGTGGGCCGGGTACGAATATCTGACCAGGGTGTCGCAGATTCCGCGCGGCGAGCGACTCCGCAGCGATTCCGGCAGCACCCCCGAGAACATTTGGGGCTTCCCGTCGTACGCGCTACGCGAGGCGATTGCCGAAAAGTCGCTGGCGCCGCTGTGGAACGTGCTCACCGAGCCGATCCTCACCAATTACTACACCCCGCGCGCCGGTCAGGCGTTCGCCGCGATGGAGCGCGAGTACCACCGCGTCGACTACGCCCGCTCGCTCTACAAAGGGCAGGTCCGGATGGTGCGCAGGCGCCACGGCGGCGGCTATTACACGATCCTGACTCCACCCGACGGCGCGACGCCGACCAAGCGCGTGGCCTTCCGCAGCACGTACGTGCACGTGGCCGTCGGCTATCCGGGATTGCGGTTGCTGCCCGACCTGCAGGCCTATCGCGAGCGCTTCCGCGACCCCACCCGCGTCGTGAACGCCTACGAACCGCACGAACACGTCTATCAGGCGTTGCAGCGAAGACCGGGGACGGTCATGATCCGCGGCGCGGGGATCGTGGCGAGCCGAGTGTTGCAGCGTTTGATCGATGATCGCGACCAGTACGAACTCGACACCCGGATCCTGCACCTGTTCCGCACCTACGTGGCGGGACCGCAGGGACCGAGCGTGTTCCTGCGCCGCAAGGGCGGCGACGGTTGGTCCTACCAGGGTTTCAACTGGCCCAAGGGTGCGTGGGGCGGGCAGCTCAAGGCGAAGCTGCGCGGGCTGGAAGGTGAGCAGCGCGCCGCGCTGTACAAGTCGCTCGGGGGAACGACCACGCCGGTGCGCAAGAGCTGGCAGGAACAGTTGCGGCGGGGCCGCGCGCAGGGGTGGTATCAGGTGATGGCGGGCACGGCGCACGATCTGCGCCCCGCCGACGGCAGGCCGGGCGTGGTGACGACCATCTCGCCGGATACCGAGGCGCCCTTGCCGTTTCGACCGCCGAGCCAGCCGTTCGAGGCGCACGCCGACTACGTCATCGACTGCACCGGACTGGAAGCCGATATCCGCGAACACCGTTTGCTGGCCGATCTGCTCGACCACACGGGCGCCGGACGCAATCCGGTCGGCCGACTCGACGTGGACCGCACCTTCGAGCTGATCGGCACCCGCAGCGGCACGGGGCGCATGTACGCCGCGGGCAGCGCGACGCTCGGCGGCTACTACGCGGGCGTCGACTCGTTCCTCGGGCTGCAATACGCCGCACTGGAAATGGCCGACGACCTCGCCGCGCTCGGCTTCTGCCGGCGCCTCGGCCCGCTGCGCTCCGCGCGGCAGTGGTGGCTGTGGGTCAACGACAAGAAGATCTGAGCGATGACTCCCACTCTGAACGGGCGAATCCAGACCCGTGTTCTCGTGCTCGGCGCGCTCGGTCTGCTTGTCGCGTTGTTCATCACGCCGCTGCTGCCGACCGGTTCGCTCTCACTGGGCCAGTCCTATCGGGTGACGCTGTCGGTGCTGCTCGCGGTGATTCTGGTCGGCGTGCTCTGGGAGCTGCTGTACCACTTGCTGCAGCAATTCCGATGGGAGAAGGACTGGCCGACGCTGTTCGGGTTGCTGACGATGGTGAACGAGGGGCTGCTGATGTGGCTGCTGCTCCGCACCACCACGATCGTGCTGCCCGAGCAGCTGCGGCCATCGGCGGCGGCGTTCCTGATCCACTTCGTGGTCACCTGGATCGTGTTCTGGCTCTTCGTGAACGGGCCGATCCGGCTGTTCTTCCACCGCTGGCGGTACAACGGAGGCAGGTTCCTGTGAGCGGGGCGGTGCGCCGTCCGAGCCGGGACGGGCGCCGCGAAGGAGGACGGCGGTGACGGATCCGCGGGTCGAGGTGCTGCCTGGGACGCACCTTGTGGCGTGCCACGGCGGGGTGGTCCTCGTGGTGGCCAACCGGGACGATGTGACGGCGACCGAAGACACTCTCGCGGGCGCCGTCCTGATCGCGTTGCGCGAACTGGTGGACGAGGCGGCGGCCAAGGAGCCGAAGCGCACCGGACGCATGTTCGCACGCCTTGCCACCACCTGGCTGATGAGTCTCGATGACGAGGACGCCGTCGAGTTCGGAGTGCTCACACCGGCCGCCGCCGGACTCGCGGTGTTCCTGCACGGGCGGGTCAGCGCGGTGCTCGCCGGCGCCGACCGCTCGGAGGTGCTGCGCGGCAGCGACGCCGGTTTCACCGTGGACCGGGTGGTGATCCCGGCGCCCGCGATCGGCGCCGGGTTGTTCGTGGACGAGGCGGATCGGGGGAGCGAGCTGCCGGGGATTCGCGGAGTGTGCACGTTGGCAGAAGGTGCCGTTCCGGGGTCGGGTGCGGTGCTCTGGTACGGGCAGCCCGTGTCGAAAGTGGCGGTGGTAAAAGGACATAAGCCCTCGGTCGCACAGGGGCAGCGGCAGACCGACGATCGATCGAGTGCCGCGCAGCGGACCGCGGAGATCGACCTCCAGGAGACGTTGGCGCCGAGCGCACCGGTCGACGACGAGACCGCGGTGCCACGACCGTTCACACCGGAACCGGATCGACGCGCGCCCGAACCGGTCGACGGTGGACACAAGCGCGGGAGCTCGCCGGTGCGGCCTGACACCGGGCCGGAGCACTCGTCCGGCGGCCGCCCGATCGACAGCGGGCATGTCGCGTCCGGGCCGGGCCGCCAGCCCGAACCGGCGGTGTCGCGTGGCGCGGACGAGCGGCGGGTGATCGTCAAGGGCTACAAGTGCGCGCGTCAGCACCACAACGATCCGCGGGTGTCGTTCTGCGCGGTCTGCGGCATCCGCATGGACCAGCTCACCTGCGTCCTCACCGACGGCGAACGCCCGCCGCTCGGCCTGCTGCTGTTCGACGACGGCACCTCCTACATCCTCGACTCCGACTGCGTACTCGGCCGCGAACCCGACCACTCCGAGGCGGCGCGGCGCGGCGCCCGCCCGATCCGTGTGGAGGACGCCTCCGGCGGCATGTCCCGCACCCACGCTGAGATCCGTTTGAAGGACTGGGATGTCACCGTGATCGACAGCGGCTCCGCCAACGGCACCCACATCCGTCAACCCGGCCACCAGGACTGGACCCGCGCCCTCCCCGGCCACCCGGTGATCCTGCAACCCGGCGCCCAAATCCTCCTCGGCGGCCGCACCGCCACCTTCGATTCGCAGCACGGTCAGATGTGAGCGCGGGTGACCCACTTCACTGACTGATGCTGTCAGGAATTCGCGGGCTGTCTCGTTCAGGGAGCACGCGAACCAGACAGGAGCGAATCATGAAGCACCGCATCGTCGTCCTCGGAGCCGGATACGCCGGAGCCTTCTCCGCCGGGTATCTGGCCCGCCAACTCCACTCCGACGACTTCGAGATCACCGTCGTCAACGCCGAACCCGATTTCGTCGAGCGGCTGCGCCTGCATCAGCTCGCCGCCGGGCACGAGCTGCGCCACCGGCCGCTGACGGAGATCTTCGCGGGCACCGGCATCCGGCTACGAGTGGCGCGGGTGACCGGCGTCGACGTCGAGCACCGGACGGTCACGATCGCCGACGACAAGGGCATCGACCGGCTCGCGTACGACACCCTGCTCTACGCGCTCGGCAGCACCGCTGCCGACCACGGCGTTCCCGGCGTCGGCGAACACGCCTTCCACGTGGCCGCGCGGTCCGCCGCGCTGCGCCTGCGCGCACGCCTGGACGAGCTCGGCGAGGACGGGACGGTACTGGTGGTCGGCGGCAATCTGACCGCGATCGAGGCCGCCACCGAGATCGCCGAAGCTCGTCCAGGGCTCCGGGTCGGCCTCGCGACCAGCGGCGAACTGGGCGGCTGGCTCGGCGCGAAAGCCCGGCGTCACCTGCTGCGTGCCTTCGACCGGTTCGGTATCACCGTCCACGAGCACACCAGGATCGAGCGCGTCGAGGAGGCGGCGGCCATCGCCGCAGACGGCACCGCCTTCGTCTCCGACGCGACCGTGTGGGCCGCCGGTTTCGCCGTCCACCCGATCGCCGCCGCCAGCGGCCTCGCGGTGGAACCCAACGGCCAGATCACCGTCGACCGTCAGATGCGGTCGGTCTCGCACCCGGATGTCTATGTTGCCGGTGACAGCGTCTTCGTCATCGGCGAGAACGGTCGGCCGTTGCCGATGTCGTGCGCTTCGGCGGGATTCACCAGCCAGCAGGCGACGGCCGCGATACTCGGCGATCGGACCGGGCGCAAGATCAAGGCGACCTCGCTGGCGTATGTCGGCAACCACATCAGCCTCGGCCGCAAGGACGCGATCTTCCAGCTGGTCGACGGTGACGCGCGGGCGAAGTCGGGGGCGCTGTGCGGCCGGACGGCCGCGCGCGTCAAGTCGGCGATCCTCACCACCGCAGCATGGACCCTGAGCCACCCGACCTTCGGAAAGCCGAGTCGCCGGTACCGCTTGGCCACCACCCGAGAGCACTCGCTCGACGTGGTCGCCGCATAGAGTCGTGCTCATGGACACTGCCACCGTGGCGCGGTTCGAGGCCAGCCGAAATCGGCTGGCCTCGCTCGCCTATCGTCTGCTCGGCTCGGCCGCCGACGCCGAGGACACGGTGCAGGACGCTTTCCTGCGGTGGCAGGCCGCCGACCGGGAGTACGTCGAAGTGCCCGAGGCCTGGCTGACCAAGATCGTCACCAATCTGGCGATCGACCGGCTCCGTTCGGCGAAGGTGCGGCGCGAACGCGCGGTAGGCACCTGGATGCCGGAGCCGCTCCTGGACCGCGACCCGATGCTGGGCCCGGCCGACACCGTCGAGCAGCGCGAATCGGTGACGCTGGCGGTGCTGACCCTCATGGAGCGTCTGGCGCCGGTCGAACGGGCCGTTTACGTGCTGCGCGAGGCCTTCGCGTACAACCACGCCGAGATAGCCGAGATTCTCGGCATCACCGAGTCCGCGAGCCAGCAACACGCCCACCGGGCCCGGCGTCGAATGGCCGCCGCCCGCAACGGCGCCGACACAGACCCTGCCTCCGCGCGGCGAATCGTCGAGGCCTTCGTCGATGCGGCAGCCTCGGGCCGGACCGAACGGCTGGTGGCGCTGCTGACCGATGACGCGACCGGCATCTCCGACGGCGCAGGCGGGCTGGCCGCGAGGCTGATCCGGTACTCGACTCCGCAGCGGCTCGCCGAGGCGGTGCGGGCGGGCTTCAAACCGTCTGCGGCCAAGCGGCGATTCGCCGGTGGCTCACCCTCGATCCACGCTGCCGTGGTGAATGGTTGCCCGGCCATGCTGTTCACGCTCGACGACCGCGTTCTCGGCGTCGCGATCCTGGAGATCCGTGGCGACAAGATCGCAGGCATGCGCAGCATCGCCGCCCCGGCCCGACTCCGTCGCATCACAGCGGAGTGGCAGCGGCGAGAGCACGATCCCCCGCTGATCGAATCGTGGTGACCGACTGGCCGACACGCGAGTGATACGCATCACATCCTGTCAGGATCGCCGGTGCCGCGGTGTCTTGTGTTCGAGCCCCTCGGAGCGAAGGAGACACCCCCGCTCACCCTGCGATGAATCCGGGCGCGAGTGTTGGCGGTGGCCGGCGGCGCACCCGATAGCCGATCGGGCTCTACGACAACGTCGTTGGATTCTGGAAGGCGTCTTCGCCCACTTCGGCGCGATCCATGATGTGCGTGAGAAACAGGCGCGTGGTGGGGGTGGGGGTGCGGGTGGTGATGGCGTGCCAGGCGCGGTCCAGGGGCGTGCCGTCCACCGGCAGGACGCGCAGTGCTCCGGTTTCGATGTGGTGTTCGACCGCGTCGTTGTGAATCAAGGTGACGCCCAATCCTTCTCGGGCCGCGGCGATCACCGCGCCGTGCGAGCCGAGGGTCAGGGTGGGTGGGGAGATCTGGAGTTGGTCGAGTAGGGCGAGGGTGGCGTCGCGGGTGCCGGAGCCACGGCCGCGCAGCAGCCAGGTGGAGCGCAGCGGGTCGCGGCAGCGGTCGGGCGCGCCGACGACGACGAGCTGGCTGGCGCGCCGGGCGCGGGTGACCAGGCCCGCGTCGCGCGGCGGGCGGCCCGCGATGACGAGATCCGTTTCGTGGTGCAGCAGTTCGACGAACAGCACGTCGCGCGGATGGATGGACAGACTCAGTTCGATGTCCGGATAGCGGTTGCGGAACTTGGCCAGCGGGCGCAACAGCACGGACTCGCCCGCGGTGGCCACCACGCCGATGCGCAAACGCCCGATCTCGGCCTGCCGCACGGCGGCCTGGGCTTCCTTCATGAGACCGAGGATGCTGCGGCAGTATTCGGCGTAGACGCGCCCCGCCTCGGTGAGCGCGATGCCGCGACCCGCCTTCGCGATGAGTTTGGCGCCCAGCTGTTTCTCGATGTGGGCGACCGCGGCCGATACCGCCGCCTCGGTGACGTGCAGCTGGGTCGCCGCGCGCCGGATGCTGCCCTGGCGGGCGACGGTCAGGAATGTTTCCATCCGCGCCGCACTCACCATACCCACCCACCGACGGTAGCAAACCCGAAGAAAAGGTTGAGGATTACCAGAAACATTCAAATTGTTTGTGGTCGATGGCCCCGTCATCCTGGAATTCGCAACGCCCACAACGCTCCAGGAGGAACGATGGCCGAAGAGATCGAACGGGATCGGTGGGATCCGGGCGTTCAGTCGTATGCGTCCATGGGGTATTACGCCCCCGACTATCAGCCGTCGGACACCGATGTGCTCGCCGTGTTCCGGGTGACACCGCAGCGTGGCGTGGATCCAATCGAGGCCGCGGCCGCGGTGGCGGGCGAATCGTCCACGGCCACTTGGACTGTGGTGTGGACCGACCGGCTCACGGCACACTCGAAGTATCAGGCCAAGTGCTACCGGATCGACGAGGTTCCGGGCAGGCCGGGGGAGTACTTCGCCTACATCGCCTACGACATCGATTTGTTCGAGGAGGGTTCGATCACGAATCTGACATCCTCGGTCATCGGCAATGTGTTCGGTTTCAAGCCATTGCTCGCGCTGCGCTTGGAGGACATGCGCATTCCGGTCGCGTACGTCAAGACCTTCCAGGGCCCGCCGCACGGCACGGTGATGGAGCGCGAATACCTCAACAAATACGGCAGGCCGTTGCTCGGGGCGACGGTGAAGCCCAAATTGGGGCTCTCCGCGCGCAATTACGGCCGGGTGGTCTACGAGGCGTGCAAGGGCGGCCTGGATTTCACCAAGGACGACGAGAACATCAACTCGCAGCCGTTCATGCGCTGGCGCGACCGGTACCTGTTCGCCATGGAGGGCGTGAACCGCGCCATGTGCGAGACCGGCGAGATCAAGGGCCACTATCTCAACGTCACCGCGGCCAGCATGGAGCAGATGTACGAACGGGCGGAGTTCGCCAAGGAACTCGGCAGCGTGGTCATCATGATGGACCTGACCGTCGGCTACACCGCGATGCAGTCCATGTCGCATTGGGCGCGGCGCAACGGGGTGCTGCTGCACCTGCACCGAGCGGGCCACGCCACCTTCACCCGCCAGAAGACGCACGGCGTGAGCTTCCGCGTGCTGGCCAAGTGGTGCAGGCTCATCGGCGTCGATCACCTGCACGCGGGCACCGTGGTCGGCAAGCTGGAGGGCGATCCGGCCACGACCAAGGGGTTCTACGACACGTTGCGGGAGAACCACATTCGCACCGAACCGCGCAACGGCATCTTCTTCGATCAGGAGTGGGCCAGCCTGCCCGGGGTGATGCCGGTGGCCTCCGGCGGCATCCACGCGGGCCAGATGCACCAGCTGCTCGACCTGTTCGGCAATGACGTGATCTTGCAGTTCGGCGGCGGCACCATCGGCCATCCGCTGGGCATCGCGGCGGGCGCCGAGGCCAACCGGGTGGCGCTGGAAGCGGTGGTGAAGGCGCGCAACGAGGGCCGCGATCTGCTGAAGGAAGGGCCGGACGTGCTGCGCAAGGCGGCCGAGATCTGCCGACCGCTCGACGTCGCGCTGGCGACCTGGGGCGATGTCACCTTCGACTACACCTCCACCGACGCACCCGACGCGGTGCCGACGGCCAGCGTTTGAAAGGCGTTCGCATGTATCTGCGTCACGGAACCTTCTCGTATCTGCCCGATTTCACCGACACCGAGATCGCCGCGCAAGTGCGCTACGCGCTGCTCAACGGGTGGCCGGTGTCGATCGAGTACACCGACGATCCGCACCCGCGCAACGCGTACTGGGAGATGTGGGGTCTGCCGCTGTTCGATCTGGACGAGCCCGACGGCGTGCTCGCCGAGATCGACGCGTGCCGGGCGACCTTCCCGCGGCACTACATTCGGGTGCTCGCCTACGACGCGAGCTACACCAGGCAGACCACAGCGCTGAGCTTCCTGGTGCAGCGTCCGCCGGAGGAGCCGGGCTTCACCTTGACCCGCACCGAGGGCCCCGACCGCGTGCAAACCTACGGACTGCGCGCCTACGCCACCGATCACCCGCAGGGACAGCGGTATGGCGGCTGATCGGAACGGCTCCGGTTTCCGCTTGCACCGGCCGGGTGTCGACGACCCCCGGCCGGTGCACGCCGCGGCCGACTCCGAGCCCGAGGCGCCCGTGCTCGGGCCGGACGCGACGCTGGATCTGTCGACCGATATCGCGGGCAACGATGTCGAGGACACGCTGAGCAGGCTGGACGCCGAGCTGGTCGGCCTGGCCAATGTGAAGCTGCGGGTGCGCGAGATCGCCGCGCTGCTGCTGATCGACCGGGCCCGGCAGCGGTTCGGTCTCGACGCCTCGCGACCCACCATGCACATGAGCTTCACCGGCGGCCCTGGCACCGGCAAGACGACGGTCGCGCTGCGCATGGCCGAGATGTTGCACGCGCTCGGCTACATCCGAAAGCCCAAGGTGCACACCGTGACCCGCGACGATCTGGTGGGTCAGTTCATCGGGCACACCGCGCCGAAGACCAAGGAGGCGCTGGCCAAGGCGGCGGGCGGGGTGCTGTTCATCGACGAGGCCTACTACCTGTTCCGGCCGGAGAACGAGCGCGACTATGGGCAGGAGGTCATCGAGATCCTGCTCCAGGAGATGGAGAACGAACGCGGCAGCCTGGTGGTGATCTTCGCGGGCTATCCGGATCGGATGGAGCGGTTCTTCTCCGCCAATCCGGGTCTGTCGTCGCGGGTCGCGCATCATCTCGAGTTCGTCGACTACACCCACGCCGAGCTGATGGCCATCGCCGAGTTGATGGTGGCGCGGGAGAACTTCCATTTCGATCCGGCCGCGGCCGCGGCGTTCGCGGAGTATCTGGAGTTGCGGATGACACGACCGCGCTTCTCCAATGCCCGCAGCGTCCGCAACGCGCTGGACCGGTGCCGGCTGCGCCAGGCCAAGCGTCTGGTGGAGCTGCGGCGACCGCTGACGAGGACCGATCTGATCACGCTGACCGACCGGGACGTGTACGGCAGCAGCGTGTTCACCGACAGCGGTGCGCGCGACGGGGCAGCGGAGCGCCGCTCGTCGGGCACCACCGAGCAGCCGGACGGGCCGACCGCGAGGGCCCCCGCATGACCGATTGAGACGCGATGCCAGAAGGACTGAAGACCCTCACCCGCTACACGATCGAGGAGGAACACCGGCACCCCGGTTCGTCCGGTGAGTTCTCCGCCCTGGTGAACGTCGTCGCGACCGCGACGAAGATCATCGCCAACCAGGTGACCCGTGGCGCGATCGTGGGGTCGCTCGGCGCCTCCGAACCGGACAACCTGCCGCCCACGGTGCACCGCAAGCTCGATGCCATCACCAACGACATCATGGTCGCGGAAACCCAATGGACCGGCCATCTCTCGGCGCTGCTCTCCGAACAGATGCCGGAGATCCATCCCGTGCCGGACACGCACCGGCGCGGGAAATACCTGTTGGCGTTCGATCCGCTGGACGGATCCAGCAATATCGACGTGAATCTGCCCGTCGGCACGATCTTCAGCGTGCTGCGCGCGCCGGAGCGAGTGTGGGGGCGGCAAGGCGGCGAGCCGACGGCGGCGGACTTCCTGCAAGCGGGCGCCGAGCAGGTGTGCGCGGGCTTCACCCTCTACGGCCCGGCCACCATGCTGGTGCTGACCACCGGCCGCGGCGTCGACGGATTCACCCTCGATCGCGAGATCGGCGCCTTCGTGCTCACCCACCCGCGCATGCGGATCCCCGAGGACACCGCGGGTTTCGCCATCAATGCCGCGAACGAGCGGTTCTGGGAGCGTCCGGTGCGGCGATACGTGCACGAATGCCTGGACGGTGTCGACGGCCCGCGCGGACGCGATTTCAACATGCGCTGGGTGGCCTCGCTGGTGGCCGACACCTTCCACATCCTCACTCGCGGCGGGGTCTACCTGTACCCGCACGACACCCGCCCGCCCGCCCGGCCCGGGCGGGTCGCCTTGCTGTACGGGGCGAGTCCGGTCGCGTTCATCGTCGAGCAGGCGGGCGGGGCGGCGACCACCGGCGTGGAGCGGGTGCTCCAGGTGACCCCCGACGACGTGCACCAGCGGGTGCCGTTGATCTTCGGCTCACGCAACGAGGTCGAGCGCATCGAGCGCTACCACCACGAGCCGGACGAAGGGCCCAGCTTCGACAGTTCGCTGTTCGGCAACCGGTCGCTGTTCCGTTCGGCCGGTCGCTGATCCGGCGCGCCGAAACCCGTTGTCCGGCAATTCAGGAGGTGCCATGTCGGTCAAACATCCCGTGGTCGCGATCACCGGTTCGTCCGGTGCGGGCACGACCAGCGTCACCCGAACCTTCCAGGAGATCTTCCGCCGCGAGGGGATCAACGCGGCGATCGTGGAGGGCGATTCCTTCCACCGCTTCGATCGCAACGAGATGAAGCTGGCGATGGCCGAGGCCGAGCAGAACCGCAACGTGCGGTTCTCGCATTTCGGCGAGGAAGCGAATCTGCTGAAGGAGCTCGAGACGCTGTTCCGCGACTACGGCGAGACCGGCGTCGGCACGGTGCGCCGCTACCTGCACGACGACGCCGAGGCCAAGCCGTACGGTCAGCCGGCGGGCACCTTCACCCCGTGGGAAGAACTCGCCCCCGGCAGCGATCTGCTGTTCTACGAGGGGCTGCACGGCGCGGCCGTCACCTCGACGGTGGACGTCGCGCAGTACACCGACCTGCTCGTCGGGGTGGTGCCGATCATCAATCTGGAGTGGATTCAAAAGGTTTATCGCGACAAGACCCAACGCGGCTACTCCAGCGAGGCCGTGATCGACACCATCCTGCGCCGCATGCCCGACTACGTGACCTACATCTGCCCGCAGTTCTCCCGCACCTACGTCAACTTCCAGCGGGTGCCGACCGTGGACACCTCGAATCCGTTCACCGCCCGCAGTATTCCGACCGCCGACGAGAGTTTCGTGGTGATCCGTTTCGCCGACCCGAAGGTCATCGACTTTCCGTATCTACTGTCGATGCTGCACGACTCGTTCATGTCGCGGCCGAACTGCATCGTGGTGCCCGGCGGGAAGATGGAATTGGCGATGCAGCTGATCTTCACGCCGCTGATCCTGCGGTTGATGGACAAGCGGCCCAAGCGAAGCTGGTGAGCCTCAGAGCTGGCCCTCTTCGCGGCGGCGATCCTGTTCCCGCTGCCGCTCCGCTTCCTGCCGGCGAGCCTCGGCGCGCTGTTGCTCGGCGCGCTCCCGCAGGCTGCGCAGGAATGCCTCGTCCTCGTCGGGGTTTTGGGCGATGTGGCGACCGGGGCGGTCGTACTCGGCGTAGCGGGTGGTCGAGCGGGTGCGCGGTTCGTGCAGCGGGCGCCCGGCGAAGAGCCAGAGCAGCGCGCCGATGGTCGGGATGAGGACGACGACGAGCAGCCAACCCATCTTCGGCAGATGCCGGATGCCCGCTTCGGGGCAGGTGATGATGTCGACCAGGCAGTACACCCAGAGAGCGAGGGTGAGGAAGCCGAGCACGGCGTAAGGCATGCGATCTCCTTGCGACGACGGAAAAGTCCCGGACCGTTCGCGGTTCTCGAAGATCGAAGTGAGTCCCCCCGCTGAACCGGCCGCGCACGAGCTTACGGGTAGTGAGTCAGTCGGGCAGCAGGGGCACCGACAGGCCTTCGCCGCGGTTGATCAGCGCCGCGCGGGTGACGGCGGCCGAGCCGAAGCGGCGGCGTAAGTCGTCCAGGGTGGCGTCGAGGGTGTTGGTGGCGCGCGCCTCCAGGGGCAGGGTGAGCTGGACCGCGTCCGCGTCGTCGAGATTGGTCAGCGCCAGACCGATCAGGGTGAGTCCGCGCTCCTCGATCATCGGCATCGCGTCGGTGAGCAGCTGGCGCGCGGCGCGCAGGAGGGTGTCGGTGTGGTCGGTGGCCTCGGCCAGTGTGCGGGATCGGGTGGCGCGGCTGAAATCGTCGAAACGCATGCGCAGCACCACTGTTCGGCAGACCCGGTCGGCGGTGCGCAGCCTGCGGCCGAGTCGGTCGGTGAGACCGTGCAGGTAGGCCTCGATCTCGTCGGCGGGGCGGGCGCGGCGGCCGAGGGCGCGTTGCGCGCCGATGGAGCGACGGCGGCGACCGGTCTCGACGCGGCGCGGATCCCTGGCCATCGAGAGCGCGTACAAGTGGCGGGCGGCCGCGGGGCCGAGGAAGCCGCGCAACGCGTTCTCGCCGAGATCGGCCAGCTGCCCGATCCGGGTGACGCCGTGTTCGTGCAGCGTGCGGGCGGTGACATCGCCGACGCCCCACAGCCTTTCGATCGGAAGCGGATGCAGGAAGTCGAGCTCGGCGGAGGGCGGCACCAGGCGAAGTCCGTCGGGCTTGGCCACCGCGCTGGCGACCTTGGCGAGGAACTTGGTGCGCGCGATGCCGACCGAGATGGGCAGGCCCACTTCGTCGCGCACCCGCGCCCGCAGCCGCTGGGCGATGTCGAGCGGCGGACCCGCGATCCGGCGCAACCCGCCGACGTCGAGGAACGCCTCGTCGATCGAGATCCCTTCGACCACCGGCGTGGTGTCGCGGAAGACCTCGAACACTGCCTTGCTCGCCTCGGAATAGGCGCTCATGCGCGGGGGCACCACGATCGCGTTCGGGCACAGCCGCCGCGCCTGCGCGCCGTTCATCGGCGTGCGCACCCCGAACGCCTTGGCCTCGTAGGACGCCGCGAGGACGACCCCGCCGCCCACGATCACCGGTTTGCCGCGCAGTCCGGGATCGTCGCGCTGTTCGACGGAGGCGTAGAAGGAGTCCAGGTCCGCGTGCAGGATCGAGGCCTCGGCGCGCGCCTCGATGCGCGGGCGTTCCCGGCCGCGCGGCGGCGCGACGGCGGGAGAGGCACGGCGATCGGACACGAACATATGTTCGCATACGCGGCGACGAACCGCACCGATCTACGGTTTGCCTCCGTAGTCAAAGCCGATCCTCGGTACCCTTTGGGCGACAGTAGATCGGACGACGATGAGGGAGTCGGTACGGTGCGCGGATTCGGAGACCTGGAGGCGGTGATCATGGACCGCATCTGGGACAGAGACGCGGAGTCCACGACGGTACGGGAGATTTTCGAGGAACTCTCCGCCGAGCGCGGCATCGCGTACACCACGGTGATGTCCACCATGGACAACCTGCACCGCAAAGGATGGCTGGCGCGGGAGCGGGCGGGCAAGGCCTACCGATACTGGCCGACGCTGACCCGCGAGGAACACAGCGCCCGGCTGATGCTCGAGGCGCTCGGCTCCGGCGGTCGCTCCGACCTGGTGCTCAGCCATTTCGTGGACCGGATCAGTGCCGAGGAGTCAGCAGGACTGCGGGCGGCACTGCGCAGGCTGACCGCGCGACGAACCCCCGAGGCCCCGTGAACGTCGCGCTGTGCCTGATGGCATACGGCAGCACCGTCGCGGTCTTCGGACCGCCGGTGCTGCACCGGCTCACCCGCCGCGGCGTCGCGCCGCGGCTGGGGGTGCTGGCCTGGCTGGTCGCCATCGCCGGGGCGCTCGGCGCCTGGGTGCTCGCGGCCGGTCTGCTGGTCGTCGAGTTCGCCACCTATTGGCGGCATCCGAGCGAGGCGCTGCGCGCGTGCTATTCGGTGCTGTCGTTCCCGATGCACATGCACGGCTGGGCCGCCCAGCTCGTCACCTACTCGCTGGCGGCGGTGCTCGCCTCCGGCGTCGCGGCGGTGTCGTTGCAGGCCGCGCGGGTGGCGCTGCGTCTGCGCCGCCGCACCTTCGCGCACGGGCGCGCCGTGCGGATGGTGGGGCGTGAGCTGCCCGAGGTCGGCGCGGTCGTGCTGGATTCGCCGGAGCCGCAAGCCTATTGCGTCGCGGGACGGCCCGAGACCATCGTCGTCACCAGCGCCGCGCTGGACGCGCTGACCCGCGAACAGCTGGCCGCGGTGCTGGCCCACGAACACGCACACCTGCGCGGCCGCCACGCCGCGCTCACCGCCACGTTGCGCGCGATGGCGACCACCCTGCCCGGACTGCGGCTGCTCACCGCGGGCAGCGCGGAGATCGGCAGGCTGCTCGAGATGTGCGCCGACGATCGCGCGGCCCGGGTCCACGGTCGCGAACCCCTGCTCGGCGGGCTGCTCGCCCTGGTCGGCGCGGGCGCCCCGGTGCCGGTTGGCGCGCTCGGCGCGGCCGGGACCGCGGTGCTGGCCCGCGCCGAACGGCTCGTCGCCCCGGTGCGCGGCGTGCACCGCGCCACCAACCGCACCGCGCTGCTCGGCGTCATCGCGGCCACCGTCATCGGGCTGTTCGAGATCGCCGTCGGCATTCTGTTCTGCAGCACGTTGATCAACTGACCGAGTCCGCACGTGGCGGGTTTGTCGGAGCCCGGGTGTAGCGTGCGGCACGATCATCGGCTGACACAGGAGGATCGGGTGCGCGTCACCTGGGATCAGGTTTTCGCCTGGCGGCTCGCCCGCCAATATGTCGCGCGGCCCACCGCGGCGTCCGTGCCCGAGCTCGTCGGTCGCCTGTGCGGTGTGCAAGCGCAGGTCACCTCGGCGGCGGAAACGGCGGTCGCGCTGCGCAGCGCCGCACCCGAGGACGGGGCCGTGGTGGCCGCGCTGTCCAACGGCACGCTGATCAAGACCTGGGGCATGCGCGGCACCCTGCACGCCATGACGCCCGCGGGAGCCGCCGCCGTGCTTCCACTCATCGCGTCCGCCCGGACCTGGGAAAAGCCTTCGTGGCAGCGCACTTTCGGCGCGACGCCCACGGAGGTCGCCGCATTGACCGAGGCGGTGGGCGGGATTCTCGCCGACGCAGAACTCACCCGCGAAGAGCTGGTCGAGGCGCTCATCGCCGACCGGGCCTTCCGCGAGCTTGGCGAGGAGTTGCGCTCGGGCTGGGGCGCGCTGCTCAAACCGCTGGCCTGGCAAGGCGCGATCTGCCACGGACCGGCGCGCGGGAGCAAAGTGACCTTCACCAGCCCGGCGCGACTCGTCGCGGACTGGCCGGGGCTCGCCGAGCCCGAGGTCGCCGCGCCCGCTGCCATCACCGCCTATCTCGGCGCCTACGGCCCAGCCACACCCGAGACCTTCGACGCCTGGCTCAGCCGCAACAGCCTGCGCAAGACCACCGTTCGCGGCTGGTTCGCCGAACTCGGCGACGCGCTCACGACGGTGGAGGTCGAGGGTCGTACCGGCTACATCCTCACCGAACACGCCGACGAGCTCGCCACGACCGAGCCGACCCCCTCTGTCCACCTGCTCGGCCCCTTCGACCAGTACGTGCTCGGCCCGGGCACCGGCGACACCGAACTGCTCCCGAAGGCACACCGCGCACGCGTCAGTAAGACCGCGGGCTGGATCGCACCGCTCGTCGTCGTGGACGGGCGTATCGCGGGCACTTGGGAACTCGACGGATCCGAACTGCTCGTCAGCATGTTCGACGGTGCGCCGCTGCCGAAGAACCTCGACGGTGCCGCCGCTCGCGTTTCGCGCGCGGCCGGTCTGGACGCGGTAACCGTGCGGGCGGCCTGAGGACCACTGTCGCCGCGCTGTGTTCGGCGTTTCGATCCGCGTCCTCGCCGGGCGGACAGAACAGTCCCGCGTCGAAAGTGATCGAACGCGGGCCGCGGCCGATAAGCTGCAGGTCGG
Source organism: Nocardia sp. NPDC004654 (assembly GCF_040609595.1). Lineage (NCBI taxonomy): Bacteria > Bacillati > Actinomycetota > Actinomycetes > Mycobacteriales > Nocardiaceae > Nocardia > Nocardia sp. NPDC004654. The sequence continues at coordinate 534,909 of NZ_JBEXKI010000005.1, read as the reverse complement.
GTCAATAGTGATTCGTGCCGCGCGATCATCGACGGCCGTCCTGCCCGACCGCGTTCGTGTGCTGTCCTCGTCCCAGGGAGGTGGTGCCGTGTTTATACGTCGAGCCATACTGATCGCGGTGATTCTGTGGGCGATACCGCTGCTGGCCGCACCCCACGGACAGACCCAGCCGCCGAGCTCCGGCAACGGAGGCTGCGCCCAGGGCGGTCTGATGACCGGCCGATTGATCCCCGGCACCGGTAGCGCCGGACAGAACATCCACCGTGAGGCGACCCTGCGGGACTGCGCCAGCCCACTGCTCCCAGGCATCTACGCCGGACAGTTCAGCGTGACCATTCCGTGGAACGCGGCGGGTGCGACCAGTACGGCTACCTTCACCTGGTCGGACGGCCGCGTCAGTACGGCGACCGGATACGGTAATGGCCTGTGGTCGATCACCAGCGGACCGGCGAGCGGTCACGGGATCCAGTTCCATATGGCCGACACATGGATCGGCTGGTACTTCAGCTACGCCGACGCCACCGTCATCTCGGCGACCTTCCTACCCTGAACGCAATCCGCGGCTCCGAGAGCGCATCTCGATGCCCGCAGCCAACACGGTCCTACGCCGCCAGTACCCGCTTGAGCGTGGCGTAGCCTGCTGGTTCCCGACAGCACGGCCCATACCTGCGACGCAACGCGATCCGGCCGTCGGCAGGCAGTCGCCCACCGACGGCCACACCCGCGCGGTCAGACGTAGGTGAAGGGCAGTGCGTTGCTGATGCCGTCCAGCTCCACTTTGACAGTGACGTCCACGGTGCCTGTTCCCGTCGGGGAGATGGCCGTGATCTGGGTGTCGGAGTCGATGGTGAACGTGGTCGCCTTCGTACCGAAGCGCACGGTCAGCGGACCGACATTGCTGAACCCGGAGCCGGTGATCACGACAGTGCTGAATGTCGTCGCTGGGCCGGTATTGGGTGTGAGGGCGGTGAGTACAGCTGCCATGGTTCGACTCCAAGCCGAATAGTGAAATGAATTATCTTGCAACGGATGTCGATCTTCTGCGGCAACCGCTACATATCCAGTAAGCCACCGAAACCGGACTTCGGCAAGGAATCCTAAGGGGACTGCCGCACGGATAGGTGACAACCGAGTTGGCTTTCCCCTCGGGTGGCTCGAGGGGGTGTCATCGTGCCCAAGCCCTATCCCCGCGAGTTTTGTGACAATGTCGTGCGCGTCGCTCGCAATCGTGACGACGGTGTGACGTTGGACCAGGTCGCCGCCGATTTCGGGATCCGCTTGATAACGCTGTCGAAAATGGACGAGCCGACGTCGACGGGATCCCCGTCGCGGTGGCGTGCCGGGTGTTGAATCTCGCGCGTCAACCGTACTAACGGTGGCTGACCGAACCGGTCACCGGCGCCGAATTCGACACTGCTTATCGGGTTCGCGCCCGGTTCGACGTCCTCCGCGGCGACCCGGAATTCGGCTATCGATCGAGGGATGTAGCCGGCTGCATTCTGCACACCGACCGTGGGGCTCAATTTCGACGCCGAAAGTTCGTGCGCGCCTTCGCATAGCCCTGTATCGGGCAAAGCAACCGGCTAGCTGCGCTTGGCGACGAAGATTTCCAACCCGTCGAGGATGCGTTGCAGGCCGAAGTCGAAGTGGTCGAAGGAGGAGTCGAAGGCCGATTCGGAGAGCGAAGCCAGGATGGGGTAATTGCCGGTGGCCATGGCCTTTTCGAGGGCGGGGGATTGGGCTTCCCAGAACTCGGCGTCGGTCATGCCCGTGGAGCGCTCGGCCTCCTCGGCGAACATTTGGGTGCGGGCGACGCCCCAGACGTAGCCGGAGATCATCACCAGCACCGAGATCAGTTCGGGGTCGGCCAAGCCCATCGGTTTGATCCTGCCGACGAGGTGCTCCATGCCTGCGAGTGTGCCGGGGCCGAGGACCGGTCGGGTCTGATTGACCTGAAGCAGCCAGGGATGGCGGCGGTACATCTCGAGCATTTCGTACGCGTACTCCCGCAGCATCGCGCGCCAGCCGTCGGGCGGGACGGCCGTCTCCGGCGGTTGCTGCACCCGGTCGAGCATCAGGTCGAGCAGTTCGGCCTTGCCCGGCAGATACCGGTACAGCGACATCGTGCCGGTGCCCAACTCGGTGGCGACGCGCCGCATGGTGACCGCGGCAAGGCCTTCCGCGTCGGCCACCCGTATCGCGGCCTCGACGATCCGATCCAGTGTCAGCGTGGGTTTGGGCCCACGACTCGGTCGGTGGCCGGTGTCCCAGAGCAGGTCGAGTGTGCGCGCGAGGTCGCCGCTGCCGCTGGTCTCGGTGGTCGTCATGGCTTCAGATTAAACGCTTGGCGCAGAACTGGGTACGTTGTACCCTAATTCGGGTACAACGTACCCAGTTAAGGGTCCACAGGGAGGATGCGGTGAACGACTACGCGGTGCGGGCCGAGGGCTTGCGCAAGAGATATGGGGACAAGAACGCGCTCGACGGCTTCGAGCTCACCGTGCGACGCGGCACGGTGCACGGCCTGCTCGGCCCGAATGGCGCGGGCAAGACGACCGCCGTGCGCATCTTGTCCACCCTGATCCGGCTCGACGACGGCCACGCGACGGTGGCCGGACTCGATGTCGTGCGGCAAGCCAGGGAGGTCAGGGCCCGCATCGGGCTGACGGGCCAGTACGCCGCGGTCGACGAGGTGCTCACCGGACGGCAGAACCTCGAGATGTTCGGCAGGCTGTTCCATCTCGGCGGGCGCGGGGCCAAAGAGCGGGCCGCCGAACTGCTGGAGCGCTTCGATCTCGTCGAGGCCGCCGACCGCGGCGTCGGCAAGTACAGCGGCGGCATGCGGCGCAGGCTCGATCTGGCCGCCTCGATGATCCTGGCCCCGGATGTGCTGTTCCTGGACGAGCCGACCACCGGACTGGATCCGCGCAGCCGCGGCGAGGTGTGGGAGTCGGTGCGCGCGTTGGTCGCCGACGGCACCACCGTGCTGCTCACCACGCAATACCTCGAGGAGGCCGACCGGCTCGCCTCCCGGATCACGGTCATCGACCAGGGTCGCGCAATCGCCGACGACACCCCGGACGGTCTGAAGAACACCGTGGGCGGCGACCTGATCGAGGTGGTCGCCACGGAGGCCGCCGATCTGCCGCTGGTGGCCAAGGTGCTCGCCAGGGTCTGCACCGGCGAGCCCGACACCGACGACGCCGAGCGCCGGGTGTACGCGCCGGTGACCGACCGCGTCGCCGCGCTCACCGACGTGGCGCGCACGCTGCAGGACGAAGGCATCGCGGTCGAGGACATCGGCCTGCGCCGACCGAGTCTCGACGACGTGTTCCTCCAGCTGACCGGACACCGCACGACCGCCGAGGAGGCCGCCTGATGAACACGATCGATCTCGTGCAGAACCGCTCCCGCGTGTATTGGGCGTTCGCCGACTGCTGGAACGTGGTGCGGCGCGGGCTGACCCACTACCAGCGCCAGCCGGTGAACATCGCCTGGCAGCTCGGCTTCCCGATTCTGTCGGTGCTGCTCTACGGCTACGTCTTCGGCAGTGCCATGACGGTGCCCGGCGGCGGCGACTACCGGGACTTCCTGATGCCGGGCATGTTCGCGATGACGATGGCGTTCGGCTTCATCAACACCGCGACGCTCGTCGTCTACGACGCGACCAAGGGCGTCATCGACCGATTCCGCTCGATGCCGATGGCGCCTTCGGCGGTGGTGTCCGGACGCGGCGTCACCGATCTGATCGTGGCCTGCGCCGAGCTGACCATTCTGATGATCACCGCCTACGCGATCGGCTGGCGACCCGACGGCGGAATCCTCGGCGCGGCGGCGTCCTTCGCGCTGTTGCTGTGGCTGCGATTCGCGCTGATCTGGCTCGGCGTCTGGCTCGGGCTGATCGTGCCGAATCCGGAGGCGGCGGGCGGGCTGTTCGCCGTCGCGTTCCCGCTGACGATGATCTCCAGCATCTTCGTCGCTCCGCAGCTGATGCCGAGCTGGCTCGGGCACATCGCGGCGTGGAATCCCATCTCCTCGACCGTGGCCGCTACTCGCGAACTGTTCGGAACGCCGGTGGGCAGCGGTGATTCGTGGATCGAACAGCACGCGGTGTTGATGGCGGTGGTGTGGCCGCTGGTGCTGACCGCGATCTTCCTGCCGCTCGCGGTGCGTCGCTTCCAGCGATTGAGCCGCTGAAAACTCGTTCGCTGCCCGGCACTACCGATCGTGCCGGGCAGCGAACGTTCTCTACGGCCGCGATGTTTCGAGAACGGCGGCTTCCGGCACAGCGGGACGCGGCATCCTGGCGCCGAACCCGACGAGGCCCGCGGCGAGCGCGACCGCGGCAACGACGTACCACCCGCGACGGAAAGCATCGAGGGTGGCGAGTGGGTCGCCGGGAGAGCCGAGGACCGCGACCAGCACGGCGACACCGACGGCCAAACCGATTTGGCGCGCCATGCTCAACACCGCCGACCCCGTGGCGAACTGTTGCGGCGGAATGCCGCTGGTGCCCGCCGCGAACGCGGTCGGCAGCGTCAGGCCGACGCCGAGACCGCTGACGACCATGCCGGGAAGCAGACCCGCGGGATAGTCCGGCGCGAGCTCGATCGCGCGCGCCCACCACACCATGCCCGCGGCGAAAGCCACACCGCCCGCGGCGATCACGGGACCGGCGCCGACACGCCCGATCAGCCTGCCCGCCAAGACGGCGACGATCGGCACCACCAGCGGCCCCGGCGCGATGGCTAGCCCGGTGCGCAGCGCCGACCACCCCCATACGTTCTGCGCCCACAGCACCACCGACAGCAGCATGCCCGCGAAGGCCACCTGGAACAGCACCGAATTGGCCGCCATCAGCGCGAAATTCGGGGCCCGCAGCAAACCGGGGTCGACGACCGGACTGTGGTGACGTGCCGAGGAAACAGCGAAGGCGACACCGAACACCGCCGAGGCGGCGAAAGCGCCGAGCGCCTCCGGTGACGTCCATCCCCAGTCCTCGCCCTTCACCAGTCCGAGCACCACCGCGGCGATCGCCCCGACCAGCGCGACCGCGCCGAATAGATCCGGCAGCGCGCCACCGTCGCCGCGCGGATCGGGCAACCTGCGCAGACCGGCGACGAGGGCGACGAGCCCGATCGGCACGTTCACCAGAAATACCCAGCGCCAATCGATTTCGACGAGCAGTCCGCCGACGACCGGCCCCAGCGCCGCGCCGAGGCCGCCGAACGCCACCCACAGGCGCACCGCCGTGGCCCGGCGCTCGGGCGGTGTCGCCGCGAGCACCAGACCCAGCGACGAGGGGGTGAGCATGGCCCCGCCAACCGCCTGCAACACCCGAAACGCCACCAGCGAGGCCACATTCCACGCGGCCGCGCACGCCGCGGAACCGAGCACGAACACGGCCAAGCCGAGCAGGAAGGTGGTCCGATTGCTGCCGCGGTCGCCCAGGCGTCCCGCGGGAACCAGCAGTGCCGCGAACACGATGGCGTAGGCGTTCAGCACCCAGGACAGTCCGGCGAGCTCGGCGCCGCCGAACTCGCGCGCCATGTCGGGCAGCGCCACGTTGACGATGAACAGGTCCAGGCTCGACAGCAGGACACCGACGGACACGATGCCGAGCACGAGCCGCGAATCGGCAGCGGGCCGATTTTCTGTGGGCACAGCGGTATTCACACGTTCCTCCGCTTCAGCCGAGAACTCGACGGGTTTGCCTGGCCGAGACCAGCAACCGCCCGGTCGCGTCCCAGATGTCGACGTCGTCCACCGACCAGCCGCCGCCGGTGCCGGTGTTCGCGGCGCGCACCAATACCGGCTGCCCGGCGGGCGCGGTGAAGTCGGTGTGCAGGTGCATCGAGAACGCGACGGTCGGGACGGCGATCGGAGCGGACAGGGTAGGGAAGATGCCGGGCGGCAGCGCGTCGGCCAGGATCGCGAGGGTGGCCGCGTCGATGATCATCGGCGGGCTCAGGGCGATCCACGCGCACATCCACGCCTGCGCGGCGCCGGTCAACGGCAGCGGGCCCGCGGCGGGCCGGATGTCGAAATGCGCTCCCACGGGGACGATTTCGGGCGGCAATCGGAAGGTCGCGCAGGCATCGGCGGCCGCGACCTCGGGGGCAGGACGTTCGGCGCGGTCCGGCACCGAGCTCGGCGCGGTGCGGCCGAGTGTGATCGAGGCCGCGGCGACCTCGCCCGATTCCTGCCGCGCTATCACGTCGACGATCGCGGTGCCGCGCCCGAGTGGGCGCGCGGTGGCCGAGAAGACGAACGCGCCGTCGACGGGCCTGCCGAGGAAACGCAGATCAACGGCGCGCAGCGGGAGTTCCTCGCCCGTCGCCCGCCGGGCCACCGCCACGAGCAGCGCGGCGATCACGCCGCCGTGCGGGCCGGTCCAGCCCCGCCACGTTCGATCCACCCGGGCCTGCCAGGCGCCGGGGCCGGTCGCGTCGAGCGCGAACTCCTCGGCCAGCGGCCGGTCAGTGAGTTGCTTCATGAAACGCACCATAGGGTAGTGAGTTCTTTGAAGCAACCGACTAGGCTGTCGGCATGCGCAGGACGAGCTTCGAGGACATGAACTGCTCGCTGGCCCAGTGTCTGGAGGTGGTGGGCGAGTGGTGGACGCTGCTGATCGTGCGCGACGCCCTGTTCGGCGTAACCCGCTTCGACGACTTCCGCGCCAGGCTCGGCATCGCGCGCAATGTGCTGACCCAACGCCTGGAGCACCTGGTGGCCAACGGAATCCTGGAAAAGGTTCCGTACCAGGAGAATCCGCCTCGGCACGACTACCGGCTCACGCCGAAGGGGCGTTCGCTGTGGTTGGTCGTCACCGCGATGCGGCAGTGGGGCGACGAATGGGCCGCGCCGGACGGTCCGCCGCTGGAGACGGTGCACACCACTTGCGGCCATCGGACGACGATCGAACCGGTGTGCTCGGAGTGCGGCGAGCGCGTCCAGGGGCGTGAACTGCGGCCGATGTACGGTCCCGGCGCCCGTGACAAGTCGCTGATCCCGGCCGCGCTGGCCCAGGACGCGGCCCGCAGCGCGCCGCCGCGATAGGCTGCGCGCGTGACGGACGCGCGGGTGGAGACGGTGATCGATACGGTCGCGTGGGTGCGGATCGAAGACGGTCGCATCCTGTGCGCGCGACCACGCGGCAAGGACATCTTCTACATTCCCGGCGGCAAGAGGGAAGGCGCGGAGACGGATCTGCAGACGCTGCTGCGCGAGATCGAGGAGGAGCTCACCGTCACGCTGGTGCCCGAAACCGCCCGGCACGTCGGCACTTACGAGGCGGCGGTGCACGGACCGGCCGATGGCGTGACCGTTCGCATGAGTTGCTACACCGCCGACTATCGCGGCACTCTGACCGCCAGCAGCGAGATCGATGAGATGGCTTGGTTCGGTTACGCCGATCGTGACTCCGTGCCGCCGGTCGACCAGTTGCTCTTCGACGATCTGGCCGCGGCTGGTCTGCTGCACTGAAGCCGGTCCGCCGTACCTGGTCGATCCGCACTCCGCTCGGTTCGCTTGCCGTACTTGGCATCCGCTCTACCGAGGCCGTGCCCGCTCTCACACCGGATCATCTATACGCCACCGTATGCAAGGTCTAACCTGGTCATATACGGCACCGTATAAGACGGTCCGGTGGGCGAAGGAGGACGCACGATGCAGGAGTTGTCACGAGCCGACGAGATGACCGGGGACGACGTCGAGTTGCCCGTCTTCCAGCAGCACCAGATTCCCGAAGCGATCCTGGCGCTCGCCACGATCCCCGATCCCGACTACATCGACCTGTTCACGCTCGTCACCGGCGACGCCGGGGACTGGTCGCCGGAACAGTGGGCGCGCGCCGCCTTCGGGGACGTCGCGGGCTTGCAGGGGCAGTTCATCTGGCGCGTTCTACTCGGCATACGCCTCGCCTGGCGGCGGTCACCTGACCACGTAGCCGGTTGGCGGATCGCGGCACGGGGCGACAACTGGATCACGCTCGCCGCGCCCTCTTGGATGCTCACTGGCAATCTGGTGGTCCACATCGATGGTGAGCATCTGTCGCTGGCCACGATCATCGACTACGACCGGCCGATCGCCGAGCGCATCTGGGGCCGGTTGTCGGCCGTTCACCGGAGCCTGGCGCCCGGTCTGCTCCGCGATGCGCACGCGGCCGTACGCGCGAAACCGCGCCGACGGACGGCTCGGTAAAGCGGACATCGCCTCCGGGGTGCGAGCGGGCGGCATCGCCTGCCCCGCGATACGGTCCCAGTATGAGGTCGGTTCGCTCGCTCGCCCTTTGGGCCGCCTACGCGGTGGTCGCGCTGCCGCTGGCCGCCGCGCCGGTCGCGGTTCGGATGCGCATGCCGCGCAGGTGGCTGCGTGAGCCGATCCGTCGACGCGGGATCACGCCCGCTCGGGTCGTGGCGCATTCGGTGCTGAGCGCGGGCGTCGGCCTGCTGGCCTGGTTTCTGGTCTTCCTCGCGGCTATCGCCGTCGTCCGCGGCGTCTGCTATCCGCTGGTCGCGGCCGACGACTACGAGAACTCTTGGGGCGGGCCGACATTGGCGGGGGCGTGGGCGGTGCACGCGGCGCTCGGCGTCGGTCTGCTTCCGGTCTGGCTCGCGGTGCTCGCCGGGCTCGGCGCACTGCAACTGCGGCTGATTCGCAAGTTGTTCGAACGCGCCGGGCCGGCCTGGCCGGTCCCGGCGGCGCTCGTCCTCGCCGTAGCGGGGGTGTTCGTCTTCCTGTCCTGGCTCAGCCAGGTGTGAACGACCCCGTCAGCAGAGCGGGTACTTCGAGCCCATGAACTGCCCCTTCAGCAGGCAGACGATGAGCTCGACGAAGTCGCGGCCGTAAGTGGCCGAGCCACTGGCCGATCCGGAATCCGCGACCGCCGCGGAAGCGGCGGGTACCGGCGCCGGTGCGGCCTGAGCGGGCGCGGTGACCAGCCCCGTCGAGGTCACCAGCGCGCCGGAGACGGCGAGGGTGACCAGGGCTTTTCTGATGTTCGGAGACAGTGACATTGGAATCTTCCTTTCGTTCGCGGCAAGTATCGAAGCAGCGAGCGGCGGCCCGACAGCCCCGAACTGCCGGGGCACTCGTTTCTGGGTCGCGACCGCGTTGCCGGTGAATAACGTTGTGCGCGCGAGGCGCTCGGCGCGGGCGCGGGATCGTACCGTGAACAGTAGGGGGCCGCCAGACCACGGGGCAGTGAACTGCGCGACTCGCAAGACGAACGTCCATTCCTTGACAGGCGCCGGACTCCGGGGAAACACTGGGGAGACGCCTAAGTGGAGAGGTCATCTCCTCTTAGGTTCGACCGGTCGGCCCCCGAAACAGCGTTGTTCTTCCGTCGAAGGCGGTTCGATGACCATCACGACAACCACCACGAACCGGCCAGGCATCGTCGCCCTGCGCGATCCGCGAGCGCGCGATGCCGAGCTCACCGGCGCCAAGGCGGCGGCGCTGGCCACGGCCGCCGCGCACGGCCTGCCCGTGCTGGAGGGCTTCGTCCTGACCACCGCGTGGTCGCACCGCGGCGACCCGCCCGAAGCCGAATGGCGCGGCCTGTCCGGCGCGGGCGCGAAAGCCCTTGTGGTGCGGTCCTCTTCGGTCGCCGAGGACGGTGCGCACCAGTCCATGGCCGGATTGTTCACCTCCGTGCTCGACGTGCGCGACTGGCAGGGATTCCGGGACGCCGTCGACGAGGTGCTCGCCTCGGGACCGCCGGCCGACCTCGGCGCGGGCGTGGACGCTGCGATGGCGGTGCTCGTGCAGCCGTTCCTCGCGGCGGGCTGGGGCGGCGTCGTCTTCACCGCCGACCCGGTGACCGGGCGCACCGACCGCATGATGATCAGTGCCTCGCGGCGCGGACCCAGCGCGGTCGTCGGCGGCGCCGAGGGCGGGTGGACCGCGACCATGACCCGGCGCGGACGCGTGACCTCGGTCGCGACGCCCGAGGCCGATCCGCTGCCGATCGGGCTGCGGCGCAGAGTCGTTCGGCTGGCGCTGCGCGCGGAGCGGGTGTTCGGCGGTGCGCTGGACATCGAATGGGCGATCGACGCGCGTGGCCGGGTGATCCTGCTACAGGCCCGGCCGGTCACCGCCTTGCACGGACCGGCGCGTGGCCCGGTCCTCGGACCCGGTCCGCTGGCCGAGACCTTTCCCGACCCGCTGCGCCCGCTCGAACAGGATCTGTGGCTTTCGCCCCTCGCCGATGGCCTCCGTGTCGCGATCGATATGACCGGAGCCGCGTCGCCACGCGCGCTGCACGAGTCACCGGTCGCCACCGCGGTGCGCGGAATCGCGGTCGCCGATCTCGAATTGCTCGGTGTGGTGCGCCCACGCCGCAGCCTCGCGCGGCTGCTCGATCCGCGGCCAGGAGTGCGGCGGCTCGGCGCGGCCATGCGGGTCGGCAGGCTCGCCGTGGCGCTGCCCGACCTGGCTCAGCAGACCTGCGAGCGCGTCGACACGGATTTGGCCGAGGTGCCGCCGCTCACCGAACTCCCCGACCTCGCGTTGCTCGCGGTGCTCGACAACACCCGCACCGCGCTGACTGCGCTGCACGGCTACGAGGCGTTGGCCGGAATGCTCGGCGGGAAGGGCGAATCCGCGCCCACCGCGGCCGAGATGGCGCTGTCGGCGCTCGCCACCGCCCGCGCCACCGGTCTGCCCGAGGAACGGGTGATCGAGGAACTGCCGGTCGTGCTGGCGTTGACCCCGCCGCGGATCGGTCCGCCCCCGCGAGTGCCCGAAGTCGAGGGTGACCCGCTGCCCATCGACGACGGTGCGGGCGAGCTCGCGCTGGCCAGGGAGGCGCTGCGGCTGCGCGCCCGCTGGGTGCAAGAACTCGGGGCGAGGGCGGCGTGGGAACTCGGCGGCAGGCTCGCCGCGGCCGGACTGCTGGACGATCCAAGCACTTCGACCCTGTTGTCGCTGGACGAACTGCGCACAGCAGTGCGATACCGGCGGCTACCGGACGACCTGGCCGACCGCACGGCGCCGGACGATCTTCCGCTGCCCGCCGAATTCCGGCTTGCCACCGATGGTTTCCCGATCGCGGTGTCCAGGGGACGCGGCCGCACCGATCGCGGCATCGGCGCGGGCGGCGGCGTCGGCCGCGGCATGGTGCACATCGGCGATCGTCCGCCCGCGGGATCGGTCCTGGTCGTGCGGCATCTCGATCCGCGGCTCGCCGTGGTGGTGCCGCGGCTGTCGGGCCTGATCGCCGAAACCGGAAGTCCGCTCAGTCATCTGGCGATCCTGGCTCGCGAGCACGGCGTCCCGGTGGTGGTCGGCTATCCCGACGCCACCCGCCGATTGCCCGACGGCGCGGTGGTCCAGGTGGACGGGCGCAGCGGCGAAGTGCGGCAATCGATCGAGACGGAGGAACACCGATGACTCGGGATCGCGGTGCGCGCGGGCTCGGCGTGCTGCTCGCCATCGGCACGCTGATCGCCACGGGCGCTTACGTCTTCGTCTACCTGTACCGGTGGGAGTGGAACCGCGCCATTCTGACCGCGGTGCTGTTCATCGCCGCCGAGATCGCGCTGGTCGCCATGCTGTTGACCAAGCGACTGCGCGACATGCAGCGCGAACTCGGAGCGGCGGCGGACCGGGCGCGCACCGCGCGGATCGTGCACGCGGCCACACCCGCGCCGCGGGTCACCTTCGCCTGGCTCAGCAGACCCGATCGGCTCGGGGTGTTCGTTCCGGTGCTGCTGGCGAGCGGGGTGCTGCTGACCGGGGTGGCGTGGCTGGTGGAGCGGCTCGCCAAAGCCACCGCGGGCCCCGTCACCGAACGCCACATCGTCGACCGCCTGGACCGGCTGCACTTGCCGCCCAACGGTTTCCTCACCCCGCGCGCGGACCGCCTGCATCTGCTGCACGGCCCGCTGGTGCGATCGCGGCGGTGACCCGATGCGCCGGATTCTGCTGCTCGCTGCGGGCGCGGTCCTCGTCGCGACGGTACTGCTCGTCATGGCGCAGCACATGAAGTTCGAAACCGATCGGGGCGCGGCGGCGAGCACGCAGGTGGTGCGCTTCGACGCGCGCGCCAAGGACGCCGACGGGTCGACCGAGCCCGCACTTCGCTTGTGGGACAAGTGCGCCAGCCACGTCAACCACGTGCGCATGGTCGCGGGCCCGGTGGCCGACGGCGACGCCTGGACGGTGACGCTCACACCGGCGCTCGGCGAGCACACCGAACGCCGCCTCGTCGGCTGCCTGGAAGACTTCACCGTCGACGGCGTGCTCGGCCGCTACCTCGGCTCGCGGGCCGGGTAGGCGTACCTCCGCCTTCGCTCCCGGCCGTGCGCGAGCTGGGCACGGACTACGTCCGGCAGCGCCCGTCAGGCGCGTCGGCTCAGGTGGTGACGTGCTCGCGTCCGGCCAGCTCGATGAGGTGCTGCACCAGCGTCAGCAGCACGTTCTTGGCCGATTCGCGGTGACGGGCGTCGCACAGCATCACCGGGGTCTCCTGGTCGAGATCGAGTGCGTCGCGCACCTCGTCCTCGGTGTAGCGCGGCGCCCCGTCGAAGCAGTTCACCCCGACCATGAACGGCAGCCCACGTCGCTCAAAGAAGTCCACGGCGGCAAAGGAATTGCCGAGGCGCCGGGTATCGGCCAGCACCACCGCGCCGAGCGCGCCGCGGGACAGCTCGTCCCACAGGAACCAGAACCGGTCCTGTCCCGGCGTGCCGAACAGGTACAGCACCAGATCGCGGTCGATGGTGATGCGGCCGAAGTCCAACGCCACCGTGGTGGTCGATTTGGACTCGACGCCCGAGAGATCGTCGACGCCGCTGCTGACTTCGGTGATGAGTTCCTCGGTGCGTAGCGGCGCGATCTCGCTGATCGACGACACCATCGTGGTCTTGCCGACGCCGAAGCCGCCGGCGATGAGGATCTTGACCGACGCGGCCAAGTGCTGGGCCCCGTCGGGATCGAGCCGGGCGGGGTCAAAGTTTTCTGATGCCATCCAGTACCGCTCGCAATATGTTGAGATCGCCGGGGCCAGCCTCCGGTTGCACCGGAGCCCGGAAGATCAGTTGTCCCTCGCCGATCAGGTCGCCGACGAGAATCTTGGTCACCGCAAGGGGAAGTTTCAAGTTGGCCGCCACCTCGGCCACCGATTGCGGATCACGGCACAGGCGCACGATTTCCGCGTATTCGGGCTCCGGCCTGCGCATTGTCGGTGCGGGAGAGGCGGTGATCACCACCGTCACGATGTCCAAATCGTGACCTGCGCCCATGGTGCGTCCACGGGTCAGCGCGTACGGCCGGATCAGCGGTCCGGCCGCGTCGTCGAACCACGGCTCACCCCGGCGCGTCATGGCAATCGGGCGGGGGTGGACAGATAGGAGCCGACACGCTGGACGGTCACGTTCATCTCGTAGGCCACCATGCCGAGATTCGCGTTCTCGGCGGCTTGCAGCGCGAGGCAGGCGTTGTCGCCCGCGGAAGTCACGAAAAGCACGGCGCGGTCGAGTTCGATGACCGCTTGGCGCACGCCGCCGCCGTCGAATCGACTGCCCGCGCTGCGCGCGAGCCCGTACAGCGTCGAGGACATGGCGGCGAAGTGTTCGGCGTCGTCACGGGTCATCGCGGCGGAGCGGCCGAGCAGCAGTCCGTCGGTGGACAGCACCACCGCGTGCCGCACACCGGCCAGCCGATCCACCAGATCGTCCAGCAGCCAGTTGAGATCACCGGGTTTGGGAGCGGTCACTACACGCCTTCCTGTTCGTCGGCGGGCTGCGCACGGCGACCCTGCCGGGTTCCATTCTCGATGGCGGACATCAGATCCCGGGCCTGTTCGGCGGAACGCTCACGTTCGGCGACGGGTTCCGGGGTCGACGGCTGCGCCAGTTGGGGCGCGAGATTGGTCTGTCGGTTGCGCTTGGGCAGCACTGGCCTGCAGTCGGCGGTGGTCGCGGGCGGGGCGGAGGTCGATCCGTTCGGATCCGGCGCCGCCGGTTCGGGTTTCGGCGCGGCGGGCGGGTCCATGGTGAGCACCGCGGCCGTCGGTTCGGTAGCGCCGCCGGGCGCTTCGGTTCCTGGCGCCTCGATGAACGGCACCGGATGCCGCGGGCGTCGCGTCTGATCGGTGGCCGGTGTCTCCGGTGCGCTCGGCGCGGTCTCGGTGACCAGCAGCGCGGTCGGGAGGAGCACGATGGCGCGGATGCCGCCGTAATCGGATTCCGCGAGCCGCACCGTGACACCGTGCCGGACACCCAGCTGCGCCACCACGAAAAGCCCGAGGCGCGAATCTGCCGAGAGCGTGGCGACACCGAAGTCCGGTGGGTTGCGCAGCATCTCGTTCACCCGCTCCAGCTCGGCCTCGGGCATGCCCATGCCCTGGTCGCTGACCTCGACGACCACACCGCGGCCGACGACGTTGCCGAAGATCTCCACCCGCGATTGCGGCGGGGAGAACGCGGTGGCGTTGTCGACCAGCTCGGCCAGCAGGTGCACGAGGTCGGCGACCACCGTTCCCAGCACACGCACCTCGGGCAGCCGCGACACGCGCACCCGCGCGTAGTCGAGCGTCTCGCCGACCGACGAACGCACCAGATCCATCAGCGGAATCGGGTAGCGCCACTGCCTGCCCGGCTGGCCGCCGCCCAGAATGATCAAGTTCTCGGCGTTGCGGCGCTCGCGGGTCGCCAGGTGGTCGAGCCGGAACAGCGTCTCCAGCAAGGCCGGATCCTCTTGGCGCGCCTCGGCCTCGTCCAGGATCTCCAGCTGCCGGTGCACCACGATCTGACTGCGGTGGGCGATATTGAGGAAGACCGCCTTGACTCCTTCGCGGGTGCGGGCCTCGTCCACCGCCGCCGACACCGCGGCCGCGTGCGCGTGTTCGAAAGCCTGCGCCACTTCGCCGATCTCGTCGCGGCCGTAGTCCAGGCGCGGCGTCTCCTCGGCGGGATCGACCTGTTCGCCCGCGCGCAGCCTGCGCATCATGTCGGGCAGCCGCTCGTCGGCCAGCGCCAGGGTCTCGCCGCGCAACCCCTTGAGCCGCCGGATGATCCGATTGGCCATCAGCACGGCGACCACGATCGCGGCGACACTGACCAGCAGCACGCCACCGCCGCCGAAGAGCGAGGTGAGCGCGGAATCGGACGACTTCTCCTCGGCCAGCCGCTGAGTGTGCTTGTTCTGGGTGATCCACAGATCGAGCAGCCCGCGGTTGATCTCCGCGGCGGCGGCCTGCCAGTCCTGCGGGGAGAGCGGCAGCGGCTCGGCCTCCTCGCGGCTCGCGGTGCCGGTGGACGATTCGTCCTCGACGGGCGCGACGTAACGCCGTGCGATGGCGTTCTCCATCGCGGACAGCCGCTGCCACGCCTCGGATCCGGTCAGCGCGGCGGCCGCTTCGCGCTGCTCGATGTCGATTTCGCTGGCCAGCAGTCCGATCTCGGTGTGGTAGAAGCCGATTTGGCGCAGGTACTCCTCGACCGGCAGTGGCAGGTCGCCGTTCGCGGTGACCATCGCGACGGCCAGCGCGTGACCGCGCGACATGGCCTCGGCGGCGTAGAGCAACCGCATGCCCTCGGTGATCTCCACGCCGATCTCGGCGTCCGGCGCGGACTGCTGGGCGACCTGCGAGCCCACCGAGACGACATCGAGCAGCCGGTTGTAGAAGCCGTACGCCTCGGCCATCGGCAGTTGGCGCGAATCCGTCTGCGCGCGAACGCCGGCCAGATGCTCGGCCAGGGTGTTGAACCCGGCGAGGTCGTCACCGATCTTCGAGTCGTCCACCTCGCGGATTCCCTCGGAGGCCTCCAGCAACTTGCGCAGCGCGCCGTCGAGCCGCACCCGCGCCGCGGTGAGCGCTGGGCCGTTCGAATCGTCGCCCGCCAAGTGCGCCAGGGTGAGGTGGCGTTCTTGTTGCGTCGCCTCCATCAATTCCCTGGTCGAGGGAATCGCGGCCTGCATCTGGGCCGCCCAGTCTTTCGCGGTGTTGCCTTGATCGACCAGGTATCCCGCCGCACCCACGCCGATGACGAGCAGAGTCAGGCTCGGCAGGAGCGCGATCGCCAGTATCCGGCTCCGGACACCGAGCCTCGCTCTGAACATCGGGACACCGTAATTCAGCGGACTACACGGCTGTAATTCCGGTCCCGCTGAGCGGGACTCGATTTGACAACGCGAAACGAAGCTGATCCACGACTGAACGAAACATGGGCAGGTCCGATTTGTCTCCCGACCGCGTGTGTTGGAGGGGCGCGACAGCGTAGATTGTGTGTATCCCGAAGTTACTCACAAGTAGGAGGCAAGGATGCCCGCGCCGGAAGCCGGAGTCTTCGACCGTCTGAGCGCGCTCGCCGCGATCGACGGCCACGAGGCTCGCTCGCGCAAGACGATCGCCGAGACGTTCACCGGCAAGCCGCTCGGCTCCGTGCCGGTCGGCACCGCCGAGGACGTGGCGTCGGCGTTCGCCAAAGCCAGGTCCGCGCAGGCGCGCTGGGCCGCCCGCCCCGCCGCGGAGCGCTCCGCGGTGTTCGACCGCTTCCGGGCGCTGCTCATCGAGAACCGCGAAGCCCTGATGGACGTCATCCAGGCCGAGACCGGCAAGGCGCGCTGGGCGGCCCAGGAAGAGATCATGGGCATGATGTTCGCGGCGCGCTACTTCGCCAAGGTCGCGCCGGGCCTGCTGGAGCCGCGCAAGGTGCCTGGCGCGTTCCCGGTGCTGAACCGCGCCGCGGTGCACGTCCATCCCAAGGGCGTCGTCGGCGTGATCGCCCCGTGGAACTACCCCATGGTGCTGTCCATCGGCGACTCGATCCCCGCCCTGCTCGCGGGCAACGCGGTGGTGGTCAAGCCCGACAGCCAGACGCCGTACTCCGCGCTGGCCGCCGCCGAACTGCTCTACCGCGCCGGGTTGCCGCGTGACCTGCTCGCGGTGGTGCCGGGCCCCGGCACCGAGGTCGGCACCGCCATCGTGGACAACTGCGACTACTTGATGTTCACCGGCTCCTCGGCCACCGGCCGGGCCCTCGCCGAACAGTGCGGGCGCAGGCTCATCGGCTTCTCCGCCGAACTGGGCGGCAAGAACCCGATGATCGTCACCCGTGGCGCGAACCTGGACAAGGCCGCCAAGGCCGCGGTGCGAGCGTGCTTCTCCAACGCGGGCCAGCTGTGTATCTCGATCGAGCGGCTCTACGTCGAGAAGGCGGTCGCGGACGAGTTCACCGAGAAGTTCACCGCCGCGGTGCGCGCCGCGAAACTGGGCGCCGCCTACGACAATTCGGCCGACATCGGCTCACTCATCTCGGAGTCGCAGCTGGAGACCGTCACCAAGCACGTCGCCGACGCCACCTCCAAGGGCGCCAAGGTGCTCGCGGGCGGCAAGGCGCGCCCGGACCTCGGCCCGCTGTTCTTCGAGCCGACCGTGCTCGCCGACGTCACCGACGAGATGGAGTGCGGCCGCAACGAGACCTTCGGCCCGCTGGTGTCGATCTACCCGGTCGACTCCGTCGAGGACGCCATCCGGCTGGCCAACGACACCGAGTACGGCCTCAACGCCAGCGTGTGGGCGGAGAGCAAGTCGGCGGGCGAGCAGATCGCGCAGCGACTGCACGCCGGCACCGTGTGCGTCGACGAAGGCTACGCCCCGGCGTGGGGCACCACCGCGGCGCCGATGGGCGGCATGGGCATCTCCGGCGTCGGGCGCAGGCACGGCGCGGACGGTCTGCTGAAATTCACCGAACCGCAGACGGTCGTGGTCACCCGATTCATGAATCTGGATCCGCCGCCGCTGATTTCGCAGGACAAGTGGCAGCGCTTCCTGATGTTCGTCGCGCGCAGCCTCCGGTTCCTTCCTGGTCGCTGAGTTCGGGGCCTGGCCGGCTCGGTCTGCGGGCGAGCCGGCCAGGCGTCCCGTCGCCGGGCCTCAGGTGAGCCGTTCGGCTCCGGTGCGCGGCGGCGGACCGGCCGCCAGTGCTGCCGCTTCCTCGTCGGTCAGCAGGCGGGATCGGATGAGGAAACGCACGCCCTCCGGCGTCTCCAGGGAGAAGCCGGAGCCGCGCCCCGGTACCACGTCCACCGTGAGGTGCGTGTGTTTCCACAGCTGGAATTGATCGCCGCTCATCCAGAATTCGGTGTGGAATGGCAGCTGTCCGAGCAGCACGTCGGCGGCCCCGACCTGGAACTCGCGGGCCGGGAAGCACATCGGCGAGCTGCCGTCGCAGCATCCGCCGGACTGGTGGAACAGTACCGGCCCGTGGTGTTCGATCAACCGGCGCAACACCACTTGCGCCGCGTCGGTCATGCCGACGCGATGGATCCGGTTCGACATCAGAGTGATCCGATTCCGCATCAGAAGAATCCGAGCTTGGTAGGGGAGTAGCTCACCAGCAGGTTCTTGGTCTGCTGGTAGTGGTCCAGCATCATCTTGTGGTTCTCCCTGCCGATGCCGGACTTCTTGTATCCGCCGAAGGCGGCGTGCGCGGGATAGGCGTGGTAGCAGTTGGTCCACACCCGGCCCGCTTTGATGGCCCGGCCCATCCGGTAGGCGGTGGCGCCGTCCCTGGTCCACACGCCCGCGCCGAGGCCGTAGAGGGTGTCGTTGGCGATCCGGACCGCTTCGTCGACGGTGTCGAAACGGGTCACCGCCACCACGGGTCCGAAGATCTCCTCCTGGAAGACGCGCATCGTGTTGTCGCCCTCGAGAACGGTGGGCTGGATGTAGTACCCGCCGGGTAGGCCGTCCACCTTGCGCGCTTCACCTCCGGTGAGCACGCGGGCGCCTTCCTGCCTGCCGATATCGATGTAGGACAGGATCTTCTCGTACTGGTCGTTGCTGGCCTGGGCGCCGATCATGGTCGTGTCGTCGAGCGGGTTCCCGCCCTTGATGGCCGCGGTCCGCTCCAGGCAGCGGGCCAGGAACTCGTCGTAGATGGACGAGTGGATCAGCGCACGCGACGGGCAGGTGCACACCTCGCCCTGGTTCAGCGCGAACATCACGAAGCCCTCGACGGCCTTGTCCAGGAATACGTCGTCGGCGGCCATGACGTCGGGCAGGAAGATATTGGGGCTCTTGCCGCCCAGCTCCAGGGTCACCGGAATGATGTTCTCGCTCGCGTACTGCATGATGAGCCGCCCGGTGGTGGTCTCGCCGGTGAACGCGACCTTGGCCACCCGCGGACTGGCGGCCAGCGGCTTGCCCGCCTCCACACCGAAACCGTTGACCACGTTGAGGACTCCGGGCGGCAACAGGTCCGCGATCAGCTCCACCACGAGCAGGATCGAGGCGGGCGTCTGCTCGGCGGGCTTGAGCACCACGCAGTTGCCCGCGGCCAGCGCGGGAGCCAGCTTCCACGCCGCCATCAGAATGGGGAAGTTCCACGGAATGATCTGCCCGACCACGCCGAGCGGTTCGTAGAAGTGGTAGGCGACGGTGTCGGCGTCGATCTGGGCGATGCTGCCCTCCTGGGCCCGGATGGCGCCCGCGAAGTAGCGGAAGTGGTCCACCGCCAAAGGCAGGTCGGCGGCCAAGGTTTCGCGGACCGGTTTGCCGTTGTCCCAGGTCTCGGCGACCGCGAGCGGCTCGAGGCTGTTCTCCAGACGCTCGGCGATCTTGATGAGGATGTTCGCGCGCTCGGTCGGGGAAGTCGCCGCCCATGCCGCGGCGGCGTGGTGCGCGGACTCCAGCGCCAGATCGATGTCGGCCGCGGTGGAACGGGCGACCGAGCAGAAGGTTTCGCCGTCGACGGGGGAGGGATTGTCGAAGTACCGGCCCTCGATCGGGGCGGCCCAGTCGCCTCCGATGAAGTTGTCGTAGCGGGTGGCGTAACCGACTATCGCGGCGTCGGAACCCGGTTTGGCGTAGATCATCGCAATCACTCCTCGCGCGAAACCCATCGACGACGCCACTATGGACGGTGAAGGTTGGCGCGAGGTTGGTGACCGCGTCGGGTCAGCCGTGCAGTGCGTTGTGCAACCGGGCGGCGACCACCGCGCGACGCACGTCGTCGGCGGGCAGCAGCCGCAACGCGTGTTCGTGCACGGCGATATCACCCGTCGCGCGCTCGCCGAACGCGATCGCGTGCTCGGGACGGTCACTGGCCAGGACCGCGGTGCGAATGCCGACCTCGAGATAGTCGCGCCATTCGACGACGCCCGGGGTGTCGGAACCGGGAAGCAGCGGGCCGCGGTAATGCCACACCGCGCTGGAGGTGTCGCCCGCGGTGATCGCGGCGAGCAAATCGACCGCGTCGCAGGACAGCGGACCGGTCAGCATGTAGCGACGATTGGCGATCTCACCACCGGTGGCCCGGCGCAAGTGCGAGACATCGGCTTTCAGTGTGCTGGTCGAGACCGGACGGTCGCCGTAGACCGCCACGTGCAACTGCTCGGGGGTGTAGCCCTCCGGTTCCAGCGCGAGCAGCGCGAGGATCTCCAGCTGACGCGGCGGCAACGGCACCGGCCTGCCGTCCCGCGACAACCGTGCGGTGCCGAGACATTCGAGCCGAACCCCTTCTGGGGGCGGCGGCGCGCTCGTGCGCAGCACCGTCTCCACCGCCGTCACCAGAGACCGCACCGAGGCCATGGCCATCGGATGCGACCGGCTCCAGACGCTGGACAGATCCAGCACCCCGAGCTGCCTGCCGTCCGGCGCGTGGATCGGCGCGGAATAGCAGACCCAGCCGTGCAGCGCGGCGACCAGGTGTTCGGCGGAGAAGACGGTGACCGGGCGGTCGTCGTGCAGCGCGAGGGACAACCCGTTGGTGCCCATATGGCTTTCGTCCCAGCAGCCGCCCGGCGCCAAGTTCACATCCTCGGCTTGGCGCCGCAGTCTGCGGTCGCCGCCGGACCACAGGATCGTGCCCGCCGCGTCGCTGACCACCGCCAGGTATTTCGCGTCCTCGGCGATGCTGCGCATCTGGCCCGCCAGCTCGGTGACCGGCTCGCGCAGTGGGGATTCCGCCCACCGATCGTCGATCCGGTCGAGTGCGGGCGCGACGGCGCGGGCCGGATCGACGGTGTGCAGCGAACGTTGCCAGGACTGCGCCACGTCGTCGCGTAGGACACTGGACGCTGGACGGACGCGAGCGCGGGAGCCGGTGGTCGATGCCCACCGGCTCCACTCCTTCTCCAGTTCTTCCCGCTGCCGGGTGAGGGTGCGCGAGAGTGCCACCTCGGAAAACCCTTGTCGTAGAGTGAACTCGCCTCTTCGTCTTCTCATCATGGCGGACGCAGAACCCCGACGCGCCGGTTTCGCAGCGGGCATCAGGCGAACCTCCGCGCACGCCGCGGCCATAGGGCGTTCCTCCGCATCGGCTTCGGCTGTGCTCGGCTGAAGACGGCTTCCGTCCGGCGGTGCCGATTAGGCTCGGGGCATGGGCAAACGAGAGCGACCCGCCCGAGTCGCCGACGTACACGCCATCGCGCGCGGCATGCCGCACGTGACCAATGCGGCGGGCCCGCTCGGCAACGCCATCTACCAGGTCGGCGGGAAGTCGTTCGTCTTCTTCCGCAATCCACGGCCGGACGCTTTCGATCCGCACACCGGCGAACGCTACTCGGACGTCATCGTCATCTGGGTGCCCTCGGAATCGGATAAGCAAGCGCTGGTACAGGATCCGGACTCGCCGTTCTTCACGACCACGCACTTCGACGGACACCCTTCGGTCCTGGTGCGCGCCTGCCGCCTGGACGAGATCACCGTGGGCGAGCTCACCGAGATCATCCAGGACGCCTGGCTCTCCCGCGCCTCACGCAAGCGCGCCGCCGACTGGCTGGCCGCCCATCCGCCCGCCCGGCACTGAGCTGCGCACGATGAGGCCGACCGGCGGGTGCGCGCGTCTCACTTGTTGAGGAAGATGCCCGCCACGTCGGCGTTCTTGATGGGCGTCTCCGCGTTGCGCTGGCCCGCGCAGAGCAGGTCGACCGAGAGGATGGTGGCGTCGACGGCGGTGCCAGCGGGTTCGCGCTCGTCACCGGTTTGCTGTTTGACGAACTTGGTGATTGTCATGCGCTTGGTGTCGGCGTCCTGCTGGACGTACTCGCTGCACGGTGTGTCGCCGCCCTTGTTGAGCGCGCGCTCGATGTCGGTGCAGCCGGTCAGCAGCAGCGCGGCGGCCGCCGCGCCGAGGACGGTCCGGGTCACGGTGGCGTTCATCTGCTCCTCCTGGTCGCCTGGTCGAGCGGATGGGCCGCCGCGATCGGTATGAGGGTAGGCGGGTCGGGCTCGGGTGTGTCGAGGCGGTCCGGTGTGTCGATCAGGCGAGGCAGGTGCGCAGCGGCACGTTCAGCTCGGCCGAGGTCAGTGACCCGTGGTGGCCGAGCATGGCCGATTGCAGCGGTTCGGCCCCGGTGCGGATGACACCGCGCGGGCCGCGCGCCGCGACGACGAGATCGCCGATCCGCTCGACCACCGCCGACCCCACCGTCGGCCCGAACCAGCCGCGTTCGATCACCTCGGCGCGCGGCAGCACCGCGAAATCCGCACCGAGCGTCTCCCGCCACGCCGCCGCGACATCGTCCACCGCGCCGTCGACGGTGTAGACGTGCCGGGCCCGCGGCTCGCCGCCGAGGCGGTCGACACCGGCGCGCAATGCCTCGACCGCGTCGAAGTCCACTGTTCCGGTCAGCTCGACCATGCCGTGATCGGCGGTCACCAACAGCGCCGCGTCGGGTGGCAGGTTTTCGGCGATCGTCGCGGCGAGGCGGTCGACGTGCGAGAGTTCCAGCCGCCAGGCGTCCGAGGACGGACCGCGCACATGACCGGTGGTGTCCAGGTCGCCGTGATAGGCGTAGACCAGCGAGCGGTCGCCCGCGCGCAAGGCGGTGGACACGCCGTCGACCAGATCGCCGAACGACAGGCTCGGGCGGAAATCGCAGCCGCGCAGCACGGCCCTGGTCAGCCCGGAGCCCGCCTGGTACATCGGGGCGACCTGCGAGACGCTGATCCCGGCGCGGGCGGCGCGCTCGAATACCGTTGCGGCGGGCTGGAACTGCTCCGGCACGAGTTCGCGCAGCAGGTCCACTTTCGGACCCTCGCCGTGCAGACGCCAGCGCAGCGCGTTGACCAAGCGGTCGTAGCCGGGCACGTTCATCAGGTAGCCGACGATGCCGTGCTCGCCCGGCGGCACCCCGACGCCGAGCGAACTCAGGCTGGTCGCGGTCGTGCTCGGGAAGCCCGCAGAGAGCTGGCGGGGCGCGAGGCTCGACAGGAAGGGCGCCTCCTGCTGGTGCGCGGCGAGCGCTTCCGCGCCGAGCCCGTCCACCAGCAGGACGCAGATCCGGCGAGCGGACAGGCCCAGGCCGAGCCGATCGATTTCGCCGGGCACACCGAGACAGGCCAGGACGGAGGGGAACAGGTCGGCCAGGGAACCCGAGCCGTAGGGAGGCGCGTCGAACACGAGGTCAGAATGTCAAGATCGGCGCGGCCACGGCAAGGGGTCAGGCCTGTCCGGTCTCGAATCGGCTGATCCGGCCGTCGCGCACGATGAACCGCCACGCGGTGCGCATCGATCCCCAGCGCGAATTCGTGTAGTCGGCGAGCAGTTCCATGCCGCCGTCGGTCACCGATTCGACCTGCATCCGGCCGTTGCTCGCGAAGATCTCCGCATCGGTCCACTGCGCGACATCTCGCTCCACGCCGTCGTCGGACATGGTCGCGTCCTCGGTGAGCACCGCGCGGAAGCGGTCGGGGTCGTTGGCGTTGAGCGCGTCCACGAACTCCTGGACGACGGGGTCGAGCTGCTGTGCGGACATCCGGTCATCCCTCTCGGCTCACGGTAATCGGGTTGAGCAGTGACGGAACAGCAAACATCTGGCGCCCACTCTAGGGCAGAAACCGCCGTACCGGGTCAAGGCCCGGGCGCGAGAAACGAAGACACCGTGCGCAGTACTTCTTCGACCAGTTCGGGAGCGGTCGTGCCGAGTTGGCTGCTCCGTTTCTCCAGCTGACCGTCCAGCCACAGCGAGGCGAGGCCGTGGCCGATGCCCCACCAGGTGATGCCGAGGATGTCGGCTTTGTCGGCGGGCAGCAGACCGGCCGCAACGCAGTCACCGATGGCATCGGCCAGAACCGCGAACGCGGCGTCACCCGCGACTACGGCGTCGGGGTGCTTCTCCGGTTGGGAGAGCTCCGGCCGGAACATCAGGCGGAAATAGGCGGGCTGCTCGCGCGAGAAGCGGACGTAGGCGACGGTCAGTGCGCCGAGGGTGTCCAGCGGTGAGCCGGTCGCCGCCGCCCGCGTGGCGGTGAGTTCGGCGGCGAGCAACTCGAATCCCTTGGTGGACAGCGTCGCGAGCAGCGCGGCTCGGTCGGCGAAGTGATGATACGGCGCGCCGGTGCTGACGCCCGCCTCCCTGGCCACGCGACGCAGGCTCACCGCCGCGATGCCCTCGGTTTCGATCAGGCGCAAGCACGCGGCGATCAGCTCATCACGTAGTGCGCCGTGGTGGTAACTGGTCCGCTTCACCATCCGAGCGTATGCGACGGGGGCTGGACAACCTATCTATGCGGTGCTTAGATTATCTGAGCGGCGCTTAGATTCCGGCCGTCTCGACTCTTCCCAGACAGGTGGGACACATGAGCAACCAGGTACTAGTCACCGGCGCAACGGGATTCGTCGCCGGACATGTCATCGCCGAACTTCTCGAACACGGCTACCGGGTCCGCGCCACCGTGCGCGATCTCGCGAATACCGGCAAGCGCGCCCACCTCGTGGAGCTTGCGCGCCGCCTCGGCGCGGACCTCGAGTTCGTCGCCGCCGATCTCGACCACGACACGGGCTGGGCCGAGGCCGTCGCGGGTTGCGCGTATGTGCTGCACGTGGCCTCGCCGTTCCCGTCGTACGTTCCCGACGACGAGCGCGAACTCGTCGAACCGGCCGTCCAGGGCACGCTGCGGGTGCTGCGCGCGGCCGCCGCGGAGCCGGGGGTGCGCCGCGTGGTGCTCACCTCCTCGGTCGCCGCGATCGCCTACGGCCACGACGTGGACGAGGTGCGCACGGAAGCGGATTGGTCGGTGGTGGAACGGATTCCGCCCTACCAGAAGAGCAAGACGCTGGCCGAACGCGCGGCGTGGGACTTCGTCCGCGGCCTGCCTGCCGAGCGCGGCCTCGAGCTGGCCGCGGTGAACCCAGGCATGATCCTCGGCCCGCTGCAGCACCCCGCCACCAGTACCTCGCACGAGCCGATTCGGCGGCTGCTGGCACGCGACGTGCCCGGCTCGATTCGCACCGGCTGGACACCGGTCGACGTGCGCGATCTCGCCGTGGCGCACCGGCTGGCGATGGAACTGCCGCAGGCCGCGGGCAACCGGTACATCTGCGCGGCCGATGCGCTGTGGATGGGCGAGCTGGCCAAGATCCTGGCGGACGAATACAACCCGCGCGGCCTGCGGGTGCCCACCCGGGTGCTGCCCGACTGGCTGATCCGGTTCATCGCCCGCTTCGACAAGGGTCTCCGGTTGGTCGTTCCGGTGCTCGGCCGCACCGAGTCGGTCAGCGCGGACAAGGCGCGCAGGGAACTCGGCTGGACCATGCGCCCGGTCCGGGAGACCGTGCTCGACACCGCCGAGAGCTTGCTCAGCTTTGGCATCGTCGACGCGCCGGGTGTGCGGCCCACGGCGACCGCGCCGCGGCCGGCCTCGAACGCGCTCGGCGCCTGAGGAGCCGGCATGGTGACCGCGACTATCGTCCTGGCGATCCTCGGCTTCGTCCGTCGCTGGTTCCGCCGCGATCGGGACGCCTCGAATACCGACGGGCAGGCGCGCCGCCTCGACGCGGCGGCCTTGCGCCGCTTGGGCCGCAGCGCGATACAGCGCCCGGTGCCCGCGCTGAGCGCGGCGGTCGCGCTGCTCGGCGTGGCCGTCGCGGCGAGCGCGATCGCGCAGTGCTGAACTCGTCCGGCGGCCTCGGGTGGCGGGCGCGCCGAGCCAGCGGGTAGACAGTTCTGGTGACAGTGCAGCGTCCGCTCCGTTTCGGCGTGAACATGGTGACGCCGGAGTCCAGGTCCCGATGGGTCGAAAAGTGCCGCAGGGCCGAAGGATTCGGCTTCGACGTGATCGGTGTCGCCGACCACCTCGGCCTGCCCGCGCCGTTTCCCGCCATGATCGTGGCCGCCGAGGCCACCGAACGGGTGCGGCTCAACACCTTCGTGCTCAACACCGCCTTCTACAACCCGGTGCTGCTGGCTCGCGACGCGGCGGGCGCGGACCAGCTCACCGACGGGCGCGTGGAACTCGGGCTCGGCGCGGGCTATGTCCGCGCCGAGTTCGACGCCGCGGGAATCCCTTTCGAGAGCGGTGGTCAGCGGGTGCGGCACCTCGAGCGGACCGTGACCACGCTGCGGGAGTTGTTCGCCGACCCGGACTACCAGCCGCGCCCTACGCAGCCGTCGGGCCCACCGCTGCTGCTGGCCGGGTGGGGCGATCGGCTGCTGAAGCTCGCCGCCGAGCAAGCGGACATCGTCGGCTTCGCGGGCGGGGGAGCGGTGACGCCGGGCGGCCCCGTGCAGCTCGCCGACGAAGACAAGATCGCCGAGCGGGTGGCCTACGTCAACGGGCGGCTCGGCGATCGCGCGGGCGAGGTCGAACTCAATCTACTGTTGCAGCGCGTTGTCTCGCGGGAAGATTGGCCCGCGCTCGCCGACGCCTACGCACCGGCGCTGCCGCCCTCGGCCGCCGACAGCCCTGAGCGGGTCCCGGCCCTGCTCATCGGTTCCCCGGACGAGATTGCCGACCGCGTCCGAGAACTGCGCGAGCGCTTCGGATTCAGCTACTTCACCGTGCTGGAGAGCAGTATGGAGCAGTTCGCCCCGGTCCTCGCCCGCCTGCGCTGAACCGGGGTTATGCGGGCTGCTGCCACAGCAAGGTGTAGCGCCACATGAGGCGACGCCGGATCCGCGCGCCGGGCAGGATCGCGGCGGCGGATTTCCGGATGTCGCCGAGCGTGTCCACGGGATCTCGCATGGGCACGTCCGGACCGCTCAGGCGCGGCGGGAAGCGATCGATGGCCCAGATCAGCGGCAGCAGCGGCAAATAGTTCGCGTCGCGGAGCGGCGTCATCTTCCACAGTCCGACCACGGCCAACGTGCCGCCGGGGGCGACGAGGCGACGCAAGGCCGTCAGACCCTCCTCGAGTGGCACGTGATGCAATGTCGCGACGGCTGTCACGTAATCGAAAGTCCCTGCGAATTCCCGGAAGTCGGCTTGTTCGAAGCGCACGCCGCTCGCTCCCGACGCCTGTTCCAGCGCGGCGGCGTCCGCGTCGATCCCGACGACCTCGCGACCACGCGTCGCCAATTTCCTCGCCAGAAGCCCGTCCCCGCAGCCCACGTCGAGCGCAGTCCGCGCGGCCGTCGGCGCCTTGGCCAGCAGCCACGGGTGGTAGTGGGTGTTGTGATTCCAGTACGGGTCGCGGGTCACTTCACGACTCTACGGACGCCCCTCCGGCCAACGGTGATACCGATTCACTCGAATTATGATCTGCGTCACTCGGCACTGGGCCTTTTGTCGGTGCGCGATGGCATGGTGTTCGGCATGCCTTCTACCGATTCGGCCGCTTCCGTCGATGTCATCCGGGTGCTCGGGGCCAGCGAGCACAACCTGCGCAACGTCTCGCTGGAGATCCCCAAGAACAAGATCACCGTCTTCACCGGTGTTTCCGGGTCTGGCAAGTCGTCCATTGTCTTCGACACCATCGCCGTCGAGTCGCAGCGGCAGCTCTACGCCACCTTTCCGGCGTTCGTGCTCAACTTCCTGCCGCGCTACGAGCGGCCGCACGCCGAGGCGATCGAGAACCTGACCGCGCCGGTCGTCATCGATCAGCAGCCGGTCGGCGGCGGCCCGCGTTCCACGGTCGGCACGATGACCGACATCTACTCGATGGTGCGTGCGATGTTCGCCCGATTCGGTTCGCCCTCGGCGGGATTCGTCTACAACTACTCGTTCAACGTGCCGCAGGGTATGTGTCCGGACTGCGACGGACTCGGCATGACGGTCCGCGCGGATCCCGACCGGCTGATCGATCGCACCAAGTCGCTCAACGAAGGCGCCATCCTGCTCCCGGGTTACGGTGTGGGCAGCGGTGATTGGCAGCTCTACGGCAATTCCGGTCGCTTCGATCCGGACAAGAAACTGGCCGACTACACCGAGGCCGAGTACAAGGACTTCCTGTACGGCAGCGGCGGCAAGGTGGAACTGACCTTCGCCAAGGGCACCTGGAAGGCCGACTACGAGGGGCTCGCGGCGAAGTTCACCCGCACCCGCCTGCAGCGCGACACCTCCACGCTCAGCGAGAAGACCCGCGAGCAGATGCAGAAGTTCCTCACCGAGGCCGTGTGCCCGAGCTGCCAGGGCGCCCGCCTCAATGCCGCCGCGCTGGCCACCGAGATCGGCGGCCGGAATATCGCCGACTGGTCGCGGATGCAGATCACCGACCTGATGGCGGTGCTCGACGAGATCACCGACCCGGCAGCGCTGGGCCTGGCCGACGCCATCCGGACCGCGCTGCGGCGCGTCGCCGACATCGGACTCGGGTACCTGAGCCTGGACCGGTCCACCTCGACGCTCTCCGGCGGCGAGGGCCAGCGGCTCAAGATGATCAAGCATCTGTCCAGCACGCTGATCGGGATGACCTACATCTTCGACGAGCCGAGTGTCGGGCTGCATCCCCGCGACGTCGGCAGGTTGAACGATCTGCTGAAAGCATTGCGGGACAAGGGCAATACCGTGCTGGTGGTCGAGCACGACCCGGATGTCATCCAGATCGCCGACCACGTGGTCGACGTCGGCCCGCGCGCCGGTGTGCACGGCGGGCAAGTGGTGTTCCAGGGCAGCTTCGCCGAGCTGCGCTCCGCCGATACGCCCACCGGCGCGGGTCTGCGCAGGCCCTTCACCGTCAAGGACACCTTCCGCGCCGCCACCGGTGAGCTGCTGATCGAGCACGCGAGCGTCCACAACCTGCGCGATGTCACCGTCGGCATCCCCACCGGTGTCCTCACCTCGGTCACCGGCGTGGCTGGTTCGGGCAAGAGTTCCCTCATCCGAGACGTGTTCGTGCGCCAACATCCCGAGGCGCTGTTCGTCGACCAGTCGCCGATCGCGGCGTCGTCCCGGTCGACCCCCGCGACCTATCTGGGATTGATGGATCCCATCCGCAAGCTGTTCGCCAAGGCGACGGGCGAATCGCCGAGCCTGTTCAGCTTCAACTCCGATGGCGCCTGCAAGCAGTGCGAGGGGCGCGGTGTGATCATCACCGAGATCGCCTACATGGATCCGGTCACCACCCACTGCGACGCCTGCGACGGTCGCCGCTTCGGCGAGGACGTGCTCGGCCACACGCTGCGCGGCAAATCCATCGCGGACGTGCTGGAGATGTCGGCGGAGGAGGCGCTCGCCTTCTTCACGGAGAAGGCGCTGAACGGCAAGCTGCGCACCATGAACGAGGTCGGCCTGGAATACCTGAGCCTCGGCCAGGCGATGAGCACGCTCTCCGGCGGCGAGCGCCAGCGCATCAAGCTCGCGACCCAGTTGCAGAACACCGGCTCGATCTACGTACTCGACGAGCCGACCACCGGCCTGCACATGTCCGATGTCGACACCCTGCTCGCGCTCATGGACGGCCTCGTCGAACGCGGCAACACCGTCGTCGTCATCGAACACAACCTCGACGTCGTCGCCCACTCCGACTGGGTGATCGACCTCGGCCCCGACGGCGGCAAAGACGGCGGCCAAATCGTCTTCACCGGCACTCCCGCCGACCTCCTCGCCCACCCGACCTCCCTGACCGGCGAATACCTGCGCAAGTACAAGGGAGCCTGACCCGAACCCCGCGGCCGCACCGACGAGAATCGGTGCGGCCGCGGGGCTTCGAGCCGCTGCACTACTGACCGAGATCGGCCATGGCCGCAACCCTCCGCGCCACCGGCGTCAGCATTCGCATAGGAAGCGGCGATGCGAAGTACCGGGCGCCGACCACATCGTCGCCGTTGCCGCCCGCTTCGGGCGTGCCCACCGCCGATGCCCGGAAGTAGTGCCTGACGGCTCGCCAGCCGGTACCCGTCACGACGTCGAAGAAGTACTCGATGAACCCGCAGAACTTGTTCGGCTGCCCGGTGATTCGGAGCCCGGTCTCCTCGTCCACCTCACGCCGCAAGGCGTCGACCAAAGCCTCCCCGAGTTCGACGCCACCACCGGGGAAGTCCCACAATTCCTCTTCGCGGGTACTGTCACGGACGAGCAGCAGTCCGCTTCCGTTTCGAATCACCGCGTACACCGAAGTCCGCTCGACCAACTCCGCTCGATGGACGATATGCCCCTCGCCATTGATATCCCGGCAGAGGTAGTGGTCGACGCCGAGGTGTGCATCCATTCGAGTGCCTTCCGCCCGGTCGGCTGTCCGATGAACGAGCCCCTGGAGATTCAGGCTATCCGGTTGTCGAGAGTGAGCATGTCACGGCGACTCGCCCGAACACGAACCGAAGCGACGCGGGTTTCAGTTCGTCGGTACGGGGTGGAATGAGCCTGTCTCGTGATTCCGTATCCGTCGGACACGCGGCACGGTTCTGGCCGGACTGGGGGCGTAGCGCGTGTATGCGCGGGCTGGTGGTCGGTGGCCCACCGTTAGGATGCGCCAATGCATGTGCGGAAGGGGGCGTCTCGGCGGCCGGACACGGTGTTTCGGTCGTGGCGGACGACGTTGGGAGTGGCGGTCGCGTGTCTGGGGCTCGCCGCGATTTGTGTGCTCGCGGTGGTGACCGATACCGCGGTGATCGGTGGCAAGATCGGGGCGCTGGTGTTTGTCGCGATCGGTGCGGAGATGGCGTGGTCCGGGTTTCGGCGTAGGCCGGATCTGGTGATCACCGACGAGGGTGTGGAGCACCGGGCGTTCGGGCGCATCGCGTGGTCGACGGTGGATCACGTGCGGGTGCGCCGGTGTTCGAGTGGTGACGCCATCGACCTGGTGCTGGCGCATCCGGATCGCGAGTTCGCGATCGCCACCGCGCCGTCCATCCCGATGACATCGCTGTCGGTCCCGCTGTTGAAGGTCACCGAGGCGATGCGTGAGCACCGGCCGGAACTGGAGGTTATCGCCGACTGACCGGCGCGGACGACGTCGAAACTGGTTCCGGCGCAGCGTGGTCGATCAAGCGCATGTAGTTCCCGAGCAGACCGGCCGCGTCGAGCATGGCGAGACCCTGCGCGGTGAGTTTTCGTTGCCAGTCGTCCAGGGCGGCGGCCAATGCGGCTGTGCCACCGGCATTTCGGATCTGTTGCACCACGGTGGCGATCTGCTCCAGCGGATAGCCGCCGCGCCGGAGGAGGTGCGCGAGCTCGGCGTCGCGGACATCACTCGCACTGTAGCGGCGGTATCCGGTGGCAGGGTCTCGTGCCGGTGCGAGAATGCCGACGCTTTCCCAGTTGCGCAGGGTCGCGGGGGTGAGGCGGAGGCGGTGCGCGAGTTCGCGGATGGTTCGGCTGTCGATGTCTTCCGCGTGATCGGCGAGGGCGTGGGACTCCGCCGTCAGGTGTTTCACCGCTCGCCGCACCGAGTCGAGGGTTTCCCGGTCGCGAAGCAATTGGCCGTGGCCGCCGTCGATGATGCGCAGGGCGTCGTCGAGTTCGTCGTCGTGGAGCGCGTTCATGATCCGGCCCGCGGTCGCGTGCCCGTACGCCGCGACGAGACCGAGGTAGGCGCGTAGAGCCACCGCGTGCACTTCGGTGTAGATCCGGTAGCCGGTGGGTGTGCGCTCGGCGGGCGGGAGAAACCCGTCGCGCTCGTAGTTGCGGACCGCTTGGATCGAGAGGCCGTGTTCGCGGGCCAGATCGGAGGGACGCACAGTTATCACCGATTCGAGACTTTACCGCGCAGATGTCAGGTCGTAGCAGCGGAAGCCTCAACCGATCTTTCAACGATACGATCGAAACACATGAGTCAGGACATTCGAGACTTCGTCTCCACGTCATGTGAGCTGTTGGCGCTCGGCGAACCGACGCACCAGGAACCGTCCTTCGGGTTCGTCCGCAACGAGCTGTTCGTCCAACTGGTCGACCGCGGCTTCCGCTCGATCGCGTTGGAAACCGACCGCGTCGCCGCGCTCGTCGTGAACGACTTCGTGCAGGACGGTGTCGGCAGCCTCGACACCGCGATGAGCGAAGGCTTCTCGCACGGCTTCGGCGAACTGGACGCCAACCGCGAACTGGTCGCCTGGATGCGCGAATACAACCGGGACCGACCGCCGTTGGAACGCTTGGCCTTCCACGGGTTCGACGCCCCGACGGAGAACCCGAACGCACCGAGCCCACGCCGCTATCTCGAGCACGCCCGCGACTATCTGCGTCTCGATCTCGACCTCGCCGAACTCCTCGGGGACGACGACCGCTGGGATCGCGCGGAGGCGATCATGGATCCGGCCATGTCGATCGGCGCCACAGCCGCGGCCGAGCGCCTGCGGGAGATCGCCGACGACATGCTCCTCGCGCTCTACGCGCGCGCACCGGAACTGATCGCGGCGACATCACGCGCGGCGTGGCTGAAGACCGAGGTCCACCTCACCGCCGGTCTCTGCCTGCTGCGCTATCACCGGCAGGCCGCTCACCAGGGCGACGAGCGAAGGCGCCTGTCGGGCTTGCTGGACATCCGCGAGACGTCGATGGCCCAGAACCTCTTCGACATCCGAAACATCGAGGCCCGGCGCGGCGGAACCATGGTCGGCGCCCACAACGCCCACCTACAGCGGAATATGGGCGCCATCCAAATGGCGGGAATGGACTTCCGATGGTTCGGGGCGGGCGCCATAGTGGGTTCCTTGCTGGGTGAGCGGTACGCCTTCATCGCCGGAAGCCTGGGCCGCAGCGAAACGCTCGAACTCGGTGAGCCCGAACCGGGCACCTACGAGAGCGTCCTCCAGACCGGCATCGCCGACTGGGGTCTGACACCGGCCGAGACGGTGACCTCCGCTCGTCCGCGCACCGACACCACCCCGCAGCAGGGCTACTCGCCGCTCGACCAAGCGATCCTCGACACGGCCTACGCGGTCCTGCACATCAATACCGGTGCCCGCCTGAGCGACGCAGCGGGACGGAGTCCGTCGTAAGCCGCGCACGGCCGGAGCAGGGGGCAGAGGACATGCTGGAAGAACTCGGCCCGTTGATGCAGACACTGCTCGGGCCGCTTGGGGGTTTCCAGGGGAGTCTTCAGGGACTGCGCGACCAAGCGCAGCAGCAGCTCTTGCGACGGTTCGGCGACATGTCCCCCTGGCGTGTCCAGGTGATTCGGGGTGCCGACCCGCGAAGCACGATCTGGCAGCGCGACGACGCTGGCTGATGCTTCCGGTGGGCGATCATTCACCAGAAAATCTGCAGTGGTGACTCTAGACATTCTCTGTGTGGTTGTGTAATTTCACTGCCGTCGAAGGTGAGAGATCGAGTGACTGGGCAGGCGAACTGCCTGGTATGCGGTACCCCCGCCCCGCCGACGCAGGCGAGAATCCGGCTGGCCCTCTGGCTGCTGGACCGCCGCTGGCGGGGCGGGCACAGCAAGAAACGAAACCTCGCAGACAAGACGCGTACACATGGAGGTGGTGGCCACTGAATAGTCGAAATCGTGTTCCGCGACCCGAGCGCTCTCGGGTGCGATGTATGCCATCGGCCTATGAGGGCCGGTGATCAGCTCTACCCCTTCGTATACGTATTTCCCAGGCCCCGGCGCCCAGTGCGCCGGGGCCTCCTGTCGTTTGAAAATCATTGAGAGGTGCTGTGCAGCAACCGGATATGACTCCCACTCCGGATCAAAGCGGGGTGGACCGACTAGATGACGAGGATTTCCCCGCCTACAGCATGGGTCGCGCCGCCGAGCTCCTTGGTGTCACCCAGGCTTTTCTGCGCTCTCTTGATGGTGCGCGCCTGTTGACCCCGCAACGCTCGGAAGGGGGGCATCGCCGCTACTCGCGCTATCAGTTGCGGATCGCCGCGCGGGTGCGCGAGCTGATCGACGCAGGCAACTCCTTGGAGGGCGCGTGCCGGATCGTGATCCTGGAAGATCAGCTCGCGGAGGCCCAGGCGCTCAACGCCACTCTGCAGCACGCCCTCGACGCGCACGAAGTCCGCTACGTGGAGCATCCGTAGCCACCGCATGCAGGTCCAACGCAGTCAGCCCGCGGTCGGGTGGCCAAATGAAAAGAGCTCCGCACCTAGGGGTGCGAAGCTCTTCACGAAAACCGTTCGCGCGGGATCAGATGGCGCGGACGTCCTGGGCTTGGGGACCCTTCTGGCCCTGCTCCACCGAGAACTCGACACGCTGACCCTCATCGAGGGATTTGTAACCCGGGCCGTTCACGGCCGAGTAATGCACGAAGACGTCCGGGCCGCCTCCGTCTTGAGCGATAAAGCCGAAGCCTTTTTCACCGTTGAACCACTTCACACTGCCTTGAGCCATGTTGTAAGCAACTTCTTTTCTGTAGGTGAGCCGGGCAAATTCTTGGTGAGAAGCCCGTTCTCGATCGCCAACTATGCCACAAGTGCCCGTGATTCCCCGCGTTGTGTGACGCGGAACACTCCGCCAGGCATGGCCTGCGATTTGGATGATCGAGGTATCGAAAATTGAAGCGTTTCAACACATCCGAACGACGTGTTCGCCTCGGCCTGCCCTTGCTGCGGTCAACGCAGGTCAGCGGTGCTTATTGCTCTTCTTTTCGAAGCCTTCGATTACGGGTTGCGGATTGGCGGATTTGGCTTTCTTCTCCGCTCGCTTCTCCTTCGGGGATTTGCCCTGCGCCTTGGACATCTTGCTACGCGGAGATTTGTCGGACAACTGGTTGGTCCCTTGTTTGGAAGGCCTCGACAGCCTCGTTGCCCCTACCCTCCGCCACCAGGGTCTGGTCCCGTTCCGTTTTGCGCAGGCGGCGGCCGAGACGACCGCACCCCCAGCTCGCTGCAACACAAGAATTCAGGTTCGGCAGCCGCTAGACAACAACGCCCGCGATTCGCCAAACAGGTCACACGGTCTCAATCCCTGGCCGGGCTCAGCGCCGGATCCCGGGCGATTGCGCCACTACTCCCGAGCAGGGACGCTGCAGGACGGCCAGTGCGCCGCCCCTGGCCCGCGCACGCGGGAGCGAATGCCGAGGTACGCAGAACGCGCAGGCCGGAGGTGGCGGAGCTACGCCTGAAGCGAGCCCGACGCGAAGGGCGCCACGCCCGCCGCGAATTCCGCCAACCAGGAAGGGAATTCGGTGAGGTCGTGCAGTACGACGTCGGCCCCCGCGTCCACCAGCTCCGCGGCGTCGCAGGGACCGGTGGTGACGCCGACGGCGAACGCGTCGGCGGCCTTGGCGCCGCGCATGTCACCGGCGTGATCGCCGACGTAGATCGCCGCGCCTTGCGCGCGCAGGACCTCGGCCTTGCCGGTGGACCACAACCCACCGGCGAGGTAGTCGATTCGCCAGCCGAGCGCGTCGAGGTGGAGTTGTGCGAGCGGTTGGTGCTTGCCGGTCACGACCATCACACGCCCGTCGCGCGCGGTCACCGCGGCGAGGGCGGCCTCCGCGCCGGGCATGGCGGGGATGCGCGGCACCACGTCGGGGTACAGCTCGCGGTAGCGGGTGATCAGTGCGGGAATGAGCTCGTCGGGCGCGCCCGCCTCGGCGAGCAGTAGATTCAGCGGCGGCCCGAGCCGCTGCACGAAGTCGGCCCCGCGCAGCGGGAGCTGGAATTCCGCGGCGACGGTGTCGATGGCGTACGAGACTCCCGGTCGCGAGTCGATCAGGGTCATGTCGAGGTCGAAGCCGACGGTCCAGGTCACCGCTCGACTCTATCCGGCCGGTCAGTCCGTGCAGCGAGTCCCGTCCGGTGGGAGGGTTCCGTCGTAGAGGTAGGCCATGACGATGGCGTCCACGCAGGCCGAACCGTTGTCGAAGGCGATGTGGCCGTCGTGTTCGCTGACCACCAGCACGGCGTCGGCCAAGGTGGCGGCCACGTTCTCGGCGTCCTCGATCGTGGTCGCCAGATCGCCGCTGTTGTTGAGCAGCAGAATGGGCGGTGCGCCCGCCGCGTCCACGCCCGCCGACTTCTGGGTCGGCCGGACCGGCCAGAACAGGCACAGCGGGGTGCTGAACACCCGGTTCGCGCCGAACAGCGGTGAGCGCACGGCCGCCCACTCGGCCTCCTGCGCCAGATCCCGGAGGATCACGTCTTCCGGCTTCGAGCGCCAAGCGGCCGGGTCGTCGTTCATGCACTCCACGGACCAGAACGCCGGATCGGAGGAGCTGTAGCGGCCCTCCTCGCGACCGACGTAGAAGTCGGCGAGTTCCGCGAACCCGGTGCCGTCACCGCGCAAGGCGTCGGCGAAGGCGCGCTCGAACCGCGGCCAGTAGCGCTCGTCGTAGGTCGCCATGAAGATGCCGAGCAGGGCCAGATTGGAACCGACGCGGCGGCCGTCCGAGGCGGGGATGGGGTCGGCGTCCACCCGGTCGATCAGGTCGATCAGTCGTCGCATGGCGGCGTCCGGATCGTTGCCGAGGGGGCAGTCCGCACGTCTCGCGCAGCCTTCGAGAATGCTGTGCACCAAGCGATCTCGCGCCGAGATCGCACCGGGCACGGGAGCGTCGGAAGCGTCGAGCGAATCCCACCGGTCCGGCGTCAGGCTCGGGTCGTCGACGGAATCCAGCACCATTCGCCCGACCCGATCCGGGAACTGCTCGGCATACAGCTGCCCGAGCCGGGTGCCGTAGGAGAAGCCGAAGAAGTTCAGCTTCGACTCGCCGAGCGCCGAGCGCATGATGTCCATATCGCGCACCACGAATTCGGTGCCGACGAAACCGAGCAGGTTGCCGGTGTTGCGCAGGCACGCGGTGGCGTAACGGCGGTGCGCCTCGGCGACCAAGCGGCGACCCTCGTCGTTCACCGGCGTGAAGTCGGTGGCCAAGTATTCGTCCATCGCGCGGTCGCCGAGACACCGCACGGGAGCGGTGCGGCCGACGCCGCGCGGGTCGAAGCCGACGAGGTCGTAGCGGATACGAAATTTGCGCAGTCCGGTGTCGTCCGGGTTCAGCGCGGAAAGCACGTCCTGGTAACCGGATTCGCCAGGCCCGCCCGGGTTGGTGGTGAGCACCCCGATGCGCTGGGCGGGGTTGGTGGCGGGCAAACGCACCAGCGGCATGGTGAGGGCGGCGGCTTCCGGATGGGCGTAATCGACGGGCACGCGGATCTCGCCGCACTCGGCCTCGCGTTGCTCGCGGCAGGGCGCCCACTCGACCCGCTGCGCCTCGTAATCCCGCAGCGTGGGCAGCGGGGCGGGGGAGGGACTCGCGCTGCCTTGCACGGTCGGCGTGATCGAGCAGCCGCTGGCTACCAGTGCCGCGGCCGCGATGACGCTCATCAGTACGCACCGACTCGACCGCACCGTCGTCCCCCGATCCTCCGCGACATTCCGCGGGAATATCGCGCCGCGCCCGTCGAACTTTCGCAACAGGTCT
The DNA here is from genome assembly GCF_040609595.1 of Nocardia sp. NPDC004654. Classification (NCBI taxonomy): domain Bacteria; kingdom Bacillati; phylum Actinomycetota; class Actinomycetes; order Mycobacteriales; family Nocardiaceae; genus Nocardia; species Nocardia sp. NPDC004654. The sequence continues at coordinate 497,484 of NZ_JBEXKI010000005.1, read as the reverse complement.
CTTCGAAGATAGCGAGAAAGTGGCGATCCGTGCGGATCGCCCCGCGCGGCACGGCCCGGCGGTACGTTGGACCCACGCAGGTTTCGCCTCGCGGAAGGGCTACCTCGGAGATGGATTCGGATCTGCAGCAGCGGCTCGTGGCGCTGTTCCAGCGAACGGCGGCGACCGTGCCCGCCTACCGCGCTTTCCTCGACAGCCACGGTGTCGACGCGGCCTCGGTCGTCGACGGCACGGGATTCGCGCGACTGCCGCTGGTCACGAAAGAGAACTATCACCAACGCTATTCGCTGCCACAGCGCTGCCGCGACGGCGATCTGGGGGCGTGCGACCTGATCGCGGTGTCGTCCGGTTCGACTGGCACGCCGACCTTCTGGCCTCGCTCCGCCGCCGACGAGGCGGCCGCGACCCGCCGCTTCGAACAGGTTCTCGTGCACGGCTTCGACGCCACCCACCGGCGCACCCTCGCCGTGGTGTGCTTCCCGCTCGGCACCTGGGTCGGCGGCCTCTACACGCTGTCCTGCCTGCGCGGGCTGGCCGCCGAACTGGCCATGACGATCGTGGCCCCCGGCAACAACAAGGCCGAGATCCTGCGCGTGGTACCAGAACTCGGCTCACACTTCGACCAGGTGGTGCTGTTCGGGTATCCGCCCTTCCTCAAGGACGTCATCGACACGGGGCTGCGCGAAAAGGTCGATTGGTCGCGCTACGCGGTGAAACTGGTGTGCGCGGGGGAGGTGTTCAGCGAGCAGTGGCGCGATCTCATGGGTAAGCGGGCGGGTCTCGATCCGGTGCGCGATGTCGCCGCGCTCTACGGCACGGCCGACGCCGGTGTGCTCGGCAACGAGACCCCGCTCAGCGTGCGGATCCGGCGGTTCCTCGCCGAACATCCCGCGGCGGCGCGCGAATTGTTCGGCGGTCAGCGCCTGCCGGCGCTGATGCAGTACAACCCGGCCGACCGCTTCTTCGAAACAGTCGACGGCACATTGGTGTTCACCGCCGACTCCGGTGTGCCGCTGATCCGGTATCACCTCGCCGACGACGGCGGTGTCATCCCGCACGAACGCATGGTGGAGTTCTGCCGGGCGCACGGGTTCGAACCGGACGAGGAGACCGGGCCGGACCTGCCCTTCGTGTTCGTGTTCGGCCGCTCCATCCACGCGGTTTCAGTGTTCGGGGCCAATGTCTATCCCGAAACGGTGTCGCTCGGGTTGGAGCGCCCGGAGATCAGCGACTGGGTCACCGGGAAGTTCGTGCTCGAGGCTTGGGAGGACGCCGATCGCAATCGGCTGCTGCGGATCACGGTCGAGCTCGGACCGGACGAGGCGAACACCGTCGAACGGACCCGGCTCGTCGCCGACGCCGTTCGGGACGAGTTGCTGGCCCACAACAGCGAATACGCTAACTATGTGCCGGTCGAGCGACATGTGCCGCATGTGGAGCTGCGGCCGCTGGGGGATCCGGACTACTTCCCGGTGGGAGTCAAGCATCGGTACACGCGGTGAGGAGGGGCGTCCGAGCGGACCGTCGCGAATCCGGTTGGTAACCGCCCTGATTCACGTGGAACTCCGGCTGCACTCGATGCCGCGATCCGAAACCTCCCACCTGACAGCGCGATCTGCACCGAGTGCAGACCGGCATCACGTGTGGATCTGCGCGAATCGGCGACCGCTGGCACTGTGGACGGCATGCCCCTCGGTTCCGATACCAAGATCCTGTCCATCGGCCTGCATCCGAGCCAGCTCGACTACAGCAAACACGCCGGTCTCGACGAGGCCGAGCTGACCGCGCGGGTCGAGGCCGGGACGGCGATGCTGCGAGATTCGGGCTTCGACGTCGTGTCGTGCTCTGTTCCGGCCGACCCCGACGCGGCCGAGGAGATGGTCAAGGACAGGCTGGCGGAGGCCGACTACGGATTGGCGATGATCGGCGGCGGGGTGCGGATGCTGCCCGAGCAGACGCTGCTGTTCGAGCGCATCGTGAACGTTCTGACCGAGTCGGCGCCCGGCATCCGGCTGTGTTTCAACACCTCGCCGGAAACGACGGTGGACGCATTGCTGCGCTGGGTGCAGCCCGGCGGGCGGGGCTAGCTTCTCGGCGCGACGGGGACGCGGCTCGCGGCGAGGGCCGAGTGCTTGCGTCCGTAGCCGAGGTAGACCGCGACACCGATAGCGACCCAGACCGCGAAACGCACCCAGGTCAGCTCGTCCAGGGTGAACGCCATCAGCGCGCAGCCCATCAGCGCGAGGATCGGAACCAGCGGCACGAGCGGGGTGCGGAACGGACGCTCGCGGTTCGGCTCCAGCTTGCGCAGCACCAGCACTCCGACGCACACCACGGCGAAGGCCGACAGCGCGCCGATGTTCACCAATTCGACCACGATGTCGATGGGCAGCAGGCCCGCGATGGCGGCGCAGCCCGCACCGAGCACCAGCGTCAGCCGCACCGGCGTCGAACGCGTGCCGGTGGCGGCGAGGCCGCGGGGGAGCAGGCCGTCGCGGCACATCGCGAAACTCAACCGCACCTGCGCGTAGACGATGAGCAGCAGGCCTTTGGTGAGCGCGATGATCGACGCGACGATGATGACGTTGCCGATCCAGCCGATGTTCAGCGCGCCGAAGGCGGTGGCGATCGGGGCGCCGTTGTTCAGGGTCGGGAACGGGGCGACGCCGGTGAGCACGGCGCTGACGAGCGCGTAGAGCAACGTCGCGATGAGCACGGTGCCGATGATGGCGAAGGGCACGTCGCGCTTCGGGTTGCGCGCCTCCTCGGCGGAGGCCGCGACCACGTCGAAACCGAGGAAGGCGAAGAACGCGATCGCCGCGCCGCCGATGATGCCGCTCCAGCCGAACGGCGCGAACGGCGCCCAGTTGCCCGGGTCGACGTGCGGGGCGCCGATGGCGATCACCAGCACCAGCACGCCGATGGTCACTGCGACGAGCGCCTTGGTGATGCGCGCGGTGAGTGAGACCTCGCCGACCAGGACGGCCACGATCGCAGCGATGATCAGCACCGCGGGCAGGTTCACCACACCGCCCTCGCCGGGCCCGGCGGTGATGGCGTGCGGGAGCGTGATGCCGAACATCGAATCCAGTGCCGACACCGTGGTGCCGGACCAACCGATCGCCACGGCCGCGCCCGCGATGACGAATTCCAGCAGCAGGTTCCAGCCGACCAGGAACGCCGGTCCTTCGCCGAGCGTGGCGTAGGTGTAGGTGTAGGCGCTGCCCGAGACCGGGACCATCGCGGCGAGTTCGCTGTAGCAGAGTGCGACGAGCACGCAGACCACGCCGGCCAGTCCGAACGACAGCACGATCGACGGCCCGGCCTTCTCCGCGGCCGCCACGCCGGTGATGACGAAGATGCCCGCGCCGACGATGGTGCCCACGCCCATGGCGGTCAGGTCGAGCCGCCCGAGGCTGCGTTTCAGCGACGAGTCGGCGCCGGGCAGGCTCGCGTCGTCGGGCGTGCGGCGGCGCCACCGTTGTTCTGCGCTGGTCATCGGCTTCCTCTCGGGACGCGGTTCACCCGTCCCCATACGAGATGTGGATCCTCGGCTCGGCCTTCGTGGGCCGAGACCGAGGATCCATTCTCGTGGGTGCCGTAGCGGGGTCGATAACCGGGGGTTTGCAGACAGCGCCGATCGGCAGCGGCCGCACGCCCGTCAGCTGGAAAACGACGCCGCGCCCGGCGTCCCGACGCGCACCAGTCCGACACCGGCCACGGATTCGGCGCGATCTCCAGCCGGTCGGCGCTGCTGCCGTGCAACCGCACCATCCGAGCGCTGGGCATGGGGGCACGGTTTGCGACCACCGTGGTTTTATCGCCGATCAGGGGGATTGGCGCTCTAGACGTTACTTCGAATAACATGTACTCTCGATTACCACGCTCGGACGACGGCGCCCGGGTGCGCGACCAGAACGAAACGAGTACCTCAATGACGCGGCATGTCGACGTACTGATCATCGGCGCTGGCCTGTCCGGAATCGGCGTGGCCTGCCACCTCACCCGCGAGCGGACCGGACGCAGCTACGCGATCCTGGAACGGCGCAGCGCCATCGGCGGGACCTGGGACCTGTTCAAGTACCCCGGCATTCGCTCCGACTCGGATATGTACACCTTCGGCTACGGCTTCCGTCCCTGGCACGGCACCAAGGTGCTCGCCGACGGCCCGCACATCCGCCAGTACGTCGAGGACACCGCCGCCGAGTACGGAGTCACCGAGCACATCCGGTTCGGCAGGAAGGTGACCACCGCGCGCTGGTCCAGCGAGACCGAGCTGTGGACGGTGACCGCGCTCGACGAACAGACCGGCGCCACCGAGGAGTGGACCAGCAACTTCCTGGTCGGCTGCACCGGTTACTACGACTACGACAAGGGCTACCGCCCCGAGTTCCCCGGCGAGGAGAACTTCGGCGGGCAGATCGTGCACCCGCAGCACTGGCCCGAAAACCTGGACTACCGCGGCAAGCGCGTGGTCGTCATCGGCAGCGGCGCCACCGCCATCACGCTCATCCCCGCCATGGCCGACGACGCCGCGCACGTGACCATGCTGCAGCGCTCGCCCACTTACATCACCGCACTGCCCGCCGACGACCCGGTCGCCGTCGGCATGAAGGCGGCCAAGGTGCCCGCCAAGCTCGCCTACCGGATCGGCCGGGCGCGCAATATCGCCTTGCAGCGCGCCAGTTTCCAGCTGTCCCGCACCAACCCGGCGGCGGCCAAGAAGCTGCTGCTCGCCGCGGTCCGGTTGCAGGTCGGCGCGGATCTGGACATGCGCCATTTCACGCCGTCCTACAACCCCTGGGACCAGCGCCTGTGTGTGGTGCCCAACGGCGACCTGTTCAAGGTGCTGCGCAGCGGCAAGGCCTCGATCGCCACCGACCGCATCGACACGTTCACCGAGACCGGCATCCGGCTGGCCTCCGGCGAGGAACTCGAGGCCGACATCGTGATCAGCGCGACGGGCCTCACCGTGCAGATGCTCGGCGGCGCGTCGCTCGAGATCGACGGTGAGCCGGTGGTGACCCGCGACCGCGTCGTCTACAAGGGCGCGCTGCTCGACGGCGTGCCCAACGCGATGATGGTGCTCGGCTACACCAACGCCTCGTGGACGCTCAAGGCCGATCTGGCCGCCGAGTACTTCTGCCGCTTGCTCAACCACCTGAAGTCCAACGGTCTGACCAAGTTCGTCGCGGTGGCCAAGGACGGCGACCGCGGCGCCGACTCGGTCATGGGCGGCGCGCTGACCTCCGGCTACATCAAGCGCGGCGACGCGGTGATGCCGCGCCAGGGCACCAACGGGCCGTGGCAGGTCGTCAACAACTACTTCCGGGACCGCGCGCTGCTGCGCAAGGCGCCGCTCGAGGACGGCGTGCTGACCTTCAGCGCCGCCGCCGAACGGCCCGACGCGCTGCTCGAGAGCCGCAGCGCCTGACCTCCGCGACACAAGTCGTTCGAGGGCACGATGTGCGGCTCGCCAGCGGTTGTGCGGGTTCGTTATGGCGTGGGAGGGGTGATGCCGAGGTCTGCCAGAAGGGCATTGCCGACCTCGACGGAGTCGCCCCCGAGGAGCGTCAGAGTTCGGGCCTGTTGGTAGGGGCAGCGGGCTGCTTCGAAGGCTGCCGCGGTGGCGAGTAGGCCGTCGGGTTCGTTGTCGAGCAGGGCCGCGGCCCGATCGAGGATCGCGTCGGCGATCGGGTTGCCCGCCACGACGGTTCGCGCCGCGGCGAGGTAGTCGCGGGCGTTCGGATGACCGGCGAGCACCGCGGCCTCGGCGCGCAGTGCCAGATACCAATGGCGCCATACCCAGACGACTCGCTCGTCCATCTCGTCCGGCTCCGCCGCCAGCCCTGCCAGCGCCCGGTCGGCTTGTCCACGGTGCAGCAGGACGATCGCGTCGAACACGGCGCTGTAGGCGGTCTTCTGCTCGCGCGTCACGCCGAGCGCGTCGACGGTGGCCAACCACTCGGCGCGCGCCGCGTCGTCACCACGCAAACCGTGGACCAGCGCCACCGCGGCCGCCGCCGTGCCGAGGTGAGGTGCGGGCAGGCGTCCGGAAAGTTCCCATCCGTCGAGGAACCGCCCGCTGCCCGCCAGCACGTCGGAGACATTGCCCGCCAACGCATTCGCCACCAGCAGCCGGGACGTGGCGAAGTCGCCCCGCTCGGCTAGCAGCGGCAGGTCGCGAAGCTGCTCACCCCAGCGCAGGGCGTTCGCCAAATCGCCCACCCCGACGCAGGTTTCGGCCGCCTCCGCGAGCGCGTTGACCCGCTCGACCGCGCCCGCAGGCGTCACCGGCACGAACCCGAGGAGCTCGACTCGCCGAAGCGCCGTCGCCGCGGTGGCGAAGGTGTCGCCCGCCCAGCACTGGGCCGCGGCGAGTGCGTCGAGCGCCGCGCTCTGCGCCAGCGGATCGCCGGTCCGATACGCCAGATCGACAGCTCGTTCGGCGAGCGCGATCGCCTCGGGCGCGCCGAGCCCACCCTGATCCGGATCGATGGCGTCGGCGAGCACCCCGCACTCGGCCAGCGCTATCGCGGCCTGCGCGGCTGGATCCGCACCCGCGAGCTCGCGTGCCTCGGACAACAGCATCGCGGCGACGCCCGAGGGCGGCAGCTGGCTGAACGTGTCGGTCATCCGATAGACCGTGATCGCGGCCGTGGCCAGATCGCGTGCGGCCGCGGCGGGGTCGTGGGCGCCGGTCTCGGCGGCGGCGCGGTAGAGGCGGTACATGTCCTCGCCGCGCATGCGACAACCGGCCACCGCCGCGGCGGACCGAAGCGCCGACGCCGCGGCCGCCGGATCGTCGGTGAGCGAGGCCGCCTGTTCGTAGCGCTGCTGGGACTCACCGACCAGATTCCGGGCGAAAGTCAGCTGGGCCAGGAGCACGGCGAGCTCGTGCGCCTCGGCGCGATGACCGGGCTGTTCCGCCGCCCAGGCCAGCGCCGCCCGGATGTCGTCGACCGCCGCGTCGAACCTGGTGCGCCACCCGCCGCTCGTCGCGGGCAATTCCACGGCCAGTTCGGCGGCGGTCTTCGCGCACCAGCGCACGTGACGGGCGAGAACTTCGGCGAGTTCGCCGGTCGCGCCGAGTTGCTCGGTCTCGTACTGGCGAATCGCCTCCAACGCCCGATAGCGGGTACCGGCCGAGGACGCGACGGTGGTCAGCAGGCTCTGCTCGGCGAGCCGAGCCAGCCCGTCCGCGACGGCGTCCGGCGCCAGCGGCGGATAACCGGCCACCACCGCGGCGTCGGCGGCGGTGAACGGCGCGACGAGGACCGCGACGCGGCGCAGCAGGCACCGGTCCGGGTCGGTGAGCAGCGCCTGGCTCCAGTCGAGCATGGCCCGCACGGACCGGTGCCGGTCGTCGGCGCGACGTCCGCCGACGAGCAGCCGCAGCGGGTCGGCCAGGCTCGCGGTAAGACCGTCGAGCCCGAGCGTGGGCAGCCGGGCGGCCGCGAGTTCGATCGCCAGAGCCAGCCCGTCGAGCCGCTCGCAGATCTCGGTGACTCGGTCGTATTGCTCCGGATCCACGGCCCAGCCCAAAGCGGAGGCGCGTTCCAGGAACAGTGCGATGGCGTCGTTGTCGCGGTCGAGGGACAGCGGGGGCACCACGTAGACGTGCTCGAAGGGCACCATGAGCCGAGCCCGGCTGGTGGCCAGGACGGTCACGCGGGGGCAGCGCGCGAGCAGGCGCTCGATGAACGGCACGGCGGCGTCGAGAAGGTGCTCGCAGTTGTCGAGCACGAGCAGAGTGTGGCGATCGGCCAGCGCGGACTGCACCGAGTCGTCGAGGCCGCGACCCGGGTTCTCGCCGAGGCCGAGGGCGCTGGCCACGGCGGAGCCGATCATCGCGGGATCCGTGACCGGCACGAGGTCGACGAACCAGACGCCGTCCGCGAAGTCACCGGCCAGATCCGCGGCGGCGGCCAACGCCAGCCGGGTCTTGCCGATCCCGCCGGGACCGAGGGCGGTCACGTGGCGGTGCGCCCGGACGGCTTCGCGCAGCGCGTCGCGTTCCCGAGCTCGGCCGACGAACGACGTCAGGGGCGAGGGGAGGGCGACGATCGTCTCGCTCATCCGCTCCGCCCGCGCGAATTCGGCCGAGCGGGCGGCGAGCGCCCGCCGGTCGGGGACACCGACCTTGCGCAGCAGCGAGGACACATGGGTCTCCACGGTGCGCACCGAGATGAACAACTGCGCGGCGATCTCCGCATTGCTGCGATGTTGCCCAACAAGATTCAGGACTTCGGCCTCCCGGTCGGAGATCCCTACGGCGACCTTCTGCTTCGACACGTCGCCCATCTTCCCGTACGGGTCTTGTCCCCGGGGTCGCACGGGCAAGCTACGCACACGTTCAGTGGAGCCTTCCGTGGTCGGCACGGATGTCGGTGCCCCGCGCCGTGCCTACCGTAATTGCCATGGACATCGGAGGAACGGCCGAAACGGTGCGAGTGCCCTCCGGTTCCGCGCCCAAGACGATCTCGACCACATCAGGAGTGAGCATGACCGCGGGAATCAAGACCGTCCTGCATCCGGTTTCCGACCTGGCGGCGGCCAAGAAGATGTACGCCGCGCTGCTCGGCGTCGAGCCGCAGACCGACGGAACCTACTACGTCGGCTTCGAAGTCGAGGGCCAGCACATCGGGCTGGTGCCCGGCGGTGGACCGCAGAACATGACCGCCCCGGTGGCGTACTGGCACGTGCCCGACATCGAGGCGAAGCTCGCGGAAGTCACCGCCGCGGGCGCCACGGTCAAGGAGCCCGTGCGCGACGTCGGTGCCGGTCGCCTCGTGGCCACCGTCACCGACCCCGACGGCAATGTCCTCGGGTTGCTTCAGGACAGCTGAGCGCCGCCCGACCCCATCAACCCCCCGGACGAAGGAACCGACGATGACCACCCAGAAGACCACCACCCGCACCGCCGCCAAGAGCAAGAGCGCTGTCGCCTTCACCGACGAAGAAATTGCCGCGATGAAAGAGCACGCCCAGGAGCTGAAGACGGCCGCGCGCCGCGGCTCGCGCGCCACGAAGGCCGACGGTGAGCAGGACGTGCTCGCCAAGATCGCCGACATGGCCGACGCCGATCGCGTTCTGGCCGAACGGATCCACGCCATCGTCAAGGACAGCGCGCCGCAGCTCGCGCCGAAACTCTGGTACGGCATGCCCGCGTACGCCAAGGATGGCAAGGTCGTGTGCTTCTTCCAGAGCGCGGAGAAGTTCAAGGCGCGGTACGCGACGCTCGGCTTCAACGACTCGGCGAACCTCGACGACGGCACCCTGTGGCCGACGGCTTTCGCGCTGACGAAGCTGACCGCCGACGACGAGAAGAGGATCGGCGAGCTCGTGCGGCGGGCGGTGGGCTGAGGCGCCCAATTATCGGGGCGCGGAGCGGACCGTACCCGCACCCCGGTGGCAGGGGACCGCGAGTTCAGGATGCGGGAGCCGCTGCGGAGCTCATGCCGAGCAGCGTCTCCGCCACCGTCCGCATGCTGCGCAGATACTCCTCCCACGCCGCCGAATCCGCGGCCCGGCGCTGTAGCGCGCCGCTGGCCAGCGCATAGCCGATCGTCTCCGCGACCACGCGCGGCTCGGCGATCGGCGCGACCGTCGCGGCCCGCCGCTGGCGCTCGATCCATCGGGCGAAGCGACGGATCGGACGTTCGGCGATCTCGGTCGCGAGACCCGCTAGTGCCGGTTCGATGGCACCGCGTTCCTCGATCATCCGCAGCAGCGGACCGGCGTCGCGGGCCGCGGCGGCGAAGGCGTCGATGGTGGCGTGCAACGTCTTTCGCGGATCGTCGCCGATGAGCCCGGGTTCCTGCGCGGCGAGGAAATCGTCGCGCACCCTGGCGGCCAGCGCGTGGAAGATCTCCTCTTTCGACCCGAAGTACACGTACAGCGTGGCGCGCGCGACACCGGCCTCTGCGGTGATGGCCGCGACGGTGGTCTCGGCGTAGCCGCGCGCGGCGAAGACCCTGGCAGCGGCGTCGAGCAAGTCGCGGTGGCGGTCGGTGTGCGAGCGTTCGCGCGCGGCGCGCACCGACCAGGCGGAAGAGGTCACGACACCCATGCTCATTGACGTTGACGTCAATGTCAACGACACTGGGCGGCATGCGCGTCGTCGTGGCCAACAGAGGAGAAATCGCGGTTCGAGTCCTGCGGACCGCACGTGAGCACGGATACTCCACGCTCGCGGTGTACACCGAGGACGAACGCGAGGCCATGCACGTGCGCCTGGCCGATGACGCGGTGGCGTTGTCCGGACACGGCGCGTCCGCCTACCTCGACGTGCCGAGCATCGTCGCCGCGGCGCGGAAGGCGGGGGCCGGAGCGCTGGTCCACCCAGGATATGGATTCCTCAGTGAGAGCGCGGATCTGGCGGCCGCTTGCGCCGCGGCCGAGCTGGTTTTCGTCGGTCCCACGCCGGAAGTACTGCGGATCTTCGGCGACAAGACCGCGGCGCGTGCGGCGGCCGAACGCGCGGGCGTGCGCGTGCTGCCCGCGACACCCGCGGGGTCCGGTGTGGACGAGATCGCCGAGCTGCTTGCCCGCTATCCGGAGGGCGTCATGGTCAAGGCGGCGGCGGGCGGCGGTGGACGCGGCATGCGAGTGGTGCGCGACCCGGACGAACTGGCCACCGCCTACGAGCACTGCCGGGCCGAGGCGCGGGCCGGGTTCGGCGACGACACGGTGTACGCCGAGGCGCTGGTTCCGGAGGCCAGGCACATCGAGGTGCAGGTCGTCGCGGACGGCGCCGCGGCGGTGGCGGTCGGTGACCGGGATTGCAGCGTGCAGCGCCGCCACCAGAAGCTGATCGAGATCGCGCCCGCGCCCGGCCTCGATACCGCGCTGCGCGAGCGGCTGCACGCGGACGCCGTCGCGCTCGCCGAATCGGTGCGCTGTCGCGGCGTGATCACCGTCGAATTCCTGGTCAGCGGAGCGCACTACTGGTTCCTGGAGGTGAATCCGCGACTCCAGGTGGAGCACACCGTCACCGAGGAGGTCACGGGCATCGACCTGGTCGCGATCCAGTTCGAGCTGGCGCGCGGCGCCTCGCTCACCGAGCTCGCGCTGCCCGATCTCGCGCCGCGCGGCTACGCGGTCCAGGCTCGGGTGAACGCCGAAATCGTCACGGCCGGTGGGGAAGTGCTGCCCGCCTCCGGCACCGTCGCGCGGTTCGCCGCGCCGACCGGCGTCGGCGTGCGGGTCGACACCGGGCTGTACGCGGGTATGCGGCACGGTGTGCACTTCGATTCGCTGCTGGCCAAGGTGATCGCGCGCGCCGGGACGTATCCGGCGGCGCTGCGTCGGTGCGCCGACGCGCTGGCCGAGACCGTGGTCGCCGGTGTGGACACCAACGCGACGGTGCTGCGCGTCGTGCTCGACGAACTCGCCGACGGACGCACGGTGAGCACCTCCTGGTTCGAGCAGCGCGTCGCCGAATTCGTCGCTCGCGCAGGGGATCTCGCCACCGCCCTCCCGGTGGCCGACACGACGTCCGACAACGCCGTCGCCCGCGTTTCCGACCCGCTCCTCGACGGGGAGACCGCGCTGCTGGCGCCGATGGGCGGCACGGTCGTGAGCGTGGTCGAGCCGGGCGTCGTCGTCGCGCCGGGCGACGAGGTGGCCGTCTTGGAGGCCATGAAGATGCAGCACGTGCTGCGCGCGGAGCAGCCGCTGCGTGTACTGCGACACCTGGTCGCCCCCGGCGACACGGTCGATCCGCACACCGCGCTGCTGGTCTGGGCCGCCGCCGAGCACGACGGCGAGACCGCGGACGTGACCGCCGTGGACCTGGACGCGATCCGCGCCGACCTCGCCGAGGTGCAGGAGCGCCACCGCGTCGGCTTGGACGCCGCCCGGCCCGAGGCCGTCGCCAAACGCCACCGCCTCGGCAGGCGCACCGCTCGCGAGAACATCGCCGATCTGGTCGACGCCGACAGCTTCGTCGAGTACGGAGCCCTCGCGGTCGCCGCCCAGCGGCTGCGCCGCAGTCCCGAGGACCTCATCGCCAACACCCCCGCCGACGGCCTGATCACCGGCGTGGCCACGATCAACGCCGACCGCTTCGGCGCGGACGCGAGCCGCGCGGTCGTCCTCTCCTACGACTACACGGTGCTCGCGGGCACCCAGGGCATGCGCAACCACGCGAAGACCGACCGAATGCTGGAACTGGCTCGCGAGCAACGACTTCCGGTCGTCTTCTTCACCGAGGGCGGCGGCGGACGGCCGGGCGACACCGACTACCCGGGCATCTCGGGCCTGGACGTCACCACTTTCCGTGCGATGGGCGCGCTGTCCGGGCGCGTGCCACTGATCGGCATCGTCTCCGGCCGCTGCTTCGCGGGCAACGCCGCGCTGCTCGGCATGTGCGACGTCGTGATCGCCACCCCCGACGCGAACATCGGCATGGGCGGCCCCGCCATGATCGAAGGCGGCGGTCTCGGTGTCTACGCGCCGGAGGACATCGGGCCGATCGATGTCCAGCGCCGCAACGGCGTGGTGCACCTGGTCGCGGCCGACGAAGCGGAAGCCGTCGCCCTCGCTCGCCGCTATCTCGGCTACTTCCAAGGCGGCACCGCCGAATGGACGGCGCCCGATCCGCGTCTAGCGCGTCACGTGGTGCCCGAGAATCGTCTGCGCGCCTTCGATATTCGTGCCGCCATCGCGGCGGTCGCGGATGTCGGCTCTGTGCTGGAGCTGCGCGCGGACTGGGGCGTCGGCGTCGTGACCGCCCTGGTGCGGGTCGAGGGCAGGCCCTTCGGCCTGATCGCCAACGACTGCCACCACCTCGGTGGCGCCATCGACGCGCCCGCCGCCGACAAGCTCGCCATGTTCCTCCGGCTCTGCGACGCGCACGGACTGCCGATCGTATCCCTCTGCGACACACCGGGTTTCATGGTCGGTCCGGAAGCCGAGACGCACGCGACAGTGACCAAGTTCAGCCGCTTGTTCATCGAGGCCGCCGGGCTGTCGGTGCCGTGGGGCACGGTGATCCTGCGCAAGGGATACGGCCTCGGCGCGCAGGCCATGGCCGCGGGCTCGTTCCGCGCGCCGCGCTTCGTGATCGCCTGGCCGACCGGCGAGATCGGCGGCATGGGCCTGGAGGGCGCGGTGCGACTCGGCTTCGCCAAGGAACTGGCCGCCATCGACGACCCCGCCGAACGACAGACCGCCTTCGACAACCTGGTGCGACTCGCCTACGCCAACGGCAAAGCGCTCACCGCGGCGACCGTGCTGGAGCTGGACGACGTCATCGATCCCGCCGACACCCGCCGCTGGTTGCGCACGCTGCGGTGACGACGTCTGCTGTCGGTGGGTGCTGATAGACAGGACCGACCGTTGTCGACCGAGGTAGGGAGGTGGGGCGTGGCACGTGAGCTGGCGGATCTGCCGTTCGCGCGATACCTGACGCCGTTCGAGGAGGAACCGGCGCGCGAGGGCGATTACGACTGCGTGCACGTCGAGGACCGGCAGCTCGAACACCCCGCCGCCGAGCACGTGCGCTTCGCGCAGTCCGCGTTCAGCTCGCTGACGGTCACCCGGGGAAGCTTCCGGTACGGCCGGTTCGACGACGTCTGGTTGCGTGCCGTCGCCTTCGTCGGCACCGAGCTCGCCGATACCTCTTGGCACGACGCCGAATTCGTCGAAGGCGCGCTGTCCGGCGTGGACGCGGGCGGCGCGGTGCTGCGCCGCGTCCGATTCGAGGGCTGCAAATTCGACTCGGTCAACTTCCGCGGCGCGAAGCTGCGCGAGGTCTCCTTCGTCGACTGCGTCCTGCGCCACCCCGATTTCGGCGACGCCGAGCTGAACACGGTGAGCTTCCCCGGATCCACCCTCACCGACCTCGCACTGAACAAAACCCGGATGCGCAAGGTCGACCTACGCGGCGCCACCCGAATCGGCGTCGCCGAAGGACTCGACGGCCTCCGCGGCGCGACGATCACGCCTTTACAGCTGATGGACCTCGCACCGAGTTTCGCAAGCGCCCTCGGCATCACCGTCGCCGACGAGCCGTAACGGAGAACCACCGACTTCGAGACCACGGCCCTTGGCGGCACTGTACGGTTCGAATGACCGCGGCTATGCGTATACGTATACTTCGGGCATGGATCCCCTGAGCCTTGCGGTTGGTGCCGCGCTGGTCGGTGTCGGCTTCGTGTGCGGCAGGTTCGGGCGGCGGCGAGCTCGGTCGGGGGCGAAGGCGCTCACCGCGCGCTGCGGTTGCGGGCACGACCTGGCGCTGCACGACCGGGAGACGGGTAAGTGTCATGCCGAGATCTCGCGGAGGGGTATGCACGGCATGCGGGAGTGGGTCGGTTGTCAGTGCCGCCGGTACAACGGACCGACTCCGTTGGAGGATGTGTTCGCGCCGCCGATTCTTCCGCCGAACCACTGAGCGGACTACGGCCACCAGATCGCCGGTAAGCCAGAAGGTTTCCGCACCGGCTCTTCGTGAACAGCCGCTCCATGGAAACGGGAGGTACTCGGCGCTTTCCCTTTTCAAGGTATAGCCGACCGGGGGCCTTGCGGCAAGACCCCGGGTGTGCCGCAGAATTGCCGACCTGAGCCAGAATCTGCGGACATTGGGAGTAACGCGTGACCGACATCGACGTGATCATCGTGGGCGCCGGACCGGCCGGACTGACGCTGGCCGCCGAATTGAGCCTGGCCGGTGTGCGGCCGCTGGTGCTGGAGAAGCATCTGGAGCCCCGAGACGTCCCGAAGGCCAGCGGTATCGCCGGTCGGATCCTGGACGTGCTGCGCTACCGCGGCATCCTGGATCGCTTCGAAGCGGCCAGCAGCGACCCACACGTGGCCGCCCGATTCCCTTTCGGCGGAACGCATCTCGACTTCACGCAGATGGCGGATCCGCCGATGCGGGCGGTGCCGCTTCCGCAGATGGAGATCGAACGACTACTCGGTGAACGCGCCCGCGAACTCGGCGCCGAGATCCGCCGCGGTCACGAGGTGGTCGGAGTGAGCCAGGACGAGGACTCGGCGACCGCGGACGTGCGCGGGCCGGACGGACCGTACCGGCTGACCGCCCGCTACCTGGTCGGCTGCGACGGCGGCCGCAGCCGGATCCGCGACATGGCGGGTATCGAGTTCCCCGGCACCACCTATCCGGAGGTCAACCGGGTCGCTCAGGTCTCGGTGGGCGATGCGGTCACCGTGCACGACAACGGCGACATCGATGTCCCCGGTTTGGGGCGGCTTCCCTTCGGGTTCAACCGAACCGACCGCGGAATGTTCGCGTTCGCGCCCAACCCCGGGGGTCTGTTTCTGCAGACCGTCGAGGACGAGACCGCGGACTACGACGATGACGAGCCGCTGACCCTGACCGAACTCGCGGACAGCGTGCGCCGGGTGCTGGGCGTGGATCTCCCCATGTCGGATCCGAAGCGACTGTCTCGCTTCACCTTCAAGGATCGGCAAGCCGAACGGTACCGGGCCGGGCGGATCCTGCTGGCCGGCGATGCGGCCCATCTGCTGCCCGCCACCGGCACCGCGCTCAATGTCGGCATGCTCGATTCGGTCAACCTCGCGTGGAAGCTGGCCGCCGACGTCCAGGGCTGGGCTCCGGCCGGACTGCTGGACACCTATCACGACGAACGCCACTTCGCCGGGGCGCGGGCGCGGTTGCAGACCCGGGCGCAGGTGGCGTTGCGGCGCGGACACGACGAGGCCGCCGACTCGCTGCGCGAGGTCTTCCAGGAATTGCTCCGGGACGAATCCGCGCTGCGCCGCATCGGAGCGCTGGTCGGCGGCACCGACATCCGCTACCCGATGCCCGGTGCGCATGCCCTGACCGGCGTCTTCGCGACTGATCTCGCCCTGCACACCGACCAGGGCACGACGAGTGTCGCGGAACTCATGCGTGCCGGGCGGCCTGTTTTCCTCGACCTGGCCGAACGCTCGCAGCTTTGCGAGATCGCCCGGGAATGGGCGCACCGCATCGACATTCGCACGGCCAAGGCCGACGATCAACCAGCCGACGCCCTGCTCATCCGCCCGGACGGCCACATCGCCTGGGCCGCCACGATCGGCGAACCGGCCGAGACCGCCGCACCGACTCTGCGCGAAGCGCTGTCGCACTGGTTCGGCTCGACGGCCGCTGCGTAAGCGCCACGCCCACTTCAGATGTGCATGTCGTCTTGCCCGCCAGCTTGACCTTGTCACAGTGCGAAGGTCTTCACTGGCGGTCGGAGGTGGTCCCCATCAACTCGAGACACTGGAATTCACCGGACACGCGGCTGCGCGACGCATTGGCCGCTGGGAACTCGTCGACGCGGCTGAAGGCGGCGCTGGCGATCGGTACGCGACCCGCACCCGATTTCATCGATGCGCTCGTAGCACGGTGCGCGATCGAGCCGGACTTCTTCGTGCGCGACATGCTCACCTGGGCGCTGACCCGCCACCCGTCGGAGATCACGGTTCCGAAACTGTGCGCGGAACTGTCTTCCGAACGCGCACAAGCCCGGAGCCAGGCCCTGCACACACTGTCGAAGATCGGGGACAAGGACGCGTGGCCCGCGCTCACGCGGTCGTTGCTGCACGATTCCGACGACGACGTCGCGCGGAGTGCATGGCGCGCCGCCGTCGTTCTCGTGCCCGATGGTGAGAAGGCGGTGCTGGCCGCGGAACTGGCCAGTCAATTGGGCCGCGGTGACCGGGACGTACGGCTGAGTCTGAGCCGCGCCCTCGTCGCGCTCGGCGACGTGATCGAGCCGATCCTGAAGGCGGCGACGGCAAGTCACGACCCGACGGTGCGTGCCCATGCGAGCGCCACGCGGCGGCTGCTGCACGACCCGGACGCCGGATTCGACCTCGCCGTCGACGAGGCACGGCGGGTCGTCGCGCTCGGTCCGGACCGGAAGGAGGAAACCGCGTGCTGATCGGTGAAGTGGCGCGCTACTCGGGTGTGAGCGCCCGAATGCTCAGGCACTACGACTCGCTCGGGCTGGTACGACCCACCGGCCGCACCGTGGGCGGCTACCGGGAATACTCTGCCGACGACATCCGGCGGATCTTCCACGTCGAGGGTCTGCGATCCCTGGGACTGTCACTGCGTCAGATCGGATCCGCTCTCGACGATCCAGGATTCACTCCATCCGCACTGGTCGGCGACCTCATCCGAAAAGCCGAGGAACGACTGAACCGGGAGCGGGAGCTACTCGAGCGGCTCCGCATGGTCGATACGGCCGAGCCCTCGAGCTGGCGGGACGTCGCGCGCATCGTCGAGCTTTTGCACGGACTCGAATCGCCGAGTGCCGCGCGACGGCAGCAAGCCGTTCTGGCCTCGGCCGAGGTCCCGGCGATGCCCGCCGAGTTGCTGGCCGAGGCGGTCCTCACCGAATCGGATCCGAACGTCGCAGGGGCCCTTCGGTGGGCCCTCACGAGGGCGGGCGGTGACGGTGTGGCAAGTCTGATACCCGCCATGAGTTCGGACGACGTCGACATCCGGCGGCGCGCGGTCCTGGCGCTCGCCGAACTACCCGGCGACGAAGCGATCGCGGCGCTCACAGACGCGCTCGGCGATACGGACACGACGATCCGCGGACATGCCGCCCTGGCCCTCGGTGCGCGCGGCGTCACCCGAGCTGTGCCGACGCTCGTCGGCACAGTGGTCGAAGGCCCGAACGATGTGGAGGCAGCCGAGATACTGGGCACCTTGGCAGGCGACCCCGAGTGGGCGGCCCGGATCATGAGCGCGATAGCCGATGAACTCGCGATCCCCACAGCGGATTCGGCGGTGCGGATGCGACTGACACAGGCACTCGCCGAAATGCCGGGGACCATCGCGCTCGATATCCTGCGGCAGCTGGCCGATGACGATGATCGGGCCGTGGCCCTCCTCGCCTCGTCCCTCGTGAAAGTGCTCGAAGCGCCGACGATGCCCTGAGCTGCCCGGAACCCCGGGATCTGCTGGCCTCGACCCGCGCCCCGCCCACCTTCGATCGGTTCCAGCGCAATATCCACCAGTCGCTGCAATAGCCGAGTACCGCACCGACCGGGTGCTGGAGTACGAGATCGAGCGGTGTCACGTGGTCGATCGGAGCGACCACACCGCATCGAGGTAGCGGGCCGGCCCTACCGGACGGTGATCTGCAATCGCAGCGCGCCGTCCGGTGTCGTGGCGTGCAGCGCCTGGGAGATCAGGCTGCCGAGGTCGACCTTGCCGAGCACGCCGGTGGTCAGCGCGAGCAGCGGCTGGACGACCGGGAACAGTTCGCGCAGTTCGGGTCCGAGCATGTCCAGTTTCCGGGTGAGCGCGTCGAGGAAGGGAAGCAGTCCGATCACGTCTTCGGTGTCGGTGAGGTAGTCGCCCGGGGTGTCGCCGATCCGCACGACTCGCGCGATCGCCGCGGCCACCTCGCTGACCCGCGGCCCGAAGTCCGCCCACGGGGTGGCGGCGGCGGTCAATTCGCCACCTGCCCAAGTCATCTCGGCGGCCTGGGCCTGCATGTCGATCAGCAGTTCGCGGATCAGGTCGGTGCGGCTCACGAGCGTCGCGGCCAGCAGATCGGAGGCTCTGGACAGTTGCGGGATCACCGCCTCGGTGCCCGCGAGACCGGTGCTGAAGTTCTCGATGATGGCGGCCACCGTCGCTGGATCCACCTGTTCCAGCAGCTGGGTGGCGGTGCGGGCGACCTCGGGAATCGACACCGGACGCTGCACCGAGGCGGCCGCCAACCGGTCGCCGTCGCGCAGATACGGCCCACCCGCGGCCGTCGGCCGGAATTCCAGGTAGGGCTCGCCAAGTGCGGAGAGTGTTTCGATGCGTACCGAACTGTTCGCGGGCACACGGTATTCGGCGTCGTAGCGGAAGTCGACCTCGATGCCTGCGCGGGTGTGGGTCACCGAGGTGATCTGCCCGATCTGGACACCGGAGAGCAGGACCTTGGAGCGCGGCAGCAGTCCGCCGGAATCCGGGACCGTCATCGTGGCCTCGGTGTGCTCGGTGAACCAGCCGACCCGCACCACGCCGAAACTCAGGTAGCCGACGCCGATCAGCAGAATCGCCGCGATCGCGGCCAGCGAGGCGACCGGGCCGAGCCGCCGCAGCACCTCGTCGCTCGTGCTGCCCGCGGGAGCAGGCGGAACGTAGCCGGGATAGTCGGGCTCGGTGGCGACGGTCATCGCACGACTCCGATCATCCTGAGGGTGGCGATGATTCGTGCCACCTGCTCGTCGGTGGCGACCGGCGTCTCGGCTCCGTCCACCGCTACTGCGCCGATGTTCAGTTTCGGACCGCGCTCGACGAACGGAATGATCTTGTCGCGAACCAGCGACACGACCCGGTTCAAGTTCGACGGCGCGGTCAAATCCAGTGGCTGATCCGCGAACAGCAAGGGCACCAAGGCTTTCGCGGCAGCGTCACTCGCCTCCAGCAGCGGGCCGAGCCAGGCGATCGCGTGACCGACGATGCCGAGCCCGCCGACGACGCCGAGCGTGAGGACCAGCGATTTCGCGTCGGCCGGGATCTCGACCGCCCCGCGCTCACTGAGCAGCGCGTCCAGTTCACGCGGATTGTCCAGCGCGGCATCCAGATCCCGCTGGATGGTGTCCAGGAACCGGTCCACCACCGCCATGTCGGCGGCCACGTCGGACACGTCGCGACCGATGACCTCGAAGATCCGCGCCGTCTCGGCGGGCCGGTCGGGCAGGGTCGCGTTGACCCGGTTGACGATGTCCTGCATCTGCTGCATCGCGCCGCCGCCGACGAAGGTGGACATGCCGGCCAGCAGATCCTCGACCTGGAGCGCGGGCCGGGTGCGCGCGAGCGGGATGGTTCCGCCCGGCGGGATGGTGCGGTCGAAATCGCTTGTCGGCGTAGTGAGTCCGATGTAGATGTCGCCGAGGATGGTGTTCTGGCGCAGCTGGACGGTGGTGCCGACCGGCAGCCGCACCCGCTCGGCGATCTCGACGAGGGCCTCCACCCGGCCCGGCTGCTCGAGCGTCGGATCCACCACGCTCACCTCGCGCAGGCTGCCGATCTGCGCGCCGTTGGCCACGACCTTCGCCCGGGCGGGCAGGTTCAGCGCGTTGGCCAGCTCGATCCGCACCTGGTAGGTGGGGCCGGACACCGTCGCGCCGGGCACCGGCACTTGCGCGGGATCGAATCCGCATCCCGACAGCAGCCCTAGTGTCAGCACCGGGACGAGCGCGGCGCGCCGGACAGATCGCGTGGTCATCGGGCACCTACCGTTCCGAGCACCAGGGACACGAGATTCACGTCGGCCAAACCGTTTTCGGCTCCGTCGCAGTGGCCGGGCAGCACCGCGTTCAGCGCGGCACAGACCTGGTCGGCCTGCTCGCGGGGCAGTCCGACCTTGGGCGCGGCGTAGGTCAGCTGCGGCCTGCCGGTCGCCGGGTCGATCACCTCCTCGAAGAACTGCACGATCGGCGGAATCATCTCCACCAGCTGCCGCAGCGTCGCGACGTTCGCCGAGAGCAGCCGCAATCCGGGCAGCGCGCCGTCCAGCGCCCCGAGGATCGGCCTGCCGTATTCGCGGGCGATGCTGTTCAGCCACGGCAGAATGACCAGCAGCGAGTCGATGAGCTGCACCACCCGGTCCCAGAGCTCGTTGATGAAGGCGATGCCCTCGCTCGCCTGCAACAGCACGATCCGGATGTCGTCCCAGTTCATCGCGATGCTCGACATCAGCCTGCCGTAGGAGTCGAGCAGCCCGCCGATATGTCCGATGGCCGCGTCGGGTGCGCGCAGCGCGTCGCCGAGATCGGTGATCAGCTTGTTCAGCGCCGGTCCGGTGCCGGAGGTGGCGGCTTCGAAGGCGACGACGCTGTCGCGAATCCTTGTCTGCTCGCCCGGATTTCCGCCGCCGGTCAGCTGTCCGGCGAGCTGGGAGAAGCCCTGGAGCGTCTGACTGATGCTCTTCGGCGTGAAGGTTTTCGTGATGCACGTCGACCGGTCCCACGGCGCGGCGCCCGGCTCGCCGAGGACCGCGAGGTCGCGATCGGCCACCAGTGTGTCGGAGACCGTGGTCGCGGTGACCTCGCCGCGCAACACGCGATCCTCCCGCACCTCGAAGTCCACCCGCACACCAGTGCCCTCGGGGCGCACCGAGTTCACGGTGCCGATCGGAATGCCAAGGGCTGTCACGTGATTGCCCGCGTACAGGCCGACGGCGTCGGGCATCATGGCGCAGTAGGCGACCGTCTTCTTCACGGGATCGAACACCACGAGGTAAGCGACTGCGGCGACCGCCGCGAGTACCAGCGCGCCGAGCACGGTCACGAAACCCTGGGAACGCAGAATGCCTTTCATCGCTCAGCACTCCCATCCGGGCAGCGGAATGCACACCGGCGCGGTGAGCGCCGACTGATCGATGACGACACCCTCCTCGGAGGCGGTCAGCGCCACGAGTCGCTCGCGCAGCTGCTTCCACTGCGGAAGGGCCAGATCCAGTTGCGCGGCAAGCTGTTCCAGTTGGGGTAGCAACTCACGAAGCTTCCCGGCCAGCGGCGCGAGGATCTCGCGCCAAGACGGCTCGATGGCGGCGATCCTGGACAGCAGCGAGGCGGCGATGGTCAGTGCCGAGGCGATCTCGGCGCGCTTGCCGAGGCCGACGGTCATCAGTGTGCCGAGCTCGCGGACGAACGTACCGATGAGCGATTTGTTGACGTCGATGGTGCGCAGGTACTCGTCCATCACCGTGAGCGCGCGCGAGACCTCGAGGTTCTGCCTGCGCAGGATGTCGACGAACGACTGCATCGCGCCGCCCATCTGACGCAGCGCGTCCGGACTGGTGTCGAGGGATTGCTGGAGGGCGGCCAGATTCTGGCGCAGCGTCTCGCCGTCGACCTCGGAGACCGGCGCGGCGGCGTCCTGCAGAATGCGCACCAGGCTGTAGGGGAGGCGGACTCGATCTGGTGGAATCGGTCGCGAGCCGAGAGCTTCTGTGCCCGAGGGGAACACCGCGACGTAGTGGCCGCCGACCGCGGTCAGCATGCGGATCTCCAGGCTGGTCGTGTCGCCGAGGAACACGTCGCGGTCGACGGTGAAGGTCATTCGCACTTTCGTCTCGCCCAGCTCGAGCGCCGTCACCGAGCCGACGGTGATGCCTGCCAGGCGGACCTGGTCGCCGACCTTCACCGAGTTGGCCTCCACCAGATCGGCGGTGTAGCTCGCCTTGCCGAACGGGACCAGATAGATCACCGCCGTGGCCAGCAGCAACGCGGCGACGGACAGTCCGCCGAGGACGCCGAGGCGGAACTCCCTCGCGTTCTTCGCCGCCTGGTGCCGGTCGTGCGAAAACCCGTGCGGCGCGAGCCGATTCAGCAGACGTTGCGTCATCCGTTGCATATCGCGATCCTCTGCCCGGCGACGAGCACCGAAAGCACCTGGGGAAGTTGGACCGACCCGTTGGAACAGCTCATCGACACCGGTCCCGCCGCGCCGGGGGCGGGCGGCAGTACATTGCTCAGCGCTTGGAGCAGACCGGGGAGCCTGCCGAGCAGGTCCAGCGCGGCGTCCGGGTCGGGGAACAGCAGCCGCAGGTCCGTCATCAGGTCCGGGTTCGCGTGTTCGGTGAATCCGAGGGTCTCCATCAGGCGGTTCAGGGGCGCCATCGCCGAGGGGGCCGCGGCGGCGAAGTCGAGCAATCCGTCCAGCTTCACCCGGAACGCGCTGATCACCTCGGCGATGCCTGCCATCAGGGTGACCAGATGCGGTGAGCGACCGCCGATCTGCCCGGAGATCGCGTGCAGGTTGGCCACGATGGTCGCGATCACCGCCTGCCGATCGGAGGTGTAGCGACTGAGTTTCTCGATGGCGTCCAGCGCGGGACCGATGCCGGAGCCGTTGCCCTCGATCACCGCGAGCACGCTCTCGGTGAACTGGTTGAGCGCGCCGGGGGAGAACTCGGCGATCACCGGCTGCAACCCGTTGAACAGCTGGGTGATGTCGAAGGACGGCACCGTGTTGGCCACCCCGAGCGCCGCACCGGGCGGCAGCGGCGTGCCCGGCCGATCCGGTTGCCGCACATCGACGTAGCGCTGCCCGGTGAGCGACTGGTAGCGGATGGCGAGGACGCTGGAGTCGTAGATCGGACGGTCGCGCTGAACCGTGAAGCGCACCCGCGCGTTGGTGCCCGCCCGCTCGATCTCGGCGACCTTGCCGACCGAGACACCGAACATCCGGACGTCGTCGCCGGTCTTCAATCCGCTCACATCGGTGAATTCCGCGGTATAGGAACCGGTCTCGCCGTCCACCGGCCGGGTGATCGCCTGCACGATGACGACGAGCAGCACGAGCATCGCGACGGCGAACAGTCCGAGTCGCCACATCACCGCTCGGATCGGCAGGGTCGTCATCGCGCACCCCCCGAACCATCGAGCGCCGCGAAGTCCGACGTCCCGAGCAACGGCACCGCCAGCCCGGGCATCCCGCGCAGGATCACGGCCACGTTCAAAGCGGGGCCGTCAGGGGTGTCGGAGAACATGCGGTTCAACCGATCGATCAGTTCCAGCAGCTCGGCGCGCGAGCGACCCGGCGCGGGCACGGTGGCGGCGAGGGCGGCGACCAGCGGCGTCAGTTCGGTTGTGTACGGCGACAATTGCCGGTTCGCGGCGTCGCCGAGCGCGCCGATCGACGGCAGCGCACCGTCCACGACCATGGTGATGGTGGCGTCGTAGCGCGGGCGGTCGTTCAGGAAGATCTCGATGTTCATGACCGAGTGCAGCAGCCGGAAGGTCGCGGAGGCGAAATCGCCGACGCCACCGAAGAAGGCCGAGTACTGGTCGATCAGGTACGGCGCCGGATAACGCTGGGTGTCGGCCACGGCGCGGCTCAGCGAGATGATCGCCTCCCAGAGCGGTGCGAACGAGCTCATCCCGCTGTTGACCGTGGCGAGCAATTCCGAAAGCCGCGGGGTGAGCACCTCCGTGGAGGTCTCGGTGAGCGCGCGCAGCAGGCTGCCCATGGTCACGTCGGTGACCTTGTCCGCGTGCGCTCCGGCGAGATCGATCAGGTCGCCCTCGGTGAGCGGGGCGCCGCCGTCGGCCGCTCGCAGCGTGAGAGCGCTGATGCCGAACAGGTTTTCGGGGGCGTAGTCCACGGTCAGCGCGTCGGTCAGGCCCGCCGTCTGCGTCTTGTCGAGATTCAGCGTGATCAGCTGGCGACCCACGCCGACGGCGGTTATCTCGGTGATCTCGCCGACGGTGACGCCGTCGTAGCGCACCCGTGTGCCCTCGATGACGCCCTCGCCGATCTGCTCGGTGCGCAATTGGACCTGGAGGCGGTCCGGTGGCCGGTCGTCGAGCCCCGCGCGCCAGGTGAGAGCCGCGACGACCGTCAACGTCAACGCGGCCGCGCCGAGCGCGCGGGAACCGCGCTTGTTCATCGGCACGCCGGGCAGTCCGTAGTTCGGCATGCGCTCACCCCGGGAATTCGATGGCGGAGTCGACGCCCCACAGCACGATGGTGAGCACCATGTCTAGGGCGATGATGGCGACGAAGCTGGCACGCACCGCGCGACCGGAGGCGATGCCGACTCCCTCGGGTCCGCCGGAGGCGAAAAAGCCGTAGTAGCAATGGATCAGGATCACGGTGACGCCGAACACCAGGATCTTGATCACCGCGGCGAGCACGTCGTAGCCGCTGGTGAACTGGAAGAAGTAGTGGTTGTAGACCCCGCCCGCCTGACCGTGCAGCAGCACGATGACGGCCGAGCAGGCCAGGTAGCTCAGGATCAGCGCGATGAGGAAGGTCGGCACGATCGCGACGGCGCCCGCGATGACCCGCGTGGTGACGACGAACGGCACCGAGCGCAGCCCGAGGGACTCGATGGCGTCGATCTCCTCGGAGATGCGCATCGAGCCGATCTCCGCGGTCATCCGGCAGCCCGCCTGCGCCGCGAAGCCGACCGCCGCCGCGATCGGTGCGAGCTCCCTGGTGTTGGCGAAGGCCGACACCACCCCGGTGACGGGTCCGAGCCCGATCAGGTCCAGCGCGGCGAAAGACTGGATGCCGACACCCGCGCCCATCGCGACGCCGAGCACCACCAGCATCGGCACGGTGCCGCCGCCGACGATGACCGACCCGCGTCCCCAGGTCATATCGGTGATGGTGCGCATCGTCTGGGCGCGGTAGCGGCGCAACGTCAGCGGTATCGCCCACAGCGCCTGGAAGACGAACCCGAGCAGGAAGCCGGTGTTCTCGACCGGAGCGAGGAGCCTGCCGCGCTCGCGGACGACGCGATAGGCCCAGCCGAGACCCCTTGGCGCGTACGGTGTCGCGGTCATCTCAGGCCACCCGCAGCGGTAGGAACATCGTGACGATCTGGGTGATCACCAGGTTGACGACGATGATCGAGGCCACCGAGATCACCACGGCGGCGTTGACACCATCGGCGACGCCGCGCGGACCGCCTCTGGCCTCCAGCCCGCGCTGACAGGCGATGATCACCACCAGGAATCCGAACAGCATGGCCTTGGCCAGCGAGATCCACACGTCGGCGACGACCGCGAAGGAACCGAACGTCGCCCAGTAGCTGCCCGGCGTGACGTTCTGCGCGCTGATCGCCACCGCGTAGCCGGAGACCACGCCGACGAAGATGATGAGCACGTTGAGCAGGGGCGCGACGAAAAGCATGGCCACCACCCGGGGAATCACCAGCCGGTGCACGGGACTGATGCCCATGGTGCGCAACGCGTCTATCTCCTCGCGCACGGTCCGCGCGCCGAGATCGGCGGCGATGGCCGAGGCGCCCGCACCGCCGAGCAGCAGGCCGGTCGCGATGGGCGCGCCCTGCTGGATCACGCCGAGCCCGCCGGCCGCGCCGATCATCGAGTCGGCGCCGAGCTGGTGGATCAGGTTGCCGACCTGCACCGACACCACCACGCCGAAGGGCACCGCCATCAGGACGGCGGGCAGTGCCGTGACGGTCACCAGATACCAGGCCTGGCGCAGCATCTCCTGCCACTGGAAGCGCAGGCCGATCAGATCGGAGAGCGCGCCGCGCACCGACTCGATGCCGAGATCGACGGCCCTTCCGAAGGTGCGCACGCTGGAAACCGCTGTGCCGGTGACATTTTCCCGCACGATCCGGATCGCGCCCGCGTCCGCGACGCTCGGTGGCGCCTCCTTCATGGTTCCTCCCTGCGTCCCCCGTAGCGCACGCCGATCCGCCTCGGCGCTCGTCGCCCGACAGTCACCGGAAGCCGGTAGCCCGACGACACATTCGCATGTGACAGCCAGCACTTTTACCGGCCGGAAGTAATCCACGTCACACGCAAATACAACGACGTCAATTTACCTCCGAGCCGACGTCGTCGCCGTAGAATTCGACGAATCCGGTTGTCTCCGAGGGCAAGACGAGGTGTGGCAGCCCGACGTTCGAGCGCGCTCCGCCCCGGCGAGTCATCTCCTGCGTACACTGTTTCAATCGAGTGACCAGTTCGCTGGGGGAGTGCTGACGCTCAACCACCCACGACCATGGAGGCGAAGGTGTCAGCGCGACGCGACCAGATCCTCGACGCGGCACGCGATCTCGTCCTCCGCGAGGGCTACGCCCAGGCGAGCATGCACGCCATCGCCCGAGCCGCCGGCTTGACCAGGCCCGCCCTCTACGCCGAATTCGGCGACCGCGACGCACTTTTCACCGCCCTGCTCGATCGGGAGGAAGAGCGCGCGTTGACGATGGCCGCCGCGGCCTTTCCCGAGATCCGGCCAGGGGCCGATCCCGCCGCGATCGCGGTCGAGGCCGCCGACCTGTTCCTGGAGATGGTGCTGGCCGCGCCCGGCACGTGGCGCTTCGTGCTGATGCGCGACCAAGCCCTGCCGCCCTCGGCGCACGAACGGGTGGCGCGCGGCCGGATGGCGCTGCGCGAGCGCTCCGAAGCGATGATCCGGATCATCGCCGCCATGGCCGAACGCGAACTGGACGCCGAACTCGTCAGCTACACCGCCATCAGCACCAGCGAGACCGCCGCGCGCTTGCTGCTGGCCGAAGGCGGAACGCAGCGCCGCGACGCGATCGCCTCGACCTTGCGCTGGATCGCGCGCCGAGCGGTGGCGACGGCTGGAATCGGGGAGGCGTCCGGTGGCGCGGGCCGGTAGCGACGCCGCGCGGCCGCGCCGCAGGTACGCCAAGCGCCTGCAGCCCGCCGACCGGCGAGAACAGTTGCTCGACACGGCCTTACGTATCCTCGCCGAGTCCGGATTCGCCGACGTCACCATCGCGGCGGTGGCCGAGCGCGGCGGCGTGACCCGCCCGGTGGTCTACGACCTCTACGCCAACCGTGACGACCTGCTCCGCGATCTCATCGCGCGCGAGACCGCGCGCATGGTCGCCGCCACCTCGCACGTCGCCGAGAGTGCCGCCGCGCCCGCCGATCCCAAGGCGGCGCTGCTCTCGGGCCTGAGGCGCTTCTTGTGTGATCTGCGCTCCGTACCGGACAGCTGGCGGCTGGTCTACTACCCGATCGACGGGGTGCCCGCCGCACTGCGCGCACCGATCGAGCGGGCGCGCGACGAACTGCGCGCACCGCTGCGGCGGCTGCTGCGCGACTGGCTGGCGAGCCGACCTGCCGAAGAGCGCACCGACGAGGTGGATCTGGACGTCTTCGTCGAAATCGTGCAAGGCGCCGTGCAGACCGTCGCGCGCCAGATGCTCGCCGAACCCGAGCGCTTCGACCTCGACCGGATTCTGCGGGTGGTCGATCTGCTGCTGTACGAAAAACCCTGAGCTACAACGGGCTCCGAGGCAGTGGCGGCGGGCTGCGCAGCCGCATGGTCGGTTCCGTCTGGGACGGATCGCGCCCGATTTATAGACAATGATGTTCGTCAACACTATGGTCTAGCCATGACGAAGTTCGACGGTAAGAGCTGCCTGATCACCGGGGCGGCCAGCGGTCTTGGCCGCGGCACCGCGCACGCGGTAGCGGCCAAGGGCGCGTCACTGATTCTCACCGACATCGACGCGGCAGGCCTGCAGCGTACTGCCGAAGAGTTGCGCGCGGCGGGCGCCACCGTGCACCTGGCCGAAGCGCTCGACGTCAGCGACCACACCGCCGTCGTCGCGCTGGCCGCCAAGGTGCACGAGAAGATCGGCAGCGTCGACATCGTGATGAACGTGGCGGGCATCGCCACCTGGGGAGCCGTCGATCGGCTCACCCACGACCAGTGGCGGCGCACCATCGACATCGACCTGATGGGGCCGATCCACGTCATCGAGGAGTTCTTGCCGCCGATGATCGAGGCTGGACGCGGCGGACACCTGGTCAATGTGTCCTCGGCCGCGGGCCTGTTCGGCCTGCCGTGGCACGCGCCCTACAGCGCGAGCAAATTCGGGCTGCGCGGCGTCTCGGAGGTGCTGCGCTTCGACCTGCGCAGGCACGGCATCGGCGTGAGCCTGGTGTGCCCGGGCGCGATGTCGACCCCGATGGTGAACCGCGTGGACATCGCGGGCGTCGACCGCGAGGCAGAGGCGGTACAGCGCGGGCTGAAGCTGTTCCTGCGGCACGCCGTCACCGCCGAGCAGGCCGCGAATTCCATTGTGCGCGGGGTCGAGCGGAACAGGTACCTGATCTACACCTCGCAGGACATTCGCATCGGACACTGGGCCCAGCGCTACTTCCCGCCCGCCTACAACCTCGCCATGCGCGGGCTGAACTGGGCGATGCAGCGGTACGTCGACAAGCCAGGGGTGCTGCGCGCACCCTGAGGCGTACCTCCGCCTTCGCTCCGGCCATGCGCGGGTCGACGGCGGGCTTCGTCCGGCTGCGCCAGCGGCCGGACACCCACCTCGGAGAGGGGATCGCCATGGTCGAACCGCTGACGAGCGCCACCGGCGCACCGCCGGACGCACGTTTCGACATCGGACCGGAGCGCTATCCGAAACTGCATGCGTCCGTGACGGTTCCGATCCCCATGTCCGACGGCGCGGTCCTGAGCGCCGACGTCCTGCGCCCAGGCGACCGCTCCGGGCCGACCACCGAACCGCTCCCGGCGTTGATCAACTTCACCGCCTACAACAAGATGATCAACCGGCACGGCATGCGCGCGAATCGGGCGCTGCGCACGCTGGCGGGTCGCGTCGCACCGTCCGACCGCGCCAGGATGACCGCGCGGGACGTGCTGCGCACACCCGCGGGGGGTGTCTTGGAACCGTTCGCGATCAACCGTACCGCCGTGTCGCGTGGGTACGTGGGGCTGATGGTGGACGTACGCGGCACCGGAAGTTCTACGGGCACTTGGGATTTCTTCGGTCACCGGGAACAGCAGGACTATCTCGAGGTGGTCCGGTGGGTGCGCGAACAGCCCTGGTGCGACGGACGCGTTGCGGTGACGGGTCTTTCCTACGGCGCGATCGCGGCGCTCGTCACCGCGGGCTTGCGCCCCGAGGGACTCGCCGCCGTATTCGCCATCGAGGCGGGAGAGAACCCGGTGCGCGAACTCGGGCTCACCGGCGGGGTGCCCACGCCGGGCATGCTCGCATGGATCCTGTTCGTGCACGGAGCCGGGCGGCTTCCGGCGCTGCCCGGTCTCGTCCGCAACGGGCTGCTCGGCCGATACCTGCGCGACCGGATCACCGGGCGCTCGGATTGGGTACGCCGCGCCATCCGGATCGCCGTCAGCATCGACCACCCCGACGGCTACCTCAATCCGGAGTGGGCGGCGCGGCTGGCGCACTTCGAGGAGATCGACGTCCCCACCTGGATCCACGGCGGCTGGCACGACGTCTACAACCGCTCGAATTTCCGCATCTACGAACGTATTCCGGTCGCGCCGGGAGCCAAGCAGATCTTGGTGGACGACTCCTACCACCTCACGCCAGGCTCCGGCTTCGGCGATCCCGGCAACCCGCAGGCGCTCGACGAACTCCAGTGCGCGTTCTTCGACCGCTGGGTCAAGGGCGTCGACAACGGAATCGACCGGTACGGACCGGTGACGGTGCGCAGACAAGGCGATGGACGCTGGATCCGCCGCGCCGAGTTCCCGGACCCGGCGACGCGTGTGCGCAGGCTCTACCTCACCGCCGATCCGAGCGGCACCGCGGCACACGCCGCCGCCGACGGCGGATTGTCGACCGCGCCAACGGATACCGAGTGCCCGCTGACGGTGCCGACGGGCCGGGTCAGCGCGGCCTCGAACAACACCGCGGTCATGACGATGGGCGTCGCGCTGCTGTTCGGCGACCGTTTCGGCAACGACGACCGGCGCAGCGAGGCCACCGCGATCACCTTCACCAGCGCGCCGTTCGAGACCGACACCGTGCTCTCCGGTCCGATGAATCTGCACTTGCTCGCCGCGGTCGACGGGGCCGACGCTTTCTGGTCGGTCACCGTGTGCGACGTGCGCCCCGACGGTGTGTCGGCGCCGCTCACCCGTGGCGCGCTGCTGTCGACGCTCCGCGCGATCGATGCCGCCGACAGCTATTACGCCGAGGGCGAACTGCTTTTCGCCATGCACCCCATGACCGCCGATTCCGCGCTGCCGGTGACGCCGGGGGAGGCCTTCGAGATCGACATCGAGATCAACCCCACCGAGGCGCTGCTTCGCGCCGGGCATCGGCTGCGAGTCGCGGTCAGCCCCACCAGTTTCCCGCGCCATCTGATTCCGCCGTGGAAGCAGCGCCAGATCGCCGGTCAGCGCATCCTGTTGCGCCCTGACCGTCCCAGCTACCTGAGTTTCCGCGCGCTCGGCGGCGACTGATACTCGCGAACGAGCTGGATCGGCGGCCGTTGCCGCGCGGTCGCGAGACCGGAAAGGCAAGGGGGAGCGGATCGCAGCGACCTACCGTACTATCGCGTGCGGAGACACCGGCCGGGTAGATGAAGGGGGGACGGTGTGGGACCTCGCCTTCCGGCGACCGCGCGCGACGGGGCGGCGTGGGTGCGGCGCTTCGCGCATACGACACCGGGACTGATCGGCGCGCTCGTGCTGGTGACGGTGGTGTTGTGCCTGCTCGCGGGTTTCACGGGCGCGAACCAGTCGAGTGGGAAGATCGACCGCCGCGACGCCGCCTTGGCTCGCACCGAGCCGCTCGCCTACGCGGCGCAGAACCTCTACGTCTCGCTCTCGGCGGCCGACGCCGCCGCGGCCGAGGCATTTCTGACCGGCGGCATCGAGACGCCGCAGGTGCGCGCACGCTACCAGCAGGCGCTCGCCGACGCGGCCGACGCGCTGGCCCAGGCCACCGCGGACGCCTCCGACGAGCGCACCCGCCGCATCGTGGCGGCCATCAGCGCCGAATTGCCCGCCTACACCGGTCTCGTCGAGACGGCGCGGGCGAACAACCGGCAAGGGTTCCCGGTCGGTTCGGCCTACCTGCGCGAGGCCTCCGAGGTCATGCAGGATTCGCTGTTGAAGAACGCCGAGGAGCTCAGCACCCTCCGCTTCGCGGCCCTGCACGAGGAGCAGCGGGCGATCGGCGCGCTGCCGTTCACCACGATCACGACACTGTTGCTGGTGCTGTTCGCCTGCGGCGCGGGCTCTTTCGTCCTGCTGCGCCGCACCAACCGGCGGGTCAACCCCGGACTCGTCGCCGCGGCGGCGGCGACCGGAGTCGCGCTGCTGTGGACCGTGCTGGCGACCTCGGTGGCCGCCGCGGCACTGGAGACCGGCGACGACGGCGCGGCCCTCCGATTCCAAACTCTCGCCGAGGCAAGGATTCTGGCGCAGCAGGCCCGCACGGCGGAGACCTTGCAGCTGATCACCCGCGGTGACATCGCCGCGGGCGAGGAGACCTTCACCCGCCACACCGCGGCGCTGCGCGACCGGCTCGCGGAGGTCACCGGACCGGATTCGCCCGCGGCCCTGCGCTTCGAGGGCTGGACCGCGGGTCATCGCCGCCAGCTCGCGGCGTATCAGGCGGCCGACTATCCGGCGGCCGCCGACCAGGCCATCGGCGCCGGGCCGGAGAGTTCGGCGACCCGGTTCGCCCAGCTCGACGAATCGTTGCGCGCCGACGTGCAGCGGGTGCGCAGCGACCTGCGCGGCGGTGTCGACGCCGCCGGTGACGCGCTGACCTGGAGCCCCTCCGGAGTGTTGCTGCTGATGCTGTTCGCGGCGGGCGCCGCGGTCGTCGGATTGTGGCCGCGGCTGAAGGAGTTTCTGTGACAAGACGGCTCTTCGCACTGGTCGTCGCCCTGGCCGCGCTCGGCCCGCTGGTCGCGTGCAGCACCGACAGCTCGGTGCCCGCGACGCCGCCCGCGGCCGCGGTGAATCCGGCCCCGCCCGAATTCGCCGAGATCACCACGCCCGGCCAGGCCGAGGACGAGTGCGATGCCGAGGCCAGCCTGCGGCCGGGCCCGCTGCCGCCGCCGGGCGCGATGCCCGCGGGCTCGCCGATGGCCGCGATCGTGGCCAACGGCCGGATCCGGGTCGGCGTCGACCAGAACACCTACCTGTTCGGTTTCCGCAATCCCACCACCAACGAGATCGAGGGCTTCGACATCGATATCGCCAGGGAGATCGCTCGGGCCTTGTTCGGCGACCCGAATCGGATCGAACTGCGCTCGGTGACCGCCGAGGAGCGCATCTCGGCGCTGCGCGAGAACAAGGTCGACCTGATCGTGCGCACCTTCTCGGCCACCTGCGAGCGCCGCCGCGACGTCGACTTCTCCGCCGTGTACTACCGTGCGGCGCAGCGGATTCTGGCGCCGAAGAACTCCGGCATCCGGTCCGGGGCCGATCTCGGCGGCAAGCGGGTGTGCGTCACCAGGGGCACCA
Source organism: Nocardia sp. NPDC004654 (assembly GCF_040609595.1). Classification (NCBI taxonomy): domain Bacteria; kingdom Bacillati; phylum Actinomycetota; class Actinomycetes; order Mycobacteriales; family Nocardiaceae; genus Nocardia; species Nocardia sp. NPDC004654. The sequence goes on along the minus strand of NZ_JBEXKI010000005.1, from coordinate 464,780 downwards.
CCGCGTCGGGGCCGCTGTTCGCGCTGCCCAAGCGACTCACGGTGTTCGGCGTGGCCAACTGGACCGACTGCCTGGCCGCGCTGCAACAGGGTCACGTGGACGCGATCAGCGCCGACGACCCCATTCTGTTCGGTCTCGTCGCCCAGGACCGGAACCTCGAGGTGGTCGGCGAACCGATCGGCAGCGGCGCCTACGCCGTCGGTGTGGCGAAGGGCGCACCCGATCTGGTGCGCTTCGTCAACGCGGTGCTCGAACGGATGCGCGCCGACGGCACCTGGCAGCGCATCTACGCCGCGCGCCTCAGCGCCCTCGGACCTTCGCCCGGCCCGCCGGAAACCCGGTACACCGCGTGAGCCGGGCGATCATGCAGCCACGCACCCTCGCCGAGATCGACAGCGAATTGGCCGCCCGCACCGGCGAATTCGACGCGATCGCCGCCACCCTGCTGGAACTGGACCGGCACCCCGGACTGACCCTGCTGCGCCGCTTTCCGCCCACCGGCCGCACCGAGCGCCGGTGGACGCCGATCAACGCCGAGCTGGACCTGATGTGGCAGGACTTCGCCAGGCTGAAAGCCATCCTCGACTCGGCGCGCACTGTGCGCGGCACGCGCCCCCGGCTGGACGCCGAGACGCGCGCCGAACTCACCCGGCTGCTGTACGGGCGGCCGCACGAGGCCTCGCGCACCCCGATTCCGTTGGCGCAGCGGTCGCTCACCGGGCCCGGCGAACACGTGCTGTTCGTCGGCTTGGCCGACACGGTGGATCGCATGCGCGCGACCTTTCCCCGAATCGCCGCCTTCCTCGACGAGGTCGGCGCGGTGAACGACCGGGTGCTGTCCGGGCTCGCGCCCCTTCAGGATCGGTTGGATCGGGCGGGCGCCGTCACGGCCGAACTGCGGGACATCGGGGCGGCCATCGCCGAGCTGTTGCGCCGCTCGGCCACCGACCCGCTGGCGTTGACACCGCCCGAGATCGACGCCCGCCTCGCCGATATCGGCGCGCGCCTGGACCGCGCGGCCGACGTGCTCGCCGAGCTGACATCGATCACCGCGAATTGGGATGCCGCCGTGGCGGCGACCCGCGACCGGCTGACCGTGCTCGCCGAGACCGAGGCCCGAGCCGGACGCGCGCGTGCGGAAGCCGAACGCAAGATCCGTACCGGGCCGCTGCCGTCATCCGGCGCGGAACACAAGGGGCTCGACGCCGAACTGGCCGCCCTCGATGCCGAACCCGGCGCGGCCGCGGAGCTACTGAACCTGCGCCGCCGGATCGCCGCGGCGACCCAGGCGGCCGCCGGCGCGGCCGAGCTCGCCCAGGGCTTGCTGGACCGCCGCGCCGAGCTGCGCGGGCGACTGTCCGCGTACCGCGCCAAGGCGGCCAGGCTGGCGCTCGCCGAGGACGACGAGCTCCTGGCGAGCCATCGGATCGCGAGCGACCTGCTCGCGCACCGGCCGTGCGATCTCGCCGCGGCCACCCGCGCGGTCGCCGACTACCAGCAGATCGTCGCGCGGAAATCGGGGAGGAGATCATGACCTGCACCGAGCCAGGCTGTGACGGGGCGGTCGAGGACGGTTATTGCACCGTGTGCGGGACCGCACCGGCTGCGACCGGCGCGACGGCATCGAAATCAGGGCATTCGGCGGGCACGACGGACGACGTCTGCGCCGAACCCGGCTGCGGCGGAACCGTATCCGGCGGGTACTGCGACACCTGCGGCACCGCTCCGGCGGCGACCGAGACCGTCGCCGCCTCGGCCCGCACGTCCGCGGGCAGCACGCGGGGATCGGCGCGCTCGGTGCGGACCGGCCGGTCGACCTCGTCGAAGCCCAGCGCGCGCGGACGGCTCGGCGCGGGCATGGTCGACGTGCCTCGGGTGCCTCGGATTCACCCCACCTCCGCCGTTCTCGCCGACCCGATGGTCGCCGAGTCGAAGCGCTTCTGCGGCGCCTGCGAACGACCGGTCGGCCGCGGTAGGGACGGTGCGCCGGGCCGCACCGAGGGCTTCTGCCCGAACTGCGGCGCCCGATTCTCCTTCGCGCCCAAGCTGAGCGCTGGCGACCTGGTCGGCGGCCAGTACGAGGTGGTCGGTTGCCTCGCGCACGGCGGGCTCGGCTGGATCTACCTGGCCACCGACCGCAATGTCGGCAACCGTTGGGTGGTGCTCAAAGGTCTGCTCAACTCCGGCGACCTGGACGCCATGGCGGCGGCCGTCGCCGAGAAACGGTTCCTCGCCGAGGTCGAGCATCCGAGCATCGTCAAGATCTTCAACTTCGTCGAACACGCCGGACCCGATGGCGTCGCGGTCGGCTACATCGTCATGGAGTTCGTCGGCGGCACCTCGCTCAAGCAGATCCTGCGCGATCGGCGCGACACCGACGGCGGATACCTGCCGGTGCCCCAAGCCATCGCCTACATTCTGGAGATGCTGCCCGCACTCGGCTACCTGCACTCGCTCGGTCTCGCCTACTGCGACTTCAAGCCAGACAACGTGATGCAGACCGACGAGCAACTGAAGCTCATCGATCTCGGCGCGGTGATCGCCATGGACGATCAGGACAGCGCCATCTACGGCACGATCGGGTACCAGGCGCCCGAGATCGCCGCCACCGGACCGACCGTCGCGACCGAGGTGTACACCGTCGGCCGCACGCTTGCGGTGCTGATCATGCACGTGCCACAGCAGGGCGGGCATTTCGGCGCGCTGCCGGGACCCGACGCCGAACCCCTGCTCACCCGCTACGACTCGCTGCACCGGTTCCTGCTGCGCGCCACGGACGCCGATCCCGAGGCCAGGTTCGCCTCGATGGAGGAGGTGGCCGATCAGCTGACCGGCGTGCTGCGCGAGGTGCTCAGCGCCGACGACGCGGTACCGCGCCCCGGCATGTCGGCGTATTTCGGGCCGCCGCGCGTGGTCTTCGGTGTCGGCGTCGACGCGGCGGTCACGCCGCAAGACGTCGTGGCCGGACTGCCGGTGCCGCTGGTGGATCCCAGCGACAGCGGCGCCGCGCTGCTCGCCACGACGGCGGGGACGACGCCCGGCGAACTGGAGCGCGCGTTCGCCGACGGGCTGCGTTCGGTGGTCACCGGCCGCGGCGAATCGGTGGAGATCCCGCTGCGGCTGGTGCGCGCCGCACTCGACACCGGCGATCCGGCCGAGGCCGAGCGCAGGCTCACCGAGCTCGCCGACCGGTTGCCCGGTGACTGGCGGCTGGCCTGGTATCGCGGGCAGGCCAGGCTGCTCGCCCGCGATTTCGCCGCCGCCCGAGCCGAATTCGACGCCGTGTACACGGCGCTGCCCGGTGAACCGGCGCCTAAGCTCGCGCTGGCGGCCGTCGCCGAACTCACCGCCGACGGCGGCGCGGCGGCGCGCTACTACGACACCGTCTGGCGCACCGACCGCTCCTTCGCCGCCGCGGTGTTCGGTCTGGCGCGGATGCGCCGCCGCGCGGGCGACCGGGACGGCGCGGTCGCGGCACTCGACCAAGTCGATCCGTCCTCGTCGCTGTACACCGACGCGCGCGTCGCCGCGGTGAACGCGCTGCTCGCCGAACGCGGGCCCGCCGAGCTGACCGAGGCAGTATTGCGCGACGCGGGCGGCCGGGTCGACGCGCTGGCGCTCGATTCCAAACGCCGTGGCGCACAGGTGCGGATGCGGGTGCTGGACGCCGCGCTGGCCTGGCTCGACGGCGGCCGAGCGGTGACGAACCACGTGCCGCTGCTCGGCGTCCCATTCGACCAGGAGGGGGTGCGCACCGGGTTGGAGCGCTGCTTCCGCGACCTGGCGCGCGAGACCGAGGACATGTGGGCCCGTTTCGAGTTGGTGGACCGCGCCAACGCCATCCGCCCGAGGACCACGCTGTGAACCGGGACGGGAGCACCGAGCCGGGCGGACCCACCGAGCCCGACCGACCCACCGAGCCGATCACCCCCGCCGAGCCCGACCGACCTACCGAGCCGATCACCCCCGCCGCGCCCGGCAGTCCGACCGCGCCAACCAGCCCCACCGCGCCAACCGCTACCACAGGGCCGGACAACCCCGCCGAGCCGACCAGTCCAACCGAGACAGCCCGTCCCGCCGAGCCTGACAACCCCGCCGAGCCCGGCCCGGCGCCGACCCCACCCGACCAGCCGACTTCGACCGTGAGTGCCTACGTGACCCCACCTGTGAGCGCAGTTCCGACCCATCCGGCGGACACCGTGCCGACCATGCCCTTGGCGAAACCCGCCGAACCGCCGAGTGCTTCGCCGCGCTGCCCCGGTTGCCGGGAGAGCGTCTCGAGCGCCGACCGGTACTGCGAGGCCTGCGGGCGGGAACTGGGCGCGCGCCGGGTCGCGCTGCCGCATCCGGAGTCCGAGTCGGCGACGCCGCGGCCGTGCGACGCCTGCGGCGCGCAGGAGTACGACCCGGACGGCTACTGCCGCGGCTGCGGCCAATTGCGCGCTCCGCGTGACCGTTTCGAGGCCGACCTGGGCGCGGTGTGCGTGGCCACCGACCGTGGCATCGCGCACGCGCGCAACGAGGACTCGGTCGCCGCCGCCGTGGTGGACGACGCGGCGGGTCCGCAAACCGTCGTCATCGTGGTGTGCGACGGCGTGTCCACCTCCGAGGATCCGCAGGCCGCCTCCGGCACCGCATCTCGGTCGGGTGTGGACGCCACGCTCGCCGCGCTGGCCGAAGGCCAGGAGGCCCCCGACGCCGCGCTGGCCGGTCTCGCCGCCGCGGCGCAGGCGGTGCGCGATATCGCTGTGCACGAGAGTCACGCGCCGTCCTGCACGTACGTCTCGGCCATCGTGCGCGGCTACGACGCCGATACGGTCGAGATCACGGTGGCGAACGTCGGTGACAGCCGCGCGTATTGGCTCGTGCCCGCGCCCGGCGCGCCCGACATCCCGCCCTCGCAACGGCTCACCGTGGACGACTCCTGGGCCCAGGCCCTCGTCGACGCGGGCGCCATGGACGAGCAGGCCGCCATGAAGGACCCGAGGGCGCACACCCTGTTGCGCTGGCTCGGCGCGGATTCGGGGGATCGGCCGTGGTCGGACACCTGTGTGCGCGTCTTCCGCACCCGTGGTCCCGGCCTGCTGCTGCTGTGCAGCGACGGCCTGTGGAACTACCAGCCGGACGCCCACGCGCTCGCCGCACTCGCGACCGCCGCGGAACCGATGCGAGCGGCCCGCGATCTCGTCGAGTTCGCGCTGCGCAGCGGGGGCAGCGACAACATCACCGTCGCGCTCGCGCGGGTGCCCTGATCGACCAGCCAGGAGAAGTATTGTGAATTCTGTTGCCGGCAATGGCATCTCGGTGGTCGTCGACCAGAACGAGTTCCTCGCGGAAGGTTCGGGCACGGTCGACGCGGTGGTCTCGGTGGAGACCGGCGCCGATTTCGTCGCGGCCGGGCCGCCGCCGGAGCGCGTGGAGATCCTGATCATCGACAGTTCGGGGTCGATGGGCAACGGCAAGAAGCTCGAAGGCGCCCGCCGCGCCGCCATGGCCGCGCTCGACGCGCTGCCCGACGGCACCCGCTTCGCGATCGTGCAGGGCACCTCCATGGCCCGCCTGGTCTTTCCGACCGACGTGCCCTCGGTGCCCGCGGACGAGACCACGCGCGCGGCGGCGCGCCGAAAGCTCGACAAATTGCGTGCCGACGGCGGCACTGCCATGGGTACCTGGCTCGGCTTGGCCCGGCAACTGGCCAAGAAACACGAGGGCGCCATGGTGCACGCGATCCTGCTCACCGACGGCAAGAACGAACACGAGTCGCCGGAGTCCCTCGCCGCCGAGATCGCCCAGTCCGAGGGCGTGTTCACCTGCGACTGCCGCGGCGTCGGAACCGATTGGCGGGTGGACGAATTGCGGTCCATCGCCTCGGCGCTGCACGGCACCGTCGACATCGTCGCCGATCCGGCGCACCTGGCCGCGGACTTCGCGGCGATGACGCACACCTCGATGGCCAAGGCGATTCCCGAACTGACACTGCGGGTCTGGACTCCGGCCGGTGCGACAGTGCGCTTCGTCAAGCAGGTCGCGCCCGCCATCGAGGACCTGACGGCTCGCCGCGTCGAGGCGGGCGCGCAGGTGGGGGAGTATCCGCTCGGAGCGTGGGGCGCCGAGGAGCGCGATTACCACGTGCAAGTGCGGGTGGAACCCGCCGCGCCGGGACGGGAGAAGCTGGCGGCGCGGGTCAGTGTGATCGCGGGCGACGAGGTCGTCGGCCAGGGTCTGGTGCGGGCGGTGTGGACCACCGAGACGGAATTGTCGGCCCGGATCAGCAGGCGCGTCGCGCATTACACCGGTCAGGCCGAGCTGGCCGATGCGGTGCAGGAGGGGCTGGCGGCCCGCAAGAACGGTGACGTGGAGACCGCGACGGCCAAACTGCGGCGCGCGGTCCAGCTGGCCGCCGAGTCGGGCAACGAGAGCACCGCGAAGCTGCTGCGCGGCGTGGTCGAGGTGGACGAGCGCAACGGCACGGTGCGGCTGCGGTCGCGCGTCGCGGCCGAGGACGAGATGGCACTGGACGCCCGCTCCACCAAGACGGCGCGGGTACGCAAGGAGTCCTGATGGTCACCTGCCCGGAGGGACACCCGTCGGCGGCGGTCGACTACTGCGATGTGTGCGGAGCAGCGATCGGCGAGTCGCCGACGACGGTCGCCGCGCCACACTGCCCGGCCTGTGGCGCACCGAGCGGCGGACGCTTCTGCGAGGCTTGCGGTCACGATTCGGCGCTGCCGTCGCCGTCCACGCCGGAACCCGCTCCGCGCGAAGCCGATCCGGAGGTCGCCGATTCGGCCACCGCGCGGCCACCGGCCGTCACCTGGATCGCCACGGTCACCGCCGATCGCGCCTTCTACGATCGCGTGCTGGCGCGCGAAGGTCCGGACGCGGATCGCGTGGAGTTCCCCGGATACTATCCGCCGCGCCGAATCGCCCTGCGCGGCAGCGAGATCCTGATCGGTAAGCGCAGCGTCTCGCAGGGCCTGCACCCCGACATCGATCTAGGCATCGCCCCCGCCGACGCGGGCGTCTCGCGGGCGCACGCGCTGCTGCACCTGACTCCGACCGGTCTCACCGTCACCGATCTCGGCTCCACGAACGGCACCAGCCTCAACGACAGCGACGACCTGATCCCGGCGGAGCAGCCGGTCGCGCTGCGCAGTGGCGACCGCGTCCACGTCGGGGCATGGACCACCATCACCCTCACCGTGGAACCGGCCTGAGGTCTGCGATCATGGCCGGATGGCCTCCGCTGTCTATCTGATCACCGGTATCCAAGCCGCGGGCAAGTCGACGGTGGCCCAGGCGCTGGCCGAGCGCCTGCCCCGTTCGGCGCACGTGCGCGGGGATACCTTTCGCAGATTCGTGGTCGGTGGCCGTGCGGAGATGGGTCCGGAACCGTCGGCCGCCGCCCTCGATCAGCTGCGGCTGCGCCATCGGCTCGCCGCGTCGGTCGCCGACGAGTACGCCGCGGCGGGGTTCACGGCGATCCTGCAAGACGTGGTGCTGGGCGAGTTCCTGCCGTTCACGATCGACCAGATCCGCACCGATCCGCTCTTCGTGGTGGTGCTCGCGCCCAGCCGCGACGCGATCGCCGCCCGTGAGTCGGCTCGCGACAAGAACGCCTACGACACCTTCACCGTGGCGGCCCTGGACGCCGTGCTGCGCGACAGCACACCCCGGCTCGGTCTATGGCTCGACACGTCGGAGCTGACCGTCGCCGAGACCGTCGACGTCATCCTCGACACCGCGCGCCCGATCGCGCGGCAACAGGACCGATCCCGAGCGGGCCGTTAGGCCCCGGCCGTCACCTACACGTCCTTGCGCAAGACCGCGCGCCGCGCGAGCGGCTTGGTCGCCGGTCCCTCCAGGACCGCGCCGTCCGGCGCGAAGCGGGAGCCGTGTAGTGGACAGTCCCAGGACCGTTCCGCGTCGTTCCACCGCAGGATGCCGTACAGGTGCGGGCAGACGGCCGATACCTCGGTGGTGACTCCGTCGACGGTGCAGATCGCCGAGGGCGTGAGCCCGTGTCGCTCGACCCGCCCACAGCCCTCCTCGGGCATGCTCGCCGAGCCGCCACCGAGCATGCGCAGCCATCCCGTCGAAAGTTGTTGGGCAACAGCCGTGTTCGCTTTCGCACCGGACAGTAGCGAGCGCAGTTCGGCGGGCCGCCAGGTGGTGAAGGTGCCGGACCAGGCGGGCGGCTTGCCGGTGAGCCTGCCTGCCAGCGCGAGCGCGGCGGCGACGCCGTTGGTCAGGCCCCATTTGGCGTAGCCGGTGGCGACCAGGATGTCGTCCTGGCCGGGCAGCAGCGAGCCGACGTACGGCAATTCACCGACCGGGTGGTAGTCCTGAGCTGACCAGCGGTGCAGCACCTCCGCGCCGGGGAACCAGGCGGCGGTCCAGTCCAGGAGTTCGTCGGCGTGCTCGGCGGCCTCGTCGGTCCGCCCGACCGCGTGGCCGCTGCCGCCGACCAACAGCAGGTCGCCCTCGGGGGTGGGGTGGTAGCGCAGCGAGCGGATGGGCTGCCCCGCGCTGATGTACATGTCGTGCGGCACCGGACCGGGCACCCGGAACGCCGCGAGGTACGAGCGCTGTGCCGTGAGCCGCGCGAAGAACCCGCCCCGGTCCAGCATCGGGGTCCCGGTGGCCAGCACGACCGTGCCCGCGGTCAGGTCGCCGTGTTCGGTCTGCACGAGCAGTTCACCGTCGGAGCCGTGATGCACCCCTTGCGCGAGGGTCGATTCGTAGATCGGGGCGGCGTGCGACTCCACCTCGGCGGCCAGTGCGGCGAGCACGGCCATCGGGTCGATCTGGGCTTGTTCGATCAACCGGACCCCGCCGTAGGCCGGGAAGGGCGCTTCCAGGTCGTCGATCAGCTCGGTCGGCAGTCCCGCCGCCCTTGTCGCCTCGAATTCCGCTTGTACCGAGCGCTTTTCGCGTTCGGACTGGGCGTAGGTGACCGCCGTGGCGCGCTGATAGGCGATTCCGTGCTCGTCGCAGAAGCGCAACAGCCAATCCTGGCCGTCCCGATTCGCCGCCAGGTACTGCGCGAGGGTGCCGACACCGTGCCGCCCGGCGATGCTCTGCGCGCGAGTTCCCTGGAGCAGGCTGACTTTTCCGGTCGTGCCACCGGTCGTCCCGAGCCCGACGCGCCGACTCTCGACCACCGCGACCTGGATGCCGTTCTGGGCCAGTAGCAGCGCGGTGACGAGCCCGGTGATGCCCGCGCCGATCACGACGGTGTCGAAACGCGAGCCGGGCGTCAGTCGCAGTCGGGCGGGTACTTGCGCGTCGTTCATCCACAAGGACGTCATAGTCGGGACATAGCCGATCGACCCGGCCCGAAACCCGGCGCTGACCGGCCGATCTTCCAACGGCGACCACGCGTGATCGACTTCGGCGAATATCCGCACCGCTGATTGAGCCCGCCTCGGCCGGGTAGACCGCCACTGTCCACCTGATAACCGATATTTCGGAGGTAGATATCGTGTCCGAGCACAAGAGTGGTCCCCGGGAAGGCGTCGAAGGCGCTGTCGAAGGCGTCAAGGGCAAGGCCAAGGAGGCCGCCGGAAGCGTCTTCGGAAACGACGATCTGCGCGACGAGGGCAAAGCCCAGCAGGACAAGGCCGAATCGCAGCGCGAGGCCGCGCAGAAGGAAGCCGCAGCCGAGAAGGAGCGTGCCGAGGCGTCGGCCGACGAGCAGCGTCAGCGCGCTCACCAGAAGGGGCAGTAGACCCCGCACCCGCGCCACGCGGTGAAAAAACGGGGTGTCCGGCTCGAGCCGGACACCCCGTTTTTCGTTGTCTTACTTCGGAACGAAGATGCCGGTCAGGTCCGCTTTCCGGATCGGTGTGTCCGGATTGGCCTGCGCGGTGCACATCAATTCGATCGAGGCGATGGCGGCGTCGACCATGCGGTCGTCCGGCGCCTCCTGTCCGCTGCGCTCCTGCTCGAGGAACTTGGTTACGGTGGTCCGCTTCTTGTCGGCGTCCTGCTCGACGAACTCGCTGCACGGCGTGTCGCCGCCCTTGTTGACGGCCTTCTCGGCCTCCGCACAACCCGCCGCGAACATCGCGGCCGAGGCCAGCGCCGCGACGGCGAGGCTACGCATTCTCATCGAAACTCTCCTGTGTCGGGGCGGCTCAGAATCCGGCGAGGCCGGCGGCCAGGTCATCGAGGTTGAGCGCGTCGAGCACCTGCTGGCGCACGTCGGGGCACTGCTGGATGGTGGCGGTGTCGATGATCGACTGATCCGCGAGCACGGCGTCGTTGAGTCCGCCGTTGCGCACCGCCCAGTTGTGCACCGTGCCGTTGAAGCTGACCCGGCCGACGATCTCACCCTCTTCGCTCCAGTTGCCGACCTCGGCGCGCATCATGTCGCACAGCTGCGCGGCGGCCTCGGGCGTCACCTCGTCGGGATTGGGCACGTCGGCGTTGGGATCGGGCACGTCGGCGCTCGTCGGCGCCGCGATGGTCAGCGAGATGGTGCCCTCGGTGGGGGTGGCGGGTACCGGGTCGGTGTTGCCGTCGCCGCCGCATCCGGCGACGAGCGAGCCCACGGTCACCAGCCCGGCGAGCACGGCCAGACTCCGGCTCGGCAGCCGAGTTCGGCCGTCGGCTTCCGGTGATCGGTGGTGCACGATCAGTGCCCCCGGTCGTCGTAGAAGTCGCCGTGCTTGCGCTGGACGCGCTTGTGTTCGGCGAAGACCAGCGCGGCGCCGACGACGATGCTCAGCCCGGCCGCGATGCCCGCGACGATCGCCCAGCCCTCGAAGCCGTAGCCCGCCGCGGTGAGCGTCAGCGCGACGAGCACGATGCCGACGCCGACCAGGACCATGCCCGGCCAGTTCTTCGCGTCCTCGATCGCCTCGCCCGCGTGTGTCCGGGTGGTGCGGTGGTGGTCTGGAAATACGCCTTCCGGCTTCTTGTCGTCTCGGAAATTGTTCTCGGCACGCATAGTGGTCTCCTTCCGAGTGCAACCAGCGAACGGGTGCCGTTCGACGGGTACCCGGGGAATCACCGGTCAATCAGCGGCGGCTGGCGACGAGGTCGGTGAGCAGCCGGTCCCAGGCCTGCAGGAACTCGGCGAGACCGAAATTGGCCTGCGCCCACTGCCTTGCCGATTTGCCCGCCAGCTCGGCGAACAGGGGTTCGTGCAGGAACTGCCGGACCGCCTCGGCCAGGATCTCCGGCTCGGTCGACACCACCCCGGCCTCCGCGGGGATCGAGGCGGAGACCTCGGTGGTGCCGAGCGCCACGATCGGCATGCCCAGATACATCGCCTCCAGCACCGACATGCCCAGCGAGGTCCAGCGCGGCACGTGCAGGAACACGCGGCGGCGGGCCAGCTCCTCGTACAGCCGGTCCTGTTCGAGATCGCCCGCGCCGGTGATCCGGTCGGGCGGGCGGTGCAGCGCGGCAGCCAGCCGTTCGGTGCCCGCGCCGTAGACATCGATCGGCGCGGCTTCGGAGAGCGGCGCGAGCAGATCGGTGCCGGTGATGCGGCAGCGGCGCACCGGATCGTGGATGATCGTCGCGGCCCTGGCCAGTTCACCGGTGTACCGCTGTCCGGGATCGGGGATCCCGTAGCGGATGACCGTGCTCGGGCAGCGGCCGTTGTCCCACATCAGCCGGTTGAACTGGGTGACGTGCACCAGCGGGATGTCCGAGCGGCCAGCCAGGGGATGCCTGGTCAGCGCCGCGTGCTGATGTGGCGTGTTGTGTTCGACGTAAACCGCGGGCACGTCGATGCCCGGCGCGCGACCGAGCCATTCGTGCGCGAGGTCCATCTCCCTCGGGCGTTGCAGGACAACGAGATCGATGTCGGTGTCGACCAGATCGGCGGGTGCGATGTCGACCGCGTTCGCGGGCCAGGGACGACCGCACCGGCCACGCGCCCACTCGCCGCGGCGTGCGTCGTAGGGCACCAGATAGCGGTGCCCGCCCTGGACGAAAGCTGTCATCCACGGGCTGTGCGCGTGCCACACCAGGACGTTCAGCGGTCCGGCCGCCCCGTTCGAAGTAATCGTCGGAGCTTCCATACGCCCGGTGTGCCCCGGCGCGTTCGCCCGAAACCTGGATACCCGAGAACCCGTGTACCCGAGCGCGACCCGGGTACGCGGTCACCGAGGCGCCCATACCGTGGCGCCTCTCACGTGGACCAGGGAGGTCGGGGATGACAACGGCAGGCGACATCATGACGGCGGGCGTGCACTGTATTCGCGCGGGCGACACCGTGGCCGAGGCTGCGGACCAGATGGCCGAACTCGACATCGGCGCGTTACCGATCTGCGGCGAGGACAACCGGTTGCACGGCATCCTCACCGACCGCGACATCGTCGTGAAAGTCGTTGCGGCGCGCAAGGATCCGCAGCAGGTGACGGCGGGGGAGCTGGCGGGCGGTGTGCCGTACACGGTGGATGTCACCGACGGCGTGCGCAAGGTGGTGTCGCTGATGGCCCAGCACCAAGTGCGGCGCATCCCGGTGCTCGATCGCGGGCGGCTGGTCGGCATCATCGCCCAAGCCGATGTCGCGACCGCCCTGGGCAACGCGCAGGCGGGGAACATGGTGGAGGCGGTCTCGCTGGACTTCTGATGCGGGAACCGGCCCACCGATCGTGCGCCGCTCATCGCGGCGCACGGTCACGTAGGCGCGCTGACGACCCGCTGCCTGGCGGGTTCCAGTTCGTAGATCGCGTAGGCCGCCCGGATCACCGGCTCGGCGACATTGCGCACCCGGATGCCGCCCGGGGTCGTTCCGCGCTCGGTGCCCGCGTGCGCGTGGCCGTGCAGCGCCAGATCCGCGCCGAATTCGTCGATCGGCTCGCCGAGCAGATAGGAGCCGAGGAACGGGTAGATCTCCCTCGGCTCGCCGTGCAGGGTGTCGCTGACGGGCGAATAGTGCGTGAGCACGACGGTCACGTCGGTGTCCAGCTCGGCCAGCGCGTCGCGCAGTGAATCGGCCAATGCCACGGTGTGGCAGGCGAATTCGCGCATCACCCGCTCGCCGAACACGCTGGCGCACTTACCGGCGAACCCGCCGCCGAAGCCCTTCGTGCCCGCCACGCCGAGCGTCTGCCCGTCGACGGAGACGGTGGTGGAGCTGCCCTCGAGCACGGTGATGCCGTAGTCGCCGAGCAGGGCGGTGATGTCGTCTTGGGCGTCGCTGTGGTGGTCGTGGTTGCCGAGCACGGCGATGACGGGCACGCCGAGATCGGTGAACTCCGTCGCCACCACCCGCGCCTCGTCCAGCGTGCCGTGCCTGGTGAGGTCTCCGGCGAGCAGCAGCACGTCGGCGCGCATGGGGAGTTCGCGCAGCACGGGGCGCAGCTGTCCGGAGGACTCGGCGCCCAGATGTATGTCGCCTACCGCGGCGATCCGCATGGCGTCAGCTCCCTTCGTGCGTCGACAGGTGTTCGGTTCCGGTCGGTGCGGTGGGCACCGAGACGCGCACGTCGTTGTGGATGACGACGCCCGGCAGCTGTTCGCGCACGACCGCTTCCATCTGCTGTTTGCGCTGTTCGCTCGTCACTTCGCCGTCGAGCACCACCACCTCACCGCGAATGGTGACCTGCACGCCGAGTTCGGCGGTGCGCGGGTCCTCGGCGAGCGCGCGGCGCAGACGGGCCACGAGGTACTGGGGCTTTTCCATCGGCTCAGCCTTCTTCTCGGTCTCGAGTGCCCGGGTCGGCCCGGCCCGCGTCGGTGATACCGAGGTCGTCGACCAGGCCGAGAAAGGCTCGGGCATAGGGCGATTCCTTCGTCTGACTGCGCACGACGGACCAGTCCACCTGCTCGCGCAGATCGCGCGCGATGTGCAGCAGCGGGCTCAGATCCAGCCGGTGCGCGTCGAAGACGAGGAGCTTGTCGATCATCAGGTCGGTCGCGCTGATCACCGGCGCCACCGTGGGCCCGACGCGCATGACCGTGGCACGGTCCAGCAACTCGTCGGTGACGTCGCGGCAGTTGGGCCGGTAGATGACGTCGATCAGGGTGTCGCCGTCGTAGACCTTGGACAGCCAGTCCTCGGGCGGCTGGCACACCCGCAGACCCGCCCGCGCGAGTGCCTGGATGGCGCGCGAGGTATCGGCGGGTTTCACGAACAGATCCACATCGTGATCCGACGCGGGACCGCCGCGGGCGTACACCGCGCAGCCACCCGCCACCGCGAACCTGATCTCCGCGTCGAGCAGCGTGTTGGCGGCGCGGGTCAGCGCGTGCAGCAGTTCGTCCATCGTCGCGACCATGCTGCGGTGGTACCCGGCGGATTCCGGGTTAATCAGGGCCTGACCGGGTATGCGATGACGTACACCTCGGCCGGAAACGACCGCGGCCGACCACTAGGAAGGGGCGGTGACATGCCGAAGACAACCCGCAGTGGAGAGGCGAAGAAGTCCGAGCTGCCGAGCACCGTGCGCCGGTCGGACGACAAGGCGCAGCGAACGTTCGCGAAGGCGCACGACGCCGCCCTCGAGGAGTACGGCAGCGAAGAACGCGCCTACCGTGTGGGCTACAGCGCGTTGAAGCACAGCTACGAGAAGATCGGCGACCATTGGGAGCCGAAAGAGCGGCGCGGACCCTCCGACGAGCGCGCCGAGAGCGGAGGCCCGAACGCCCGGGGCCGGACGGCCGAAGGCGTGAACGCCAATGCGACGAAGAAGCACCTGATCAATGTCGCGGGTCGCCTGTCGATCACCGGGCGCTGGAAGATGACCAAAGAAGAGCTCATCTCGGCGATCGAGAAGGAGAATCGCCGGAAGACCGCAAGTGCACGACAATGAGGACACCTCGCAGCGCCCGGCAAGGGCCTACGAGGGACGGGACGAAACCGAGCTCGAACGACTCGACCGCAACTGGGCCAGCCTGATCCAAGAACTGCGCGTCGTACAGACCGGCGTGCAGTTCCTCATCGGCGCGCTGCTGCTCTTGCCCTTCCAACCCGAGTTCGCGGTGGTGTCGCAGCAGATGCGCACGCTGTATCTGGTGACCGTCTGCGCGGCGTTCGGCGCCACGGTGTTCCTGGTGGCGCCGGTGTCCTGGCATCGCATCCTGTTCCGCAGGCATCGGCTGGGCAACGTCGTCTCGGCCGCGCATCGGTGCGCCATGGCGGGTGTCGCCTTACTCGGTATCGCGCTGACGGGGGCGTTGGTCCTGGTGGTAGACGTGGTCGCCGGGGACGTGGCGGGCGTGATCGCGGGCGTCGTCGCCGCGGTGCTCTTCGCCGCGGCCTGGCTCATCGCGCCGTGGCGATGGCGCGCCCGGAGCCAACGGCACCCGTGACCACCGAGGCCCGCGCGGGCGCGGCACGCCGATACGCCGACAGCGTCGCGGCGGCGACCGCATCCCAGGAATAGCGGCTGCTCGCCCGCTGATACCCGGCCGCGCCCCAGGTTTCGCGCAATGTCGCGTCCTCGAGCAGCGGGCGCACCGCACGGGCCACGACATCCGGCTCGGGCGGTGCGACGAATTTGCCCGTGACTCCGTCCACCACGGTGTCGAGCATGCCGCCGACCGCCGTGGTCACCACCGGCTTCCGGCAGGCCATCGCCTCCAGCGGAACCAAGCCGAACGGCTCGTACCAGGGCGTGCACAGCACCACGTCGGCCGAGCGGTACAGCCGCGGCATCGCGCTGTGCGAGACCCGGCCGAGCAGCCGAACCCGTTCGTGCACACCGTTTTCCACGGCGATGCGACGCAACCGCTTGGCTTCGGCGTCGTCGTCCACGTCGTCGCCGACCGCACCGCCCGCGATCACCAGTTCGGTGTCGGGCAGGTCGGGCATGGCGCGCACCGCGAGGTCGAATCCCTTCCTGCGCACCAGTCGGCCCGCCGCGAAGATCCGGTGGCGCGCCTTGCGGTCGGCGACGCCACCCTCGGGACGGAAGGTCCCGAGATCGACTCCGCAGGGCGCCACCGAGATACGAAAACGCGGCACGCCCATCCTGACGAGTTCGACGGCCTCGTCGGCGCTGGTCGCCAGTACGTGCGCGGCCCTGGTCGCGATGAGCCGCTCGAATCGGATTCGGGAGCGTGGGCTGGTGTCGGCCAGTCCGTGGTGGCGGCGCTTGACGGTGCCGAGCGCGTGGAAGGTCACCACCACCGGAATGTCGTGCGCCCGTGCCGCCAGCTCGGCGGCCAGCGCGGACATCCAGAAGTGCGCGTGCACCAGATCGGGGGTGTCGATGGCCCAGTGCTTGCGCAGGAACGTGCCGAATTCGCCGAGGTGGGGCAGTGTCTGGTCGCGGCCGAGTGGCCGCGGCGGCCCGGCGGGGACGTGCACGACGCGGTAGCCGTCGCGGGTCGCCACCTCGGTCCGGACGTGCGGGTCGTCACGCCGGGTGTAGACGGTGACCCGATGCCCGCGACGGGCCAGCGCCGCGGAGAGCGCCGCGACGTGCACCTGTTGACCGCCCGCGCCGCCGCCGGGATCCGAGAGCGGGCTGATGTGTTCGGAAACCATGGCGATCTTCACGGCTACTCCGTTCCGGCGAGAAGGCGGGCGCATGCCGATACTCGGCGCGGCCATGGCCGGACGTGTCGTCGGCGATATGTGCGGGATATGCCCGCCAGCGTGGCGCGCAAACGGTGCGGCCCGGCCTTTTCGGCTGGAAATGCCCGGATGAGCTCGGTTTACCTGCACCGAATGCGGGCAGTCGGCCGGACGAGAGCGATTGACGGCAGGCAGGAGGAAGCCAGTGAACGAGCGATCGGACAACGGCGTCGGCGGATCCGGTGCCGATTCCAAGCAGCGACAGCTGGACGCGCACCGTGTCGATCGGGAGAGCGGCTATCTGACGACCCAGCAGGGCGTGCGCGTCGAGAGCACCGACGACGCGCTGGCCGCGGGGGATCGCGGACCCACGCTGTTGGACGACTTCCACGCGCGGGAGAAGATCACCCACTTCGATCACGAGCGCATCCCCGAGCGCGTGGTGCACGCACGCGGCGCGGGCGCCTACGGCTACTTCCAGCCCTACGACAACGCGCTCGCCGACGTCACGGCGGCGGCGTTCCTGACCGACCCGAGCGTGCGCACCCCGGTCTTCGTACGGTTCTCCACCGTCGCCGGATCCCGCGGTTCCGCCGACACGGTCCGCGACGTGCGCGGGTTCGCCACCAAGTTCTACACGGCCCAGGGCAATTTCGATCTGGTCGGCAACAACTTCCCGGTGTTCTTCATCCAGGACGGCATCAAGTTCCCCGACTTCGTGCACGCGGTGAAACCCGAGCCGCACAACGAGATTCCGCAGGCCGCCTCGGCGCACGACACCCTGTGGGACTTCGTGTCGCTGCAGCCGGAGACCCTGCACGCCATCATGTGGCTGATGTCGGACCGGGCACTGCCGCGCAGCTACCGGATGATGCAGGGATTCGGCGTGCACACCTTCCGGCTGGTGAACGCGCAGGGCAAGGGCACCTTCGTCAAGTTCCACTGGAAGCCGAAGCTCGGCGTGCACTCGCTGGTGTGGGACGAATGCCAGCAGATCGCCGGGCGCGATCCCGATTTCAATCGCCGCGATCTCTGGGACTGCATCGAGGGGGGCCAGTACCCCGAATGGGAGCTCGGCGTTCAGCTGGTGCCCGAGGAGCGTGAGTTCGACTTCGATTTCGACCTGCTCGACGCGACCAAGATAATTCCCGAGGAGCAGGTCCAGGTCCGCCCGGTGGGGCGCATGGTGCTCGATCGCAACCCGAACAACTTCTTCGCCGAGACCGAACAGGTCGCCTTCCATACCGCGAACCTGGTGCCCGGCATCGACTTCACCAACGATCCGCTGCTGCAACTGCGCAACTTCTCCTACCTGGACACCCAGTTGATCCGGCTCGGCGGTCCCAATTTCGCCCAGCTGCCGATCAACCGGCCGGTGGCCGAGGTCCGCAATCACCAGCAGGACGGCTACGGTCAGCACGCCATCCCGGTCGGGCCCGCCTCCTACACCAAGAACAGCATCGGCGGCGGGTGCCCGTTCCTGGCCGATTCCGGTGCCTACCAACACTATCCGCAACGGATCGACGGCGAAGCGCAGCGCAAGCGCGCGGAGAGCTTCAAGGAGTACTACCGGCAGCCGAGGATGTTCTGGCGCAGCATGTCCCCGCCCGAGGCCGAGCACATCGTCGACGCGTTCGCCTTCGAGCTGGGCAAGGTGAATCGGACGGAGATCCGCGAGCGGGTCGTGGAGCACCTGGTCCGCATCGACACCGACCTCGCGGTGCGGGTGGCGGGCAAGCTGGGCACTTCCGCCCCGGAGTCCGACATCGACACCTCCGATTCCTTCGTCTCGCCCGCGCTGTCCCAGGCCAACACCGCGATGGACACGATCGAGACCCGCAAGATCGCGGTGCTGGCCGCCGACGGCATCGACGCGGCCGGGGTGCGCGCGCTGCGCGCGGCGCTGACCGAACGCGGCGCGATCGTCGAGGTGCTCGGCCTGCACGGCGGGCGAATCAGGGGCGACGGATCCGACGGCGACCAGCTCGATGTCGACCGGTCGCTGGCCACCGCCGCCTCGGTGCTCTACGACGGCGTTGTCGTCCCCGGCGGTCCCGGCGCGGCGGAGACGTTGGCGCGCAACGGTTCCGCGGTGCACTTCGTGCTGGAGGCGTTCAAGCACGCGAAGGCCGTCGCCGCCTTCGGCGCGGGCGTCTCGGTGCTGCGCATCTCCGGGATCATCCCCGAGACGCCACCGGATGGCGGGCTCGGCATCGAACAGGGCGTGGTAACCACCGAGTCGAGCGGCGGCTCACTACCTGGGGATTTCGTGGACGCCTTCGCCGACGCGCTGGCCAGGCACCGCATCTGGCGCCGGGCGACCGCCGCGGTGCCTGCCTGAGACAAGTCCCTGACACCGCCGGGCGGACGTGCCAGACTGTAGGGAGGTTGAGACTACAGCCGAACCCGGTTCGACGCGGTCGGCCCAGACGACGGGCCACCGCGATCATTCGGACGGGAGCGTGACGGCAACTGCCGATCGATGCCGATCGGCGGGCGCGCTGGGACGCCGAGCGCGCCGCCAGGTGGCTGACAGGCCCGGCACGCGGCGGCTCGACGCACCGCGTACCCGACAGCGGGCCGTCATCCCACCGTGCCCCCTCCCATCGACGGCGCTCGTCCGTCGACCGAGCCGATCGCACCGAGCCGGACATCCCTTTGCCAGGGAGGTTTGCCATGCCAGTTGACGCCGCTCTACCCCGGCACCGCATCGACGGAGTCGATCCGAGCGCTCGTCCAGGTGGTGCGCACTCGCAGCACGACAGCCGCATGTGGTCGCAGCGGGTCGACCGGCGCCGACAGTGCGTCGTGGTCCGCGTCGAGGGCGAAATCGACGCGCTCGTGCACGACCGATTCCAGGAAACGGTCGAACATGCGACGCGAGCGGGGTGCCAGGCCGTGGTCGTCGATCTACGCGCCGCCAGATTCCTCAGCATCCGGACCGCGAGCACATTGGGCGCGCTCCGGCAACGGGCCGCGTGCGCGGGCGTCGACCTGCGCGTCGTAGCCGGTCGGGCCGAGATCGAACGGGCGCTCGACGTCGCGGGCGTTCGCTCGTTGTTCTTCCGCTACCCCTCCATGCGCGCCGCGCTGGACGCGTGAGGCCGATAGTCCTCGGCCGCACCGATCTGCTCGCCGCTCACCCGGCGAGGACGGATACTTGCCGTGTGACGGAGAGTGGGTCGGTTCAGCCCGAAGACGCGTTCGCGCTGAACCGGGTGATCGGTATGGGGACGCCGCAGAGTGTCGGCAGTTTCCGATTCTGGTTCGCGGACCAGCGGTGGGAGTGGTCGGACGAGGTGGCGTTGATGCACGGGTACTCGCCGGGAACGGTGCGGCCCACGACGAAACTGTTGCTCTCGCACAAGCATCCCGAGGACCGTGAGCAGGTCGCCACGGTATTGGCGAACTCCATCGAGACCGGCGAGCCGTTCTCCAGCAGGCACCGGATCATCGACACGAAGGGCACGGTGCACCACATGATCGTGGTGGCCGACCGGATGACCGACGAATCCGGCGAGGTGGTCGGCACCGCGGGTTACTACATCGATGTCACCGACACGCTCGAGGAGCACCGGCAGGAGACGCTGGACGACACGCTGCCGGAGTTGTACGAGGCGCGCGCGATCATCGAACAGGCCAAGGGCGCGCTGATGCTGGTGTACGGCATCAGCGCGGAACAGGCCTTCCGAGTGCTGAGCTGGCGTTCCCAGGAAACCAACGTGAAACTGCGCTCGCTCGCCTCCCAGTTGATCGCCGATATGCATGCCACGACGCAGGTCGCCGTCGGCCTGCGCACGGAATTCGATCACCTGTTGCTGACCGCCCACGAACGGGTGCGGCGGTAGGGTGGGTACCCGCGTCGGCGATAACCGACGTTTCAGTTCGTGTCCGACGGGTAAGCGCAACGATGAGGGACGCCGCGGTCGCCTCACCTCGAGGTGTTCGGTGATTGTTGCGCGGTAGCCTGACGGATCGGCCGCGCGAAACAAGGTGGTGATGGGTTATGGGGGAGTGGACCTCTCAGTCCTCTACGGAAACGACGACCATCGGGGTGCGCGTGCCCGCGCGCCTCGAGCAGCTGACGATGCTCCGCGCGCTCGCCGAAACCGTGGCCCTCATCGCGGATTTCGCCATCGATGAAGTGACCGACATCCGCTTGGCCTTGGACGAGGTCGCCACCGCGCTGATCTTGGACGCGGTGCCCGGCTCGAATGTCGACTGCGCTTTCACCTACGACGAGAACCGCATGTTCGTGCACGTCTCCGCGGTGGCCACGACCGAATCGGTAGTGGAACAGGCCGGTTTCGGATGGCACATCGTGCGGACCCTCACCGAATCGATCGCGGCGCAGCAGGAGCCTTACGACGGAGCGCTGTCGGGGTATCCGACGGTTGTCGACTTCACCTGGGTGCGAGGGGGCGCCGATGGCGGGTGAATCGAAATCGGCGGGCGACAGCTACGACAACATCGAGCCGCTCTTCGAGAAGATCGCCGCCCTCGGCCCCGACGACCCGCGCCGCGCAGCCCTCCGAGAGGAACTGATCGGGCGGTGCCTGCCGCTGGCCGAGCACATCGCCCGCAAGTTCTCCGGGCGCGGTGAGATCTTCGACGACCTGCTCCAGGTCGCGCGCCTCGGCCTGGTGCAGGCCGCCGACCGGTTCGACGTGAGCCGTGGCTCGTCGTTCCTGGCGTTCGCGGTACCCACCATCATGGGCGAGGTCCGCAGGCACTTCCGCGACAACACCTGGGCCGTGCGGGTGCCACGGCGCACCAAGGAGATTCAGCTCAGCATCGGCGCGACCGTGGAGGCGCTCTCGCAACGGCTCGGCCGGATGCCGCGCGCCAGGGAGATCGCCGACGAACTCGACGTCGACCTGGTCGAGGTCACCCAAGCCCTGATCGCGGGCAATGCCTACCAATCGTCGTCCATCGACGCCGTCGCGGGCGACGACAT
Organism: Nocardia sp. NPDC004654; assembly: GCF_040609595.1. Classification (NCBI taxonomy): domain Bacteria; kingdom Bacillati; phylum Actinomycetota; class Actinomycetes; order Mycobacteriales; family Nocardiaceae; genus Nocardia; species Nocardia sp. NPDC004654. The sequence continues at coordinate 443,337 of NZ_JBEXKI010000005.1, read as the reverse complement.
CGACAGCGCCCCGCTTCCGCTGCTGGAAAGCCTGGGCGCAGACGAACCGTCCTACCACCTGGTGGAGGACTTCATGGCGGTCAAACCGCTCATCTCCGACCTGCCCGACCGCGAACGGCAGGTCCTCGTCATGCGCTTCTTCGAGGGCAAGACCCAGACGCAGATCGCCGACGTCCTCGGCGTCTCCCAGATGCACGTTTCCCGGATCCTGGCCAAGACGCTGCGCTGGCTGCGCGAGGAAGCGCTGCGCGACTGATCGACGCGACGTCCGCGACTCGTTGCCACGGGCCCACGGCGCTTTGCGATTCATTGGCACGGCGCCCGCGCGGCTCACACCGGATTCGGCGGTGGGGGCGCCGGATCCGGCCCCGGAGTAGGACGACTGGGCGACGGTTCCGGCGGGGGATGACCCGGGCCCGGCACCGGCGGGGTACCGGGTTCGCGCGGGTCCGGGCCGGGCACCGGCGGCGTGGGCCGATCCGGTTCCGGGGGGAAGGGATGCGCCGGGCTCGGATCTGGTTCCGGCGGCAGCGGCGACGGACCCGGATCGGGCGGGAACGGGGGCGGGAACGGATGCGGCGCGGGGTCCGGATTCGGGATCGGCTCCGGCTCCGGCGGCGTCGGCACCGGGTCGGGCTTCGGAATCGGCGGAATGGGATCGGGCATCGGCTGTGGCGTGTGGTCGTCCATGCGACATCTCCTCGGTGGTGACCCGCGGCGCCGGAAACCGCGCGGCGGAGCGGGCCGGTCACCGAGCCGGGTACCCACCCAGCACGGGACGAATCGGGTGCGGTGTACGCCTCACTCTCGTTTGCCGACGATCCGGTTCGGGTAAAGGGGGAACAACCGGACAAAGAGATACGAGGGCGCAGAGGGAGTCGTCATGGACGATCAACGACGACCCGCCACCCGGACTCCGTACACCGGACCCGGGCATTCGAGGTCGCTGCAGCAGGCACAGGAGATCACGTCGCCGACGCAGCGGCCGGACCGAGCGGGCCGCACCCTGATCACGCGCAACCACGACGTGATCAGACGGTGGGCCGAGGAGCGCGGAGCTCGTCCCGCCACCATGCCGGGCAGCGAGTACAACGGCCGCCTCGGCGTGCTGCGCTTCGACTTCCCCGGCTACGGCGGGGCGGTGCTGCGCCCGGTCGGCTGGGACGAGTGGTTCGAGACCTTCGACGACCGGCGGCTGCGCTTCCTCTACCAGGAGCAACGGGCCGACGGCTCGCCGAGCAATTTCAACCGGCTGGAGCGACCGCGCCGCGAGGACCGCTGATCCGTTTCGTCGGCTCGGCAGCGGCAAAACCCCAAGCATGAGTGAACCGATAGGCGAGGAGCCGCTGGACGACACGGCGTGGACCGATCAGATTCCGTCCACCACCGAACAGCTCGACGAGGACGAACTCGACGCCGACCCGCTCGAGCAGGCGATGGACCCGCCCGACGCGTGGTCCGGCGCCGAGCGCTACGCCCGGTCGCCTGCCGAGCAGCGCGCGGGCGAGTCGATCGGCGAGCGTCTCGACGCCGAGGAACCGGACGTCGCTCCGGACCAGCCCCCGCTCACCAGGGGCCCCGAGGAGTCCTGACGGGAAACGACCGAGCGATCGGCGCGGCACCGGTGCCGCGCCGATCTTCTCGCGTCCGCGGTCAGTCCGTCGCCGCCGGTGCCGGCAGGAAGCGGGGGAGCACCACCGAGCCCGCGGTGGCCGCGGCGGCGGTCGTCGCCGCGATGGTCCAGCCGATCGGGCCCAGCGGGGTGCAGCCGAAGTAGCCGCAGACACCCGGGGTCATGACCACGGCCCCGAGCACCACGCCGCTGGCCGCGGTGGTCACCCAGACCAGCGGGCTGCGGTGCCCGGAGACCAGCGTCTGCCCGAGCTGGGTGCCGATCAGCGCAACCAGACCGATGGTGGCGGCCCGGCGCTGTGACCCGGTGTAGCGGGCGATGGTCCACGCGGTCGCCGCCCCCGCGGCGGTGGTGACGCCGCGGACCGCGATGGTGTGCGCCAGCTCCGGTCCGAGCCGCGCGGGCGGGATCTCGGACAACTGCCTGGCGCGCTCTTCGGGATCGGTGGCGTCCTGTTCGGCGCGGTCGGGGGAGAGCGCGAGCGCCAGCGCGGGGAACATGTCGGTGAGCATGTTCACCAGCAGGAACTGGCGGGTGCCGAGCGGTGCGTGTCCGCTGACGGCGGTGCCGTACAACGTGAACGCCACCTCGCCCGCGTTGCCGCCGACCAGCACGCCGACGGCGTCGTTGATCCGCTGCCACATGCCGCGTCCCTCCACGAGCGCGTGTAGCAGGGCGGTCGGGTCCGGTTCGGTGAGCACCAAGTCGGCGGCGTTGCGGGCGGCGGCGGAACCGTGTGCGGCCAAACCGATTCCGACGTCGGCGCTGCGGATCGCGGCCGCGTCGTTGCTGCCGTCACCGGTCATGCCGACGACATGCCCCGCGCGGCGCAGCGCGGCGACGATGCGCACCTTCTGCTCGGGGGCGACCCTGGCGAACACCGTGGTCCGCTCGATCAGCTTCGTCTGTTCGCTGTCGTCGAGGCGGTCCAGATCGGCGCCGGTGGTCACCGACTCCGCGTCGATGCCGAGCTGTCGTGCGACGGCCGCCGCGGTCACCGGATGGTCGCCGGTGATCATGCGGATGCCGATGCCGTTCTCGCGCAACGCCTGCACGAGCGGAAGCGTCTGCGGGCGCGGCGTGTCGGCCAACCCGAGGAAGCCGAGGAGGGTGAGTTCGCCGACCGCCTCCTCGACGTCCGCCGGCTTCTCGGCCAAGTCGCGGCGGGCCACCACCAGCACCCGCAGGCCCTGTTCGGCGAGATCACGCACCACCTCTTGGGCGCGCTCGCGATGGTGGTCGGTGAGCGTCTGCTTGTCCTCATCGCCCGTGCGCACCTTCGCGCACCGGGGCAGCACGACCTCGGGGGCGCCCTTGACGACGAGGCGCAGCCTGCGGGTGGTGTGCCCGAGCGCGGCGGCGTAGCCGCGGTTGGACTCGAACGGGATCTCCTCGATCGGGTCCCACTGGTCGTCGTCGCCGAGCACGTCGGCGGCATCGAGGACCGCGCGATCGGTGGCGTGCAGCACCGGACCGTCGTCCGGGTCGGGGCAGGCTCGCGCGGCGGCGCGCAGCAGACGGCGCGCGTTGTAGACATCGGCGTCGTGTGGCCACTGCCGATCCAAGTCGGCGAGGGTGGTCAGCCGCAATCGCCCTTCGGTGAGAGTTCCGGTCTTGTCGAAGCACAGCGTGTCTACGCGGCCGAGCGCCTCGACGGTGCGGCTGGCCCGCACCAGCACGCCGTACCGGGACAGCCTGCGGGCGGCGGCGAGCTGCGCGACGGTGGCGACCAGCGGCAGCCCTTCCGGTACTGCGGCGACGGCCACGCCGACGCCGTCGGCGATCGCGATGCGCAGCGGTTGTCCGCGCAGGCCGCCCAGCGCCGTCACCGCGCTGCCGCCCGCCAGGGTCAGCGGCAGCACGCGCTCGGTCAGACGTCGCAATTGCGCTTGCACACCGCCCTTTTCGGGCGGCACCGCGCCCGCGGTAGCGCGCCCGGCCTGCGTGTCGGCGCCAACGGCGACAACGACCGCGCAGGCCTCGCCGGTCACCACCGTGCTGCCCTCGAACACCATGCACGCCCGGTCACCGAGCTCGGCGCCCGGCGTGGCGGCCAGCTGCTTCTCCACGGTGACCGATTCGCCGGTCAGTCCGGATTCGTCCATCTCCAGGTCGTCCACCCAGAGCAGACGCGCGTCGGCGGGCACCACGTCGCCCGCCCGCAGCGCGACGACATCACCCAGGACGAGCCGGTGGGCGGGCACGATCCGCTCGTCGGCGTCGGCGGCCGGCTCGATGCCGCCCTCGCCCACCGCGGCGCGATCCAGCAGCCGGGCGGTCACCTCTTCTTCGGCGATCAGCTGGTGCAGCGCGTTCTCCGCCTTCTGGCGTTGCCGCGCGGAGACCAGCGCGTTGACGGTCAGCACCGAGGAGAGCAGCAGGGCGTCGGAGGGAGAGCCGAGGATGGCGGTGGCGACGGCGCCGACACCGAGGATGGGCGTCAGCGGGTCGGCCAGCTCACGGCGAAGCTGCCCGGCGAACGAGATCAGCGACGCGAAGGGCGCGAGCAGCGCGGGCGTGCGCGATTCCTCGGTGACCCGCGCGTCCAGCGCCTGCGGCTCCGGTAGCCGGGAGAGCACCTCGTCGGGTTCGAGCGCGTTCCACGGCAGCAGCGGCGCCAGAGTGGCGCGCGGCTCGCCGCGCACGGCCTGCCAACCCGCGAACGCGCCGTTGACCAGACCGACGAAATGCGCGGTGACCATCGGCGAGCTGCGTCCGCGCCGCGCCGGACCGGTCGCCAGCAGCAATCCGCCGAGCGCGCACGCCGACAGCGCCAGCGCGCGGCCGCGTTCGCTGGCCTGCCTGGCCGGGACCACCGCGGCCAGTACCCGCTGGACCTGGCTCAGATCGCGGCACATCAGATCGGCGCTCCACGGTGGCCGCATCGACTCGCACTCGCCGCCGCACACGCCGATCGCCACGTCGGCCCAGGCCAGCGCCTTGTGCGCACGCGGACTCAGCACCGCGACGACATGACCGTCCTGCTGCGCGCCGTTCACCAGCTTGCTCATCGACACCCCCGCGGAGACGAATTCGTCGGCGAGGGAACGCAATTCCGCGACATCCTCGCCGCCGACCAGCGTCACCCGCAGACCCGCGGTGCGCGCGGCGCCGAGCAAGGCGTGCGCGCGACGGTCCAGCTCGCGCCCGATCAGGACCCGGCCCACCGGGCGGCCGCCGTCGCGCAGTTCGCGCCAGACCGGGCGCACCGTGACGCCGCGATCCGGCGCTCCGCTCTTGGGCTGGACCAAGCGCAACCCGTGCGAACCACTCGGCCCCGCTTCGTCGTCCAAGCCGTCCGCGGACCGCAGCAGGCGCTGCGCGGCGCTCCACACGTGGGCCGCGGCGCGCTCCTCGTCGGCTTTCACTTGCTCGTCGAGCTCGTCGTGCGTCGGTCGCGACCCGTTGGTCGACACCTGTGAGGTCTCGGACGCGCTGTCCGTCGCGGCGGCGCCGTCTCGCCGCCGACGCCTGCGTGGGTCCCGCCAGCGCGGGTCGATGGGTTCGGCCGCGAGCACCAGGCGGCGCGAGGTCAGCAACGATTCGCCGTCCACCACCAGCGCGGTGAGGCGATCCAACCGACGCCATACGACCGGCTCCAGGGTGAGCACACCCGCGCGCGACAGGGTCATCGAGACGGCGGCGGCGTACGCCTCCCGCGTCGCTCGGGCGGCCTTCGGCGCGCCGAGCTCGAGCGCCTCCGACGCCGCGCCCCCGCGCCGAGAGGCGCCGAACGCGGCCGCGCTGAGCAGCGCGCCCGCCGAGGCTTCGTCGGCGACCCGTTCCACCGGCCCGCGCGGCAGTTCGGCGGGCCTGGAGTGCTCGGGCAACGGATCGTCGACGGCCAGCGCCTCGTGCGTGGTGAGTTCGCACTCCCAGTCGCGCCACTGGGCGCGTCGCGCCACGACCTCGGTCAGCACCATAGTGCGCTGCATCGTGTCGACGACCAGGTTCGCCATGCCCGCGGCAGGCGCGTTGCCGATCGCGTTGCCGATCGCCATCGCGGTGCTCAGCACCAGATCCGTTCTCGGACGGCCCAATCGATCTTCCAGCACGCGCCGCAGCCGCGGCTGGGCGTCGGTGAACGCGGCCATCGAGCGCAGCACCCGCACCGGCGGCTTGATCGGCAGCAGCCAGCTCGTGGTCGCCACGGCCATCGCGCACAGATCCCCGGCGACCTGAATCCCCGCCACCAGCAATGGTTCTCGATCCGAGGGGAACTCGGCGCGACGGTTCCACTCCCGATCCGCGACCTTGACCTCGCGCTCGGTCCGCTCCACCTCGGCGAGCAGTGCGGGCAGATCCGCCGCGCCGTTGGCCAGCGCCGCGACCACCCGTCCGGTGACCGCGTTGACCTCCCACCAGCGCACCGCGCGCAGCCGGTCGAGTCGCTTGCCGAGCGCCTTGGTGATGGCCGGGTTGTCCATGTCGGTGAGGCCGCGCACCTCGACGGTCGCGCGATCCTCGCTCACGGCGATCCGGCGATGGGTTCGTCCGGTGTGCGGGTCGACCAGGTCGGCCAGGTCGTCACGCAGGTGGCCGGCGGCGTCGGGGAGCATCAGCTCCGCGCCCGCGACGGCGGCGCGCACACCGGTCTCGGCGACGCGGATCGGCACGGTGGCGGCTTTCATCCCGGTGTCGACGGCGAGCCCCACCCCGGAGCGCGCGACGTCGACCGCCGTGCCCGCGACGGAGGAGACCAGCGGGTTGAACACGATATTGCGCACCGATAAGCCCATACCGGTCAGCTACCCGGCAGTGCACCGGACAAACAGCGCGGAAGCGGTTCCGACGGCGCTGTTCGGCCGGTTCGCGCCGCCGAGACGACGTGGCGAGGATCACTGCCGATTTGCCATTGCCGCGCGCGCGGGTAAGGGTGGGTACCCGAACGGAGCGGCACCCGCCAGCCACCCGATGTTTACCGAGCGGTCGGTACGGGTATTCGTGTGGTCGGCAAGCTGCTCGAAGCGGACTGTCGCGTCGTCTGGGCATGCGATTTCCGCATCACGCCGCGCTTCCGCCTGTCTGCAAGGGATGAGGGTCTTGAGCGCGAACCTGATGATCGTCGACGACGACGACCAGATCCGCGGCGCGCTGCGGATGGCCATGGAGGACGAAGGCTACGACGTCGCCGAGGCGAACGAGGCCGAGGACGCGCTGACGCATCTGCGCAGCAACGGCGCCCCCGATGTGATGATCGTCGAACTGATGCTCGGCGACATGGACGGCTTCGACTGCATCCGCGAGATCCGCCGCGACCACGACGTCCCGATCATCGTGATCAGCTCGCGCGACGACACGCACGACGTCGTGGCCGCGCTCGAGGCGGGCGCCGACGATTTCGTCACCAAGCCATTCGAAATCAAGGAAATCTCCGCGCGCATGCGCGCACTACGCCGCAGAGCGCGATTGGCCGCCGAGCGCGAAGCGCCGCGAGAAATGGTGCTGGACGCGTATCCGGGCGCGCCGCTCGTCCTCGACAAAGACGGCGGCGCGGTACGCCGCGGCGCCGAGGAAATACGCCTGACGATCACTGAGTTTCGACTCCTCTGCGAACTCGCCGAATCGCCGGGGCGCGTGCTCAGCCGCGCCCTCTTGCTCGAACGAGTTTGGGACGACGGGTTTTTCGGCGACGAGCGCATTGTAGACGTCCATATGCGGCGGTTGCGAACGAAGATCGAGCGCGATCCATCGGATCCGTGCGTCGTGGTCACTGTGCGCGGGCTCGGATATCGCCTCGACGTGCAACGTTGATCACATTATGTTTTGCCTCGTGATCTGTTCGTAATACAACCGCAAAGAGATCGACCACTTCAGCTCAAAGTTGGTTCGTAAGCCTGGATAAGTACTGCAGACCCGACCTGGGAGTTGTATGTCACTGCCAACCTTGTCCACGGAAACGATCGATCGCGCCGCGAAGGCGTGGCACAGATCCGACCGCATCGGTGTTCCACTCCTTCGTGCGCCACAGCTGGGCGACGCCGCCCAGATCTGGCGGATCGCGAAGGATTCGCACGTGCTCGACACCAACTCGAGCTACGCGTACCTGCTGTGGTGTCGGGACTTCCCCGGCACGACGGTGGTCGCCGAGGTGGACGGCAGGGTCGTCGGCTTCGTCATCGCTTACCTGCGGCCGCAGGCTCCGGACACCGTATTCGTCTGGCAGGTGGCGGTTTCGCACAGCGAGCGCGGCCGGGGCACCGGCTCCGCGCTGATCGAGCACCTGCTCGACACCGTCGCCCCGCACGGGGTCACGGCGCTGGAAACCACCGTCTCGCCGGACAATCCGGCCTCGATCGCGATGTTCGCGGCGGTGGCCCGCCGTCGCGGCGCGCGAATGACCAAGCGCCCCTTGTTCGATCCTGGCGTCTTCCCCGACAACCACGCCGCAGAAGACCTCTACCGCATCGCGCCGACCGCGCAGCGAAAGCCTGAGAAGGAGCTTCGATGATCACCGCCGAAACCACCGTCTTCGAGTCGCTCGAGTCGAATGTGCGCGGCTACTGCCGTGCCTGGCCCACCGTGTTCACCACCGCGAAGGGCGCCTGGCTGCGCGACGAGGAGGGCAAGGACTACCTCGACTTCTTCGCGGGCGCTGGCGCGCTGAACTACGGCCACAACAACCCGATCCTCAAGCAGCCGCTGCTGGACTACATCGCCAGTGACGGCATCACGCACGGCCTGGACATGTCCACCGCGGCCAAGCGCAAGCTGCTGGAGACCTTGCGCGATACCGTCTTCGCGCCGCGCGACCTGGACTACAAGGTCCAGTTCCCCGGACCGACCGGCGCCAACGCCGTCGAGGCCGCGCTCAAACTGGCCCGCAAGGTGACCGGCCGCGAGACCATCCTCAGCTTCACCAACGCCTTCCACGGCATGACCCTCGGCGCGCTGTCGGTGACCGGCAACGCCGCCAAGCGCGCCGGCGCGGGCGTGCCGCTGGTGCACGCGGCGCACATGCCCTACGACGGCTACTTCGACAACACCACCGCCGACTTCCAGTGGATGGAGCGAGTGCTCGACGACACCTCCTCGGGCTTCGACCGTCCCGCCGCGGTCATCGTGGAGACGGTGCAGGGTGAGGGCGGCGTGAATGTCGCTCGCGCCGAATGGCTTCGGCACTTGGCCAAGCTGTGCGAGGAGCGCGAGATCCTGCTGATCGTCGACGACGTGCAGATGGGCTGCGGCCGCACCGGCCCGTTCTTCTCCTTCGAGGTCGCGGGCATCACCCCCGACATCGTGACCCTGTCGAAGTCCATCGGCGGCTACGGATTGCCCATGGCCCTGGTGCTTTTCAAGTCCGAGCTGGACCAGTGGGCGCCCGGCGAGCACAACGGCACCTTCCGCGGCAACAACCCCGCCTTCGTCACCGCGCAGACCGCGCTGCAGCACTACTGGTCCGACGACACGCTCGAGCGCGCCACCTACGCCAAGGGCGAGCGCATCGCGACGGCGCTCGGCGCGGCGGCCGCGCACTTCCCCGGCCTGTCCACCCGCGGCCGCGGCCTGGTGCACGGCATCGCCTTCGACGACCCGTCGCAGGCGGGCAAGGTCTGCCAGGTGGCCTTCGAGCGCGGTCTGCTGGTGGAGACCTCCGGCTCCACCGACGAGGTGGTGAAGCTGTTGCCGCCGTTGACGATCAGCGACGAGGAGCTCGACCACGGCTTGCAGCTGCTCACCGGCGCCATCGACACGGTGTGCACCGGCTGGGGCCGCCTGCACCACCGCGGCCCGGCCGAGGGCGGTGAGCTCCAGTGATCGTGCGCAGCACCGCGGAGATCACCGGCACCGAACGCGACGTCGCGGGCAAGGGCTGGCGCAGCAAGCGGATCGTGCTCGGCGGCGACGGCGTCGGTTTCTCCTTCCACGAGACCACCATCGAGGCCGGGACCGTGCACGAGTTCCACTACCGCCACCACGTGGAGGCGGTGTGGTTGATCGAGGGCGAGGGCACGCTCACGGACCTGGACAACGACGTCACCTACGAGCTCGGCCCCGGATCCATGTACCTGCTCGACGGCAACGAACGCCACCGTCTCGAGGTGCGCAGCACCATGCGGATGATGTGCGTGTTCAACCCGCCGGTCACCGGGCAGGAGGTTCACGACAGCAACGGCGTCTACCCGCTGGTCGCGGCGCCGATCGGCTGAAAGGAGCGGCGAGAAGTGTTGCCACAGACCATCGAGCGCGACGAGGTCGAGCGCATCGATCGGTACCCCACCCGAACCGGTGCGCGCCCACGGCACATCGAGCGACCCGACCCCACGGTGTGGGGGACGATCGAGTCCGAGGAGCTGGCCACCTTCGATCGCGACGGATTCGCGGTCGTCGAGGACCTGCTCAGTGCCGACGAGGTGGCCCTGTTCGGCGCCGAGATCGGCAGGCTCGCCGCCGATCCGGCGTTGACCGAGGACGACCGGTTCATCGTGGAGAAGGCGTCACGGCGCGTCCGGTCCATCTTCGAGGTGCACCAACTCAGCGACGCGGTCGCCGAGTTGGTGCGCGAATCGCGGGTGGCCGGGCTGGCCAGGCAGGTGCTCGGATCGGATGTCTATCTGCATCAGACCCGGATCAACTACATGCCCGGCTTTCGCGGCAGGGGGTTCTACTGGCACTCGGATTTCGAGACCTGGCACGCCGAGGACGGCATGCCGAGCCCGCGCGCGGTGAGCCTGTCGATCGCGTTGACCGACAACCACCCGGTCAACGGGAGCCTGATGGTGATGCCCGGCTCGCACCGCACCTTCGTCCCGTGCCAGGGCAGCACGCCCGCCGAGCACTACCGGGAGTCGTTGCAGGAGCAGGAGATCGGTGTGCCGACCACCGATGACATCGCGACGCTCGCGAGCAAGCACGGCATCGTGCAGTTCACCGGTCGGGCGGGGTCGGCGCTGCTGTTCGACTCGAACATCATGCACGGCTCGTCCAACAACATCACTCCCTTCCCGCGCTCGAACATCTTCCTGGTGTTCAACAGCGTGGAGAACGTTTTGGAGGAGCCGTTCGCCGCGCCGGGACGGCGACCCACCTACATCGGCAGCCGGGATTTCACCCCCGTGTAGCCGGTGCTCCAGCGCCGCGGTGTGAGATGTCGGGTCGGCGCCGCGGCGGGATTTCGCACAACGAAGTGCGCGATTCCGATACCGCGCCGTGCGCGTCCCTCACGGGATGCGCACGGCGCGGTGTTTTCGGTCGTGGGTATGCGCCCACTCCCCGGCCGCTTCCCCGGTACCGATGAGCTCGCCTGATCGATCGTCGCGAGTCAAGGGGCACGGCGACAATGCCGTCCCCACGCGGGAAGTTCTGCGTGCTCGCAATACGAGTAGTGCAGTACTCACGCCCGGTGGCACTCCTCGGTCGGACAATTCGAAAATGCCAGGACGGTCGGTGAGTGTCAGAAGCGAGCAACAGCCGCAGCCGAACCGTGCGCTGCGTCTCCTCATGAAGTACGACGGCCGGAGAGTCGCGGTCAGCGACCGGCAAGAGGTGGAGATGGCGGTGCCGCCGAGCGATGCGCTGAAGGGCTACGAGGGCCGCAGCGGCTTCTGGTTCGAGGTGCGAGACGCGAAGGGCAAAGTCATCTACCGGCGCGTCGCGAGTAACCCCATCCGGTTCGACGCGGAGGCGCACGAACCCGACACGGGTGCGCAGCGCCACAAGGTGGACCGGCCGCACGGCCTGTTCGCGATCCTCATCCCGGATCTACCAGCGGCGGACAGCCTGGTACTGGTGAGCAGTCCCCTCGATCCCGAGAGGAGTGGGGGGCCCGCTGAACCGCTTGCGCACTTCCCACTGCGCCGAAAGCGAGGCCGTGCCCATGGGAATCGGTGACGGCAGCGTCCTGGGTGCTACCAAGATCCTCGATCACGGACCCGACAGCGATCGCTGGACGTTGGTTCTCGTTGCCGAGGGCTACCGGGCCGCCGAGATCGAGAAATTCGCGACGGATGCGCAGAGCTTTGTCGCCACGCTCCTCGGCACCGCCCCCTTCGACAGGCTGCAAGCGGCCCTGAACGTCTATCGCCTGGACGTGGCGTCCACAGACAGTGGCGCGGACGATCCCACTGCGTGCTGCGGGACAGGCTCCGTCGCGGCCACGTACTTCGACGCCAGTTTCTGCAACAGCGGTGCCCGACGGCTCTTGGTCGTCGACACCGCCACCGTGATGAGTACGGTCGGGGCCGATGTGCCCGCCTGGAACATGATCATGGTCCTCGTCAACTCCAAGGTTTACGGCGGATCCGGGGGCGCCGTGGCAGTCTTTTCCATGGCTGCCGGAGCAGCCGAGATCGGACTCCACGAAATGGGGCACACGGCTTTCGGTCTCGCCGACGAGTACGAGTACTACCTGGAATGCGGGCGAGATGTGGGCCGCGACCGCCATCCCACGGTGGAGCCGGACTTTCCGAACGTCACCATCGACAGCAACCGCGCGACGATCAAATGGCGAGACCTCGTGCTTGCCGGCACCCCGATGCCGACGACGTCCAACACAGACTGCTCGATATGCGATCCGCAGTCCAATCCGCGCGCGCCGGACACGGTGGGTGCGTACGAGGGCGCGAACTACTATCACTGTGGCGTCTTCCGCCCGCAATTCGACTGCCGCATGCGGACCGTGGACAGGTGTTCCCCGCGGCCCTTCTGCGCCGTGTGCCGCCGACGGATCACCGAGACTCTCACCCCGCTCCTGCCGTCCAAGACGATCGTCAAGGAGTTGAAGGAGATCAAGGAGTTCAAAGAGATCAAGCTCGAGAAGATCGAGATCAAGGAGGTCTTCAAGGAGATCAAGCTCGAGAAGCTCGAGGTGGAAGTCAGCAACCCCGCACTCGGGAATCCGATGCCGGATGCCGGGACGCAGTCCGGGGATCCGGTCGATATCGGGCAACGTCTGGACCGGCTCGAGGACACGGTGGCCCGCATTGCGCACTTCATCGAGCGTGAGCAACGGCCCGATTCGAGTCGCGGTGCCCTGCAAAACGAACCGCCACGCGAGTGATCGGGCACGCGGCGGCGCGGCGTTTCGGGCTCATCCTGTGCGAGCCCGGCGATCCCGTTGCCGGATGGGTGGATCAGCAGCTGCGCAGGCGCGGAGCTGCCACGCAAGTCGTCACCACCGAAGCGCTCTGCTCGGGATCGCGCTGGCGTCACACTGTCGGACCAGCGGGCGCACGTTTCGACGTGGTGCTCGCCGACGGACGGCGGATACATCAAGAGGATGTCGGTTGGGTCCTCAATCGCCTCGTGCAGATTCCGTCGTCCTACCTCGCCAGGATCGAGCAGGAGGATGTGGAATACACCGAGCAGGAGTTCCGCGCCCTGCTGTGCAGTGCGTTGCACTCGATGTGTCGGACGGGAGCGCACGTGGTCGAGCTGCCGCATCCCTATGTTCTGGCAGGGCGGTGGCGTTCGCCCGCAGAATGGTATCTGCTGGCCACGCGGGCCGGCTTGCCCCACCGTCCATGGCGCTGGCATGACACTATGCCGAAATCATGTCCTGCCGACAACGAATGGACGTCTTGGGCGCTCGTGCTCGGGGACATCGTCCTATCGGATCCGCCGCTCTCGGAGGACGTTCGCTCGGCCTGCCGCCGCTTGGCCGATCTCGCCGAAGTGTCGTTGCTCCACATCGGACTCGATCGGTCACCTGATACGTCGCCGGTCTTCACGGGGATAATGCCGATGGCCGATCTACGCGTGGCCGGTGACCGGGCGATCGATGCCTTGTCGAAGGTCCTGAGCCGATGACCGTCCTGTTGTGCGGGATCCGTTCGGAGCCGCCGATGGCTCTGGTAGCCGCCGAGTTGGCGCGTATGCGAACCCCGTTTCGCTGGTTCGATCAGCGACAGGCTCTCGTCACCACCCTGCGATTGGAGGTCGCGGACGGGCGCGTGGGTGGCACGATCGAGGACTGCTCGGGGCGGGCCGAACTGGAGTCGATCCGCAGCGTTTACGTCCGCACGATGGACGATCGACTCCTTCCTGAGATCGCGTCGGAGCCGGTCGACTCGCCAGGTCGCATGCACTGCCGAACCCTGCACGACCAGCTGATGACCTGGCTCGAGATGACCCCCGCGCTGGTGGTGAACCGAGCATCGGCCCAGACCAGCAATGCGTCCAAGCCGTATCAGCTGCAACTCATCTCGGCAGCAGGATTCAACGTCCCGGAGACACTGATCACGAGCGATCCCGCCGAGGTCCTCGAATTTCGGGCGCGCCACGGCCGGATCGTCTACAAGTCGATGAGCGGTGTTCGTTCTGTGGTCAAGCTGCTCACCGACCTGGACATCGGTCGTCTCGACCGAATCCGAGGGTGTCCGGTCCAGTTCCAGTCCTACGTGGACGGCGTAGATGTCCGCGTCCACACCGTCGGCGACGACGCTTTCGCCGCGCGGGTAACGAGCTGGGCCACCGACTATCGATACGGGTCCGCAAGTGGGGCACCGCTCGCGGTGGTCGACGCGTATTCGATCGATGACGAACTGGCTGGACGCTGTGTTCGTTTATCCCGAACCTTGGGGCTGGAGCTCGCCGGAATCGATCTTCGTATCACCCCGGAAGGGGAAGCCGTGTGCTTCGAGGCCAATCCCAGCCCTGCGTTCTCGTACTACGAGCAGCAGGCCGGGCTTCCGATCGCCGCCGCGATCGCCCGGCGACTTGCCTCGGCATGAGATCCGACAGTCATATCCGCTGGTCTTCGGATTACCACGGGACCCGTTCGCGAAGGAGACACGTCAGCCGTAGATGTTCATCGTGACGGTGAGCGTGGCCAGGCGGGTGTCCAGGCGTAGTTCGTGGACTCGCCGTTCGAGCGTCTCGCGGTCCGCCACGGGCAGTTTCGCCCATGCCTCGCCGAGGCGGGTCTGGGTCTCACCGTCGATCTCGGCCAGTATCCGCAGCAGCGCGGGCCATAGTCTGGCCTCGGTGACGAGCACGGGCAACTCGACGAGCACCGCGTCGGCCGACTCGAATAGCAGCCTGCCCCACCGACGCGTCGTCTCGGCGTCGGCGCGTTCCAGCAGATTCACCAGACCGCGCAGCGTCGCGGGCTCCGGATGTTCGGCGACCGCTGCCACCAGCGCCGACATGACGGCGTGGTCGGCGGTCACCGGATTGGCGGCCAGCGTGTCGAGCGCCGAAGGTCCGAGATGCCCGACGAGCGTCAGCAATTCGCGGATCGCGCCCGCCTCGGCCGCGACACGGACGAGGTCGCCGTTCTGCTCGACGGTGCCGACATCGATGAGAATGCCGCCCAGCGCGGCGATCACGTCCTCGTCGCAGCGCGCGAAGACCGACAGCGCGGTCAGCCGCAGCTCCGCGGAACCGGACAGGAGGGTGGCGGCCAGGCGCGGGATCCGTTGCGCGGAACCGTGCAGCATCTCCCGGATGACGGCGCTGATGCTCGCGCTCGAATACGCGTAGGCGGCCGAGCGGATCATGCCTTCGTCGTCGTGCACGCCCGCCTCGACGGCGCGGATGAGCGCGGGCGTGGCGTAGGCGAGGAACGGACCCGCGGTGACGTAGTCGCCCCGGCGCAGCAGCTCGTTGGTGATCGCGACGACCGGCCCCGGCGGTGCGACGTCGGCCAGCTCGCCGACCGTGCGCGGATCCAGATACGGCGCGCAGTCCGCGGCGTAGGAGACCTCCAGCATGCCGAGCGCCTCGGCGGCCTTCCTCGGATGCTCGACGCCGACCGCGCCCGCGGCGCGGCCCGCCATCGTCGGCGGCACCATGCGCTGGACCAGCGGCAGCGAAATGCTCAGCGGGACAACCGGAACCAGCATGTCGACGCGCCGGAAGGTGGCGGTGTGCTCATCGAAGATCCGGCGTGCGATGCGCTGTTGCAATTCGTGCAGCCGTGCGGCGCCCAGCTTCTCGAGGTGCGCGAGGCGTTCGGCGGGGACGTGCAGCGTGCGGGCGAGCAGGACGAGCTGAGCCCTGGTGACCAGGTCGGTCATCAGCCGAGCCGGTTTCCGAACATGATCTTCTTCGCCGCCGTGCGCAGCGGCCACGGCAGCGCGCCGACCACCGCGTCCACGGAGTCGGCGAGGGTGGCGGTCTCGGTACGCAGTGCGGCGTCGACCATTTCGGCGAGTTCGTCGATCTCCTGCTCGGTCAGCAGATCGAGGGCGGCGAACGGTCCGCCCAATTCGCGCTCCAGGTGGGCTCTGGCGGTCATCGTTCTCCCGTCGTGCGGCCTCCGCGACCGTGGCGGGCCGCGAAGGATTTTCTCGATCACATTGTGCAGGTCCGCACGGAATGCGGGACGGATTCCCATAATTGGACGTTTGACCGAAAAGTCACCGGCGCGTCCGGCGGATTCCACCGGGCCTTGACCTAACTGTTACCTGTCGGTACAAATACGTGACCACGCCGACCCGCGCACACGGGTGGGCCGGAGAGAAATGCACACAGTTGGTTACCGATGTCATCACCGTAGATGCCGAGTACGCAGTCGACCGCACGGCGGTGTGGGATCTGCTCACCGAACCGCAGACCTACGCGCGAATGTTTCAGGGGGTCGGATCCTGTGAGCGCGCCGAAACATCAGAAACGCAAACCATTCTGATAGTTCGCGCCGGTGGGCCCGATACCGAGATCACCGTACCGCCCATTCATCTGGTTGTCGCGCGGGAGCGCGAAATTCTCGAATTCCAATGTCCGGGCGCGGGCGGATTCGCCTCGGTTCGCTTGCGCGGCAACGAAGAACGCACCCGGGTCACCGTGACCTACGTCGGGCTGGGGCGGGTGCATCCGAGCATCGCCGCGTTCGACAAATCGGCGGTGATCGCCTGGACCAGTGCGGGATTGGACCGGATCGCCGACGCGGTGCGCGGTGCGCCGACCTCGGTGCTGGTCAATGGCGAGGATTCGTTGGCACGCTTGCAGATCGGCGTCGCTCGGCAGCTGGTCAGCACCGGCGTGGTGCGCAGTTATCGTCCCGATCGCGGGCTGAAACAGCTGGGCGGACTTGCCAAATGGGGCTTCACCCTCGCGGGCGGCTACGCGGCCGCCGCGGCCTACACCCCGCAGCGGCCCGCGCTCATCGACGCCCGAACCACCTACAGCTTCGCCGAGGTGCACAGCCGCACGCATCGGCTGGCCGGTGCGCTGGTCGCGCTCGGCATGGGGGAGGGCAGCGCGATCGGGGTGCTCTCGCGCAACAGCGCCGCGATGGTGGAGTGCATGGTCGCCGCGGGCAAGGTCGGCGTCGACGCGTTGCTGCTGAACACCGGGCTTTCCGCGCGCCAGATCCGCGACGTGATCGAGAAGCACGATCTCGCCGCGGTATTCCGCGACGACGAGTTCGATCCGCTGCTGCGCTCGGTGTCGCCGGAGCTGCCGCGCTACTCCACCTCCGACCCGTATCAGGGCGGTCCCGCGACGGTCGACGATCTGGTCGCCTGGGACACCCCGCCCTTCACCAGACCGGCCCAACCCGGCCGCCTGATCGTGTTGACATCCGGCACGAGCGGTACGCCCAAGAGCGCACGACGCCCGCAGCCCAAAGGTTTCGGCACCGTCGCAGCCCTGCTCTCGCGCATCCCGTTCCGGATGGACGAGACGATGCTCGTGCCCGCGCCGCTGTTTCACACCTGGGGTCTGGCCGCTTTGCAGATCAGCACGCCGATCCGGGCGAGCGTGCTGCTCACCGAGCGTTTCGACGCCGAGGAATGCTTGCGCCTGATCGAGCGGTACCGCGTCAGTGCGATGGTCGTGGTGCCGGTGATGGTGAACAGGATCCTGGACCTGCCCGCGCACGTGCGGGCCCGCTACGACACCTCCAGCCTGCGGATCGTCGCCAGCTGCGGCGCGCCGCTGGACGGTTCGGCGGTGCTGCGGTTCATGGACGCCTTCGGCGACGTCCTCTACAACATTTACGGCTCCACCGAGGTGTCCTGGGCGACCATCGCCGATCCCGCCGACCTGCGCGCCGCGCCGACCACCGCGGGCCGCCCGCCGCTCGGCACGAAAGTCGCGGTGCTCGACGCCGACCTGCGTCCGGTGCCGCGCGGGGTGACCGGCCGCATCTTCGTCAACAACCACATGCTCTTCGACGGCTACACCGATGCCGCGCCGCCCACCGAAGCGGGCGGCATGCTCGACACCGGCGATCTCGGCTACGTCGACGCCGACGGCCTGGTGTTCGTCGCCGGACGCGACGACGAGATGATCATCTCCGGCGGCGAGAACGTCTTCCCGCGCCCGGTCGAGGAGGCGCTGTTGCGGCTGCCGCAGGTCAGCGAGGTAGCCGTGGTCGGCGTGCCCGACCGCGAATTCGGGCAGCGGCTCGCGGCGTTCGTGGTGACCCGGGATGGCGCCCGGATGGATCGGGAGATGGTGCGCGACTACATCCGGCACCGGCTCAGCCGCTTCTCGGTGCCGCGCGACGTGACGTTCGTCGAGGCGTTGCCGCGCAACGCGACGGGCAAGATCCTCAAGCGCGCGCTCGTCCGGCCCGGCTGATCACCGCGCGACGATGCGCTCCAGCGCGGCCAGGTCCTTCTCCAGCATGCGGAACAGCCAGTACACGCCGACGAAGGCGGCGGCACTGCCCACGCACAGCACCCGCAGCGCCACGATGACGGCCGGAATGTCCTCGGCCGGAATGAAGGTCGCGCCCGCGACGCCGAGCAGCGGCACCGCGGCGGCGATGGCGAGGAAGTAGGTGCTGCGCTCGTCCAGTTGCTCGAGCTGGATCGCGTCCGCCGGGCCGAGTCCGCCATGCGGCAGGAATCTCGGATACAGGCTGCGCACCGCGTAGAAGCTGACCAGGAAGTACGGGTAGGCCATCGCGATGGCGCCACACACGATCTGGGTGACGAAGAAGTGCAGGTACGCCTCCGACGTGAGCTGGTTGCCCGAGGCCTGCACCGTCACCGGCACGACGATGCCGGACAACGCCCACAGCGCGAAGCAGGTCAGCACATTGCGCTGGGCGAGTCGCAGGGTGTCCGAACGCGCTTTGGCGAGCCGGGCCGCGTCGTACTCGCGTCCCCTCTGCAAGCCGAAGGCGATCGGCAACAGATCGGCGATGAGCACATTGGTGACGATGAAGCCGATCAGGAAGCAGAGGCCGTAGGCGTTCAGCGCGATCTGGCGGAATTGTTCCTGGGCTTGATCGTCCAGTTTGTCGATGATCAGCGTCCGGTTGTGCTGGTAGCTGTACCAGATGGCGAACCAGTTCGGCACGCCGATGGCGCCTGCCATGACCGGAATCATCAGCTGCCAGACGCGCGTCCGCCAGCTGCCAGGGGGCGGATCGACCAGGTCGCGGGCGCGGGCGTCCAGGCAGACGTCGAGTTGCTGGGCCATCTCCGCGCCGGACGCCCAGCGCCGGTCGGGATCGGGTTCGAGGGCGCGCACCAGCGCGCGGCGCAGCGCGGCCGGGCAATCCGGCGGCAGGTCCTCGTAGGGCAGCGCGTCCGTGCCCGCCGCGCGGCGATCCAGCATGCCGTCCAAGGTGGTTCGGTCACCGCCGGTCACCGCGTCGTCGTGGAACGGTTTGCCTCCGGTCAGCAGCTCCCACAGCACCACGGCGAGCGAGTACAGATCGCTGCGGGTGTCGAGATCGGCGGCCGTGCCCGGCTTGTCGGGATGCACCGCCGCCAGCTGCTCCGGTGACATGTACGCCAGCGAACCGCCGAAATAGGCCACTGGACTCGCGCCGGACACGTTGCCGCTGAAGCTGATGTTGAAGTCGGCGAGCTTCGGGATGCCCTCCGCGGTCAGCAGGACGTTGGCGGGTTTGATGTCGCGGTGCAGCACACCGCGGCGGCCCGCGTAGTCGAGCGCTTCGGCCAGCCGACGGCCGAGCCAGGCGATGGTCTCCGGCCATGACAGGCCGGCCAGCTCGGCGCGCACCGACGACTCGACCGGCGTGATCTCGCCCTTGCTCGCCAGCACCGCGTCGACGACCTCGAGCAGCAGCGCACCGCGGCGCTCGCCGGGCGGCGTCGCGCGCACCCGCTCCAGCACCGAGAACAGCGTGCCGCCCGGCACATACTGCATGTACAGCAGGCGCAGGTGGCGGGACGGCAGCACCCGCTGATCGAAGACCCGCACGATGTACTCGTGGTCGAGCTGGGCCAGCGTCTGCGGCTCGGCGCCCTTGTCGCGCGAGATCTTCAGCGCGACCAACCGCTGCATGGACCGCTGCCTGGCCAGGAACACCTTGGCGAAGGCGCCGCGGCCGAGGCTGGTCATCAGGTCGAAGTCGTCGATGCGCTGGCCGACGTCGACGTCGTCGAGGCGGACCGGTTCGGTGGCCGCCGTCAGCATGGTGCTGTGGTAGTCGTCGGTGGCCAGCATCTCCGAAAGCTCTTGGGCCTGTGCGGGATACGCGGCGGTGTACTCGCCGACCTGCACCGAGGTGCCCGCCTGCCTGCGCACGTGGAATTCCTCGTAGATGAGATCCGGCGGCAACGGCCAGGTACTCAGCTCCGGCAGCTCCTCGACGTATTCGGCGAGGCGCTTGGGCGCGGTGTTGCGCGACCACCGGTTCACGAGATCGACCTTGATCAGCTCGATCAACGACACCCGGCGGATGGCGGGGGAGTCGGGCAGGAAGGCGGGCAGGTCCGGCGGGGCCGGCGCGTCCCGCCACGCCTCCTCGAACCGCGCGACCACCTCCGCTACACCGGTACCGCGCCCGGCCGCGGCGGGCGACGAGCCCGTTGCGACCGTCGCCCCGGGTACCGGTGTAGCGGGGTGCGCCATGTGCGCATACTAACGCCGGGGCGGGGCGCTGATCAGTGCATTCTGGAACGAGATCGACTAGGACAGCGACTTGTAGAGCGCGATCCAGCGGTTCGGGTCCACCGTCGCCACCACTTCGTCGGCGGGCACATCCGCGCTTCGGCACGCCGCACGCACCCGGCGAGCTGGAAACGCCGTCGTCAAGGACGCCGCCAGCGACCCGCCGACGCCGGAGAAGCCCAGTTCCACCAGTCGCCGGTAGCCGGGCAAGGCATCCTTCGCGAGCAGTGGCCGCGACCGGTTGCGCAGGTGCAGCACCGCCGAGTCGACCCGCGGGACGGGCCGGAAGCGGGTGCGGTCGACGCGCGGACCCATCGTGAACTCGGTGATCGGCCAGTGCGTCACGGCCAGCTTGCTCCAGCGGCCGTAGTCGCCGGAGTGTTTGCGCGCGAACTCCAGTTGGGTCAGCAGGGTCGCCGAGGTCAGGTGCCGCGCGGCGAGGCACCACCGGACGATGTCGGTGGTGCTGGCGTACGGGATGTTGGCGACGACCGCGAACGGCTCGCGCGGCGTGGTCACAGACCGGAAGTCGGCCTGGAAGCAGCGGACCGTCGCGTCGCCCGCGTAGCGCTTGCGCAGCAGTGTCGCGTAGCGCGGGTCGATCTCGTAGGCCAGCACGCGACCGGCCGTGGCGGCCAGCTGACGCGTCAGCATGCCCGCGCCGGGTCCGATCTCGAGCACGAGATCCTCGGCGCCGATTCCCGACGCGTGCACCACCAGCCGCGCGGTGCCGGCGTCGGCGAGGAAGTTCTGGCTCAGCCGCTTGCGCGGGCTGACGCCGGAATGGCCGCGCGCGTCGCGGGAGCGCGGCAGGAAACGATTGCGGGACATGGGTGTCCTCCGAACGGAGTGGCCGAATCAGGAAAAGGTGATTCGCCCGGACCCATGCCAGGGCACAGTCGACGGACCGCGGACGCGGTCGTCGGTCGGCGCGTGCTCAGCTCGAAAGAGCTGCTGGATCAGCTCGGCGTCGAAGAAGCCGGATCGAAGTGATGCCGGAGCGGTGCGGTGCGCTGGCTAGGCCCGAGCCTCCGCGCGCAGCCGGATGAAGTACGCGCCGACCGCGCACGCTCCGTTGATGCCTGGACCTCCCATGGCCGCCAACCTACCGACCCACCCGAACCCGATGCCACTTCTTTTCGCGGCCCGGCTGCGATAAATCGAAGGCGTGCACCGCGCCGAGTCGGGCAGACTCGCGCCATGCGTTCGGTCGACGATCTGATCCGATTCACCGCGGCGGGTGGCGCCGTGAAGTACCTGCCGTTCTGGGGCCATCGTCCACAGGCCGACGGCAGTGTCGGCAAGGGCTGCTTCAGCCAGTGGTGGCCCGCACCGTTCGACGTGGACGGCACGACGTTCGCGACGGCCGAGCACTACATGATGTGGCGCAAGGCGCTGCTGTTCGGCGACACCGAGACCGCGGCGAAAGTGCTCACCGTCGAGCACCCGAAACAAGCCAAGGACCTCGGCCGCCAGGTCCGCGACTTCGACGAGAAGCTCTGGGACGCCGAGCGTTTCGAGATCGTCGTCATGGGCAACCTGACGAAGTTCGGCACCCACGACGAGCTGCGCCGATTCCTGCTCGGCACCGGCGAACGGGTGCTGGTCGAGGCCAGTCCGGTGGACCGGGTGTGGGGGATCGGGTTGGCCGCCGATCACCCGGACCTCACGGAACCGACGCGCTGGCTCGGCGCGAACCTGCTCGGTTTCGCGCTGATGCGGGTGCGGGAGGAACTCGGCGCGGCTCAGTAGGGGCCGACGGGCTGGCCTGCTTCGGCGGCCCGCTCGTCGGCGGCGCGGGCGCGCCACACCCGGGCTTCCGCGTGGTCACCGCGCCGGTCGAGCAGCTCGGCGAGCCCGGCCATCGCGCGTAGGTCGCGCAGTTCGGCGGCCCGGCGCCACCAGCCCTCGGCGCCGGCGAGATCACCCCGCCGGAACAGCACGACGCCGAGGTCGTATCCGGCGCCGGGGTGCCCGGCCGCGGCCGCCTGCGCCCATAGTCCGCACGCCTGCTCTTCCTCGCCGCGGCCGAACATGGCGACGCCGAGATCGTAGAGCGCGCCGCGATACCCGGTGTCGGATCCGCGTTCGACCGGACGGGGCTCTCCAGGGTCGCCGACCGCGGGGGCGACGGATTCGGCCGCACGATTCTGTTCGGCGGACGTGGCCGACGGCGAATACGCTTGCGCCGCCGCGCTTGTGGCGCTCCTCGGGGCGGTGGTGGAGGGAGACGACGTCGCGGCGTATCCGGCCGGCGTGCCGTTGGGGTACGGCAGCGAGCCCGGCGTCCCGGCGTTCGGCATTTCGGTGTTCGTAATCGTTTCTGCCACAGGTTCTTTCGGGGTAGCGATGACGGGAGCGGCCGCGGTGCCGAGGCCGACGACCAGGTTGGCGAAGTTCGGCGGACCCTCGCCGACGCTGCACCACAGCGCGATCCGGCCGTCCGGCGTGTCCTCGATGAGGATGCCGTAATTGCCCATCCACGAGCGCTGCACGCCGGACTGGTCGACCCAGACCGGCGTGAGGGTGAACAGCGCGTCGGGGCCGGTCGGCGTGAGGGTGACGGTGGTGCCGCGGGCGAGCGCGTCACTCCACACGTCGAGGCCGGCGAGCTGGCGCCCTTCGAGGTCGATGTAACCACCGACCACCGAGAGACCGATTCCGTGCCCGCGCAGTCCAGCGGGCGGCGCGGCGGACAGCAGCGTCATGCTGAGCAGGGTGGTGGTGCGCCCGAACTGCTCGGTGTACATCGGGTAGACCATGCTGCCGTTCCAGCGGATCGGCTCGGCGGACTTGTAGAGCGCGGCGAGGGGGAGGTCGGGGGCCGAATTCTGGGGATGCCACTGCGAATACGGCTCGTTCATATGCTGGCGTCCCGCCTTTCCGCCGGATGCTCGTCCTACTTCTGCGCCTCGCGACGGGCTATACCGTACTAGTCGCGACGGCCCTCGGCGGACCAATCCGGGGCCGATCAGGCCTTCCGCGCAGGACTGTTACGAAGATGAGTTCTTTCCCCGGTCCGGAAGCGATTTCGGGCACGGAAAGCACCGCCGAACTGACCCAAGATATGTGTAACTCATAGTTACATGTAACCTCTGGTTACAGTTAATTCTCTTCTGATTCGAAGATGCCGAATGGCGAATGCGCACTCATGGGGGCGCTGACTGACGCTTACGTTACCCCACGAGAACAGATCCCGCCCACTGAAGTGAGCGCGATCTCGTCAACCCCCGGACACCAAACCAAGCGCTTGCTACGCTCACGCGATGATCTCCACGATCGTCTGGGGCACCGGCAATGTCGGCCGTGCCGCCATCCGTGCCGTCGATGCCCATCCGGCCCTGGACCTCACCGGCGTGCTCGTCCACGATCCCGCCAAGGTCGGGCGCGACGCGGGCGCGCTCGCCGAACTCGACCGCGAACTGGGCATCGCGGCCACCGACGACATCGACGCGATCCTCGCCGCTCGCCCGCGCGCTGTCGTCTATGCCGCCTCCGGCGACATCCGGCCCGGCGACGCCCTCGCCGACATCGTTCGCGCGATCCGGGCGGGCGCGGTCGTGGTCACCCCGGCGCTCTACGCGCTCTACGACCCGCGCAGCGCCCCAACGGAATTGCGCGAGCCGGTCCTGGCCGCCATCGCCGAAGGCGGCGGTTCGCTGTTCGTCTCCGGCGTCGATCCCGGCTGGGGCAACGATGTGCTGCCGGTGCTGATCAGCGGGCTGGCGAGCACCGTGGACGTGGTGCGCTGCCAGGAGATCTTCGACTACACCACCTACGACCAGCCCGACTCGGTGCGCTACCTGGTGGGCATGGGCCAGCCGATGGACTACCAACCGCCGATGCTCGCGCCGACGGTGCCGACCATGGTGTGGGGCGGGCAGATTCGGCTGATGGCCCGCGCGCTCGGCGTGGAACTCGACGAGATCCGCGAGACCCTGGACCGGCGCGCGCTGGAGACCACCGTGCGGACGGCGAAGATGGGCGAGTTCGCCGAAGGCACCCAGGGCGCGGTGCGTTTCGAGGTGCAGGGCATCGTGGGCGGGGAACCGCGCATCGTCATCGAGCACGTCACCCGCATCCACGCCTCGTGCGCGCCCGACTGGCCGACGCCGCCCGACGGCGACGGCGCGCACCGGGTGATCATCGAGGGCCGCCCGCGCATCGAGGTGACGGTCGAGGCCACCGACGAGGGCGGTAATCGTTCCGCGGGCGGCAACGCCACGGCGGTGGGCAGATTGGTCGGCGCGATCGACTGGCTGGTGGCCGCCGAGCCCGGACTCTACGACGCACTCGACGTCCCGCTGCGCCCAGCGGTCGGCAAACTCGGAAGGAAGAATCCATGATCGTCGACGTTCCCCAGGGCAAGGATCCCATCGGTTACGTGTGGGGCGAGATGGTCCCCGGCATCGGGATCGCCGCGTCCGGCTTCTCGCTCGCGGTGTACGAACACAGCACGCTCGGCCTGCGCGAGTTCGAGGCGGCCCGGCTGCGCATCGCCCAGATCAACGGCTGCGTGTTCTGCCTGGATTGGCGCACCGAGCGTGACGGTGTGAAGGTCGAGGAGGAGTTCGCCGGCGCGGTGACCGCGTGGCGCACCACCGACGCCTTCGACGAACGCACCAGGCTCGCAGCCGAATACGCCGAACGCTACGCCACCGATCACCACAACCTGGACGAGGAATTCTGGGCGCGGATGAAGGCGCACTACAGCCAGACCGAGATCGTCGAGCTCAGCATGAGCATCGGTTCCTGGCTCGCGTTCGGGCGGCTGAATCATGTGCTCGGCCTGGACACCGCCTGCGTGCTCCCCGGCCACTCCTGATTCCGGCCTATTTCCCCTCCCGAATCCATTCCACCCGGTCCAGAGTCGACCAGTCGTCGCTGGCCCACTCCCAGATCAATCGCGCGACGAGACTCGGATCCGAGAACGCCGCCGCGAAGAAATGGTCGGTGTGCGCGCTGTCGTGGATTTCCAGCGTGTACGCCATCGGCCCGTCGCGATAGGTCTGAATGAAGGTCTCCCGATCGTCGGGGCGGCTGACGATGAGAAACGGCGTGGCCGCGAGCTGGGCTAGATTCGGAATCCAGTTCAGCACTTGGTCTTTCGTCATCGATCGGTAGCTGCGCTCACCGCCGATATCGACGTCGACGACGCGAAAGCCCGGGGCCGGGGTGAGGGTGCGCTGCTGCCCGTCGTAGAGCTCGTAGTCGAAGCCGGTGATCAGATCCTCGAGCAGCTGCCGCACCGGGCCCGCCGCGTAGTCCACCGCCGAACCCCTGGTCCGTCGCCGATCCAAATCGTCGGCGGCCGTGACCCGCACCGCGTCGCCCGCCGCCTCGATCCGCACGGCGGCGTGCGGCCGCGAGGCCGGGAGCGCCGCGTTCCACGCCGCCAATCCGGCGAGCACCACGATCCGTAGATCGTCGTCGACGGGCTGCCCTTGCTGCGAACGGAAATAGGACGGCACTTCCACCGCCGATGCGACGACCCCCGCGGGTACGACGACGTACTCGTAACTCACGCAACCAAACTAGCCGCGCCGCGCCGCGTACGCACCCCGATGAATGCCGAAATGCCGCCAGGCACAAACTTTTACACGCTTTCAAGTGCTGCGGGAAGTTCGCTCATCCGACTGTTAACGATCGGCAACGGTGGCGCGGATCTGCTCCGCGCCACCGTTGCGTCTCATGGTCGAAATCGACCAGACGCCCCAAGTCCGCCGCTGCGCCTCAGGCGTTCACGGGCGCCTCGTCACCGCTCGGATCGGTGGACTCACCGACCGTGCGCTTCGGCCCGGTGAACCAGCGCCGGGCCGAGACGAACCACCAGATGGCGATCGCACCGACGACCCCGACCAAGGTCAGTGGCGCGTAGTTCACCGTGGTCCAGGTGAAGTCGCCGTTCCACGGGTAGCCGCGATCGTCGGTCGGCAGGATGAACAACACGCTGATCACCGCGATCCACGCCAATGCGACGAGCCCGATCGGCCGATACCATTTCCCGAGTTGCCACGGGCCGGTCTGGAAACGCGAACCGTGCAGCTGCCGCAGCAGGATCGGGATGCCGTAGGCGATATAGAGGCCGATCGTGGCCACCGACGTCGCCGCCGCGTAGGCAGTCGGCGCGTTCGCGGCGGGCACCAGCATCGACGGAATCAGCAGCACGAACGCGAAGAACGAGATGAACAGCACCGCGTGCACCGGCACCTTCTTCGCCGACAGCTTCGCCCAGTAGGCCGAGCCGGGCACCGCGCCGTCACGGGAGAACGCGAACAGCATCCGCGAGGCGGAGGTCACCGAGGCATATCCGCAGAACAACTGCGCGACCGCCGCGATGATCAGCAGCAGTCCCGACCAGAACGAGTCGAGCGAATTCTCCAGGATGTAGATCACCGGATAGCCGCTGTTCTTCTCCGGATCCAGCGCGTCGTCCAGATTCGGAATGGCGAAGGTGACGGCCATGATGAGCAGATAGCCCGCGACCGCGGAGACGAGAATCGTGTTGATGATGCCCTTGGCCGCCGAGCGGGCCGCGTCGTGGGTTTCCTCCGACATGTGCGCGGACGCGTCGTAGCCGGTGAACGTGTACTGCGCGTGCAGCAGACCGAGCAGGAAACTGAACGCCACGCCGCCGAAGCCGACCGCGCTGTTGTCCACGGTCTCGGTGAACACGAATCCGGCGCTCTGGTGGTTCTTCGCGCCGAAACCGAGTACCAGGACGAAGATCGCCACACCACCGACGTGCCACCACGCCGAGATATTGTTGATGACCGCCGACAGGTGCGGGCCGATCGCGTTCAACACCGCGTGCAACACCAGGATCGCCGCGAAGACCAGGAAGATCGCCGTGCGGTCCGTACCGATATCGATGCCGATCACGTTCAACACCACGGTGGTGAAAATCGCCGCGCCGTAATCGATGGCGGCGGTCACCGCGATCTGGCCGATGAGATTGAACCAGCCGGTGAACCACCCCCAGACCGGGCCGCCCAATTCGGCCGCCCACCAGTAGAGTCCGCCGGAAGTGGGGTAGGCGGAAGCCAATTCGGCCATCGCCAAACCGACGAACAACACCATGATCGACACCAGCGGCCAGCCCCACGCCATGGTGATCGGGCCGCCGTTCGCCAAACCGATTCCGTAACTGGCCAATCCGCCGGTGAGAATCGAGACGATGGTGAAACTGATGGCGAAGTTGGAGAATCCGGACCAGGATCTCGCGAGATCCTGTTTGTAACCGAGTTCGGCGAGCCTGCGTTCGTCCTCGGACGGTGTTTCGGTCATGATCGCTCCCGAAGTGAAAACGCTGCCCTCATACAGCGTTTGCCAGAAGCTCAGTGTGAAGTAAAGCCGGGTGGATCACCGGCCGAACGGTCAACCCGGGGCGGCAGTCACCGGTTCCGTGTGCTATCGCGCCCCTCGCCCGTCCCGCCGACTCTCGATCGTGCCGCTCGACGAGGGCGCGCGCGGTGCGGGGCACGATCGCCTTCCGGGGCGAACGTTCAGCGGCCCCGGTCGCCGCCCTCGGCGCGTGCGCACGCATCCGTCGACCGGTGCTCCCGGCCGAGCGTCGCCGCACCGGCCGAGCAGGAACCGCTCGGTTCGCCGCCGCCGGGGGAGCGCACCGGAACCAACCCGGCGACGGAGGCGACGACGCCGACCGCCGCGAGTATCAAACCGAGGTCGGTGAGTTTGCGGTCCCAGCGCCCGGCCGGATCGGCGCCCGCGGTCCGCGGATTCGCCAGTCGCCAGCTCGCGGCCAGCACGAACGCCACCGCCGCGAACACCAGCAGCGGAATTCCCACCCCCGCGAGTAGTTCTCGTACGTCACCCATCGTCACCACCCCTGTTTCGTCCGGGCGAATCCAAACGACCCGCGACGCCCCCGGCGGCGGCCTCGCGCGGACGACCCCGCCCCCAGCGACGGGCAACTTATCGCACCCGAATCCGGACCCGCAAGCGCGCCGACACCACGCGCGCCCGCGACGGTCCGCCACGTAGCGTGAGCGTCATGACCGAACGTCTCGTTGTCATCGGCGCCGACGCGACGGGCATGTCGGCGGCCTCACAAGCCCGCCGCATGGCCGGTCCTGCGGAGCTGGAGATCGTCGTCTTCGAGCGCGGCGGCTTCACCTCCTATTCCGCGTGCGGGATCCCGTACTGGGTGGGCGGATTGGTCGCCGAACGCGACTCGCTGATCGCGCGCACCGCCGAGGAACACCGCGCCCGCGACATCGATCTGCGGCTACACACCGAGGTGCTCGAGATCGATGTGACGGGACAGCGCGTGCGCAGCCGCGACCTGGGCTCCGGCGCCGAATCGTGGACCGGCTACGACCAACTGGTGATCGCCACCGGCGCGCGCCCGATCCGGCCCGCACTGCCCGGCATCGACGCCGCGGGCGTGCACGGCGTGCAGACTCTCGACGACGGGCAGGCGCTGATCGACACCCTCGTCGCGACGGAGGGCAAACGGGCCGTCGTCGTCGGGGCGGGCTACATCGGCGTGGAGATGGCCGAGGCGCTGATCAATCGCGGCTACCGGGTGACGGTCCTCGACCGCGGCGCCGAGCCGATGTCGACGCTCGATCCGGATATGGGCGCGCTGGTCCGAACGGCCATGTGCGGCTTGGGAATCGAGATCGTCAGCGCCGCAGAGGTCACCGAGATCCGCACCGACGACAGCGGCCGCGTCCGCGCCGTCGCCACCGCCGACGGCGAATATCCGGCCGACGTGGTCGTGCTCGGCATCGGCGTGCGCCCCGAAACCGCGCTGGCTCGCGCCGCGGGTCTGCCGCTCGGCGAGTACGGCGGCCTGCTGACCGACCTGTCCATGCGGGTGCACGGCCACGAGAACATCTGGGCGGGCGGCGACTGCGTGGAGGTGCTCGACCTGGTCTCCGGCCGTCTGCGGCACATCGCGCTGGGCACCCATGCCAACAAGCACGGCCAGATCATCGGCGCGAACATCGGCGGGGGTTACGCGACCTTCCCCGGCGTGGTCGGCACCGCCGTGAGCAAGGTCTGCGATCTCGAGGTGGCCAGGACCGGTCTGCGCGAGAAGGACGCGCACGCGGCGGGCTTGCAGTACGTGACCGTCACGATCGAATCCACCAGCCGCGCGGGCTATTACCCCGAACCCGCGCCCATGACCGTGAAGATACTGGCCGAACGGCGCACCGGGCGGCTGCTCGGTACGCAGATCGTGGGCCGTGAGGGCGCGGGCAAGCGGGTCGACATCGCCGCGGTCGCGCTCACCGCCCGGATGACGGTCGAGCAGATGACCGCCCTGGATCTCGGCTACGCGCCACCGTTCTCGCCGGTGTGGGACCCGGTGCTGGTCGCGGCGCGCAAGGCGGTGACCGAGGTACGGCGGCGCGGCTGAGTCAGCCGTCGCCGCGCTGAACCGCGACCACCGGGATCACGCGGGTGGTCTTTGCGCGGTAGTCGCCGAAGGCGGGCATCAGCTCGACCATCCGGTCATAGAGTTCGTCGCGTTCCGCGCCGGTCACGAATTCCGCCGCGGCATGGAACTTCTCGGTGCCGACCTCGACGGTGAGCTCGGGTTTCGCGCGCAGATTGTGATACCAGGCGGGATGCCGGTCGGCGCCGCCGTTGGACGCGACGAGCACCATGCGGTCACCGTCGGGCAGGTAGACCAGCGGGTTGGTGACCTGCCGTCCGCTCTTGGCCCCGGTGGTGGTGATCAAAACCATGTTGGTCCTACCCTCGAACATGCCGCCGACGCGGCCGCCGTTGGCGCGGAATTCCTCGATCACCTGTGCGTTGAAATCGCTCATCTCGGTCCTGTCCGGTCGCGGTTGCCTCACGGCCAACCTGGGGTCGGCCGCGGAAATTCCGCCCGGCTCAGTTCAGCGCGTCGAGCAGCTCCGTCTTGCCGAACATGGTGGCCGCGTCGCGGGCCGACGGGGTGCCCGCGTCCGGGTCGGCGCCCGCCGCGACCAGCAGGCGGACGATCTCGTCCTCGCCCTTGAACACCGCGCCCGCCAGCGGCGTCTGGCCCTTGTCGTTGGCCCGGTTGGGGTCGGCGCCGCGCACCAGAAGCATCGCGACCGCGTCGCGGTGGCCGTGGTAGGCGGCGAGCATGACGAGGGTGTCGCCGTTGTCGTTGGTGAGGTCCGCGGGTACTCCGGCGTCGACGTAAGCGGCCAGCGCGTCGGCGTCGCCGTGACGCGCCAGGTCGAAGACCTTGCCCGCCAGTTCGATCACTTTGTCCGCATCGGAATCGTCTGGGCTCACCACCTCTTCCTACCAGGTTCGGCGGTTTCGCCGTGGCAACCTCGGGTACCGCGCCAGCAGATCACGCCGGAACCACGACACCAAGGAGGCGAGTTCGATGCCGGTATGCGATACCTGCGGCAACGACTACGAGAAGACGTTCACGGTCACCCGAAACGGCTCGTCGGCGACATTCGACAGCTTCGAATGCGCGGTCAGCGCGCTGGCGCCGATCTGCGAGCACTGCTCGTGCCGGATTCTCGGTCACGGCGTGCAGGCGGGCGAGCAGATCTACTGCTGCGCGCACTGCGCACACCAGGCAGGTCACCGGGCTCTCGTCGACCACATCTGAGGCACTCGGCGTGGCGCGGCGCGGGCCGGAGACGGCCCGCGCTCAGCCGGCGTCCATCGCGGCGCGCACCGCGCGTAGATCCGCGACGAAGCCCTTGTAGGCCGTGTCGCGATCGGGTGCGCGCAGCACCGCAGACGGGTGCACCGTCGCGACGACCCGGTAGTCGTCGGAGAACACCACGTTGCCGCGCTCCTCGCTCACCTTGAACGAGGGGCCGAGCACCGCCTTGGCGGCGACCGCGCCGAGGCACACCACGAGTTCCGGGTGTATCGCGTCCAGTTCGGCGGTCAGCCACGGCGTGCAGGCGACCACCTCGGTGCGTCCCGGCGTCTTGTGGATCCGGCGCTTGCCGCGTTCCTCGAACTTGAAGTGTTTGACCGCGTTCGTCACGTAGACGGTGTCGCGGTCGATGCCGACTTCCTCGAGCGCTTTGTCCAGCAACCGGCCCGCGGGACCGACGAAGGGGTGTCCCTCGATGTCCTCGCGGTCGCCGGGCTGTTCGCCGACCACGAAGACGGACGCGTTCGCGGGTCCTTCGCCGAACACGGTCTGCGTCGCGTCGTGGTACAGCTCGCAGCCGTGGCAACCGCACGAGGCCGCGCGCAGCGTTTCCAGGTCCGCGCCCGCGGGGACGAATTCCTCGGCGCCCTTGGCTTTTCCGGCACCCATCACCGGCTCCTTCCGCCGACGATCAGCTACCTGTGCGGGCTACCCGCGCCCGCCTCACCGAAACCGAGCGGCTCCTCGGGCAACGCGCAGCCCTCCAGGGTGGCGGCGGCCAGTTCGGCGACCACGTCGGCGACGTCACCGCCCGCGCGGAAGGCGCGCAGCTGACGCGTCGCGCCGTTGCCGCGCTCGAGCACCGCGGCGATGGTGTCGGCGACGAACTCGCGATCACCGAGTTCCTTCAGGGCGGGCTCGACGTGTTCCACCAGTTCGCCGAGCAGCTCGCGGGCGGGCAGCACGCGCCCATCCATCGGCGCGACCGCGTCGCCGTCGATGCCGCTTCGCGCCGCTTTCCAATAGGCCGCGCGCAGCATCTCCGCGGCGACGGCAGGGGCCGTCCTGCCCTCGTCCAGCGACTGACGCGCCATGATCACCGTCGCGCGCACCAGCGTGGCGAGCAGCGTGGTCTCGGCCACCGTCGCGGGCACATCGCTGACCCGGATCTCCACGGTCGGATAGGTGATCGACCGGCGCACGTCCCAATAGACCATCTTCTCGTCGAGCATGATGCCGCTGGACAGCATCATCGCGACCAGATCGTCGTAGTCGTCGGCGCAATGGAAGTACGGCGGCGGCCCCGCGCTCGGCCAGCGACGCCACAGGATGTTGCGCCAGCTCTTGTACCCGGTCTCGACGCCGCGGTAGATCGCGGAATTGGCGGTCAGCGCGAGAAACAGCGGAAGCCACGGCCGCAGGTAGTTGCTCACCTGCACGGCGGTCTCGCGATCGGGTACGGCCACGTGGACATGGCAGCCGCACAGACCCTGCTCGTGGGCGAGCATTCCGAAACCGTCGGCGATGCGGCGATAGCGCGGAGTATCGGTGACGGGGTAGTGGAGCGGGACCGTCGGCGGGATCGCCACGGCGAGCAGGCGGGCGTCGTTCATCTCGGCGCAGGAGGCGACGCCGCGGCGCAGATCGCGCAGCTGCTGGGCGAGGTCGCCGGTGCGGGTGTGAACGCCGGTGTTGGTCTCGATCTGGCAGCGCGTCAGCTCCAGCTGTAGGTCGAGACCGAGATCCTCGGCGGTCCGGGCGACCGCGTCGTTCTTGGCGGTAGGAGCACCCGTGCGCGGATCGGCGAGGAGGAATTCCTCCTCGACCCCGACCGTAGACGAGTCCACGTCCATGTGGGTAGGTTACCGCGCTGACCTGAGGCTATGCCTCGAGCTCGAGCTAATTCGGGCAGCGGCCCCGGTAGAATCGGACCAGACGGTCTAGCGTCGGCCGTGCCTGCTCTCGGCCTGCGCGACCACGGGAGAGTGGGTGATGAGCGCACGCGACGGTCTCGGCCCGCGGCGGTTGCCGCACAGCACTCGGGTGCTGGTGATCACGGCCGTGCTGTTGCTGGCCGCCTTGATCGTCGTTCCGCGCTTGGTCGGCGCGTACGTCAGCTGGATGTGGTTCGGGGAGGTCGGTTTTCGCGGCGTCTGGCTCACCGTGCTGCTCACCCGGCTCGCGCTGTTCGTCCTCGTCGCGCTGCTGATCGGCGGCGCGTTGTTCGGGGCGATGTGGCTGGCGTACCGATTTCGTCCGCTCGTGCTGCCCGACACGGGGGACGAGGACGTCCTGCGTCCCTATCGCACCGCCGTGCTGCGACGGCCGCGGCTGTTCGGGCTCGGCATCGCCGCCGCGCTGGGCCTGCTGTGCGGTCTGATCGGACAGTCGGGCTGGGTGACGGTTCAGCTGTTCATCCACGGCGGGTCCTTCGGGCTCTCGGATCCCGAGTTCGGCCACGACGTCGGCTTCTACGTCTTCGATCTGCCGTTCTACCGGCTGCTGGTCAACTGGCTGTTCGTCGCGACGGTCCTCGCGTTCCTGGCCTGCCTGGCAGCGCACTACCTGTTCGGCGGCCTACTCCTTTCCGGGAAGGCGAGCGGGTTGAGCCACGCGGCTCGCGTCCAACTCGCGGTGCTGGCAGGCACATTCATCACCCTCAAGGCGGCCGCCTACTGGCTCGACCGCTACTCGCTGCTGTCCACCCGGAGCAAGGAGCCGACCTTCGCCGGTCCCGGCTACACCGACATCAACGCGGTGCTTCCCGCCCGGCTGATCCTCTTCGCGATCGCGGTCATCTGCGCGGTGGCGGTCTTCGCCGCCGTCGTGGTCCGGGACCTGCGCATCCCGGCGATGGCCGCCGCGCTGCTGCTGTTGTCATCGATTCTGGTCGGCGCGGTCTGGCCGCTGTTGGTCGAGCAGCTCTCGGTCCGCCCGAACGCCGCCGATATGGAGCGCGTCTACATCGAACGCAACATCACGGCCACCCGGCAGGCGTACGCGATCGGCGGCGACCACGTCGAATACCGTGACTACCCGGGAATCGGCACCAAACCGCCGCCGGAGGTGCCCGCGGACGTGACCACGATCGCCAACGCGCGCCTGCTGGATCCGAACGTCCTCTCGCGAACCTTCACCCAGCAGCAACAGCTGAAGAACTTCTACAGCTTCCCCGCGCATCTCGACCTCGATCGCTACCGCATCGACGGGGAACTGCGCGATTACGTGGTGGCCGCCCGCGAGCTGACGCCGAACGCGCTGAGCGGCAACCAGCGGCACTGGGTCAACCGGCACACCGTCTACACGCACGGAAACGGATTCGTCGCCGCGCCCGCCAATCGCGTCAACGCCGCGGTGCGCGAGGCCGCGGGCGACGCCGCGAGCAGCAATAGCGGATACCCGATCTACACGGTGAGCGACATCGCCTCCCAATCCTCCGGGCAGCAGGTGATTCCGGTCGATCAGCCGCGCATCTACTTCGGCGAAGTGATCGCCGAGTCGGACCCGGACTACGCCATCGTCGGCGGCGGCGCCGAACCCCGCGAATACGACACCGACGCGACGAAATACACCTACACCGGCTCCGGCGGCGTGCCGATCGGTAACTGGTTCAACCGGATGGCCTTCACCATCTTCTACACCGAACGAAACATCATCTTCTCCAAGGCGATCGGCGATGATTCCAAGATCATCTTCAACCGGGACCCGCGCCATCGCGTCGAACTCGTCGCGCCCTGGTTGACGACCGACCACAACCCATATCCCGCGGTCGTGAACGGGCGAATCGTCTGGATCGTCGACGCCTACACCACCATCGACGGCTACCCCTACGCCAAGCACACCTCACTCGACATGCTCGAGCCGCCCGGCGAGACCGGTGGGCGATCGCACGACATCTCCTACCTGCGGAACTCGATCAAGGCCACCGTCGACGCCTACGACGGCACCGTCACCCTGTATCAGGTCGACCAGGACGACCCGGTGCTCGCCGCGTGGATGAAGGTCTTCCCCGGCACGGTCGAACCCGAGGAGTCGATCACCGACGAGTTGCGGGCGCACTTCCGCTACCCAGAGGACCAGTTCAAGATCCAACGCGAGATGCTGGCCAAGTATCACGTGGACGAGCCGCGAGAGTTCTTCACCACCAATGCTTTCTGGTCGGTGCCCAGCGATCCCACCGTCGAGACCAACCCGCACCAACCCCCGTTCTACGTCCTCGTCGGCGACCCGGGCAGCGCCGAGCCGACGTTCCGGCTCGCCACCGCGATGGTCGGATTCAACAGGGAATTCCTCTCCGCCTATGTCTCCGCGGACTCCGATCCGGAGAACTACGGCAAGATCACCGTCCTGCAACTGCCCACCGACACCCTCACCCAGGGTCCGCAGCAGATCCAGAACTCGATGATCTCCGACACCAGGGTCGCCTCCGAGCGGACGCTGCTGGAGCGCTCGAACCGGATCCAGTACGGCAACCTGCTGACCCTGCCGATCGCCGACGGCGGTGTGCTCTATGTCGAACCGCTGTTCACCGAGCGAATATCCAACGCGCCCAACGGATCTACGTTCCCGCAGCTTGCGCGGGTGCTCGTCAGCTATCGGGAGCCAGGCACCGGCGGCGTCCTCGTCGGTTACGCCCCGACCATCGCCGAGGCGCTCGTCCAAGTCTTCGGTCCCGAAACGGGTCGGCTCGCCACCGCACCCGGCGGTGGTCCCGCGGCGCCGCCGCCACCGGGGCAGCAGCCGCTCCCGGCGCCACCGCCGCAGGCACAGGCCCCGCCACCGGTGGATCAGGCGCGGCTCGCCGAGCTCAACGCGCAGATCGACGCCATGCGCGAAGCCCTCGACCGGCTCCAGCGGGAGCTGAACGAACTCGGCATTCCCGGTCGATAGTCGTTGTCGCCGAAAGGCATTCGTCAGTTCTTGCGATACACCAGCGGCAGGTCGTCGGGCCGCGCGTCGACGCGCGTATCGAACCCGCGGCTGATCTCCCGGATGGTCTCGCACAGCCACCGTGCCTCGTCGGGTTCGGCCGTTTCCAGGCGCATGCGCCGCATCCGCAGCGGAATCATGCGCAGCCGTACCGCTCCGGAATCCAGATCGACGAGAAACAGCAGGCGCAGGTCGGTGCGATAGCTCTCGTGACCGTGGATGCCTTCGTAGTCGTCGACGACATCGCCGCACCCGTACAGAATCGGTTTGCCGCGGTAGAACTCGATGGGCCGCGGATGGTGCGCCGAATGTCCGTGCACCACATCGACTCCCGCGTCGATCAGCCGGTGCGCGAAGCGTTGTTCGCTCGGCGTCACACGGTAGCCCCAGTTGGGTCCCCAGTGGATCGAGACGATCGCGACGTCCTGATCGCCGGTGGCGGCCAGTACCACGGCGGCCACCGCGTCGGCGGCGGTGGCGCTCGGCGTCTCGCCGATCCGCCACAGGCCGAGCCGATCATGACGCGCCGCCCAGTATTCCGGAACCCCGCTCGAACCCGCGGCGACCGAGACGATCACCGCCCGGCTGCCGTCGCCGAGCTCCGCGGTCGCCGGGGCGCGGGCGCCGTCGAGATCCGATCCCGCGCCGGCGTGGTCGATGCCCGCGGCATCGAGGGTGTCGAGGGTGTCGGTCAGCCCGTGCGCACCGAAATCGAGCACATGATTGTTGGCCAGGGCGCAGACGACCGGCGCGATGGCGGTCAACACGGGAATGTTGTCCGGCCGCATCCGATAGTGGATGCCCTTGGCGGGTGCGAACGTTCCGTCGGCGGTGATGGCGGTCTCGAGGTTGATCAGTCGGGCGTCGGCTTGCGCGAGCAGTGGCAGCGCGTCGCCCCATGGCCGCCGGAAATCCACCGGAAGGTCGAAGACGCCGTTCGCCTCCTCGGCCAGCTCGACATACATCCGCGCGTCGCGCACATACCGTTCGCGCAGCAGCGGGTCGCCGGGATGCGGCAGGATCTGATCCACCCCGCGGCCCAGCATGACATCGCCGCCGAGCAGCACCGTCGGCATACCACCATTGTCGATCACCGAGCGCCGGTCCGGGGACGACAATGGTCGTATGACCGCCGGTGTCGAACTGCGCGTCTACGCCGAGCTGAACGACTTCCTGCACCCGGACCTCCGGTACACGGCGCAGCGGCGCCCGATGCGTCCGCACCAGACCGTGAAGGACATCGTGGAAGCCGCGGGCGTTCCGCACACCGAGATCGATCTGATGCTGGTGAACGGCGTTTCCGTCGACTTCGGCCACCACCCGCGCCCCGGCGATCGGCTCGCGGTGTACCCGATGTTCGAGACGCTGGACGTCGGGCCGCTGACCCGGGTGCGCGCCCGCCCGCTACGCGATCCGCGCTTCGTCGTCGACGTCAACCTCGGCGGGCTGGCGCGACTCATGCGCTTGATGGGACTCGACGCCCGCTGTGAATGGGACGCCGACGACGCCGCCCTCGCCGAGATCGCGGCCGCCGAACATCGCATCCTGCTCACCCGCGACCGCGGACTGCTGGCGCGGCGCGCCGTCACCCACGGCGTCTTCGTGCACGCGGATCGTCCGTTCGAGCAGATCGTCGAGCTGATCCGCCGACTGGATCTGACCGATCGGCTCGCGCCGTTCAGTCGCTGCCTGCGCTGCGGCGGCCTCCTCGCCGACGTCGCCAAGAGGGACGTCATCGACCGGCTCGAACCACTAACCCGCCGCTACTACGACACCTTCCGCCAGTGCGCGGACTGCGGCCGCGTCTACTGGCCAGGCTCACATCAGCGTCGGCTCGACGACATGGTCGCCCGAATACGCGCCGCGAGTGGATGAGGTCACGTGCCGCTCACCTGTTGCGCGAGGAACATGTAGCTCTTCTCCTCGACGCGCTGCCGGATGCGCCAGCTTCCGTCGACGCGGGCGAAGGTGTCGAGGTACCAGAGCCCGCACAGCATGAGACTCTGCGCGCCGTCCTCGCCCGCGACGAGCATCGGGTTGTGGCACATGGTGCGTGCCGTCGCGGTGTCGCCGTTCACCGTGATGGAGGAGTTGCTCACCAGGTGCTGGAAGGCGGGGAAGTTCGGCATGACGGCGGCGAGGAACTGCTTGGTGGAAACCAGATCGCCCGCGGGCCCGCCCATGGCCGTGTAATCGATGTGGGCGTCGGCGGTGAAGATCTCGTCGAGCAGGTCCCACTGCCGCGTGTCGACGGCGTGCGAGTACCGGACCATCAGGTCCTCGATCTCGAGCCGGTCCGAAATCTCCTGCAATGACAGCATGGGTGCCTCCGAAGCTCCGATACGGCGGGCGTCGCCCCACACTAGAACACGTTCCTGCGCCGCGCCGGAAATCCCGCACCCGCAAAGCCATTCGCGCTGGACGCGTCGAACTGCTACGACGGTTGGTCGGCGCCGTCCGGACCGGGGGAGTACGGCGAAACGATCGCGGGGCTCCAGGTGAAGGGTGGTGAGTCGGAAGCGGGCGTTCCAGCGGCCGCCGCAAGGGGTTCGTTGTTACCGGTGAGCCGGTGGACGGTTCGTTCGAGCGCAGGCAAAATCTCGGTGATAGCCAGATCCTCGTTGGCGAAGCGACCGACGAGGGCATAGACCATGTTGCTCAGGACCAGCCCCACGTCCGCGATGTAGTCGGCGTCGATCCCGGTGAAGAGAACGGTCGCGGCGGGCAGGACGGCGTCGAAGCCTTGGGTGTCCAGCCGCTGACCGCCGGGGCCGGACCGCGCGCGGTAATAGGCCGTCAGCATCCGAGGGTTGCGTTCCCACGGCTCGAACACGTACCGGACCAACCGCAGCAGACCGTCGGCCAGCGACTCGTTCTCCTGCGGCGGCGCCAGTTCGGTGTAGATGTTGGTGGCCATCCACTGTTCGACCGCGGCGAGGATCAGCTCGTCCCGTGTCGGATACAGCTTGTAGACCGTGGCCAGCGAGACGTGCGCCTGCTTCGCGACAGCGCGCAGTTGAACCGCGTCGTAACCGTCGGAGTCGAGCAGCGAGAGCACGGTGTCGATGATCTTGGTTGCCGTCTCGGTCTCACCAGTCCTTGCCACCCGCCAACCGTAATCCAGTCGTCGGATGACCGCGGGCGCCGCACCGCCGAGCCGTCGCGAAGGGCGGCTCGGCGAACACGATCAGATGCGCGTTCCCACGTCGCGTGCGACGAGATTGTCCAGCGCCCTTTCGGCGACCGCGGCGATGGTCATCGAGGGATTGCAGGCCGCGGTGTTGCCCGGCATCAGCGCACCGTCGAGGACGTAGAGCCCCGGCTGGTCGTGCACCCGGCCGTCCAGATCGCAGACCGCGCCCATGCTCGCACCGCCGAGCGGGTGCCAGGTCGAGGGGAACAGCGCGTTGGTGTCGAGCAGCATGCCGTCGGGCCCGGCGATCTCGTGCACGGCGGGACCGATGTGGCTGTCCTGGATGGCGCGGTCGCCGTGCTCCGGCCAGTGCAGGATCGCGTCGTCGCGGGCGGCGTCGTAGGTGAACGCGCCGCGTCCGTCGCTGACGCCGTAGCCGACCAGCATCGTGCTGGCGGGATCGAGCGAGAGCGGCGGGATGGACGCCTGGATCACGGTGTAGGCGGCCCGCGGATCCGTCCAGTTCTTGCTGCCGTAGATCACCGGACCGCCTTGCGGCGCACCGAATTCCGCGGAGGGATCGGTCCAGACGTAGATGCGGTCGGCGTTGGTGCCCCAGCCCTGACCGAGTCCGTCCGGCAGATCGGGGATCAGACCCTTCGCGCCGGCGCGGACCAGCAATCGCGTGGTGTTGAGACTGCCGGCGGCCATGATCAACGCGCGCGTGGTGAGGATCTTGTTCTCGACCACCGCGCCGCTGGTGTCCAAGCGCTGCACGTGCACCGTCCAACGACCGTCTGGTGCGCGCTCGACATCGGTGACCTCGTGCAGCGTTTCGACCCGCACCAATCCGGTGGCTTCGGCGGCGGCGATGTAGGTGACGTCGACGGAGTGCTTTCCGCCGTTGTTCACGCCCATGGCGCCGTCGCCGTTGGTGTAGGACGCCTTCATCTCCCCGCGCAGCTCGGCGAGCGCGAAATCCCAATCGATCGGCATCGGGATCTTCGACAGCGGCATTCCCGCCCGGCGCACCCGATCGGCGAAGACGCGCGCTGCCCGATAGTTCTCGGTCGCGATCAACTCGTCGGGCGCTTCGGCCAGGCCGAGCATCCTCGCCACCCGCGGGTAGTGCACCCGGTTCATGGTCGCCCAGTCCAGCTCCTGCGGAAAATGCGTGTCGAACACCGCTTCCGCGGGTTGCAGCGACATGCCCTGGTAGACCAGCGACCCGCCGCCGACCCCCGCCGCGCACAGCGCCGTCATGTTCACCCCCGGCACCGCCTCGACCAGGCCGGTGTAGGGCTCGAACAGCAATGGCGCACCGAAGAGGTTCGGGCTCGACCGGCACCACAGCAACCGCTTGTCCGGGGAGGAAGCGCGCGGGAACGTCTCGGCGTTCGGGCCGGTGGGCCAGCGCAATCCGCGCTCGAGCACCGTCACCGGCACGCCCGCTTCCGCCAGGCGCAGTGCGCTGACTCCGCCGCCGAAGCCGGAGCCGACCACCACGACGCGATGCTCTTCGTAGGTCAGCGGGACGGAGTTGACCCGCGCGGCGACCGGAGCGGGCGCACCGATCGAGCGGACACCGAACAATACGGCGCCCGCCGCAGCGGCGCCGGTCAACATCGACCGGCG
The DNA here is from genome assembly GCF_040609595.1 of Nocardia sp. NPDC004654. NCBI lineage: Bacteria > Bacillati > Actinomycetota > Actinomycetes > Mycobacteriales > Nocardiaceae > Nocardia > Nocardia sp. NPDC004654. The sequence goes on along the minus strand of NZ_JBEXKI010000005.1, from coordinate 402,654 downwards.
CGAGATAGCAGTCATCACAGGACCTTCGTCGGGATCGTCGTGCCACGCCCAGGGACACCGATGTCTCTGGGCGCCGGGAGAATTCAGTCGATGGTGCAGCCGGACACGGGCTTGTCGGCGAGGCGATCGAGGAGGTAGGTGATCGCGTTGTCGGGGCCGAAGCCGTCGATGAGCTCCGGTCCGAAGTGATTGGGGATCGTGGCGCCAGGGAAGATCGGGGGCAGGTCGTTGGTGCGGAACGTGACGGTGGCGCCCTTGGCGCACCAGTCCTCGGCGAGTTGGCGGGCCTGGTTGTAGGGGACGGTGTCGTCGTTGAGGCCGCTGGTGATCAGGACCGGCGTGGCGGGCTTCATGGTGCCGACGCGCAGATCGCTCAGGGCGGGACCCGCTTCCGGGATCGCGTGCAGGTGTTCGGTGAGCGATCGGCCGTCGATCGTCATCGAGTTGGTCCGCAGGAACGGGTGATGGGTGATGACGTCGCCGATGCACGAGGTGCTGAGCGTGTCCAGCATGGCGCGTCCGGCGGGGCTGGTCACCCGGTCGACCGCCGTGTGCAGGTCGGGGTAGCGGGCGAGCATGCCGTTGATGGCGAAGCCGATGGCGCCGCCGATCAGCGCGCCGTCGATGCGCTCGAGAATCTTCGCCAGATCCGCGACGGGACCGCCGGCCCATGTCCCCTTGAGGTTCAGTTCCGGCGCGTAGCTCGGCTGCATCTCCGCCGCCGCGGCCGCCGCGCCGCCACCCTGCGAGTAACCCCAGAACACGACGGGGGTTTCCGGTCCGACGCCCGCCAGATGGTTGGCCGCCCGGGCGCCGTCGAGCAGGGCGTGCGCGCCCTCGATGCGATTGGCGAAGGTATGAATACCGGGCGTGCCGAGGCCGATGTAGTCGGTCACCAAGACCCGGGCGCCCAGCGAGCTCCACACCGCCGACGACGGGAGTTCCTGATTCGCCGACAGTCCCGGCGAGGGATCGGTGAACAGCGCCATTCCGGTCGAGAACGCCACCGACATCGCGCACCGGTCGGCTTGGCCCGAGGTGCCCGGACCGATGACCACCGTCGGGCGCGGTCCTGGACCCTGCCACGGGCCGGTGGCGTCGATGAACGTTCCGGTCACCGCGACCGGCGACCCGTCCTGGAACCGCGTGGTGTACATGACGTGCTGCGCCTGGCCCGGCCATCCCTCGAGGGTCGGCGCGGTCGCGAACAGCGGCATCGGCTGGGTCTTGATGATCGAGCCCGGTTCCGCCGGGATCTGCGCCGGTGGTGTGTAGAAGGCGCTGACCTCGTCGGCCGCCGCTTCCGTGACGTCCACCCCGACCCCCGCCACCGCCGTGGCGCAGGCAACGGCCACCGCCGCCGCCATCCTGGCGGACCGCGATAGCGACCGCCTTCCGTGCACTCGCTGCATCGAAAACTCTCCGTGAAGTTCACCCCCGACGCCGTCGCCGGAGTGTCCTGTGTCGCACGGCGCCGAATGCATGACACCCGTCACAGCGCAACGGGCGGTAGAGTAACATGGTTACCGAGAGGTTTGGGACCTTCCGGTGTGGGATTCGATTCCGGGCCCGCTGAGGCGTGGCAGGATTCGCCGCACGCCGTGCAGAGTCGCGTCAACCGCAACAGAACGGGTTGTCGCACGGATCGCCGACTTCGCTGCCGTATGCGACGAAGCGCCGGATCGGCGCCACGACCTTCTCGGCTGTCACAGAGTCCAGCAGGGGAGTGGACTCGCCAAGGCGTGGTCGCCATGCCGATGGCGCGTCGTCGACGTCCAAACGCCGCGCGCCGTCGACGAAGAGCGTCCAGAGCGGGTGATCGGGAAACCCGTTGAGCCGCAGGACCCACCACGAGCCGTCCACGACCGCGGCAACGGGGAACTTCGCGTTCCCGGTCCGTCGCCACTGCGGTCGGGCATTCAGCTCGGGGCGCGTCATCCCTTCAGTCTGCTCGACCGAACCTGGCCATCGCAGCGGCGCCGAAGACCGGACGTGAAACGCCGCCGCCACCCCATGCGCTCGGGTGCGGCGGCGTGAATCCGGCCGGATCAGACGCGATTCGGCTGCCAGGTCGTCACGGCCCAGATCACCACGACGTCGAGCGCGATCACCAGTACCGACCACCACGGGTAGTAGGGGAGCCACAGGAAGTTTCCGAGGAGGGACAAGCCCGCGAGGATCACCGCGACCACCCTGGCCCAGCCCGCGCCTGCCATCAATCCGAGCGAGGCGAGCACCAAGAGGATGCCGAGGATCAGATGCACCCAGCCCCAGCCGGTCGTGTTGAACTGATAGATGTACTCGGGCCCGGCCACGTAGATCTCGTCTTTGGCGATCGCGGAGATTCCCTGCAGGATCGACACGATGCCGGTGATCATCAGCAGGAATGCCGCGCCGATCGACGTCCCGGCCGCGACGGCCTGGCTGACGGGGTAGTCGTTGGTTTCGGTTGGCCTGGTCATGGTTCACACCTCCGCTGGTTCGTGGATTCGCGATTCACTCGGCTCCCCGTGCCCGCCGGAGCGGTAGGGGTGCCTCGACTGGTTCCGGTCGAGCGATCCGGGTTTCCTCGGAGCTCTCGCCGGACGGCGCCGCGTACGGCGATCCAGGTGGTGTGCGAAGAGTATGAGCGGGACGGTTTTTCGCATATCCCGAACGCTTCCCCAGAAGCGCGGAAACGCATACGAATTCGAGCTGGCAAGCAGCCCGCGAATCCTGCGCCTTCCGCGTCCGTGGAGGACGACTCGCTTGGCCAGGCGGCTCCTTGTGAATTTCGGCGACTAGGGCTCGAGTTTCCTCGGACATCCCCTCGGTCGATGCGGTAATAGGCCCATCGATAACGGGATCACACACGCCATTGTGTGTGATCCAGACCACAATATCATCAGCAATTCCACCGGACGGTGTCGGTCCGATTTCGCGCACCTTCCCCGTTCGGTCTCGTGCGGGCGCACACTGAAGGGGAGCGCTTCCGGACGGGTGGTGTGCGACGTTCGGGCGGGCAGCCCGCGAACTGTGCCACGTCCAATTCACCCTTACCGAAGGAGCGCTTGTGAATGCCTATCCAGCGATTGCCGAGCACGGCATCATCGGCGATCTGCAGACCGCGGCCCTGGTGTCCTCGGCGGGGACCATTGATTGGTGGTGCACGCCCAGGTTCGATTCGCCGAGCGTTTTCGCTTCGCTGCTGGACAGCGAGCGCGGCGGATTCTGCCGGCTGGCCGTGGAATCCACCACCGAGGACGCCGCGGTTCGCCAGTTATATCTGCCGGACACCGCCATTCTCGTCACCCGGTTCATGGCACCGGACGGCGTGGGCGAGGTCGGCGATTTCATGGAACCGATCCGGGAGCCCGTGCCCACCGACCGACACCGGCTGGTGCGAGTGGTCCGCGTGGTGCGCGGAACCCTGACATTCACACTGACCTGTCGGCCCCGGTTCGACTACGGGAGGGCCGAGCACACACTGGAACAGCGCGGCGAACGAACGGCGGTCTTTTACGGGCCGGATACGGACCTGCATCTACAAGCGAGCGATCCGGTGACGCTGCACGCCGAAGACGGCGACGTCACGGCACGGTTCACGCTCTCGCAGGGCGAGACCGCGGTGGTGGTCTTGACGAGCATGGGGAGCGAGGGGCCCGCCCCCGCCGCACCGGAGCGCGACGACACCATCGCCGACCTCGAGCGGTGTCGCCGTTTCTGGCAGTCCTGGCTGCGTTCGTCCACGTATCGGGGCCGGTGGCGGGACATGGTCAACCGCTCGGCGATCACTTTGAAGCTGCTCACCTACCTGCCGACCGGCGCGCCGATCGCCGCGGCCACCATGGGCTTGCCGGAACAGGTCGGCGGCGAACGCAACTGGGACTACCGATACACCTGGGTCCGGGACGCCTCACTGTCGGTGCGGGCCCTGATCGATCTGGGATTCACCGAAGAGGCCTACGCCTTCCGGCGCTGGCTGCGCGACCGTCTCGAGGCCGGCGACACCGCCTCTGGTGAACCGCTGCAGATCATGTACCGGATCGATGGCGACCCGCGCCTGGAGGAAGAGGTACTCGACCACTTGGAGGGCTACCGCGGATCCGCGCCGGTGCGGGTCGGCAACGCGGCGGCCGATCAGATTCAGCTCGACATCTACGGCGAGGCCGCCGACGCCATGGCTCAGTCCTCGGACATCGGCGGCATCTGGGGATGGCGGGTGTTCGCGAATCTCCTCGACTGGCTGACCGAGCACTGGGACCGGTCCGACGAGGGTATCTGGGAAACCCGCGGCGGCCAACAGGAATTCACTTACAGCCGGCTGATGACCTGGGTCGCGTTCGATCGAGGCATCCGGTTGGCCACCGACTACTCCCGGCCCGCGGATGTGACGAACTGGACGCGGGCGCGGGATGCGGTCTTCGCCCAGATCGTCGATCGGGGCTGGAGCTCGAAACGGCAGGCGTTCGTGCAGCACTACGCCACGGACGTGCTCGACGCGTCGCTGCTGCTGATGCCGCGGATGGGCTTCCTGTCGCCGCTGGATCCGGCATGGCTGAGCACTCTCGACGCCATGGACGGCGAACTGGTCAGCGACAGCTTGGTCTATCGCTACGACCCGGAGGCGTCTCCGGATGGCTTGCGCGGCGTCGAGGGCACCTTCAACCTGTGCAGCTTCCTGTATGTCGAGGCGCTCGCACGCTCGGGCCGGTTGACCCAGGCCCGCTACGCGTTCGACAAGATGCTCACCTACGCCAACCACGTCGGGCTCTTCGCCGAGGAGATCGGCCCCTCCGGCGAGCAGCTCGGCAACTTCCCCCAGGCCTTCACCCATCTCGCCCTCGTCGCCGCCGCCATGGCCCTCGACGAACAACTCGACCGCGCCGAAGCCGGATCGGCGACGACCGAATAGGTGAGTAGCCGATGGCCGATACCGGTGCGCTCGCCCCACCCCGCGGGGTGCTGGTTCCGCTGGCACTGGCGCAGTTCATCTGCAGTTTCGCCGGTTCCAACATGAACGTGATGATCAACGACATCAGCGCCGATCTGAACACCACGGTGCAGGGTGTGCAGACCGTCATCACGATCTTCCTGTTGGTGATGGCCGCCCTGATGATTCCGGGCGGGAAGATCACCGACCGGTACGGCCGCAAACGCTGTTTCATGGCGGGTCTGGTCATCTACGGCGTCGGCGCGGTGCTGAGCGCGCTCGCACCGGGGCTCGGCGTGCTGGTTCTCGGCAATTCCATTTTGGAAGGCATCGGCACCGCGATGCTGATCCCGCCCGTCTACATCCTGACCACGCTGTTCTTCACCGAAGCCACCTCCAGGGCAAGGGCTTTCGGCGCGATCATGGCACTGGGCGGGATCGGCGCCGCGGCGGGACCGCTCCTCGGCGGACTCATCACCTCGGGGATCGGCTGGCGCGCGGCGTTCGCGTTCCAAGCGCTGGTGGTCGCGGCGATCGTGCTGCTCGGCCGCCGCATCGTCGATCCGGTGCGCCCGGACCCGACCGTGCCATTCGACATCCTGGGCGCCGTGCTGTCGGCGGTCGGACTGGTGCTGCTGGTCATGGGAATCCTTGCCGCCGACAACGACATCCGGCTCATGCTCGTGCTGATCGCGGCGGGCGTGGTGGTGCTGGTGTCGTTCTTCCTCTCGATCCGCGCGAAGGAGAAGGCGGGCCGCGTGCCGTTGATATCGACAAGCCTGTTCCGCAACCGCACGTCCAACCTCGGTCTCGTCACGCAGAACATCCAGTGGCTGGTGCTGATGGGAACCTCGTTCGTGGTCGCCGCGTACCTGCAAGTCGTTCGCGGTTACAACGCCATTCAGACCGGCGTGATCTTCACCGCGGCCACGGTCGGGCTGCTGGTGACGTCGCTCGGCGCGGCACGGTTGGCGCGCAGACGTTCGCAACGCACCCTGATTATCGCGGGATTTCTGGTGACCATCGTCGGTATCAGCGCATTGCTCGCGCTGGCGGGCCGCTTCGAAACCCCCTGGGCGTTGTCGCCTGGGCTGCTGCTGATCGGGCTGGGTCTCGGCGTGATGTTGACGCCGTCGGTCGATATCGTCCAGTCCAGCTTCGGTGAAGACCAGCAGGGCGAGATATCAGGGTTGTCGCGTTGCGTCTCGAATCTCGGTTCCTCGCTCGGCACCGCCATCGCGGGCACCATCCTGGTCGCGGGTCTGTCGAGTCACGCCTACGCCGCGGCGATGACCACACTCGCGATCATCGCCATAGCCGGCCTCCTCGCCGCCACAGCGCTGCCGCGAGACGACGTGGCGCATCCCGCCGGAGCGTCCGATGCGGTCTGACAACGATGTGTCATCGAGCTCGCACGCGCTGCTGCACGGCCCGCTGTTCTCGCGCACCAGGCCGCTGGATCGCGACAACGCGGCGAGCCGCATCAGCGCCTACATCTACGGCAATGTCCTGGTTCTTGCAGCGCTGGTTCCGGTAACCACGGGCGAGAAGTACGTCGGAATCCTTGTGGTCCTCGGGACGGCGTTGTCCACGTGCGTCGCGCACGTCTTCGCCGAAGCGGTCGGACACAGCGTGCGTCATCGAAGTCCATCGACGCGAGTCGAGACACTGCGCGAATTGCGCAACTCCGTCCCGATTCTCAGTTCGGCGGTACTGCCGTGCGTCGTTCTGGCGATTGGCTGGATCGGATGGGTCGAGCCGAGAACCGCCCAAGTCGCCGCGGAACTCGCTGTGCTGGTCCGCATCGGCGGCATCGTGTTCGTCATCGGTCGGCTCAAAGGCGAGCGCCCGACTCGGGCATCCGTGCTGGCCGCGGTCTTGCTGACGGTGGTCGCCGCGACCGTCGTGATCGTCAAGATCCTGCTCACCCACTGAGGATTCGCGCCTTCTCCGCTTCGAACTCCGCTTCGGTGAGCACCCCTTGCGCTTTGAGTTGGGCGAGTTCTTTCAGCGCCGTGATTCGGTCCATGTCGGTGCCGCCGCTCGGTGGCGGTGTGGGCGGTGGCGCGTATCGGTCATAGGGGTCGGGCTGCGCCTGCTCCTGCGCCGCCCACCGCTCGCCCTGGCGCCGGGAGACCCGGTTCGATACGGCGGTCGCGGTTCCGGAGATCACTGCGGTGCGGGCTACGCCGCGAAGCAATCCTGGCATGACACCCTCCCTATCGACTTTCCGTCTCGAGCAGTTCGAGCGACGACAGCAGGCTTTGCACCGGAATCCGCCCGGAAGCGACGAGCTGGGCGCCCTTGCGGCGCAGTGCGGACGCGAAGGGCGCTGCCCACCTGTTCTCGTAGACCAAGATCGCCGCCGAGCATCCCGGCTGGAGCACCCCGGCTGCTTCGCTGCGGTCGGCCTCGTCCAGGAGGCCTGATCCCGCCTCGGCGAACAGGGTGATGTCCAGGTCCCCTTCGAGGCCCACGTCGGTGATGTCGATTCCGGCGAGGGAACCGTCGGCATCCTTTCGGACGAACGCCAGATCCAGCACTCGAATGATGCCGCGCTCGACGAGGTCGCGCAGCAGGGGAAGCGCCGAACCGTCCGGAGGTCGATCGGCGGGAAATTCGATCACGAGATAATCGACCGGGCCTAACGCGTCGATATCGTTTTCGGTCACGACAACCTCTTTCCATCACGAGAAAGAGCCGTATCAACCTGGCTCGCTTACGGATTGCTCTCGATGCGGCAGCGGTTTCGGTTGGTTGTGCGAGGTGAAGATCGTTCTCGAACGCACCGTATAGGCGGTGCTACTCTCAGGCATAGCGTACGCCGCTGATCAGCCCAGGTCACTGCACCGCAGCTGCGAACTGGACCGTCCAGGGCGCGCCCTCATTTCCACATGGGTGAAACAGGACAGGCTTTCTGTAGACGAGCCCTCCGGACAATTGTGGCGGTTGCCGACCGCGATGCTGCCGAATTTGCCCGAGTCCGTTCCAGGAGTTGGGGATACCGATGAATGCCGACGCGCCCGACGAACGGCTGAACTCCGATGAACGCGCCGAACTCGACCGGCTGCGCGCGGAGGTGGCCGCGTTGCGAGCGGAGCGTCACCGCGGCGCACGGCCGCGGCGGCACGCATGGCGGTGGACGGCCGTAGCGGTCTTGGTGGTGCTGGTCGCCGTGCTGGCGATCACGACGGTGCTGGCCCGGTACGTGCGGAGTCAGATCCTCGACACGGACCGGTACGTGACCACGATGGCGCCCTTGGCCTCCGACCCGGCCCTGCAGAACGAAGTCGCGAACACCACCACCGACGAGATCTTCGCCCGCGTCGACATCGAAGGCATGACCGCGGACGCGCTGGCCGCCCTGACCGAGGCCGTTCCGGCGGTCGAGAACCGGCCGCGCGTCGATCGCGCGGTCGAAGGGCTCGCGCCGGTGATCGCCCAGCAGACACGCGACTTCGTCCACGAGACGGTGCTGTCGTACGTGCGCAGCGACGAGTTCGAGGATCTGTGGCTACAAGCCAACCGCGCGGCTCACACCAAGCTGGTGGCGGTGGCGACCGGTCATGTCGCCGGCCCCGAGTCGGTGACCGTCGACGAGAACGGCACGGTGAGTATTTCGCTGGGGACGGTGATCGAGAACGTGAAGGCACGGCTGCTCGATCGCGGCTTCACCTTCGCCGAGAAAATCCCCGCGGTCGACAAACAGCTCGTGTTGTTCCGATCCCCGGAGCTGGTCCGGGCACAGCGCGCGGTCGACAATCTCGACAAGGCTTCGGTGGTACTGCCGTGGGTGACGATCGCGGTCGCCGTGGCCGCGATCGCCGCGGCGCCCGCGGGCGGCCGCAGGCGCGCCGTGGTCTTCGTCGGGCTCGCGCTCGCGGTGGGCATGCTGATCCTCGCCATCGCGCTGATCGTCGCCCGCGCACTGTATCTGGAGGACATGCCCGCCGACGTGCTGTCACCGGCCGCGGCCACCGCGATCATCGACACCGTGCTCGTGCCGCTGCGGACCGCGCTGCGCGGAGTCGCCGTGCTCGGCCTGGCGATCGCGCTCGGCGCCTACCTCACCGGAGATTCGGCCACCGCGATGCGCCGTCGGTTCGGGCGCGGCATGGACGCAGTGAGGCGATCGCGGCCGCCGAACGCGTTGGAGCGGTGGGCTTTTCGAGCTCGCACGGCGCTACGCTGGACGGTCATCGGCATCGCTGCCCTCGTGCTGGTGTTCTGGGACTATCCCACCGGGCTCGTGGTCGTGTGGATCGTCCTCGGCGCGCTGCTGGCGTTGCTCGCGCTGGAACTGCTGATCCGTCCCGCTGTCGCCCGGCAGCATGCCGAGGTCGCGGAGCGAGCCGACACCTGACCCGCGCGCCTCGTCCTCGGCGATGGCCGGGACTCGCCGGATGGCGGGGGAAACGGTCGGCTGCGGCTCCTGCCGATCGCCGGTGGCCGGTCCGCGAAGATACCGACCGAGCGGGGACTCGTCGAGGGCGAGCGCCTTGGTGATCGTCGCGGCGCCGACCACCACCGCCGACAGCACGAACAGCCAGCTGATCGACGTGAACACCGGCCCGAGCAGTCCGAACCTCGTGTACGCGGTATCGGTGATCCTCGGCAGCACGAGCCTTCCCGCGGCTCGGACGACCGTCAGGCCGGACGCTGTGAGCGCCCCGGTCATCCACAAGACACGGCCGGACAGCTTTCCCATCGTGAGCAGGTACGGACTGATAGTCCAGACGAGCATCCAGACCGCCAGCTCACCCGCGATGGCGAGCGGCACACCGACGTAGCGCAGCCCGGTCAGTTCCCTGATCGCGCCGAGGAGCACGGCCGAGAAGGCAACGAGGAGAAGGACGACGAGCCATCGCCACGCGTTGCGCACCCGGATCGACGGCACGTTCCAGATCTTCGCGTAGATTCGCGCCAGCGCTTTGGCGAACGAGGTGCCGCTGATGAGGACCATCAGCAATCCGACGACTCCGAACGCCGCGAAGGTGGGATCGGTGACCGTGAAGGTGCCCACACCGGACACGAGAATCTCCGTGTCGAAGCCGAGCTGGTCGTTGATCGCCCGACCCGCCAGATCCCAGTAGGGCAGGAAAGACCCGGCGATCAGCACGGGCAATACCGAAGTGAAGATTTGGGCCGCGAGGGTCATCGATCGGTCGACTATCTCGATCTCGACGAACCCGTCGACGATTCGCCGGAGGGTGCGAGGCCAGCCGCTGGCCGATTCCATCCGCGCGGCGAGATCCTTCGCCAGCTTGCCGAACAACCTCGTCGACCGCATATCTCGACTCAACAGCACCCCCGGTGTGTTGTCATCACTTCACGGCGGTGGATTTGTGTAACGTTTGCAGCCGAGAATCAATTCTCTCCCGTATTCGGCCGGTAGTGATCCGGCGTTCGTGCGCACCACTGTTCGGCAGCCATTTCTAGTTGTTTCTGGATACGGAGGCGTTGTGGACTGGGAGTCGTGGCAGCAAAGCTGGGATACGCAGCAGGAGTTCTATCTGCCCGAACGCGAGGAACGATTCCGGGTGATGCTGGATGTGGTGGCCGCCGCGGCGGGGCCGACTCCGCGAGTGCTGGACCTCGCCTGCGGACCCGGCAGCATCAGCCGACGGTTGTTCGCGCGATTCCCGGAAGCGAGATCCGTCGCCGTCGACATCGATCCGACGATGCTCGCGATAGCCCGGGGATCGTTCGACAGGGATTCACGGATCACCTTCGTGACGGCCGACGTGGCCGAACCCGGTTGGATCGATTCCCTGCCGGACGAGTCGTTCGATGCTGTGCTCACCGCGACGTCCTTGCATTGGATGAAAACCGATCCGCTGACCCGCTTGTACACCGACCTCGCGAAATTGGTTCGACCGGGCGGAGTCTTCCTCAATGCCGATCACATGCCCGACCCCGATACTCCACTGCTCAACGCGCTCGACGAAACCATCCAGAAGTCCCATCAGGAACGCGCCCGCATCACCGGCGCACTCGACTTCGAGCAGTGGTGGGCCCAGGTAGGACGCGACCCGGCTCTGGCCGAGGAATACGAGGGTAGCCGCGCGATCTTCGATCAGCACAGCGGGGGAGACGAACATCCGATCGCGTGGCACTGCGCGCGGTTGAAGGAGGCCGGGTTCCTGGAGGCGGGTGTGGCGTGGCGGTCCATCAACGACGCGTTGGTCGTCGCGATCAGGTAGTGATGCCGAGGGGTCGGTGTGCGCGACGGCCGTTTTCGATGCGGCATCACTTCATGAGTGCGAGGTTGCGCCAGAGGTTCGTGAGGCTTTCGGTTCCGCCGAACAAGGTGGTGAAGTTGGTGGAGTCGATCATGACGATGTCGCCTGCGCGGTGGTCGGTGGGCGGCAACCAGATCAGGGTGTTGAACTCGGTGTTGCCTTCGGCGGTGAAGGGGTGCGGTCGGTCGAGGTCGATGGGTTGGCGCGCGAGCAGTCGCACGGATTCGCTCGCGGGCGCGGTGAGGTGGTAGTGCGGGAGGTGGGGGTGGAAGTTGAAAGTGGTGACGTCGTCGAGCAGGTGCAAGGCGTCGCGGTCACGGAAAGTGACAAGTGGCGCAATGGATTTCGTGTCTTCGACGACGGCGGGGCGAAGTCCGTACATATTGCGCACCGGAACGTCGAGGGCTTCCATGAGCGAGCGGGTGTAGGCGCTGAACCGTTGTTGGCGTGGCACCAGCGGGTCGCCGTGGTGTTCGTATTCGACTTGGCGTTGCCGGAGGTCGTCGGTGCAGCCGACGTCGTGGTGCGGCGCGAGGAGCAGGCAGGCGCCTTCGCGTCGCAACCACTCCTCGATCATCGCGATCTCCTCGGGCTTGGCCGCCGCCTGACCCAGGACGTGGTCGAGGCCGAAGACCATGAGGGTGTCCGTGTCGGCGAGGACGCGTTCATCGATGGGTAGTTCGAACCCGGCTTGATCAATGCGCTGGAAGACCGCGACGGGATGGCCGGTGGCTTCTTCGGCGACCTCCTGGAAGCGGAGCGTGGAGCGGTGGAACAGCTCCAACGTTCCGGCGATGCCTTGCAGGAAGTGGGCGGCGTCGTACTCGGGCGTCTCGTAGGCAGGCCAAGTCGCCTGGCGCACTTCGGTCATGGTGGAGAAGCGGTTGTCCAGCGCGGCGGGGTCGCGCTGGGCTTCCCACGGATAGCTCCAGGTCCAATAGATGCTCAATCGGCGTCTGCCTGGCGTGTAGGGGCGTGGCAGCTGGGATTGGTTGTACGTGCGCGCCGCGGTCATAGTGCTACCTCGCTGTCGGCTCGGGTGCAGAGGTAACGCAGGGCGCGAAGACCGGGCATGAAGAAATACGCGCCACCCCTGAGAGTTGTGAATGCCGGTAATCCCTTGATGGTTCGACGAATAGGGCGTTTGGGGATCTTGTATTCCAGGGTGCCGTCTTGATTGCCGATGATCGGATCGCGCTCGTTGCCGAGCTCGTGGAACGTCTTGTCGTTGACCCACACGTTCTGGGCGAACTCGAATTGGCGCACCAGGCTCGCGCACAGCACGAAGGCCGCGATTCCGCGCTCGGCTCCGTCGTCGGGAACGTTTTCGGGAAGGTGTGGTCCGTAGGTGGCGCCGCGGCGGATCAGGCGCCGACGTTGCATGTTCACCGCGGTGTCGCGGGGATTCAGCCTGCGGATGTGCGAACCCAGTGGCGCGGCATAGCCATAGGGGTCCATGTGTTTGTAGCCGAAGTCGTTGTTGCGCTGCATATCGGCCCCGAGTTCGGGATCGTCCTGCTCGGGGGCGAGCACCAAGGGGGCGCCGCTACGCCAGCGGCCCATCAGTTTCGCGGCCAGCAATTCTTGTTCCTCGGGGGAGTCGGCGTGCTCGGCGAGGAAGTCGCGGAATCGCCCGACGTGTTCCTCCAGGCGCCGGTAGGCCAGGTAGGTGCCGTTGCGCGACAACACCTCCGGTTGTGGCAGTTCCACCGGGGGACCGTCCTCGTCGGGGTATCCCAGGATGAATTCCCCTGCTTTGATCGGGGCGCCCGTGCCCGGCGTCGGCTGTTCGCCGGAGCCCTCGATCACCGGCTGCGACAACCGGTCGCGGTAGCCGAAATGGTCGTGCGCGTAATCCAACGGCGGGACCGCCCCGACGTCCAGCGACGACAGCACCGTCACTCCGGCGCGGTCGGCGACCAGTCGATCGTGCGCATCAACCCAGCGTGCGCGCTCGGCGTCGTCACCGGCGAAGAGGATCGCGATCGCGTGCAGATCGTCATCCGCCAACCCGCCGACCCAGTGGTCGGGGTGCGCGAGTCCGGTGTCACCGAGCATGCTCGCCCGCGCTGCCATGCCCTGCCGGAACTCCTCGGGAAACGTCGCCAGCGATTGCTCGGGCACGCCGAGCGCGCGCAGCCCGGTCCAGGTGAACGCGAGTGTCACCCAGCGACGATCGGTGTGCACGGAGCGCTGTACGTCGGCCGCCGAGGCCACCTGGTCGACCATGCCCGACAGCCACGCCCGTCCACCGTCGCCACTGGCGAACGACAGGAACTCGTAGCGTCCGGCCAGCGCGGGCACCCGGGTGAGCACAAGGTGCTGGATATCGTCGAGTTCGAGCATCAACGAACCTCGTGGTTCTACTGCATCTGGTCGAGCATGCCGGAGAACGCCGCCTTGACGCGCAGTGCCTTCTTGATCTCGTCCGCCGTCACATACGGGTACTCGCCGTACTCCAGGAAGCTCGGGAATTGATGCTCACGGAAGAATCTCACGACCGCCTCGGTATTGGTCCTCCAGTCCTCCGGGAACCCTTCGAGGTTCACGAACACGGTCGTGATGCCCGTCGACAAGAACAGGGCGATGGCGTCCTCGACGTACTTGTCGAAGTCGGTGTCGAAGATCCCCTGGTACTGGAAACACAAGCCGTCGCCGAGGTCGAACAGCACCCACCGCAAGTAGTGCAGCCGCAGCGGCGCCAGAACGGTGGGATCTTCCGCGACCGCGGCCTCGATCTGCTTGCCGTACTCCCGGATCGCCGCCTCACGACCGGGTTTGACCTTCGCGATGATCGAGAAGCCGTAATTGGCTGGTGTGCGGGGAAATACCGGCCCGTACCGCCCCTGCTCGAGCGCGAAATAGCCTTCCTTCGGGATGGCCATCGCCTCGGGCTTGGACCAGTCCCCGTCACCTGTGGTCATATCCGCCTCCGTCTCCAGCGGTGTTGGCGGGAACAAGCAGACCGCTCTCCGATGGAGAGTTGTGAAGAAGTGGTCCGCACAACGGCCGATCAGACCGCCTCTTGGCGGTGTTCACACGGCGATTTTAGCAGTCACGATCATCCATACCATTTGCTCGGCAATTTCGCCGAACCCTAGCGCCGACATCGTCGTGCGCCTATTTTCGAACCACACCTTTGCGCTGTCGCCGAAGCGTGGACGAACCACAAAGAAGACAAGAGTTTGTTTTCGATCGAAAGGCCGACCGGCAGTCCGGTTACTCCGCGGCCGGGATCCACGGCTGGCAACGACGCGGAAAAGATCCATCCGAGGAGGTTCACAGCATGGATTCGTTCTGGGATTACGTGTGGTACACGATCCTCGTGTTCGCCTTCGTGGCGTACCTGATCGTGCTGTTCCAGATTCTCATCGATCTGTTCCGCGACCACACCGTCTCCGGCATCGCCAAGGCCCTGTGGGTGATCGCGCTGGTGGTGCTGCCGTACCTGACGGCGTTCGTGTACCTGATCGTGCGCGGGCGGGGCATGGCCCTGCGCGCCCAACAGGCGCAGGCCGAGGCGAAGCAGGCCACCGATCAGTACATCCGGCAAGTCGCGGGCAAGTCTCCCGCCGAGAGCATCGCCGACGCCAAGGCCCTCCGCGACTCCGGTGTCATCACCGACGCGGAATTCGAACAGCTGAAAGCTCAGGCCCTGGGTGGTCCCGTTTCGACACCCAACGCGCCGACCGGCCAGTGACCGCTCATCGAAGACGCTGCGCCGCGTTCTCCACGTCGGAGGCGAGCACGTCGTCGCGCTCAGCGACGCTCAGCCCGCAACCGGTGTAGAAGTCGCATGGCTCAAAGCAGAGCGTATTCGGACTTCACCCTTGCCGGCGTCTGGTCGATGCTTTCGCACCATTGGTCGTGCAGGGTTCGCCAGACTTCGGTGGCGGTGCGGGTCCACTTCGATTCCAGCTCTGCCGCGGCCAAAGCGGGCTTCTCCCTTTCGACTTCGTTGTCCGCGTGTGCGGCGCGGTCGACCAGCTCGCTCCAGCGCTTGAAATCCTGATGTAGTGCGTCTTCGATCGTATCGGGCATTGCAGCTCCTTCGCGTGTGGTAGTGATCTTGTGAATCGGATTCTCGGAAACAGAAGAACGGGTTCCGGCAACGTGGTCGGGTAGCGCGGACCCGAGAAACATGAGCCGCTGAGGCTCGCCGATGCAGCAGTTCTGAAGTTGTGGAAACGCTCGACTGTTCGGCACGCCACGCAATCGTGGGGACCGTCTCGTTATCGCTCTGCCCGCCGCGGTGTCGCGGGGGTCGATCTTCACTATGAAGACGAGAGGGGAGGACTGGGATCGCGAGTGAGTCGATTGCGGACTTCTGCTCGCCGACCTCATGGCAGCTGCGGGGCGTGCGGTCGTGGAGACCTAGCGTCTGCGCGGCTGCCGAACCTTCCCGGCCGCCTCTTTGATATCAGCTTGGTCACAGTTTACGCACAGTCGGTTAACTGTGCATAGAGGAAATGCGGAAGTTGCCCTAGAAAACCGCAGGTGCCGCGCTGCGCCGCCGCACACCCAGCAGGTTTGCCAGCTGCATGTGATACACGTCATGCCAATTCGGGTTGACATGGATGCGGCTTGCCCGCGGCCGGGCGCGGCAGCGAGCACGATGCCGGTGATCGATTCGCCATCCGCGCAGGCTGGCTCCGGCGATCTGTTCGCCTGGTCCAAAGTCGGCCGTCGGCGTTTCGCGGAGATGCGCCAGCCGGACCGTTGCCATACCGAGCCGACAGCCGGGAACGCGAGAGCTCGAACGGACACGCTTTGGAGGTGTGGCACGTCGCCGCGCAAACCAAAACACGGTTTCGTGGCACATCTGCCGCGAAACCGTGCATCGAGTGTCCGAAGGGGGACTTGAACCCCCACGCCCGATAAAGGGCACTAGCACCTCAAGCTAGCGCGTCTGCCATTCCGCCACCCGGACCGGTGTTTTCTGTGCCCGTGACGACTTGGCGTCGCCAGCGGATCATGATCATAAACGGGTGGCCGGGGTGATCACCAAATCGCCAGGTCAGACGGGGACATGCACCCGGTCGGCGCCGATGCGCTCGATCCGGTCGCGGCCCCACGCGCCCAGTGGTTCGAGGGCGCGATTGAGGGCCGAACCGAGTTCGGTGAGCTCATACTCCACGCGCGGCGGGATTTCCGGGAAGACCTCGCGAGTGACGATGCCGTCCTCCTCGAGCTCGCGCAGCTGCTGGATGAGCATCTTCTCGGAGACGCCGGGCAGGCCGCGGCGCAGCTCACCGAAACGGCGCACACCGTACTCCTCGAGTTCCCACAGAATCAGCGCCTTCCACTTGCCGCCGATCACGTCCATGGCCGCGTCGATGCCGCAGAAATATGGTCCTGATCTCTTCGCGCCCACTGCCGCACCTCGCTAGCTGCTCACACACATGTTGGTAAGTACCCGACCGAATAGTAGGTACTTGTCGACCCAACGTCCCTCGCGCACTGTTGATTCCAGCGCGCTGACCACAACGTTTCCCACCCAAGGAGTTGACCCGCGATGGCGGAGAACCAGCAGAACCCGGTGACGGTCCTCGGACTCGGCGCGATGGGCCAGGCCCTCGCGGCGGCCTTCCTGAAGACCGGACGACCCACCACCGTCTGGAACCGGACCCCTGGCAAGGACGCCGACCTGGTCGCGGCCGGAGCGGTCGGCGTCGCCACCGTGGACGAGGCAGTGCGCGCGGGCGAGGTGATCGTGGTCGTGCTGCTCGACCACGCCTCGGTGCACGCCGCGCTCGACCCGGTCGCCGACCGACTGTCTGGCAAGCAGGTGATCAACCTGACCAGCACCGCGCCCGAGGAAGCCCGCGAACTCGGCCGATGGGCCGAACAGCACGGCATCGACTACCTCGACGGCGGCATCATGGCGGTGCCGCCGATGATCGGGCAGCCCGGCGCGTCCATCCTGTACAGCGGGTCGCGCAAGGTCTTCGACGACAACCGCGAGACGCTCGAATCCGCCGCCGCCGCAGACTATTTCGGCGAAGACGCAGGCCTCGCCGCGACCTGGGACTTCGCCCTGCTCTCGAACATGTACTCGATGTTCGCCGGCTTCCTCCACGGCGCGGCGCTGGTGCGCTCCACCGGGGCCTCCGCAAGCGCGTTCGCCGAACGCGCGACCGCGTGGGTGACGGCGATGGCCCAGCTCATTCCGGAGTACGGCCGGATCATCGACGGCGGCGACTACACCACCGACGTCCAGCACCTGAACTTCCACAAGGCCGCGATGGACGCCATCGTGCGCGCCAGCCGCGACGCCGGCGTCGCGCTCGATGTGATCGGCCCGATCAAGTCCCTCATCGACCGCCAGGTCGCCGACGGCCACGGCGCCCTCGCCTTCGAGCGCACCTTCGAAGAGCTGCGCTGACCCGCCTCCCATCCACCCCCGGACCACCCGGTGACCAGCGACTCGTACCGCGATTTGGCCCCAGCCGCCACATCCGATAACCTTGCTGAGCACCACCGGTCCGGGTGGCGGAATGGCAGACGCGCTAGCTTGAGGTGCTAGTGCCCTTTATCGGGCGTGGGGGTTCAAGTCCCCCTCCGGACACAGACAGTACGCCAACCTGCGGTTGCGGGTTGGCGTACGCCGTGACTTCCTCGGTTTCGTGGTTGTAGTTCAGTTTGAGTCCGAGTTCCCGATATACCTCGAGTTTGTCGCCGGGGTCGGCGGCGCGCAGGATCGCCAACAGTCCGCCCAGGGCGTCGACCAGTTGACGGATTTCATCGCGGCTCATGCGTTGGGGTGGGCGGGTGTTATGTGTGGTTGCGGTGAGTTGAGCGAGCAAGGCCGCTCGTTCACGGTAGATATCGCTGCTCCACGCGGCAACCATCGCGGGGTCTGCCCCGGCTTCCAGGGCGGCGCGGTGTTTGGCGAGTTTGCGGTCGCATTCGGTGATCGATTGTTGCAGCAGGTTCGGCGTCGCCATCGCGTCGGGTTGGGCGGCTTCGAGTTGGGTGAGTGTGTGTTCGACTCGTTCGGGTTCGAATATCTCCGCGTGCCAGGTGTCGACGGGGTCGGTGAGTATGTCTTCCTTCAGGAAGATGTTGAGGGGGTGTTCGAGGTGGTTGTCGAGGGCGTATTCGCGGGATAGCGGCATCGATAGACGGCTGCGCCGTGAAACCAGTCGCCTTGCGTCTTCCGTCCGCACGTGTCGTGGGTGATGGGGCCCTTGTATGCGTAGGGGTGGGTGCGACGTACTGCCGCGTCGTGCTAGTCCTCGTCGGGAAGTTCGGGTACCGCCGATCTCGGTTGTGACAGTACGGTTTCTACCGCAACGGCGACGAAACCGCCGCCGATGGCGACTATTCGGTTGGTCGATCGGCTCCAGTAAAGGGCCGAGTAACTGGATTTGTCGCCGAACATTTCTGGGGGGAGGGGGATGTGGGTACGGTCGTTCGGGAAGTAGAGGGCGCCGACGTTGCCTTCGTCGTTGCTGCCGAATTTGAGGAGGAGGCTGTCGTCCGGTCCCGGGCGGACGTCCATGACGTTGGCCCAGGCTTCGGCGTGCCGGATTGGTGTGCCGCCTCGATGGATCTCGTGCAGGTCGCGGCCGGACTGGTAGAAAAATCCGTCGGTGCCCGCGGGCGCCGAGGTGAAGCCGACGAAGGAGCGTTGTGCGGCCATCTCGAAGGTGCGCACGCAGCCGGTGCCTGCGGGGTCGAGTTCGTAGCCGTTGCCGTCCCAGATCAGGACGGTGCTACCGTCAGCCAGTCGCGCGGCCCCGGTGACCGGGCGGGCGGCGTCGCCGAGTGAACTCTTCACCACGGTGCCCGGTGTGATGCCCGGAATCTGTTCCCAGGCACCGGATTCCGTGAGCCACAGCGGGCCGGGCAGCGGGTCGCCGAGTTGCATGCCGCCGAATCTCAGCAGGTGACTCTTCACCTCGTGCAACACCACGGGGCGCGTGCCGAGGAAGTAGCACTCGTGGGAGTAGAGGTCGGCCCCGTCCGGTCCCTTGGCCGGTAGCACCCGCGGTGCATCCGTGTCACCGTCCACCAGGATCGGCGCGAACACGCGCGGGCGTGCCTTGGTGTCGACGGTGGAGTACGCCAGCCATCCGCCCTCGGAGGCCCGTGCGGCCGCGACCCAGAATTCGTTGCGCTGCAACGCCAATCGCGGCGGCCACGACTCGAGGTCCCACAGTTCCACCTGTGGTGACTTGCCGTCGCTGTGCGACATCAGGAAGCCGTCGACAATGTCGTCGAGCACACTCGCGATGCGCGATGCCGGTGCTGTCTCCACCGCTGCGACAGCCGTGCCGTCGTTGCCGAGGTACTGCGCCCACATCAGTTCCGGATCGCCGGGGAACTCACCCGCCGCGGGCACCGCGAGATCCGTTGCCTCCCAGTATCCGAGCTTGCGATCCACCGCCGCGCGCAGCGTCGCCACGATCCCTCGGTAGTTCCG
This sequence comes from Nocardia sp. NPDC004654, assembly GCF_040609595.1. Taxonomy (NCBI): domain Bacteria; kingdom Bacillati; phylum Actinomycetota; class Actinomycetes; order Mycobacteriales; family Nocardiaceae; genus Nocardia; species Nocardia sp. NPDC004654. Next base: position 383,072 of record NZ_JBEXKI010000005.1, on the reverse strand, counting down.
CTGGGCACCCTTGGGCAACGGCGCGAGCTGCTCCTGCACCCAGGCCAGCACCTCGGCGACATATTCGGCGGGCACATAGAGCCCCGTCGTATAGTTCCCGCCGAACCAGCCCGAGGAGAACCATCCCCGTACCTGCGGATGCGCCGCGACCACATCGGCGAACAGCGCGTCCGGCGCGTACTCGACTTTCGGCTCGAACACCGCGTCCGGAAACACCCGTCCCGCTTCGAATGCCAGGCTCAGCGCCAGCCCCCGCTCGTAGCGGTACGGCAGCATCGAGGCGCTGAACATGACCGCTGCCACCGACACGGCCTCCGCTGCCGCGTGCCCATCCGTCCCGAGCAGCAGCTCGCGTACCTGCCGCCACACGTCCGCCGCTTTCGGATGCACTCGATCCAATGCGGTCGGCTCGGTCGAACTCCCGAGCAAGCGGGGCACGAACTGCTCCCTGATCGCGTCCTCGTCCACCAGGTGCAACGTGCAGTCGTATCCCATACGCCCTCCATCTCGTCCGCCGCGCCCCCACATGCAACCACGCCGGTACCCGAGCACCCAGAATTGGTGGCAGTAGCGGGCTCAAAGCGGACTGTTGACACAGTTCACCATGACCGTCGTGAGGACGACATTGAACGAGAAGATCACCGAGCCTCTGGGCTTCGAGAGGGGCTAGGCCCCGACCGAACGGGAATGGGCAATGCGGGTAACGGCAGCCCTTCGAAGACGGTGTTGACCGAGGCGACCGGGCAGGTGCAGATCGAGGTGCCCCGGGGGCGTTCGCGGACGAGTCGTGCCGGGTCAGCCGTCAATCGAGCGGATCCACAGTTGCCATCAGGCCGCTGACCGCCCAGCTTCTGCTTTGCTGGCCAGCCTGAGTCGGGTGGTCAATCCCGCGAGAAGGGTCTCCGCGTCACCGTGTATCGGGGGCGCAGCCGCGACCACTTCTCCTCCCATTCGTCGAGCTGTGAGGTCGAGAACATTTCATCGAAGTGCGAAGGCATAACGTAGACGCGATTTCGGTGCGCTGGCCGACGCCAGTCGAAGTACCGGAAGCTGAGCCGGCCGCCGCTGAGGACGTGGTGCAGAACCAGTGCGTTGTGGACCTCATCCTTCTTGTGACGACGAATCCCTGGGTCGGGCGGTTGGCCCCAGAACGAATCGCTAGGGCGTCGTGTCTACCCGTGTCGTGCTACGTCCTCGCACAGGATGCTCGGCCAGCGTGCGAGATCGGCCGGTGTGCGCGCCACCTCCAGTGTGGCCGTCGGCAGCAGGTCCACCAGCGCCTCGGCAATCGACACCGGATGGGCGGGGTCGTCGATCCAGGCCAACACCGTGGTCGGCACCTCGATCGCGGCGATTGCCTCGGGGGCGGGCAGGTCGCTCATCGCTGCCCCGCGGAACAGTGAGGGCAGTAGGTGCTCGGCGACATCCGGTACGGTTTCCGGCGTTCCGACGGTGGCCGGCGGGCGAGGCACGGTGAGTTCGGCACCGAGGAAGGCGTCGAGTCCCTGTTCCTCGATCAACCGAGCATTCTTCCGGTAGATCTCGGCCTTCGCGGCGCGGGTGCGCCATGCGGTCGCGGGCACAAGCAGGGTGAGACCGGCGAATCGGGCAGGATCGCGTACAGCGGCATGCAGCAATGTCCCGGTGCCCATCGAAGGACCGACACCGTGCACCTGTTCACCGGGGAACCAGTGGTCGAGCAGTTTCAACAGGTCATCGGCCAGGACCGGCCACCGATAGTCCTCGGGGACGGTACGGCCCGTCGAGTGGCCGTGGCCGCGCGCGTCGTACCGCAGCAAGCGGGTTCCGCTGAGTCCGCGGCCGAGATCGAGGTCCATCAGACGGTCGCGGTGGCGACTGGAGGTGAGGCCGTGGAGTTGGACGACGGGGTGGCCGCCCTCATCGCTCAGTTCCACGGCGAGGTCGGCGCCGGGAACATGGAAGGTCGGCACGGCGGCTCCAGGGTGCTGGTGAGACGGCGATCGCTCGGGAAGGAGCTTAGGATACCGTCATGCGGCTGACCAACGTCGCGCACTTGCGCCTGCCGTTCGGCCGCCTGCTGGGCTTCGACGTCATTGCGGGTCGGGTGGGCCGGTCACTTCCCGTGTCCTTCGACCAGCGGCGCCACGTCGGTGCCGGCGACCGAGCGGGATCCTGGATGGCGTTGTCCTTCAGGCTCTCCGCGCCGGTACCGCCCGACGAACTCGCGACCTGCTGGCTGGCGGTGATCGAGCGGCACGGCACGCTGCGGTCGGTCTTCGTGCCGGGCGAGGACGGCGAGCCTCGGCTGCACGAGGTCGATATCCGCCCCGGCGGCTGGGTCGAGCATGTGATCGCTCCGGGGCAGGCGGTCAACGATGCGCTCCGCGACGTGCTCGACCGTGCTTGTTCACCGTACGGTCGTCCGTCGTACCGGCTCTGCGTGCTCGAGACCGCGGTAGGGCCGACCGTGGTGGTCGCCGCCGACCATGCGCACGTCGACATGTGGTCGATGCTGGTGATCGCGCGCGACCTGCTCACCGCGCTGGCCGCGGTGCAGAAGGGTCGTGCACCGTCGTTGCCGCCAGCACCCGCCTTCGCGGAGCACACCCGCGCACTGCGGGACCTCCCGCCGGCACCCGACGAGGTGCACCGCCGCTGGGCGGAGGTGCTGGCGGGCAGCGGCGATGTGATGCCACGGTTCCCGCTGCCGCTGGGCGAGGCGACGTTGCAGGAGGAGCGCGTGGAGGTGCGCGATGTCCTCGACGTCGACGACAGCGCCGCGTTCTCGGCGCAGGCCCGCGACGACGGCGTCTCGACCTTGGCGCTGGTGGTGGGGGCGATGACCGAGGTGACTCACGAGTTGGCCGGCACCGCACTGCGGGCCGTGTTTCCGGTGCACAGTCGGTACGACACCACCTGGCACGACTCGGTGGGGTGGTTCATCACCAACTCGGTGCTCGAGTCGGCCGACCCCGATCCCCGTGCCAGCGCGGAGGCCGTGAAGGAGGCCGTCCGGATGGGGTCCTGGCCCCTGGAGGAAATCCTGCGTCCGTGGGGCGGGATGCCCGAGGCGCCGGGGATGTTCGCGATTTCGTGGCTGGACCTGCGTCGGCTGCCGGTGCGAATCGACGCGACCGGATTGGAGGCGCAGTACGTCGGCGCGACGATTCGGACCGACGGCGTGATGCTCTGGTTCATCCTCGACGAGGCGGGTCTGCACCTGCGCTGCCGGTATCCGGACACTCCCGAAGCCCGGCGGCACGTCGGCGCCTGGCTGGACACGCTGATCGCCCGACTGCAGTCACGGGCACGGGCTTCGGTCGGTGGTCGGCTCCGACTCGGCGACCGGATCTATCGTGTGCAGCGGGCGGGGCGTGCCGACGTGCCAGCGTTGGTCGCGCTGCTCTCCGACGACGAGATCGGCCGTACCCGCGAAGGTTTCGAAATTGCCCGCTACGAGGAGGCATACGACGCCGTCACCAGGGACCAGTCGCACTATCTGGCCGTGGTCCGGGACGAGGGCGACCGGATCGTCGGCACAATGCAGCTCACCATCATCCCGGGGCTGTCCCGCGGCGGAGCCACCCGCCTCCAGATCGAGGGAGTCCGGGTCGCTGCCTCGGAACGCTCTCACGGCATCGGAACCGCGATGCTCGAGTGGGCACACGACCACGGCAGGCACCGAGGTGCGACGCTCGCGCAGGTCACCACAGACCGTGTCCGCGAGCGGGCTCACGCCTTTTATGCGCGGCTCGGGTACGACAACAGTCACGTCGGGCTGAAGCGGGCGCTCTGACCGATAGTAGGTGGCTTCCATCTCGGCGGGTGGCATGTCGCCGCAGTGCTGGTATAGCCAGCGGTGGTCGAACCAGTCGACCCATTCGGCGGTGGCCAGCTCGACCTGGTCGACAGTGCGCCACGGCGCCCGACGCTTGATCAGTTCGGTCTCGAACAGGCCGTTGATCATCTCGGCGAGGGCGTTGTCGTAGGACGAGCCGACCGCCCCGACCGAGGAGTGGATCCCGGCTTCGGCAAGGCGTTCGGTGAAGGCGATGGACATTCCGCCCGCCGCAGGACCTCGTTCTCTTACTGGCCGCGCCCTCGGCCGTGTCTCCGGCCGCCTCGTCGTCATCGCTATAGAGGCAGCCCAGGAAGAGATCGCGGCCCATCACCTGTCCTCGAAGCACTACCGGCCGGGCCGGTAGCGCTCGCGAACGCCATCGCGGCGCGCGGAAGATCCGTTGGACCACCGGCGCGGTGGCCACGTCCAGGGACAGGATTTTGCAGTCGGGATCCGTCGGAGGCCCGGTTCGGGTTCGGATGTGGCCGGTCTCGAGGCTAGTGGGACACAGACGCTGCGGCGTCAAGGTTCGGGTCGGTCGGTATCGGGTCGATCGTCCTCCGCGTGGCCGGTGCTGCGTGGACAGGGTGGTGGTTCCGCCGCACCGGGTGCGGTGGTTCGCGCGGCCGCGGCGGTACGAAGGCCGACGTATCCGGCTGCGCCGTGGCGCGCCGACCACCCGGAGCAGGCCGCGCCGCTCATTTCTCGAAGTAACGATGCGGATTGCGGACCAGGATCGCGTCGATGTCGTCGTCGGTGAGCCCCTTCGCCAGCAGCGCGGGGATGACGTCCTCGCTGATGTGGCGATAGTTCCACTTGGGCGCCATCTGGGTTTTCGCGTCGTGCGGGACGAGTGTCATCGGGAGGCTTTCTCCGGCGCGGCGGTGAACACGCTGACATCGAGCGCGCGCTTGAGAATCTTGCCGGTGGCGCCCTTGGGCAGCTGGTCGACGAAGGCGAAGCAGTGCGGGACCTTGTAGGCGGACAGGCGTTCCTTCGCCCAGGTTCGCAGCTCCTCCGGATCGAGTCGCGTTCCCGCGGCGGCGGCGACAACAGCACCGACCTCCTCGCCGTAGTGGTCGTCCGGGATGCCGATGACCGCGACTTCCACGATCTCGGGGTGCTCGTAGAGCACCTCCTCGACCTCGCGCGGATAGACGTTGTATCCGCCGCGAATGATCAGATCCTTGGCGCGGTCGACGATATAGACGTAACCGTCGGCGTCGACGCGCCCCAGGTCGCCGGTCTTCAACCACCCACCGGACAGTTCGGCGGCGGTGGCATCGGGGCGGTTCCAATACCCCTTCATGACACTGGGCCCGCGCAGGAAGAGCTCACCGACGGTGTCCGCGGGCAGCACGTTGCCTTCCGGATCGCGCACTTCGATCGAGGTCCCCGGCAGCGCGGTTCCCACCGATCCGACCCGCTGCTCACGATCGAGCGCGTTGTAGGTCGCGGCGCCACTGGATTCGGTGAGTCCGTAGCCCTCCAGAATGGCGCAGCCGAACCGATTCGAGAAGGCGCGGATGACCTCGGCGGGCAGCGACGCCCCACCGGAGGCGGCCAGGCGCAGGCTGGCGAAGTCGTCCCGTCCGTAGTCACCGTCGGTGTGCAGCATGGCGTTCCACATCGTCGGCACGCCGGACACCACGGTGAGTCGGTGGTCTCTGATCATCTCGATCATCGCCTGCGGATGGAAGGGTGACACCATCGAGAACGAGCATCCCGCGTGCAGCGCCGTGATCAGGCACACCGCTTGGCCGTAGACGTGGAACAGAGGCAACCCGGTGCCGAACCGTTCGTCCGGTGTGAGTCGCAGCTGGTCGATGAAGATTCGCGCGGTCTCGATCAGGTTGGAGACGGTGAGCTCGACGCCCTTCGGCTTGCCCGTGGTGCCCGAGGTGTACAGCAGGATCGCGGTGTCGTCGGGGTCGCGCCGGACCGGTTCGGCGACCACCCGCGTCGGCTCGGTGAACGCGCCGGGTTCGAGCACGAGCAAGGGAATGTCGCGCTCGGCCGCCGCCTGCCGTGCCGCGGCCTGCGCTCCGTGCCAGGCGATGGCGAGCCGGGCGCCGGAATCGTCCAGCACATAGCCGATTTCGGGCGCGGTGGCCATGGTGTTCACCGGAATGGCGACGGCCCCGACGAGGTGGGCCCCGAGGTAGGCGACGACGAACTCCGGGACGGTCGGCGCAACGAGCAGCATGCGGTCGCCGGCTGCCACGCCGGAATCGGTGAGAAGGCCACCGAAGGCGGCGCTGCGATGGGCGAGGTCGAGATAGGTGATGCGCTGGTCCCCGATGCGCAGCGCGATGGCGTCGGGGCGCTCGGAGGCGTGCTGCCAGAAACGGTCGGCGACATTGGTCATGGCACATCCAGACAGGTAGAGACCGGCTATGGGAAGGCATGTGACGGGGGTCACGTCCGAAGGAGCCTATCTGAATTTGGTGTCAACTTCAATCATGGGAAGCGAGGGGAGTGCGGGCGATGGCGCCGGAAACATGCGGCGAAACTCATTGAACTTGACGCCAAATTCAATTAGAGTCCGGCCAGCCGATGTGTTGGCCGTCACACACTGCACCCTCCGGCGGGGCAGGTAGGCGACCATCGCTCGTGGTGTACGACGCGGGCGATGCGATGCGAGATTCGCGATGACATCGGTGACGTGGTGTGCGGCGTACGTCGCGCCGCGCGAGGGGCATCTCGATGCCCACCACCGCATTTCGACCGAGATGAGGGTCAATTCTGATGAAGTTCACCTCCTTGCGCGCCGTTCCCGGCGCGCCCGGAATCCCAGCCGACGCATCGGGCCGGTACGGCCGCGTGATCACGCGCGTCGCGGGCGTCGGATTCGCCGCCGCGACGGCGGTGGGACTGTTCTCGACCGGCGCCGCGCACGCGGACGTGTTCGTGCCGCTCCCCGACGGCACCGAGCACGGACCGGGTGTGCGGATCGACCGCACGGCCGAACGGGCCGTCGTGTCGCCATCGATGGCAGCCAACGGCGCGGGCCGCGTGGTGTGGGTATCGGGAACGATCACCGCCGACGTCAGCGTCGCCCCGGTCATCGAGAAGCCTGGCCCGTACAGCACGCCGGAGAACTGGCCGGGCACCAACAATTCCTCGACCCACGGCGCGTCCCAGGTCAACGCGGGATACATCATCGGTTGCCAGGTGAGCATCGGCGACAAAGCCATCTCGGCGGGTCTGTCCGGCAACATCACCACCAACGGCTTCAGCCTCAGCGGATCCGGCGGAATCCAGTTGGGGCCGGGCGAAATCAAACTCGTGCAAGTCGGGTTCAAGGACGTTCTGGCGCCCGGCGTCTACACGCTCGGCTATCGCGACGTCGAGATGGAGATCCAGGGCTGCGGCGGCTACGCGCAGGCCCGGTCGTACGCGGTCGTCGAGATCGTCGGCGATCACTACTCGAAGACCATCTTGTACGGTGCTCCGTTCAGCATCGGCTGACGCGGTCGAAATCCCTGGAAACACTTGTCGCTGAGACGAACTCGAAGAGGAAGTAGCTATGTTCGACCGTAAGAAAGCCGTGCGCGCCGTTGTTCTGTGCGCGGCGGCCTTCACCGCCGCGGGACTGCTGTCCACCGGCCAGGCCGAGGCCGACACTTTCGTTCCCCTGCCCGGCGGCAGCATCACCGAGACGCTGCCCGACGGCACCGCCGTCACCGTCCGCATGGTGGACGAGTCCGCACTCATCAGTCCGCCGATGGCCGCGACTCCGCTGCACCGCAACGCGTGGGTTTCGGCCAGTGCCCAGGTCGAGGTGGCGGGCAACGCTGTCGGCGGGAAGATCCGGCCCGGCTACGTCGTCGGCTGCCAGGTGAACATCGGTGGCGGCGGCGTCAACGGCAACGGCACCTACAGCTCCGACTGGGAAGGCCAGCGGCCCTCCGGCGGGGTCGGGGCGGGCGGGACGCTGAGTCTCGGCCCTGGACAGGCGAAGACGTTCTACCTGCTCGACATCGAGGGGCCGGATCTGTTCGGCGACGAGGTGCACGTGCCCTACATCCAGTTCCGCGGCCCGAGCGGCAGCGTGACCTGGAAGAACTCGACCATCGCACTGAGCGGATGCGCGGGCTACGCGCAGGCTCGCTCGTTCGTCCGGGTGGAGGTCGACACACCGCGCGCCAGGGAGATCGTCGTCTTCTGGGGACAGCCCTTCAGTCTCGGCTGATCCCGCGCCGCGGGCCCGGTGGCGATCGGCAGGTCGATCGCCACCGGAACATCCTGGCCGACAGGAAGATTGAGAGAAGAATATGGCCGCCTTGCTGAGGGTGGAAAAACTGTCGCTGTCGTTGCCCGCGGTGGGCGGCCTGCTCCGCGACGTCGGGTTCGAAGTGGCCCCCGGCGAAGTCGTCGGGCTAGTGGGGGAGAGCGGCAGCGGGAAGACACTGACGGGGCTCGGCGTCCTCGGGCTCCACCCTCCGGGTGCCCTGGTGACGGGCCGCATCGATTTCTGCGGCGAGGATCTCCTGACGGCGACGCCCGACAGGTTGCGTGCCCTTCGCGGACGCGAAGTCGGCATGATATTCCAGGAGCCGCGGTCGTCGCTCAATCCGGTCATGACTGTCGGGCGCCAGATCGCGAATGTGTCTCGGGCGCACGAGAAGATGTCATCCTCCCAGATCGGCGCACGGACCGCGGAGTTGCTCGAAAAGGTCGGTCTGGCCGATTCGGGGCGCCTGATTCGCTCCTATCCCCACGAGCTGTCGGGTGGCATGTGCCAGCGGGTCATGATCGCGATGGCATTGGCGTGCAGGCCCAAACTGCTGATCGCCGATGAACCGACGACCGCGCTCGACGTCACCATCCAGGCACAGATCCTCGAGCTGCTCAGGGGGCTCACCGCTGACGAGGATCTGGCCGTGCTGCTGATCAGCCACGACATCGGTGTGATCACCGAACTTTGCGATCGCGTCGTCACCATGTACTCGGGAGAAGTCGTCGATATCGCCGCCCGCGATGAGTTGCTGCGCCGTCCGGCCCACCCTTACGCGCAGGCGTTGCTCCAGGCGTCGAGTCGCGCGACGACACCGACGGTCGTGCGGTCGGCGCGAGAGTCCCCGGCCGACGGGAACGGGTGCGTTTACCGAACCCGGTGCCAGTACGCCATAGATGCCTGCCGGACGACACATCCGGATCTGATCGGCGACGCTCGCTCGGCGACGCGCTGCCTGCGCGCCGGCGACCTCGAACTGGCCGGGTTGGTGGCCTGATGACCGAGATCCTGATGAACGTCCGCGATCTGGTCGTCGACTACGGCGGCGGCGCCGACCGGTTGCGCGCGGTCGACTCTGTGAGCTTTTCTCTGTACCGCGGCGAAACGTTCGCCGTGATCGGCGAATCCGGATCGGGAAAGACCTCGCTGGCGCACGCTCTCGCCGGAATCGTCAAGCCGGCCGCGGGATCGATCGACCGCGTCCCGGGCGCGAACGGCCGCACCGCGGGGAGATCCCACGTGATCTTTCAAGACCCGCGGTCGGCGCTCGACCCTCGGCTGGCGGTCTGGCAGTGCGTCGCCGAGCCGATGGCGCCGCGCCGGTTGCGGATACCGCGATCGACGCGCCCGGCAGCGGTCGAGCTGCTGCGCCGGGTCGGCCTCGGCGAGGAACTGGCCGACCGCAAGCCCGCGCAGCTGTCCGGCGGTCAACGGCAGCGCGTGACCATCGCCCGGGCGGTGGCGTCGCGCGCGGAGCTGATCCTGTGCGACGAACCGGTTGCCTCGCTTGACGTCTCCCTGCAGTCCGAAGTGCTCGCGCTGCTGGCCGAACTGCGCGACGGGCACGGGCTGACCTACGTTTTCATCTCGCACGACCTGGGTTCGGTGGCGCGCATCGCCGATCGAGTCGGCGTCATGTACATGGGCAGGCTGGTGGAGCTGGGACCGACCGCGTCGGTGCTCGAATCGCCACGGCATCCCTACACCCAGGCCCTGCTCGCGGCCGTGCCCCGGCCGACTCGGGTGCGCCGGGAAAGGCGCGGGCTGCTGCTGCGGGGCGAGATTCCCGATCGACGTAACCCCCCGTCGGGCTGCCGATTCCGCACGCGGTGCCATCTGGCCACCGATCGCTGCGCGACGACCGCCCCCGCACTGACCGACGACACCGAAAGCCATTCGGCAGCATGCCATTTTCGCCAGGAAGCCATCGAGGCGTGGCAATCCGCGCTTGGTCCCGCCGCGGACCGGAAAGAAGAATCGCGATGAACCGAAAACTGATCGCCGCTGGGGCGGCGGCCGCACTCGCTCTCGCGCTCGGCGCTTGCAGCGGCGACCCGTCCACGTCCGCGCCTGATCCGAACGCGAGCATCAAGGTCGCCACGCGGCAGACGCCCAGTTCGCTCGACCCCTGCCGGGGCAATTCGGGTTACGACCTGACCTATCTCAAGTTGCTCTACGCCCCGCTCATCGACACCGACCCGCAAACTCTCGCACCCCAACCGGGAATCGCCACCTCGTGGGAGTTCGCCGGAGCCGACAAACTCACCTTCACGATGAAACTCCGATCTGGCCTGACTTTCCACGACGGCACACCCGTGGACGCGGAGGCGGTGAAGGCCAGCATGCAGCATTGTCTCGGCACCGGTCTGGTGTCCGTTCCGTCGATCAAGAGCATCGACGTCCAGGGCGCGGACACAGTATCGATCAAGTTGAGCAGCCCGACTTCTGGCCTACCCGGCTACCTGAGCACCCGTCTGGGTTTCGTCGTCTCGCCGGCCGCGCTGCGACAGTACGGTGACGAATTCGGTAACCATCCCGTCGGCGCCGGGCCCTACCAGTTCGCGCGCGCGGTGCCCAACAGCGAATACTCCTTCACGAGGTTCGGGGGTTACCAGCCCATGAGCGACCCCGCACCGCGAGCGGCGGGCATCGATATCGCGATCATCACCAGTGACACGGCACTGACGAACGCCTTGACCTCCGGGACAGCGGATTTCGCTTTCGGGATCGGCGAATCCGCAGCGCCCGCGCTCGAGCGCCTGCCGGGCATCACCGTTGACCGGCATCAGCAACTCGGCTTCACCGCGGTGGTGATCAACACCAAGAACCGCCCGGTCGACAACCCGAAGGTACGGTTGGCGATGGAGTACGCGTTGGACCGCAAGGCGATCGCCACGGCCGCGCTGAACAGCGACGCGGGCACCCCCGCCTGGTCGGTCTACCCGCCGGGGGCGACCTTCCACGATTCCGCCACCGACAACGCCTGGCCCTACGATCCGGACAAGGCGCGGCGGTTGCTCGCCGAGGCCGGCTACCCGAACGGCGTGCAGGTGCGAGGCATCTCCGCCGCCGCGCCGCCGTTCTCCACCAACGCACTACTGGTCGCCGAGCAGTGGAAAGCTGTCGGGATCAACGTCGAATTCACCAATGTTCCCGGTCCGCAGGCTATTTCACAGTTCGTAGCGCACAACGGCGCGGACGTTTTCAGTGTCGGATGGCCTTCGCAGGCGTCGGCGCCGCTCAACTACAGCGCCCTGCTCGGTCCGACCTCCTACTACCGGCAGAATGCCGCGCCGAATCCGCAACTCGACGAGCTCATCGCGCAGCTCAACAACACCTACACCGACGGCGAACAGCTCGAGGTCGCGAAGAAGATCAACCGGATCATCGTCGAACAAGCCGAATTCATCCCGCTCTATCACGGTCCCGCAGTGGTCGCCTACACGCAGCGCGTGCAGGGAGTAGTTCCCTCGCTCAGCGGATCGCCCGAACTCGCGTACCTGGCCGTGTCATGAAGTGGATCCGTCACCGACGGCCGGTCGCCCCGGTACTGGGGCGATCGGTGTCGATCCTGATCACCGCGTTTCTGACGACGGTGATGACCTTCGGTCTGATCCATCTCGTGCCGGGCGGGCCCGCCGAGGCGCTGATCGGAGTGAGCAGCACCGATGTCGATCCCGCGGTCATCGAGCAGCGGCTCGGTCTCGACAAACCGCTGTACGAACAGTACTTCCGGTGGTTGAGCGGCGTGGTCCACGGCGACCTCGGGACCTCCTTGGTCAACAACGCGCCCGTCGCCGATCAGGTGCTGCACCGCTTGCCGGTCAGCGCGGAACTGGTCGGGCTAGCGTTGGCGCTGTCGGCCGTGGTCGCGGTGCCGCTCGGTGTCTGGACCGCTTATCGGGCGGGCGGCCGGTCCGACGGGGTCGTGCGCGCGGCGTCCGGAATCGGCCTCGCGGTCCCGGAATTCTTCTTGGCCATCGTCCTGATCGACGTGTTCGCCGTCGGCCTCGGGTTGTTTCCCGCCTTGGGTTATGTGCCTTTCGGCAAGGATCCGGTGGCGAATCTGCGCCACCTTGCCCTCCCCGCGGCGGCATTGGCGGCGGGCGCGAGCGCGATCGTGGTGCGTCAGGTACGTGCCGCGATGATCGACGCGCTGTCGAGCGAATATGTGCGCGCCGCGCGGGCCATGGGATTGCGCGAGCGCACGATCGTGTGGCGTTACGCGCTGCGCAACGTGTCGACGACCGTCGTGACGGTCTACGGGCTGCTCGCGATCGGCTTGCTCGGCGCCACCGTGGTGCTCGAGCAGATCTTCGTGCTGCCAGGCATGAGCGGCGCACTGGTCACCGCCATCGAGACCCGCGATTATCCAATGCTGCAAGGCATCGTGCTGACCTACGTCGTGATCGTGCTCGGGATAAACCTGGTGGTCGACGCGGCCACCGGATTCCTGGATCCCCGGCTCCGGGCGGAGGCGAACGCATGAGCACCGTGACACTGACCGCCGGAACTCGCTCGACCGGTGACACCCGGCGGCGGTCCCGCGCCGGGTTCTGGGTCGCTCTCGCGATTCTCGGCACCCTGATCGTGCTCGCGGCGCTGGCGCCGCTGGTGACGCCGTACAGCCCGACGGACCAGGATCTGACGAACAGGTTCGCCGGGCCGGGCGGTGCGCATCTGCTCGGGACCGACAGCTACGGCCGGGACGTGCTGAGCAGGCTGATCTGGGGCGGACGGTCCTCCTTCGTCGCGGTGACCATCGCGGTCGGCGTCGGGCTCACGGTCGGGCTGCCGTGGGGACTCGGCGCCGGATATGGTCCGGCGTGGTTGCGAATGTTGTTGCTGCGCGCGGCGGATGCGTTCCTGGCGTTCCCGGCGCTGGTACTGGCGGTTGCCATCACCGGTGTGCTCGGACCGGATCTGGTGACGGCCATGTGCGCGGTCGGCATCGTGTTCGCTCCCGTCATCGCACGGCTGACCGCAGGGGGAGTGGCGCAGGTCAGGCGTTCGGAGTACGTGCTCGGTGCACAGCTGGCCGGCTGCCCGACGCACGTCACGCTGCTACGGCACGTTCTGCCCAACGCGGTGGGACCGGTGATAGTGCAGGCCACGCTGTTCTCCGGACTCGCCTTCGTCATCGAAGCCGCGTTGTCGTTCATCGGCCTTGGCATCCAGCCGCCGACGCCGAGCTGGGGTGGCGATTTGAACAACGCCTACCAGCACATACTCAGCGCCCCGAATCAGGTACTCGCACCGGGTGTACTGATCGCGATCGTGGTGATGGCCACTTATCGAATCGGCGACGAAGTTCGAGATCGCTTGTCCGGGCTGGGCTCGGCCCCGGCGGCGGAACGGTCCGGGCGGGAATCCGAATAGCGCTGGTACGGGCCTACTTCGCGCGCATTCCGCAGGTGCGTCCCACGCTGCCGGGGCGGTGCTAACGTGAACACGTCAACCGTCCCTTCGACCGACAGTGAGTGGCCAGCGTTGGTGTCCGAGCCCGTTGCGAGTGAGACCGAGCCTCGGAAAGGCGTACCGCGCACCAAGCGCGGCGAGCGCACGCGCACCGCGTTGATCGCCGCGGCGCGCGAGGTATTCGAGCGCGACGGGTATCTCGACGCCAAGATCTCCGACATCTCCAAGGCCGCCGGGACGGCATCGGGGTCGTTCTACACCTACTTCGACAGCAAGGAAGAGATCTTCGCCGCTGTGGTCGAACAGGTGCAGGAAGAGATGCTGCACCCGCACGTCCGCGAGCGCACGGGCGTCACCGACCCGCGCGACCTCATCGAGGCGGCCAACCGGGAGTATCTCCGCTCGTACAAGCGCAATGCGCGCCTGATGGCGGTGTTCGAGGAAGTCGCCCTGATCAACGAGGACTTCCGCAGGCTGCGCATCGAACGCGGCAAGGCCTTCGCGCAGCGCAACGCGAAGATGATCAGCGAGCTACAGGAATCCGGCCGGGCCAGCGCGGACCTCGACCCGATGATCACCGCGCACGCCTTGTCGGTGATGGTCAGCCGGATGGCCTACATGGCCTTCGTCCAGAATCAGCGCATCCCGTTCGAGAAGCTCGTCACCACTCTCACGCAGCTGTGGGTCAACGCGCTGCGGCTCGACGCGGACTGATCCGCGCTCTGCGAACCCCGCTTTGCCGGGTGATGCCCGGGCCGTGTGCCAGCTCCTTTCTGTCGTCGGCCACCCTTGCCCAAACTTGAATTTGACGTAGGATTCAAGTTTATTGGATGCTCGGCCCGGCGTGGCCGACGGGTGATCGCGCGCGCCAGGGGAATCCCGGAAGGAGATGTTCGTGAAGGTCGCTGGAAGAACGGCAATTGTCACCGGTGGCGGCGGCGGGATCGGCGGCGCGATCGCGCGGCTGTTGGTGCGCGAGGGTGCGCGGGTCGTGGTCGCCGATCTGGACGCCGGCGCGGCCGAGTCCCTCGTTCGGTCCATCACGCAAGACGCCCCCGGCTCCGCGGTGGCGGTCGGGGCGGATGTGTCCGATCCGGCGCAGATCAGCGGGTTGATCGCCCGCGCGGAGGACGAGTTCGGGCCGGTCGACCTGTACTTCGCGAACGCGGGAGTCGTCGGACCGGTCGGACTGGGCGACGACGCGGGCTGGGACACCGCGATCGATGTGAACGTCAACGCGCACGTGCGGGCCGCCCAGCTGCTGGTCCCCGGCTGGCTCGAACGCGGTGAAGGGTATTTCGTGAGCACCGCCTCGGCGGCGGGCCTGCTGACCCAGATCGGCTCGGCCGCGTACGCGGTGACCAAGCACGCGGCCGTCGGGTTCGCCGAGTGGCTATCGGTCACCTACGGCGACAACGGAATTCGGGTCAGCTGCTTGTGCCCGATGGGTGTCGAGACGAAGCTGCTGCGCGCGGGCGCCGAGTCCGGAGACGCGCTCGGTGCGGCGGCGACCAGGGCGGTCACCACCGCGGGTGCGGTGCTGAGCCCGGACGAGGTCGCGACGGTGGTGCTGGAGGCCGTGGACGCCGAGCGCTTCCTGATCCTGCCGCACCCCGAGGTGCTCGAGATGTACCGCGGCAAAGGGGCGGATTACGACAGGTGGCTGGGCGGCATGCGCCGCTACCAGGCCGCCCTCTTGCAGACGGCGGAGTGATGACCAGAACGACCCCGGACGACGTCGCGGCGGAGGGCATCCCCTCGCTCGCCGACACCTCGGTCCTGCGCGACCCGCCGAGCACGGCGCGCGGTGCGCGAACGCGCGCGGCGCTGGTCGCCGCGGCTCGCACGGTGTTCGAACGCGACGGTTATCTCGAGGCCCGGCTGTCCGACATCGCCGCGGAAGCGAAGTGCTCGACCGGGTCCTTCTACACCTATTTCGCGGGCAAGGAGGAGATCCTGCAAGCGGTGCTCGACCTCGCCCAGGACGAGATGCTGCACCCCGGCCTGCCCCGGCTGGAGCCGGACGAAGCCTCACCCGCCGCGGTCATCGAGGCGAGCAACCGGGCCTACTTCGAGACGTACAAACGCAACGCGAAGCTGATGGCCATCCTCGATCAGGTGGCGGCCATCGATCCGAAGTTCCGCGCGGTTCGCCGGCGGCGCAGCCGCGCCTTCTGGGAGCGCAACGCCCGCTCGATCGCGCAGCTGCAGGAGCGCGGGCTGGCCGATCCCGAGCTCGATCCGCACCAAGCGGCGCGAGCGCTGTCGGGCATGGTGGGCCGGATGGCGTACTACGCGTTCGTCCTGGGGGAGGAGGCGAGCATCGACGAGCTGGTACGCACCGCTACCCGGTTGTGGGTGAACGCGGCGCGCATCGGAGCGGCGGCCGGCTGAGCGCGGATCAGGCGCCGCGCCAGACAGGCGGGCGCTTGTCGGCGAACGCGCGCGCTCCTTCGAGCGCGTCCGCCGAGGTGTTGACGGTGCGGACGATATCCAGCTGGGCTCGGAACGCGTCCGCGTCGGTGTATCGAATGGCTTGGGAGAGAACTTGTTTCGTCCCGCGAATGGCGAGCGGTCCGTTCTCGGCGATGCGGGCGGCCAGCGCCTCGGCCGTCCGGATGGCCTGTCCGGGTTCGGTGATCGCGTTGACGAGGCCGAACTGGTGCGCGCGGACCGCGCCGAGGGTGTCACCGGTCAGGGCGATCTCCATCGCCAGCTGATAGGGGAGCGTCTTCGGCAGCCTCAGGACGCCGCCGCCTGCCGCGATCAGGCCTCGTTTCACCTCGGGAAGACCGAACTTGGCGTCGGTGGCCGCGACGATTAGGTCGCACGCGAGCGCGAGCTCGAAGCCGCCCGCCAGTGCCCAGCCCTCCACGGCGGCGATGAGCGGTTTCGCCGGCGGTCGCTCGGTGAGGCCGCCGAATCCGCGTCCCGGCAAGACCGGATGCTCGCCGTCGGCGAAGGCTTTGAGGTCCATCCCGGCGCTGAACGTGCCGCCTGCGCCGGTGAGGATGCCGACCGCGACGTCGGGCCGGGCTTCGAATTCGTCGATCGCGTCTGCCAGTGCCTGGGCGACCGCGCGGTTCACCGCGTTGCGCGCCTCGGGGCGGTTGATCGTGATGGTGGCAATGCCGTCGGCGAATTCGGTCAGTACGACGCTCACCGCTGACTCCTCTCGGGGGTCTTTCGTGGCCGCCGCCGCGCGGCTCGGCCGGGTGAGGCCCACCGCCCGCGTGGTCGGCCATGTCGCGGTGACGGTAGCGAAATCTGAATTCGAGTTCAACATCGGGTCCATTTATGCGATATGACCTGGCCTTTCGCATTTTTCGTGAGGCAAGTCACAGGCGGTTTCCGGGGTGATCGGTATTGACGCGGCGGCAGCCGTCCCGCAAGGTGGCGGTGGAAAGTAAGCGCTTAGTAAGTTCCCCCAGGAAGGTTGGGCCATGCCCGAAGCCGTCATCGTTTCCATCGCCCGGTCGCCGATCGGGCGGGCCGCCAAGGGCTCGCTGAAGGACATCAGGCCCGACGACCTGGCCGCGCAGATCGTGCGGGCGGCGCTGGCGAAGGTCCCCGAGCTGGATCCGTCCGCGATCGACGACCTGATGCTCGGCTGCGGCCAGCCCGCGGGCGAGTCCGGCTTCAACCTGGGCCGGATCGTCGCGGTGCTCGCCGGCCTCGACGGGGTGCCTGGCACCACGGTCAACCGCTACTGCTCGTCGAGCCTGCAGACGACCCGAATGGCGCTGCACGCGATTCGCGCGGGCGAGGGCGACGTGTTCGTCTCGGCCGGTGTCGAGACCGTCAGCCGCTACGGGAAGGGAAGCGCGGACGGCCTGCCCGGCACCCAGAACCCGCTGTTCGACGACGCTGTCGAGCGAACCGCGAAACTCGCTGCGGGAGGCCAGGAGTGGGCCGATCCCCGGCTCGACGGCCTGCTGCCGGACGTCTACATCGCGATGGGACAGACCGCCGAGAACGTGGCGCAGTCCGAGGGCGTCACCCGCGAGGAGCAGGACGCCTTCGGCGTGCGCAGCCAGAACCTGGCCGAGATCGCCCTCGTCAAGGGCTTCTGGCAGCGCGACATCACGCCGATCACCCTGCCGGATGGCACCGTCGTTTCCGCCGACGACGGCCCGCGCGCCGGAGTCACGCTCGACAAGGTCGCCGCGCTGCAACCGGTGTTCCGGCCCGACGGGACGGTCACCGCGGGCAATTGCTGCCCGCTCAACGACGGCGCCGCGGCCATCGTCATCATGTCGGACACGAAGGCCGCCGAACTCGGGCTGACGCCGCTGGCGCGGATCGTCTCGACCGGCGTCAGCGCGCTGTCGCCGGAGATCATGGGACTCGGCCCGGTCGCGGCGTCCGAACAGGCGCTGGCCCGCGCCGGGATGACGATCGGCGACGTCGACCTGGTCGAGATCAACGAAGCCTTTGCGGCACAGGTCATTCCGTCCGCCAGAAGGCTCGGCGTCGACCTCGACAAGCTCAACATCAACGGCGGCGCGATCGCGGTGGGCCATCCCTTCGGGATGACCGGCGCGCGAATCACCAGCACGCTGATCAACTCGCTGCAATTCCACGACAAGCAGATCGGCCTGGAAACGATGTGCGTCGGCGGTGGCCAGGGCATGGCCATGGTGCTCGAACGACTGTCGTGACCGCGGACAACACTGGAAAGGACCGACCCTTGAACAGGTTCGAAGGAAAGACCGCCATCGTCACCGGCGCCAGCCGTGGCATCGGCCTCGGCATCGCCCAGCGTCTGGTCGACGAGGGCGCGAAGGTCGTCATCACCGCCCGCAACGAGAAGGCGCTCGACGAGGCCGTCGAGGCGCTGGGCGGTCCGGAGCGGGCTCTGGCCGTCGCCGGTCGCTCCGACGATGTCGCCCACCAGGCCGAAACCGTCGAGCGGGCGATCGAGGCCTTCGGCAGCGCGGATCTGCTCGTCAACAACACCGGAATCAACCCGGTCTTCGGTCCGATGGTGGAGCTGCCGCTCGAGGCCGCCCGCAAGATCGTCGAGGTCAACTGCTTGGCCGCTCTCTCGTGGGTGCAGCAGGCGTACCAGGCGTGGATGAAGGAGCACGGCGGCGCGATCGTGAACGTCTCCTCGGTCGCCGGATTGAAGCCGGCGCCCGGCATCGGCTTCTACGGCTCCAGCAAGGCGATGCTGACCCACATCACCCAGGAACTCGCCGTCGAACTCGGCCCGAACCTGCGCGTCAACGCGGTCGCGCCGGCCGTCGTGAAGACGAAGTTCGCCACCGCCCTGTACGAGGGCCGCGAGGACGAGGTCGCCGCGGCCTATCCGCTCAAGCGGCTCGGTGTGCCCGAGGACATCGGCAGCGTGGTCGCCTTCCTGCTCTCCGAGGACGCCGCCTGGCTCACCGGTCAGCTGCTCGTCGTCGACGGCGGCATCACCCTCACCGGCGGTGTCTGACGTGACGACGATGCAGGCGTGGCGCGTTCACGAACTCGGCGAGCCGGGCGCGGTGCTGCGGCTCGACACGGTGGAGCGACCCGATCCCGGTCCGAGCCAGGTGCTCGTCCGCGTCACCGGCGCCGCGGCGAACTTCCCCGACGTGCTGATGTGTCGCGGCCTCTACCAGGTTCGTCCGCCGCTGCCGTTCACGCCAGGTGTCGAGGTGTGCGGTGAAGTGGTCGCCGTGGGATCCGACGTCTCGGGGATCGAGGTCGGCGATCGTGTGATCGGCGGAACCGCGCTGCCGCACGGCGGCTTCGCGGAATTCGCTCTGATGGACGCCGCGCAGACCTTCCCCGCGCCGCCCGCGCTGGACGACGCCGAAGCGGCCGCGCTGTACATCGGATACCAGACCGGATGGTTCGGACTGCATCGCCGCGCCGGCCTGAAAGCGGGGGAGACCCTGCTCGTGCACGCGGCGGCCGGTGGCGTCGGCAGCGCCGCCATCCAGCTCGGAAAGGCCGCGGGCGCCAGGGTGATCGGCGTCGTCGGCGGTCCGGAGAAGGCGGCATACGCCGCGAAGCTCGGCGCGGACGTGGTGATCGATCGCCGGACGCAGGATTTCGTCGAGGTCGTCAAAGAGGTGACGAACAACCGGGGCGCCGACGTCGTCTACGACCCGGTCGGCGGCGACGTCTACGCGCGGTCGACGAAGTGTGTCGCCTTCGAAGGCCGGATCCTGGTGGTCGGCTTCGCCGGTGGCGAAATCCAAACGGCCGCACTGAATCACGCGCTGGTCAAGAACTATTCCATCGTCGGCCTGCACTGGGGCCTGTACAACGCCTACGAACCGGCGGCGGTCGCCGAATGCCATCGGACGCTGACCCGGCTCGCCGCGGAGGGCGCGATCAGGCCGCTGGTCAGCGAACGGCTGACGCTGGACGGCATCGCCGAGGGCGTACAGCGCCTCGCCGACGGCGAGACCGTGGGCCGCGTCGTCTACGCGCCCTGATCGAACACGCATGACAGAGGAGAACATCATGAGCAACCAGACTCCGCGGACCGCCGTCGTCACCGGCGCGGCGCGCGGTATCGGCGCGGCCGTCGCGCGACGGCTCGCCGCGGACGGCATGGCCGTCGCGGTCCTCGATCTGGACGAGGCCGCGGCCAAGCCCGTGGCCGACGAGATCGTGGCCGCGGGTGGCCGCGCGCTCGCCGTCGGCGCGGACGTGGCCGACGAAGCCGCGGTGACGGCAGCCGTCGATCGCGTCGTCGCCGAACTCGGCGCCCC
Source organism: Nocardia sp. NPDC004654 (assembly GCF_040609595.1). Lineage (NCBI taxonomy): Bacteria > Bacillati > Actinomycetota > Actinomycetes > Mycobacteriales > Nocardiaceae > Nocardia > Nocardia sp. NPDC004654. Next base: position 362,875 of record NZ_JBEXKI010000005.1, on the reverse strand, counting down.
GACGGTGCTCGTCAACAACGCGGGCATCCTCCGCGACAACCTGCTGTTCAAGATGACCGTCGACGATTGGGACGCCGTCATGGGCGTGCACCTGCGCGGCGCGTTCCTGTGCAGCCGCGCGGTGCAGCGCCACATGATCGAGCAGGGGTGGGGCCGGATCGTCAGCCTCTCCAGCACGTCGGCGCTCGGCAACCGCGGCCAGGCCAACTACGCCGCTGCCAAGGCCGGTCTCCAGGGCTTCACCAAGACTCTCGCACTCGAACTCGGCAAGTTCGGTGTCACCGCCAACGCTGTTGCGCCAGGATTCATCGAGACGGACATGACCGCGGCCACGGCCGAACGCATGGGCGTGTCCTTCGAGGATTTCAAGAAGGTGGTTATCGCGCAGATCCCGGTCGCTCGCGCTGGAACGCCCGACGACATCGCCCATACCGTGTCGTTCCTGGCCAGCGAGGGCGCGGGATTCGTGTCCGGCCAGGTCGTGTACGTGGCCGGCGGACCTCGGTGCTAGGACGGAAGGACAGCGACCGATGAAGGTATTCCAGGGCTTGGCCGACATGGAGAAGGCCATCGGAACTCACCTCGGATACAGCGACTGGCACACGGTGACCCAGGAGCAGATCGACCGCTTCGCCGATGCGACGGGCGATCACCAGTGGATCCACGTGGACCCGGTGAAAGCGGCGGCGGGACCGTTCGGTACGACCGTCGCCCACGGGTTCCTCACGCTGTCGCTGATTCCGATGCTGGCTCAGCAGATCTACACCGTCGAGGGACTGTCGATGGGCGTCAACTACGGCGCCAACAAGGTCAGATTTCCCGCGCCCGTTCCCGTGGGGTCGCGGCTGCGCGCGGGCGCCGAGCTGATCTCGCTCGTGCCGGGGACACTGGGATACCAGGCCGTCACCCGCGTCACCGTCGAGATCGATGGGGCCGCCAAGCCCGCGTGCGTCGCCGAGACCGTAGCGGTGCTGGTGCCTTGATGACCGACCACAACGGCACGGATCTGCCCGGCCTCGATGTCGATCGCCTGACGGCCTGGCTGGCCGAGGTGGAGCCGGGTCTGCTCACCGGGCCGCTCACGGGTCGCCTGATCGCCGGTGGCAGATCCAATCTGACCTACGAGATCAGTGACGGCAAATCCGCGTGGATCGTGCGGCGGCCGCCGCTCGGTCACGTGCTGGCGACCGCGCACGACATGTCCAGGGAATACCGGGTCATGACCGCGCTGGCCGACACCGACGTTCCCGTTCCCGCCACTTACGCGCTCTGCGAGGATCCCGATGTCCTCGGCGCGCCGTTCTATTTGATGGAGCGGGTGATCGGCACGCCCTACCGCTTGGCGGCCGAGCTCACGACGATCGGCGCGGACCGGACGCGAACCATCTCGACCGGAATGGTCGACGCACTGGCCGATCTGCACACCGTCGATCCGGCCGAAGTCGGGCTCGCGGATTTCGGACGCCCGAGCGGCTTCCTCGCACGGCAGGTACACCGCTGGAAGAAGCAATTGGACGCCTCCTACTCCCGGGACCTGCCCGACGCGGACGAACTGTACGGCAAGCTCGCGGCCGAGCAGCCCCCGCAGTCTCCGGACGGCATCGTCCACGGCGACTACCGGCTCGACAACGTCCTGGTGGACTCCGAGGACCGGGTTGTCGCCGTAATCGATTGGGAGATGGCCACTTTGGGTGATCCGCTCACCGATGTGGCGCTCCTGCTGCTGTACCAGCGCCTCGGCGAGCTCGGTGTCCCCGGCGTCAGCGACGTGGCGTTCGCGCCCGGCTTCCTCACCGAGGCCGAAGTGCTCGACCGGTACGCCGAACGCAGCGGCCGCGACCTCGCGCACTTCGGCTTCTATCTCGGGCTGGCTGCCTTCAAACTGGCGGCGATCCTCGAAGGGATCCACTACCGCCATCTGCACGGGCAAACCGTCGGATCCGGCTTCGAGATCGTCGGATCCGGGGTCGAAACGCTGCTGCGCACCGGAATCGAAGCCCTCGAGGGGAACAACCGATGACCGACATTGTTCTAGACGACCTGCGTCAGCGCGTGCACGCGGTCCTCGCCGACAACGATCCGTCGACCACGGACGCGGTGACCTTCCATCGCGCCCGGTTCGACGCTGGACTGGCCTGGGTGTACTTCCCGGTCGGGCTGGGCGGACTCGGCCTCGACCGGGAAATGCAGCCCTTTGTGGACGGTCTGTTCGAGCAAGCGGGCGCCCCGGGCAACAACGCCGAACTCAACGGCATCGGCCTCGGCATGGCGGCTCCGACGATCCTCGCCTACGGCACACCGGAGCAGCAGCGGCGCTTCCTGCGTCCGCTGTGGGCGGGCGAAGAGATCTGGTGTCAGCTGTTCAGCGAGCCGGGCGCCGGTTCCGATCTGGCGGCGGTCGGTACAAGGGCGGTCCGGGACGGTGCGGACTGGATCGTCAACGGGCAGAAGGTGTGGACGTCGGTCGCGCACAAGGCGCAGCTGGCGATCCTGCTCGCTCGCACCGATCCGAGCCGCCCCAAGCATTCCGGCTTGACCTACTTCATCTGCGACATGACCGATCCGGGGGTCGAGGTGCGGCCGCTGCGTCAGATCACCGGTGAAGCGGAGTTCAACGAGGTTTTCCTCACCGACGTGCGGATCCCCGACACCCAGCGGCTCGGCAAGGAGGGCGAGGGCTGGCGCGTCGCCACCACGACCCTCAACAACGAACGGGTCTCCATCGGCGGGCGCGCCATGCCACGGGAAAGCGGTGTACTCGGCGTCGTCGCGCGCAGCTGGCGGGACAACCCCGGCAAGCACACCCCCGAACTGCACGACCGCCTGCTGCGACTCTGGGTCGAGGCCGAAGCAGCGCGCTTGGCCGCGACGAAGCTGCGCCAGCGAGTCGCCGGAGGACAGCCGGGCCCGGAAAGCTCCGCCCTCAAGCTCTCCTTCGCCCGATCCAACCAACAGCTGTCCGGTTTCGAATTGGAACTGCTCGGCGAGGACGGTCTCCGCTACGACGACTGGACTATGGTGCGGCCGGACCGGGTCGATTTCACCGGGCGCAGCGCCGGTTACCGGTTCCTTCGGGCCAAAGGCAATTCGATCGAAGGCGGAACCTCGGAGATCCTGCGCAACATCGTCGCCGAGCGGGTCTTGGGTCTGCCGGTCGAACCGCGCGCGGACAAGGACATCGCCTGGAAGGACCTCAGCCGATGAGCGACGACATCCTGCTGCTCGACACCGACACCGAGGCTTCGCTGCGGGACGCGGTGCGCGACCTGCTCGCCACTCACTGCGATCCGGCCGCGGTGGCCAGGGCCTACGAAGGCGACCGTGCGTTGACGCCCGGCCTGTGGAAGTCGCTCTCTCGCGATCTCGGACTCGCCGGGCTACTCGTCCCCGAGGGCCGCGGCGGCGTGGGCGGTTCCGCCCGTGACGCGGCCGTCGTTCTCGAAGAGCTCGGCCGGTTCGTCGCGCCCGTCCCGTTCCTCACCAACAGCGTGATCGCCGCGACCATCCTGCTCGCCGGTGATTCCGATCTGATCGGGCAGCTGGCGGAGGGCGAGCGCACGGTGGCGCTGCTCGCGCCGTTCACCGCCGCCTCGGCGACGGATGTGCCCACTTTCGCCAAGGACCCGGACGGACGGTTGACCGGACGCGTCACGAGCGTCGCGGGCGTGCTCGACGCCGATGTGCTGCTGGCCGCGGTGCAGACCGGCGCGGGCACCGAGATTCACGCGATTCCGATGACAGCGGCGGCGGTCGCGCCGGTCGTCTCGCTCGACATGACGCGCCAGCTCGCCGACGTCACCCTCGAGTCCGTACCAGGGCGGGTCGTCGTCGACGCCGAGTCCGGAATCGCCGCGCTGCGGACCGGTCTGGACGCGGGCGCGGCACTGCTGGCGTCGGAACAGGTCGGCGTCGCGTCCTGGTGCCTGGAAACCACGGTGGACTACCTCCAGGTGCGTCGGCAGTTCGGGCGCGTGGTCGGCGGATTCCAGGCGCTCAAGCACCGGCTCGCCGACCTCTACGTCGACATCGAGACCGCAAGCGCCGCGGCACGTTACGCCGCGGGCGCCCTCGCGGCCGGTGACCCCGACGCTGCTGTCGCTACCGCCGTCGCGGCCGCTTACTGCGCGGATATCGCGGTCCTGGCCGCCGAGGAAGCCGTCCAGCTGCACGGCGGTATCGGCATGACGTGGGAGTATCCGGCGCACCTCTACCTCAAGCGGGCGAAAGCCGACCAGATCGGGCTGGGCAGCCCAGGCCGTCACCGGTCGGTGCTCGCCGAACTCATCGATCTACGACTGGGAGAGGACTGAATCCATGAAATCGACCCAGATCCGACTCGCCGCCCGGCCCGAAGGCGAGCCCAAAGACAGCGACTTCGACTTCGTCACCGTCGATCTACCGGAACTCGACACCGGTCAGGTGCTGCTGCGTGTGCTGTACCTGTCGCTGGATCCGTACATGCGGGGCAGGATGAGCTCGGCCAAGTCCTACGCCGCTCCCGTGGAATTGGGCGACGTGATGGTCGGCGCCACCGTCTGCGAGGTGATCGACTCCCGGGCGGATTCGCTCGCGCCGGGGGACGTGGTGCTGTCGTACTCGGGCTGGCAGTCCCATGCCGTCGCCTCCGCCCGCCACGTACGGAGGCTCGATCCGGAGTCCGCGCCGATCTCGACCGCGCTCGGCGTTCTCGGCATGCCCGGGTTCACCGCGTACGGCGGCCTGCTCGAAATCGGTCGCCCGCAGCCCGGCGAGACCGTCGTCGTCGCGGCGGCCACCGGGCCGGTCGGTTCGGCGGTCGGGCAGATCGCCCGGATCAAGGGCGCGCGTGCCGTCGGCATCGCGGGCGGACCCGACAAGTGCCGCGCTCTGCTCGATGAATTCGGATTCGACGCAGCGGTCGATCACCGTGCGCCGGACTTCGCGGAGCGGCTCGCCGAGGCCGTGCCGGATGGTATCGACGTCTATTTCGAGAACGTCGGCGGGAAGGTGGCCGAGGCCGTCACGCCGCTGCTCAATCGCTTCGCGCGGATACCGGTGTGCGGCCTGGTGGCGCAATACAACGCCACCGAATTGCCCGAGGGCCCCGACCGATTGCCCGGATTCATGCGGCAGATCTTGACCCTGAGCCTGACGGTGCGCGGCTTCATCCAGGACGAGTTCATCCCCACTCGGCAGGCGGACTTCCTCCGCGACATGTCGGGCTGGATCCGCGGCGGCTCGGTCCGCTACCGGGAAGACGTCGTGGCCGGGCTGGAGAACGCCCCCGAGGCGTTCCGCGCCATGCTGGCGGGCCGCAATTTCGGCAAGGCGCTCATCCGGGTCGGTGATTGAGCCGCAGCCGGCGAACTATCCATCGAACGGTGCCGTGACATGACATGTCACGGCACCGTTCGTGTCTGTACCCGGAAGCCGCACGACCTAAAGTTGAATCCGATGTCAAATTCAAGTACGGTGCGAAGGAAGCCAACAGTCAGAACGAGGAGTTGCCATGTTCGAGTTCTCGGAGCGAGCGCGCCGATACCAGGAGGACTTGCTCGCCTTCATGGACGAGCACGTCTATCCCGCGGAGTCGATCTACCACGCGCAAATGACGGAATCCGGTGATCCGCATTTCCATCCGCCGATTCTCGAGGAACTCAAGACCGAAGCGCGCAAGCGCGGTCTGTGGAATCTGTTCCACCCGCACCCGGAGTGGGGGCCCGGTCTGACCAACCTGGAATACGCGCCGCTCGCCGAGATCATGGGCCGCAGCGCGCATCTGGCGCCGGAGGCGACCAACTGCAACGCGCCGGACACCGGGAACATGGAAGTGCTGACGCTGTTCGGCACTCCCGAGCACAAGGAGACGTGGCTGCGGCCGCTGCTGGACGGCGAGATCGCCTCGGCGTTCGCGATGACCGAGCCCGCGGTCGCCAGCTCCGATGCCACCAACATCGAGCTGCGCATGCAGGCCGACGGCGACGAGTACGTGCTCAACGGCCGGAAGTGGTGGACCTCCAACGCCTTGCACAAGAACTGCAAGGTCCTCATCGTGATGGGCAAGACGGATCCGGACGGGCCCGTGCACCGCCAGCAGAGCATGATGGTCGTCCCGATCGACACCCCCGGCGTGACCGTCCTGCGCAACCTACCCGTCTTCGGATATCAAGACCGCGAAGGCCACGCGGAAGTGGTGTTCGAGAACGTCCGGGTGCCGCGCACCGCGCTGCTGGCCGGCGAGGGCGACGGGTTCATGATCAGCCAGGCCCGGCTCGGGCCCGGACGCATCCACCACTGCATGCGCGCGATCGGCATGGCCGAACGGGCGCTGGACCTGATGATCGATCGGGCACAATCGCGCACGACGTTCGGTGCGCCGGTGGCCGACCGCGCCAACATCCAGGACTGGATCGCCGAGTCACGCATCGAGATCGAGATGGCGCGACTGCTGACGCTCGAGGCCGCCTATCTGATGGACACCGTCGGCAACCGCAACGCGCGTGTCGAGATCGCCGCGATCAAGGTGGCCGCGCCCGAGGTCGCGCTGAAGGTGGTCGACCGGGCGATCCAGGTCCACGGCGGTGGCGGCGTCTCCGAAGACTTCCCCCTCGCGAGCATGTACGCACACTTGCGGACGCTGCGTCTGGCGGACGGGCCGGACGAGGTGCACAAGCGCACCATCGCCCAGATGGAGCTGCGTCGCCGCGACCCCTCGTGGGGCAAGCGGAAGTAGCCGCACGGAAGTACCGAAACAACCCACTCCAAGAGGAGGAAACGATGGCCGAACCCTGCGTGGTGGTGGCGACCATGTTCGCGAAGCCTGGCCAGGAAGAGCTGGTGGAGAAGACGTTGCGGGCGGCAGCGCCCGCCGTGCACGCCGAGCCTGGCTGTCTGCTGTACGCACTGCACCGACGGATCGGCGAACCAGGTCGATTCGTGATGATCGAGAAGTGGGCGTCGAAGGAAGCGCTGCGCACCCACGGCCAGAGCGCCGCGCTGCGTGAGGTCGGTGCGGCATTGGGTGACGCGCTCACCGGTCCGGCCGAGGTGCTGGTCTTCGACGCGTTGCCTGCGGGCGATCCCGAATTGGGAGCGCTCTGAGATCAGAACTCGCCTGTCGGGCGGGTCGCTCGACAGGCGTTGGAGGTCGTGCCGCGCGGTGACTCGCGGCGTCCAGAAGATCGACGTGGCCGTCGCGCCAGGGCCCACGTGGCTCGGCACGCTCGGAATGCACGGCATGACGGCCTATTTCGGCCTGCTCGAGGTCGGGGAGCTGCGCTAGCACTCTGAATTCGGCGTATCCGGAGCCCCGCGCGACACCGCGCGGGGCCTCGTCCGCACGGTCACCAGAGCTTTCACCTGTCCGGCGGATCGTCCAGTTCAGGTCGTGGCCGGACAATGCGCCGCGAAAGCCGACGGGATCGAATGCTTGTGCTGCGGTGAGCACTCCGGCGGCGGTGTCGCCCGCGGCCAACCGCCGCGTGACTGCCTCGGCGGCGATGACCGCAGTGGTCCCGTAGGTGTCTCGCCCCTGAATCGTGCCGCGGGTATGGCGGCCGTGGCGGTCGACGGCGTCGATCAAGTAGGTGAACCGCTGCCCGGCCCGATCGCAATCGGCGGGACCTTCGGGAAGGCTTTCGATCAGCTCACGGCCGGTCCAGAGCGGCCCAGAGCCGCCGAGCGGTGTCCGCCGCGTCGCGGTGCAGCACGGCGGTGAGCCCTGCGCGCTCGGCCGCGACGACGTTCTGCGGCAGGTCGTCCACCATGACGGCCGCTCCGGGCTGAACATCCAAACGGGCGCAGGCGATGTCGTACGCGCGCCGGGACGGCTTGCGCACGCCGACCTCGCCGGAGATGGTGACGGCGTCGAACATCGCGGCGAGATCGAAACCGGCATAGCAGTCGTCGCCGAGCGAGTTCGACAGCAGCCCCACGCGGAATCCGGCGTCCCTGACTTCGGCCACCAGCTCGATCATGGCGTCGTCGGCGCGCAGGCCGGACTGAATGCGGCGCACGAGCCCGGTTCCGTCCACCTCGATGCCGTGTGCGCGCAGCCGCGCGGCGAAGCCTTGTTCGAACTCGCGCTCACGCATGCGTCCCTCTTCGTGCTCGACCAGCAGCGCTTTCGCCTCCGCGTCGTCGCTGAACAGGCGCAGCGGCAAGCGGGGATCGCAGCCGAGCGACTCGCCGAATGACTGGAACGCGTCGAAGACGCTGGACGTCAGCACACCCCCGAAGTCGAACAGCACGGCGGTCGCCCGGACGTGCTGCTCGGTGGGTGCGGTTGTCGGACTGGTCATGGGGGATTCCCTTTCGCTCCGTGTCGCCGGGCGCGGCCGGACGAGGCGTCACGTGCAGCTGTCGGCGGCACGGCCGAGCGCTGAATGCACGTATCCGGCAGGTCGAGTACTGCTGCTCGCAGCCGAGCGTAGTTGAATTCGAGCTCATATTCAATACTCGTCGCGGCCCGTGAGCGGGCGTTTTGCTCGGCGGTACAGCCCTGCGGACCATACCGGTCCGCCGGTTTCGAGCGGGCGGATGCGAGACTGGGCCGGTGACCGGATCAGAAGACCGCTCGCGCGCCGACGAGACGCGAGCACGGCTGTTGGAGGCCGCTGTCGCCGCGTTTGCCGAGCGTGGCTTCCACGGCTCGACGACCCGCGACATCACATCGATCGCCGGCCTCAGCACCGCGGCGATCTACGTGCACCACCGTTCCAAGGAGGAGCTGCTCTATCAGGTCTCACTGGCGGGCCATCGGGACACCCTGGCCACGATCCAGGCCGCGATCGCCTCGGCGGACGACCCAGTAGACCAGCTGATCGCAGTGATGCGCGACTTCTCGATCCACCATGCCCGCGCGCACACCGTGGCCAGGGTCATCAATTACGAGCTCACCGCGCTCAGCCCGGAACACCAGCAGGAGATCAGAGCGGTCCGGCGCGTCATCGACAGCGAGGTGCGTGGCCTCATCGAGCGCGGCGTCACGGCGGGCGTCTTCGACAACCCGAATCCGCGTATGGCGGCGATCGCGCTGCTCTCGCTCGGCATCGACCTCGCGCGGTGGTACCGGGACGACGGCCGGTGGTCGCCAGAGGAGATCGGCGACTACTACGTCGACCTCGGCCTGCGCATCGTCGGCGCGCGGAAGCGGGACGGCTGACCTTTCGGCGTGGCACTGTTTCCACAGCTCCGCACTCTTGAACTTGACATCGGATTCGGGTAACTATCGAAGGCGAGTTTCCAGCACGATCAGATATCGGAGCAGTCTCTTGACTACGGTCTCCCCGCACAGTGCTCGCCTGACCTTCCGCGCCCTCGAGCCGATCCACGGCATGATCTACTTCACCCCGCACGGCCCCGGCGCGTATCGCGACCTGGGCATCACGGATCTTCGGATGATGTACTTCGCCTCCAGGTCCGCTGCCTTCGGCCCGGTGGCGGCCGATGTCACCGTCGCCGCGTTCTTCAACTTCAATCCGGTCGCGGTGCATGCCGTCCTCCCCGCCGCGTGGGGAATCGCCTCTCCCGCAGCTATTCTGCGCGCCCGGTTTGCTGCCGCCGATCGGTCGCTCCGGCAGGTATGGGGCGATCACGTCACCGGCGCCGAGGTGCGCGAGGCCGCCGATCTCGCCCGGCGCGCCGCCGAACGCGCCTGCGAGCGGCCCCAGGGACGTCCGCTGTTCGCGGCCCACGCGGCGCTGCCTTGGCCCGACGAGCCGCACCTGGTGCTCTGGCACGCGCAGACATTGCTGCGGGAGTACCGAGGTGATGCCCATGTGGCCCTGCTCGCCACGGAGGGGCTCGACGGCATCGAGGCGTTGATCACGCACAGCGCGACCGGGGAGATCGCAGCGGAAGTGCTGCGGGCGAGCCGATCCTGGAGCGAGCAGGACTGGGCTTCCGGCGTGGACCGGCTCCGTGCCAGGGGCTGGGTTACGAAAGAGGATCTGGCGCTGACCGAGCACGGCACCGCGCGGCGCAAGTGGATCGAGGATCGGACCGACGAACTGGCGGTCCATCCGTACGAGGCGATCGGCGAAGACGGGTGCGCACGCCTGCGCGCGCTGGTCTCGCCGCTGGCGATCCGGGTCATCGAAGGCGGCCTGGGATTTCCGCCGGTGCTGTCGGAGCGCTACCGGCAGGCCATCCAGACCGGATTTCGGTGAGGCGGGTGAACATGGCGGCGGTGCGACCGGAGATCGCCCAGGTACTCGCGGTTCCCGCCGCGTTCACCAAGCAGATCCCGCCGGATTTCGAAGACAGCAACGGGCACATGAATGTGGCGCACTACTTCCGGCTGCACGGCGAAGCGATGTGGCAGCAGCACCGTGCGCTCGGCTACGGCGAGTCGGGCAGGTTCGGGATGTTCGCGATGGAGCAGCACGTCGCCTACTACCGGGAAGTGCTGGTGGGTCACGAGGTTTCGGTGCACGTCTGCGATGTGGGACGCACCGACAAGGTGATGCGCGGCATCTCGTACCTGGTCAATCGCACCCTCGGTGAGGTCGCGAGCTCGTTCGAGTTTCTGACGATGAACGTCGATCGGGTGTCTCGGCGCCCGGCGGAGTTCGAGGCCGTCGTCGCCGCGGCCTTGGACGAATCGATTGCGCGCGCTCGGTCGCTGGGATTCGGACCCGAGTACGGCGTGCTGGAATTGCGTCCGAGGACGGCCCGCGTGCGGAACTGAGCGGCTTCCTGGCGGCGGCGTAGCGATTTCGCGACGCCGCCACCCGAGCGGACCGGCCCGCCGAAAGCTGTTGCCGTTCCGGTTGATTCGATTCAGCCGAGGCTGTGGACGAAGTCGATCAGGGCGGCGTTCACTTCGGCCGCCCGTTCCTGTTGGATCCAGTGCCCCGCACCGTCGAGGATGATCGACCCGCGCAGGTCGGACAGCACCGCGGTCATCTTGGCGGTCGGGGTGAATCGGATGACCGGATCCTCCGATCCGGCGATGAACAGGGCGGGCTTGTCGATCTCGGCGTCGGCCAAGTCTGCCGTGAGCTCCCAGTTCCGGTCCAGGTTGCGGTAGTAGTTGAGCCCGCCGGTGAAGCCGGTGGCGGTGAAAGCCTCGATGTAATAGCCCAATTCGGCTTCGCTCGTCCAGTCCGGGACCGCGGGCTCGGCGCCGATGAGATCGCGAGCGCTGATGACGTCGTCCTGGAGCAGCGTGCGCCGGACGTCCGCCGCCAGCGCGGCGTCGGCTACGCCCGGCTCCTGGAACCAGCACATGTAGAAGTCGTCGCCGAGCCGGGACCGCAGGATCGCCATCGGCGGCGCCGAGGAGCGCGGCGTGACCGGAACGCTCAGGCCCGCCACCGCCCGCACCCGGCTCGGATGCCGAAGAGCGAATTGCCATACCACCGACGCGCCCCAGTCATGGCCGACGAAGATCGCGTCATCGAGACCCGACTCGTCGAGGAGGCCGGCCAGATCGGCGCACAGGGCGGTGATGTCGTAGTCCTCGATCCGGTCCGGGCGAGAGCTGCCGCCATACCCGCGCATATCGGGGGTCAGCGTACGGAAACCCGCCTCGGCGAACGCGAAGACCTGGTGGCGCCAAGAGAATCCGAGCTCGGGGAATCCATGGCAGAAGACCACCGCGGGGCCTTCGCCGTGGTCGACGACGCGCAGCTCGATCCCATTCGTCGCAACTCGGCGACTGCCGAGACGCAGCCATCGGTCCAGCAGATCGTGTGTTTCCATCCCGTGGCCCACCTCGTGTTCGGATGCCGTTTCGATCACCGACCGTATTCAATTCTGACGTCGGATTCAACTATTTGCGTCGCCGATCAGGGACATCTGATCCCACAGCGGCTGGACTTGGAACCAGCCCGCGCGGTGGGTGCCGACCTGTTCCCGGGTGATCAGCGCGGTCTCCCGACCGAACAGTTCGGGGCGTCCCACGGCCATCGCCAGGAGCTGAACCACCACACAGCAGCGAAGCCAGCAGGTCGATGACCTGCTGGCTTCGCCAGCGGGTGGAGCTGAGGGGACTCGAACCCCTGACTCCACTCAGGAGTTCTCGGATAAGCCGACGTCGCCCCTCATTCGTCGACGTCGATCCAATCGAGGGTGCGGGAGACGGCCTTCTTCCAGCGCGCGTAGCCGCGCTCGCGCTGCTCTTCCGACCAGGTGGGAGTCCAGCGCTTGGCCTCGTTCCAATTCTGTTCGAGCTCGTCGGTGTCGTTCCAGAAGCCGACGGCGAGCCCCGCCGCGTAAGCGGCGCCCAGCGCGGTGGTCTCGGCGACTACCGGCCGCGACACCGGCACACCGAGGAAGTCGGCCTGCAACTGCATGCACAGCTCGTTGGCGGTGACGCCGCCGTCCACACGCAGCACGTCGAGCTTCACCCCGGAGTCGGCCTGCATGGCCTCGACGACGTCGCGGGACTGGTAGCAGATCGATTCCAGCGTCGCCCGCGCCAGGTGAGCGTTGGTGCTGTAGCGCGACAGGCCGACGATGGCTCCGCGCGCGTCCGAACGCCAGTACGGCGCGAACAGTCCCGAGAACGCTGGGACGAAGTACACCCCGCCGTTGTCCTCGGCCTGTCGGGCCAGCGATTCGCTCTGCGCCGCACCGGAGATGATGCCCAGCTGATCGCGCAGCCACTGCACTGCCGAGCCGGTCACCGCGATCGAACCCTCCAACGCGTACACCGGCTTGTCCGAGCCGAGCTGGTAGGCGACCGTGGTGAGCAGTCCGTGCTGCGACCGCACGATCTCGGTTCCGGTGTTCAGCAGCAGGAAGTTGCCGGTGCCGTAGGTGTTCTTGGCTTCGCCAGGACGGAAGCAGACCTGCCCCACCGTGGCCGCCTGCTGGTCGCCGAGCACACCCGACAGCGGCACCGCACCGCCGAACGGACCGTCGGCGCGGGTGGTCCCGAACAGCTCCGGGTTGGACGAGGGCGCGATGGCGGGCAGCATCGCGCGCGGGATGCCGAAGATCGACAGCAGCTCGTCGTCCCAGTCCAGCGTCTCCAAACTCATCAGCATGGTGCGGCTGGCATTGGTCGGATCGGTGACGTGTACCCCGCCGTCCACGCCGCCGGTGAGCTGCCACAGCAACCAGGTGTCGGTGGTGCCGAAGAGCGCGTCGCCACGCTCGGCGTCCTCGGCCACACCCGGGACGTTGTCCAGGATCCAGCGCAGCTTCCCGCCGGAGAAGTAGGTGGCCGGCGGCAGGCCCGACTTGCGCCGGATGGTGTCACCGTGCCCGGCCTTCTCGAGGTCGGAGGCGATGCGATCGGTGCGGGTGTCCTGCCACACGATGGCGTTGCAGTACGGCCGCCCGGTCTTGCGGTTCCACACCACCGTGGTCTCGCGCTGGTTGGTGACGCCGACCGCGGCCAGATCGCTCGCCACCAGATCGGCCTTGGTGAGGGTGCTCTGGATGACCGCACGGGTGCGCTCCCAGATCTCGGTCGGGTTGTGCTCCACCCACCCCGGGCGCGGCAGGATCTGCTCGTGCTCGAGCTGGTGGCGGGCAACCTCGTTGCCGCTGTGGTCGAACACCATGAAGCGGGTGCTCGTGGTGCCTTGGTCGATGGCGCCGACGAACTTGGTCATCGCGGTCCTTTCGAGAAACTGCTGTCGGAAATGGATTCAGAACAGGAACTGCGCAGCGAGACCGGCGAGCGCGCCGCCGACCAGCGGGCCGAGCACCGGCACCCAGGCATAACCCCAGTCGGAGTTCTTGCGGGTCGGTTCGGCGCTGACGTCGGGCGACTCGACCGACGAGCGGGCGCCGACACCCACCGGAACCCGGGCCGCATCGGCCGGCACGGGCTGGCTGACCGGCAGGAGTGCGTGCGCGATGCGCGGACCGAGGTCGCGAGCCGGGTTGATGGCGTATCCGGTCGGGCCGCCGAGCGATGCGCCGATGCCGACGACGAGGAACGCCGCCGCGACCGGGCCGAGTCCACTGGGGGTGTGTCCCAACGCGAGGATCACCAGGACCAGGGTGAACGTGCCGATCACCTCGGTGGCGAAGTTCCAGCGGAAGGCGCGGATCGCGGGGCCGGTGGCGAACACCGCGAGCTTCTTCTCCTCGTCGGTCTCCTCGTCGAAGTGGCGCTTGTAGGCCAGGTAGGCAACGGTCGCGCCGAGGAACGCGCCGGCCAGCTGACCGCTCAGATAGGCGAGCGTCGTGGCGCCCGAGATGGCGATACCGGAGGCGTACTCGTCGGCACCGCTGAACAAGATGCCGATGGTGACCGCAGGATTGAGGTGGCCGCCGGTCTTGTAGGCGACATAAACGCCGGCCAGCACCGCGAACCCCCATCCAAAGTTGATCAGTAGCCAGCCGCCGTCCTGTCCTTTGGACTTGGCCAGCAATACGTTCGCGACCACACCGACCCCGAGCAGCAGCAGCACTCCCGTACCGAGTGCTTCGCTGAGGAAGATTGAGCCGAAGTTCATCGTTGAGCCTCCGTTTCGCCCCGCAGGTCGCGGCCGCGACCGTGCGTGAACGGAAATTACGGCGGGATTACCGAGTCGGACATAGCTCGTATTCGACAATGCCGAATGGCTCGGCTGGTTGCCAGACCTCGGCGCCACTACCGTCCGACTCGCTAGGAGGATGTATGGCGCAGCTCACACTGGGTTTCAATGATGTGACCCAGGTATTACCGAAGATTCGACATTGTCGAATCGTCACTTGCCGGAGAGGTTTCCCGACATGCCAGGTCCGATCCAATCAATCGAGCGAGCAGCGGCCGTGCTGCGGTTGCTGGCCCGTGGATCCGGTCGTCTCGGCATCGGCGACATCGCGGGTGCGCTCGATCTCGCCAAGCCGACCGCGCACGGCATTCTGCGCACGTTGCAGGGCGTCGGTTTCGTCGAGCAGGACTCGGCAACCGGCAAATACCAGCTCGGCGCCGCGCTGCTGCATCTGGGCACCAGCTATCTCGACGCTAACGAGCTGCGCTCCCGGGCGATCAACTGGGCCGACGCCCTCGCGGCGCGCACCGGAGAGTCGGTGCGGATCGGCGCCCCGATCGGCGGCGCGGTGGTGGTGGTCCACCATGTGTTCCGGCCGGACTACACCGAGCAGGCGCTCGAGCTCGGCGAACTCTTGCCCCCGCACGCCACTGCTCTGGGCAAGGTCCTGCTGGCCTACGACACCGACCTGGCCGCCACGGTACGCGGACGCGAACTGGCTCCGCTCACACACCGCACTCTCGTCGACCGAGCCGCGCTGGCCAGGGCGCTGGCCGTGGTGCGGCAGGCCGGATGGGCAGGCGACACCGAGGAATTCCGGTCGGGCGAGGCGGGTATCGCCGCGCCGATCCGGGCGCCCGGCGGTCTCGTGGTCGGCGCCATCGGCATCACCGGCCGGGTGGATCGACTGTGCGACGCACAGTTGCGGCACCGGCCGGCGCTGGTCGGTTATGTCCTCGACGCCGCACGGGCGGTCTCGAGGGATCTCGGTGCGCCGCACTGAGTTCCGGCAGGCCGGTGACTGGCGGGCTTCGACTGAAGGCGGCCGCCGATGACGCAACGTTACGTGCTGTCCATCGATCAGGGCACCACCTCGACCCGCTGCATCCTGTTCGACCAGCGCGCCCGCTTGGTCGGCGTCGCGCAGCGCCCGCATCAGCAGCACTATCCGCGCCCGGGATGGGCCGAGCAGGACGCGCTGGAGATCTGGCGCAACGTCGAGCGGATCGTGCCGCAGGCGATGCGGGATTCCGGCGTTGCCGCCAACCAGATCGTCGCGCTCGGCATCGCCAATCAGCGTGAGACCACCGTGGTGTGGGACCGCCGCACCGGGATGCCGATCGGGCGCGCCATCGTCTGGCAGGACGTGCGGACCGAGGAGTTGGTCAGCGAGCTGCGCGAACGGCCGGGTGCGGACCGGATCCGCGAGCTGTGCGGCCTGCCGCTGGCCACCTACTTCGCGGCGCCGCGGCTGCGGTGGATGCTGGACGCCGTCCCGGGTCTGCGCGACCGCGCCGAGCGCGGCGAGGTGCTGTTCGGCACCATGGAGACCTGGCTGATCTGGAATCTCACCGGCGGGGTCGACGGCGGGCTGCACCTCACCGATGTCACCAACGCCAGCCGCACCTTGCTGATGAACCTCAGCACCCTCACCTGGGACGACGAACTGCTGGCGTTCTTCGGCATTCCCGCGGCGATGCTGCCGCACATCCAGCGCTCCACCGCGTCCTACGGCGTGACCCGCCGGGTGGTGCCTGGCATACCGATCGCCGCCGCGCTGGGCGACCAGCACGCCGCGCTGTTCGGCCAAACCTGTTTCGCGCGTGGGGAAACCAAGTGCACTTATGGCACCGGTGGGTTCCTCATGATGAACACCGGACGCGATCTGGTGCGGTCCGAGCACGGCCTGCTCACCACGATCGGCTACCAGATCGGCCCCGAGCCGGTATACGCGTTGGAGGGACCGATCGCGGTCACCGGCTCGCTCGTGCAGTGGGTGCGGGACAACATCGGCCTGGTTACCAGCGCGCCGGAGATCGAAACGCTCGCGCGCACCGTCGAAGACAACGGCGGCTGCTATGTGGTGCCCGCGTTCTCCGGGCTGTATGCGCCGCATTGGCGCAGCGACGCCCGCGGCCTGATTGCCGGACTGACCTCCTACATCACCAAGGGGCACATCGCCCGCGCCGTGCTGGAGGCCACCGCGTGGCAGACCCGCGACGTGGTCGAGGCGATGAACGCCGACTCCGGCCTGCAGGCCGCCACCCTGCGCGTGGACGGCGGCATGACGTCGAACAACCTGCTCATGCAGATCGTGGCCGACGTACTCGACGTACCCGTCATGCGTCCGTTGGTCGCCGAGACCGTCTCACTGGGTGCGGCGTATGCCGCCGGCCTCGCTGTCGGTTACTGGCCGGATCTGGAGGGTCTGCGCAACAATTGGCGCCTTGCCGCCCAATGGCTTCCGCGAATGGACCCCGCGCATCGCGAGGACGAGTACGAGAAGTGGAGGCGCGCGGTGGAACTGACCTTCGGCTGGGTGCGATCGAAACCGCGTGCTCGCTAGAAGCGTGTCGACCGATCACCGCGGCGCGGTGATCGGTCGGACGCGTACCAGCCCGGCCGCGGGAGGAAACGACTACGAGCCGAGTTGCTCGCGGACGAATGCCGCAGCCTGGTCCCGGTAGTCGTTGACGAAGTACGCGAAATGCCCAGGACTCAAGGCATTTCCGAACCCGGCGGCCGGATCGCCGCCCTGGCAGACGCGGTCGGCGGCGGCGCAGTAGGAGCGCACGCGGTCGGTGAATTCTCCGAGGGCGCCGACGGGCAGCGCGGCGGTGCCCGACAGGGCGGGATCGTAGTTGCCGCGGTTGAAGGGGTCGGCGCCGTTGAACAGCGGACTGCCGAACAGGGCGATCGCGTCGATCTGCGCGGCGGCTTGGTCGGTCAAGGCGGTCCGCGTGCGAAGGGTGTTGCCGATGACGCGGGTGCCCTGTGAGTAGCCAAGGAGGACGAGCTGCTGATTCGGGCATTCGGCTGCGGCCTTGTTCACGAGTGCCGTCAGGTTCTCGACGCCGCGCACAGCGCTGTCGGGAGCCATCGAGGCGGGATACTCGAGTTCGGTCACTGTGGTGCTGCGGCCGGATTCCTGGGCGATCCGCCGGGCCAGCGGGGTCAGCAGCAGACTGCCGATCTGCGGTTCGAGCGTGCCACGGACGGTGACTACGCGGACCTCCGCGCAGCCGGTGGAACTGGGGGAGGGCTCAGCGGACGCGATCGGGAGGACCGGCAGCGCCAGCGCCGCGGCGACGGTCGTGGTAGCGCACAGCAGGATTCGAGATCGTTCACGCATGCGCCCACTGTATTGCGCCCCGCGGCCGCGGCGCCAGATGCCGCACACCAGTTCAGCGAACGGACGGCCATTGTCGTTGTCTTGCTTGTCCTCCGGCGTGCGAGGCGCGTCAAGGAAGCCGCCGACGACTGCTACATGTCGTGCTCCCAGCTACCGCGCGTGTCGACGCCCGCAGCATCCCCCAGCGCCTCCAGCTCCGCGATCTCCTCGTCGGCGAGCTCGATGCCGCAAGCGCGGACCAACCCGTCGATGTAACCCGCCTTCGTGACCCCGATGATCGGGGTGGTCCCCTTGGCAATGGCCCAGGCGGTGGCGACGTCGGCGGCGGACGCGCCTCGGTCCTCGCCGATCGCTCCCATCCTGGCCGTCAGCACCTGCAGCTGGGGCAGGATGCCGTTGTACACAGCCGCCCGGCTGCTGCCGTCCGGCAACGGATGAGCCGGGCTGTACCTGCCGGTCAGCGCCCCTTGCTCGAGAACCATGTAGGAAAAGAACCGCACGTCGTGCTCGCGGCAGTGATCGAGGATGCCCGCGCGCTCAGAGCTTCGGTACAGGAGACTGTAGTGGTTTTGGACCGCCTCCACACGGAAGCCGGCCTCGCCGAGGATCTGATCGGCAAGAGCGATCTCCTTCATGTTGTGGTTCGAGACGCCAACATGTTTGACCCTGCCGCTCTGCAGCAGCGGTATCAGAAGCGGCGTCCAACGGGCCACGTCGGCAGGGTTGTGGATCCAGTACAGATCCACATAGTCCGTGTCCATTCGGTCGAGGCTCTGCTCCAGCATGTCGGCGACCGGATCGTCGCCGTCACCCGCGACCTGCGGGGTGAACTTCGTCGACAGCTGGTACTCGCTGCGGGCGTAGCCTTTCAGCGCCTGAGCGAGGACCGTCTCCGAGTGGCCCATGCCGTACACCACCGCGGTGTCCCACAAGGTGAACCCGTTCGAAAGCGCCTTCTCGACGACCTCTCGCAGGCCGGACTCGGTCAGCCGACTGCCGAAATAGCCGTCGCCCACCTCGCCGCTGTCTCCCCAGGCCCACGTGCCCAGCGCCACCGCCGACGCGGTCAGCGTCTTGCTCGTCATATCGCCTACCTCCAGTCTCATTTCTCATCACCCATGGGATCGTGTCGGGACGTTCGATCCCCAGGAGACCGCGATGGCCGCCACCGGAGAAGGTCGCGTTTATAGGGGGTGTGATCTCGACCCCCCTCGCGCCGTAACCAGCGCCCAGAGCGGCCTCATCCGCAGCTGGACCTGCGAACCAGCCTCTAAAGATCACAGTGAATGCCGTTGCCCGGGGCCTCATCCGGCCGAACGCCACGGAGACCCGCCGCCTGTTGATAGCGCTCGTACTCACCCCGGCCAAGCTGCCACCCATATCTGGTCGTTGTCGCGCTGACGCCGACGCCGCCATCGAGCCCGCCTCGGCCACTACAAACGGCGAGGACACCCGCTCACATGATCTCCCCGTTCGTCATGCTGTTATGGGCAATGTGGCAGCGGCAACGGGGCGGGCAGCATTCGACCGAAATGAGGAGTGCTCAATGGAAATGTCACCCCGGCGAGTTTCGCCGACTCTGCCTCCTAAGGCCCAGAGCAGCCCGCGCGATCAGCGGCGTGAGGGGACAATCGGCGCCCTGCCCGCGCGTCGTCAGAGTGCGATCAGTATCGAAAGCGGGCCTTGTCCCCGTTGATACGTATCAGAATTCCTGTCAGTGACGCCCCGCCGTCGATAGACATGAGGGCAAGCCCCAGCGCCTGAATCGCCTCATCGGCTTCGGCGGCCGCCTTCGAGTCGCCGCGACGCCAGGCGTCGCGAGAAGCAGCGAACACTGGTTCGAGGTCCGGCCATCCAGGTCCAGGCTCGAACAGGCAGTCTGTCCAGAACATGTCGACGCCGTCCTGGGCCAGGACTCCGATGACTTCACCAGCCCGCACGAGCTGCCAACGGGGATCAGTCATCGCTCTCCTCTCCGCTCGGCTTTCTGCTCCGAGCGCTGATAGACCAGGTGTTACAACAGCTCGGGACCCGGCACCATACTCGATTCGCCATTACAGGATGCTTGCCGACTTGGTGGTAGCGACGTGGTCGAAGACCGATCTGGGGGACATCCGTCCGCGCCTGTTCCGAGTACGCGGACCGGCGGCAGCGGCTCCACCACCTCCTAACCGATCCATCAGGATTCGTGCTCTCGCCGCGCCGAATCACGGGGCTGCTGTCGGGAGAGGTGACATCGTCGTCTCCCTCCCGCAAGCGGCCATTTGATGAGTGTGTAACCGACATGTCACCCAGCCAGTGCCAGACAGACTGTCCGACCGCGCGATAGGCGGATGCGGACACTCAGATCAGCGACGGCTATCGAACACCCCTGCCAGCGCGTTAGCCGCTACGAGATACCGTGCCCTGAATCCGAGACGTGCTCGTTCCGCCGTAATCCGCATATTCGTAGGTCGCCGAAACCACCCGGCTACTGCCAGCCTCGCAATTCGGAGCGCGCAGGTGGGTAAACGCGAACTCGTTGCCTGTACCAGGCTGATACAGCATCACTTGGGTTCCCGGCGGACCCGACTGTAGTGGCAGCTCGTCTCGGAACGAGATCGCGGTCGGCGGGGTAGTTTCGACGCTGCCGGTGCCGTTACGCAGAGAGACCACGACCCCGAACACGTTGTCGGGCACATCCTTCGGCGGATACGACTGTGTCGCGCCGCCCGTATAGACGGTCGTCTGGCCCTCGTCGGTCCAGTCCGACAAGTTCCTGCCGCAATGGGGGTTCGTGACGAGCCGAGCCAAGACACCGGACGGGGTGCCGCTGCCCGCGATCAGCGGCGGAATCGTGACCACCGCACCGACGAGAATGGCAACTACCAGCACTGCTCCGCCTCGAATCGAGGCGGCGCGCGTCCGACCGGATCGGTTGCCATACAAGTGCAAGAAGGCTGCCGCGAACGCTGCGGCAAGGGCGAAGCACGCCGCGACGATGCTCGTGTCGAGGTGTCCGGATAACTCCGGCTTGTAATCGGACAAGTACAGCTCGGTTCCCACCCACTGAGCGAACAAACTGGCAACTATCCCACCCGCGATGGTGCCGCCAGGCGCGAACCGGTATGGCATCAGCCCGAAAATGCCAGTGACGACCAGCACCGGGCTGATCACAAACAGGAACGGCCAATAGACCATGAGGTTGGCCGCGAAGCTGCCGCCCGCTTCGAGCTCGAACCGTGGATCCGATCCCGGCTCCGAGTACAGTCCGAGCCCGATCGCCACCCACGCCACAGCCAGCGCGCCGACGGCAACGACATGCAATATGTACGCGAAAAGGCTCGAGCGATTCCACGATGTATCACGAGCGAACACGCGGTCACTGTATCGACCAGTTGTGTCTGATCCGGTTACCAAGTGTGGAGAAATCGTGTGGGTCCAGTAGGAGACTCCGAAATCGCGGAGCCCCAACCCATTCAGCGGGCGTCGTGGCGGCAGTTTATGGGACCTCGGTCGTCACCCATGCCAACGCCATTGCGACACCGATGCCCTCAGGCATGGATAACGACTATGCGGCGCAGCCGATTTCACGTCCTGCCGCCGCCGGTACGCCGTGCCTGTTCACACAGTCGAGGCCTTCGCCGACATCGATCACGTGCCAGCGCATGTTCCCGTTCCACGCGGAGTACTGGAACAGATACATGACCGGATGCAGGGTGCCCTCCGGATAGCTCATCGCCGAGGCGAAGGTGCCGCTACACCGTGCGCGCTGGAGATCTGCCAGCGGATATTTGGGCGTCCCAGTCATTCTCAACGAGGTGATCAGAAACTCGCGAGTGACCATGGCGCAGGGTTCGTCCGCTGACGGCGTGTCCGAAGGTTGGGGTGCCGCCGAGGTAACGGTGCTCTTGGTGGCAGGCGCCGTGGTTTCCGCGCTGGGCGCGGTGGTCTCAGCGCCGGGCGCGGTGGTTTCAGCGCCGGGCGCGGTGGTTTCAGCGCCGGGCGCGGTCGTCTCGACAGTGGGCACCGTGGTCGAGACGGTCTTGGAAACGGTGCTCGATGCCGAGGATCCGGCATTGGACGCGCCCTCACCGCCACACGCACTGAGGGTCACCGCGGCGGTGGCCGCGACGGCCGCGAGCAACATACGTTGGGCCATGTCGTCTCCTCGGGTAGGGGCCGCCCTCATTGGCGGCCGCTCCCAGATCATCTGGCCGAGTAGAGATTTCGTTTCGTTGGCGAACTATGACAGTTCTCACGACCGGCCCCTGTATCACTACGGCCGACGTGACCGATTGGCGGCCGCGCTCCTCCGATTCGACAAACTCACCTACGCGCGCCACGAGCACCGGACACAACCGAACCAGAGGCCAGCATCCACGCCGAACAGGTGCGAGCGCACCCACTGCCGACCTGCGCATATCCTGCTCATCACGATCGCCGATCCCGATGGTTGCCCGCCCCCTGGCCAACCCGCCGCCACACCGAAATCAGTTACCTCTGGCGCGATTTCGCCGACGTCCCCGAGCCCTCGGGAGCGTCGGAACGGAAATTGCCCGCGGGCCCCTGTTGTCCCGCCTTCATGCCGTTCCCTCCTGGTCTGCGAAGCTCCCATCGTCGGCCGCGGCGATACCTACGGCAGGTGCGGTGAGGCGCCTGGCGGTGTCCAGGGTTTCCCGAATGCGATGGACGAGGGGGTTTCGGTCTGGGTCGTTGACCCAGCGTTCGTAGGCGACCTTGAACGCGGCGATCCCGATTTCGGCCGCGAGTGTTGCGGTGGTGGTCTGTAGACCGCGTTCGCCCAGCGCGTGGGCGAGCGTGGAAGCGAGTGCGGCGAGTTTGGCCAGTTCGCGTTCCTGGAGTTCGGGGTTGGCGGAGATGACGGCGTGGCGTTGCCGTGCCAGGTCCCCGCGTTCTTCGAAGACGGGTGCGGCTTCGGTCAGGGCGTGGGTGATCACCTCGAGCGGCGAGAGCGAGACAGGGGCGGCGGCCGCGGCGCTCGCGAGGATGCCGGCGAGGGGGCTGGCGAGGAAGAGGACTTCCCGTTTGTCGGCGAAGTGCCGGTAGAAGGTTCGTTCGGTGACGCCGGCGCGTGTCGCGATCTCCGCCACGGTAGTGGCGTCGAAGCCCTGGTCGTTGTAGAGCTCCAGCGCCGCCTTCTCCAGGCGGCCTCGTGCGTCAGGTTTCCATCGGCTCATGCTCCGATCGTATACACCGATGACAGAATCTGACATCAAAGTGATGACAGAGTCTGACATGAGCGCTACGGTGATGTCACGAACTGACATCAGGTGGCCTGCCTCGGGTGGGGTTGCCGCAGCAGAAGGGGCGCACCATGCGCGTATTCGTCACCGGAGGCTCCGGACACATCGGCTCCGCCGTCGTCCCCGAACTCCTCGAAGCGGGACACCAGGTCGTCGGCCTGGCCCGCTCGGACAAGTCCGCCGCCGCCTTGACGGCTGCCGGTGCCGAGGTGCACCGAGGCGACCTCGACAATCTCGACGGCCTCGCCACGGTCGCCGCCGCGGTCGACGGCGTCATCCACCTGGCCTTCAAGCACGACGCCATGTTCGCCGGCGACTTCGACAGCGCGGTGGCAGCGGATCTGCGCGCCATCGACACGCTCGGGCACGCGCTCGCCGGCACCGGCAAGCCTCTGGTGACCACGTCGGGAACCATGCTGCTCGCCTTCGCGGGGCTGAGAGAGGCCACCGAAGCGGACGTAATCGCCGCGGGGCCGCGGATCGACGCCGAGAACGCGGTGGTCGCACTAGCGCAGCGCGATATCCGCTCGTCCGTCGTCCGGCTTGCTCCGACCGTGCACAGCACGCTCGACCACAACGGCTTCATCCCGACCTTGATCTCCATCACCCGGTCCAAGGGCGTCGCCACCTACGTCGGCGATGGGGACAACCGCTGGCCCGCCGTGCACACGCTCGACGCGGCCCGCCTGTACCGGCTGGCGCTGGAATCGGCGCCAGCCGGATCACGGCTGCACGCCGTCGATGACCAGGGGATCTCCTTCCGAGAGATCGCCGAGGCCATCGGCCGCGGGCTGAACGTGCCCGTGGTCAGCATCCCCGCGACGCAGGCCGACGCCCACTTCGGCTTCCTCAGCGCCCACGCCACGGCCGACAACCCGTCCTCGAGCACGCTGACCCGGGACCTCCTCGATTGGAAGCCCGTCCAGCCCGGCCTCCTCGATGATCTCGGCCAAGGTCACTACTTCGAGGTTCCGGCCACCATCACCCCCTGACCGCTCCATTCCAGCCCGCTCGTTCCCCGCGCCCGCGGACCCTCGCGTCCTGCAAGGTCTGCGGGACCCAGGCCAGCAGGACACCCATGCCCCGCCAGAACGGCCAGGGCCCCGGCGATCCCGCATCCGGGAACTCCTCGGTGCACTGCGGAGGGCTGGTAGCCCGCGGGGCCTCCTCGGTTGGCTGGATCAGCCGCATGGCGAAGGCGATCCCGCCCATTCGTCACGGCGACCCGGCTGCACCAGGCATCGCCGAATCTCGTAGAACATCAGTGGGTGCTTCCCTGGCGGGCCGGACCTCCGCCCCCAACGCACTCGACGTGCACGTCGGGGTACTTCTCGCGGTAGCCCGCAAGGTTCTCCGAGTCGCCATCACGATCGAAGAGCTCGTCGAGTTTCTTCGTTCAGGGCTTGACCTTGCCCCGAGGGGAAGGTTCGACGATCGTTCGCATGAACTACAACACACTGCGCAACGTCGAAGTCCAGCTCCGCGAGCAGGTTTCCGCCTACTGCGAGTCCAACAATGTCCCCGGGTTCGTCGCCGGCGTCTACCACCGCGGCGAGCAGGCCTGAACCGCGCCCGCTGTCACAGTTTTCAGCCCGGCGTCGTCATAGCGGTACCGGGCGGCCGCCCACCCGAACGCAATCCAAAAGGAACACCGACCATGAACACAACCGTCGCGACTCCGGCACACCGCGTGCGGAGCCTGATCGACTCCGTGACGGGCCGCACCGCGGCATCGCGAACCAAGTTCGCCGTCTTCGCCGCGACCACCGGCCTGGTACTGACCGAGTCGGTGGTGGGCGCGTACTGGGATCTGGCCCGCATCCCGTACGTCGAGGAGACCTTCGCCGGGCTGCGCTACCCGATGTACTTCGCGACGATTCTCGGCGCGGCCAAGGTGGCCGCGGTCGTCGCCGTGGTGACGCCGGGATTCCCGCGACTGAAGGAATGGGCCTACGCCGGATTGTTCTTCGTCTACGCCGGTGCGGCCGCCTCGCATCTCGCGGTCGGTGATCCGACCGCGAAGGTGGTGTCCCCGCTGGTTTTCGCGGGACTGACGCTGGCCTCTTGGGCGCTGCGCGCCCCGGCCCAGCGCGACCCGAAGCCGTTGCCCCTCGCGCTGAAGTTCCGGCGCGCGTAATTCCGGTGGGCGCGGACAAAGGCGATCGCGCCCCACATTTGTGTGTACGACTGAAAGTTAGGAAGCAACAATGTCTTTCGATGCTCTGCGCGACACGGTGCGTGGCCGGGTGCTGCTGCCCGGCGACGAGGGCTTCGACGGCGCCGCACGGCCGTGGAATGTGACGGTCGTTCAGCCGGTAGCCGCGGTGGTGGAGGCCGCCGACGTCGCCGACGTGGCCGCCGTCGTCACTTATGCGGCGCGGGCGGGGGTGCCGGTGGTGGCGCAGCCGACCGGTCACGGTGCGGCGGGCGGGATCTCGGAGGCGATCCTGCTGCGCACCGGGCGGCTCGACGGCGTCGAGATCGATGCCCAACGGCGGATCGCGAAGGTCGGCGCGGGCGCGAACTGGGGTGCCGTGCAGGCCGCGGCCGGTGCGCGCGGGCTCACCGGACTGGCGGGCAGCAATCCGGTGGTCGGAGTGAGCGGCTACACGCTCGGCGGCGGTCTGAGCTGGTTCGGTCGCAAGTACGGCTGGGCCTCGAATGCGGTGCGCGCCTTTGACATCATCGACGCGACCGGCGCCGCGGCGCGGGTGACGGCCGAGAACGATCCGGAGCTGTTCTGGGCGCTGCGCGGCGGTGGCGGTGACTTCGCCATCGTGACCGGGCTGGAGTTCGAGCTGTTCCCGGCGCCGGGACTGTACGGCGGCCGGGTGATGTGGCCGGGTACCCGCACCGCGGAGGTGTTCGCGCTCTTCGAGGAGATCACCGCGTCCGCGCCCGCGGAACTGTCGGTGTGGTTCCACCGTTTCCAGTTCCCGGACGCACCGCCGATGGTCGGGCTGGACGCCGCCTACCTGGGCGACCCGGATGCAGGGCGGGAACTGCTCGCCGCGCTGGACGCGATCGGCGGCGCGGTCACCGACACCCGCGGCGCGCTGGCGGTGGCCGATCTCGGCGCCATCACCGCCGAACCCACCGATCCCAGCCCTTCGCTGTCCCGCGCCGAACTGCTCACCGCCCTCGACGACGCGGTCGTGAAGACGGTGCTGGAAGGACCGGTCGCCCCGCTGGTCGACATCCAGATCCGCCACCTCGGCGGCGCATTGGCCGAAACCGGTCCCGACGGCGGTGCGTGCGGTCCCGTTGCCGAGCCCTACCTGCTGTACCTGCTCGGCCTGGGTCTTCCGCATCTCGCCGACGCGGTCAAGGGCCGCCGTCGCGAGATCGTCGACGCGCTCGGCGGCAGCATCAGCGGCCGCAAGCCCTACACCTTCCTCACCCCGGAGGAGACCGCGGCGAGCGCGTTCGACGCGGGGACGCTGGCCAGGCTGGGCGAGCTCAAGCGGGCGCGAGATCCGCGCGGAGTGATCCGGGCGAACTACCCGGTGCTGGGATAGAAGTCGGCCGCACCGCCGAGCCGGGCGAACGCAGGCCGCGGACTCTCGTTGTCTCGCGGCCTGCGGACGTCCGGCCGCTCGGTTTCACAGCCGATTCCGTTGGCGCACTCCGGGTCTGCGGCGCGGCGTTGGCGTGGGCCCGAGCCGCTGTCGTGCATTCGGTCGTCGTCGACGACCTCGCCATCATCGCGACCCGCCGCCTGCTCTGAAACCGCCACCGCATCGCCGTCGAACACGGCGCGGCCACCGGTCTGGCGGCCGTGCGCGCGGGCAGGTACGCCCGCACCATGGCGAACGCATCGCCTTTTTCCTCTGCGGCGCCAACACCGACCCCACCGACCTCATGTCGGCGGTGTAGCCGCCGTGATCGTCGCCCGCCTCGGGCGGCGGGAACCCCGCGCCGCCGACTGGGCGCTGAAACGCGTTGGCCAACAGCCGTTTCCGGCGAGGGCCCTAGTCGATCTGACAGCAGGGGCGCCATCGAACCGGGGGTCCGTGAGCTCGGTCAGAACCGTTCGAGCTCATAGAGTTTCGACCCGGACGGGTCGAAGACGGAGGCATGGTCGGTGTCGGTGAACTCGACGCGGTAGCTGGCGCGATTGGGGCTCTGCGTCACGACCAGCGTGTATCGGCCCTGCGCGTCGGGTTTGCTCGAGATCGAGCACGTCATCGGGCCGCCGATGTCGAGCGGTTCGCCGTTGCTGTAGAAGAAGCCGTCGCAACTGCCGCCGTCGGAATTGAACGTTTTCGTTCCGGTGCCGTCGGATGCGGTCCAGGTGCCGACTATGGCACGGGAGCCCACCGATTCGTCCCCGCCCGAGAGTGAGCTCGATCCGCCGCTGTTGCCTGCCGCCCCGCCGGGGGAAGACAGCGAATCCGTCGCGCCGCCCATCAGCCGGTCGGCCGAGAAGCCGAGAAGCGCGACCGCGCCGACGACGACGAATGCCGCGAGAACGGGGTGGTTCTTGGCCTGATTGACGATTTTGCTCGTGACATTCACCGGACCGGTGCTGTGGATATCGCCCATCACCCCGGCGAAATTGCCGGAGTTGTTCATCGACACCGTACCGGGCGCGGTCGGCGTCGCTGTCACTCGCGCGAGTTCGGCGGCGAAGCGGCTGTCGTCCGCGATCGCCGCCGCAATCGACCGTTCGGCGGCAATTTGCGTCACCGACGACACCGAACCGTTCGTCGCCCGGGCCTCCTCCAACAGTCGTCGCACGGCTGCGTCGTCGCCGAGCTTGAAGACGACCGCATTTCGTACTCGATTCACCGCGAGGTCCAGTGTCTCGTCGGTGAGTCCGTTGATCTGTGTTCCGACGCGGTTGGCCTTGCCGACCGCCCATGCGATCAACATGGCGACGGCGACTTCCACGGTCATTGCAGGTTCACCTTTCCCGAAGAGAGAATCCGGCCGCAGTGGTCCGCGGCCGGTGAGCTCAGCCCCATGTGTTGGAGTCCCAGTCGACGGCGTTGTCGATCGACTGCGTGCCGTTGCGTCCGGCCTTGCCTCCGGTCTCCTTGCTGAATCCGAATGTCCCGCAGTAGGAGTCCACTTGTTTGCGCACACCGATGGTGTTGGACACGGACAGTGTGTCCAGGCCGTGGTCGGACAGCAGGTCGTCGAGGGTGTCGTTCTGATCCTCGTAACTCATCGCGGCGAAGTCCGAACAGGTCACATCCTTGGGATCCTGCCCGCACGAGACGGGTGCCAGGACCAGCAGGACGCCTGCCGCTACCGGCAGAACGGATCGGAATCTCATGGTGTTGTCCACTCCCTGTCAGTGGTCGAGGCCGGCGAAGAGAATGAGCCCGCCGACGATGGGGAGCGCATAGAACCAATCCGTCATGAAATATGTGCCACGCGAGAACGCGATATAGCCTCCGTACCCGATGGACAACAGTCCCAGAACAACCAGGACGATCGCGCCGAAACCGTAGTAGTTGAATCCGGCTATACAGATCATGATTCCGAAAACCGCTACGAACAACGCGTTGACAACTCGCATCCGACAACCTCTCTCATATCCGAAATCGCTTTCGACACCGCATCGACCTGTGTGAGTCCGCTGTGCGGAGTGGGTGCGCGCGTCGTCGCGCCGGCACTTCGGCTCGTCTCGACGTCTCGGCACCCGGCCGCGGGCGGCATCGGGTCCTGGGATCAGCTGTCCCGGAGCTGATTCCGATGGGTGGCGGGCACCGATTCGGGTACACCCCGCCCGCACCCGAATCGGCCGGACCTTCTCGTGACGGCGCCACGGCGTCGTCGGATCGAGCATGCACGGCCTCGGCTGTGTGCCGGTCCGTAGCCGAGAAGTGCTGGAAAGTATTGAACGTTGCTGGAAGACGCGGCGAGAGCTGCGCCGATCGCCGGTGGCCACGCCGCCTCGCGGATCGCGAGATCGGTCGGGCAAAGCCGCAGAGGGAGTCGCCGCGATGGTCGACTCCCTCTGAAAGGCGGTGTGTTTCGGGACCTACAGGACGGCCGATCGGCCTTAGGTGAACAGGGTCGGGTTGCCCCACGCGAGGGCAGGCAGTTTGCCGGAACGTCCGACAGCCGCCATCGCGCCGGCCAGCATCGGATTGTCGAGCGTGTCCGGTCGATAGGCGACCAGGCGCAATCGCAGGACATCGCTCACGTCGTAGCGGATCTTCGCCGGCTCGCCGTAGGCGACCTCGACCTGCTTCTGTGCTTCGCCGTCGAGGAAGACCTGGAAGTAGCCGGTCTGCCGTGGATCCGCGGCGTCGTCCAGGATTCCGACCACTGTTTCGAACTCGCGAAACGATCGGCGCAGGTTGTACTCGATCGGACTGCGCGCATCGCTGCAGAAGTTCGCGCAGCGGTGCACGATGCTGTTGCCGTAGTGGATGCCGTTCAGATCGGCTCCGGTGATCCGTAGATCCGCGCCGCGCGTGATGGGTTCGAGCGCGTCGGTGAGCAGTCGTGCCTTGCGTTTACGCGGTGTACTGCTCGAATCCGGCGATTCGGTCGGCCGGGCGCCGAACTGCGGGCCGACGTATTTGCCGCGGGGCGGCGCGGCGTGTTCGGAGACTCCGCTGAATGCCGCGAGCAGATCGTTGATGCCTTCTGTCGTGAATTCGCTGATCTCGTAATGGGTTGTGGAATGCGCGGCCAGGAACACCGGAATCTCGTCGACCGAGCGGCCCGGGAGCACGACCGGGAGGATGCGTCGGGTTTCACCGCGCAAGTTTCTGGTGAGACCGTCACGGATGATCGCCGCCTCGAACTGCGCGCCTCGACCCTCGTCTGCCGCGGCGGTGCCGTCCGCGCGGCGTTTGTAGGCGGGGGAGGCGATGACCACGACGAAATCGGCCGCGGAGAGTTGGTCGATCGCCCACAGCGACCAGTCGCGGCGCTCGTAGTCGTCCCAAGCGTCGAGCCGGACATCGACGCCCGCCTCGCTGCGCAGGAACGTACAGAACTGGCGAACGAGTTCTTTGTGCTCGGGGGAGTCGTGAGAATAGGAGACAAACACCCGAGGGGCTTCGTTGTCCGAAGCCGCCCGCGCGGATGCATCCTGCTCCGTGCTCACTGGAGCGTCGTGGGCTGCTCAACAGCCCTTGTCGGTGTCATGGGTTTCCCGCCTCTCATATCGTCCTTTCCGATCGATGCCCCGAATGTGTTTCATCGGGCAGGGGTACGAGTGCACTGTCGCTTCCGCCTCGCCGACCTGTGCGCGGCTCGAATTCGGTGATGGCCCAGTATGGTAGGCGACCACATCGGTCTTCCGGACCGCATTGCGCCACGAAATCACCGCACCGGATTCGGCGCGGCGTGCAGTGCTCGCGCCAACCGGGATTCCGCGGGAACGTTCAGATCCCAGGTGAGGGGCAGCGGAAGGATGCGGTCGTTCCGGTGTTCGACGCCGAAGCGGTGCAGCAATGTCGATGTCCTGCTGTCGAATTCGTCGGTCCGTTCGGCCAGTACGATCGGGGCCTGGATCGGATACAGCAACGGAAACAACAGCTTCAGCTGCAGTCCGACCGTGCGCAAGACAACCGAGACATACCCGACCCCCTCGACATCGACGGTGCTCGGCGTGAAAGCCTGCGCGCCGAGTGCCGTCGCGAGTTTCGCGCAATCGCGACCCACCGGCAGGATCTGTACTCGGGCGGGACGGACGTCGACCGAACCGTGCGGCGTCAGCTCCGAGACGAAGACCGACATGAGGCCGTTGGGCAGTAGCACCTGGTGGTCTTCTGTTCGCCGATTCTGGTTCGTGACAATGGGGTTGACGAAGCGTCCGAGCCACGGAGTCAAGCGGAGACTGTCGGCGAAGGCCGCGGCGTCACCCCGCGAGGGATGGTCCACGCCTTCGGCATGCGAGTGGACGATCCCCTTCAGTTCGAGGTTGGGCTCGGCCTCCTCGATGCGGCTGAGCATCCGCTGAAATAGGGGTGAGGCGCGGAAGGTCGTAGCCGTCGATATCGCGTTCGAGTCCGGAAGGAACGACGCGATCAGCGGAAGTCCCAACGGTCCGAGCAGTCCGCCGCCGCGTTCCGGTGGGTGGGCGGCGACATGCTGGTCGATCGAGGCGAGGACGGAGTCGACGATGGAGATGTGGCGAAACATTCCGCTCACGCGGCCGTGCGAGGTAGCCGAAGTCTGCCTGTCTCGGCGGCGGCGCGGATCGGGACAGGCGCGCGGAACATCTCGGCGGTGACCTGTGAGAACCGGCGGTCGCAAATCTCCTCTGCGGTGTCCGCCAAGAGAATTCGTCCGTCGATATCGATTACCAGGCCGTACGGGCGGCGATGGTTTCGGGTGCCCGCCGGTTCGTGCGGACCGGTCGGATCGGGAGCCTGCCTCGACGTCGTGCCGTCGAAGGGCGAGTGTTCCGTGGATCTCGGCTGATTCATCGCATCGGACATGTTCGTTCCTTCGGTGGACTACGAAGGCCTCACTCCAGCACAATCGACGCGTGTGGCGCCCGGGGCCCTGAAAAGTGCTCGAACACCCTGAAGGTGCTGTGTGGTCCGAGCAGGAGGGTGACAGTGGGCGGCAAACGGAGAGCGCACCCGGAGATGAAGCCGTTCATCGACGAGTTGAGCGCTGCCGCCCTACGCGCTGAGAAGAAGCACGGGCGCGTGAGTCGCGCGCGAATGGCGGAGCAGCTCAATCTATCTCCCGGCAGTGTCTACGCCTACCTGAACGGCACGACACTGCCGCAGACCGAGATATTCGACAGGTTGCTCCAGAAGTTGCATATTTCCGGCAGCGATGCCAAGCGGCTGATCGACCTGCGTGACGAGATCGAGATCGCGCGTCGAGGCGAGCACGTGCGTGCCGAGGCGCCGATGCGGGAAGTGCCGCAGCATCCCGACCTGCCGCGCGACATCGCGGTTCTGCACGGCCGAGAGCGCGAACTCGACCGGGTGATCGCGATATCGGGTGATCGAGACGGCGGTGCGGTCTGTGTACTGTCGGGTCTCGGCGGTGTCGGTAAGACCGCTCTCGCGGTTCGCGCGGCCCGTGTTCTGCTGCCCCGGTTCCCCGACGGCTGCCTGTTCGCGGACCTGCACGGTTACGCCGCCGCGCCGGTCGTGGCGCCCGAGGTAGCCGCGGGCGCGCTCCTGCGGCAGATGGGCGTCGCTCCCGAGTCCGTTCCCGCCCCGCCGGATTCACGGCTGGCACTGTTGCGTGAGAAGCTCTGTGCGGGAGGCTATCTCGTGGTGCTCGACAATGTCCTGGATTCCGCCCATGTCGCGCCGCTGCTGCCCGCCGCGGGTGCGTCCGCGATACTCGTCACGAGTCGCAGCACGCTCAACGGCCTCGACGATGTCGACCGAGTACAGATCGCGCGACTGGCGGATTCGGATTCGGAGGCTCTGCTGGATCGCCTGACGAGCGGGCTTCCGGTCGAGCGTGCACCGAATCCCGAACAGCGCGCGGCGATCGCGAGGCAGTGCCATGGTCTGCCCGTCGCCGTCAGGATCGCCTCGGCGATCCTGCGCAGCGAGATGTGGCCAACGGCTCCGGCCGGAAGCGGCGAGACCAGAGTCGATCTGGAGATGCTGCACGACGGCGATCGTGATGTCGAGACGCTGTTCGAATACTCCGTGGGCCGCCTGCCACCCGATTCCGCGCAGGCATTCACGCTGCTCGGCCTGCACCCGGGACCGAGTTTCGACATCGAGAGCGCGGCGGCACTCGTGGGCATCGAACCCCCGGCCATGTGGCGACACCTGCGCACGCTGGTCGAGGTGAGTCTGCTCGAAGCATCCGCGCCGGGACGGTACCGATTCCACGACCTGTTGCGCGCCTTCGCGCGACGCCGCGCCGCCGCCCGCTGCGACGCGGTGACCTCGACCGAGGCCATCACCCGCCTCGTCGACCACTACACCGTGTTCGCCGATGCCGCGGACCGGGTCCTGACACCGTATCGGCACCGCTTGAAGATGGCGCCTCGCTCGCCTCGCATCCCCGAAACGGCATCGACCTACCCGGAGGCCGTGCGGGCGATGACCACCGAGCGTGACAATCTGGCCGCCGCGGCGCGCGTAGCCTTCGAGCACGGCCTCGACGAACAGTGCTGGCAGATCGCCTTCGCGGTGCGGGGATTCGCGTTCATCATCAACGACATCGAGCTGTGGACCGAGACCCATCACCTGGCCGCGGCGGCCGCGGTGCGGACGGACAACCAGTATGCGGAAGCCGTCACCTGCAACAATCTCGGTCTCGCCCTCATGACCACCGGTGACCACACGGCGGCCGCGGTGCTGTACGAGCGGGCCCGGGCATTGTTCGTGCGTCTCGGTGACCGACACGGCGAACACACCGCGCTCGCCCACCAGGCGTGGGTGCACGTGCACCGGCGGGAGTTCGAAGAGGCGCTGAGACTCAGTATGCGCGCACTCGAATTCGTCGATATGTACGGCGCTCCCCGCAACAAGGCCATCCTGCTGCGCGACACCGCGCTCATCGAGGTGAGTCTCGGCAAGTGCCTCGACGCCCTGCCGAGACTGCTGGAGGCGTTGGAGATGTTCAGGACATTCAATCTCTTCGTCGACGAGGCCATGGCCTTGAACGTGCTCGGCGACGCCTATCTGGTCCTGGACGATCTCGTGGACGCGCGCGAAGCCTTCGACCGCGCCACCGTCCTCGGGCACGCGGCCGGCAGTCTCGTCGAGCAGGCTCGTGGCCACGACGGGCTCGGGAAGGTCGCTGCCGCCCGGGGGGAATGGACAGTCGCACAACAACACTGGCGTACCGCGATCGTCATGTTCACCCAGGTGCGCGACACCGCCCGCGTGACGGAGATCGCGGCCCGAGCAGACGCCGTCGAGTCTCGCGACGATCGCGGATGCGATGCCACGCCGACGGCTACCGCGCATCCGCAAGGCTCGTTCGATCGAGGGTAGGGAATCCGGCGATCTCATCGGCGGCACGCGCTGAAATTGTCTGTAATCGTCTGAACGACAGCGGCATCCGAAAACGGCCACAGCAGAAATATCCTGGATCCGTTCCTTCGCGACGGCGCAACCCGGGTCGAGCTCGTCTCGCTCCACCACATCGGTGTCGGCGCCCGTGGAGCCTCGAGTATTGCTGTACGACAGGGAGAGTCAGCGCATGCCGGTAGTCTCGTTCGTTCGAAGTGACGGGCAGAGCCCAGTTCGCCGAACCCGCGGGGTCGTGTGAGCACGGTTGCCGCGCTCATCACGGCCGTGACGACCGTCGCGGTCGCCGGCCTCGCCTACTTGCTGAACCAGCGCGGCCAGATCGCGCAAGAGCGCAGGCAGGCGCGACTACGCAGGGTGAGCAGGCAGATTCGTGAGCTCTACGGGCCGCTGCACGTGATGGTCGATATCAACGAGCAAATATGGGAGAAATTGCGCGAATCACATCTACCAGCCTCGGCCCGCCGCCGTCCGGATCTCGCCACCGACAGTTGGCGGCGGTGGCGTGACCACGCCTTGATGCCGGTGAACAGGGCGATGCGCGATCTGATCGTCGAACACGCCGATCTCGTACCGGAATACGAAGTGCCCGAACCGCTGCTCAATTTCTGTTCGCACGTCGCGGCCGTCGAGGTGCAACTGGCGGCCGAATCCGACAGCGTGTACGTGCATCCCCTGGTGCCGCACCCCGGCGCGGCATACGTGCAGTATGTGCGCGACACTTTCGGACGGCTCAAAGCCGAACAACAGAAGTTGGGTTGGACGTTGGACCAATAATCGGTCCGCGGTCCAGCGACCGTAGCGCATCCCGCTTGCCGTGGATACTTCGAGCATGCAGTGAAACAAAGCCGACCGCTCGGATTCTCATTGCACGAGCGGCATTCGGACGTGAGGTCCGACGTCCCGGACAATTCGCCTTTCGGTTGCGAATCGACGAATACTCGCGTATCGATTGAGCCCGAAACTGCGACGTCGGCACTACTGCCGCGACTGGGGACCACTACCGCCATTCGATCAGGACTGGAGCCTGCCTTGGATTTCACCAAAGAGAAGCGATCGCGGTGGCTGGCCGCAACAACGGTGCTGGCCTTGGCGGTCGTCGCTCTGTCGAATGCCGACGGCGCGCTGTCGTTCCTGGAACGGCTCGCATCGGATGCCTCGGCGTCACCATCGGCAACTCCCGCGGACAAGGAGGCGCTGCTCCCCGAAACTTCGCCCGCAACCACCACTTCCGTCGCACCTTCGACGAGTGCCACTGCTTCGGCGCCGAAGACATCGGTGCCGAGTTCGGCGGGTATGCCGAGTGCGGGCGCGACGAACTCCGATGGCCCGACGCCCTCGGACGGCTGGTACGAGCTCACCGCGTACCAGTCCGTGGCCTGGAACAACGGATTCGACCCGGTCGATCCGGTTCGTATCGGTTCGGCGAGCTTCCCGAGCAGTATCGTCGGCTACTACCCATCCAGTTCGTCCGACCCCATGAACCGCGCGACCTGGATGGTCGGCGGCAAATGTGATCGCTTCTCGGTGTGGATCGGCAAGGATGCCGAGTCCGCGTCTTCCGCCGGTGTGGGTCGCTTCGTGGTCAAGGCTGACGATCGCGAGGTCTTCGCCGACGAGATGTCCATGACGGATGCCGCCCGGGAGGTCGACATCGATCTCTCCGGTGTGGTGCGGCTGACGTTGTTCGACACGAGAAAATCTCAGGACGCCAAGAATGCGTGGGGACGACCCCGGGTGCACTGCACGGCGCCGCCCGGACGTAGGCGGTGAGGGGGCGGAGAGCCTGCCCGCATCGGCGGCATCATATCAACCGAATCCCGTTCGAGCGCATCAGCTCCGCCTGATCCAGGCGCACCTTCTCCGCATACGAAAAAGGGGATTCAGGTCATGACTTCGTTCGAACAACTAAATGGGCCGAGTCGGGTTCACGGAATTCCTTGTGTCCCAATTGGTTCGAAAGCCGCACTGTTGCAGCAAATTTCCAACACAAGTGTGCGGATGCACTACACTGCCGACAATGGAAGAGAATATGGCTCCACGGATAGGCACGGTCGAAAGGGATCGCGCCCTGGCGCTTCTCAACGAACATCAGGCGGCTGGTCGTATTGATTACCGAGAATTCGATCTGAGGTCGCAGAAGATCGCCAGTGCGGTCACCCAAGCGGATCTGGATATCGTTTTCGCGGATCTACCCGCGCCTGCGAGTGCTCGACGCAACCCCTGGTTGCTTGCGGCTGCCGCGCTGGGGATTGTCTGCGTCGTGCTGATCGGCGCGGTCGTGGTGCTGGTCACGCAGAAGTCGCCTACCCCGGCGGGACGAGCGGCGGCGCCCGCTACCGCGGTCGCACCGAGCCCGAGTGTCGCGACCTCGGCCGCCGGCCTGCCGAGTGCACCCCAATCCGGCACGGCCACTTCGGTTTCGAAGACGGCGACCACTCCCACATCCGGCGCCCTGTCGGATGTGAGCACCGACGCTGTGCAGTATTTGATGGACTTCAAGACATTGTCCGGCGGCAAGTATTCGGATCTGGATACCGGGCCGAGCAAGGTGTCGGGAACTTCCTACAGTCGGTCGGTCATGCTCGATCCCTATTACAAGGAGCTGGCTTTCGTCGAATACGACCTCGGCCGCAAGTTCACTCGGCTCGACGGAGTGATAGGCGTGCGCGACGACTCGACACCCAGTGATATCGCCATGCAGTTCCAGATCTACGCCGACGGGACGCTCCTCACCGACGTCACTGTGAAACTCGGCGCCACGGTTCCGATCCATCTCGAATTCGACAAGCCGTTGCGGCTGCGTCTGCAAGTGACCGATATCAGCGGAGGTGATTGCGTCGGGGTATTCGGCGATCTCCGCGCGACACGGTAGACGAGCCGCGGGACCGGAAGGCTTGTCCTGATCGGAGGCATTTACGGCCGGAGGAGAGGGGCGCCGTGGGCGTGGGCGGCCGAAACTGAATGCGGCACAGCAACATGTCGCATCAGAGAGGACTCGCCTTGCCCACCGACCATCGTTCTCGTCCACGGCGCCTTCGCCGACTCGTCGAGCTGGAACGGCGTCGCCGAAAGACTGCGCGCCGCAGGCACATCGGTGATCGCGGCCGCCAACCCCTTGCGTGGCCTCGACAGCGACGCGGCGTACATCGCCTCCGTCCTCGACTCGATCGAAGGCGACTGTGTTCTGGTAGGCCATTCCTACGGAGGCAGCGTCATCACCGTGGCCGCCGCGGGCAAACCGAACGTCACCGCCCTGGTCTACATCGCGGCCTTCATCCCCGACATCGGCGAGAGCGCCCTGGAACTCACCGACAAGTTCCCCGGCTCCACTCTCGGTCCGACCACCCGCTCGGCTACCTACCCACTGCCCGACGGCTCGACCGGCACCGAGCTCTACATCCGCCAGGATGCCTTCCACACCCAGTTCGCCGCCGATACGCCCGCCGCCACCGGCGAACTGATGGGCATCACCCAGCGCCCCGTCGCGCTCGCCGCTCTGCAGGAAGGCGCGTCGGCCACCGCGTGGCGCGAGCTGCCGAGCTACGCGTTGCTCACGACCGAGGACAAGAACATCCCGATCGAGGCGCAGCGGAACATGGCCGAACGGGCGAACGCGATCACGGTCGAGGTCACCGCCTCACATGCCGTCGCGGTCTCGCGTCCGGCGGACGTGGCCGAACTCGTCCTGCGAGCCACAGCTCGGCACTGACCTCCGTTCGCAGAGCCCGGGCCGCACGCTGAGCGACCGCTTTCGCTGCGTCTGCTGCGCAAGGCAGAAGATCGCCAGCGTGACGGCATCGGCCAACCGAGCCGTGCGCCTGAAGGCCAACCACGGCGCCACCGCGAGGCCGCCGCCGAGTACAACGGCATAAGCGGCGGGATGGGGGAGCGGTGAGCGAGTTTTTCGCTCCGGCGCCCGGGTATCGCAGGGGCATGTCCGAACGATTCGATGAACAATCGATGCCTGCCGACCACGGTCGAGACGACGTCTCACCCTCCGACGCGCCGGCCACGCGGAGGGTGCCTGCACCCCACCTCGCCATCACGATCTTGCTGGTCATCGCGGTAGTGCTCGTGCTCATCTGGTTGACGTAGAGGTGCGACCCCACACCACGATCCGCGCGGCGTCGACACGAGCGGTGGCCGAGGAGGAGGGGCTGGCGTCATCGCGGCAAGAGCTGGGTTTCGGGAAGAAGTGGGGTCAGACGACGCGAGGCGCGTACATGATGACGGCGACTCCGATCAGGCAGATGGCGGCGCCGATCACGTCCCAGCGGTCGGGGCGGAACCCGTCCAGCGCCATGCCCCACAGCAGGGATCCGGCGACGAACACCCCGCCGTACGCGGCGAGGATGCGCCCGAAGTTGGCGTCGGGTTGCAGGGTGGCGACGAAGCCGTAGACGCCCAAGGCGATGACGCCCGCGCCGATCCAGGCCCATCCGCGGTGCTCGCGTACGCCTTGCCAGACCAGCCATGCGCCGCCGATCTCGGCGACGGCGGCCAGGGCGAACAGCAGTATCGAGCGCAGCACGGTCATGGGCAGAGCCTAAATGCCCGAATTCAGGCGGCCGTGGTCGTGGTGCAGCCGCAGCCCGATCTCGCATCGCCTGTTCTGCCGCAGCCGGTGCGGCGACTGCGCAGCCGCGACCAGAGCAATCCGGCGACACCGATACCGATGAGCGCGAAGCCGAGCGGTTGCAGCCACGACAGGCTGACCAACAATGTGCCGCTGCCGACGACACCGGCCGCGATGAGCAGCGGGACCACGCAGCAGCCAAGGCACAGCAGGGCTCCCGCGCCGATCGGTGCCCACCAGCGACGACGCTTCGTTGTCTCAGCAACCACAGCGGCCTCCCGCGCGGGTCGTGCGATGACCGACTTCCGTATCGAAAGGCACCGGGCAGCAAGGTGATTCGCTGCACGCGAGCAGATCGTCGCATCCGGCGGCCAGCGCCGCGCGCAGGGTGTCGCGCACGGCGGTGAGTTCGGCGAGCTTGGCGTCGACCTC
This sequence comes from Nocardia sp. NPDC004654, assembly GCF_040609595.1. Lineage (NCBI taxonomy): Bacteria > Bacillati > Actinomycetota > Actinomycetes > Mycobacteriales > Nocardiaceae > Nocardia > Nocardia sp. NPDC004654. Next base: position 323,909 of record NZ_JBEXKI010000005.1, on the reverse strand, counting down.
GGCCAGCTTCGCCGCGGCCCGGGCCTGTAGCCCGGCATCGGCTCGGCCGCGCCCGAACTGGGTCGCAGCGAGCAGGACCGCGACCTCGTCGAGCGTGAAGCCGAGCCGCTGGGCCGCCTTGATCACGCGCAGCACCGTGACGGACTGCTTCGGATACAGGCGGTGCCCGCCGAGGGTGCGCTCCGGCTCGGCGAGCAGGCCGCGGCGTTCGTAGTAGCGCAGCGTCTCGGTGTTCACCCCGGCCGCGGCGGCGAGTTCGCTGGTGCGCAACGCGGTCACCGCGCTCCGCCGATCGCGGTGACCGCGCGGGCGGCGAAGGCGTCGAGCACGTCGAGGTAGGTGTCGGGAACGCCGACGCCCATCACGAGACCGGCTTCGGTGGTGTCGAAGTCGAAGGTGAAGAACGAGCAGCAACTCGACTCCCGCGCCGCCAGATCACGGGCGGCCGGTTCGGCGGCCGGATCCAGCACTAGTTCGAGCCGGGCCGGGCTCGGTCGGCGGGCGGTGTGCACGGATTCGGCGAAGAAACGGTCGAATTCGGCGATCCGGATCGGCTGTTCCGCGGTGGGAAGGGTGCATGCGTCCGGCACCCAGCCCTCGCTTCCAGGAGAAATCGTCATGTTCCGACGGTAAGCCTGGACCCCGGTACAGGATGCAACCCCAAATCACGATCCAATATTTTCTGAATACAGATTCTGATGTACCGTTGCGCTATGGAGACTCTGCCGGCGCTGCACACCGACGCTCTCGCCCGGTTCGGGCATGCGCTGTCGGATCCGACCCGCACCCAGATCCTGCTGAACCTGCGCCTCGAGCCGGGATATCCGTCGGAGCTGGCCGAGCGGATCGGTGTCACCCGCCAGATCCTGTCCAACCATCTCGCGTGCCTGCGCGGGTGCGGGCTGGTGGTCGCGGTCCCCGAAGGCCGCCGCAGCCGCTACGAACTGGCCGACACCCGCATCGCGGCCGCCCTCGACGACCTGCTCGGCCTGGTGCTGGCCGTCGACCCGGCCTGCTGCCCGGACGCCGTCACCGAAGGTTGCTGCTGATGGCCTTCCTCGGGATGCCCTCGTTCGAGGTCTCGGTCGGTCCGAGCCCGGATCGCAAGGCGGTGCTGGCGCGGCGGATCCGGTGGTTCGTCGCCGCGACCATTTCCTACAACGTCATCGAGGCGGTCATCGCGCTCACCGAGGGCGCGCGGGTGTCCTCGACCGCACTGATCGGGTTCGGCCTCGATTCGGTGATCGAAGTGTCCTCGGCCGCGGCGGTGGCCTGGCAGTTCGCCGGCCGAGACCCGGAGAGACGAGAGAAGCTCGCGCTGCGGATCATCGCGTTCTCCTTCTTCGCCCTCGCCGCCTACGTCACCGTCGAGTCGGTCCGCGGCCTGCTCGGTATCGGCGACGCGCGGCACTCGCCGATCGGGATCACCCTGGCCGCGGTCAGCCTGGTCGTCATGCCGGTGCTGTCGTGGGCGCAGCGCCGGGCCGGGCGCGAACTCGGATCCGCCTCCGCGGTAGCCGATTCCAAGCAAACCCTGCTGTGCACATACCTCTCGGCGGTCCTGCTGATCGGACTGCTGCTCAACAGCCTCTTCGGCTGGTCCTGGGCCGACCCGATCGCCGCGCTCGTCATCGCCGCGATCGCGGTGAAGGAAGGCCGCGACGCCTGGAAGGGCGACACCTGTTGCGCCACACCGACCGCACTGCTCGGCACCGCGGGGACGAGCGAGCACGCCTGCGACTGCTGCGACGACTCCAGCGGAAGGGACCGCTGAGACCCGGCCTCCCCGCCGCCCAGTCGACCCAACGCTGTCATCGCTGGACGAGAGAGTGATTCTCTGACAAGAGCTTTCCGCCTTCTGATGTGGTCATCGGCCATTGCCGACCCCACTCGGGACGATCGAACCCGCGGGGTAGTGGTCGAGTGGCACGAGGTCGCGCGACCAGGCGGAAATGATCGGAGTGACCACCCGCCATGCCTGTTCGGCTTCGTCACCGCGGATGGACAGGACCGGGTTTCCGGTCAGGACGTCCAACAGGAGCCGTCCGTAGGCGGGAAGTTCCGGTGGTTGAATCGGCGCCGTCATGGTGAGCGGGACCAGGGTGCCCACGGTGGCTCCCACGACCGTGAGAGCGAGGGTGAGGCTTTCGGGGTCGAGCGTGAAACGCAGGATGTTCGGCGATGTCGATTCATCGTGACCGAAGGGCACGTGGGGTACGGGACGAAAGTGGACCGCGACTTCCTTGCGGTCCGCGCCGAGAGCTTTGCCGGTGCGCAGTACGAAGGTCGTTCCCGACCATCGCCAATTGTCGAGTGCCAGTTCGATTTCGGCGAAAGTCTCGGTGCCCCGTCGCGGGTCGACGCCGGGCTCGTCGGTGTAGGAGGGGACGCTGCGATCGCCGATCGTGCCTGCGCTGTAGCGGGCTCGCCGCGTGCGGTGCGGTATGTCGTCGTCGGTGAGGGGACGTATCGACCGCAGCACGTCGACCTTGCGGTCGCGCAGATCACGCTCGGACAGCGTGATCGGTGGTTCCATGGCCACCAGGCACAGCAATTGCAGGAGATGGTTCTGCACCATGTCCTCGAGCGCCCCGACGTTGTCGTAGTACCCGGCCCTGCCCTCGACGGTGAGCGTCTCATCCCAGGTGATCTCGACTTTGGCGATATGGGCGCTGTTCCACAGGGATTCGAGCACGCGATTGGCCAGCCTGCTGCCGAGCAGGTTCTGCACGGTCGTCATGGCGAGGAAGTGGTCCACCCGGAACACAGCCTGTTCCGGCACCAGGTCCGACAGCAGCTGGTTCAGTGTCTCGGCACTGGCGAGGTCGACGCCGAACGGCTTCTCGAGCACGATCCGGCTGCCGTCGGGCAGGTTCGTGTCGTGCAACGTCCGAATCGCCGTGGGGAACAGTCCGGGAGCCAGCGCCAGGTAGACAGCCACCGGACCGTCACCGGCGATCGCTTCGGCCACCTCGAGCGGGTTCTGGATGTCGGCTCGCCGGTATCGCGCGGCGGCTGTGACCGCTCGTCTGGCATCGCCTGCCGTCTTCGCGGCGTGCTGGTCGAGTTGGTCGGCAGCCCATGCCCGGAATTGCTTGTCGTCCCAATCTTTCAGATCGACGCAGACGAGTTGGCAACTCGTGTCGAGCTTTCCGGTCTCGTGCAGTGCGGCCAGTCCCGGCAGGAGATAGCGTCCGGTCAGATCGCCTGTGCCGCCGAAGATGACAAGTCGTTGGATCATCGTCGATCCGCCTTCGCGCGTGCGAGATTCACGCCACTGGCGATGACGCCGATGTGGCTGAACGCCTGAGGGAAGTTGCCCATGAACGCACCGGTCGTTGGGTCGATCTGTTCGGAGAACAGACCCAGGGTGCTGGCGCGGTCGCACAGTGAGTCGTAGAGCTGCTCGGCTTCCTCGATACGGCCTTGCATGGTCAGGTTGTCGACCAGCCAGAAGCTGCACAGGACGAAGGCGCCCTCGTCGCCCGGCAGGCCGTCGGGTGATTCGTCGTGCCGGTATCGATACAGCAATCCGTTTCCGGCGCCGAGGCGATCGGCCACGGCCGCGGTTGTCGCCACCATGCGGGGATGATCGGCGGGGACGACATGCCGTAGTGGCAGCGCCAGCAGGCTGGCATCGAGGGCGCCGCCTCCGTCGAGATGTGCGCTGAGCGTTTGCGCGCGATCGTCCCACGAGCGTTTCAGGATGGATTCGCGGATCTGAGCGGCGGTGGCGCGCCACGTGCCGACGGGCCCGGGCAGAAAGAAGCGTTCGCCGATCGAGGCGGCTCGGTCCAGCGCGACCTCGCACAGTGCGGCGCTGTAGGTGAACGCGCGGCCTGGGCTGCGCACTTCCCAGATGCCTTGATCCGGTTCCTCCCATGAACGACCGGCCGCATCCGCCAGTCGCGCCAGGCTGGCCCACAGGACTTGCTGTATCTCCCCGCCGGAGCGCAGCCACTGGTCGGCGCAGTCGAGAATCTCGCCGTAGACGTCGTGCTGGCGTTGGTCGGCTGCGCCGTTGCCCCAGCGGACGGGAGCCGAGCGCCGGTAGCCTTCCAGATCCGCGGCCTCGGTCTCGTCGGGCACGGGGTCGCCGTCGATGTCGTACATGATGCGCGGCCCGTTGCTGCGTTCGAACGCGTCGAGAACCCATCCGAGGAACGCGTCGGCCTCGCCGTCGAAACCGATGCGGCGCAAGGCATACACGGCATAGGACGCGTCGCGAATCCACACATAACGGTAGTCCCAGTTGCGGATGCCACCGATCGGTGCGGGGAGCGAGGAGGTGGGTGCGGCGACGACGGAGCCGTTGACCCAGTGGTCGCACAGTTTGAGGGTGATCGCGGCACGCCGGACCAGAGGTTCGCGCGGGCCGTCGTAGCTGCACCCCGTCAACCAGTATCGCCAGGCGCTTGCGGTGTCGTGCAGCATCGACGAGGCGTCGAGACGGTGGTGGCGGTGGAATCGTCCCCAGGACAACACCAGGTCCAGCCGTTCTCCCTGTTCCAGGTCGTAGCTGCCGTGCAGGCCGGTCAGCGGCAGGTTGCCGCGCAGATGCAGCCGTAGGCCCGGTTGTGACTTCGCGCGGATCTCGAGACCGCTGAACACCGGTCTTACCTCGCCACCGCCGCGGGGTGAGACGTCCACGTTCAAACGGACGTGTCCGTCGATGACCACCGCGGAGCGCACGAGTTCGGCGCGGTTGGCCGGAGCGTCGTCGCGCAGGTCGGCGCCGGAGCGCAGCACCATCGCATCGGTCAACCGGACGACCCCGGTCGCACAGCGCATCTCGGTTTCCAGTACGCCGGTGTCGGGTTGATACCGCTGTCGGCCTTCGAGCAAGTTCGCCGGTGCGACGGTGAACGAGCCGCCACGTGCGTGATCGAGCAGTCCGCAGAACAGCGGTTCGGCGTCGAACCGGGGAATGCACAGCCAGGGGATCGTGCCGTCCACACCGGCGAGGGCGGCGGTCGCGCCGTCTCCGATCAGTCCGTAGTCCTCGAGCGGGAGATAGCCGTCTCGATGACGAATCGGTCTGAATGGTGGATCGGGATCGTGCATCTCGGCTCTTTCCCGGAAGAAGGCAAGCGAAGTGGCGGCGGTCCTCAGCCGAAACGAATCAGCACCTTCACGACATCGTCGAGCTTCTTGTCCGAAACCTCGAACGCCTGCTCCATGTCGTCGAAAGCGAACTCGTGTGTCGTCATCGGCGTCGGATCGACCTGGCGAGACTCCAGGATGCGCAGCAGACGCTCCATACGGAGCCGCCCGCCCGGACACAGTCCGGTCGCGATCGTCTTGTCCGCCATGCCGACTCCCCACTCCACCCGGGGGATTCGGACGAATTCTCCGTCGCCGAAATATCCGACGTTGGATATCGTTCCGCCCGGCTTGGTGATCTTCACCGCGGTCTGAAACGTGGTATCCGCGCCGAGCGCTTCGATCGCGGTGTCGACGCCCTCGCCGCCGGTCAGTTCGAGGACGCGCTCGACAACATCCTCGCTCGTGAAGTCGATGATCTCACCGGCGCCGTATCGGCGTGCCAACGCTTGACGTGCCGGTACCGACTCCACACCGATGACCAGACCGGCACCCCGCAATTTCGCTCCCGCCGTTGCCATCAGGCCCACCGGACCCTGAGCCAAGACTGCCACGGTGCCGCCGATCGGAATGTTGCCCTTCTCGGCGCCCATGAATCCGGTCGACAGCATGTCGGCGCAATACACCGCCCATTCGTCCGGAATACCGTCCGGGATGACGGCGAGGTTCGCATCGGCGTCGTTGACGTGAAAGTACTCGGCGAAAACGCCATCTTTGGAGTTGGCGAACTTGAAACCGCCGAGCGGTCCACCCGATTGCGACGGAAACCCGTTCTGCGCGGCCGCATCACCCCAATCCGGGGTGATCGCACCTGACAGGACGCGGTCGTTGGCGCGGATGCGCCGCACCTCGCTGCCGACTGCGTGCACGACTCCCACGGCCTCGTGACCCAAGGTCAGGTTCTCCCGTGGACCGATACCACCCTGGACGGTATGCGAGTCGGAGGTGCAAATGAGGGCTGTGGTCGTCCGCACGACCGCGTCGAATGGGCCGGGCTCGGGGACGGGTTTCTCGGCGAACCCCACCGACCCGATCTGCTTCATGACGAACGCCTTCATCGTCCTGCCTCTCCCTAACGCTTAGGTTGTAGAAACGGCATGTCGACGGCGAATCTTCGCAAATTTAGCAGCTTTGCACCGGGTCACCAACGATTGTTATCACCACGCGATCTCCGCTACCGCAGTCACCGCCCGTGCACGAAACCCGGATCGAATGACGTCGAGACCGGCACCCGCCGCTCGGGGCGGAAGGCTCCTTTCGCCGCCCGTCACGAATGGCGGCAAACGGTGACAGAGGAGTTCAACCTCTCAGGTCGCGGCGGGTGTAGCCGTACAGTCCGATCGTCACGGCCACGACCGCGATGGCGGCGAGGGTGAGGCTCGCTGTCCAGTCGGGTGCGGTGTCCGGTACGGCGGCGAGGTGCGCGAAGGGGGAGATTTCGCGGACCCAGCCGGGCGCACCGATGCTCTGGGCGACGACGTCGAGGAGGAACCCGCCGACGACGGGCACGGCGCCGATCGGACCGACGGCCTCGGGGAACCAGCCCAGTGCCAGTGCCGCGGCGCCGAGCGCGAGCAAAGCGACCGGGGCGGCGTTGGCGGCGCCTGCGATGGCCTCGGGCAGGCTCAGCGGCGCACCGGTCAGTACCGCACCGACCCACATCGCGACCGCCGCGGTGAGCAACAGTACTGCGAGACCGCCTGCGGTGACGATGATTTCGGTTCCCGCCGACCGGTAGCGGGGCAGCGGAAGGGCGTGTAGGGCGGTCCAGCGGCGCGCCTTCTCGTCGGCAGCCATGGTGGTGATGCGGGTGGCGGCGTAGAGCCCGGCCGGGATGGAGAGCAGGGCGAACATCGCGGCGGCGAACCCGGTGGCCGAATCGAGGCCACCGAACCCGGCCGTCGCGGCGAGTTCGGCGAAACGCGGGTTCTCGGCGAAGAATTCGAGGATCGAGGAGATCAATGCGCCGATGAGCAGGAAATAGGCGGCGATCCCCACGCCCCAACCTGTGGTGGGTGCGAGGGCGCGCCGAACGGCGAAGCTGTGCACCGAGCCGAGCAGTCGGGTGCGGGCGGGCCTGGTGTCGGACAGGGTGACCAGGGCGCCGCCGAGATCGCGCCACCGGGCGGCGACAATCGCCGCCGTAGCGGGCGCGATGGCGAGTACCGCCAGGACATACAGCGGTTCGATTCGGTTGTGGGCGTACGGGGCAACGCGGGCGGCGAGCCCGAAGGGGGTGAGCCAGGCGGTCCACGCGAGCGCGGGGACACCGTCGGCGAGCATCCGCAGCAGCAGGCTCGCCCCGAGGACGGCCGAGGCGAGCCCTGAAGCCGCCGCCCGCGTCGGCAGCAGTTGCGCGGCCAGCAGCCCGACGCCGGCGAAGGTCACCGTCGATCCGAACACGCACAGTGCGTGCAGGAGCGCTCCGGTGGGGTCGGTACCGGTCACGACCAGACCGGCTCCGACTCCCGTCGCGATCACCGCGGCGGCCAGACACAATGTGCTTGCGCAGCGCACGACCAGGTCCATCGGGCGTAGCCTGCCGCCGAGCAGCAGGTCCCAGTGCCCGGCGTCCTCCTCGCCGCGAGTCAGGCGGGTGGCGGCCAACAGTGCCCACATACCGCACAGCACCAGCACCGGGGTACCGGTGCGCCAGACGGTGAACCCGCCGGGATCGTCGAGGGCGAGCGGGGCTCCGAACAAGATTCGCACAGCGGGGTTTTCGGCCAGTGCGCGCAGCGCGCCGGCGTCGATGCTGTCGGCGAAGGTTGTGCGGTACTGAGCCGCGACGAGAGCCGACAGGCCGGTGGCGGTGAGCGCCACGATCGCCGCTGCGCGCCGCGCCTGACGGCGGGTGAGCCGGGCCGCCGCCCGACCGGGCGCGGAAAGCCGCACCGGCTGTGGCCGGACCGTCGTGGCGGTCATCGCCGCGCCTGCCCGTAGTAGTCGAGGAAGATTTCCTCGAGGGTGGGCTCCCGAGAAGACAGCGCCGTCACTTGCGCTGCGGCGAGCGTGCGCAGCGCGGGCGCGGGCGGCCCGGACAGGGTGAACCGCATGCGGCCCTCATCGAGCACCTCGACGGCCTCGACACCGTCCACCCGCTCCAGCGCCGGCGCCGCGCCCTGGTAGGCGACCTCGACAATCGTGCGGTGCAGTCGACGCAGCTCGGCCAGTGTCGCGATCTCCACCAGTCGCCCGGCGCGCAGGATCGCGACCCTGTCGCACAGCGCCTCGACCTCGCCGAGCTGGTGCGAACTCAGGAAAACCGTCTGCCCGCGCTCGCGTGCTTCGGCGACACACCGACGGAACTCGCGCTCCATCAGCGGGTCCAGCCCGCTCGTCGGCTCGTCGAGAACGAGCAGCGAAGCTCGGGAGGCGAAAGCGGCGACCAGAGCGACCTTCTGCCTGTTGCCGGTGGAGTAGGCCTTGCCGGGCTTGTCGACATCGAGGTCGAGGCGGTCGATCAGCTCGGCGCGGTAGGACAGGTCGATGCCAGGGCCGACGCGGGCGAGTAGCTCGAGCGCCTCGGCACCGGTCAGAGACGGCCACAACGCCACATCGGCGGGCACGTAGGCGAGGTGGCGGTGCGCGCGCCGCACATCATCGGCGTCGGCACCGAACACTCGTACGGTGCCCGCGGTGGGTCGGATGAGGCCGAGAATCAGCCGGATAGTGGTCGACTTGCCCGCTCCGTTGGGTCCGAGGAAGCCGAACACCTCACCTGGCCCGACGGTCAGGGTCAGATCATCGACCGCGATGGTGCGGCCGAAGCGCTTGGACAGATGCTCGATCGAAATGGCCGCGCGCGTATCGACGCGTGCGGGCAACGCCGCTGTGGACATGGAAGCCCTTTCGAGGTCGGCGGATACGACACGCCGACCAGACTTCCCGGCTCACCTGAGTAAAAGGTACTCCGCTGCCGCGGTCGTGGCAGGTTTTCGACGATCGGTGCGCGCAGCGATCCGGCGTCCACACCACCGTTGCCGGGGCATCGCCGAGGCGCTGAATCTCCGGAATGCGCCACGAGCCGCTCGATTGCCCGGCACAATTTCGATGGACTGCCCCGTATCAGGTCGAACGGCTCGGCTTCGAATCCACAATCCACATGTCGCGAGCGCGCCCAGTCCCGGGCCGGTAGACGACATCGCAGTCGTGTCCCAGCGAATTCAAGTTGTCAGAGATGGTCAGCGCTTTGCCCGCACAACGATGAACGGTGCTCACCTGGGCTCCGAACGCGAATCGACGACTCGACCAGAAGGAGATGACGTGATCGCCAACCGACGTCGAATTACCCGCTCCGCTCTCGTCGCCGGGACGGTGGCCGCGAGCATCATGCTCACCGGCTGCAATGACAACGGCAACGACACCGCAGACGACACCACGATCATCACCACACTGCCCGTCACCACGACACAGCCGACCACCTCCCCTGCGACATCGCCGACGACGGGTGCCGAAATCAGCTCCGAAGCCAGCCAGCAGTTGTGCGACATGATCCAGCCCGAACTCGACAACTGGCGCGACCAGGGTTCGACTATCGCCAAGACCAGTTTCAACGGAACCGTGCAGAACTGGGCGGCCCGCAACGAGCTGACCGACGACGTCGTTCAGGACAAGACGATCGTCGACACGGTCACCACGCAGACCTGCCCCGACGTCCGGCAGCAAGCACTGGAGGTGCTCGAGGTTCCGGACCTCGCCGACGCGCTGGTGGGATTCGGCGGATAGCCGCCGGTCGCGCAGCGGCTGTGGACCCACCTGCGGTGATCGTGCGTACCGCGGTGGGCAAGGGGTAGGCGCGGTGTAAGCACCTACCCCCACGAATGGAGGCGTCATGAGCGACGTCGATGACACTGTTCCCGCCGGCCGCGGCCGGCGGCTGCGAATTCCGCGTAGCCGGGGAGCCCTCGGCGGGCTCGCGGTGCTACTGCTGGGCGCCTGGGGTGCGCTGATCCCGTTCCTCGGGCCGTCCTTCGACTTCGCGTTCACTCCGGACGAGCCGTGGGTGTGGACCGCGGCGCGTGGGTGGCTCGAAGTACTGCCCGGCGCCGCCGCGGTCATCGGCGGACTGCTCATGTTGGTGAGCCGCAACCGTCTGGTGGCGAGCTTCGGCGCGTGGCTGGGGGTGGCGGCGGGCTTCTGGTTCGTCATCGGGCCGGTGCTGGCGGGCCCGTTGGGAATCGGGGATGTCGGTGACCCGGTCGCCACGTCCGACTGGAAACGTGCCGTGCTGCAACTGACCTACTTCTACGGTCTCGGTGCGCTGATCCTCTTCTTCGCCGCGACCTCGCTGGGCCGATTGTCGGTGCGTAGCGCACGCGACATCGCCTTCGCGCAACGTGAGGTCGATACCAGAGCCGCTGCCGAAGCGGACAGGCAGCGCCGCCCAGCCGACACACCGAGGCCCGGCGAAACCGCACCGTGGTCCACTCCCGCGACGGAGCCCCGACCGCGTGATCCCGGGCCGTACCGGGGCTGAGAGAACGCACAAGACAGTGCTGCCCGGGACTTGTCGTGCGGTTGCCCGTGGCGCTCTACGGTGGAGATATGACCGCCTTGGAGTATCGGCATGTGCTGGTCGCGCGGGACGGCGACACCGTGCGCATCACCATGAACCGGCCGGAACGGCGCAATGCGCTGTCGGGTGAGCATCTGGCCGAACTGCTCGCCTCGTTCCGCGCCGCGGGCGAAACCGACGCCACGGGGATAGTGCTCGGAGCGCACGGTCCGGTCTTCTCCGCGGGACACGATTTCGCCGACGTCGCCGCCCGCGACCTGCTCGGCGTGCGGGAACTGCTCAGGCTGTGCACCGAACTCATGTCGACGATTCAGTCGGTGCCGCAGGTGGTGATCGCCCGGGTACACGGACTGGCCACGGCCGCGGGCTGCCAGCTGGTGGCCTCCTGCGATCTGGCCGTCGCCGCCGAATCCGCCGGTTTCGCGCTCCCCGGCGGCAAGGGCGGCTGGTTCTGTCACACCCCCGCGGTGCCGGTGGCCCGCGCCGTCGGCCGCAAACGACTGATGGAACTGGCCCTCACCGGCGACCCGATCGATGCCCGCACGGCCGAACAGTGGGGCTTGATCAACCGGGCGGTGCCGGACGCCGAGCTGGACGCCGCCGTGGACGAGTTGCTCGCCCGCGCCACCCGGGGCAGTCGGGCCAGCAAGGCACTCGGCAAACGCACCCTCTACAGCCAACTCGACCGCCCCGAAGCAGACGCCTACGCCCTCGCCCTGGAAGTCATGGCCGCCGCCGCGCAAGTTCCCGGCGCCCGCGAAGGGATGGCGGCCTTCCTGGAGAAGCGCCCACCTGTCTGGTGTGACTAGCAACTCGGCGGTGTGAGCGCACTGTCAGCCGAGCGCCGCCTGCATGGCCACCCCGTCGACGTAAGAATGCTTCTCCTTGACGGCGCCGTCCTCGACCAGGACGTAGTCCGCGAGGTCGACGCACACGCGATTGCCGGTCGCCGAGGTCCCGGTCAACTGCCACTGCACCACCCAGAAGTCGTCTCCGACGCGCAACGAGATCAGGTGGAAGGTCAGGTCGGGAACCAAGGCGAAGGTCCCTGCCGCGGCCTGGCGGATGGCCGCGCGGCCTCGGGCGGGTTCCTGGCCCGAGTGCAGGTGGAACACCGAGTCGGGGGTGTGGAGTTCGATGATTCGGTCCGGGTCGCGGTCCGCCCAGCACGCGTGGTAGCGCTCGAACAATTCGTGTGTGGCAGTGCTCATGAGGGCCAACTCCGATCGCTGTAGCAGTAGTTTTCGTCGATATGACCTGAAAGGTGTTCCGCGAGGGCCACTCTGGACGCTGTGACCGATCAGGGACTTCAGTGTCGCGGGGAGCCGTCCGTCGTGGCGACGGGCGCACGCCTCCACTTCGGGCACCTCCGTTGTGCGCGCGCACAACGAGCGCTAGGTTGACGACAGTGACCCAGGACACGCACGCCGAGCACCCGCGCCTCCTTCGCGAGCTGCGCGCGGATCTGGCCGCGATCTCCGAAATGGTCACCGCCAGAATCGAAAACGACGACGGGGACTACGGCGACGCCGCGCTCGATCAGCACGAATTGGCCGCCATCGTGTCCGAAAGCCTCGCGGCGTTGCTGGACGCGCTTGGCGGAGAGCCGTATTCGCTCGAACCCGCCCGAGGCGCTGGACGCCTCAAGGCCGAGCGAGGCATTCCGCTGGACAGTTTGCTGCACGCCTTCCGCCTCGCGGGCCTGGCGTTCTGGGAGATCATCGTCGAACGCGCCGATCACGACGACCGTCCCGCGCTACCTCAGCTGTCCACGCGGATGTGGGCCACCGTCGACGAGTATTCCGTCGCCGCGGCCGACGCCTACCGGCGTGTAGTCGTCTCCGGGGCCGAACAACCCGATCAACGGTTGCTGCGGGCGCTGCTCGATCCCGGCTTCCCGCCGACGCAGCGTGCGGACCTGGGCCGAAGGATGCGCCTGCCCGCCCGAGCCACGTACGTCGTCCTGGTCGGCGACATTCGCCTCGTCGCGACCGGAGTCACCACCGTCCGCACCCGTCTCGCCGAAGACCGAGTCACCCTTGCCGCCGCGGTCTCGCCGGTCACGCTCGACCGCGCGCTGCACGCCGTGCGCGCGCGAGCCGGTGCGAGCAAGCCGTTCACCGACCTCGCGGCCACGCCCACCGCACTCGACCAAGCGCGCCTCGCGTTCCGATGCCTGAGCGAGGCGGACACCGGAATCCACACCTATGCCTCGTCCCCGGCGCGCGCGTTGATCGCGGCGAACCCCGGACTCGCCGCGGACGTCCTCGCGGATGCGCTCGCCGCGTTCGATCGACTCTACCCCGACGACGCCGATGCTCTCCTGCGAACCGCCCTGGCCTGGTACGAACTCGGCGGCTCCACATCGGCGGTGGGGGAGCGCCTGCACCTGCACCGCAACACGGTCCTGCACCGTCTCAAGCGAATCGAGCGACTCACCGGCGCGGCCTTCGCGGCGCCCGCCGACGCGGCGCTGCTCTATCTGGCGCTGCAAACTCGGCTGCTTCGCGCGCCCGGCGACCAGACCTGACCCGATCCGAAAACCGCGATGATCATCTCCGACCTGCCAAATGCTCGTCGAGTACGCGAGCGATGATCGGCAGCACGTGTCGCGCGGTCATCTGCTCATGAGTCGCTTCGATGTCGTGGTTGACGACTTCGCCGGTGACAAAAGGCTTCCAGCCGACCGGACCGAAGATGTCGGACGTAGCGATCCTGGCGCGGAAATACACCATGTCACCGTCGAATACGGGACGCCGGTATCCCGTTCGGATCCGCGCCGCCTCGTTGTAGGTCCGGGCCATCCGCTCGATGACGTCCGCGTCGATCGGCGACGCGCCACCGAGCCGGGCACGGATCAGATCGGCGGCCTCCCGAGCCGACGCATCGGCGGGCACGTCGTGGATACCGAAGATCGGGCCGTAGGTGTGGACGAAAGCGCCAGCGGACAGCTGCTCGATGCCGTCAGCGTCGATGTCGGCGCAATCGGCGTCGAGTAACGCGAGGACGCCGACCGTGGCGCCGGCGTTCTCGAGCTTCGCCGCCATCGCATGCGCGACCAGTCCGCCGAACGACCAGCCGAGCAGGTGGTAGGGCCCCTCGGGTTGGACGGTGCGGATCTCGCGGATGTACCGATCGGCCAACTCCTCGATCGAGCGCGCCGGAGCTTCGGAACCGCCCAGGTCCGGCGCTTGCAGTCCATAGATCGGCCTGCCGGGCGCCAGTGCGTCCGCGAATCCCAGGTAGCTCCAAGACACTCCGGACGACGGGTGGACGCAGAACAGCGCGGGTTCGGCGCCGCCGAGCCGGATCGGCAAGACGACGTCGAGCGCGGGTCCCACGGACAGCTCCTCGGGTAGCTGCGTCGCGGATGCGGTGTCGGCGGCCGCGGCCAGCGCGGCTACGGTGCGGTGCTCGAACACCTGCAGCGGCGTGCAGCGGACACCCCGCTGCCTTGCTCTGGTCACGAGCTGAATGGCGGCGATGCTGTCGCCACCGAGGGCGAAGAAGGACTCGTCGACACCGACCTCGGCGAGACCGAGCAACTCCGCGTAGATGTCGACGAGAGTTCGTTCGGTCGGCGTCGAGGGTGCTCGGTATTCGGCCCGGCAGTCCGCGAAATTCGGCGCGGGCAAGGCCGCCCGGTCGAGCTTGCCGACCGCGGTGAGTGGGAGCGCGTCCAGCACGACGAAAGCCGAAGGGACCATGTACGCGGACAGGGCGGCGGCCGCTACCGCGCGCAGGTGCTCGATCTCGACCTCGACGCCCTCGACGGGCACTACGTACGACACCAGCACGGTCGACCCTGTCGGTCCGACCCGGCCGATCGTCACCGCGTGATCGACAGACTCGTCGCGCGACAGCACGGTGTCTATCTCGCCGAGCTCGATCCGCACGCCGTGAATCTCGACCTGGAAGTCGCTGCGGCCCAAGTACTCCAGCTCGTAGGCATGGTCGCGCCCGACGACCCAGCGCACCATGTCACCGGTGCGGTACATCCGAGCACCCGGCTCGCCCCAGGGGTTGGCGACGAATCGTCCCGCGGTGATCCCGCACCGGTCGAGATAGCCGCGGGCGAGCGCGGGACCGGCCAGATACAGTTCACCGGCGACGCCGACCGGCACCGGGCGCAGCCAGGTGTCGAGCACGACTGTCGCGGCGCCACGGATCGGTCCGCCGATGGTGAGCGGCTCGTCCGGTGCGAGTTCGTCGCGACCAGTCGCCCAGATGCTGAACTCCGTCGGGCCGTACAAGTTCAGCATCCGCCGCCCGGTCGACCACTGCTCGATCAGCTCCGGTGTCGCGGCCTCGCCCGCGACAGCGAGCACCCGCAGGCAATCGAGGCCCGCGGAATCCATGGTGGCCAGCGCCGACGGTGTGATCGCCATGTGCGTGACCCGTTCGGTGCGTACTAGATCGACAAGGTCGGCGCCACCGCCGACATCGGGTGGCGAGATCACGAGCCTGCCGCCCACGCTCAGCGCGGCGAGCAGATCGAACACCGACCCGTCGAAACTCGGTGCGGCTATTTGCAACACGCTGTCGGACGGACCGAGATCCAGGTAATCCCGCAGGCCCGCAACGATATTCGCCATACCGCCGTGGCCGACCAGCACAGCCTTCGGTGTGCCGGTCGATCCCGAGGTGTAGATCAGGTAGGCCACCTGGTCGATGTCGATGCGCCCGCCGCGCTCGGCGTCGGTGATCGGCGCGTCGGCGATCTGCTCGAGCTCGCGGATCGACTCGGGCTCGTCGAGCAGCATCCAGTCGATGGTGCTCGGCAACGTCTCGCGAACCGGGGTCACCGTCAGGCCGATCGGCGCCTTGGAGTCGGCGAGCATGTGCTCTGTCCGCGCGATCGGACTGCGGGGATCCAGCGGCAGGAAGGCCGCGCCGGTCTTGGCCACCGCGCACACCGCCAGCACCGATTCCAGCGATCGCCCGAGGGCCAGCGCGACGCACATCTCCCGCCGGACACCACGGCGCAGCAGTGCCCGGGCGAGGCGGTTGGACCGGGCGTCGAGCTCCCCGTAGGACATCGTGCGCTCGCCCGCGCGCACCGCGATGGCACCGGGATCGATCCGCGCTCCGGCGTGCAGTACCTCGGGCAGAGTTCGCGGCTGCGCCGACTCCGCGCCACGAACCGGCAGCAGCTCGGCTCGTTCCGCGTCGTCGCAGCACTGCAGGCGGGACACCAGAGCATGCGGGTTGTTCGCGAGCTGGGTCAGCAGCCGGACCAAGCGATCCAACAGCGGCCGCGCCGCCTCCGGCGCGATCTGGTCGGCCGCGAATTTCAGGGTGACGCGCAGCGTAGTGTGCCCAGCGCCACCGCGGAGCGGAAGGACCATGAGGTTCAACGGATACGGCGTCGCGTCGGCGCCCTCGATGTCCAGCACACGCATGCCCGCGATGTCGGGTGCTGCCGACAGAGCTTCCCGGTCGATCGGGTAGGACTCGAAAACCGTCAGGGTGTCGAACAATTCGGCCAAGCCCACCGCCTTGTGGATCGCGGCGAGCCCGACGTGCTGGTGGTCCATCAGCCGCGCCTGCTCGCTCTGCAGGCGAGTCAGCAGGTCGTCCACCCGCTCCGCGGGATCGAGCCGCACTCGTACCGGCAGCGTGTTGATGAACAGCCCGACCATGTCCTCGACACCGGTCAGTTCCGGCGGCCTGCCGGACACCGTCGCGCCGAACACCACGTCGGTGCGGCCGGTCAGCGTGGCCAGCAACATCGCCCAGCCCGCCTGCACCACGGTGTTCACCGTGGCGCCGGAATCGCGTGCGACCGTTTCCAGCCGGTCGACCGTGTCCCCGAACAGGTCGATGGAGACCATCCCGGCCTCTATCGCCTTGTCCCCGGCGAGGGTCGGGACGGCCCGTGTCGGCGTATCGATGCCCGCGAGGGATCGCTTCCATGCCGCCGTCGACGCGGCATGGTCCTGCTCGCGCAGCCACAAGAGAAACTCGCGGTACGAGTGCGCGGGCGGCAGCACGGATGCGTCGCCCGCGGTGGCGTACAGCGTCAGAAGCTCGCGCACGAGCAACGCGGTGGACCACCCGTCCAGCACGAGGTGATGATTGGTCAGCACGAACCGGTACCGGTCGGGGGCGCCGCGTACGAGCGTGCAACGCACCAGCGGTGGGCGGGACAGGTCGAATCGGGTACTGGCGTCCAAGGCGATCAGCCGGTCGAGTTCTCGCTGTCGTTCGTCGGCATCGGCGACTCCGCTCAAATCGATTTCCCGCCAACCGATGTCGGCGTCCGCCGAGACGAGTTGGCGGGGCCCCTCGCCGGTCTCCACGAAAGCGACGCGCAGGATGTCGTGCCGGGCCACCACCGCCTGCGCGGCGGTGCGCAGCCGTGCGGCATCGATAGTGCCCGCCAGCGTGAATATCGACTGCACCGTGTAGTCGTCGGCGGTGTCGGGATCGTATGTCGCGTGGAAGAACAGGCCGGACTGCAATGGCGAAAGCGGCCAGATGTCGGTCAGCTTCGGGTAGTCCTGCTCCCAGGCATCGATCTGCGGCTGGGTGACCGTGACGAGGTCGAAGTCGCACGGTGCGCGCCCGCCCGCTCCCGCGGTAGCGGCGTGATCGACCAGGGCCCGCAGTGCTTGCGCCCAGAGGTCGGCGAGTTCTTCGACCTCGGCCGCGTCGAGCAGCCGCGAAGCGTAGTCCCAGGTGACTTCCAAGCCGATGTCGGTCAGCACGGCGTTGACATCGACGACCGCTGCCAACGGCGCTCGGTCGTCGCGCGTCGCCGCGAAGCGTCGCGGCAGCCACGGTTCGGCTTCGCCGCCGGTCGGCGCCCGGCCGAGATAGTTGAAGCTCAGCTGGGGGAGCGGCGCGTCCGCGAGCGCGCTGTCGGCGTTCGGATAGCGAAGCATGCCGAAACCGATTCCCTTGTCTGGCACCGCGCGCAGCTGCTGCTTCGTGGTCTTGATCGCGGCTCCCGCCGCCGGTCCGCCGTCGAACGCGTCATCGAGGTCGATGGCCGTCAGATCGATGGCCACCGGATGGACCGTGGTGAACCAGCCCACCGTCCGCGCGACATCGGCGCCCGGCAGGATCGTCTCCTCGCGACCATGGCCTTCCAGCGTGAGAAGCGATGTCCTGCGGCCACGCCAGCGGCTCACCGCCATCGCGAGCGCTGTCAGAAGCACATCGTCCGCACCACAGTGGAATCGGTCCGGGACCGTGGCGAGCGCTGGATCCGCGACGTCGGAGGCGACGGTGATCCGACAGGTCGCCATGGTGGCCGCGACATCGACCGCCGGATCCAAGGTGCCCGTGCCGATCGGCGGATCGGGCGTGGCGAGGATGCGTTGCCAGACCGGCAGTTCGGCATCGCGATCGGCCGCGTGCTCGAATTGGCCACGCGCCCAACGCCGGAACGAAGTGCCGACCGGAGCCAGAGCGCCGCCCGCGGCGGCGGTCGCCAGATCCGTCAGCAGGATCCGCCACGAGACGGCGTCGGTCACGAGGTGGTGCAGCACGATCCAGCACAGCGGAGCGGCGGCCGCGCGTTCGATCAGCACGAAGCGGGCGACGATCCCCGCCTCCGGATCGAGTTGGTCTGCGGCGCGCTGCAATTCGTCTTCGCAGGTCTTGTCGACATCGGAACCTGCGGGAACCACCTCCACCACGGTGTCTGCCGCGACCGAACCGGACGGGGCGACGTTCCATTCCCCTCCGCGATCGGTCTTTCGCAACGAGCAGCGCAGCAGGTCGTGGTGGTCGAGGATTGTTCGCACAGCCGCGACCAGCCGAGCACCGTCGACGTCGGCGGGCAGACCGATCAAGACGGCCTGGCCGAACCGGCGCCAGGTATCGCCCTGGTCCAGCATCGCGCGCACGATCGGCGTGAGTTCGACAGCGCCGACTCCGCCGCCGGGCAGCTCGTGCACCGCCTTGGCGCACGCCTCGGTAGCCACCGCCGCCAGCCCGGCGACGGTCTTGCGTTCGAACACATCCCGCGCGCTGAAGGCAATCCCGGCGGTTTTCGCCCGGGAGACCAGCTGAATGGACGAGATGCTGTCGCCGCCGAGCGCGAAGAAGCTGTCCTCGACGCCCACCGATTCCAGGCCGAGGACCTCGGCGAACAACGCGGCCAGCGTCTCCTCGCGCGGAGTCGAGGGTCGTCGGTCCAGGAGCGCGTGGGAAGCGAAGTCTGGTTCGGGCAGCGCCGCACGATCGATCTTGCCGAGCGGTGTCAGCGGTACGCTGTCCAGGAGAACGACCGCGGCGGGCACCATGTACGACGGAAGCGATTGGGCGGCAGCTGCTTTCAGCTCCTCCGCAGTCACCTCCGCGCCCGGCTCGGGAAGTAAGTAGGACACCAGGACGGTGGCGCCCGAATCGGTCTCGGCCCCGACGGTGATCGCGAAGTCGATGCCCGGGTGGCGCTGCAGGACGGCGTCGATCTCACCGAGCTCGACGCGGAAACCCCGCACCTTGACTTGGAAGTCGTTGCGGCCCTGATACTCCAGCTCCAACCGCCCGGAGTTCTTGGTCCAGCGCGCCAGGTCGCCGGTGCGGTACATCCGTTCTCCGTCGGCGTACGGGTTCGCGACGAATCGTCCCGCGGTGAGGCCCGTGCGCCGGTGGTAGCCGCGCGCCACACCCGCACCCGCGAGGTACAGCTCACCGATCGCGCCGGGAGCCACCGGCCGCAACCACGGATCGAGCAGGACCGCGGAGACGCCGCGAACAGGGCCACCGATCGTGACCGGCGCGGCCGGGGCCAAGGCGTCGCTCAAGGTCGCCGTGACGGTCGTTTCGGTGGGGCCGTACCCGTTGCGAACAGTATGGCCGGACCACTTGGCCGCCAGTTCCGGAGGGCAGGCGTCGCCACCGACGACGACGGTACGCACGCCGGGCAGTGTCGCCGGGTCGAGGGATCCCACCACCGCCGAGGTGGCATCCAGATGGGAAACACCCTGCGCGCGAAGGTTGTCCGCCATCTCCTCGCCCGCATACGCCGAGGGTGGGACAACGGCGAGTGTCGCTCCGGCGGCGAAGGTCACCAGGATCTCCTCGACCGAAAGGTCGAAGCTCGACGAAACCGCGTGCGCCATCACGGAATCGGCGCCGACATCGAGGTCGTGTGCCAGACTCGTGACCATGTTCGCCAAACCCCGGTGGGTGACCAGCACGCCTTTGGGCGATCCGGTCGATCCGGAGGTGTAGATGATGTAGGCGACCTGATCCAGGCGTACCGCGGCGCGGCGCACGCTGTCATCGATCGCTTCCGCGCTCTGCTCGGCGATACACCGGCGGGTCGCCTCGTCGTCGAGAACCAGCCAATTCACAGTGTCAGGCAACAACGTTCGCGCGGTCGCCACGGTGACACCGAGGACGACTCCGCTGTCGTCGACCATGTGCGCGATCCGGTCGACCGGGTAGGACGGATCGATCGGCACGAAGGCGGCGCCCGTCTCGGCCACCGCGAGCATCCCGAGCACGGAATCGATCGAGCGCGGAATCGCGATCGCCACAGGCGATTCCGGCCCCGCACCGGCAGCGATCAACACACGCGCGAGCCGATTGGCGTATTCGCCCACCCGACGGTAGGTCAGACCGGTGGCGCCACTGCGTACAGCGATCGCGTCGGGGTCGATTTGCGCACCGGCGGACAGTATTTCGGGGAGCGTACGCGGCGCGACGCTCGCCGGTCCACGTGCCGGCGCCAGCTCGGCCAACTCGTCGTCGGAGACGATGGACACCGAGGACAGCTTGGCGTCCGGTCCGGCGAGGAGAAACCGCCGCAGGAATCGCAGGAATCGGCGGTGGTGTGCGCCCAACTCGGTGTCGCTGTACAGGTTGGCGTTGCCCTGGAAATCGATGTGGGTGCTCTCGCCGCCCACGCCGGGATACAGGTTGAGGTACAGGTCTTCGATCAGCCCGGGGGTCAGCACGTGCGCTCGTCCGGTGACCGGGCCGAGCTGGACCTTGGTGTCCAACATCATCAGGTTCACGGAGGGGCCGAATGTCGCGACCTCGTCCATCGGCCAGCCTAGGTCGCGGAAGATGTCCTCCTGGCGGTAGCGCTGCCGCCGCAGCGCACCGGTCAGCTCGTTCTGCGCGGCTCGAATCATCTCGCCGATGGTCATGGTCGGAGTCGGCCGCAGTCGCACCGGAACGACGTTGGCGATCATGCCGCCGGAGCGCCGCATCGCCGCCGTCGTACGCGCGGAGACCGGCAGACTCAACACCACCTCCGGAGCACCGGTCGTCGCGGCGAGATAGGCGCCGAAGGCGGCGACCACCGTGGGCGCCACACCGGACGACGCCGCCTTCGCGACCGTCTCCAGCAGCCGCGCGGTCTCCGGCGCCAACACGCCCTCGACGCGCCTCGGATGCGCGTCGACGTCGGCGCTTCGGCCCGCGAGATTCACCGGATCGGCCATCCCGTCGAGGTGCCGAAGCCAGTACTCCCGGTCGGCCGCGAAGCGCTCGGAGCTGCGATACGCCAGATCGGCGTCGACGATCTTTCTGAGGTCCTCGGCTTGTGCCCGCGGCGGCGGCCTACCCTCGATCGCCGCCGTGTAGAGCTCACCGGTGCGCCGCACCATGGCCGAGACGCCCATGCCGTCGAGCGCGATGTGATGCATACGCCAGTAGCAGAACCAGCGGTCGTCGGCGATCCGCAGCATGACGGCACAGGCCAACCGATCGTTCAGCAGATCGAGCGGCGCCGAGTATTCGTCGCGCATCCAGGCTTGGGCCGCGCCCTCCGGATCACGCTCGTGCCGAAAGTCGAAGACGCGCGCGCTGTCGTCCAAGGTGGTATCGACACACTGGAGTGGATAACCGTCGTTTTCGATCAGGCGCAGATAGCCGGTGCCGAATTCGCGTCCGGCCTGACGCGCTGCCGGCGCCAGCCGATCGAGGTCGATCGGTCCGGCCAGGTCGACATATTGGGCAAGGGAGATCGGAACGTCGCCCGCGATGTGCTGGGCGAACCAGATTCCGCGCTGCGCCGCCGAAAGCGGAAAGGCGCCATTCGCTCCGTGCATGTCGTGTCCCCTCGAGGCCACCATGGCCTCCAGCAGGACTTCAACGATAACCCCGACGCGCTCGTCGGCGCATTCCCATCGATAGGCGAAGCGCTCCGCTGGCTGCATCGGTTTCGTATCGAGATCGAATTGCGTACTCACGCCGAGATTTCCGATGTTCCATTGTGGCCGGTGGCGCAGCGGATTCGAATCTGGCACCGACGACCAACTATTGCGGGGGGTGTGCGGCACGGTCGTATACTCCCGTTATGGCGGATGAACCGTCCTCCACGGAATTTCCCGAGGCGCCGGTTCTAGTGGTGCAGACGAGGGAACGCGTCTATCGGCTACGCGCCGGTGGCGCATATAACGTCGGTCGCGATCCCACAGCCGATATCGTGGTCACCGATCCCCGGGTATCCGCAGTGCACGCCGTTCTGGAGCGGGGATCCGACGGGTGGGAAATCGAGGACGCGGGCAGCCGCAACGGCACGTATTTCGACGGTCGACGCGTCGAACGCATGGTGATCGACCGAGACGAGACGTTCCAGCTCGGCCACGCCAGGGACGGCGAGCAGTTGGCCTGTTCGGTGGAAGCGCCACCCGGTCGCGAGACCGATGGCGATCCCGGCGGAGACACGATGATCGTCCCGGATCCCGGCTACCAGCTCGACGACGAAGTGACTGTCACGAAGTTCCGCACGGGTGACGGCCTGCCGATTGCGCGGTCGCTGGCTCCGTCCGCCGACCCCAGCGCGGTAGTACGGATCACCACGAGCCCGCTTCGGATCGGCCGCGCCGCCGACAACGACATCGTCGTCTCCGACCTCATGGTCTCCCGCCATCACGCCGAACTGCGGGTGGTCGGCGACGGCAAGTACCGGATCGTCGACCTCGGCAGCCACAACGGCACCTATGTCAACGGTTCCCGGGTCGATGCCGCCGACCTCACCGAATCCGACCTGATCGCCATGGGGCATACCACGGCCCGGCTGGTCGGCGACGAACTGCGCGAGTTCGTCGACACCGGTGACGTGTCGGTCTCGGTGCAGAACCTCATCGTGCGAACGGGCGAGGGCAAGGTGCTCCTCGACGGGGTGAGCTTCCCCATCCCGCACCGCTCGCTCGTCGGCGTCATCGGCCCGAGCGGCGCGGGCAAGTCGACGCTGCTCGGCGCGGTCACCGGGTTGCGACCCGCGACCGAGGGCACGGTCCGCTACGACGGACGCGATCTGTACACCAACTACGACGAGCTCCGGCACCGAATCGGCCTGGTCCCGCAGGAGGACATCCTGCACAACCAGCTGCAGACCCGGCGCGCCCTGCTCTATGCGGCCGAACTGCGCTTCCCCGGCGACACCCGCCGCGAGGAGCGCGAGCAGCGGGTCGACGAGGTCTTGGGGGAGCTCGGCTTGGCGAAGCACGCCGAGACCCGCATCGATCGGCTCTCGGGCGGACAGCGCAAACGCGTGAACGTGGCGCTGGAGTTGCTGACCAAGCCGTCGTTGCTGTTCCTCGACGAACCGACTTCCGGCCTCGACCCCGGCTTGGACAAGACGGTGATGGAGATGCTGTCCGAGCTGGCGCACGATGGCCGGACCGTCATCGTGGTGACGCACAGCGTGGCGAATCTCGATGCCTGCGACCGCCTGCTGGTGCTGGTGCCCGGCGGTCGGCTGGCCTACTACGGTCCTCCCGCGGAGGGGTTGCGGCACTTCGGGCAGCGCACCTGGGCCGAGGTGTTCCAGGCGTTCGAACGCGAGGCCGACCGCGACTGGGCGGGCGAGTTCCGGGATTCCCCGTACTTCCAGCAGTATGTGGCGGTCGGACTGACCGACGAGGTCGGCCCAGCCGACGTGCACGCGCCGGAGCCACCGCCCGCGCCGCAGTCCAAGCTCAGTCAGCTCAGCACGTTGTGCCGTCGGTACCTGGCGGTCATCGCCTCGGACCGAAGCTATCTGGCGCTCCTCGGCGTGATGCCCGTGCTGCTCGGCGGCTTGATCGCCGCGGTGCCCCCGGGCCAGGGTTTCGCCGGGACGCCGGGAACCAACGTCGACGCGCCGACCAAGCTCATGATTCTGATGTTCGCCGCCTGCTTCGTCGGCACCGGCAACTCGATTCGCGAGATCGTCAAGGAACAGACGATCTACGGCAGAGAACGCGCGGCGGGCTTGTCGGCGGGCGTCTATCTGATGTCGAAGATGCTGGTGCTGGGGGTGATCACCACCCTCCAGGCGGTGGTGTTGGTGCTGATCGGCACCATCGGCGTGGCTATGCCGCCCAAAGGGCTGTTCACCTCGGCCGAGGTGGAGCTGATTCTGGCGATGGCGCTGCTCGGTATCACCTCGCTGGCATTGGGCTTGCTGGTGTCGGTCTCGGTCAACACCTCCGAGAAGACGCTGCCGCTGCTGATCGTGCTCTCGATGGCGCAACTGGTGCTCACCGGCGGGCTGGTGCGGCTGCCCGGCACCATCTTCCTGGAGCAGTTGTCGTACATATCGCCGTCGCGGTGGGGGTACGCCGCCGGGGCCGCCACCCTCGATCTCGACACTCTGTCGCCGCACGACGGCGCGGCCGACCCGCTGTGGAAGCACAGCATCGGGACGTGGCTGGTCGACATGGGAGTCGTCGCCGCACTCGGAATCGTCTTCCTCGCGCTGGCTTGGTACCGCCTTTACCAGCTGCGCCCGCGGCGCCGCGGCGCCCGCCCCGCGCGGATCTGAGGACGACGGGTGTGCCCGCTCGAGTTTCGGGCTACGCACTCGGAGGTGCCGGTATGTGCACCGTCGGCGTTTCCCGGCGCGTTTCGAGCGCGTCGAGTATCAGCTCCAGCCCGTAGCCGAACTCGCTGGTGTGGTCGTAGCCCGGTCGCAGGGCGTGGTCGACGATCATTTCCGTGAGGTACGGCAACTCCCGCGTCGGTAGGTGCTCGAGCAGGTTGCCCGCGACTGCCTCGATATCGGCCGGAGTCGTCATCGGCAGATTCGCCTCTTGGAGGACATACCCGCTGACATAGCTGTCGATGAGCGAGACGGCGTGCGCGGCCATCGGCAGCGAGAACCCGGCCTCCCGGAGGACACCGAGGACCGCGTTGTGGTGGCGCAACGTCGCCGGTCCCGGATTGCGGCGCGAATCGATGAGTCCGAGAGCCCAGCTGTGTCGTGACAAGACCGCGCGCGCGGAGCGAGCGCGCGCCCGGATCGCATCGCGCCACTCGTCGCCGTCGACGGCGGGCAGCTCGATCGCCGCGAACACCGCATCGACCACGCCGTCGAGGAGCGCTTCCTTGTTCGGTACGTGGTTATAGAGCGACATCGCCTCCACGCCCAGTTCCTGGGCTACTCGCCGCATCGAAATGGCCTCCGCCCCGCCGCGATCCGCGACCCGGATCGCGGCATCGAGCACGCGATCTCTGCTGAGGGGTTGGCGTGGGGGCATGACGTCTCCAGGGTGTGAAGGTGTTGACAAGCTTACAGGTGTAAGTCAGCCTTACGAGTGTAAGTTTCTCGGGTTGGAAGCAGCCGCCGTTTCGGCGAACGACCAATCCGTGATGCCCTTCCGGTGCGAGAGAAGGAGATCACCGATGCCTATGCCGAGGTGGTTGGCCCACGTCAACAAGCGGGTGTTCAATCCTCCCGCGATCGCGGGAGGCAAGCGGCCCGTACTTATTCACGTCGGCCGCGTCTCCGGCGCGACCTACCGCACGCCGCTCGACGCCCATCCCGTCGACGGCGGCTATCTGTTCATTCCGGTGTACGGATCAGGTTCGGACTGGGTGCGCAACATCCTGGCGGCGGGCACCGCGCGGCTCCGGGTCGACGGCAAGGAGCTCGACCTCGCCGCGCCGCGTTTGGTCGGGGCGGAGGAGGCGTTCCGCGCCTTGGCCGATGACGTGGCGCGTCCACCGAAGCTGCTGCGCATCAACGAGTTCCTTCGCATGGACTCGGCCACGTCCTGAGTGCTCGTCAGGTGACAACCGACGAGGCCAGCGTGCGCACCAATGCCTCCACACCCGCCAGCGTATGCGCGGGCATCATCATGTCGCAGAACGGTAGCGCCGCAGCCATCGCACCGGTAGTCGGCTCGAATCGAGGATCGCCCGCGCGGGGATTGAGCCAGATGACGCGCCACGCACGGCGTCGGATCCGGGCCATCGCACGGGCGAGGACATCGGGGGTATCGCTGTCCCAGCCGTCCGATGCGATGACGACGACGGCGCCGCGCACCGCGGCGCCGGACGGAGTCGCGAGCAGCGCGCCGAGGCATCGGCCGATGTGCGTGCCGCCATAGCGGTCGACCACTTTGTCGTTGGCCCGGGCCACCGCGACATCGGGGGAGCGGTGCGCCAGCACCGAGGTCAGCCTGGTCAGCGAAGTGGAGAAGGCGAAGACCTCGGGTCGATCGGTGGAGCGGCGCTGCATCGCGGCCCGCATCAGATGCAGGTAGATCGTCGCGTACGGCTGCATCGAGCGGCTGACGTCGCAGATCAAGACGATTCGGCGCCGTCTACGCCGTGGACGAGTGCGGACCAGCACCGCCGACTCCCAACCGGTGCGGCGGGAGTTGTTCATCGTCGCCCGGAAGTCGATGCGCTTGCCGTGCGGATGACTCTCGTAGCGCCTGCTGCTGCGCTGGGGCCAGAGCGCCGACGCCTGTTCCAACCAGGTCCCGATGGTGCGCAGATCGTCCGGATCGAAACGGGCGAACGGTTCCTGTGCGCGCGCCGCGAAGCGGCTCGGCAGCACGTCCGGCAGCGTCGCGCTCTGGTCGGTCGACTGATCGCAGCCGGTTACCGATCCCAGTGTCGCCCAAGGCACTTCACCACCTTGCCGAGGCTGCCCGCGACCGCCCGTGCCCGGTGCCGACGCCCGTCCCGGCGGCAGTCCGTGCGTTCGGCTCGGCGGGTCCGAGCCCAGCACCGCATTGGCGAACACCGCCGCGAAGACCGCGTCGAAGGCGGAAAGATCCTGCATGCGATCGACGAGCGTGAGGCGCGTGGCCCAGTAGAGCTCGGTGCGCGATCGCGGCGCCATGCGACGCAAGGCCTGCACGTACAGCGCGGGCCCGCTCGGCGCCACCGCGACCCCGCCGCGCCGCAACCGCGCGACGACCGCGACGGCGAACGCGGCCAGATCGACGCCGCGCAGCAGGACCGCTCGGGTCATCGTTGCCCGCGCATTCGCCTGAGTACTACAACGATTCCGATCGAGGCCGCGAGCGCGAACACGATCGCGGGCACGTACTTCTCGAGTATCGCCGACCTGACGAGATTTCCGAGGTCGAGCGGCTCCTGCTCGGGCTGCGCGACCGGTTGTGGCCGCACTGCTCGGCTGTCCACCTCGGCCACCGGCTCGACGGAAGCCGAATCGGCTTCCGCGAGTTTCGCTTCCAGAGAGGCAACGAATTGACCCATCATTTTCTCGGAAACCTGCTGCAGCATTCCGCTGCCGAATTGAGCGAGCTTGCCGACGATTTTGAGATCGGTGTCCACGGTGACACGGGTCTGGTCGCCGTCTGCACGCAATTGTGTGGTGATGAGCGCCGCGGCGTTTCCGGATCCGCGGGAATCCCGGCCACGGCCGTTGATCACCGCTCGATGGTCGTTTTCGTCGCGCTCGACGAAATTCGCCTTACCGCTGAATTCACTGATCACCGGACCGACTTTGACTTTCAGCTTGCCGAGGAAGTCGTCTCCCTCCCAGCCCACCATCTGCGCGCCAGGCATGAGCGGGACCACCTGTTCGAGGTCGGTCAGCACCTCCCACGCCCGCTCGACGGGTGCGTTGACGGTGAACTCGTTGGCGATCTTCATCGAAGTATCCCTCTCATCCGGGAGCCAGGCCCTGGGTGTATGCGGCGAACGCCCCGTGCACGGTGGCGCGGTCGTCGAGTGTCTTCGCCAGTGCGCTGAGCGCGGCGATCGCCTCCGGCGCGGTGAGCTCGGTGACGTCGAGCGTGGCCAACGCGGCGATCCAGTCGATGGCCTCGGCGACGCCGGGCGGCTTGTCGAGATCGAGAGTGCGGGCGTGGGCGACGAATCGGGTGGCGTGCTCTATCAGCGCGTCGGTCGCCCCTGGCACGGTGCGTCGCACGATCGCCACCGCGCGGGCCGGTTCGGGGTAATCGATCCAGTGGTAGAGGCAGCGCCGCCGCAGCGCGTCGTGCAGGTCGTGGCTGCGGTTCGAGGTCAGCACCGCCAGCGGCGGTTGTTCGGCGACGAAGGTCCCGAGTTCGGGAACAGTCACCGCCGCCTCACCGAGGAATTCCAGCAGCAGCGCCTCGAATTCGTCGTCGGCACGGTCGATCTCGTCGACGAGCAGCACCGGCGGCGTCGGCCCGCGATACCGCACACAGCGCAGGATCGGGCGGTCGACCAGGAATGCCTCGGTGAACAGATCGGCTTCGGTGAGGGCCGCGCCGCGTGCCTCGGCGAGCCGGATGCTGAGCAGTTGACGCTGATAGTTCCAGTCGTACAGCGCTTCGCTGACCGTGAGGCCCTCGTAGCACTGCAGGCGGATCAGCGGTGCGCCGAGCACGGTGGCCAAGGTCTTCGCCGCCGTCGTCTTACCCACTCCCGGTTCGCCTTCCAGCAGCAGCGGCCGCCCCAGCGTGGTGGCCAGATAGAACGCCGCGGCGGTCCCGGTGTCGAGCAGGTAGTCGTCGGCGTCGAAACGTCGCACCACGTCCTCGACATCGTCGAACGGCGACATCATGGCGGCGAGGCGGCGCGCAGGCGCTCGTAGTCGTCCCAGGTGTCCACGTCCAAGGGCACCGGTGCGTCGACCTCGAGTCGGGACACCGGCACGCGACCCGACTCGATGATCTTCCACACGGCCTTGTCGCCGTGCAATCGGGCCAGCTCGCCGAACATGCTGCGGCTCAGCCAGAATGGATGCCCGAGGCCGTCGCGGTAGCGGCAGACCGTGATGGCGCCGGTCGTTCCCTCGGCGATCAGCCGGTCGACCGTCGCCGCCGACAGACCCGGTTGATCACCGAGCACGAGCACGATCCCGTCGGCCCGGGGATGCACCGAGCGCAGGGCCGAACGCAACGACGACGAGCATCCCGAACCGAAGTCCTCGGCCATGACCACCTCCAGCCCGGTCAGATCGACCTGCCGCTGGATCGCTGCCGCCGATCCGCCAAGGGTGACGATCATCTGATCGAAAGCGCAGGATCGCACCACGTCGAGCGTGGCGCCGAGAACCGTCGTATTCCGATACGGCAGTAACTGTTTCGCGGTGCCGAGACGCCGCGAGGTTCCCGCGGCGAGGACGACTCCGGTGACGAACCCGCTCGTCATGAGTCCGTCTTCGTCGCTGCGAAGGACTTGCGGCAGCCGGAGCTACAGAACCAGTAGTCGACACCGTCGACAGTGAGACGCGGCGTGTCCGGCCCGACCGCCACGGTCATGCCGCACACCGGATCGAGAGCCTCGGACACGAGGCTCGCCGGGCGCGACGGCACCGTCAAACCACCCTTGCGGATCGCCTGGATCAGTTCCGCGACGATCGAAACGGCTATCTCCTGGGACGTCTTGGCCCCGATCGGCAAACCCACGGGGGTGCGCACCCGTGCACGCTCGGCGTCGGTCAGGCCGAGCTCGTCGAGGATCGACGCCCCGCGAATGCTGCTGGCCACCAGACCGATATAGCCCACGCCCGCGTCGAGCGCGACGCGGATCAACTCGGCTTCCGGTCCACCGTGGCTGGCGATCACCATCGCCGTCGTGTCGGCAGGAGAATCCAGCGGGTCGGGTTCGGCGACGCTTCGCTGCACCCCGAAGCCCACCAGTTCGCACAGTTCGGCCAGCGCGTCCGCGATGGGTGTCGCGCCGCAGATGCGCACGAGCGGCGCCGGGATCTGTGGCTCGAGGAAGATCTCCAGCGCTCCGCCGGACAGGCAGGGATTCACCACCACCGCCGCGCCCGGCGCCTCGGGGAATTGCAGATCGCCGTCGGGTAGCACGCGCAGCAGCACACTCTCGTTCGACTGCAGGGCGCCCAGCGCGGCCTTGCGGACCGAGTTCTGGGCGCACTGGCCGCCGACGAATCCCTCGATCGTCCCGTCCTGCAACAGGATCGCCTCGTCCCCGGCGTGCGCCGAGGTCGGTTGCTGCGCGCGCACGACGGTCGCGTGCACGAACGGAGTCCGGGTGCGGACCAGCTGCTGCGCTCGCTCGCTGATCTTCATCGGTGATCTCATCGCTCGCATCCACTCAGATGGGCGGTCTCGGCCTGCCCTGCATCGCCTCCCACACCCGCGACGGCGTCAGCGGCATGTCGGCGTGCCGAACTCCGAACGGCGCCAACGCGTCCACCACCGCGTTGACCACCGCCGCGGGCGATCCGACCGTGGCCGATTCGCCGATGCCCTTCGCACCGATCGGATGCACCGGGGACGGGGTGACCGTGAACCCGGTCTCCAGATGCGGAACCTCGAGCGCCGTCGGGATGAGGTAGTCCATCAGGGACCCGCCGAGGCAGTTGCCGTCCTCGTCGAAGGCGATGATCTCCATCAGCGCCATGCCGATGCCGTCGACGACACCGCCGTGGATCTGGCCCTCGATGATCATCGGATTGATCCGGGTTCCGCAGTCGTCGACGGCGAGGAAGCGCCGAACCTTCACCACAGCCGTGCCCGGGTCGACGTCGACGACGCAGAAGTACGCACCATAGGGGTAGGTGAGATTCTCCGGGTTGTAGCAGATCTGCGCGTCGAGTCCGCCCTCGATCCCCTCGGGGAGATCACCGGCGCCGTGCGCGCGCATCGCGATCTGCTGAATCGTGACCGCCGCGGACGGATCGCCTTTGACGTGGAACGAGCCTTTCTCCCATTCGAGGTCGGCGATGGAGACCTCGAGCATGCCGGAGGCGATGATCCGCGCCTTGTCGCGCACCTTGCGCGCCACCAGCGCGGCTGCCGCGCCCGAGACCGGTGTCGACCGGCTGCCGTAGGTGCCGAGGCCGAACGGCGTCTGATCGGTGTCGCCGTGCACCACATCGATGTCGTCCGGCGGGATGCCGAGTTCCTCGGCGACGATCTGGGCGAACGTCGTCTCGTGTCCCTGCCCCTGGGTCTGAACCGACAGGCGCACAACGGCTTTGCCGGTCGGATGGACGCGCAGCTCGCACCCGTCGGCCATCCCGAGCCCGAGGATGTCCATATCCTTGCGCGGACCCGCGCCGACGGCCTCAGTGAAGAACGACATTCCGATGCCCATCAGCTCGCCGCGTGCGCGTCGCTCCCGCTGCTCTTCTCGCAACGCGTCGTAGCCGATCATGTCCATCGCGAGGCGCATGGTCTTCTCGTAGTCGCCGGAGTCGTAGACCCAGCCGGTCTTGCTGGTGTACGGGAACTGTTCGGGGCGAAGCAGATTCCGCAACCGTAGTTCGGCCGGATCCATTTTCAGTTCCTGGGCGAGGCAATCGACCAACCGCTCGACGAAGTAGACGGCCTCGGTGATCCGGAACGAGCACGCGTAGGCGACGCCACCCGGGGCCTTGTTGGTGTAGACCGCGGTCATCTTGCAGTACGCGGCCTCGATGTCGTAGCTACCGGTGAAGACGCCGAAGAAGCCCGCCGGATACTTCAACGGCGCGGCCGTGCCGTTGAAGGCGCCGTGATCGGCGAGCACGGTCGACCGGATGGCGAGAATCTTGCCGTCGGTGTCGGCGGCGATCTCGCCGACCATGATGTAGTCGCGGGCGAACCCGGTACTGACCAGATTCTCGCTGCGGTCCTCCATCCACTTCACCGGTTTGCCCAGCAGCAGCGATCCGACGATGGCGCAGACGTATCCCGGGTAGATGGGCACCTTGTTGCCGAACCCGCCGCCGATATCGGGTGCGATCACCCGGATCTTGTGCTCGGGCAGTCCGGCCACCAACGCGTAGAGCGTGCGGTGGGCATGCGGCGCCTGACTCGTCGACCACAGCGTGAGCTTTCCCGTCACGGGATCGAGATCCGCGACGGCGCCGCAGGTCTCCATCGGCGCGGGATGCACCCGCGGATAAACGATCTCCTGCTTCACCACGACATCTGCGCGCGCGAACACCGCCTCGGTCGCGGCGGCGTCACCGGTCTCCCAGTCGAAGCAGTGGTTGTCCCGCTTGCCCTCGAGATCGGTGCGGATCACCGGCGTCTCGGGCGCCAGCGCCCTCCGGACGTCGATCACCGGCTCGAGCATCTCGTACTCGACATTGATCAGCTCCAACGCGTCGCGCGCGGAGTAGCGATCCTCGGCGACGACGAAGGCCACCTCCTGACCCTGGAACCGCACCTTGTCCGTCGCCAGCACCGCCTGCACGTCGTTGGACAGTGTCGGCATCCAGGCCAGGCCCTTGGCCGCGAGATCCGCGCCCGTGACGACCGCCTTGACCTTCGGGTGTGCCTGTGCCGCTGAGACATCGACGCTGACGATCTTCGCGTGCGCGAACGGGGACCGCAGGATCGCCAAATGCAGCATGCCGGGCAGCGCCACGTCGTCGACGAAATTGCCACGTCCGCGAATGAACCGCGGGTCCTCCTTGCGGAGCATCCTGCCGTGACCGCACGGCTTGCGGTCGTTGTCGACGCGGTCTTCGGGGCGGGGCTCGACGGCGGTCATGACGCGCTCCCCGCCGGCGCTGCCGTGGAAGCGGGTTCGGGTTCCGCGGCTTCGCCTCGTTGCTTCGACGCGGCCCACTGGATCGACCGCACGATGGTGGTGTACCCGGTGCAGCGGCAGATCTGGCCCGAGATAGCCTCCCGGATGGTCTGCTCGTCGGGATTCTGGTTGCGGTCGAGCAGTGCGCGGGCGGTGATCATCATTCCCGGCGTGCAGAATCCGCACTGTAGCCCGTGGCACTGCATGAAGCCCTCTTGCACGGGATCGAGCTGGCCGTCCACTTCGAGTCCCTCGACGGTGCGCACCGCATGACCGCCCGCCATGACGGCCAGCATCGTGCACGACTTCACCGGTTCGCCGTCGACCTCCACCACACAGGCGCCGCAGTTGCTGGTGTCGCAGCCCCAGTGGGTGCCGGTGAGCCGCAATTGATCTCGCAGGAAATGCACGAGCAGGGTGCGCGGCTCGACCTCCGCGGTGACCGGCTCGCCGTTGACGGTCATGGTTACCTGCATGGCTAATTCCCTTTCAGCGCAGGATGGTTCATTACGCGCTCGACCGACGTGCGCAGCGCGCGGATCGTCAGTTCGGACGCGAGGTGGCGCTTGTAGTCCGCGCTGCCGCGCGAATCGGAGACAGGCGAGCACGCCGCGCTCGCCCGGCGGCCCGCCGCCGCGAAGACTTCTTCGGTGGGCGGCTCGCCGATGAGCGCGTCCGCCGCGGCGGTCAGCGCCGCCGGATCGGGATCGACCGCCGTCAGACCGATCCGCGCGGCCGCTATCGCGTCGCCGTTCAAGGTCACCGTCGCGCCGGCCGCCGCGATCGCCCAGTCGCCGACCCGGCGCTCCACCTTCATGTAGGCGCTGGATGTCCGGTGCCGCACGGGAATCCGGATCTCGATCAGAAGTTCGTTGTGCGACATGGCGGTTTCGTACGGACCGGTCAAGAAGTCGTCCATCGCGATCTCCCGTTCGCCGGACGGTCCGCGCACCAGACAGGTCGCACCGAGGACCGTGCAGACCGTGGTGAGATCTTCGGCGGGATCGGCCTGGCACAGCGAGCCGCCGATCGTGCCGCGGTTGCGCACGACCGGATCGGCGATCACACGCTCGGCGTCGCGGAAGATCGGGCACACCGCGGCGAGGCGGTCCGATTCGAGCAGATTCCGATGCCGGACCATCGCACCGATGCGCACCAGGGTCGGATCGGTGACGATGTACCCCAGCTCGGCGGCCAGGTCGTTGATGTCGACCAGATATTCCGGATTGGCCAAGCGCAGCTTCATCATCGGCAGCAGGCTGTGCCCGCCCGCGATGATGCGCGCCTCTTCCCCCAGCCGGTCCAGTAGTCCGATGGCGTGATCCACGCCCGTCGCGCGCTCGTATTCGAATGGCCCAGGAACTTGCATGTGATCGACCTCACATCGATGGGGGAAGCTCAGCCTCTGCCCCGCTGATGCCGCCGTCAAGACCGATTTAAGGAATCACTTAATTCGCTGTTCGCGCCGGGTGTGTGGTGAATCCGGCCGCCGGTTTCCGTCAGCGAGCGGCCATGTCCGCCCCAGCGTCGTGCGATGATCTCGGCCGCGATCGAGACCGCCGTCTCTTCGGGCGTCCGGCCGCCCAGATCGAGTCCGATCGGGCTGGCGAGCCGGGCGAGTTGCTCGTCGGTGAGACCGGCCGCGCGCAGCCGGGCCATCCGCTCGTCGTGCGTACGGCGCGACCCCATGGCACCGACATAGCCGATCTCCTGCTGGCGCAGCGCCACCTCGAGCAGCGGAACGTCGAACTTGGGATCGTGAGTCAGCACGCAGACGACGGTCCGTGAATCGATCGCGCCCGCCTCGATCTGCGCGGCCAGATAACGGTGTGGCCAGTCGACGACGACCTCGTCGGCGGTCGGGAAGCGGGCAGAGGTGGCGAAGATCGGTCGCGCGTCGCACACCGTCACCCGGTAACCGAGGAACGATCCCTGCTTGGCGACCGCGGCGGCGAAATCGATCGCGCCGAACACCAGCATCCGCGGTTGTGGCGCGTAACTCGCGACGAAAACCGCCATGCCCTCGCCGCGGCGCTGCCCGTCCGGACCGTAGGTCAGCACCTTGTTGCGGCCCGCCGCGAGCAGCCCGCGGGCGTCATCGGTCACCGCGTCGTCGGCGCGCGCCGAACCCAGCGTGCCGTGTGCGCTGTCCGGCCGGATCACCAGCCGTCGCCCCACCCAGGCGGCGTCGGAGTGCTCGATGACAGTCGCGATCGCGACCGGCCGGTCGGCGGCGATGTCCGCGGCGACCTCGCCGAGTTCCGGAAACGTCTCCCGCGAGATCGACTCGACGAAGATATCGATGATGCCGCCGCAGGTGAGACCGACGGCGAACGCGTCGTCGTCGGAGAAGCCGTATTGCTGCAGCACCGGGCGACCGGTCCGGACGACCTCGGTGGCGAGTTCGTAGACCGCGCCTTCGACGCAACCACCGGAGACCGAACCGCCGACCGTCCCGTCCGAGGCGACGACCATGGCCGCACCCGGCGGTCGCGGCGCCGAACGGAAGGTCCGCACGACCGTCGCGACCCCGGCCGTGCCCCCGGCGTTCCAGGTTGTCATCAGATCCGTGAGCACGTCCTGCATGATGTGTCCTCCGGGCACAATGCGGCGGTAGGCACCGCGTCCATCTCCAAACTAGACTCGGATCGTGACGCCCGCCCAGCTCAGGGCCTATTCGACCGTGGTGCGGCTCGGCTCCGTCCACGCGGCGGCCAGAGAGCTGGGGATGTCCGACGCCGGTGTCTCGATGCACATCGCCCAGCTGCGCAAGGAGCTCGACGATCCGCTGTTCACCCGCGCGGCGGCGGGGCTGATCTTCACACCTGGCGGTCTGCGGCTGGCCAGCCGGGCGATCGAGATCCTCGGACTGCAGCGCCAGACCGCCATCGAGGTGAGCGAGGCGGCGCACGGCCGACGGCTGCTCCACATCGCGGCGTCGAGCGCGTTCGCCGAACATGCCGCACCCGGCCTCATCGATCTGTTCGCGGCGCGGGCGAAGGATCTGTCGGTCGAGCTGAGCGTGCATCCCACCAGCCAGTTCCGCAGGCTGATCGAGACCCGCGCGGTGGACATCGCGCTCGGGCCCGCGCCGGAGGGCCCCGACACGACCGTCACCGCCCGGCCGTTCCTGAAGTATCGGATCATCTCCGTCGCGCGCCCCGACAGCCCGCTGGCGGGCGCCACACCGCATCCGGCGCTGCTGCGTGAGCAGCAGTGGATGCTCGGTCCGAGCGCGGGCAGTGTCGACGGGCATATCGCGACGATGTTGCGCGAGTTGGCGATTCCCGAAGCACAGCAGCGGATCTTCCAGAGCGACGCCGCCGCTCTCGAAGAGGTCCGCCGCGTCGGAGGCATCACCCTGACAATCGGCTTCGCCGTCTCCTCCGACCTCGCCGCCGGTCGCTTGACCCACATCAACGGCCCCGGCCTGCAGATATCCGACGAGTGGTGCGCGACCACCCTGCCCCCCGACGCTCGCCAGCCCGCGGTGTCGGAACTACTCCGGTTCATCACCACCCCGCGCTGCATCCAGGCGATGATCCGCGGCTCCGGCGTGGGCGTCACGCGGTTCCGGCCGAAAGTGCATGTGACACTGTGGAGTTGAGGAGCATCTTCGCGGCGACCGTCGCCCCGTCGGTGCGGATCGTGTCCGCGATGGCCCCTGCTCGCGTGCGCGTTTCGGGGGTCAAGGCGACTTCGAGTGCGGCCGACAGGGATTCGACGGTCGGTACGGGGCCGTCGTGTGCCGCGCCGACGCCGAGCCCGGCCACCCGGTCGGCCCAGTACGGCTGGTCCGCGATCTGGGGCACCACCACCTGGGGCACGCCCGCCCGGGCGGCCGTCGTCGTGGTGCCCGCGCCGCCGTGGTGCACGACCGCGGCCACGCGGCCGAACAGCGCCTGCTGATTGACCTCCCCGACGGCGAAACAGTCCTCGGCGTCGTCGATCAGAGCCAGCTCGGCCCAGCC
Source organism: Nocardia sp. NPDC004654 (assembly GCF_040609595.1). Taxonomy (NCBI): domain Bacteria; kingdom Bacillati; phylum Actinomycetota; class Actinomycetes; order Mycobacteriales; family Nocardiaceae; genus Nocardia; species Nocardia sp. NPDC004654. The sequence continues at coordinate 287,672 of NZ_JBEXKI010000005.1, read as the reverse complement.
GCGCGCGAGGACGACGCGGCGGCCCTGCGCGCGGACCGCCTCGATGGCCACCTGGGCGATGTCCTTCGGGACATACGAGGCGATGCTGCCGAAGCCCACGTACACCGGCGGCTCCCCGGCGTCCAGGAACGCTTCCAGTCTTTCCGGAAGCGGGCGATGGTCGGGCAGAATCCACGGCCCGGTCTGCACGAGGTCGAGGTCCGTCATGCCCTTCGACGGACACAGCGTCGGGTCCGCCGCAAGCCACGGCTGGTCGGTGAAGACGTAGTCGCGGACGTTGACCACCGGCGGCAGGCCGATCTCCGCCCGGTGGGTGTTGAGCGCCTCGCGGTACAGCGCGTTCACCCGCTGGGCGTCCTGCTCCCACAGCACCCGGTTGTCCGTCTCGCTCTGCGGGGACTGTTTGCCCGGCCGCGCGCCGGGAGGGAAGTGCCGCGACGGCAGTCCGTAGAGCTGGAAGCACGCGAAGACGTAGCCGATACCCAGCCTCTCGGCCACGTCTCGCGCACCGGCGGGCATCAGGCCGGTCGCCAGCAGCGCGTCACATCCCTCGGCCGCCTCGGTCAGCGTGGCGAACCGCGCCGCGACCAACTCGCGAGCGAACCGGAACGCGTCGTCCGCCGTCGGCGGCTTCGCACCGGCGACCACCGAGCGCACGGGCGGGCCGAGCGGCACCAGCGGCACGTCGACACGCGCCAGCAGTGCCGCGAACTCCTCGTCCGGCGGCGCGCACACCCGCGCCTCCGCGCCGAACTCCCGCAACGCCACCGCGAGCCCGACCACGGGTTCGACATCTCCGCGCGATCCCACCGTCGTCAACAACACACGCACTTTAGATCTCCCCATTTCCGCAGGTCATGGCTTCCGGCCGATAATGATGGGCCATGACCCGGGTCTTGCCGCAAGCCCCCCGGTGCGCTATATCTTGAGAAGGGGAAGGGGAGAATCGTCGAGGTCCGGGCAGGCCGTCGACGCGCGATGGCCTGCCCGGTGGCTACAGTTGGAACAGTCCGATCTTCACGCTACCGACGTAGTCGGATTGCCCTGTGCCGCAACAGGAGTCGTCGCGTAGTTCGTCACATCGAACCTGCGCAACTGCCCGCGGAACCGGAAGCTGAAGTCGGGCCACAGCGTCGGATTGTTCCCGTGCCGGTCCAGGAACCAGCTGGTGCACCCGCCGGTCAACCACACACTGCGCGCCATCTTCTGCTGCACGCCGCGGTTGTACTCGTCCTGCACGTCCTTGCGGACCTCGAACGTCCGCAGACCCTGCTTGTCCATCGTCGCGAGAGCGTCGAGGACATAGGCGATTTGGGATTCGATGATGTAGATCAGCGAGGTGTAGTTCAGGCCGGAGTTGGCGCCGAGCATGGTGAAGAGGTTCGGGAAGCCCGCGACGGTCGTGCCTTTGTAGGCCTGTAGCCCGTGGGTGTCGAATTCCTCGGACAGGGTGAGTCCGTTTCGGCCGGTGAACATGCTGTAGGTCGGCGAATCGGCGACGTGGAAGCCGGTGCACAGCACGATGGCGTCGACCTCGCGTTCGGTGCCGTCCTCCGAGACGATCGAACGTCCGCGAATCTCCTCGATGCCGTCGGTGACGAGCTCGACATTGTCCCGAGTGAGCGCCGGGTAGAACCGGTTCGAGACGAGCAGGCGCTTGCAGCCCGCCCGGAAGTTCGGGGTGAGCCGCTTGCGCAACGCCGGATCGCGCACCTCCAACCACAGCTTCACGCGCGCGATCAGCTCGAGGTACACGGCCGTGGCCGGGTACTTGGCCTGGCTGATCACGAACAGCTCGCGGTTGGCGTAGATCAGACCGCGGATCAAACGCTGAAGCCCCGGAACATGTTTGAAGGCGAACCGCTCCGGCGCCAGGTACCTGCGGGTGAGATGCGGGAACACCCATCCCGCGGTGCGCTGATAGACGTCGAGCTGCGCGACCTGCGGCGCGATGGACGGCACGATCTGCACCGCCGAAGCGCCCGTGCCGATGACCGCGACCCGCTTACCCGCCAGATCGGCGTCGTGATCCCACTGCGCCGAATGGAAGATCTCACCCTCGAAGGAGTGAATTCCCTTGATATCGGGGAGATTCGGCTCGGCGAGCACCCCGGCCGCGGAGACGACGATGTCGGACGTGAACTTCCCGCGCGTGGTCTCGACCTCCCACCGGGCGTCCGCGTCGTTCCACCGGGCGCCCGTCATCGCGCAGTCGAAGATGTGCTTGTCGCGCAGCCCGTACCGGTCGGCGATGCCCTGGATGTACCGGTGGATCTCCGGCTGCCGCGAGAACGACCGCGACCACTCCGGATTCAGCGCAAACGAGTACGAGTACAGCTGCGACGGAACATCGCACCCCGCACCGGGATACGTGTTGACCCGCCAAGTGCCGCCCACATCGTCACCACGCTCGACGACCAGGAAATCGGTGTGCCCCTCCTGGGTCAACCGAACGGCCGTACCGACTCCGGAAAGCCCGCTACCGATGATGAGGACACGTGTGTGCCGCGGTGCCGGATCGTTGGTGTTGCTTTCACTCATACCGCTCCTCAACGAGCTTCGTAGATGCGCTTGTGGCCGGAGATCGCGGCCAGCCGGAACGGGCGGCCGGTCTCTTCGGGGATGGCGTGATACATCCCGTCCGACGGCGATTCGGTTTCGTGCAGGACGCGGTAACGGTCGTAGTCGAGCCCGACGCGGGTCGCGATGGCGTCCCGGTTGGCGTCGGTGCGCAGGTGCTCGCGATAGCCAGGTTGCACTGTGCCGCTGAAGAATTCGGCTACGCTGCCCGATCCGTAGCTGATGAAGGCGAGCGGCTTGCCGGTCAGGTCGTCGGTGTGGTCGAGCAGCGACGCCAGACCGAGGTAGAGCGAGGCGGTGTAGCTGTTGCCGACCGTGCGGTTGTAGATGGTCGTGCTGTGGATCGCGGCGTCGATCTCCGCCGCGTCGGCGGTGTGCCCCTGGCTCTCCAGGAGGTGGCGGTGTGCCTTGAAGGCCATCTTGGTGAACGGCTGGTGGTAGCAGAACGCGGCGAACTCGGTGAGCTCGCGCCCACCGTTGCGGCGGTAGTCGGTCCAGGCTTCCTGGGTGGCCTTCTGGTAGGCGTTGACGGAGGTCTTGCCGTCGACCATGGCGGCGGTGCGATAATTCGGACGCCAGAAGTCCATGATGTCGGCGCTGTAGATACCGGACTGCGGATCCAGCTGCAGGATGGCCGGATTCGCGCTCACGAGCATCGCGACCGCGGCGGCGCCCTGGGTCGGTTCGCCGGGGGTGTCGAGCTCGTACTTGGCGATGTCGGTGGCGATGACCAGCACGCGCTGCGACGGGTCGCGGGCGATGAGCCCGGCGGCGAATTGCAATCCGGCCGTGCCGCCGTAGCAGGCCTGCTTGAGCTCGACGACGCGGGCGGTGTTCGGCAGGCCGATCAGCGGATGCAGATAGAGCCCAGCCGCTTTGGACTGGTCGACACCGCTTTCGGTGGCCAGCAGCACGGTGCGGATGTTGTCGACGCCGTGGCGGTCCAGGATGGGCTTGGCGGCGGCCGCGGCGATGGTGACGATGTCCTCGTCGGCGGCGGCGACGCTCATGTTCTCCTGGCCGATGCCGAGGTAGAACTTGTCGGGATCGACGCCGAGGCGCTCGGCGAGCACCGCGTGGTCGAGCGCGTAGTGGGTGGTGGCGAAGGAAAGGTCGTGAATTCCTACCGGGGTGATGGTCATGGCTGTGCTCCGATACTGGCGGTGGGGACGCTTGCGGTGGGCCGTTCGAATTGGGTATGGGCGCGCATCAATTCGCCGCTGTTGGTCTGCGCCGCCATCAGCGACAGTTCGCCGCACAGCACGGTGGCCGCGGCGATGACGGCGAGCCGACGGGCATTGTCGCCGGGATCGCGATCCGCGCGGCAACCCAGGCGGGTCAGGTTGTCGTCGACGAAACTCAGGTCCTTGCCGTTGCCCACCGTCCCGACTATGAGATTGGGCAACGTGCACGAGAAGTAGAGGTCGCCCTCGCGGTCCTCGGCGTGGGTGATGCCCTGGGACCCTTCCACGATGTTCGCGGCGTCCTGCCCGGTAGCCAGGTAGAACGCGAGCAACATGTTGGCGTAATGCGCGTTGGCGGAACGGATTCCACCGGCCAGCAAGGTGCCGATGAGGTTCTTGCGGATGTTCAGCTCCACCACCTGGCGAGCGGTGGTGTGCAGCCGCTTCTCGACCACTTCGCGGGGGATGAGCAGTTCGGTGACGACGTTCTTGCCGCGGCCGAGGATCCCGTTGACCGCGGTCGCCTTCTTGTCCGTGCAGTAGTTCCCGGAGATCGAGACGTACCGCAGGCCGGGCATCGTGGCCAGGATGTGGTTCATCAGGTGGTCGCAGGCGAGGGTGGCCATGTTGTGACCGGAGGCGTCGCCGGTGGTGAATTCGAAGCGCAGGAACAGCAGGTTGCCGGTGATCTGGTGGTGCAGGTCGATCAGCCGGGCGAACCGGCTGCTGCCCGCGGCCACCTGCTGGAGTTCGGGAAATCGGTCTCGGAGCTGTCCGACGGTAGTGTGCGCGGTGTAGGCGTCGTCGGCCTCGAGCAGGATCGAGCGGGTCATGCGGTCGTCGACGAGAGTGGCCACCACGCCCTTGTCGGTCAGCGTGGAGATCCGCGCACCGCGACCGACCGAAGGCCACAACGGCGATTCGTAGGTGGCCAGGGGGACGTCCACACTGTCGTCGACGGTGTTGCCCGTAATGCGCACCGGCCCGACCCACCGCAGCGGCACCGCCGCAAAAGACTCGTCGTTCACGCGTGGCTCCTTCTTTCCGATTCGTTCCACCGGAGGCTCCGGTGGGCATAGGAGGCCGCGTCGATACCGCGCAGCCGGCAAAACGTGTCCACCTCGCCGGTGATCAGCAGGTCGCTACCGGCCAGGTCGGCGGGCGTCGGTGCGCCGAGCACGGTGAGAATCCGCCGCAGCTGATCGAGCCAGGTGCGAATCATCTCGATCAACGCGTCGGTGCCGTGACTGACGAGCGTCTCGAGGAAGCGGCCCGCGACCCCGGTCGCGTTGGCGCCCAACGCCAATGCGCGGGCGATGTCGAGAGGTGAGCGGATGCCGCCGGAGGCGAAGAGGTCGATGCCGGTGACACCCGCGCAATCCACCAGGCAGTTCGGCGTTGACTGGCCCCAGTCCGCCAGGAAGGCGAAGTCCGCCGTGGTGCGCCGGTCGTTTTCGATGCGCGCGAAATTGGTGCCGCCGCGACCGCCGACATCGGCGACGGCCACGCCCGCGTCACGCAGCCAGGTGACGGTGGGTCTGCTGAGACCGAATCCGACCTCTTTGACGATCACCGGCACCGACGTGTGCTCGGTGATGCGCTCGATCTGCTGGGGCCAGGAACCGAAAGACCGGTCACCCTCGGGCATCACGATCTCCTGGACGGCGTTGAGGTGGATCTGCAGCGCGTCGGCTTCCAGCAGATCGATCGCTCGCGCCACCTCGTCCAGCGTGGCGGTGGCGTTGACGTTCGCCATGACGAAGCCGTGCGGATTCTCCTCGCGCAGCACCCGGAAGGTGTCGGCGACGGAGGGGTCGCGGAAGAAGGCGCTCATCGATCCGGACGCGATGGGAATCCCGGTCTCGCGGGCGGCGATGGCCAACTGCCGGTTGATCTCTCCGGTGTGCTGACTGCCTCCGGTCATGCCGTTGACGAAAAGAGGTGTGTCCCAGCGCTTCCCGGCGACATCGACGGCCAACGACACGTCGTCGCCGTCGATGCCAGCGAGAGCGTGGTGGATGAAGGTGACCGAGTCGAAGTCGTTGGGGCCGCCGTCGCGCTGCTGGCTCACGGCGTGGCGGACGTGGTCGTCTTTGCGGCTCGCGATCATCGCCGATCCCCTTCGAATGGATGTGTTCGCAGCGAGAGCGGCCGGATGCCCGCGCTGACCCAGCGTTCGGTGAGCTCGGTGATCGCCGCGGTGCGGACGCGGTCGACGAGCGCGATGCCGCAGTCGCCGCCGCCCGCGCCGGAGGGTTTGGCCGCGGCGCCGACCGCCTCACCCGCCGCGCACAGCGCACGCAGCGACGGCGTCATGATGCCCAACCGAGCTCTCGTATCGAGATCGACCAGAAGCACTCGGGCGCAGTCGATTTCAGTACGGATCGCTGGTGCGTCGTCGGCTTCCAGCGCGGCGACGAGTCGTTGGACGCAGTGGTCGCTCTCGACCACGAAGTCGGCGGGCGTGCCGAGCTCGCGGAGCCCGGCGACCAATTTCGGTGTCGACGCGGGCGTCTCGGTCCAGCCGACCTGCATGGCGAGTTCCGTCGGCGTGGGTAGCGGGCGCACCGACAGCCCCGGCCATGGCGCACGCAGCGCGGCGTCGACTCCGCCCTCGGCCACCACCTCGGACGCGCGCCGACGGTCGGGGGAGCTGTAGGCGATCCAGCCGCCCCAGGTGCTCGCCGCGACGTCGCCGCCGGAAGCACGCGGGTTGATCGACACGGTGGCCAGCATCGCCAACCGGTACCGGTCCATCAGGCTCAGTCCGAGCCGGTAGAACTGGCCCAGTGCCGCGACGGTGGCCACCGTGACGGCTGCGCTGGAACCGAGTCCGAGCTTTCTCCCGTCCTCGTCGGCGAGGTCGGTGCTGATGCTCAGCCGGTAGGGGCGCGCCACGAGACCGCGCTCGACGAGCAGCCGATCAATGATCGCGGCCGCCGCGAAGACGTAGCTGAAATTCGGCGGCACAACGCCATCGGAGGGAACCAGTCCGTCGCCGATGCGCCCGCAGGTCAGCGTCACACCGCCGTCCAATTCCGAATGCAGTGTCGTGGCTTCGTCACCGGCCGTGCCGACGGTGGCGGTGGCATAGCGGTCGACCGCGGTGAGAACGGCGTGGCGCCCCGGTTCGACGACGGCGTATTCGCCTGCGATGAACAGCTTTCCCGGGGCGCGACAGGTGATCATCGCTCGTCGTCTCGGACGAGTGCCGCACCGGGGCCCAGATGCGCCACCTGGATGTCGGCGACGGCGCCGCCGTCGCGCAGGGCGGCGGTCACCCGCTGCTCGTCGGCGCGGGCGCACAGCACCTTGACGTTCGGTCCGGCGTCCATGGTGGCGTACGCGGCGACGCCGTCCGCCCGCAGCGCCAGCACCCGGTCCAGGATCGCGACCGAGCGTGGTGACAGGTATCGGACCGACGGTCTGGCCAGCAGCATGGTGGCGTGCATGCCCAGGGCGTTGCGCTCGGCGATCTCCCCGACGGCGGGCAGATCGCGGCGCGCGATCGCCTTGCGCATCTCCGCGAGGTCGAGCCGCGAGGCGGTGGCCCACGGCTGGTAGAAGGGCGAGGTGTCGCAGGTCCGCCGCATCGCCTCCCGGCTCGACACCGCCTTGGCCCCGTCGTCGACGACGGCGACGATCAGCGCCGGATCCAGTGCGTCGCCGTCGATCGGTTCCGCGTAGGAACTCGCGTCTCCCGCCTCGCCGTCGCCCTCCCCGGCGTGCCACACCGCGAACCCACCGAAGATGGAACGACAGGCCGATCCGGAGCCACGTCGAGCCAGCCGCGAGAGCGCCCGAGCATCCGCGTCGAGTCCGTAGGCGGCGGCCGCGGCGACGGCCAGCGCGGCGAAGCCGCTCGCCGAGGAGGCCAGACCCGCGCCGGTCGGTCCGGCGTTGGTGGAGACGACCATGGCGTATTCGTCGCGGCCTGCCCGCGCGCGGACCAGATCCAGGAACCGCGCCACCTTGGCGTGCGCGTCGCCGACCGCCGGGTGGTCGTTGAGCACGACGGTGTCGGCCGGTTCCGCGCTCAACCGCACCGCGGTCGTGGTCGGGTAGATGTCGAGGGTCATCGAGAGGCTTCCCGTGACGGGAAGGAAGTACGTCTCGTCGCGCTTGCCCCAGTACTTCACCAAGGCGATGTTCGGGTGCGCGACGGCGACCGCCGCGACGCCGATCGCGTTGTCGCCGAGTCGATCCGCGAGCGGGTCGGCCAGCTCTGCTCCAGCTGTGAATGTCATTGGCGTGTCTCGAGCTCCGGTATCGAGGTGAATCGGGAATCGGTCATTGCTGTGCGCCTAGGACCGGAACGATCCAGGTCCGCACGGCGCCCGCCCGGCGCAGCGCCGCGCGCACGTTCGCGGCGCCGTCGCCGGTCTCGGTGAGGGCCAGGACGCATCCACCGAGGCCCCCGCCGGTGAGTTTCGCGCCGTACGCGCCGGCGTCGGACGCCGCGGTGACGAGGGTGTCTATCTCGGGTGTGCTGACGCCGAGTTCGGTCAGCAGGCCTTGGAATTCGAGCAGTGTCTTGCCGAGCGGCTCGGCGTGACCGGCCGCCAGATCCGCCGCCGCCGACTCGATCAGGTTCGCCGCCCGCTCCAGCAGCCGGTCGGCCGCTCTCCGGTCGGCGTCCAGCTTGCGGCGAACGGCGGCTACCGCGTGCTGCGTGGCGCCCGCCGTCCCCGTGTCGGCGATCACCAGGGCGGCGTCCAAGCCGACGGCCAGCTCGCGCGCCGCCCCGGCCTGGAACCAGATCGGTCCGGCCGCGACCGCGGCGCTGGCGTCCACGCCGCTGGCTCGGCCGTGTGCGAACTGCTCACCGCACTGGACCAACTCGTAGAGCGTGTCGGAGCCGACGGTCCGGCCGTAGAGGTCGGCGATCGCCCGCACCGCGGCCGCCGCGCACGCGGCGCTGGACCCCAGGCCACGCGCGGGCGGGATCTCGCAGTCGAGCACGACCTCGACCACCTCACCCGCCGAACCCCACCGCCGCAACGCCTCCTCGACCGCGACGTGCGCACCGGACGACGCGGTGGATCCATCGCCAGCGGTGAACCGAAACTGCTGTCCTGCACGGGAATCGATTCCTGAAGGAACCTCTGGTCCACCCCGGCGAGCGACCGCGCGCGCCTCGAGCGTCGGCAGGGGAAACGCGAGGGCCGGCGTGCCGTGCACCACCGTGTGCTCGCCGAGCAGGATCGCCTTGCCGTGGGCGCGACCGGCGCCGTGCCCGCTGCACGTGCGGGCGCCGTGCCCACTGCCGGTGCCCGCGGTGGGTCCACTGCCCGTGCCCGCGGCGGGTCCCGCGGTGGGTCCGCTGCCCTCGCGAACGCTGTTCACGTCGTTTCCTCTCCCAACTCGAGCAGGGGTCACCGGTTCGTTCCCGTACTGGGGACGAACCGGTGACGGACAGTGCACAGCCGATGGCCACATCGATGTGCGGCGACCCAGGGCCACGGTCGTGCGGTAGAGCGGAAAACCTTCAGGTAGAACGCAACTCGGCCGTCACAGCGGCTGATCCGAACGGCCGAGAAGAGCTTGGCGCAGACGTGCCCGCGCCGAGGGACCGAGCGGTGACGGGAAGAAGGCCGGAACCTGCTCGGCGTAGGCGCGGTAGGCCGCGCCGAAGCGGGCGACCAGATCGCGCTCTTCCAGGAACGTGCCGAGCAGGATGTAGCCGGTCAACCCGACCGCCCACAGCAGATGCCCGGCCGTCATGTCGCTGGCGCACCAGAACGACAGCAGCAGGCCGGTCATCAACGGATGACGCACCAAACGGTAGGGCCCGTGCACCTGTAGGCGGTCCATGGTCGCGTCCGGCACCTGGATGACGTAGTGGCGGTACGCCTGGCTGATGCCGAGCAGGTGAAAGTGGTTGAGCAACAACGTCGCCGCGTAGACCAGCACGAAGCCGAGCCAGAACCCGGCGTCGAGCACGGTCCCGACGGCGCCGTCCGCCGACCAGATTCGTTGGGGCAGCGGCTGCCATGCCAGGCACATCACCCACACGACCAGGCAGACCATGACGATGTAGACGGTGCGCTCCAAGGCTTCCGGCACCCAGCGGGTGATGAACGCCTTGAACGCGGGTCGCGACATACCCGAGTGCTGCAAGCCGAACAGCGCCAGCAGCAGCACGTCGATGGCGATGGCCGGACCGGTCGACAGGTGCGGTCCCTCGTCGACGGTCTTGGGCAGCCACCAGCCTCCGGCGAACAACAGCAGCAGCGGCACGGTCACTCCGGCGACGCCGTAGACGCCGAAGGCCAGCAGGAACGGGACGAGCCGGCGGCGGTCCGTCAGCGCGCCCCGAACCTGTTGCTGCGTGGTGGTCAGATCCATGCGAACCAGGGCAGGAACCGCAGGCGGACCGTCCCCGTCTCCATCCGCTTGTCCAGCTTGGCCTTCCAGCGCTCGCCGTAGCGCGCGTCGAGGAAGCCACCGGGCCGGACCAGGCGCCACGACGACTGGATCGTCATCCAGTAAGGCACGATGACGGCCGCGTCGACCTGGCGCATGAAGTCGAGCTTGTCGGGGATCTGCGACCAGTGCACGCCCGGGTACCGGTGGTGCACGCTGTGGTAGCCCTGGTTGAAGATGAAGAAGTTCAGCCAGTTGCCCGCGGTGTTCAGCGATTTGCTCGGATCGTCCTCGAACACCCGCGCCGGGGCGTGGGTCAGCCAGGCGAAGTAGCCGGAGTTCACCTGCGTGATGAGGAACGGCAGGGCCCAGAACAGCGCGAACCGCTCGAAGCCCGCGACGTACCAGATGCCCACCGGCAGCGCCAAAGCCAGCGTGAGATCGAGGACGAAGGTGTGGCGACGCTTGCGTCGGCCCTCGGACGGGTTGGCGGCGAAGATCATTCGCATGGTGTGGTTCTTGACGATCGTGCCGTACCTGATCCAGTACCACACGGCGCCGAGCCCGCGCTCCATGCCCTCGGTGGAGGTGACGTCGCCCGGTCCGTCGTTGAACCGATGGTGGTTGAGCACGTGCACTTCGCGCATCTCCGCCGAGGTCAGCGTGGCGGGCAGACAGCACATGATGTCCACGAATCGGTTCAGCCGCCGCGAGACGAACAGCGCCCGGTGCGTGTGCATGTGCATCACGCCGATGGTGAGCGAGAAGTTCAGCAAGGTCAGCAGGAGGATCAGTGGGGCAGCCAGGTACCAGTTCGTGGCGATCGGCACGAACAGGCCGAAGGACAGCAGCACGACCCACGCCACGATGTGCAGTAGCGGGCCGACGTTCGCCGGGTGCTCGAGCTTCAGCACCCGCCGGCTGAACGGCGGTTGGTCGGAGGACGCCGGGGGCGTTCCGTCGCCGGGACGGGTTGGCACGGTGGTCATAGGTGTTCTCCTCGGGTGTTGGTGGCGGGCGTTCCGATGCCGAAGCCGGTCGACGGACTGGTCACGGGCGATCTCCTCCAAGGGTTGTGCTGTCGAGGGCAGCCAGCTGGAATCTTGTTGCGAGGGCGCGCATCTCGTCGGCTCCGCGGGGTGGCAGCCGGTCCAGGGCGCCGAAGGCCAGGTGATCGGCGATCATCATGGTGCGGATGTCGGAGGCGGAGAGTTTGCCCGTCAGCGGTTCGTCCGGTAGCGCCCGCACGAGGGCGAAGGTGGTGTCGACGATCAGCGGCACCATCGCGGGCGGGAGCCTGCTCGGGTCGACCGCGCCGAGCAGCCGGGCCGCGGCGTCGGAACCGGCGCCGAGCTCCGGCGAGGTGTCGAGGACCCGGTGGATCGCCGCGTCGGCGCATCGCTGCACCCGCTCGACCATCTTGGCCCAGCGCGCGGGCGACAGGACGGCCAGCGCGGTCGCACCGATCGGCCGCCGGTAGGGGACCGGCGCCCCGACCGTGGTGCACAGGAAGCCGGTCGTCGTGATGGCCATGTACGCCATCGCCGCCCGGGCGCCCGGGTTCGGTGTGCGCGGGCCGAGCCGGGCCAGCAGGGCGAACCCGCCCAGGGCCGGCGCGAGCAGTCGCAGCATCACCGCTCGGGTCAGTTCCGCGCGGTCGGCGACGCCGTAGAGCGCGAGTTCGCCGTCGCGCAGGTCGTTGGCCGCCTGGGCGATGACGCCGACGCATGCGGTGAGCTCGCGCAAATCCGCTTCGGCACAGGCCTCTTCGGCGGCCATCGTGCACGCGTAATGCGTCACGCGGCCGAGCACTCCCTCGCTGTAGGCGACCCGTGGGAGGGGCGAATCGAGGTTGCGGGCCATCACATCGCCGATATCGAGCAGCAGGCTGCCCACGCGTTCGCGTGCCGCGACGGGCAGCGCCGACACCAGTGCGCGCACGTCCGCGATGCGTTCGGCCAGCACCAGGTCCACGGCTTCGCTGTCGCGGACCGTGACACGCTCCGGCGGTGGCGGCGGGGTGTCGGTATTGCCGGTGAGGTACTCGGCGGCGGTCCGCACGGCGCTGCCCGCCAGCGGACGGTCGATCAGGTCCTCGTAGGCGTCGAGCACGCGACAGGCGAGCAGCGCCGCGGTGGCCTCGGCCCGCAGATCCGCGCCGAGGAAACCGATAGCGATGCCCATGTTGCGCGCCGCCGGGATCAGTGCCAGCCTGGCCAGCTCGTCCGGCGAGCCTGCCGCCCGCAGCGCGGTGAGATCGGGTGCGCGGCGCAGGTCGCGCAGCCCGTTGGCGAGGATGCCGAGTCTTCCTCCGGTCATCGGGACACCACCTGTAGCGCCAGGTTGCGCAGGTCGTCCCGCGCCGGGGTCGGCGGGAACGTCTCCAGCGCCTCGCAGGCCGTCTCGGCGGCGCGGATTGCGGCGTCGTGCGCGGCCTTGGTCGCCCCGCTGCGTACCAGGTCGGCCTGCAATTCGGCACTGGAAGTCGTTGAGGACAGCCACATTTCGCGAGCGTCTGGGCGTATCGCCAGCCATTCGATCACCGGCCAGGTCGGTACCCTGCGGTCCAGGTCGCCGCAGGCCTCCTTGCCGAGCGCGGGGTCGCCCTCGACGTCGCGCACGTCGTCCATGATCTGGAAGGCCAGGGAGAACTGCTCGGCGTAGCGCATCAGGGCGCGCAGCCGGTCGTGGTCGACACCGCCCGCCGTACCGCCGTAGGAGCAGGCCAGCCGGAACAGTGTGCCGGTCTTCGCGCCAGCGACGACCTCGTAGTGCCTGCGCAGCGCGGCGTCATCGACGTCGGGAGTCATGGTCTCCACGAGCTGCCCCGCGGAAAGGTCCGAGATGCTGTCCAGATAGGTGACGCCGGGAGCCTCACCGAGCTGCGCGCAGACCACCGGGTTGTCTTCCAGTACCCGCGCCAAGACCTGTAATGCGGTGCCCGCCATATGGAAACCGACCCGGGCGGCGGTTCGGATGCCGAACAAGGCGGGCACCGAGGGGGAATCGCGCCGCAGCAGGGAGCTGTCGCAGATGTCGTCGTGGATCAGCGACGCTTCGTGGAGCATCTCCATCGCGCAGGCCAGATCGACGGCGTCGGGGACGGACGCCGAGACGGCCGACGGCAGCAGGCGATGGCAGTCCAGTACCAGTCTGGCCCGGACCCGTTTGCCGGGGGCGGTCAGGACGTGACGGTATATGTCGTCGAAATCGCCTCCGGTGACCAGGATTTCGCGCATCCTCTCGGTGACCATCGCCGCTTGGTCGACCGGCGCGACGACCTGCTCTGCGGAGTCGGCACGGGTATGTCCGTTCGCCGCCGGGGTGGCGACGTGCACGCGGCCGTCCGCGACCGCGGTGCTCGACCCTCCGGACATGGCCGCGACCAGGTGCCCGTCCTCCTGAAGTCCTGACGGTGACGTGGGATTGTCCATTGGCGGTGAGCTCCTTCGGTGTCATAGCGAGCGGAGTCGGGCATGCGGTGGCGACCACGGGCCTGAAGAGGGCGTGCGGTTACGGACGAATCGGCCGTTCGGGTAGCAGGCGTCGTTGCCGCCACCGCGACTTCGGTGAGCTGGTCGTCGCTGGTCTCGGTGAGTGCGGAGCGCAGCTAGGCGGCGATTTCGTGGTCGCCCGCGGGAGTCGGCGATGGTATCCGCCGAGCGATGGGTCCGCAGCTGAGTCCGGGGGGAGTGGTCCGTGGGGCGGATGGCAGTGCGACCGTCGCCCGTTCGGGAATCCACAGCTTTCCGGCTACGGAACCATCGCGTAACCGGGTCGACGTCGATGTCGAGTGCCGTGAAATGAGTTGTGCACCATTATGTTCGGAGCGAAGGTCGGCCGTGTTAGTCGGGGTGGCCCGGCGGCGCGACACAGCGGGGACATGCCCGTTGCCGAGACGGTCGAGCCGACAGCTCTCGACCGCACCTGTTGGACGCGAGCATAGGCACTGCGCCCGAAGGGTTTTCACGTTCTTGCACAAAGACCCGGTTTCGTCCACAACCAGCACACCGTCCGGATCTCCGGGGTGCTCGTCCGCGTACGCGCGCAGATGGTCACGCACCCGGTAGTAGTCGTTCCACATGGTCTTGCTCTACGCCCGCCGCAGCCCGTCCATCACCCAGCGCAACCACGAGCGCAACAAGTTCCTCAACCACGAACATAGCGAAAGAGGCTACCGCACAACACATCTAGACGCGCGTTGAAACCGACCGGAATTCTTTGGGCAAACTTCTGTGAGGAATCACATTGCACGACAATGCAACTCAGACAGACGCTGGTTCAGTGCTCGGCCACCGGGCCTGGCGGAGGGTAGTCATGGAACGATCCCCAGTACCGGACCATCGCGAACCCGAATCAGACGGCCATGCTCCGGAAATTGTTCGAGGACAACATCATTCGATCGCTACTTGTTTGCTTCTACGTGCTCGTAGCGTATTCCGCAATGCGTCTGCCGCTGCCCTCTCGAGGCGTGGGAAGTAGGCCGTGACGCCACGACAGCCTTGCCGCGCGCGTTCGCGAACGCTATCGTTCGTTGATCGGCTCGCGATCCGAGCCGGTGACCCACGCGTGTCCGACAGCTTCGCGCTTTCGCTTCAAAGTGCTTGATAATAAACGAATCTCAGTCACCCTGCTGACACCGCGGCCTTCGCGACAGCGTCCGAAGAGGAATCGGATGCGAACCGGCCTACGGACGATCGGCGGCATCGGGGTGCCTGCTCGACCTGTTCCGCACACTTCCATGAATGGCGAAACATGTTCGAGAACAACATTTCTCATTCGCGTGTCAGCGGGTGGAACGGCGCCGACGAATTCAACGGCATCCACCGGGCCGATCGTCTTCACGGTGATGACCGGCGCGCCCCCACCGTGCCGCGTCCCTCGATTGCTGTCCAACACGTCGATCGCACTGCTGATCACTGGGCCTGCGCGAGGTACCGCCGCCGCTGGTCTCGGCTCCCGTTCCGCCCTGGACGCCGGTGTTGCTATATGGGCGTAGTTCGACCCCCCAAGGTGCCAGTCTGATCGCGTTTTCAACTGTCACGGGTAGTCGATTTTTCAACCGCACGAGCACCCCACCTTGGTGGGTTCGAACCACAAGGAGGGTGCGTCGTCCCGCACCCTGGGTGTCCTATCAGCGCAGGCCAGCGTCGAGCAGGCTGGACACCGTCACAACGACAGCGGGACCGCCCCGCCAGAACAACACGAAGGAGCAGCCCTTATGACGACCGACCAGCGCTCGACCCGCCGCACCCACCGCTTCGCACGCGCCCTGGCGATCGCCGCGGCACCCGCCCTGCTAGGTGCCGGCCTGGTGACGGCTGGCGTCGCCCAAGCCGAGCAGGACCCCAGCCTGCCGACCTGTTCCTGGCCCAACCTGGTGTGTGGCGGCCAGCAGGATCTGACCCCCGGCGGCCAGACCGACCTGACCCCGGGTGGCCAGACCAACCTCACGCCCGGCACATCGTCCGAGAACTACGACGCCTACGGTAACTACTACTACTACTGATCACCGCGCCGCCGTCCGGCACGCGCCCAGGACCACCACACCAGCAACCCCGGGAGCTGCCCGCACCAGCGGCGGCACCCCGGGGTCGGAGGTAGCGCTGGATCGCTGGTGCGCTGACGGCTCAGAGACTCGCGCCGAGCCAGGAGGCGAAGCCGACCAGGCTCTCGGTCTGGCGGCGCTGCGCTGCGGCGATGCCGAACAAAGTCTCCCGCACGGACGGATGCAGGCGCGTCTGCTGAGGCGCAGCGGCACGGGCCTTGTTGAGCGCGGCCAGGGCGTGATCGGGTTTGCCGGTCATCAGCCAGGCGCGGGCGTTGTCGTGCCAGTGGTGAGCCGCCCTCGGCGCGGCCATATTGGACGGAAGGGCCAAGGCGGCACCGTCACGCGCCGCTTTGCCAGGATCGCCCGCCTCGAGCTCGACCGCACAAGCGTGCACCTCGACGTTCCCCGGGCCGAAATCCGTCGTATAAAGCGCACTTTCCCCGGCCATCGGGCTCCCGATCCGCCGTGCCGCACCGATATGGGTCCGCGCGTCATCGAGGCGTCGTGCACGTGCGGCGACGATCGCCCCGCGCAGGTGGCTGTACCCGCGAAGGACTTTCTCCGCCTCGCTGTCACCGGGAACCAGAGCCAGGCCACGATCGACGAGTGACATCGCCACGTCGGTCGCTCCGTGTGCCATGAGAAGGCGCGACCGTTTGATCAGACTGCGGACGGCATAGGCGGGATCGTCGGCGTGGGATGCCGCCCAATCCAGCCGGTCCAGCACCAGCGCCGTCAACGACGAGTAGCCCAGTCTGCCGCACGCCCCCTCGGCGGCGATATACGCCGCGCACAGCATCTTGTACGCCTTCGCGCGGTCCCGGTCGTTTCGCGCGGCGTGAATCGCGCCGTACAACTGCCGGATCAGGGTGGGGAGCAGTACCAGGGCACGACGGGTGCGGTCGTTGCGCAGGGCCACCTCCACCGAGGCAAGGCCAGCGGACAGCTCCTCGAAAGAAGGCGGCTCGACCGCTCGGACATACGCGCCTTCGGCCAGCACCGTGCGCAACTCGGCGAGCCCTTCGATCGGACCGTCTTCGGCGAGAGTTTCGACATAGGGATTGCCATGAAGCCGCTCGGGTTCGATACCGAGCGCGCCGCACACCGCCGCGATGAACCCCGGAGAAGCGACCTCACGCCCCTGCTCGACCGCCTTGACCATGCTCAGGCTGTACTTGGCCCGACCGGCCAACTGCTGCTGGCTCAGCCCAGCGATTTTCCGTTCCGCGGCGATCCGCTCCCCAGCGTGCTGGCCCATGCCTCGAGGGTAGATCGATCCTTACCGCACCGCCCCGCACTACTCGAAACCTGTCCCTTCACTGGCCTTTCGAACACACCCCAACCATCAAGCTGATACCTGGCCCCGCCGCCGGGTCGATGCGGTGCCCCCATCAGTTCCCGGCGGCGGGCGCTCCTCATATGTCGAGTGAACAAGGGGGTTCCGAATGGGTGTGTTCGACGCAGTGGTCAGGAGGCGGTTGTGAACGACACCCCGCCGAGCACCGATCCGTTCGCGCGGGTCGGCGCCGATACACCGCGTTCAAGGGTCGCCTATTACCGCACGGTGTGCGATCTGCCCGCGGTCCTCGAACCCCACACGGGGCGGATCAGTTTCACCGCGGGCATGGTGTGGGCGATCGAGATGCCTTCCGAACTCGGACAGTCGGTCGAAATCCACCTCGAAACCACCAAACAGGGCGGCGGGCCGATCGTCACCCACCCCCGATCCCACACGTGGACATTCCTCGTGCGCTCGGACATCCCGGCAACCATGGTCGCGGCCCAAGCGGCGTTGTCTCGCAGTCACCGAATCACGGTGCTGGGCAACGGAGATCGAGTCGCGTTGCCGTCACCGGCCGATCAGGGCTCGGAGTATCGCGGGTGGATCACCGCCGCGCACTCGACGTTCCGCCCTTCCGGCCGTGCGGTGCTCTCCGAAGCGCACAGGTGCGCGACCCCGCCCCGCGAGCATTCGCGATGAGCACCGTCTCACCGCGACCGGAGGAGCCGGATGTGCACCTTTCGGTGTTCCTGCACGGAGTGCGCATGGACTTCGTCGCGTGCCTGACCGCCGCGCTGGTGTTCGTCGCCGAGCACCGCGACCGGCACTACGTCGACGCGGTGACCGTCGATGCCGCCGTGAACGGATTCCGGCGGCTGCCGAACGAACGGCTCTATCTCGAACCCTGACTCAGCGGAAGTCGGTGCCGCGGCGGGCGGAGAATGGACAGCGGCGGACCGTCAATCGCGGCGAGCCTGTATGCGCGCGAGTTCGTCGTCGGTGTAGTCGGCGATCCATACCCGTTGCAGCATGTGCCAGTCTGCCGGGTGTGCGGCGATACCGGCGGCGAATCGGTCGGCGAGGACTTGAGTCGTGTGGCGCACTCCGCCGGTTGTGTCGATCGGCGCGCCGACGTGGAATCCCCAGCCGCCGGGGGTGAACCAGCAGTGCACCGGCAGCAGCGGTGCGCCGGTGTCGATCGCCAGCCGGGCCGGACCGGCGGGCATGCGGGCCGGTTCGCCGAAGAACGCGACCGGCACGCCTCTGCCGGACAGATCGCGCTCACCGAGCAGCCCGACTATCCGCCCCTGCTCGAGTCGCGCGGTGAGGTGCTCGAACGGTGGTGTCGCGGCACCGGTGAGCGGGACGATCTCGAAACCCAAACTCTCACGGAACCGGACGAAGCGCCGGAACAGGGATTCCGGTGCGAGCCGCTCGGCCACGACGGTCGGTGAACCCACCCGCTGCACGATCCAGACCCCCGCCAAGTCCCAATTCCCGCTGTGCGGCAAGGCCAGCACCGCGCCGCGTCCGCGCTCGACCGCCTCGTGGATGTGTTCGAGCCCGGTGGCGGAGGATTCGATGGTTTCGGCCAGCCGCACCGGATCCATCGACGGCAGCCGGAACGCTTCACACCAGTAGCGAGCGTAGGAGCGCAGGCTCGCGTGCACGAGATCGTCCGGCACCTCGTGCGGGGCGGTGCCGAGTACCCGAGCCAGATTGCGCCGCAGTTGGTCTGGTCCGCCGTTACGGGCCGAGCGCTCGGCCGCCATGTCGAACAGCCGGCCAGCCCACCGCTGCGGTATGGAACGTACCAGCCGCCAGCCCGCCGCGTACCCGAGATCCCAGGCTCGGTCCTTCGGGTTCACGAAGTGTCCTCTCGGATACGAAACTCGGATGCGTGAACAGCGGTGACACCGCCGGATCCTCTTTCCCGACGGACATTCGGACGCGACAGCTATTACCCGTCGAACAAGCCATGTCGAGCTTCCTCCATGTCACACTGTAGCGATAAGCTGGCTATCAGCGCTGAACCCCGCCGATTTTGATTGGTCCATCGAACAATTCGAACGACCCGGGCGGCCACACCGTGTGCCGTGCCGGAACTCGCTGGCTAACTTCTCGCATGCAGGGGGCTTGATTGAGTACTGCTGCACCTCGAACGCTGCTCCAGAACGCGACCACCGCGCTGTGGCGCGGCGCGGCATCGCTACGCACCGTGCTGATCGTCTGCGGCGGAGTGGCGATCCGGCCGGGCGCCGATCTGGCTCGCGCGAGACTGCACGGGGTCGAGCTCCCCGGAGCGGATCTCACCGGAGCCGATCTCACCTCCGCCGATCTCCGCCAGGCCTACCTGGTCGAGGCGGTATTGGTCGACGCCAAACTCGCGCACGCCCAGCTCGACCACGCCGATCTGCGCGGCGCGGATCTCACCGGCGCGGACCTGACCCGAGTCGACGCGGCGGGAACGGATTTCTCCGAGGCCGAGATTCCGGGCATCGCGACGGCGAAAGACGTGACGTGGTCGGAAGCGACACGCTGGGGCGAGTATTCCGACCAGGTCCGCTCCCGCTCTCGCTCCCTCGGCGGCGGCCGATACCGGCTCAATCCCTAAGGAGCGCGGGGACGAATTCTCCGTTACCGAAGCCGATCTCCGCGGTTGCGGGCGCATGCCCGCACAACCGTGCTACATTCCGTCTGGACGTTAGTCCAATTCATACACGGGGTCGGGTATTTCGAGCGGAGAAACAGTGCTTGGGACCACGCGTACAGTGCTGGCGTCCGCCGCGGTGGCGATGCTGCCCCTCGCGGCCGCGGGACTGCCCGCCGGACCGGCGGCGGCCGATCCGGGGTATTCCGAGTATGTGGCGCTGGGGGATTCGTGGGCGGCCGATGTCACGGGCAGTCAGATCAGCACACAGTTCGCGCCGGTGAATTGCCTGCAGAGCGCCTTCAACTATCCGAAGCAGGTGGCCGCCGCGCTGTCGATACCGGTCT
Organism: Nocardia sp. NPDC004654; assembly: GCF_040609595.1. Taxonomy (NCBI): domain Bacteria; kingdom Bacillati; phylum Actinomycetota; class Actinomycetes; order Mycobacteriales; family Nocardiaceae; genus Nocardia; species Nocardia sp. NPDC004654. The sequence goes on along the minus strand of NZ_JBEXKI010000005.1, from coordinate 267,712 downwards.
TTCGCGACGCCACCTGCGGCGGCGCCGAGACCCGGCACATGACGAGCCCGCAGGCCACAGGGCTGGGCAGCAACCCGCCCCAATTCGACAGTCTTACTCCCACCACGGATCTGGTGACCCTTGGCATCGGCGGCAACGACGCCGCCCTGGCGAAGTCCGTGTTCACCTGCCTGACGCTCGATCCCGCCGCGACACCGTGCCTGGACAGAATGATCACCGGTGACACCGACCGCATGACCGAGGCCATCGGCGTCGCCGCCACCCGGGTGACCGCGACGATCGCTGGCATCCGCGAACGCGCCCCGCACGCCCGCATCCTGCTGCTGGACTACTTCGATGCCGTCGGCACCACCGGCGGCTGCTTCCCGGAGATTCCCATTTCCGACGCCGACGCGATCTGGCTGGGCGACAAGCTCATCGAGCTCAACCACATGCTCGCCCGCGTCGCCGCGGCCACCGGTGTGGAGTTCGTCGACACCCACACCGGCAGCACCGGCCACGACGCCTGCCAACCTCCCGGGGTGCGGTGGGTAGAGGGGCTCGTCCCGTTCTCCAGCACACCGGCCGGTCTCGCCGTGCCTTTCCATCCCAACCAGCTCGGGGCGGACTACCAGGCGCGGCGGGTGTTGGAGACGCTGGGCGCGTAGCGGTTTCGGGAACGCGGCTCAGCGCCTGGTGCGGGCCGCGGCGACGTCGTCTGTCGTTTTGACGAATCGTGCGATCAGCTCGGTGATCACCTCGGGCTGCTCGAGCGTGCTCGTGTGGCCGCAGTTGGGGACGATCTCGAGCGTGGCGTCCTTGATGCGGTCGGCGATCTGCTTGGCTTTGTCCGGCGGGGTGTCGATGTCGTCGGCGCCGACGACGACGAGGGTGGGCACATCGATGCGGTCCAGTTCCGGCAGGATCGCGCGGCGGTCGGCGACACCGATGATCGCGCGGTGGATTCCGGCGCGCTCGGATCGACTCAGCCGCCGAGCCCATTCGGCGATGACCGGCTCACCCGCCGAGCTGGCCCGAAACACCGGCCCGAACAGCAGATTCGCGGCGCGGTCGCGCACCAGGCTGGTTCCGGCGAGCCGATAGACCAAGGCGAGCAGCTTGAACTTGGCGGACTGCACGGCGCTCTCGGCCTCGGCGCTGGTGTCGAGCAGGGTCAGCGAGCGCAGCAATTCGCCGCGGCGCGCGGCGATGCGTTGCCCCACGAACCCGCCCATGGACACGCCGACGTAGTGCACCGGCGCGAGATCCAGGTGGTCGATCAGGGCCACCACGTCATCGGCGAGAGTGTCCATGTCGTAGCCCGACGGCGTCGGTGCGCTGTAGCCCTGGCCGCGGAAGTCGATCGCGACGCAGCGGTAACGCGAACGCAGCGACTCGATTTGCGGTTCGAACATCCAGCCGCCGAACAACAGCCCGTGTCCGAACACGATGGTCGGCGCGTGCGGCCGCCGCGGCGGGAGGCCGGTGTCGATGTAGGCGAGTTCGGCGCCATTGATGTGACTGGTCGGCATAGTGACTCCTGCCTGGTCAGCGGTCGACTCATCGTCGCGGGGCTACAGGCTAGCGTCAGGTTGAGCAACGCTCAATAGTGGATGGAGCTTTGCACAACGGTGGTACCTTCGCCAGATGACCGCGTCCGGGAGCGCCCGCATCCGCTTGAGGAGCGAGGATCGTCGCCGACAGCTCATCGGCATCGGGCTGCGCCTGCTCGTCACCCGCCCGATCCACGAGCTCGCCATCGACGAGGTCGCCGCGGAGGCCGGCATCTCGCGCGGCTTGCTGTTCCACTACTTTCCGACCAAGCGCGACTACTACATCGCGGTAGTCCGGGCGGCGGGGGACCGGATGCTCGGTCAGACCGAAGTGCCCGAAGACGGAACGTCGCAAACGCGCGAGCACGCTGTCACCGATGGCTTCGTGAACTTCATCCGGCGTCGTCGCGCCAATTACGTGGCCTTGGTGCGCGCGGCCAGCGGCGGCGACGACCGAGTCATGGAAGTGTTCCAGGACGTTCGCGCGACCTTGACCGACCGCATCCTGCACGCGATGGGTCGTCCGGAGGCCGACGCGATGACGCGCCTCGCCGTCCGCGGCTGGCTCGCGATGGCCGAGGAGATGGCCGTGGAAGCCGACGACGACGTGGCCACCTCGGATCTGGTCGACTACCTCGTCGACGCCCTCGGCCGCCTGTTCGGCTCGCCCGCAGACTGACACCGCTGAATCCTGCATCGAGTCCTTCGAGGCGCGCCTTATTGAGCATTGCTTAGAAATGTTCTAATGTCGCCGTATCGGGGGAATCGACAAGGAGCCATCGTGGACTTCACACATTCAGCCGTCGCTCGTGACTACATCGACCGGGTACGCACGTTCATCGACAATGAGATCACGCCGCGCGAGGCGGACTATTTCGCCACGCTGCACGGTCTTTCGAACCGGTGGGTCGTCTCGCCCGTCGTCGAGGAACTCAAGGCCGCGGCGCGTGAGCAGGGGCTGTGGAACCTCTTCCTGCCCGACGACAAGTACGGGGCGGGCCTGTCGGTCGTGGAGTACGCGCCGCTGGCGGAGTTGATGGGTCGCTCGCTGCTGGCTCCCGAGGTGTTCAACTGCAACGCCCCCGACACCGGCAACGCCGAGGTGCTGGTGCACTACGGCAGCGACGCCCAGCGCGCGGAATGGTTGACACCGCTGCTGGAGGGCCGGATTCGTTCGGCGTTCTGCATGACCGAGCCGGACGCGGCATCCTCGGACGCGACGAACATGAGCGCGACCGCGATCGTGGACGGCGACAGCGTCGTCCTCAACGGCCGCAAGTGGTGGAGCACCGGAATCGGGCATCCGAACTGCCGATTCGTCATCTTCATGGGCCTGACCGATCCCGAAGCGCACCGCCACGCACGGCATTCGATGGTCTTGGTGCCGCTGGACACCGAGGGCGTTCGGGTGGAACGGATGCTGCCGGTGATGGGTTACTACGACGAGCCCTACGGCCACGGCGAAGTGTCGTTCACCAACGTCCGCCTGCCGCTGGACGCGATCATCGCCGGACCGGGCCGCGGCTTCGAGATCGCCCAGGGCCGCCTCGGACCGGGCCGGATCCACCACTGCATGCGCCTGATCGGCATGGCCGAGCGCGCGCTCGAGCTGGCCTGCGAACGGGCCAGCAGTCGCCACGGTTTCGGCAAACCGTTGATCAATCTCGGTGGCAACCGCGAACGCATCGCGCACGCGCGCATCGCGATCAACCAGGCGCGGCTGCAAGTCCTGCACACGGCGTGGCTGCTGGACACCGGGGGAGCCGCGGCGGCGATCAGCGAGCTGTCGCAGGTGAAGGCCTCGGTGCCGAGCATGGCCTACTCGGTGATCGATATGGCGATCCAGCTGCACGGCGCGGCGGGACTGTCCGACGACACCCCGCTGGCGGGGTTCCTCTCGGCGGCGCGGGCGCTGCGGCTGGCCGACGGCCCCGACGAAGTGCACCTCGGCGTCGTCGCCCGTGTCGAACTCGCCCGGTATCGGGACCGCGCGTGACCCGGCCGCACACATTCGAACCTCAGGAGGATCGTCGATGACCACCCGACAGCGCATTCTGATCACCGGCGCCAGCAGCGGCCTCGGCGAGGAGATGGCCCGCGGCTTCGCCGCGAAAGGACGCGACCTCGCGCTGTGCGCGCGCCGCGTCGAGCGGCTGCACCAGCTGCGCGACGAATTGCTCGCCGCGCACCCCGGCATTCGGGTCAGCGTGCGCGAACTCGACGTCAACGACCACGACGCGGTCTTCGAGGTGTTCCATGCCTTCCGCGACGACCTCGACGGCCTGGACCGGGTGATCGTCAACGCCGGGCTCGGCAAAGGCCAGCCGATCGGCACCGGCCGCTTCCACGCGAACCGGCAGACCGCCGAGACGAATTTCGTTGCGGCACTTGCCCAATGCGAGGCCGCAGTGGAGATCTTCCGCCGTCAGCGGTCCGGTCACCTCGTCGTCATCTCCTCGATCAGCGCGATGCGGGGCCTGCCGCGCAATCTCACCACCTATGCCGCGAGCAAGGCCGGTGTCGCGGCGCTGGCCGAGGGGATCCGCGCCGAACTGCTCGACACTCCGATCGCGGTCACCACGCTGTACCCGGGGTACATCGAGTCGGAGATGACCGCCGCCGCGGGCCGCACGCCGCTGATGGTGTCGACCAGAAAAGGCGTGCGGGCCATGGTCAAAGCCATCGAGGCCGAACGCGTCCAGGCCAAAGTCCCCGCCTGGCCGGGCTTGCCGCTGGCGGCCGCCATGCGGGTTCTGCCGCTGCGCGTCGTCGCCAAGGTCAGCTGATGGGCGATGAACACGGTGCGGTCCGCGCCCGTCGCCAGCCAAGCCACCTGCCCGGCATGCTCACCGCTGCCACCACAAGCAGACCCGCAACCCGGCGTTCCGTACGCTATGGCTCTCCGTGAACTACCTGCATCGGCGGTGCCGCAAGATCATTCAGCAGGCGCCTCGATAAGCAAACGCCACCACCGCGCAGTCGAAAGACCGCGCGGTGGTTCGTTTTCAGTGCTTTCCGGGAACTGAGGGTAGGCCTCCGAGGGAACCGCTCACATCCTCGCTCGATCGAGCAAGCGAGTGCCGAGGTCGGAATTCAGCAGGAAGCTGCCTGTCACGCCGCCGAGAAGCGCGGCGGTGTAGCCCTTGATCAAGAACAGTTCGGGCATGTCGATCGAACCCCAGTAGTTCAGGCCGACGTTGTGGTCCAGGCTCCAGCACAGCGTCTGGCACACGCTGTATGCCGCTGCCGCGGACAACGCGGTGACGAGGTAGGCGGCACGGGTGCCGGGGCGGAATCGGTGGCCGATCAGGTAGGTGATGCCGCCGACGGCCGCGCCCATGCCGATTCCGCACAAGCCGAGGGTCCAAACCAAACGCCATACGAGTGGGCCGTTATCGGGAAAGAGGATCAACCCGATGATCAAGAACAACAGTTCCCCTTGGAAACCCAGGGAAATGAAGACCTTGATCGTCCGGAGAGCTCGGCGTTCACCCTCGGACATCGACGGTCCTGCGGTCGTGGCGAAATTCGGCATCGTGGCCATTGAGTACTCCTGAATCTGCACCGGTGCGGGCCGGTGGTGTGACGACGCCGAGTGGGTCGCTGGGATGGCCGGTCGAGCGGTGGTCGACGGCTGGTGCAGAGTATGTCACATACCATAATGCATAGACCAGAGGGAGCGAGCGGAAGATCCTCGGCTAAGACCGCTCGGTCGATGTCGAGCGGCGTGCGCGGGAGAGGAAGCGCTGACTGTCGATCAGGAGTTCCAGCTGGTGCGCGACGTCGTCGAGCGGCTGCGGGCCGCGCCGTGACCGGCACAGCACCACAGCGCCTTCGACCGAGGCGATCGCCATGGTCGCCAGCTGCCCGGCATCGTCCTCGGCCAGACCCTCGCCGAGGAACGCCCGATGCAGTGCGTCCCACCAGCGTTGGAAGATTCCGGCCGTGCTGTCGAACAGTTCGGGCGCCTCGTCGTTGGAGCCGACGGCCACCGCGACCACCGGGCAGCCCGCGGTGAAATCGCTGTCGAGCAGCATCTGCCGCCAGAATCGCACGAACTCGTGCAGGATCGCGGTGGATCCCTCCGCGGCCGCCCCCTCGATGATGGCGCCGATCGCGTCCCCGGCGAATTCCAGGGCCTCGGTGATCAATTGCGCTCGGCCACCGGGGAAGTGGTGATACACCGAGCCACGCGGCGAGCCGCTGCGGGCCAGGATCGCGTCGATCGTCACGCCGCCGACCCCGCGCTCGCGCAGCACTTCCACCGCACTGTGGATCATCGCCGCCCTGGTGTTCTTGGGCACGGCCCCTCCTTCGACGTCACGCGCGGGCCGAGTAGGCCCCGCAGTTTTATACACTATTGCATAATTCATAGAAGCCGTGTTTCACTGAGCCCGATGGAGGAATCGAGTTCCAACACCCTCGGCGTCTGCGTCCGGCTCACGGTCATCGGCGCGTGCTTCGATCTGCTCGCCTGGCACGCGGACCTGCTTGCCATGGCCGAGGATCCGGCCCGCAAGACGCTGATGGCGACCTGGTTCGTCCTCGGATGGGGTTTCGCTCCCGGTGTCCTGACCTGGCTGGTCATCCAGCGGGGGTCGCGACATCTTCCGGCCGGGCCCGCCGCGGGCGTGATCGCGGCCGCCGGTCTGTCCGTCACCGTCGCCGTGTGCTATCCGATGTATCTGTACATCGCCGATCCCGCGTTCATGGCCGCGGCGATGGGCACGAGCCCCGGCGCGGCGGCGCATGCCGGGCACCACAGCGCCGGGCCGGTGGTGAGCTTCGAGGTGTTGCTCGTTCCGACGTTGATCGTCGTCGGCTTCGCGATCGCGAACGCGATCGGTCCCGCAAGCTCCGGGCGCAGCGCGCATGGCTCGCCTCGATAGTCCGCCGAAGCGGACAGGCGTCCCAAGGCGAGACCGGCGGAGCGCGTTATGGAGTCGTGGCGTTCTCGGTTCGCGCGGAGTTGTCGTGCGGCCGGGCGTCGCCGGATTCGTCGAGGTGGAATCTCCGCCGCACATCCGGGCGGGTGAGCAGTTTGGCGGGGTAGCCGGGGCCCGGGCGCGGGACGACGTCGTCGACATCGATCGGTTCTCGGCAGTGTCCGCACACCACCTCGGCCGTACTGTCGTGTCCGCAGGGCTCGTGGTGAAAGACCAGCGGCGGTCCGTCGCTGTCGGCGAGCCACCGATCGCCCCATCGGGTCATCGCGGCGACGATGGTGTAGAAGTCGCGCCCGGATTCGGTCAGCACGTACTCGCATCGGGGCGGCTGCGTTTCGTACAGGACCTTGTCGAGCAATCCGGCCTCGACAAGTCGGCGCAGCCGCTCGGACAGCGTGTTCCTGGCGATGCCGAGTTCCTGCTGGAACTCGTCGAATCGACGGAATCCGTAGAACGCTTCGCGCATGACCATCGGGGTCCACCAGTCGCCGAGCAGGTCGATGGTGCGCGCGAACGAGCAGGGCCAGTGTGCGAACGAGGTACGCCTCATTCGACCATGCTAGCGGATCTATTTATGAGACTCAGCAGCTAGAACAATTCTTTTGCATTTGCGCAGTGGGTCTATCTACGCAACTATGGAGGCAGAGGGGCTAGCGGGAAGGGTTCGGAAATGGAGTGGACCGGACAGGTCTATGCGGACGTGCCGGTGGTCGCCGCGGAGGTCTACATCGAGGCGGACGCGAACGCGGTATGGGAGCTGATCAGCGATATTCACCTGATGCCGCAGCTCAGCGCCGAGGTGCAGGACGTGTCCTGGCTGGACGAGGCCACCGGTCCCGGCGTCGGGCGCCGGTTCGTCGGCCGGAATGCCCATCCATCCCTGGGCGAATGGGAGACGGTCAGCACCGTGGTGGAGTTCGACGGACCACGTCGATTCGCTTGGGCGATAGGCGATCCCGCCCATCCGTCGTCGGTGTGGCGGTTCGCGCTCGAGCCCACCGGTTCGGGGACGACACTGCGCCAGGAAGCGCAGATGGGACCGGCGCCGTCCGGACTCAGCCTCGCGATCGAGGCGATGCCCGACAAGGAACAGAAGATCGTTTTCGTGCGGCTGCGCGAATTCGAGAGCGGTATCCGAACCAACCTCGCCGCCATCAAGCGGCTCGCCGAACAGGAGAAGTGATGCGCACCGCGACGACCGTGGAAGGTACCGGCGGCGATTGGCGCACGATCACCGAGTTCGTCGTCGAAGCCGAGAAGCTCGGGCTCGACATGTGCTGGGTGGCCGAGGCGTGGGGGAGCGACGCGCCGTCGCCGCTGGGTTATCTGGCCGCGCGCACGGAACGAATCCTGTTGGGTTCGGGCGTCATTCAGCTCGGAACCCGATCGCCGGTCACGATCGCCCAGACCGCGATGACCTTGGCGCAGCTGTCCGGTGGCCGGTTCCTGCTCGGCTTGGGCGCCTCGGGTCCACAGGTCATCGAGGGGCTGCACGGCGTACCGTTCGCCCACCCGCTGCGGCGCATGCGCGAGACCGTCGAGATCGTCCGCCAGGTGTTCACCGGCGACAAGATCGCTTATCGCGGAAGGGAATTCGCGATTCCGCTGCCCGATGGACAGGGCAAGCCGATGCGGGTTTCCCTGGAGCCGGTGTCGGTGCCGATCTACCTCGCGACGCTGTCGCCGAAGATGCTGGAACTGACCGGTGAGATCGCCGACGGCTGGCTGGGTACCAGCTTCGTCCCGGAAGGCGCCGACGAGGCGTACTTCTCCCATCTGGACAAAGGCCTGAGCCGCTTCGGTCGCACCCGCGCCGATCTGGACATCTGCCAAGGCGCGGAAGTGAACATCGTCGCCGACGAGGCGGACCTGCCGGAAGTGCTCGCCAGTCGCAAGCTGGAGCTGGCGTTCTCGCTGAGCGCGATGGGCACCAGCACGACCAACTTCTACAACAACGCCTACAGCAGGCAGGGCTGGTCGGATATCGCCGCCGAGGTGAACGAGCGCTGGCACGCGGGCGACCGCGCCGGTGCGGCGGCGCTGATCAGCGACGACATGGTGCTGGCCACCACCCTCATCGGAACGTGCGACATGGTGCGCGACCGGTTGCGGGTCTGGCAGGAAGCCGGTGTCGACACCGTCCGCCTCTATCCCGCGGGGGACACCCTCGCCGCTCGCCTGGACAACCTCGGCCAAGCCCTCGACATCATCCGCGCCTTACCGTCTCGCTGAGCAGCCCCAGCCGCTCGGAATCAATTGGCGGATCTGGCCGAGGAACTGCTGGGCAGCAACGACTTACGCCTCTACACGGCCGAGGCGTGGGCGAAGTACACCGGTGCGGCGGACTACGACCAGCATCTACACCGCGACTACCTCAACCACACCCTGCTGGTGCCGAGCAGCGCCCCGGCCTTCAAGCAGGTCGAGATGTTCGTCTTTCTCGACGACGTCCCCGAGGATCTGGGCCCTCCCCATCTCGTATCGCGAACTCACACAAGGGATATCGCCGCCACACCGAACTGGTTTCCGGATGGGGAGTCCGGACAAGACCCGGCCGCGAGGTTCCGCGGGCCGGGCCGACCGGACCTGTACGAACGTGAGGTCTCCGCCGCCGGTCCCGCCGGCACGGTGGTGGCGTTCGAGTTGGGCACCTTTCACCGCGGTACCGGCATGGCACGGCCGGGCGGCGCGCGTTTCTCGATGCATCTGGGCTACCGCCGCGCCGACAACGAGTGGGGCCAGCGCTACGGATGGGCGCTGCGCAGCCACGAACCCGCCTGGTATCGGTTCGTCGAACGCGCCAGCCCGCGTCAGCTACAGCTCTTCGGATTCCCGCCGCCCGGCCATGCCTTCTGGACCGACGAAACTCTGGCGGGCATGGCGTTGCGCTACCCCGACCTCGACCTGTCACCTTGGCGCTACCGACCGTGACCGGAGTCGGGTTCGGCTTCGATGTGTCGGTGCGGGCCTGGCGCCGCGTTTCTGTCGTACCGGCGGTGTAGTTTCCGGCGCGTGGCATTGAACTGGAAGCTCGTCATCGACAGCAAGAACGCGCCCGCCCTCGCGGACTTCTGGGCCGCGGCCCTGGAGTACGAGGTGGAAGACCCCAGCGCTCTCATCGAGCAGCTGCTCGCCGCGGGCCATCTCGGCGAGGAGGCGATTCTGGAGCACGGAGGCCGCAAGATCTTTCGCGGCTACGCCGGAATCCGGCATCCCGACGATCCGTTCGATCCGCTCAGTGGCGTCGGGCGCGGCAGGCGGCTGCTCTTCCAGGACGTACCCGAGGACAAGTCCGGCAAGAACCGCCTGCACATCGACGTGCACAGCGAGCCGGGCGATCTCGAGGGTCTCGTGGCACGGCTGGAAGGGCTCGGCGCGACTCGCGTCCGCGAGTTCGACAACGGACCCGCCGGGCACTGGTGGGTCATGCGAGACCCCGAAGGCAACGAGTTCTGCGCCGCGTAGATCCGGTTCCACCAAGGTGGTGATCCGTTCACCCCTTGGGGAAGCGACTTCAGCTCTCGGGGCACTGACTACGGCGGACGATCCGGCGGACAGTGGGACACGTAACCACCAGCGAACCGGAGCCTCCGATGTCGATCACCAGCACAGCCGCCACCTCGGCGGGTCGGCGTGCCACGGTCTCGACCCGAGACGGTGTGGAACTCGCCCTTCGTGAATACGGACCGCAAGACGCGGAGCTCACGGTCGTACTCCTGCACGGACACTGCCTGCGCACCGCGTCTTGGGCCTACGTCCGCGACGCGCTGATGCGCAAGTATCCGGGCGGTCGGCTCGTCTGCTACGACCACCGCGGCCACGGCGACTCCGCCGTCGCGTCCCGTCAGACCTACAACCTCGAGCAGCTCGGCCACGACCTGCGCGACGTGCTCGACGTCGTCGCCCCCATCGGGCCGGTCGTGCTGGTCGGCCACTCCATGGGTGGCATGACCGCGCTGACCTATGCCAGCTTGTACCCGCACGAAATCGGCACTCGCGTCGTCGGCGTCGCGCTCATCGCGACCGCCGCGAACGGGCTCGCCGACGCGGGCTTCGGCCGTCTCCTGCGCAACCCGGTCATTTCCTTGTTCCAGGCCGCCGTCCGGCGCGCGCCGAGCATGATGCACCACGCGAAGCTGTTGGCCTGCAAGGTCTTCGCCCCCCTCATCCGCACCGCCGAGTTCGGCGATCGCAAGGTCAGCTCACGGGTGCTGACGCTCGCCAACGCGATGCACAACAAGACTTCGATCGTGACGATGGCGAGCTTCCTGAGCGCCTTCATGGTCTACGACCAGACCGACGCGCTCGCCGTCCTCTCGAAGATCCCGACGCTGGTGCTGTGCGGCTCGGCCGACCTGATGACGCCGCCCTCGCACTCCGTCGCGATGGCCGCCACCATCGAGTACTCGGACCTGGTGATGGTCGAGGGCGCTGGCCACTCCGTGATCCTCGAGCAACCACGCCACGTCGCCGACGCCCTCGCCCGCCTGCTGGAGCGAGCGGGCGGCACCCCTGTGGCCGATGATCCCGACCTCCTCGCCGCATAGTCCGCACGGACTGTCACCTTTCGGGCAGAAGCGTCCCTAGTGGGCCGAGGTCGATGTTCAGGTCCTCGGGTGTGAGACCGAAGTGCTCGCGCAATTCGTCCATGCGCTGCTCGAGCAGCATGAGGGTGGTGCCGATGCGTTCGATCTGCGCCTCGCTGAGGTCGCCGTCGTCCACGCGGCGCAGTGCCTGGCGCTCCATCAGCTGTCGCAGCAGCTCCACCAAGGTGAGTACGAGCGTGACGAGTCCGCGTTCGACGGATTCGGGATCGGCGTCGATACGCGGTGACAGGCCGTCGAATTCAGTCATCCGGGGCCGGTTCCAGTGCGCTGCGCGCCGCCGGCGCGAGCGGGTTGGCGGAGATGGTGCTGACCGAGGAGATCAGGGCGCGCAGCGAGATCTGGACCATGTCGACGTCCGCGATGGAGAGCCTGATGTCGCCGGTGACGACGACGCCGCCCGCGAGCACCCGATCCAGCAGATCGATGAGCGCGACGCGTCGCTCGCTGTCGGTGCGCGTCATCGCGCCTCCCGTTCCGCACCGGCGAACGAGTACGGCGGCCAGGGACCGGTGAGCTCGAGCCGGATGCCGGGGAACTGCTTCCCGAGATCCTCGACCACCGCGGCGAATTCGTCGGCGCGGTCGTCGTCGACGAGGTAGGTGCCGTTGAGCACCATCCAGTCCCGGCGGCCGTTCAGCACGGGATCGGTCAGCGGCTGACGCCGACCCGCCGCGGCCTGCCGGACGAGGCGCTCGTGGATCTGGTCGGCGCGCTCGGCCGCGTCGCGTTCGACGGTCTCCCGCGCGGACAACTGCGCGCGCCGCCGCAGCAGATAAGCCGTGCCCGCGCCGCCTCTTTCGGTCCGGGCCAGATCGGCCTCGGCCACCGCGGCGGTGAGCGCCGCCCGGTCGCCGTAGGCTTTGACGCCCCACTCGGTCCGCCCCTGGATCAGGGCAAGCGCCGATTCGAAGGCCGCGCGGCGTTCGTCGAGCATGCCGCGCACCCGGTCGTCGTCGAGGAAGACGACGGCCAAGCGCAACGGCACGGCCGCGCCTCGTCGCGCCAGTGCGGAGACCACGGCGTCGTGGGCCCGAGCCGTCGCCTCCAGCCACGTCAGATCCTCCAGATTCCGGCGCAGCGGCTCGTCGCCGAAGACCGCGAGCGGCACCGACCCCACGACTGCCGCGAGATCGCCGGAGACCACCGTGCGCACCGCCTCCCCGGCCACGCCGGTCAGGTCGCCCAGGTCTGCCCCGAGGTCCGCGGTCACCGCGTACAGCCAGACTCCGTCGGCGTCAGTCACGGTCTCGCTCTTCCTCCGGTTCGCGTGCGCGCTCGATGGGCTTGCGGCCGAGATCCTTTCGCGACTCCAGTTCGGCGATCCGATCGCGCAGCTTCTGGTTCTCGAGTTCGAGATCGTGATCCTGCCGCTCGAGGGACCGTGCCTTGCTGTTGAGCCACGGATCGGTCTCCCACCAGTCGATGCCCACCGCCTTCGCGGTCTCCAGCGACGCGACCACCAGCCGCAGCTTGATCGTGAGGAGCTCGATGTCGAGCAGATTGACCTGAATGTCGCCCGCGATGACCAAGCCTTTGTCGAGGACCCGCTCGAGGATGTCGCCGAGGTTCGTCGACCGGTGGCCGCCGCCGTACGGCTCCGGCATCGATGATCCGCTGTTCACGACGGTCATGACGAACCTCGGACACCGATGTCGGTACTACCGCGGCTGTAACGCCGGGTTCTGCGGTAGGCCACCAGGTTCCCGTCCAGGTCGAGTTCCACCTCGTAGAGCGCGAGCATGTCCGACGACGAGGGGATGCGACGGTCCTCGAGCACCTCGATCTCGACCAGCCAGCCCTCCTCGATAGGCTCGGCCGAGGTTGCCCCCTCGGCCTGCTTCGAAGTCAGCTCGGCCAGCTCCGCGATCGCCGCCGCGGCCGCCTGTGCGGCGGTCCGGCACTGCGATCGATCCGATCGGCCGCCGTCCTCGGTCTCGTCGTCGGCTCTCCGGGCGCTCACTCGGATCACTCCCTCCGGTCAGGCGGTGCCGCGCGGGCGCATCATCCGGTCGAGGACCGCCTGCTGGGCCTGCGCGTGCTCTTCCTCGGACAGTTGACCGGCCGCCCTGGCCTCGTCGATCGCCTCGAGCTCACGCCGGATGGTCGCCGGATCGTTCAGCTGCCGTTCGACTTCGTCCTGGATGACCTGACCGAGCCAGATCACGCCGCGGACCGGAGCGAGCGGCAACGTGACGATCGCCGAAATCAAACCCACCGATCAGCCCTCCGGTGCGCGCTTCATCACGAAGTCGTAGGCCGCCATCGGACCGAGCAGCGACAAGGTCACGCGGTCCTCCCACTCGTCGGCGAGCCGAGCCAGCGCATCCTCCAAGTCGCCCTGCCTGGCCAGCTCCACAAGGATCGCGACGTGCACCGCGTCCTGCTCGTTGGTCGGGGGCCGCTCGTTGACGAGGGGGTCCAGCTCGTCGAGCGCGTCGAGCACTCGACGGGTGTCCTGGGCTCGTTTCGCTTCGATGCCCTGGTTGATGATCTCGCCGAGTGCCATCCTGGCGTCCCGCGTGGCATCCGCTTCCTTGTCACGGATCGCGTCGCGCAATCGAGCCGCCTCGGCGTTCTCGGCGAGCAGTTCCCGCAGGATCGTCTTCTCGACGTAGCGACCTTTGACCACGAACTGCGCGCGACCTTCCAATTCCTCCAGCGCCGCGCGGAATTCGTCCTGATGGGCCTCGAGCAACTCCTTCTCCACCGCTTCGGCGGTGGACATGACGGCGCCGAACCGCAGCGGCAGCACCGGTGTCACGGCGGCCGAGCCGTCCAGCAGCTCCGCGTGCGCGGTCATGTCGGCCGGAGTACCGAGCGGGCGGTCGGTCGAGATCTCGCTGACCAGCGCGCCGATGTCTCCATGTCGCACCACGGTGACGCCGTGATCGCCGACTCCCGAGGCCTGCTCTTCCGGTTCCACATCCGCGGGCACGATTCCGTAGACGTACACCGCGGTACTCCCAGCGCTTTCCTTCTCTCGCGCTTCGGTCGCTTGTTCGGTGGACATCAATCCTCCCTACGTTTCGTCGACCGGCTTTGCTTCTCGCGCCTCGCCTCGACGTCGTCCATGAAGTTCAGGACTTTCTCGCCGGCGGCCTCGAGCGCGCCCTGGGTCTTGTGCTTGGCACCGCCGCTGGCGACCTCCCCGACCAGATCCGGCAGACCCTTCGGTTCGGTGTCGGAGATTTCCAGTCGATTGACGGCCTCGGCGAATCGCAGATAAGTGTCGACGCTGGCCACCACGACTCTGGCGTCGATGGTCACCAGTTCGATACCGACCAGCGACACGCGCACGAACGCGTCGATGACCAGACCTTTGTCCAGAATCGTGTCGATGACGTCGGCCAAGCCCGAAGAATTCGGGCGGGCAGCGACACCTCCGCCACCCGCGGGTTCGATGGTCATGCTTCTTGCCTCCTGCGCGCGGTCGCTCGGCGTTCCGTGGTGCCGCGCCTGCTCCCTGATGTGGTGCGACGACTCGTCGAGGTGGCGCGCCGGCGCGCCGCGGGCCGACGGGCGGGCCGCTCGTCTTCCTCGGCCTCCTCGCCTTCGTCGGCCTCGTCGCGTTCTTCGTCTTCGTCCTCGTCGGGTTCTTCTTCCTCGGCCTCGTCGCGTTCGCCCTCGTCCTCGTCAGGTTCTTCGTCTTCGTCGGGTTCTTCGTCCTCGTCCGTCTCCTCTTCCTCGGCTTCGTCGTATTCCTCACCGTCGCCGGCCTCGTCGCGTTCCTCGTCCTCGCCTTCTTCCTCCTCACGACGGGCGGTCTCGTCGTCCTTGACCACCTTCTTGTCACGGATCTCGCCGTGCCAGCCCACGATGTCGTCTGGGTGCAGCACGCTCTCGGTCATGACGTGACGCTGGAAGTGCTTGAGTTCCAAACGAACCCGGCGTCCGGCCGCACGCCAGAGGTTGGCGGTCTTCTCGAAGAGCCCGGCGGGGTGGTACTCGAGCACCACGATGATCCGCGTCAGATCGGGGGTGAGTTCGTGGAAGGTCACCGCGCCGTCGATATAGCCTTTGTGGCCCTTCGACCGCCACACGATCCGCTCGAACGGCACCTGTTCGACGATGGTGGAATTCCAGGTCCGCTTGGACCAGAAGACCTTGCCGGACCATTCGAGCTTCTCGTCGGAGACCTGCTCGACTTGCTGGACCTTCTTCATGAACTTCGGGAAGTCCGCGAACTGGGTCCACTGGTCGTAGGCGAGGTCGATCGGGACACCGACATCGATGTGCTCGACGATATTGGTCAGCTTGAGCTTCTTGCCGCCGCTGCCCTTGCCTTTACCACCGGTCAGGGATTCCTTCACGTCTTGGAACTTCTCGGTGGCGGAGCTCTTGAGCTTGTCCATACCCGCGCTCATCGCCGCGGACATCGGTGATTTGCCTTCGGCGAGCTTCTCGACCCCGGTCAACGCCGACAGCAGGTTGCCGCCGCCGCCCTCGGCCACTTGGGTGAGGCGATCAGCTGTCCCGGCTACCCGGCCGGCGACACTCGTGAGCGCACGCTCGGCGATGGTTCCCGTGAGGTTCCGCAGTGAGTCCTGCAGCTGCTGCTGCGGTGTTGCGGAACCGGCCGTCTTCTTGGCCCGGCTCGCGGCTCCGGTCGCGGTCTCACCGAGCTTGCGGGTGACGTCTTCGAGAGATTTCGCAGCCATCGCCGTCACCTCCTGGTGCGTCGCACCGGCGCGCTGTCGGCGGTGTCGGCTCGGGCTCGACGCTGTCGGGAGCCCGTCGGCTTACGCTCCCCGGAGCCGGACGATTTGGCCGGTGTCCGCTTGGAACTGGTCGCCGCGGCCCGACGGCGGGTGGGCGTGCGTGAGCGGGTGGATGAAGACTTCTTGCCTTTCTCGGACTCGGCGTCCTCCTGGTCTTCGTCCTCGCCCTCTCGGTCTTCGTCGGATTCGTAGTCTTCTTCGGCATAGTCGTCCGCGTCTTCGGGCCGCTCCTCCTGGCCGGTGTCTTCGTCTGCCTCGGAGGTCTCGCCGCCGCCCTGGAGGCGGGCGTTCAACGCATCGATACGGTTGCTCGCGGCGCTGACCGCCGCGGCCCGCGCGGCGTCCATCAGCTCACCGCGAATCGTGTCGGTGATCTTGGTCAGTTCCTTCGACGACCCGAGCACCGACGCCCCGCGTTGCAGCAGGGCCTGCGGGCCCCCCGCCTGCCTGCTCAATCCCGCGCCCGCGAGCATCAACGCCAGTCGCATTTTGCGCGTGCGTCCCAGCACGTATCCGATCCCCACCCCCGCCGCCAGCCTCGCTCCACCCTTCATGGTCACTCCTGGTTTGCCATCCGCTCTATATCAGCGCGTGTGCGAAACGGAGCCCGGTTGCAGCCTCACTCGTTCAGAGGTGGGCCGGATCACATCACGCCCCTAGTCTTCGACGCTACGCCGAATATGAGGCGGTTGTAACCGCGTTCTTCCTGCGAAAAGCCGGAGCGGTCCGATATGTGAAACGCACGAGCGCGCACAACGGGTGATCGGACCTCGACGCGGGTGCGAGATCGAACGATCGAAGGCCTGGATGAGCTGTGAGATAGCCAGATGGTCCGTTCGGCTGCGGTACGGCGGGCATGCCGTGGCAAAAGAGTTGCGAACGAGCGGAATTCACCGCCGGTTTCGTGCGAAGTCGCGCGGGTACGCGACGGCTGTGACCGCTTCGAATTCGCCTGCCGCCAGCCGGAGTGCTGGTGCGCTCCGCACCGTGTTGGTCGTGGTGTCCGCCGCCGATCGCATCCCTTTGCGCGAGGGCGGCAGTGAACCGACCGGCACCTATCTCGGTGAACTCGTCGAGCCGACCGATGCCATGCTCGCCGCTGGCTTCCGGCTGTCGTTCGCGACACCGGGCGGCAAGATCCCGACGATCGACGGCACCTCGTGCAGCCTGATGTACTTCGGCATGTCCCGCCGCGCCCGCGACGCGGCGCTGACCAGCTACACCCGCCTGCTCGAGCTCGGCCTCGCCGAGCCCGCCGACCTCGCCGACCTGGCCGCTTCGCCGCGCGACCTCGCCGGTTTCGACGCGGTGTTCGTCCCCGGCGGCCACGCGCCGCTGGTCGACCTGCTGTACCGCGACGCGTTCACCGACGATTCGCGCAACGAGGACTTCAGTGCGCTGCTTCGGTACTTCCACGACCACGACCGGCCGACCGCGCTGATCTGCCACGCACCTGCCGCGCTCGCCGCGGCCCCGAAGGTGGATGGGCGCTGGATCTACGACGGCTACCGGATGACGTGCTTCAAGACCGTCGTGGACACCATGCTCAGCGTCGTCCCGGTGGCGCGCCGGTTCCGCGGTCACCTCGCTGTCGATCCGACCGAGCTGCTGCGCGAGTGCGGCGCGCGCGTCGAGCAGACGCGGCTGCCGATGGGCAGCAAGATCGTCGACGACCGCGAGCTGTTGACCGGGCAGGATCCCTACTCCGCCAAGGCACTCGGCGCCGCCTTCGTCGCGAAGGTTCGGGCAAGCGCACCGCTTGCCGGTGTCACACGGGAATGATGTGGGCTTGCCGGGCACGCTGTCATGATCAATTTCTGCAAGCCCGCACTGGCGAAACCTCTTTCGCGCACTCCCAGCCGCGTGCTCGCGGTACGCGACGAAAACACCGCCCCGAGAAAGGAAACAAAGAATAACGTTTCAATCACGGAGCCTTCGGGTACTACAACGATATGACTTCACGGAACGACCGAGCTCGCCGAATAATCGGCATCGAGCGCGGTACGGCCGTGCTGTGCGCTCTCATCGCCACGGCCCTGGCCTGCGGCGTTGCGATTTTGACCGGTTCACTGACCTGGGCGCTCGCCGCGGGCGCTTCGATCTGCGCGGGAATGGCGGTGAGCCTGCCGACGATAACTCGACAAGCACCGCCACCGCAGACAATTCGCGATTTTTGATCGCAATCGACATATCGCCGTCATCAATTCGCAAAACATCCGCGCGATCGTGTTCGCGCCGAACGACTGTCAGCCGTGCGATCCCCGCCGAAATCGATGCCGCGACCGGGGCGTCGTCCGGCAGGTCGAGCAGCCCGCGACATCGGTGGTCATCGAGCTACGACTCGCC
Source organism: Nocardia sp. NPDC004654 (assembly GCF_040609595.1). NCBI lineage: Bacteria > Bacillati > Actinomycetota > Actinomycetes > Mycobacteriales > Nocardiaceae > Nocardia > Nocardia sp. NPDC004654. Next base: position 249,563 of record NZ_JBEXKI010000005.1, on the reverse strand, counting down.
GAGGCGCGACGAACCGCGCGGCGTGGAGACAGCGGGCGGTCTCGGCTGATTGGATCGGTGCGTGACAGTCGAGGGTTTTCAGTTGATCGGGCAGCGGCCGGTGGTCGAGGCGATGCCGGCGTGGGCGCCGCATTTTCCGCAGTTCGATCTCGTTTTCGGGTATTCGGATCTCGGGCACACGTTCCTGGTGAACAGCCAGTCGGGGGAGTGCGCGGTGTTGCATCCCTATCGGGCCGCCGCGAAGGGTTACGGCGCGTTCGCCGATCCCGCCGAGTTCGCGGATCGGGTGCTGCGCGAGCAAGGGTTCGCCGATTACGTGCTGCGCACCGAGCATGTGGCGCGGATTCGCGACCTGCTCGGGCCGCTCGCGCCGGAGCAGGTCTACATCGCGACGCCCTATCCGTTCCTGGGCGGCAGCGAGGCGCCCGAGACCTACGACACCGGCGAGTTGTGGACGTTTCTCGAGCTCGTCGCGCAAGCTCAGCAACTTCAGTAGCGGGGGGCATTCCGACCGGTCCGTAGACATGTCATGATGGGAACATGTGTTCGAATTGCAGCGCGGCCGGGTCGGGTGGTCGACGGTGAGCGAGGACGGCTGGTCGGCGGTCCGGCGACTGCCGCGACCACGTCCCGTGCTGGTCGATCCGAAGCGGATCTGGCTGCTGCCGAACCGGCCGGGACCGCAGCGTCCGTCGCTGGGCGTCGCGTCCAACAGCCTGGACCCGAGGTTCCAAGAACCGTGGGTCCAGGCGACCCAGTACGGCTGGGTCCGGCTGCACCTGGGGCACTACGTCGCCTGGTATGCCGAGGTCGCGGTCGACTACCGCACCCGCAACAAGCTCACCGAGACGACCCTGCGGCACTGGGTGCCCTGGGATGCGGTCCGGTTGCCATCGCCCGACAAGAAGCGGTGATGGCAACCGCGACGAGGCCGGGCTACGTCCCAGCATCCGCCCCGCGGTCCGGTCGGGTGGGTCGGTCCGCGAACACACACCGATCTCGGCTTCACCCCCGACTGGAACGGGAGTGAGGTGGGCTCGAGCAACGAACGCGCGCCGATCTCAGCGTCCGGGGACAGGCAGGGGGCCGAGTTGGTCGGGGGCCTCGAAGGCTCCGATGGTGAGGTCCGGGATGTGGTGGACGATGTCGAGGATTTCGCCGAGCTGGTCGACGGTGTCGAGCAGCTGGCGTTCGGTGTGTTCGCTGGTCAGGAAGAACCGCAGCCGTTCGGCGCCCGCGGGCACGACGGGGGACAGGATGGCGCCCGCGTTGTAGCCGCGCTGTAGCAGCGCCGCCGCGGCGTATCCGGCGCGGATCTCACCGGGCACGATGACCGGCACGATCGGGGTCGATTCGGAGTCGGCGAGATTCATGCCTCGCGCGCGCAGCGCGCCGGTGAACAAGCGCGCGTTCGACCACAGGCGGGTCAGCCGGTCGGGTTCGTCGGCGAGCACGTCGAGCCCGGCCAGGACGGCGGCGACGTTGGCCGGGGACGGTCCCGCGGTGTAGAGCGCCATGCCGGGCGCGGCGTACTTGATCGCCTGAACCAGGTCGGCGTCGCCCGCGATGAACCCGCCGGTGCTGCCGAGCGCCTTCGACAGGCTGCCCGCCCAGATGTCGACCAGGTCGCCGGGCAGATCGAAGTGTTCCCGGCTGCCGAGTCCGGTGGCGCCGAGGACGCCGATGGCGTGCGCCTCGTCGACGAGGACCGCGCAATCGTATGTCCGTGCCACGGCGGCGATCTCGGCGATCCGGCCGAGGTCGCCGTCCATGCTGTAGTGGCCCTCGATGATCACCAGCGCCCGATCGAACTGGTGGCGGCAGGTCCGCAGCAGCGCGGCGAGCGACTCGGGATCGTTGTGCCGGAAGGTGACTCGTCGGCACCCCGCCCACTGGGTGCCCGCGACCAGGCTGGCGTGCGCGAGCGAATCGCACACGGCGACATCGCCTTCGCCGAGCAGGAAGCCGATCACCGCGGCGTTGGTGAGGAACCCGCTCGAGGTCACCAGCGCCGCGCCCGCCCGGTAGATGTCGGCGAGGCGGCGTTCGAGCACGCCGTAGAGCGGGATCTCCCCGGTGACGATGCGGGTGGCCGAGGCGGAGGTGCCGTAGCGTTCGGCGGCCTCGTTGGCGGCGCGGATGACGCGCGGGTGTCCGGCCAACTCCAGGTAGTTGTAGGAGCTGTAGTTCACCAAGGCCTTTCCGCCGGAACGGATCACCGCGCCGTTGTGTCCTTCCGGCGAGAGGAACAGCGGATGCGGCAGCCCGGTGGCGTCGATCAGCCGCTGGATCGCCGCCTGCTTCTCCAGCGCCGCCACCACGGCCGGATGGTCGGCGAACTGGCGTCCCGGTCCGCGCCGCGCGCTGGTGCGCGGAGTGGCCTGCGCGGCTTTGGGCCGATCCGGCGGCGCGGCGGTGTCGCGCTCGCGGGCACCGGCCAGCAGCCGCCGCGCGATGTCCCGCTCGTCGGTCATGCCGGAACCGCCTGGGCGCTTCCGGATCCCACGATGATCTCGGCGATCCTGGCGCCGGCCTGCGCCAGGCTGAACGAACGACCCAGCTGCATACTGTTCATCTCCACACCGAGGGTCTTGCTCACCAGCGCGCCGAACTCGACCGCCATGAGCGAATCCAGGCCGAGTTCGGGCAGCGGAACCGACAGGTCGATGGAATCCGGAGCCACGCCCATCACCTCGGCGAGCTGTTCGGCGAGAACATAACCGACGACGGCCGCGCGCTGCGCCTCGTCCAGCGCGACGATCTCGCCGCGCAGCCGCGCCGCGGCCGAATTGCCCTCCGAGGCCGCGGCGATCAGCTCGGCGACGCGCGCGGTGTAGGCCAGCTGCGGCGCGGCCAGCACCACCTTGCTCCAGTCGACCGGGATGATCGCGGCCTGCCGGACGCCGAGACGCAATGCCTCGCCGAGGTATTCGGTGCCGTCGTCCATGTCGATCGCCTCGAAGCCCGCGATGCGCAGGTAGCGCTGCACGTTCTCGTCGGCGTCGACCATGCCGCCGCCGGACATCGCGCCCCAGCCGATGCACAGCACCCGCTCGCCGCGGCGCGCCAGTTGGTCGGCGAACGATTGGAGCGCGAGATTCGCCGCGGTGTAGGAGTATTGGCCGATCCCGCCCATGATGGCGCTGCCGGAAGAGAACAGCACGATCAGGTCGGGGCGCACCTTCGCGGCGGTCAGTGCGGTGTGCAACGCCAGCGCTCCGTCGAGCTTCGGACGGAAGACGGCGGTCAGGCTGGCCCGGTCCATCGTCGTGATGCGCTGATCGTCGAGAACGCCCGCCGCGTGGAAGACACCGCGCAACGGATGCGCTTCGGTGTGGACGCGCGCCACGACCCCGCGCATCGCATCGGCGTCGGTGACGTCGGCGCGCTCGACGAGCACCTCGACCCCTTCGGCGCGCCAGGTGTCCAGGTGCGCGCGGGCGGTGTCGGTGCCCGCACCGCCGCGGCCGATCAGCACCAGGCGCCGCGCGCCGCGGCGGACCAGCCAGCGGCCGGTGGCCAGGCCGAAAGCGCCGAAGCCGCCGGTGATCAGGTAGCGGCCGTCCGCATCGATGGGCACGTCGGCGGATTGCGGTCGTACCGGCGGTGTTTCGCCGGTGAGGTCGAGGGCGATGCGCCCGAGGCGGGTCGAGCGCAGGGCCTCCTCGAACGCGGCCCCGACCTCGTCGACGCCGAAACTGTGGTACGGCAGCGGACGGTAGGTGCCGTCGGCGAGTCTCTCGTTCACCGCCTGCACCCTGGCTACCACCTCGGCGCGGCGCAATTTCAGCATGCGGTCCAGGTCGAAGGAGAAGTACGCGACGTTCTTGTCGAAGTTGCGCAGGTCCAGCACGCCGCCGGAGTAGATGTCGGCCTTGCCGATCTCCACGATGCGCCCGAATTCGGCGACGGCCTTGAAGTTCTGGTGCACGATCTCGCCCGGCGCGGTGCTGATGACGATGTCGGCGCCGCGGCCGTCGGTGAGGCCGAGGACGTCGTCGACGAAGTTCAGCGACCGCGAGTTCACCACCTCGTCCGCGCCCTCCTCCAGCGCGTAGGCGCGCCGTTCGTCGGTGCTCGCGGTGCCGATCACTCGCGCGCCGTGCCGCTTGGCGACCTGGATCGCGCAAGCCCCGACGCCGCCCGCCGCCCCGTGTACCAGCACCGTCTCCCCGGCGCGCAGCCGCGCCAGATCGAGCAGCGAGTACTCGGCGGTGACGAAGGAGACCGTCGAGGTGCACAGTTCCGGCCGAATGCTCTCCGCCGCGGGTCCCACGACCTCGGTACTGGCGACGTGGAAGCGTTCGATCATGCCCGCCGAGGCCAGCCCGACGCGGTCGCCGACGCGCAACCGGGTCACGTCGGGGCCGACCCGCACCACGGTGCCCGCGCCCTCCATGCCCGGCGCGACACCGAAGTGGGTCTCACCCAAGTCGTCCGCGCCCAGGACGCCGAGAATCTTGAGCGGGTCCTTGAAGCCCAGTCCGATGGCGGCCATCCGCACCTCGACCTCACCGGGACCGGGGGCACGGCGCGCGGCGCGGCGCCAGCCGAGCTGGGACAGCACGCGCGAGCGCGGGATGTCGAGGACGAAATTGGCCTCGGGATCGGTCAGCGGCGCCGGATCGTCGAGAGCGGTGAGCCGGTCGGGCAGCGCGCGCGTCACGACGGTGCACCACCGTAATCCGTTGCGCAGGAACACTTCGTCGGTCCCGTCGGCGCTGAACGCGCCGGGAACGGACAGTTCGGCGAGCAACTCGTCCTCGGAGGTCTCCGGTTCGATGTCGACCAGACGCCAACGCAGCGGTGGCTGCTCGTTGAGCAACACCCGGCGCGCGCCCGCGAGGGCCGCGTGGGCGGGATTGGGCACGGCCGTGTCCTCTGGATGCGTGAAGGCGCGTTCGGTCACCAAAGTCACGTGCACGGAGCCGTCTCCGGTCAACGGCAGCGGCTCGGGATGCATTTCGTCGGCGACTTCTTCCACGATCAGCGCCAGCCTGCTCAACAGCCACAGGTCGGCGACCGGGTCCGCGCTCGTCCCGGCCACCACGCAGACGTGCACGCGGTCGACGCCTTCGGTGGCGTGCGCGGCACTCAGCCGCTCGGCCAGCGCTTGTTCGAAATCGTTTGCCGGGAAGAGTATTTCGGCTCGGCTGGTCGAACGCGCGATCTGTTCGACGCGGGCGGGGGCGGCGCCGGACAGCGGGACGACGAGGGTGTACGCGGTGGCGGCCTGCGGCAGCGCCGCGCGGTCGAGCGGATCGCGCAGGGTCCAGCGTTCCTCGTAGTAGAGGTCTTCGAGCCGGCGCCGCAGCCCGCCGCCGAACGGCACCGCCTGGAACTTCGCGCCGACGATCTGCAACACCAGGTTGTGCTCGGAGTCCAGCACCGCGACCTCGGCGCGCAGCGGTTCGGTCAGCCGGGCGACGACCACCGCGCGCGAGGGCAGCGGCGCGAACATCCGCACGGCGGCCGCGCCGACGGGGATGACCGCACCCGTCAGTTCGGGCCCGCCCGCGTCGCCGAGGGAGACGACCTGCCAGGCCGCGTCCAGCACGCACGGGTGCGCCAGATGCCCGGCGGTCGCGGCGATGCTCGCGTCCAGCGTCGCGACGACGGTGTCGCCGTCCACCCAGGCTTCCCGCACCAATCGGAAGGCCGGGCCGTGGGCGACGCCGGTCGCTGTCAGGTCGTCGTAGAGAGTCTCGGGCACGACGGGCGTCATGGCGGCGGTGTCGGGGACCGCGATCTTGCCCGGTTCGAACGCGCCCTCGACCAGCCGGCCGGTGGCGTGCACGGTCCACGTCGTCCCGACCGCGGTCCGGGAGCGGATGGTGAAGCGGCGGGTCGACTCCTCCACGTGCAACTGCATCACCGGAACGTCGCCGTGTTCGACGAGCAGTGGCGCGATGAACCGCACCTGCTCCACCGCGGCGATGCCGTGATCGACGCTCGCGCCGTACTCGACGGCGGCCGCACTCAACGCCGCGTCCAAATACGCTGCGCCGGGCAGGATTCGGGAGCCGTCGACGACGTGATCGTCGATCCAGGGCAGCACCTCGGCGGCGATCTGGACGGTCCAGTGCCGCTCGTCGTCCAAGCCGGGGTCGCCGAGCATGGTGTACAGGCCGGGAGTGCCGTACCGCTGCTGTGACGATACCGGCAGGTCGGAGCGCAGGCGCTTGCGCTGCCACGGGTAGCGGGGGAGCGGCAGGTGCGCGACGGGTGCCGTGCCGACCAAGGCGGGGATGTCGAGGGCGCCCGCGGTGTAGAGCCCGGCGATCATCTCGCGCACGCTGACCGCGTCGGCCTGCTTGCGCCGCAGCGTCGCGACGGTGGCGCCTTTCTCGCCCGCGTGCAGCAGCAGCTCGCGCAGGTTGGCGGCCAGCACGGGATGCGGGCCCACTTCGAGGAAGACGCGTTCGCCCGCGGTGATCAGGCCGCGAATCGCCGCGGCGAAGCGCACCGGCCGACGGACGTTCGCACACCAGTAGTCGGCGTCCCAGTCCGCCTCGGTCACCCGGTCGCCGGTCACGGTGGAGTAGAGCGGGATCGACGGGGGTCGCGGGGTCAGGTCGGCGAGGGCGGCGCGCAGGGAGTCGAGGATCGGATCCATCAGCGCGCTGTGGTACGGGACCTCGACCTGTAGTCGCTTCGCGAAAATGCCGCGCTCGGTGAGTGTTTCGGCGATCTCGTCGAGCCGGTCGATCGCGCCGGAGAGCGTGACGGCGGTCGGGCTGTTGATCGCGGCGATGTCGACGCCCGCGCCGAGCAGGTCGGCCGCCTCCTCGGCGGGCAGGCCGACCGCGAGCATGCCGCCGGTGCCCGCGGTCGTGGCCTGGAGACGGGCGCGGTGATAGGCCACCGCGACCGCGTCGGTGAGCGAGAGCATGCCGGTGACGTAGGCGGCCGACACCTCGCCGACGCTGTGCCCGACCACCGCCGACGGCCGGACACCCAGCGCCGCAAGCGTTTCGAAGAGCGCGACCTGGACGAGGAAGTTCGCGGGCTGAGCGATCTCGGTCGCGGTCACCCGGGACTCGTGCTCGGGACGGGACAGTTCCGCGCGGATCGACCAACCGGCCAGGGCGGTGAACGCCGTGTCGACACGTTCGGCCGCCGCCACGAAGACCGGGTCGGTGGCGAGCAGATCCCGCGCCATGCCCCACCACTGCGGACCCATACCGGTGAACACGAAAACCGGTCCGACGGAGGGGTTTCCGACGGCACGCACCGGTGCGCGACCCTCGCCCGCAGCGAAGCCGCGCAGGTCGATGATCAACTCGGCGGGATCGACGAACGGCACACCGACCCGAAACGGGTGGTGGTGCCGCCTGGTCCAGGCCGCTGCGGCCACGTGATCGGGATCAGTGCCGGTGGCGAGCAGCTCGGCGTACGCGGCCGCGAGCTCGCGCACGGCCTGTTCGTTGCGCGCCGAAATGGGCAGCACGCCACGGTGGCGCGGGGCGGTTGCCGCAGCCGCGGGAGCGGTATCGAACGCTGCCGGAGTGTGGCCGACCAAGGTGAGCGCTCGATCAACCGACGTGGACGCTCGGTCGACCGGCACGTGCGCCGCGAGGGACGCCGCGGGTGCGGTCCCTCGCCCATGGGCAGGCCGGTACTCGCGCAAGATGGCATGGGCATTGGTACCGCCATAGCCGAACCCGTTGACCGCCACCGTCATCCACTCCTCGGGACCAACCGGCTGCGCCTCGGTCTGAATCGTCAACCGCAGCTCGTCGAGCGCGAGGTCTGGATTGAGTTCGTCGTCGAGCCAGCCCTGCGGCGGCAGCGTGCGCCGGGAGATGGCCAGCGCCGCCTTGATGACGCTCGCGACGCCCGCGGCGGCCTCGGTGTGCCCGAGGGTCGCTTTCACCGATCCCACACCCAACGGCGCGGTGCGCCCCGCGACGGCGCCGTAGGCCCGCCCGATCGCGCGCAGTTCCAGCGGGTCGCCGACCGGCGTTCCGGTGCCGTGCGCCTCGACGTAGGTCACCTCGTGCGGTGCGATGCCCGCCCGCGCGCACACCGATTTCGCCAGCGCCTCTTGGGCCTCGGCGTTGGGCACGGTGATGGCGGTGGTGCGGCCGTCCTGGTTGGAACCGGTCGCCTCGATCACCGCGTAGACGCGGTCGCCGTCGGCTTCGGCATCGGCGAGTGCCTTGAGCACGACCATGCCCGCGCCCTCACCGCGCCCGTATCCGTCGGCGGTGGCTCCGAAGGACTTGCTTCGTCCGTCTTCGGCGAGGAAACCGCCCTTGCACATGGAGATGAACGTGCCCGGTTGCAGCATCAGGTTCACCCCGCCCGCCAGTGCGGTGCGGCAGTCGCCGTCGCGCAGCGCCTGGCAGGCAAGATGCAGCGCGACCAGCGACGAGGAGCACGCGGTGTCGACGGTGACGCTCGGCCCACTCAGGTTGAGCGCGTAGGAGATTCGATTGGACAGCATCGTGTAGGACGCGCCCGCCGAGGAGTGCATGTCGATGTGCGGCACCGCCTCGCCGGTGAAGCCGACCGCGAGCTGGTCGAGGGTGAACGCGCCCAGGTAGACCCCGACCGGCGCCTCGCCGGTGCGGCCCGCGATGCCCGCGTCGTCGAGCGCTTCCCACGCGACCTCGAGCACCAGCCGCTGCTGCGGGTCCATCGCCGTGGCCTCGCGCGGGGAGATGCCGAAGAAGTCGGGGTCGAACGCCCACGGATCGGTGGTCAGGAACGCGGCGCGCTTGGTGTACATCCGGCCGGGCGCGCGGCGGTCGGGGTCGTAGTAGCGGCGGTAGTCCCAGCGGTCGGCCGGGATCTCGGTGACCGCGTCGCGCTTGTCCACCACGAAATCCCAGAACGTGTCCGGCGAGTCGATGCCACCGGCGTAGCGGCAGCCGATGCCGACGATCGCGATGTCGGTCACGAAATGTGCTCCTTCACTCGGCGAGGCTGCTCGGCAGCCACATCATCACGTTGACGAGGGGACCGGTGCGTCCGATCCGCACCCGGCCCACTCGCAGCGCCCCCAGCGCCCGGTAGTAGGCGACATTGCCGTCCTTGCAGACCCCGAACATCGGCGCGCCCACCCGTTCGATCTCCGCGATCGCGTAGGCGAGCACCGCCCGGCCGACCCCGCCGCGCTGGTGCGCGGGATCGACGCCGAGGGTCACGCCGAAGAAGTGCGGTAGGCCCTTGGCCAGGTTGCTGATCGTGGCGTCCATCGCCAAGGCACGCGGGCCGCCGGAACCCATGGCCCACACGAATTCCGGGATCGAGGCGAGGTAGCGCAGCGGCCCGAAGCGGTAGTCCGGGGTCTGCCACAGTCCGCCTCCGACGATGCGTCCCGCACTGGTCGCGACCAGAGCCCCGCCCGCGGGCAGGTATTGGTGGCGGATCATCGCCCTGGTCAGCCGAGGCTGGTTGCGGCGACGCTGCGCGAGGTCGGGAAACATGTACTCGCCGAACGGATCGTCGGCGTCGAAGGCACGATCCAGCACCGAGACCAGCTCGGGCACATCCTGTTTCGTAGCGGTTCGCACCACTACGTCGTCGAACGTCTGAGGCACCAGGAACTTTCGTGACGTGTCGTGTGAAAACCCCTGCCCGAGCAGGAATTTCCATTTACAAACAGCAACGTACACCAATCGGCGGCAGCGCGCGACGGAAAGCTACCCGCCGGTAATCGAGGAAAAAAGTTCCCGCAAGCCGGTACTTTCGACGGGCCGCGAGGACCCGTCGCGCGCCGGACGCGTCGTCTACTCTTCGACCGAGCCCGCACGGGCCGAACCCCCTTCGGCGCATACGCATTCACACACGATGAGGACTGCCGCATGACGACATCGGCAACCGAGAAACCCACCGACGACCGAGGCGACACCACCCTGCACCCGCCGCGCTGGCAGCCCGCGCCCATGCGCTGGCATCGCACCGAGGTGGGCTGGGCGCAGTCCTGGCGCTACGCCGCCGCGCTGATTCCGCGCTGGCGCGACCGGACGCTGGTGCACTACCTGACCGTGGAGCTGCCCGGCGCCGACGACGTGCTCGTCGCGCGCATGCCGATGCTGCGCTACGCCGTGGTGCGCAACCCCGAACTGGCCCGCCGCATCCTGGTCTCGAATCAGGAAAACTATTGCAAGAGCGCGGAATACGACATGATGGCGGTGACCTTCGGCCAGGGCCTCGTCACCGATATGGACGACCGGCGCTACCAGCGCAACCGCCGCCTCGTGCAGCCCATCTTCGCGCGCGGCAACATCGAGCAGTTCGCCGGACCGATCACCGAGGCGGCCGCCGACGCCGCCGACCGCATCCTGCGCGTCTGCGCCGCAGACGGCTCGGTCGACATCGGCGCCGAGATGAACCGGTTGACCCTGGACATCGTGGCGCGCACCATGTTCGGCACCGACCTGTCCGGCCCCATCTCCCAGATCCGGCTGACGAACCTGCTGAAGTTCTTCGGCGTCGGCTTCGCCACCAACATCAGCAGGCCGTTGCGCGCGCTGTCGACGTTCGTCGTCCGATGCACGACACCCGAAGAGCGGCGCGCCGGTTCACGCGTCCCCATCCGCGCCATGCGCTGTCTGACCTGGCTCACCGCCCCGCACATCATGCTCGAGCTGCGCCGCATCGAGCGGGCGGTGGACACCCTCGTCGCCGATCACCGCGACGGCCGCATCGCGCGCAAAGACAATCTGCTCGGCCTGCTGATGGAAGCGCGCGATCCGGAAACCGGCCACGCCTACAGCGACACCGAGATCCACGACGAGCTGATGACCTTCATCGGCGCCGGGATGGAGACCTCGGCGACCGCGCTGACCTGGACCTGGAAGCTGCTCGCCGAGCATCCCGAGGCCCGCGCCAGGATGGACGAGGAGCTGCGCGACGTACTCGGCGAGCGCACCCCCGCCGCCGCCGATGTGGACGAGCTGGTGTGGACCAAAGCCGTTCTGGCCGAATCGATGCGACTGTATCCGCCGATCATCGGGCTGACCCGGGTGGCGAAGGGACCGGACGTGCTGGCCGGCTACCGGATCGAGCCGGGGACGACGGTGGTGATCAGCCTGCACGGTGTGCACCACAACGCGTCGGTCTGGGCCGACCCCGAACGCTTCGACCCCTCGCGGCACCTGCCGGAGAACCTGACCACCGAACGCAGGCACGGATCGCTGGCCTTCAGCGCGGGCAAACGCATCTGCATCGCGCAGAACTTCGCGATGATGGAAATGGTGCTGTCGCTGGCGGTTCTGGCGCAGCGCATGGATATGGACCTGGCGACCGAGGAACCGATTCGGCGGGCGCTGTCGTTCACCGGCGGGCCGGACGGACCGGTCCCGATGACGGCGACACCACGCGCCTGAGTTCAGACGCGCAGAGCGGTGAAGGGCGCGAACGGGATGTTGCGCAGCACCAGCCAGCCGAGTATGAGAGCGAGGGTGACGTGCGGGGCGTTGCGGTACTGATACCAGCGCACCGAGTCGCGGCCACGGACACGGTCGCGCGTCCAGAAGACGAACGTGCCGACCAGCGCGAGCAACGCGAGCAGGCCGAGAGCGTTGTAGTGCAGCGCCGCGGGCAGATCGCCGTGCAGCAGCGAGTACAGCATGCGGGAACTGCCGCAGCCGGGACAGTTGATGCCGAACAGCGCCTTGGACGGGCAGACCGGGATGACACCGCCGGGCGTGGTGGGGTCGGCCCACAGCACGGCGGCGCAGACCAGTGCGCCCGCACCGGCGACCGCGACGGGCGCGGCCAGCCGGTGCGAGACGGAGACGGGCGTGCTCACACCCCGGAGGCTCCGATGAGCGCGATGTTGGCGACGAGGGCGATCACGAACACGATCACGCCGCACACCGCCGAGATCATCGTCCACTTCTTGGCGTCCTCGGCGGCACGGTAGGCCTCGGCGGCCTGCCCCTGCGCCCACAGGCTGTTGACGTTGGCCGCCTTCATGATCGCGACGATGCCGAACGGGAGACAGCAGAACACCGTCGCCAGGATCGCCCACACCATGTTGTTCTCCGGCGGCGTTCCCGGGTTGTAGCCGGGGCCGTAACCGGGAGCGGCCGGGTAGCCCGGGGCGGGCGGGTAGCCACCCGCGGCCGGGTAACCCGGCGCCGCGGGGTAGCCGGGCGCGGCAGGGTAACCCGGCGCCGCGGGATACCCCGGCGCGGCCGGGTACCCGGGCTGCTGCGCGTAGGGGTCGCTCGCCGGTTGCGGCTGCTGCTGCGCGTACGGGTCGGACTGCTTGTACGGGTCGAAGCCGGGCTGGGGCGGGGGGTACGTCATCAATTCCTCACTTGTCGTCGACGCTCGGCGAGCGCGGGTCTGATTTCGGCGGAACTCCGAGCACGCCCCCCGAACGACCTTGACAGTCTGTCGACCAGGTCTCCGGCAGTGTAGTGGGTCGGATCCACCAGTTCCTGTCGGCCGTCCGCCGCGGTGCCGCCCGCCGCGACAGCATGTTTCGGCCGCGGGCACGGGTTTGCCGCACGCTGATCGCTAACGGACGGCGCCGCGATCGCGCACGCCACGGCGCGTCGCGTGCGGACTCGCGGCCCGGTGGCGGAGCGCCGCCCCGGCGACGAGTGGTAGGAAAGGGGACGTGTCCGTTAACGGCGAAGGCTCCGGTCCGAACAGCAGATCTCGCGCGGTGGACGAGGTCGTCGAGCTGGTCAGTCGACTGATCAGGTTCGACACCTCGAACACGGGCGATCTGGCCACCACGAAGGGTGAGCGCGAATGCGCCCAGTGGGTGGCCGATCAATTGCACCAGGTCGGATACACCACCGAATACGTGGAATCCGGTGCGCCCTGCCGCGGCAACGTCTTCGCGCGACTGAAAGGCGCCGATTCCAGCCGGGGCGCGCTGCTGATGCACGGGCACCTGGACGTGGTGCCCGCCGAGGCGTCGGACTGGAGCGTGCACCCGTTCTCCGGCGCGGTGCGCGACGGCTACGTCTGGGGTCGCGGCGCCATCGACATGAAGGACATGGTCGGCATGATGCTGGCGGTGGCGCGCCAGTTCAAGGTCGAAGGCACCGTGCCGCCCCGCGACATCGTCTTCGCGTTCCTGGCCGACGAGGAGAACGGCGGCAAGTGGGGCTCGCAGTGGTTGGTGGACAACCGCCCCGACCTGTTCGACGGTGTCACCGAGGCGGTGGGGGAGGTCGGCGGGTTCTCGCTGACGGTACCGCGCCGCGACGGCGGCGAACGCAGGCTCTACCTGGTGGAGACCGCCGAAAAGGGGCTGGGCTGGATGCGCTTGCGCGCCAAGGCGCGCGCGGGGCACGGCTCGTTCCTGCACGAGGACAACGCGGTCACCATCCTCGCCGACGCGGTGGCCAGGCTCGGCAAACACACCTTCCCGCTGGTGCTTTCGGATTCGGTGGCCGAGTTCCTCGCCGCGGTGTCGGAGGAGACCGGCATCCCCTTCGACCCGGAGAGCCCGGACATCGAGGGCCAGCTCGCCAAGCTGGGCACCATCTCCCGCATCATCGGCGCCACCCTGCGCGACACCGCCAATCCCACCATGCTCCAGGCCGGTTACAAGGCCAACGTCATTCCGCAGACCGCGGAGGCGGTGGTGGACTGCCGGGTGGTGCCGGGCCGCCAGGCCGCCTTCGAACGCGAGGTGGACGAGCTGATCGGCCCCGATGTCGAACGCGAGTGGATCACCAAGCTCGACTCCTACGAGACCACCTTCGACGGGCACCTGGTCGACGCCATGAACGACGCGATCCTGGCCAACGACCCGCAGGGCCGCACGGTGCCCTACATGCTCTCCGGCGGCACCGACGCGAAGGCGTTCGCCCGCCTGGGGATTCGCTGTTTCGGTTTCGCACCGCTGCGGCTGCCGCCGGAACTGGACTTCAGCGCCCTGTTCCACGGCGTGGACGAACGTGTTCCGGTGGACGCTCTCGAGTTCGGCACCCGCGTACTGGAACACTTCCTGTTGCACAGCTGATCCGCACACCACGGCTTCGAAAGAGGAACCATGACCTACAACCCGTACGACGCACTACCTCAGGTCCCCGATTTCACCCTCACCTCCGAAGACGTCACCGACGGCAGCCCGCTCGGCAACGATCAGGTCAGCGGCGTGTTCGGCGCCGGAGGCAAGGACGTCTCCCCGCAGCTGTCCTGGTCCGGATTCCCGGCCGAGACCAAGAGTTTCGCCGTCACCGTCTACGACCCCGACGCCCCGACCGCTTCGGGCTTCTGGCACTGGGCCGTGGCCGACATCCCGGCCTCGGTCACCTCGCTGGCGAGCGGCGCGGGCAGCGAGGGCGGTTCGCTGCCCGCGGGGGCGGTGACCCTGCGCAACGACGGCGGCTTCGCCGGATTCGTCGGCGCCGCACCGCCGCCCGGCCACGGCCCGCACCGCTACTTCGTCGTGGTGCACGCGGTGGACGTGGAGAGCTTGGACATCCCCGCCGACGCGTCGCCCGCCTTCCTCGGCTTCAACCTGTTCTCCCACACCCTGGCCCGCGCCACCCTGATCGGTACCTACGAGCAGTAATCTCGCCCGAAAACGACCGTGGCCCCGAGCTTTTCGCTCGGGGCCACAGTTCTTCCAGCACGACTCAGGAGACGTTGACCACCGTCTCGGGCAGCGGGGTGGCATACAGCGTCGCGATCTCCTCGGCGTACTTCGCCGCGATCGGGTTGCGCTTGAGCTTCATGGTCGGGGTCAGCTCGTCGCCGCCCGGCTCCCACGGCTTGCCGACGATGGTGAAGCGCTTGATCTGCTCGACGCGCGAGAGCTTGCGGTTACCGGCCTCGACCGCGGCGAGCACCTCGTCGACGATCTCCTTGCGGGTGGCCAGCGCCGCGAGATCCTCGGCGGGCGCGCCGATTTCCTTGGCGCGGATGGCGGCCGTGTCGGGGTCGAGCACGATCAGCGCGGAGATGTAGGGCTTGGCCTCGCCGATCGCGACCACCTGACCCACCAGCGAGGACGCTGCCTTCACCGCGTTCTCGATGTTGGTGGGCGAGATGTTCTTGCCCGCCTCGTTGATGATGAGCTCTTTCTTGCGGTCCACGATCCGCACGTAGCCGTCGGCGTCGATGGTCGCCACGTCGCCGGTGGACAGCCAGCCGTCGGAGTCGAGCGCCTCCTTGGTCTTGTCGGGCTGCTTGCGGTAGCCCGGCGTGACGATCGGACCGCGCACCAGCAGCTCGCCGTCCTCGCCGAGGCGCAGCTCGAGCCCGTCCACCGCGCGGCCGACCGAACCGGGGCGCGGCTTGTCCAGCTCGGTGAAGGTGGCGACGCCGGAAGTCTCGGACATTCCCCACACTTCGGTGACCGTGAAACCCAGACCGAGGAAGTACTCAAGGGTCTCCGGCGGGATGGCGGCCGCACCGGACGCGGCGACCTTCAGGTTGTCCAAGCCCAGGGCGTGGCGCAGCTTCGAGAGCACGAGCGCGTCGGCGATCTTGTACTGCAACCCGAGCACCGGACCGCGTCCCTTGCCCGCGAGATCGGCGCGCGCGGCGGCGACGCCGGTGTTGATGGCCCAGGCCGCCAAGGACTTCTTGACCGGGCTCGGTTCGGTGGCCAGCTTGCCGTCGATGCCCGCCTTGATCTTCTGCCACACCCGCGGCACGCCGAAGAAGACGGTCGGGCGTGCGTCGGGCAGCGCCGCGGCGATCTCGCGCGGATCCGGAACGCAGGTGATGAGGATGCCGGTGAGCAGGCTGATGGCGTGCCCGGAGATGCGGTCGGCGACATGCGCGGCGGGCAGGTAGGAGATCGCCCGGTCGTCGAAGCCGACCGGCAGCGCGCCGTTGACCAGCGCGATGATCTGGGCGAGGACGTTGCGGTGGGTGATCTCCACGCCCTTGGACGGGCCGGTGGTGCCCGAGGTGTAGATCAGGGTGGCCAGGTCGCCGGGCTCCACGGCCTGCCAGGCGGCGGCGAAATCGAAGTCGGCGGCCGGGTTGGCCTCGACCTCCGCCAGCGTGGTCGCGCCGGTGGCCGGGCCGTCCACGACGATCGTGTGCGCGAGTTCGACACCCGCGCTGGTGATCACGTCGAGGAACACGCGTTCGGTGACCACCACCTTGTTCTCGGCGTTGGTGAACAGGTGCGCGATCTGCTCGGCGGAGCTGGTGTTGTAGATGGAGAACGGCGTCGCGCCCAGATGCAGTGCGGCGGTGTCGACGAGGTTGAATTCGGGCCGGTTGGTGAGCATGATCCCGACGGTGTCGCCGCGGCTGACGCCCAATGCCGCGAGTCCGGCCGCGATCGCCTCGACCCGTCTGCCGTACTCCCGCCAGCTGATCTCGGTCGTGCCGCCGACGGTGCGCAGCGCGACCTGATCCGGCCGCAGCTTGATGGTCTCCTGGAACGCCTCGGGAACGGTGTAGACCGTCTTGCCTGATTCGTGCGCGTAACCGATTTCTGTAGTGCTCATTTTCCCTGTTCCCGATGATCCTGTCGGTGAACCGACCCGATGCGCTCGGCGCCAAGCGCTGACGCATTGCGCCAGACTCTAGGTCATCTTCTCGCCGGATGCGGGGTCAACGAGTGGCGTGGCTCACTCATGGTAGCCAGACCTGGACAAAAGTGACGGCCTTTACAGCGCGAGAAGTCGACGCCACCAGCAGCTCGGCATGAACCACCGCCGTCGCGACCGCCACACCGCTCGCCCGAGCGTCGACGCGCTCTCGTCCGGGATCGTGTGACCGCGCCTTCGTCGCTTGGCCTCCAGGTACCGGCGGGCGCGCTCGCTGCGCGGCCGAGTCACCAGCGGCACCACCGTGACCGCGATGCCGAGGTGCACCAGCGCGCGGGCCGCGTTCTCGTAGGAGCGGGTGTCGGCGCAGAGCCCCAACCGTTCGTAGCTGTCGAAGGTGTCCAGCCCGAACACCTCGCTGGTGCGCAAACCCCGCGCCTTGTCGACCAATCCGGCGCCGCGGCCCTCCTGTTCGAGATAGACGAGCACCCCGCATCCGGCGTTCTGGATCATGTCCATCGACAGATCGAGTTCGGGCCCGCAATCGCAATCGTCGGAGCGCAGCGCGTCGCCGTAGAGGCAGCGCGAATGGATGCGCACCAGGCAGGCATCGGCGATCGGACCGAAGATCATGGCGTGCCCGCCGTCCTCGGCGCCGGGTATCGCCATGACTCGAACGCGGAGTTCGCGTCCCTTGCGAGTCAGACGATGCCCGGTCTCGCGGAGATGGAATGCCGCTTGGTCCATGCCCCTCCGATGCACGCTGCAGCGGGCCGGCGAACTGCGGAATCCCCAGTCGCGCAATCCATCTATGGTAGCCGCAGGCCGGGCGTCGCAGCAGTGGCTAGACCAGAACGGGCGGCGCGCTTTCGCGTGGGGGCTCGGCGGCCTCCGACCGGGGCAGTATGGTCTGCTCGGCCGACCACGGCGATTCGCCGTTGGGAATCCAGTGCCTGCGCCTGCGGCGTTTGGCGTCGAGGTAGTCGATGGCGCGTTGACTCAACGCCTCGGTCACCAGCGGCACCACCTGCACCGTGAGACCGGCTTCGCGCAGCGCGTGCATCTTGACCGGATTGTTGGTCAGCAGCTGGACGCTGCGCAGGTTCAGCACGTCGACCAGCGCGCGGGCCGCCTGCTCGTAGGAGCGCGCGTCCGGCGGATAGCCCAGCTTCTCGTAGCTGGTGAAGGTGTCCGCGCCGGACTGTTCGCTCTCCAGGTATCCGCGCGCCTTGGCGAGCAGACCGGCGCCGCGGCCTTCCTGCTCGAGATAGACCAAGACCCCGGACCCCGCGTCCTGGATCATGTCGAGGGACTTGTCCAGTTCCGGGCCGCAGTCGCAGTCGTCCGACCGCAGTGCCTCGCCGTAGAGGCATCGCGAATGCACCCGGACCAGACAACCGTCGGTGATGTCCCCGAAGACGAGAATGTGGCCGCCTCCGTCGCCGCGATCGGGTAACTCGATCACGCGAACGCGAGTGTCACGCCCCTTGCGCGTGAACCGATGACCGGCTTCGGCAAGATCCGACGCAACCGTCGTCAACCGCTCCTCCGACTCAACAGGTGCGGCCGCTGCCGCACATCCGAGATGACCTCGAGACTGTACCCCGCGCGAAGCGAACACACATGTTACTACCAGGTCTTTTGCGTTAATTTCGGCCGCGCCGCCCTGGTCACGATCCGCTGCCCTGCCGGACCACATCGTCGATTCGGTCCCGGTCCGGCATCGCGCGCGGCACCGCGCCGAGCTGCTGGGTGGGAATCATCGCCGCCGTGGCCCAGACGAAGTCTTTCGCGGCCAGCTCACCGTCGGTTTCGATCAGACGGCATGCCAACGCGGCCGAGAACGCGGCGGCGGCGCCGGGTGATTTCTTCAACGCCCCTTCGAAGTGTCCGACCTCGAGTTCCAAGGGCTCCGAAAACACCGAGCAGCTGAATTTCTCGATCGCGCAGACCGTGCGAACTCCGAGCCCGCGCAGAATCTGTGCGCTTTTGGCGGTGGAGGCGGTCGTGACGACCGGTAGCATCGCGTTCAATTCCGAAGGCGATCCGACCAGGTAGTCCACGATGTCGAGATACGGGTAAAGGTCCTGCGGCACAGCCGGACTCGGCGACGGACAGACGATCACCTTCGGTCTGGGCCGCATACCGCGCACCATCGCGAGCACCTGTTCGGCGATGCCTTTGGGGTGCTCGAGGGTCAGCAGCACGACCTCCGAACTCGCCATCGCCGCGTGCACGGCTCCGGTGTGCAGATCCGCCACCTCGAGCTTGACCCTGTCGTCCTTGCACCCGATCAGAATCGTCTCGCCGCTGTCGTTCATGATCACGGCCGTGACCGGGGACCGGCCGCCCTCGACGGTCTTCACCAGATCGCAGCGAACGTTCTCCTTGGTCAGGAAGTCCAGGATCTCCGCGCCGTCCTCGTCGTCGCCGACCGCGGAGACCAGCGCGACGTCCAAACCGAGGCGCGCGGCCGCCACCGCGCGATTGAGGCCCTTGCCACCGGGAGGCCGGAAGAAGCTGCCGTTGGCCGTTCGGTCGGCGGTCGGAAACCCGTCGACACGATAGAGATGGTCGATGACGGCGTCGCCGACCACCGTCACCGACTTGGGCCGGCGCACCGAATCAGGGAGCGAGACAAGGATCTTGCCGCTCGGCATCGCCTTGGGAATGGCGTAGCCCGTGTCGGCGGTGAGCAGCTCGGCCAGGGCGGTGAAGGTGTCGCCCTCCGACGAGGTCCGCAGCCGTTTGACCGTCGGCGCTTCGGGAACACGGTCGACGCCGAGCGCTCGGTGCAGGCCCAGCCAGTGCTCGACGAGATAGTCGCGGCGCGGGCCGAGCTTGTCGGCGTAGAGACGGGCCAGATCGATTCCGTCAGGGGGGTTGTCACGAAAAAGTCCGAGAGCCAACGACGAATCGGCGATCAGACGATCGGTGGGCGGCAACCGCCGCGCCGTGTCGCGCACGACCGGCAGCAGGGACTCGCTCGCGGGCCGCCCGGTGCGCTGCGCGTGCTGACGGACGATCGGCAGCTCGAGCAGGCTGGTGACGTCGATCTCGGTGTGGCCCAAGCGTTCCGGGCGCAGCCCGTAGTAGGTGCACAAGCGGGTCAGGATGTCGCGAATCGCGATCGTGCGGGGATTCTGCGGAGCCATCGGCGAGTCCGCCCTCCATCGCGTCGTTGCCAATTCGTTGTGCTTGTGCGGAGATTGCCCCGATATGGGTGTTTAGCGGGCAATGAGACCGGCAATCCCCAAGATACTCCGGCAATTGACCGGACAAAAGGCAAATGCCACACTGATTTTGGGCGATTGGTCGTCCCCACCAGCGGACTCGGGAGGGCCTTGGTGATGAAACTTTTCGGTGACCCCCTTCGACCTCCGGATGTCCGACACGAGGCATTCGCAGCCGCCTACACCACCGATCGGTCGACGACCAGCGATCGCACCAACGAATCGGCGCGACGCGTCGCCGATCATCGGACCACGTCTGGCGGCCGAGGCTGCCCGACCGCCTGCTCATCCGCGAACAGGCACTGGCGGGGATGGATCTCGCCGAGATCGTCAGCACCCAGACCTACCGGCACGATCGGATCGCTCACTCGCGGGCGGTGCACTACGCCGGACAACTCGGAATTTCCCTGGAGCAGATTCTGCTCGGGCTGTAGTCACCGGAGGCAGCCATGACCATTCAAACCACCGAGTGGACCATGATCAGCGACCTGACGCCCGAATCGGCCTACCGCGACGGCGCCGACGCCTGGCGGCTGAGCTGGTTGCCGGGTCGCGTTCTCTCCCGCGAGCAGGCGTTCGCGGGCATGGAGCTGGACGAATTGCTCAGCGACCCGGACATGGTGCACGACCGCATCGCGCACGCCCATGCCGCCGAGCGCGCCGACCGGCTCGGCATCCTGCTCGACCACGCGATCATTCTGCTGCACAAGCGGATCGTGGCCCGGCTGCGAGATCGGCCGGACGAGTCCGCGCCGGGCCCGGTCGGCGCATGCGATCCGCCGAACGGCCCGCGCGCGCGGTGCGTATCGCAGCGCACGAGCGGACCGCCCCGCGTGTACGGATGACCGCGCCGCAGGGACGTCGGCGGGATTCAGGTTCGCGCGACGTTCTCCGCGCCGACAGCCTCGGCGATCGAGGTGTAGCCGTTCTCGCGCAGGCGCGCGGCGAGGCCGCGGTGGATCTTGCGGGTCCAGAACGGGCCGCCGTAGATGAAACCGGTGTAACCCTGCAGCAGGCTGGCGCCGGCGAGGATGCGCTGGAAAGCCTGATCGGGGGTTTCGATGCCGCCGACGGAGATCAGCACCAAACGATCGCCGACCCGCCGATACAGGCGGCGCAGCACTTCGAGCGAGCGTTCGGCGACGGGGGCGCCGGACAGGCCGCCCGCGCCCATGGCCGCGACCTCGGCGGCGTCGGTGCGCAGCCCGTCGCGGCGGATCGTGGTGTTGGTGGCGACGATGCCCGCGAGACCGAGTTCGAGCGCGAGGTCGGCGACGGCGTCGATGTCGTCGTCGGACAGGTCGGGGGCGATTTTCACCAGGACCGGAACGCGCACGGTGTCCAGCACGGCCCGCAGCAGCGGGCGCAGCGATTCGACGGCCTGCAGGTCGCGCAGGCCGGGGGTGTTGGGGGAGCTGACGTTGACGACGACGAAGTCGGCCAGCGGGCCGAGCAGGGCCGCGCTCGTCGCGTAGTCGGCGGCGGCGTCGGCCGGGTCGACGATCTTGGTCTTGCCGATGTTGGCGCCGATCGGGACGGTGGCGGCCTTGGCGCGCAGCTGGTCGGCGGCGCGGGCGGCGCCGTGGTTGTTGAAGCCCATCCGGTTGATCAGTGCGCGATCGGCGGGCAGGCGGAACAGCCGCGGCGCGGGGTTGCCCGGCTGGGCCTGCGCGGTGACGGTGCCGATCTCGGCGAAGCCCCAGCCGAACGGGCCCCAGATGTCGGCGCCCTCGGCGTTCTTGTCGAAACCGGCGGCCAAGCCGAGCGGCGCGCGGAACTGAACGCCGAAGACGGTGTTGCGCAGGATCGGATCCTCGACGACGGCGAGCCGCTTCAGCAGCAGCCTGGTCGGGGCGAACCGGGCGGCGACGCGCATGGCGGCGAAGGCCAGGTGATGGATGCGTTCCGGCGGAACGAAGAACATCAGGCGAAGCAGCAGTGCGTACATCCGGTTCACATCCCCGGCTCGGGCTGGGGTAGTAGCGAGGTCTTGCGACGACGCAGCAGCACCTTGCGGCTGCCGTCGGTGTAGGCGCGCACGCGCGAGAGCTCCCATCCGCCGAATTCGGCCTGAATCGCCAGGCGCATCGAGGCGGTCACCCTGGTCACGTCTTTCGGTAAGCGCAGCGGGACGTATTCGTAGTCGTCGCTGCTGGTCTCCCAGTTCGCCGGTAACGCTGCGCGGGAGCTTTTCGGCGCCATCACTGCCCTCTCTTCAGCTGGTCCGCGCGGATCCGCTGGACACCGTCACCGGTGGCGGATCCGACGAAAAGGTCACCGGTGCGCTCGTCCACGGTCACCGATTCGGGCTGCCGGACGGTCGGATAGCGTCCCACTTCCTTCGGTATACCCGTCGACAGATCGAAGCCGACGACTTCGTTGCTCTGGGTGCACGTCACCCACACGGTGTCGGACCGTCGATCATAGGCGAGCGCGTAAGGCGACGATCCTACCGGGAACCGCTGGCGCAGGACGAGTGGTCCGGTGGTGTAGACGAGCAGTTCCTCGCCCGCGGTGTCGGTGACGATCACCCTGCCGAAGTGGTCGGAGATCATGTTGGTCGCGCCGTCGCCCGCGCGCAGCGCGAGCCCGAGGTGGTCCTCGGCGGGGTCGATCTCGGTGACGGAGGTCTGGCGGCGGTCGAGCACCGCGACGCGATCGGCGGTGAGAGCGACGACGTCGGCCGAGACCAGGCCGGAGACAGTGTCGAGAACTTCGCCGCCGGGGCCGAGGGTGCGCACGGCGCCGTCGGCGGTGCCGACGACGAGCGTGCCGTCTTCGCGCTGCCGGACCGAGCGCGGGTCGCCCTCGACGGGTGTCTCGGTGACCGCGCCGGTGGCGACGTCGACGCGGAAGATCCAGCCGGTCGCGGTGACCAGGACCTCCCCCGGTTTGCCCGCGGACAGGCTGGTTCCGTGCGCGGGCAGGGTGACGGTCCGTCGGCCCGCGGTCGCCGGATCGATCAGGAAGAGCACGGTGGTGTCGTCGCTGCTCTTGTCGAGCGCCGCGAGCTGACCGGTGCCTGGGTCGGCGAGCATGGCCCGAAGCGGGGCGTTCATGCCGATCACGTCACCCGCGGGTGCGGCTTGCGGCGCGGGAGCGACGGCCGCGGTGGCGGGTTCGCGGGTCGGGACGTCGCGTTCGCCCTTGTCGGAGGAGCATCCGGCCAGCAGCGCGAGCACCGCCACGCCCACCAGCGCTGAGGGGACCGAGCCGCGAGGGCGCACCACCGAACTCCTCCTACCGACGAATCAACGCGACGTCACCATCTGACCATGATGGCGCAACACCACCGCCGACCGGGGTGGCGGCAGCACCGAATTACCCGTGATGGGGGTTACGGTGTAATCAAACAGTGTCCGACTCAGGGAGATCCGGTTGAAAGCCGACCATGCATCGGGATTTGCCATCGATGACATAACCGTTGGTCCGTTTGCTCACGGGTTCGGCACCACCGCCGACGGCAGGCCGTACGCGTTCCGCACGGTGCGCTCGATCCTGACGCTCGAGATCTACCGCGCCGATCTGGGCAACGACGTGCCCGGCCCGGAAGATGTGGTCGCGGTCGCCGAAGTACGAGTCACCGACGTCGATCTGGACGACGAACGCAGTGTGGTCGCGCTGGTGCGCGACATGATCCCCGACGCCGCCCCGGTCGAGGCGGCCGCCGATCGGGACGTCACGACCGTGCGCGCTCTGCTGGGACGGATCAGTTCCGTCATCGATGGTATGTAGGTAGTGATGCACTCCACACGAATCTCCCGTATCGCGCTGACCTTGGCCGCCGCTGTCGCTTTCGCCGCGGTCGCCGCGTGCGATTCGGGCCCGGACGAGGCCTCGGTCGAGGCGGCCCGCTCCAAGGCCATCGCCGAACTGTCCTCCTCCGCCGCCGCCACCTCCAGCGCGATCGCCAACCGGCCGATACCGACCGCCGCCGAACTCGACGCCCAGATCAAGCGGGCACTCGACCCTGCGCTGCCCGACACCGAGCGCACCGCGCTGATCGAGGACGGCGACGCCTTCCGCGACGCGATCCCGGACATGTACCGGGCGCTGCAGGACAACCCGCGCGCCATCTACGGCGTCACCGATCCCGTCTTCGACAACCGCGACGGCACCCTGACCGCCACCATGCGCCTGGACAAGGACGGCACCGGCACCGCCGTGCGCACCACGGTGGTGCACTTCGTCTATCTCGACGGGCGCTGGAAGATCTCGCGCACCGACCTGTGCGGCATCCTGCGCTCGGCCGACTACCGCACCCCGGCGTGCGGGTAGCGGCTCGGCCCATCGATGCTGCATTCGGGTTTCCTGGGGTGGGGCCGGTTCGTCCACCGCTACCGCTATCTCGTGCTCGCGGGGTTCGCGCTGGCCGTCCTGCTGTCGGGCTGGTACGGCCGCGACCTGATCGACCGGCTCAGCCAGGAGGGGTGGTTCGACGAGAGCAGCGAATCGGTGGCCGCTTCCGAACTCGCCGACGCGACCTTCGGCCGTGACACCGACAGCGACCTGATCCTGGTCTACACCGTCCCCGAGGGCAGCACCGTCGACTCACCGGAGGTGCGCGCCGCGGTCACCGCCCAGCTGCGCGGCCTGCTCGAACGCTATCCGGACCGGATACTGAAGATCGACAGCTATTGGGACAGCCCGTTCACGGCCAGCGCCAGCGACCCGACGAAGAAACACGCCTTCGCCAGCGTCGGGCTGCGCGGCGAGGGCACCGCCACCGTCGAGAACTATCTCGCGATCAAGGACTCGCTCGGCGCGGGCGACGCGGGCGGCGGACCGGGCGGAACCACGGTGCAACTGGCCGGGTTGCAGCCGATCGTCGAGGGCATCAACACCGGGATGCAGAACGACATCCAGCGCGCGGAGCTGATCGCGCTGCCGATCGTGGCGATCATGCTGTACTTCGTGTTCGGCGGCGTGATCGGCGCGGTGCTGCCGGTGATCATCGGCGGGATGACGATCATGGGCACGCAGGGCATGTTGCGCGTGCTCACCGACCACATCGAGGTCAACGTCTTCGCCAACGCGGTGATGACGCTGGTCAGCCTCGGCCTGGCCATCGACTACGGTCTGTTCACCGTCACCCGCTTCCGTGAGGAACTCGCCGCAGGGCGCAGCGTGGAGGAGGCGACGGCTCGCACCGTGGCCACCGCGGGACGCACGGTGCTGTTCTCGGCGGCGATCATCGCGATCAGCCTCGCCGCGCTGTTCATCTTTCCCAACGGCGTGCTGCGCTCGGTGCCCTACGGCGGCATCAGCTCGGTGCTGCTCGCCGCGCTGCTCTCGGTGACGGCGCTGCCCGCCGCGTTGAGCATCGTCGGTCGGCGCATCGACTTCCTCGGCTGGAAACGCTTCTCCCGCACCAAGACCGAGGCCCAGATCGACGCCGGATTCTTCTCCCGGCTCGCGCTGTTCGCCATGCGGCGGCCGTGGGCGGTGGCGGTGCCGATCGTGCTCGCACTGCTGGCGCTGAGCATCCCGCTGCGCAACATCGAGTTCGGCGGGATCAGCGAACGCTATCTGGCCGAGGACAATCCGGCCCGCGTCGCCCAAGAAGACTTCGACCGGCTGTTTCCCAGCTTCCGCACCGAACCGTTGAAACTCGTGGTGGTCGGGGCGAATTCGCAGCAGCTCGGCGACATTCGCCACGAAGCCAACCAGGTGCCCGGGCTGACCGGGCGCTTCGAACCGGCCGCGCCGACCAAGGACGGCGTCAACGTCCTCAACGCCGGGCTGACCGACAAACGCGAGGCCGACGCCGTGATCGCCGCGCTGCGCGCCATACCCGAACCGCCGGGTGTCGAGGTGATGGTGGCCGGGGTGCCCGCGTTGGAACGCGACAGCATCAACGGATTGCTCGAGGGTTTGCCCACGCTGTTGGCGATCCTGATCTGCACCGCGCTCCTGGTCATCTACCTGGCGTTTCGTTCGATGGTGCTCGCGCTCAAGGCCGTCGCGATGAGCGGGCTGAGCCTTGTCTCGACGCTGGGCATCCTCACCTGGATCTTCGTGGAAGGACACGGGTCGGAGGTCTTCCAGTTCACGCCGGGGCCGTTGATGTTCGCGGTGCTGGCGTTGATCGTGACGGTGGTGTTCGGGTTGTCGACCGACTACGAGGTCTTCTTGCTGTCCAGGGTCGCCGAGGCGCGCGAGGCCGGAGCCGACGCACCGGAGGCCATCCGCTACGGCATCGCCCACACCGGCGGCGTGATCACCTCGGCCGCCGCGATTCTCATCGTGGTGACCGGCGCGTTCGGCTTCTCCGATCTGGTGCTGATGAAATACATCGCCTACGGCATGATCGCGGCGTTGATCATCGACGCGACCGTCATCCGGATGCTGCTCACGCCCGCGGTACTGAAACTGATCTGGAGATGAGGGGCATGCGACGGGGGGTGATCGGGGCGAATCTGTTCCTGATGTTCCTGCTGGAACTGGGCGTGATCACGGGCGCGGCGTTCTGGGGTTTCACGCTGCCCGGCGGGCTGGTGACCCAGTTGACCGCCGGTGTGCTCGCGCCCGCGCTGTTCGTGCTCATGTGGGCGCTGTTCGGCGCGGCGGCCAACGCCCGGTTCCCGCTCACCGGGTGGTGGCGGGTGGCGCTGGAGGTGATCTGGTTCGGCGGGGGAGCTGTGGCCTGGGCCGTCGCGGTGACGCCGGTGCTCGGGATCGGGTTCTTCGTGCTGTGGGGTGTGAACGCGACCGTCAGGATCGTCACGCAGGATGGATTGCAGGTGCGGGTCGGGGAGTAGGGGCGGACGAGACCCCGCACAACTTCGTGACCGCACGCCAGCATCGGCCGTCGTCTGACGGAGGCCGACGAGAGCGAGCGGTCAGCGACGGACCGGCAGGACCAGTTGGGCGCCCGTGACCGGATGGTCCAGGACCTCCACCGGATGCTGGTAGACGCGGCTCAGCAATTCGGTGGTGAGAACCTCGCGCGGCGGGCCGTCCGCGGCGATGCGGCCGGACTCCAACACGGCGACGCGGTCGGCGTAGGCGGCGGCGATGCCGAGGTCGTGCAGGACGACGACGACCGCCGCGCCCGCCGTCGCCCGCTCGGCCGCCAAACGCAGGACCGCTTCCTGGTGGCCGAGATCCAGTGCGGCGGTGGGTTCGTCGAGCAGCAAGGTGGCGGTGTCCTGGGCCAGCACGCGGGCCAGCGCGACGCGCGCGCGTTCGCCACCGGACAGCGTCGGGAACGAGCGCGCGGCCAGATGACCGACGTCGGCCGATGTCATCGCGGCGGCGATGAATTCGTCGTCGCGTTCGCCGCGTGCGGTGCGCACCCATGGCGCGCGCCCCATGGCGACGACCTCGCGCGCGGTGAACGGGAAGCCCACGGTGTGGCTCTGCGGCAGTACCGCGCGTCTGCGCGCCATGTCCAGCGGAGTCCAGTGGTCGAGGGCGCGACCGTCCAGTTCGACGCTGCCCTCGCTCGGTGTGAGTTCACCGGCCAACGCGGCCAGCAGCGTGGACTTTCCGGCACCGTTCGGTCCCACCAGCGCGACGACCTCGCCAGCGGCGACCTCGAAATCGACGGCTTCGAGCACTCTGCGCGCGTGCCCGCTCGCTCCGCCTCGCCGGTCCACGCTCAGCCCGCGCGCCCGCAAGGTCACCGCGCCGCGCTCGGGCCGCACCGGCTCCTCGTGCGTCCGTCCGAGCATCGCGCCAAGCCCTTGCCGCATTCCGCTCACGTGGTCACCGCCCGGCCTTGGTACTGCGAGTTCCTTGTGCGTCCGCGTGCGGCAGCACCCCACTGACCGGCGGCCTCCGTCATCGGG
Organism: Nocardia sp. NPDC004654; assembly: GCF_040609595.1. Classification (NCBI taxonomy): domain Bacteria; kingdom Bacillati; phylum Actinomycetota; class Actinomycetes; order Mycobacteriales; family Nocardiaceae; genus Nocardia; species Nocardia sp. NPDC004654. The sequence goes on along the minus strand of NZ_JBEXKI010000005.1, from coordinate 222,098 downwards.
TCGAGCGCGTCACCGGGCGTACGCGCGGTGTGACCGAGCGACACGCGAGATGATTCGGCGTGCCGGGCGACGACCCGTCGCTCCTGGGCAACGACTGCTGGACGCGGTCGACGACCCCACTGGATTGGCGAGGTGTGCGGCATTGCATCGACTGCATGATCGAGACACCGGTGCGTGCGGGCCGCGCTCATCCCCAGCCTCCCGCGCGGGCACGGGTGCGGCGAAGCAGCCAGAAGAAGAACGGCCCGCCGATGAGGGAGGTGAGCATGCCGAGGGGCAGGTCGGCGTTGTCGACGAGGGATCGGGCGGCGACGTCGGCGGCGAGCAGCACCACCGCGCCGACGATGGCGCTGAGCGGAATCAGCACGCGATGGCCGGGGCCGACGATCATGCGTACCAGGTGCGGGACGATCAGGCCGACGAACAAGATGATCCCGGTGAACGCGACGCCCGCGGTGGCGAGCACCGCCACGATGACGATCACATTGCGCCGCAGCCGTTCCACGTCGACGCCGAGGTGGCGAGCCGCGGACTCACCGAGCGCGAGCAGATCCAGGCGCGGCGCCACCACGATCGCCGCGAACACACCGAGCGCGGCGAGCGGCGCGACGACCGCCACCGAGTCCCAGTTCGCGCCGTTGAGACTGCCCAGCTGCCAGAACACGATCTGATCGCGGGCCGCGGGTGAGGCGACGAACAGCAGGAACGCGATCAGACCACCGGCGAAGGCGTTGATGGCGACGCCGGTGAGCACGAGGGTCACCACTTCGGTGCGGCCGTTGGATCGCGCGAGCAGATACACCAGCAGCGTGGTGAACAGCCCGGCGACGAACGCCGCGGCGGCCACCGACCACGCGGCGACGAACGCCCCACCCACCACGATCACGGTGCCCGCGCCGACCGCGGCGCCCGCCGAGACGCCGATGACGCCTGGCTCGGCCAGCGGATTGGCGAACACGCCCTGCAACAACGCACCCGCTGTCGCCAGCGCGGCCCCGACCAGCATGGCCAGCACGACGCGCGGGAATCGCACCTCCCACAGCGTCACGTCACCGGACGGATGGGCGGGCAACGGGCCCCAATCCAGACCGATCCGGTGCAAGACACTGCCCGCGACTTCGGCGGGCGAGGTCGGCACCTGTCCGATGGCGGCCGAGGCGAGTGCCAGCACCACCAGCGCCGCGATCGCGACCGCGAAGGCGACGGTGATCCGGGAGACCGAACGCGTGCCCGGAGGGATCGCTGTGCCATGAGCGTCGGCGGTGTTCGCGGGTGGTTCGACCGGTGCCGAGCTCGCGCCGGTCGTGATCTCCGGCCGCTGTGGACCTCCGTCGAGCCCGCCCGCGCCGTTCTCCTGCGTGGGGCCGACCCCGTTGGCCGAAGTTCCCGAAGATGTGCGAGCCGGGTCGCTCATGCCGGCGCGGAGCCGTAGACGGCCTCGTTGAGCGCCGCGACCACGCGCCCGGTATTCGGTCCGAAGCTGAGCAGCACCGCGCCGGACATGTCGACCACGCGCTTGTTCTTCCCGGCCGGTGTCTGCGCGACGCCGGGCACCTTCAGCAGGCCGTCCACTCCGCCGACTGAGTTCAGCCCGTCGGTCATGACGAGCAGGACGTCGGGCGCGGCGCCGATCATCGCTTCGCTGGTGATGGCGGTGAACGGTTCGGTGAGTTGGGCGACGGTGCCCGCGTCCTCGCCGCCGATGGCGGTGATCAGCGAGTCGGCACCGGAACCCGGCCCGGCCATCATGGTGATGGCGGTGCTGCGCAAGTACAGGAACGCGATGCGCAACGGCTTGTCCTTCGCGGGGACCGCGGCGGAGGCGGCGGCGATCTCATCGCGGGTGCGCTCGGCGAGCTCCCGACCGCGCTCGGGAACGCCGAGTGCGGCGGCGACGGCCTCGATCTGCGGCGCCACACCGTCCATGGTTCGCTGCGGATCGAAGTAGACGACGGTCACCCCGGCCGCGCGCAGCTGCTCGCGCACCGCGGGCGTTGCGCTGGTGGTGTCGGTGAGGAACACGGTGGGGCGCAGCGCCAGAATGGATTCCACGTTCAGCGAGCCGCTGCCGCCGGTCACGTTCGGCAGGTCCAGCACCGCGGGGAACGCCGCCGAGGTGCTGCGCCCGATGAGGTTGGGTCCGAGGCCGAGCGCCCAGACGGTCTGGGCGAGGGTGCCGTAGCGGTCGGCGGCGATGATGCGGTCGGCCGAGGTGACCGTCACCTCCGTGCCGTCGAAGGAGCGCACCGTCACCGGCAGCACCGGTGTGGGGGCGGGACCGATCGGCACCGGATCCAGATTGCCCACCGTGGCGGTGCTCGGCCCGCGCTGTCCGGAACCGGTCGCTTCGCTGTCGCTGCCGCATGCCGCGGTTCCGGCGATCAGTGTCAAAGCGAGGGCGGCGAGGAGGGAGCGAACCACTCCGGGACGAGCACGATCGACGAGCCTCATGAAGGCAAGCCTAATGTCCGCGTCATTCCGTGCGCGCGCTGACGTCGTCCAGTGCGGCCGCGATCGCGCGCGGCAATTCGAGGGTCTCGGCGGCCATCACGCCGGTGAGCTGTCCGATGTCGCGGGCGCCGACGATCATGCTGGCGATGCCCGGCCGGTCCCGGATCCAGGCCAGCGCGACCGCGAGCGGCGAGGTGCCGAGCCCGTCGGCGGCGGTGACCAGCGCGTCGACCACCCGGGTCGCGCGTTCGTCGAGGCGGTGGCGGATCTCGGCGGCGGTCGCTTCGTCCGCGCCGCGCGAGTCCGCGGGAACGCCGTCGCGGTATTTGCCGGTCAGGATGCCGCCTGCCAGCGGCGCGGACGCGATCACGCCGACGCCGTGATGCTGCGCGGCGGGGACGAATTCGTTTTCGGCACGGCGCGCGAGCAGCGAATAGGGCGTGTGCGCGACGGAGATCGGCGCGATGGCGGCCAGACTGGCCAGCTGCCACGGATTGAACCCGCGCACGCCCGCGTAGCGGACCTTGCCGGAGCGCACCGCGTGGTCGAGGGTGGCCGCGATCTCGTCGAGCGGGGTGCCGGGATCCCAGGCGGCGACATGCCAGATGTCGAGGTAATCGGTGCCCAGTTCGAGCAGGGTGCGGTCGAGCTGGCGCAGCAGTCCGCGCCGCGACGCGTCGATCTCGGTGCGCGGCGCCGGACCCGGCACGGTGGTCTGGGCCGGTTCGGTGCGCGGCAGCACGCCCGCGCAGCCGCTCAGCACCAGCTCGTCGCGCGAGACCAGGTCGCCGAGTAGATCGGCCAGGATCCGCTGCGCCGCGCCGCCCGCGTACGCGGGGGAGGTGTCGACCAGGGTGCCGCCCGCCTCGGCGAAGGCCACCAGCTGCCCGGCCGCGTCGTCGGCGTCCGTCTGCAGGCCCCAGGTGTGGGTCGCCAGTCCTATCCGGGACACCCGTAGGCCGCTGCGTCCGACCGTCCGCTGTTCCATCACCGGATCCGCGCTTTCATCACGGCGCCAAGCGTAAATGCTGGGGGCCGCTCGCGGTGGCCGCCGCGCGGCGCCGGGCAGCGGCCGGAATCACCGCTTCACCGGGCGACATGTACTGTCGCTGCGGTATTGCGGCGCCGCTTTTCCGGCGAACGGTGTCGTCGCTGGACCAATTGCCCAGTCGGAACGGCGGTTTCGGGCAACGGAAGAGGAGGTTGCGTGGGCGAGTCGATGACCTGGATACAGGCGCTGGTACTCGGACTGGTGCAGGGTCTGACGGAATTCCTGCCGGTTTCCTCCTCGGCGCACTTGCGCATCGTTTCCTCGGTGTTCTTCGGCGAGGACGCGGGCGCCTCGTTCACCGCGGTCACCCAGCTGGGCACCGAAGCGGCCGTGCTGGTGTATTTCGCCAAGGACATCTGGCGCATCGTCGTCGCCTGGTTCACCACCATGGCCGAGAAGGTCAGCGCCAGGTCCAGGGAGACGGTGCCGATCACCGACCAGGTCACCACGAAGCTCCCGGTCATCACCGGCGACGGCGTTCCCTATGGTCTGGCCGAGGATCGGCAGCGCGAACTCGACTACCGCATCGGCTGGTATGTGATCATCGCCACCATCCCGATCGGCGTCATCGGCTACGTGCTGAAAGACGAGATCCGCACCGGCGCGCGCAACCTCTGGCTGGTGTCGTTCATGCTGATCGCCTTCGCACTGGTGATCGCCGCCGCCGAGTACTACGGCGCCAAGCGGCGACCGATCGAACAGCTCACCACCCGCGACGGACTGGTGATGGGTTTCGCCCAGTGCTTGGCGCTGATCCCCGGTGTGTCTCGCTCCGGCGCCACCTCCTCGGCGGGCCTGTTCCTCGGGCTCGAGCGCGAGGCCGCCGTGCGGTTCTCCTTCCTGCTCGCCATTCCCGCCGTGACCGCGTCCGGCCTGTTCAGCCTGCCCGACGCGTTCGCCCCCGCGGGTGAGGGACTCAACGCCTCGGGCCCGCAGCTGCTGGTCGCCACGCTCTTGTCGTTCGTCGTCGGTTACGCCTCGGTGGCGTGGCTGCTGAAGTTCGTGTCGAAGCACTCGTTCAACTGGTTCGTCGGCTACCGCATCGTGCTCGGCCTGGTGATCATGGGTCTGCTCGCGGGCGGGGTGGTGTCGGCGACATGATCCGCGGGCGTACAGCCGCCTTCGCTGCGGCCACGCGCGGGTTTTCGGGCGGACTCCGTCCGGCTGTGCCCACTAGGCTGGCCGCATGACGGTGATCCTGCTGCGGCACGGCGTGTCGACCTCGAACACCGCCCGCACTCTCGCCGGCCGCAGCGCCGGAGTCGACCTCACCGAACACGGCGCCGATCAGGCCCGCGCGGTCGCCGAACGACTGGGCGGGCTGCCGATCCAGCACATCGTGCACTCACCGCTGCTGCGCTGCCAGCGCACGGTCGGCCCGCTCGCCGACAAGCTCGGGCTGGAACCGGAGTACGACGACCAGCTCATCGAGGTCGACTACGGCGAGTGGACCGGCAGGCCGATCGCCGAGCTGCTCACCGAACCGCTGTGGAAGGTCGTGCAGCGGCATGCCTCCGGCGCGGTGTTCCCAGGCGGCGAAGGACTCGCCCAGGTGCAGCACCGCGCGGTCGCCGCGATCCGCGAGCACGATCGCGTCTTCGCCGAGCGGCACGGCCAGGATGTGCTGTGGGTGGCGTGCACGCACGGTGACGTGATCAAGTCCGTACTCGCCGACGCGCTGGGCATCCACCTGGACGGCTTTCAGCGGATCGTGGTGGAACCGGCGTCGATCAGCGTCGTCCGCTACACCCCGCACGCCCCCTACGTGTGGCGGCTCAACGACACCGGTTCGGACCTGAGCGCGTTGGAGGCGATCAGACCGCGACCGCGAGACAGCGACGCGGACAACGATCGCCCCGATACGTCCGGACCGGTTCCCGGCGGCGAGCTAGGCGGTACTGCTAGTGCGGATAATGGGAATGCGTAGCTTTGAGATTCCTTGTAAACGAGTAGACGGTGTTGCGGGAGTCCGGGCGCCGCGGGTAGTCGATCAGGGTCACGCATCAGGAGGTGCAGATGGCACGAGCAATCCATGTATTTCGCACCCCCGATCGTTTCGTCGCCGGGACCGTCGGTGAGCCGGGCGATCGCGCCTTCTACCTGCAAGCGGTGCAGCAGCCGCGCGTGGTGAGCGTGCTGCTGGAGAAGCAGCAAGTGAAGGTGCTCGCCGACCGTATGGGACTGTTGCTGGACGAGGTGGCGCGCCGTTTCGGCGCCCAGGTGCCGCCGCAGGCCGACGACGTGGCCGACACCGATCCGCTCGTGACGCCGATCGACGCCGAATTCCGGGTCGGCACCATGGGTCTGGGCTGGGACGCCGACGCGGGCGCCGTCGTGGTGGAGTTGCTCGCCATCACCGAGACCGAGGTGGACGAGTCGGTGGTGCTCGACGACACCGAGGAGGGCCCCGACGCCGTCCGGGTGTTCCTGACACCGATCCAGGCCCGCGAGTTCGCGCTGCGTTCGGCGCGGGTGATCGCGGCGGGCCGCCCGCCGTGCCCGCTGTGCGGGGAGCCGCTCTCCTCGCGCGGGCACATGTGTGTGCGAACCAACGGCTACAAGCGCGGGGACATCTTCGGCGCGGCCGAGCTAGAGGAGTGATGTGGCGCGGGTCGACGAAAGGTTCGCCAGCGGTGAGCTGAATGTGATCGGGCGGATACGTACCGCGAGCAACGTGACGCTGGTCTGCGATGTGGTCGACTCGGATGTCGATGGTCATCCGCTGCGCGTGGTGTACAAGCCGGTGCGCGGGGAGCGGCCGCTGTGGGATTTCCCGGATGGCACCCTCGCCGGGCGCGAGGTGGCGTCGTATCTGATCTCCGACGCTCTCGGCTGGGGCGTGATCCCGGAGACGATCCTGCGTGAGGGTCCGTACGGTCCCGGCATGGTGCAGCGCTGGGTGGACGCGGTCGACAACCACACCGAGCGCGGCAATCGCCTCGATCTGGTCGACCTGTGCCCGCCGGGCGCGGTGCCCGCTGGTTTCTGCGAGGTGTTGCGCGCGCTGGACGGGGAGGGCAACGAGGTATCCCTCATTCACGCCGACGACCCGCGTCTGCGGCGCATGGCGGTGCTCGACGTGCTGCTCAACAACGCCGACCGCAAGGGCGGACACGCGTTGGAAGGCGTCGACGGTCAGGTGTACGGCGTCGACCACGGCATCTGCCTGCACAGTGAGCACAAGTTGCGCACGGTGCTGTGGGGTTGGGCCGGTCGGCCGATCGGCGACGACCTGGTCGCCGACATCACCGCCTTCGCGGCCGCCCTGCCCGGCGAACTCGCCGACGCGCTCGCCGCGCACATCACCGACGCGGAGATCGATGCGCTCGCGGGCCGGACGAAGGAGTTGCTGGATCAGCCGGTGATGCCGGTGCCGCGGACGTCGCGGCCGATTCCCTGGCCGGCGTTCTGAGGTCGGCTTCCGGCGCGGCGGCGTTCACTCGACCAGCGGGCGCACCCGTTCGCCCGCGAAACGGATGAAGGCGAGCGGGTCCGGCTCGTCGGGGGTGGGTTCTAGGACGATGGTGTCGGCGCCTGCCGCGGACCATCGGTGAACCGCGTCGGCGATGGCCTGAGCGTCGCCGACGACTCCGACGCTGTCGGGCAGACCGGTGCGTCGACGGGTGGCGGCGAGGCGTTCGGCCGCGTCGGGTCCGGTGGCGGCGAGTAGGTAGACGATCACGCGGTGCGGGTCGGTGCGTCCGGCTTTCGCACGTCCTTCGTCGATGAGTTCGCGGGCGGCGCGGATGCCCTCCGGCGTGGTGGCGCTGGTGAGGACGGTGGCGTCGGCCAGTTCGCCGGACAGCCGCAGCGTTCGCGGTCCGCTCGCGCCCGCGGCGAGGGGCGGGGGCGTGCGCGGCGGCCAGTCCAGCGCGACTCGATCCAGGCGGACGTAGGCGCCCGCGGCGCCGACCGTTTGCCCGTGCAGCAGGGCGCGCAGCGCGGTGAGCTGTTCGCGCAGCAGGGTCAGCGGGGAGTCGACGCGGGCGCCGACCTGCCCCATCCAGTCCTGCACGCCGTGCCCGATGCCGGGGATCAACCGACCGGGGTGCATTCGCAGCAGCGCCGCGATCTCCATCGCGGTGAGCGCCACGTTGCGCAGCGGCACCGGCAGCACCCCGATCCCGACGCGCAGTCGTTCGGTGTGGGCGAGCACGGTGGCCGCGCACGCGCTACCCGCGGCCCAGAAACAGTCCTCCCACAGCCACAATTCGGCCAAGCCGCTTTGTTCGGCGGCCACGGCGATCTCGGGCAGCCGTTCGGGCGGGAGCTGGGGAAGTGCGATAGCGCCGAGTACCGTCACCCCGGCCACGGTAGCGGTCGGCACCGACAGGTTCGGCGGTTCGCGAGGGTGACCCTGCCAGGGCCTCCCTACCGCGCGCCTACCGCGTGAGACTCGTCCCATGCTTCGCTACCGACTGTTCGGCAACACCGGCCTACGAATCTCCGAAATCGTCCTAGGCACAATGCTTTTCGACGAAACAAAACAGGCGCGGGACATCGTCGACGCCTTCGCCGACGCGGGTGGCAACGCACTCGACACGGCCTCCGCCTACGGCGACAGCGAGGAGATCCTCGGCGAGATTCTCGACAAACGACGCGACCGATTCGTGCTCGGCACCAAATACACCCTCAGCCGCGACCCCGACGACGTGAACGGCGCGGGCAACCACCGCAAGAACCTGATGCTCTCGCTGGAGCGCAGCCTGCGGCGGTTGCGCACCGACTACGTCGACATCTTCTGGGTGCACGTGTGGGATCGGCACACCCCGCTGGAGGAGACCGTGCGCGCCCTCGACGACGCGGTGACCGCGGGCAAGGTGCGCTACCTCGGAATCTCGGACGCGCCCGCCTGGGTGGTCGCGCGCGCCAACACTCTGGCGCAGTGGCGGGATCGCACGCCGTTCGCGGGGCTCCAGGTGCCCTACAACCTGCTCCAGCGCGATATCGAGCGCGAACTGCTGCCGATGGCGGAGGCGTTCGGGATGAGCGTCACCGCGTGGCGGCCGCTGGCGGCCGGGATACTGACGGGCTCGACCGGCAGACGGGTCGACCCGGCCGCGTTCACCGACCGCGAGCGTGCCGCCGCCGACGCGGTCGCCGAGGTCGCCGCCGAGCTCGGGGCGCGACCCGCGCAGGTGGCGCTGGCCTGGACCCGGCACAAGTCGCCCGCCGTGTTGCCGCTGGTCGGGGCGAGCAGCGTCGAGCAACTCAGCGAGAATCTGGCCGCCGCCCAGCTGACCCTGCCCGAGGACGCGGTGCGCCGGTTGGAGGCCGCGGCGCCGTTCGAGCGCGGGTTCCCCGGCGACTTCCTCGCCGAGTCCGAACCGCATCCGTTCGTCTTCGGCTCCGCGGCGACGCGAGTGGATGGGCGCGGCAGAGCGTTCGCATAGGTCGCTGCGGCTTCTCGCCACGGGACGCCCAGCTGCGCGAGGCTCTGAGGCGGCGCAGTCGTCTGGAGGTTTGCTGGCGTGAACCGGAGTCCGCACTATTCGTCGGATGTTCTTTTCCGCGAGAGCGAAACCATTGACTTCTGGTAGCGGTCTCGTTTTGGCTGGTCCCGATAGGGTCGTGTGGCGCTCGGGGTGCCCGCGCGGCCGGGGCGAGCGGCGATGAACTCGGCCACACCTTTACCCTCGAATCATGCAGTCCTGGTCCGATACCGCCCTACCGACCGTCCCCGGAGCAGGGCCACCGTTGCGGTTGTACGACACCGCCGACGCGCGGGTGCGGCCGGTCACCCCCGGCGCCACCGCCACCATGTACGTCTGCGGGATCACCCCCTACGACGCCACCCACCTCGGACACGCCGCAACCTACCTGACCTTCGACCTGGTCAACCGGCTGTGGCGCGACGCGGGCCACGACGTGCACTACGTGCAGAACGTCACCGACGTCGACGACCCGCTGTTCGAGCGCGCCGCCCGCGACGGCCTGGACTGGCGCGATCTCGGCACCCGCGAGATCGACCTGTTCCGCTCGGACATGCGGGCGCTGCGCATCGTGCCGCCGCGCGAGTACGTGGGCGCCATCGAGTCGGTGGACGAGGTCGTCGAGTTCGTCCAGAAATTGCTCGCCTCGGGTGCGGCGTACGTCGTGGAGGACGCGGAGTACCCCGACATCTACTTCCGCGCCGATGCCAACGAACAGTTCGGCTACGAGTCCGGCTACGACCGCGCGACCATGGAGCGGCTGTTCGCCGAACGCGGCGGCGATCCGGACCGCCCCGGCAAGCGCGACACCATCGACGCGCTGCTGTGGCGCGCGGCCCGTCCCGACGAGCCGTCCTGGCCCGCCCCGTTCGGTGCGGGCCGGCCTGGCTGGCACATCGAGTGTTCGGCGATCGCGCTCAACCGCCTCGGCCCGGAGTTCGACATCCAGGGCGGCGGCAGTGACCTGATCTACCCGCACCACGAGTACTCCGCCGCGCACGCCGAATCCCTGATCGCGGGCCGCCGTTTCGCCCGCCACTACGTGCACGCCGGGCTGATCGGCCTGGACGGCGAGAAGATGTCGAAGTCCAAGGGCAACCTGGTGCTGGTCTCCAAGCTGCGCAACTCCGGTGTCGACCCGGCCGCCATCCGCCTCGGCCTGCTCGCCGGACACTACCGCCAGGACCGCATGTGGACCGACGAGGTCCTCACCGACGCCCAGGCGCGCCTGGCCCGCTGGCGCAGCGCCACCGCCCTGGCTTCCGGCCCCGTCGCCGAGGACACGGTGGCCCGCCTGCGCCAGCACCTCGCCGACGACCTCGACACCCCCAAAGCCCTTGCCGCCGTGGATAACTGGGTCGCGCAGGCGCTCGAATACGGCGGCCCCGACACCGCGGCGCCCGGCTTGGTCGCCACGGCCGTCGACGCCCTGCTCGGCGTCGAGCTGTAAGGGCTGCGCGCAGCCGGTGCCGCCACGGGTCGTCCGCTACACCGCCCGGTCGTCTGCAAACCACCACGGATTCGGTGGGCGATAACCTTCGCCCCGGGCCGGTCACCCGCCAGTACCCCCGTGTCACAGCCGGTCTCGCCGCTTCGATCATGGACTCACACGACGCCCGCCGCGTTCCCGGACGCGGCGGGACGGACCCCGAGGGTTGCCAGATGCCGGGTTTCCGTGATCTGGTGCACGGATGTGCAATCTGCATCCTGGTTCGCTGATCGCTGGGTTCCGCGGGGCGTGGGGGCGGCCGATGCGGTTGGAACCGGTGGGCGAGGCGGGGGACGCGCGGACGACGACGGCGGCGCGGCGGCGGTTCTTCGGTGCGGCGGCCGATCCCGAGACGGGTGCGGTACCGGCCGATCGCGTGGTGCTGTCATGGGTCGGCTGCACGACTTACGCGCTTGCGCTGGGCGGTTCGGTGTTCCTGCTCGACGCGTGGGTACCCCGGGTGACCAGTTCCGGCTATGTGCCCGCGACGACGCAGGAGTTGGCGGACTTGCGTCCGGCGGCGATCTTCATCGGTCACGGCCATTTCGACCACGCCGGTGACGCGGGCGCGATCGCCGAGGCCAGCGGCGCGACGGTCTACGGCACGGCCGAGCACTGCGCCGCCATCCGCGCCCAGGTGCCCGAGGCCACGTTTCCGTCGGAGGCGCTCGGTGACGCCCACACGCCCATCGGGCAGCGCCACGAGGTCACCGTCGGTGGGGTCGCGGTCACCGCGGTCCGGCACTTGCATTCGGCTCGCACCCCGCAGGATCCGGCCGACGAGGCGCGGCGGTTCTTTCCGCGTCCGGAACTGGGACCGATCCTGCGCCACCATCCGACGCTCACCGATCTGCGCCAGACGTTGCCGCGCTTACTGGATCCGGAGGGCGGTGTGCTGCTCTACCAATTCCGCGTCCCCGGTTTCACGCTCACCTGGCACGATTCCGCGGGTCCGCTCACCGAGAAGGCGCCCGAGGTGTTCGACGTGCTCGCGGGGTTGCCGTCCACGGACGTGCACATCGGCGCGGTGCAGGGCTACAACCAGATCACCAACGGCCTGCGCGATCCCCGCAAGTACGTCGAGGCGCTGGGCCCGTCGCTGTTCGTCCCGTCCCACCACGACAATTGGCTGCCGGGCCTGACGGCCAGCGCCGCCACCTACGACGCCCCGCTGCGCACCGAACTCGCCCGCTTGGCTTCCGGGCGACGCCCGGAGTTACGCACCATGCACGACCCCACCGACTACCTCAGCCCCGACCGCCTCACCTTCACACTCTGAACCGCAGCCGCGTTCCACATACCTTTCGCACGCCGCACACAGACGATGCCTATGTGCGGCGTGCAAAACCTGTGTGCCAGCTGGCTCGGAATCGTTGGGGTGCTCAGGGCAATACGAGTAGACCTGTCGCGTATATCGCCGCTACGCCGACAGCGACACCCAGGATCGCGGTGGAGTCCATCGCTGCCACGGTTCCGGTGTCGTGATCGTCCGCGGTGCGCAGTGCGGGCGCGATCTGCACGACGACCTGCGCGATCGCACCGATGCCCAGACCGAGCAACAGCAGCGACAGTTCGGCATTGTTGACGCCCGCGCCGAGCACCGCGCCGAGGATCGCCGGTGCGCCCGCGATGAGCCCGAGCCCGAGCAGTCGCAGCACCCCCGGCCGGGCCGCCGTCAGTAGCGGGCTGACGATCGCCAATCCTTCGGTGGTGTTGTGCAACGCGAACCCGATGACCAGCGCCGCGCCGAGCGCGAGTTCGCCCAGCGCGTAGGCGGATCCGATGGCCAGGCCCTCGCCGAGGTTGTGCAGTCCGATGCCGATGGCGATCATCAGCGCCAGCCGGGTGCCGCCGCGTCCGTCCGAGGCGTCGGCGCGGCGGGTGAGCCAGCGGTCGACGAAGGTGAGCGCGAGGAAGGCGAGAATCGCGCCGAGCGCGAGCAGGCTGATGCCGCCGAACGCGCCGCCGGAACGCTCGCCGAGCTCGAACCCTTCGAAGACGGCGTCGACGGCGAGGAACAGCAGCAGCCCGACGGTCACCGCGAGCAGGAAACGGATGCCGCCCTTGCCGATTCGCCGCAGCACGGGAAGCAGCAGCATGCCGAGAACGACCGGGATGATGCCCACGTAGGCGCCGAGCAGCGCCATCACCGCGAACAGGTCGCGCCCGCCGGTGGGTGTCTCGACGGCCGCGGCGATCTCGTGTTCGATGACCAGTCCGGTGGAGGTCAGCATGGAGACCAGATACGGCTGACCTTCCTGCCAGGGATAGTCCAGCGTGAGCACGGTGCTGCGGCGGGGTCCGATCGGTTCCTCGCCGCCGCGGACGTCGACGAACGCGTCGTTGACGAACACCTGCGCCACCCGCACCGGATCGGGTCCGGCGTTGCGCACGGTGAGATCGATGCGGCCCGGCGACATCCGAACCTGTTCGACCGCGATCTCTTCCACCGGTGGACCGATCCGCTCGGGCAGCGAACGCCCGCCCACTACGGCCAGCGCCGCCAGCGCCAAGCCGAGCAGCAGAACCACCGCCACGGTCGACAACCATCCGGGAGCCTCGGACTTCTGCGATGCGGGAGTTTCGGCGCGCTCGCTCATGATTCGCTCACTGCGTTCGCTCATCAGGTCACCTCGAAGAATCCCATCCACCCCAGTTCGGCGAACTCGGATTTGTGCGCGTGGAACATGAACTTCCCCGCGTACGGGAACCGCAGTTCGCAGATGCCGCGCTGGCCTTGGCCCTGGACGATCGTGTCGGTGTAGTCGGCGGGTTGCAGCCGGGTGCCGGTGGGGTAGTAGTCGAAGAAGTTGCCGTGGATGTGGAAGCTGTTGACCGGGTCGTACTCGAGCACGTTGACCAGGTAGATGCGCACGAGTTCACCGCGTTGCACGCGCACCGGTTCGTGCATGTAGTGGAACGGGATGCCGTTGACGGCGTAGAGCTGGTTGCCTTCGGCGTCGAAGGTGGTGTTGTAGCCGTGCTGCACCATGACCAGCTCGTCGGCGGCCGGACGCGCCTGCGGCGGGTCGACGATGAACGTCCCATACATGCCGCGGGCGATGTGCTCGGCCAGCGGCCCGACGTGGCAGTGGTAGAGGTGCACGCCGAAGGGGATGGCGTCGAATTCGTAGACGGTGCTCTGCCCGGGCGCGATGAGTCCGGCGCCGAGGCCGGGGGTGCCGTCCATCTCCGCGGGATGGATGCCGTGGAAATGCATGGTGTGCGGGTGTTGCGAGCCGTTGGTGAAGGTGATGCGCAGCAGGTCGCCCTCGGTGCAGCGCAGCGTCGGTCCCGGGATGCGGCCGTTGAACACCCACGCCGGGAACTGCACGCCGGGCGCGACCTCGAGTTCCTTGTCGGTGGAGGCGATCTCCCACTCCCGCACGGTGCGACCGTCGGCGGCTTTGGTGACCGTGCCGTAGTCGAAGTCGCGCAGGATCTCGGTCGGGTCGAATCCGTTGCCGTGGTGGTCGACCACCGAACCGATGCGGAAAGTGGGCCCGCTGACCCCGCCGCCGTGGGCGACCGCCCCGTGCATACCGTGGCCGGTCTGCTCCGAGCGCGGTCGCGCCTCGGACAGACCCGCGCGCGCCGCCACCGCCGCGCCACCCAGGCCCAGCAGCGCGCCGCCGCCGGCCAGAAAGCCGCGGCGCGAAGGCTCCCCCATCAGGTCACGCTGCACCACCGCACGCCTTACCCACAGAGTTTTCGTATTACCTAAATTAGATCTGTGGGATCGCTAATACAACAGTGTGGATAACCGTCCAGACCGGTCGGCTCGGGCCCTAGCGCACCGCGGTGTCCAGCGCCTCGATCGGCTCGTGAACCGAACCATCCGGTCGGTCCGCGTAGAGTTCTTCGATCTCGGCCGCGTACTTCTCGGCGATGGGCTTGCGGCGCAGTTTCATCGTCAGGGTGATCTCGTCGCCGCCCGGCTCCCAGAAGACCGGCAGGATCGTGAACCGCTTGACCTGCTCGACTCGCGACAACGCCGCATTGCCAGCCGCCACCCCGCGCGCGATCGCCGTGATCACTCCGGGATCGGCGGCGAGTGCGGCGGCCGAGGAATCCGGCAGCCCGTGCTGAGCGGCATAGGGCGCCGCGGATTCGGCGTCGAGCACGATGAGCGCGGTGGTGAACGGCCGCCGATCCCCGATCACCGCCAGCGAGCCGACCAGCGGGGTGGCGGCCTTGATGGCGTTCTCGATATTGGCAGGCGACATGTTCTTGCCCGCCGAGTTGATGATCAACTCCTTCTTGCGGTCGACCACCTTCAGGTAACCGTCCTCGTCGACGGTGATGATGTCGCCGGTGTGCAGCCAGCCGTCGTCATCGAGCGCCGCGACGGTCTCGTCGAGTTCCTTGCGATAGCCGCGCATCACCAGCGGTCCACGCACCAGGAACTCACCGTCCTCGGCGACGGAGCCCTCCAGCCCGGGCAGCAGCTTGCCGACGGTGCCCAACCGCGCCTGCTCCGGCGGGCTCACGCTGGCCACGCAGGTCAGCTCCGACATCCCCCACACCTCGGAGATCGGGATACCCAGCCCGAAGAAGAACCCGAGCGTCTCCGGCGGCACCGGCGCGGCGCCCGATATCGCCCACTTCACCTGATCCAGACCGAGTTTCGCGCGCAGCTTCGACAGCACCGCGGCATCGGCGCGCGCCCACTCCTCGGCGAGGGCGGGATCGAGGGGCTCCTCGCGCAGCCGGGCCTCGGCCTTACGGCGGGCGGTGTCGAGAGCCCACTGCAAGGCGGCCTTGGTGGTGGGATCGGGCTCGTTGGCGACGGAGAACTCGATCGCCGCCTTGAACTTCTCCCACACCCGCGGCACCGCGCCCCAGATGGTGGGGCGTACGTCGAGCAGCGCGGCGGGCAGCTGCGCGCGCTCGGGGACGGCGGTGATCTGCGTGCCGAACACCTCCTGCAGGTACAGCGCGGTGAACCGGTCGGCCATGTGCGCGGTCGGCAAGTAGGAGGTTTGACGGTCGCCGAATTGGACCGGCAGTACCGAGGCGAACGCGCGGGCTTCGAACAGCAGATTCTCGTGGGTGATCTCCACGCCCTTGGGATTGCCAGTGGTGCCCGAGGTGTAGCAGAGGGTGACGATGTCGTACGGGCGCACGGCACGCCAGGTCGCCTCGAAATCGAAATCCGCAGCGGCCGAGGCCATGAGCTCGTCGACACCGATTGTTCCCTGGGGCGCGCCGTCGACGCACACGATGGTCTCGATCGGCGCGCCGCAGCCGCGGACCCGCTCGACGTACTGTTCCTCGCAGATCACCACCCGGTTGCCCGCATTGGTGAACACATGGTGCAACTGGTCCGGCGCGAGGGTGTTGTACACCGAGAACGACGTGGCGCCGGTGTGCTGTGCGCCGACTTCGAGCGGATAGAACTCGACGCGATTGCCCATCATCAGGGCCACGGTGTCACCGCGCCCCACGCCGAGCGCGCTCAGCCCGCCCGCGACGGCTCGGACCTGTTCGGAATACGCACGCCACGTCAGGCTCTGCTCGCCGCCGATCGAGCGGACGGCTACCGCGTCCGGATCGATCGCGGCGACGCGCTGGAATGCGGCACAAGAGGTGTTCGGTTCGGTCATTTCGGTCTCACTCACGACGCCCGGCACTGTGCTCCGACGGTAGGTCGGGCGGGGTGTTGCGCGCTGGCCTTTTCCGAAACCTGTTCGCGGACAGGCGCTTACCCGACAGCGCGGTCGGCGTGAACGACGTCGCCGAACCGTCGGTAGGCTGGAGGACATGACCGAGCGCAAACCGCCGGATCAGACCTTCGAATCGTGGATCGACAAGCAGGTCCGCGAGGCCACCGAGCGCGGGGAATTCGACAATCTGCACGGGGCGGGTCAGCCGATTCCCGGGGTCGGCACCCAGGTGGACGAGAACTGGTGGTTGCGGAGTTATCTGCGGCGCGAGGGGATTCGAGCCGACGGTATGTTGCCGGAATCGCTGGTTCTGCGCCGGGATGTGGAGCGCATTCACCAGACGGTCGCCGAACTGGACACCGAGCCTGAGGTGCGCGCCGCGGTCGCCGAACTGAATCAGCGGGTGGTCCGCTATGTGCGGGTACCGACGCCGCCACACGTGCCGGTGGGGCCGATCGACGCCGACACGGTGGTGCGGCGGTGGCGGGAGGAGAAGGCGTCCGCGTCGAGCGGAAGTACGGATTCGGCACGCCGCGCGTCTGCAACCTCGGCTCGACGCGCGACCAGCTCGACGCAACGCGCGCGCGAACCTTCGGAGCAACAGGTGGGGTCATCGGCGCAGGGCGTGGTGGCGGAATCGTCCGCCCGTCCGAAGCGCCGTTGGTGGCAACGTTTCTGGCGCTGACGCCGAATCGCACCCGTGCAAATTGCGCCACCGGGAACGTCGATTTCGGCGCGGCGCCAGTGCGATCCCTCTGCGCGCACAGCACTCGAACCGCAACCGTTGATGGTATGCATGTACCAACTTACGTGATATGTTCATGCCATCAAGAGTTCGCGGCCCGGGTCGCCGGTCTCGTCATCGCACGACCGATATGCCCGATTTGCCCGCTTCTCTTGTACTACGGGGCGTAGTAAGCAAGAATGACCTTGTGACGCGGAAGGCATTGCCTTCCACCGCCATTCATCGCCGAGGGAGGGCACATGACGGTCAACGGTGACCGCGGCCCGATCATCGTCTCAACCGCGGCCGGGATCACGATTCTCGCCGCCGCCGGGATGCAGGATCGGCTGCTGTTGGGTGTATTCATTTGCGCCGGAATAGGTTTGGGATTGGCCAACGCGTATCTCACCCGCCTGGGCGTGGCCGCGCTCGTGAGTGAGAACACCTCCGGCAAAGGGCCTTTGGCGGCCGTCACCGGGATCCGGCTGTTCGCCGTCACGGTGCTCGCGCTGGTCGCCGGTGTCCTGACACGCCCGGACGGACTGGGCATTCTGTACGGCCTGGTGACCTTTCAAATCGGCGCCGCGTTCTGGGCGGCCGCACCGACTCTGCGGAGCGCTCGATGACGAAAGTCGAAGTGGGACACCACGAAACCGCGCACCTGTTCGGAATGGATTTTCACGTCGACACGATCGTCGCGACCGTGGTCGCGGCCGCCGTCGTGCTGGGTCTGGCGTTCTCCCTGCGCGTCAAGCTGACCTCCGGGGTCCCCGGCGGCGTGCAGTTGTTTTTCGAAGCGGTCACCGTGCAGATGCGCGCGCAGGTGGAAAGCGCTGTGGGACTACGGATCGCACCGTTCGTCCTGCCGCTGGCCGTGACGCTGTTCGTCTTCGTGCTGCTGTCGAACTGGTTGTCGGTGCTGCCGGTGCAGTACGGCGCCGGTGAGCTGATCAAACCGCCCGCGGCCGACGTCAATTTCACCTACGCGCTCGCCCTGTTCGTCTTCGTCGCCTACCAGGCCGCCGGCGTGGCACGCCGCGGTCCGATCGGACATGTGAAGCAGCTGCTGAAGGGCCATATGGGTTGGGGTCCGATGGTTGTCATCAATGTCATCGAGGAGATCGCCAAACCGCTGTCGTTGGCGCTGCGGTTGTTCGGCAACATGTTCGCGGGCGGAGTGATGATCTCGGTGATCGCACTGCTGCCCGCCTGGCTCAGCTGGGGTCCGAACGCGGCATGGAAGCTGTTCGACCTGTTCGTAGGACTCATCCAGGCTTTCATCTTCGCCCTGCTGACCGTCCTCTACTTCGGGCAGGCCACCGCCGTCGAACACGAAAAGCATTGAGCCGCAGGCGCACATCCCGCACCCGCACACAACTGTTGGATCATTCGAGGAAAGGAATGACACATGGCCGACATAACGCACGAGACGGTGGTTCAGGCGGCGGCATTGGTCGCCGGTGGACTGATGATGGTCGGTGGCGCGATCGGCGCCGGTTACGGCAACGGCATGGCGGGCTCGGCGCTGATCAACGGCATCTCCCGGCAGCCGGAGGCCGAGGGCAAGCTGCGCGGCAACTACCTGATGGCGGTCAGCCTCGTCGACGCCGTGTACTTCATCAATCTGACGTTCATGGCACTGTTCGCGTTCGCGGCGCCGGGCAAGTAGCGCCATGAACACCGAAATCCGCGCGGCCGAGAACTTCTTGATTCCCAACGGCACGTTCTTCGTCGAGCTGGCGATCTTCCTCATCGTGTTCGCGGTCATCTGGCTGTTCGTGGTACCACCGATCCGGGAGGTTCTCGACCAACGCGAGGCCCGCGTGACCGAAGCCGCCGCCCACCGGCGACAGGCGCGGGAAGCGTTCGCCGCGGCCGAGGACCGCTACCGGTCCGCGCTCGCCCAGGCCCACGCCGACGCGGCGCGGCTACGCGAACAGGCCAGGAACGAAGGCCGAGCGATCCTGGTCGCGCACCGCGATCGCGCTCGAGATCGAACCGAGGAGATGGTGGCCACGGCCACCGCGGAACTGCGAACCCAGGCCGCCGCGGCGGCGGCACGATTGGACACGCATCTCGATCCCATGGCGCACGACCTTGCGGATCGGGTGATCGGAGGTGGACAACGATGAACACCGGCGACGGTGTCTACGACATCACCTGGGACTGGCCCGTATTCGTCAGCCAGCTCTTCGGCTTCGCCGTCATCCTCGGCGCACTGTCGAAATGGGTTGCCCCGCAGGTTCGGACGGTCATGCGCAAAGCGCAGCGCACGATCGAGGAACAGATGACGGAAAGCGCGGACGCCGCGACCGAATTGGCCGCCGCCGAACGCGCTTTCGCCAAGGCGGTCGCGGCCGCCCAGGTCGAGGTCGCACGCATCGGCCGCCAGGCGCGTGATGACGCCGACCGGATCGTCACCGAACTGCGGGACACCGCGGCGGCCGAAGTCGAACGGGTGCGCCGAGAAGGCCTGCGCAACGTCGCTCTGGCACATCGGCAACTGGAGGAAGAACTCACCCACGACCTCACCACAGCGGTCATCGACCGCGCCGAATCCATAGCCCGTGACCTACTCGAATCACCGCTCGCCAGGTCGAGCAGCATCGATCGTTTCCTCGACGAGCTGACAGCGCGAGCCAGGGCCACCGAGGAACTCAGCGGCCTGAGCTGACCTCGGCTCGACCGCCACCCAGCGCCCGGATCCGTCGATCCGGGCGCACTCGGCGTCTAGCACCGACTGGCAGATTCTTCGACGACGCCGGAGCAGTGCCCTGGTGACGGGCACAGTGATGGGAACCATTCCTGTTCTCGTCCAGTCGCGGGCGGCGAGCGTGCTCCAGCGCACCGCGGTGGTGATGTGCATGCCGGTGGTCTGCGCCAGGATCGGCCAGGGAACCTCGCCGGCCAGTTCGAGCAGCGCGCTGTTGCGTTGTGCGCGAACGCGTACCAATCGACATGCGGAACGATCCTATAAGGGCACTTCGATCTCGTCGGGGGATTTGTCGATGCGGATACCCCGCCAGCTGGGATGCCGTAGTCCCTCGGGGGTGGCTTCCCGGTATTCGATATCGGCGACCAACTCGGGCTCGACCCAGTGCGCCAGCACGGCGATCGCGCGCGGCGGCGGTACGTCGAAAGGTGTATCGGGGCGGGCGAGTTCGTCCAGGCGGGTGCGTAGACTGCGCCGTTCCGCGATTTTCCATCCGGTCCCGACATTGCCGATATGTACCAGCCGTCCCGCCGAATCGTGCGCGCCGAGAATCAACGACCCGAATGCGTTGGCGAACGGGCCATTTCCGGGCAACCATCCGGCGATGACGGCTTCGGTGGTTTTCCGGAACGGCATCTTGATCCAGTTGCGCGACCGTTCACCCGGTTGATACGTGGAGTCGAGTCGTTTGGCGACCAGACCCTCGAGCCCGTTCTCCGCCGCGGCCTCCGACAGCGCCTCGGGCTCGATGTCGGTCCAGTAGGGCGACAACTGGATCGGCGGGCGGGCGATGTCGAGCTGGGCGAGCAACTCCCGCCGCTGCCGGTACGGCAGGGCGGTGGTGGCGTGGCCGTCGAGGGCGAGCAGGTCGAAGATCATGTACAGCACCGGAACATCCCTGATCAGCTGCGCCGATGGCGCGCGGACGTGCATGCGGCGCTGGAGCCGGGAGAACGACGGCGCGCCGCTCGCGGCTTCCGGCGCCACGATCTCCCCGTCGATGGTGGCCTGATGCTCGCCGACCGCCGCGGCGACGGCGGCGGCGATTTCAGGGAACGAGCCGGTGACCTGTTTGCGGTTTCGGCTGTAGAGCTGACAGTCGCCTTCGGCCACCGCGGCGACGGCGCGCATGCCGTCCCATTTCATCTCGAAGGCCCAACCGTCCGGATTTCCGGGCGGTCGTCCGGAGAGGGCCAGCATCGGCGACGGCGCGGACACCACCGATACAGCATATCTTCAGCAAATTGACCTGCGCGGAGCCGGCGGTGGCGTCACCGGTTATCAGTCGGTTGATATCAGCCGCTCATGCCAGCGGCGAAGGGCGTCGTCTGCCAGTGGTCGACCGCGGGCTCGAGGTACTCCATCAGTTCGGGAAGCTGCGGGACCAGGGTGAGGGTGGCGATGACCCGCAGCATGCCCAGGGCGTTGACGAAGGCGAGGACCTCCTCGTCGAGTGGCCTCGTCCCGTTGCGTCGTGCGCCGCGGTTGTAGGCGGCTTCGTGCTCGGGGCCGAGAGCGGCCAGGTCCCACTCGACGGGCCCTAGGGTGACCAGTTCGAAGTCGGCGTAGCGGTCGCCGTCCACCGCGTGGAAGATGTTCGCGGGCGGGGAGTCGCCGTGGATGGGTTGGAGGTCGATGCCGGGGAACCGAGCCTCGAAGGCGCTGCGTGAGCGTACGAGGGGTTCGAGGAACTGCCATTCGCGGCGGGCCCGGTCGAGCTCGGCCGCTCCGATCAGGTCGGGATGCTGGTCGAGCCGGGCGAGGCTGTCCGCGATGAACTCCGGGTCGGCCGCGGACAGGAACTCCAGGCGGCCCGGGTAGGCGCGCAGTGCCGCGTGCAGGTCGGCGACGCTCTCGGCGTTCGCGACGTAGTCGGGTTCCTTGTCCCGGGCCTCCTCGACGAACGGCCAGAACGTCATCGAGAACCCGTCGCGCTGCACGGGTTCGCGCGGCACGAGCGGGCTGGGCGCGATCACGGGGATTTTCTGGTCGGCCAGCCACCGTGTGACATCGAGCTCGTCCCGCTGGCGGCGCGCGAGGGCGGCCAGGTCGTCCGGGCGGGGTAGGACGGTGGGAATTCGGGCCACGACCGGCGAGGGGGCCAAGTGGACGACGACCGAAAAGACGTCGTGCAGCACCGTGGGCTCGGTGACGGTCAGCCCCAACTCACACCCGGCCCCGACGGCTGCCGCGACCGCGGCGGCGGTGCGGTCGGCGCGCTGTTGTGGTGTCAGGAAGGTGGTCACGATGGTGGTGGGCAGGGAGGTGTGGGCGTGGTCACCATAACAAGGCGAATCGTCTCGCTCCAATTCTCCGGGTTGAGGCGCTTGTTCATGTCGAGGCGGAAAGCGCCGCCCGCCGAACGTCGTCCGGCGGGCCGACGTTCTTCGAGTTCGCGCCGATACTGTGAAAGTCGGAGGGGATCCCGTCGATTCGCTGTGTGCGCCGCTGCGGTCCCACCCGAGAAGGAGATTCGATGCGCCACATCTATGTCGTCACCCACCCGGAGGCGACCCATCACGTCGACCGACTGGTCGGCGGATGGTACGACTCGCAGCTCACCACGGCAGGCGAGCGCGCCGCGGCGGCCATCGCCGAGTCGCTGCGCGCGCGGATAGCCGAGGACGCCGAGGTGCGGGTGCACTCCTCGGATCTGCTGCGTACCGCGCGGACGGCCGAAGCGATCGGCAAGGCGCTCGACGTGACGCCGATCTTCGACGAGAGACTGCGCGAGAAGTCCTACGGCGAAGCGGGCGGCAGGCCGCAGGAGTGGCTGGACCGGCGATTCGTCCCGCCGCCCGCCGTGGGCGAACGTCTGCGCCACGACGAGGGAATCGCGGGCGCGGAGACGAAATTACAACTCGCCCAACGTATCTACGCGGCAATGGGTGCGATCGTGGACGACCCGTGTGAACAGCAGGTCGTCGTAACACACGGGGGCGCACTGACATTCGTGCTCGCGGCCTGGATCGGGATGCCGATCGACTCGGCGGACTACGTCGCCTTCCGCGCCGCGCCGGGCAGCATCACGGTGCTCACCGAGGACGACTTCTTCCACAACCGTGCGGTCACCAGCCTCGGTGACACCCGGCATCTCGAGGTGGAACCGAACTGACCCGCGGTGGGGGTACGCCAGAAACAGCGATTCGCTCTCGACCAGTTACGCCCCTTCTGTAGTGGGCCACACTCGTCACCGCGGTCCGGCTGAGCTGGACCGCGAACGGACCGCCGCCGTGATCGGGCACTGCGCCGAAGGCGGCTCGAGCACGCCCCGCGCGGCGTACATTTCCGATCATGGACACCGTCGAGCTATCCGCACCGGACGGCCCACTGCCCGCGCTGCTGGCCCGCCCGGCGGGTGCGGGTCCCTGGCCTGGCGTTGTCGTCGTCCACGATGTCCTCGGCCTCGGTACGGACCTCGAGGGACACGTCGCGATGCTCGCCGAGCACGGCTACCTCACGATCGCCCCGGACCTGTTCTCGCGAGGTCGCGCGCGCTGCATGCGGGCGGTGATGCGGGCGCTGTGGTTCACCGGCGGCAAAACCGATGCCGACGTGGTCCCGGTCCGCGACATTCTCGCCGCCCGCGACCGCCTGGTGTCCGATCCGGCGTGCACCGGGCGCACGGCCGTGATCGGTTTCTGTATGGGCGGCGGGTTCGCCTTGCTGACGGCGCCGCGGGGTTTCGATGCCGCGGCTCCGTTCTATCCGGGCCTGTACGGCGATTACCGCAGCTTGCTCGACGGCATCTGCCCGGTGGTGGCCAGCTACGCCCGCCTCGATCCATCGCTGGTCGGCGCACCCGCCAAGCTCGAGCGCGCGCTCACCGATTTCGGCGTCGCCCACGATATCAAGACCTATCCGGGAGTCACGCACGGCTTCGCGAACACCTTCCCCGGCGACCGGCTGCTGCGCGTCACCGGCCTGGGTCACAACGCCGATGCGGCCGCCGACGCCTGGCGACGCATCTTCGCGTTCTTCGAGACCCACTTGGCGGATAGCCAGAACGCCCCGCCGCGCTGATTAGGCCGCCGGTGCATCCGACGGGTCTACGGCGTGGTCAGCGCGGTGACGGCCGGTGCGAACATGGTGTTCTTGATCGCGCCGAGTGTGCCGGAGTCCTTGCCGCCCAAGGGAAGCAGCATTTCCAGCGCCGCGGCGGTGACCTGTCCTTCCGGGGCGGCCGCGTCGACGATGTCGGCTTCGGCCGCGGCCTCGCCGCCGTAGCGTCGGCCGGTGGTCATGGCGGCGACCGCGGTCTTGGGGGTCAGTTTGGCTTGGATGAGGGCGGCCATGCCGGGGGTGAAGGGGATGCGGATGTCGACTTCGGGGAAGCAGAAGTAGCCGCGGTCGGCGCGCATGACGCGGTAGTCGTGGGCGATGGCGAGCATGGCGCCCGCGCCGAAGGCGTGTCCGGGCAGTGCGGCCGCGGTGGGCACGGGCAGAGTGAGCACTCGCGCGAACAACGCCTGCACGCGTCCGACGTACCACTGGGCGCGGTCGGCGTTGGCGCCGAGCCAGTCCAGGTCGAGTCCGTTGGAGTAGAACTTGCCGCTCGCGGTGGTGAGCAGGCCCTGGGCGCCGTCGGCGAGGGCGGTGTCGAGGTGGGCGTTCACTTCGTCGAGGAAGTCGGGGGAGAAGCGGTTCTCGTCGCCGCCGAGGTCGAGGACAGCGATCTTGTCGTGGTATTCCAGTGTGGGCATAGCGGGTTCCTTCGTCGAGAGTGGTCGGGACTTGCGGATCAGGGGGGCGGTCCGACCGCGAGCACGGCGCGGACGGCAGCCCGAAGTTGTTCGCGGGCAAAGGGTTCGGCGATCCGCTCGCGGCGGATCAGGACGGCGGTCGGCAGGTCGACCAGGCAGGTGGTGAGCACCTCGACCGCGCGGCGGTCGCGGCGGCCCCATCGGCGCTGCGCGAGCCCCACCAGCAGGTCGATCAGCGCGCGTTCGGCGGCGCGAACTTCGGCGGCCACGTCCTCGGGCAGGTCTTCACCGAGCAGCTGCTCGCGCGAGACGGTGAGCAGCAGGCGCGAGGAGTCGGGGAATCGCTCGGCGAACACGCTCGGCGCCTCGGCGGCGGCCACGATCGCGTCGTCCCACACGGCCTCGGCCGACGAATCCGATTGACAGGCAGCAGTTTTCGATTCGCCTGCGCCGGTGCTCGAATCGCCTTCCGATCCGGAGGCCGCCTCGATCAACTCGTTCTGCACCGCGAGAAACCGCCGCGCGGCCCGCAACCACGCGCGCCCCAACACTCCGGATCGCGACCCGAACGTGTGGTACAGCGCGCCATTGGACACCCCCGTGGCGGCGGCGACGGCGCGGATGGTGACCGCGGCCGGGCCGCCGCGGACGGCCAGCGATTCCGCGGCGTCGAGCACGGCGCCGGGGTCGTGGGTGCGGGGTCGTGGCATGGCGCCGACTATAACAGAGCAATTGCTCTGTTATCCAGCCCGGATTCGGTTCGCCACGGGCACTGCATATTTCGCGCGGTAACAGCTACCGCGCGTCACCTAGCGGATTCGCTTGTGCCCGCACGCGCGCGCGAAGCGATGCGGTACTGTTCGGGCCCTCCCCCTTGCCCGCACGAGCAGAACGGCATCCGCATGTCACGAGTGGTCACCAAGGAGCAGTACTTCGACACCGCTCTGGAGGTGCTGGCCGAACTCGGGTTCAAGGGTCTCAACATCGGGCTGCTGTGCCGTCGGCTCGGGGTCACCAGCGGCTCGTTCTATCACCACTTCGGCAGCTGGCAGGGTTTCGTCGACGCGCTGCTCGAGCACTGGGAGAACCGGCAGGTGCTGATCCTGCGCACGTTGAAGTTCAATCAGGGCGATCCCGACGACGACGTGCGCGCGATGTCGGATCTGGCGGCGGGTCTGCATCACGCGGCCGAGGCCGCGATCCGGGCGTGGGCCGCCAACGACGAATCGGTGAATCTGGCGGTCAAGCGGGTCGACGAGTCGCGGCGGCGCACCGTGCAGAAGGTGATCAACGGCGTGGTCGGCGACGACGAGACCGCCGCCGTGGTCACCTCGCTCGGCATGGCGATGCTGATCGGCTACCAGCAGATCGCGGCGGGCGGGGAGAATCTGTCACTGCGGCGGCTGCTCACCGAGTACGCCCGCCTGATCTACTCGCACGCGCGCCGTCCGGCGCCGGTGGGTGCTCAGCCCAGCAGTTCGTCGACGTAGCACCAGCGCCAGGCTTCGCCGGGTTCCACGCTGCGCATCACCGGGTGCCCGGTGGCGGCGTGGTGTTCGGTGGCGTGGTTGCCCGGCGAGGAGTCGCAGCAGGCGATGTGCCCGCACGTCAGACACATTCGCAGGTGTACCCAGCTCTGGCCTTCGGCGACGCATTCGGCGCACTGATCGGGTTCGGTGGGTTCGCGCAGCAGCGGCGCGGCCCGCAGATGGTCGCAGTCGGCGGCCGCGGCGGGCGCGGCGAGGGGTTCGCGGCGTTCTTCCTCGGTTTCGTCGAACCGGTCGATCATCGATTCCTCGAGATCGAGCCGTGCCAGCACGTGCTGGAGGATCTCGTAGTCCATGCCGCCCGAATCCCGCACCCGCAGTACGGTTTCGCGTTCGGCGCGCAGCATCTCGAGGCGCAGCCTGCGGTATTCGGCGGTGGGAGTGCGCTGTTCGGACTCGGCGCGGCCCAGCCGTTCCCAGGCGGCGTTGGTGCGCCAGGTCAGCCGATCGCGCAGCGATTGCACGACTTGCCGCGGGGTGTCGGGTCCGGCTGCGGCGTCCAGCGCCGCCATTCCGGCCGCGCCCGCCTGGGTCAGCAGGTTCGCTTTCTGTAGCGCGTCCTCCGAGCGGCTGGGACCGCGCAGATGCAGGCGCCGCACCAGCCACGACAGCGAGGTGCCCTGCAGCAGCAGGGTTCCCGCCACCACGACCAGGGCCAGCAGCTTCAGCACCGGCAGCTGCGGGGTGTCCTGGGGTAACAGCAGGACCGCGGCCAAGGTCACCACGCCACGCATGCCCGCCCACGACACCACCGTCGGATAGCTCAGCGGCACGGTCGAGCGTCCGAGCCGCTGGAACAGCAGCGACCACGGGAAGATCCACAGCGGCCGCGCCACCATCACCGCGAGCAGCACCGCGATCGCCGAGATCACCAGGGTGGTGTGGTCGAGCCCGCTGCTCCACGCGTCCTCCACGATCGCGCGCACCTGCAGACCGATGATGAGGAACACCGAGCTTTCCAGGATGAACTGGATGGTGCGCCAGTTGGTGCGTTCGGCGATGCGCGAGGCCGCCGACTGCCACACCGGCGCACCGTGGCCGAGAATCATCCCGCAGGTCACGACCGCGATCACCCCGGAGGCGTGTATCTGTTCGGCGGGCAGATATGCCGCGAACGGCGCGAGGAACGACAGTGTGGTGTCGAGCACCGGGTCGGTGATGCGCCGCCGCAGCAGTGCGAGCAGGAAGGCGACGGCGATGCCGACCAGCGCGCCGCCGCCGGCGGCGAGCAGGAAATCACCGCCCGCCTGCCACACCGACACCGTGCCCGCCGAGGCCGCGATCGCGGTCCGCAACGCCACCAGCGCGGTCGCGTCGTTGAACAGCGACTCGTCTTCGAGGATGGTGACGATGCGCCGCGGCATCCCGATCCGGCGCGCCACCGCCGTCGCGGCGACCGCGTCGGGCGGGGCGACCACCGCGCCGAGGGCGACCGCCACCGCGAAGGGCACCGGAAGCAGCCACCACACGACCGCGGCCACCGCGAACGTGCTGAACAGCACCAAACCCACCGACAGCGAGGCGATGGTGCCGATATTGGCGCGGAAATCCACCAGTGAGGTCCGGATCGCCGCGGTGTAGAGCAGCGGCGGCAGCAAACCGAGCAGCACCACCTCCGGTTCCAGGTGCACCGCGGGAACGAACGGCAGATACGAGGCCGCCACCCCGGCCAGGGTCAGCACCAACGGTTCTGAGACGCCGAACCGCCGCGCCAGCGCCGCCAACGCGGCCGCCGACGCGACGAGAACCACCAGCCCGATCGCGACATGCACCGTCGCATTCTCCCAAAACGCCACCATCGCCGCGTTCGCGCCGTGGACGACGCGGTCGCGAGGCCGATTCCCCGGAATCGCTGCCGCGCGCCCGCGCACCGGCAATGCTTATCGGGTATGGAGGAGTTTGCGAATTGGCGTGCCAACGGACACCGGTTCACCCATAACGGGCATCAGATCTTCTGGACCGAGGGCGGCGGCGGACCCGAGGGGGTCCTGCTGTGCATTCACGGCTTCCCGACCGCATCCTGGGACTGGCATGCCGTGTGGCCCGGGCTCGGTGAGCGGTTCGCGCGGGTCCTGGCCGCCGACATGATCGGCTTCGGCTGGTCGGCCAAGCCGCGCACCTACGACTACAGCATCGCCGACCAAGCCGACCTGCACGAACAACTGCTGCGCGAACAGAGCGTGCACCGTTTCCACGTGCTGGCCCACGACTACGGCGACACCGTCGCCCAGGAACTCCTGGCCCGCGACGCCGAACGCCGCGCCATCGGCGACGACTCGCTGACCATCGAATCGGTGTGCCTGCTCAACGGGGGACTGTTCCCCGAGACCCACCGCGCCCGCTGGGTGCAGCGGCTGCTGGCCGGACCGCTGGGACCGATGGTCGGGGTTCTCGGCGGTGAGACCGCGTTCAAGCGCAGCCTGGCGGCGGTCTTCGGACCCGACACCCGCCCCAGTGCCGCCGAGCTGCACCAGTTCTGGCTGCTGTGGTCGTCCCGGCACGGTAAACGCAACGGCCACAAGATCATTCGCTACATGGCCGAGCGGCGCAAGCATCGGGAACGCTGGGTCGGCGCGCTGCAGCAAGCCGTGGTGCCGGTGCGGTTGATCGACGGGCTGCGCGACCCGGTCTCGGGTGCGCACATGGTCCAACGCTACCGCGAACTGATCGAGGACCCCGACGTGGTGGAGTTGCCCGACATCGGCCACTACCCGCAGGTCGAGGCGCCGCAACGGACCTTGGAGGCGTTCCTGGAATTCCACCGCAGCCGGGTGCGCTGACCGCCACACCTCCACTATGGGCAACCCCATAGAATGAGGGCGTGGCACGCCGATCCAGCACCGACGGTTCCCCTCGTACCCGCCTGCCCAACGCGCGACAGCGGATGATCGAGGGGGCCATCGACTCGCTGCGCGTGCACGGCGCCAGCGCCACCAGTGTGGACCGGGTGCTGGCCAGCACCGGCGCACCGCGCGGCTCGGTGTATCACCATTTCCCCGGCGGACGTACCCAGCTCGTCAACGACGCCGTCACCACCGCCGGTGAGATCATGTCCGGCTACATCGAGCGCCTCACCCGCGACAGCGACCCGGTCGACGCGCTGGAGAAATTCGCCGAGATGTGGCGCACCACGCTGCGCGAGAGCCAGTTCCGCGCGGGGTGCCCGATCTTCGCGGTCGCCGTCGAAACCAACGACGAGACACCAGAATTCGCGCGCGCCGCGGCCGCCGTCTTCGAGCGCTGGCACGCCGCGCTCACCGACGTGCTGACCCGCCACGACGTCCCCGCCGACCGGGCCCGGCGCCTGGCGGTGCTCACCGTCGCCTCCTTCGAAGGCGCCATCGCGCTGTGCCGGGTCCAGCGCAGCATCGAACCCCTCGACGACGCGGTCGGCGAGCTGCGCGCGCTCTACCCGACCTCCGCGCACTGACCCGGCGACCCCTACCACGGTCGGAGTCGGAGATCCGACCGCGCGCGGATGTGTTCGACCCGCTCGGCTCGCTACCGTGCTCCCAGAAGCGGGACAGACCCGCGTTCTCCGCACCGCGGCGACAGGGGACGGTACAGCCGATGAAGATCGCAGGTTCACGAGTTCTGATCACGGGCGCCACCGGCGGCATCGGGCACGCCATCGCCCACGCGTTCGCCGAACGCGGCGCCGAGCTGGTGCTCACCGGCCGCCGCGTCGACGTGCTGGCCCCGCTGGCCGCCCAGACCGGCGCCCGCGCCGTGCCCGCCGATCTGGCCGACCCCGACGGGGTCGCGGCGCTGCTCGCGGCGGCGGGCCCGCTCGACATCGTCATCGCGAACGCGGCCGTGCCCGCCAGCGGGCTGCTCACCGACTACTCCCTCGAGCAGATCGACCGCGCACTCGATGTGAACCTGCGCGCCCCGATCATCACCGCCCGCCTGCTGGCCGAACCCTTCGTCGCCCAGGGACGCGGGCATCTGGTGTTCATCTCCTCCATCTCGGGCAAGATCGCCTCACCCCGGGTCTCCCTCTACAACGCCACCAAATTCGGGCTGCGCGGCTTCGCCCAAGCGCTGCGCCAGGATCTGGCCCCGCACGGCGTCGGCGTCTCGACGGTGTTCCCCGGCTTCGTCCGCGACGCGGGCATGTTCGCCGACGCGGGCGTTCCCCCGGCCTTCGGCACCGGCACCTCCTCGCCCGATCAGGTGGCGGCCGCGGTGCGTCGCGCCGTGGAACGCAATGTCGGCGAGATCGACGTAGCCCCGGCCCAGGTGCGCATCGGCGCGCTGCTCGCGGGTATCGCGCCCGGCTTGTCCGCGCGGGTGCAGCGGCTCGCGGGCGCGGACAAGATCGCGGCGACATTGGCCGATGCGCAGCGCGCCAAACGGTGAGGACGCCGGAACGACACTC
Source organism: Nocardia sp. NPDC004654 (assembly GCF_040609595.1). Classification (NCBI taxonomy): domain Bacteria; kingdom Bacillati; phylum Actinomycetota; class Actinomycetes; order Mycobacteriales; family Nocardiaceae; genus Nocardia; species Nocardia sp. NPDC004654. The sequence goes on along the minus strand of NZ_JBEXKI010000005.1, from coordinate 191,941 downwards.
GAGCTGATCCCGGGCAGCACCGGTCGCTGCTACTCGACCGGTGCGCCCGGTTGCTGCTGTTCGAGGACGTCGGCGGCAGCGCTGGAGGGCGATCTGCTCGCGGTGAAACGGAGTTCCGCGCACTTCCAGCGCCGCGAGCAACCGCGGGTCCTCAGCGCAGTGGCAGCACCATGGTGATGCTGGTGGTGCCCGCCCGGTTGACGATGCGCGAGCCGTCGACATCGACGAAGCCCAAGCGCTGATACAACCGTCGCGCCGGATTCTCCTCGCGCACGCTGAGACTCATCGCCGGATAGCGTCCAGCGGCGGCGGTGACGAGCTGTTCGAGCATCGCCGTGCCGAGCCCGGTGCCGCGCGCCCGCGGTGCGACGGCGATCGCGAGTTCAGGAGTGGCGTCGTCGACGTAGCCGTATCCGGCGTCCGTGCCGGTCAGCAAGCGCAACCACGCCGCGCCGCAGGGGGATTCGGCCGGGCCGCCGATGACGCCGAGATCGCCGTCGGCGCCCCAGCCGTCGACGTAACGCGACAGCGCGGGAATGGTTTCCAGGTCGGCCACGGTCAGTCCCTGATCGGCAGCATGCGATGCCTCGTAGAGCATTTCCCAGAGGAAGGGTTCGTCGGCGGTCATGGCTGGGCGTAGCGAAGCGGAGATCACGAATCCGAACATAGGAGAACCGTGCGCGCACGGCCACGCCATTTCCGGAGGCACACCGCACCCTGACGGCCGACACCACCTCCCGCACCGACTTCCGTCGCGCGGGTTCAGCGGCCGCGGACATGCCGCGCGGCCGACGCAGGCCGCAGCGTGCTCTCGCTGTTCGACGTGGTGTTACCGGCTGGCGGACGCGGCGTTGCGGGCGTGCTCCGCGACCCAGACACCGACCCCGATCGCCGTGGCCACCGGCCACGACACCAGTCCGGTGGCGGCCGCCGCACCGAGCCCGCCGTAGTAGAGCATCGACTCCCGATCCGGCACTCGATGCAGCACCGCCGTGGTCACCGACGAGACACCGTTGGCCGCCGTGCGCGATCCGGGCGGAAGCGGGACTCGCGCCATCCGCACTCCGACCGTCGGAATCGGGACACGCACTCCTCCGTTCGCGGCAGGTCCGATATTCGATTCGGTTGCCGAGGGTTCTCCCGCCGATCCAGCCACCGAAGGTGCGGTCTCGGTTGGCTCGGTACCCGATTTGCGGGCCTGTTTGGTCTTGCCGGACATGACTGTTCCTTTCTCGACCTTGGACCTCCGCGCTGAGTATGCGAACAAGTCAACCCCTGCCAGGCCCACGCCGCTATACCCCTAGAGGTTGGATTTCGGTCAACGACGGCTCTCACCTCCGGTCCCGCTGATCACGCAGGCAACGCAGACACATGGCGGCGACATTGGAGGCTTGACACACCCATTATGGTGTACTCCATAGTCGGGTATCGGGACGACGCGACCCCGAAACGTGTTCACTGACGCTTTCTCTCGCGTTCCGACCGCAGCCACGCACCGAAGGAGCCGCCGATGTCCGCCGACGACCTGCAGCTGGACACCATCGAACTAGAGCGAGAAGAGCGGGTCCTCACCGCGCGAATCGTCGCCCCGCCGTGGAACTTCGTGACCCCGGCGGTGGTGCGCGATCTGGACACCTTCACCGCCGCCGTCGATGCCGACGACACCGTCGGTGCGGTCGTACTCACCGGCGGTCTGCCCGGCCGTTTCCTCACCCACGCCGACCCCGCCGCGCTGGCCGGCATGATCGACATGCCGCACCCGTTCGTTCCTGCCCGCGTCGCGGCGCCGTTCCTGCGCGCCAGCGCGGCCGCGCTGCGCCTTCCCGGTGTCGCGGAACTCGTCGAACGCCGCGGCGGGGGGCTCGGCGCGGGGCTGGTTTGGGGTTATCGATGGAAACGCACCACCCTGCGGATGAACCGCTCCGGCGTCGCCTACCTCGCCGCTGTCAACGGCCCCGCGCTCGGCGGCGGCCACGAGATCGCGCTGGCCTGCGACCTTCGCTACGCCGCCGATGCCGACCACGTGCGCCTCGGACAGATCGAAACACTGGCCAACCTCATCCCCGGCGGCGGTGCGACCCAACGCCTGACGCGTCTGCTCGGCGCCGCCAAAGCCATCGAGATCATCCTCGAAGGCACACCGTTCACCGCCGAGGAAGCCCTGCGCCTCGGTGTGGTGCACCGGGTGGTGGCCGCCGACGAACTCCTCGCCGCCACGCAGGCGACCGCGGCCCGGCTAGCCGCCCGCAATCCCGTCGTCGTCGCCGAGCTCAAGCGTGCCGTCTACTTCGGCACCGACAGATCTCTGTCCCGCGGTCTCGACGCCGAACAGGCAGGCTTCGTCTCCGTCGGCACCACCGCCGCGGCCGCCCGCACCACCGAAGCCTTCTTCGAGGACCTCGACCGCCTCGCCGACACACCCTTCCTCGCCGACCCCGGACCATGGGTCGACGGCACCCGCGTAGACCAGGTGAGCAAATGACGAAACCCACCCCTTCGGCCACCGAAGCGTGGCACAAGACCGCCTGCATTCTGTGCGAGAACAACTGCGGTCTGCTCATCCAGCTCGACGGTCGCCGTTTCGCCAAGATCCGCGGCGACAAAGACCACGTCGCCTCCGCCGGCTACACCTGCAACAAGGCGCTGCGCCTGGACCACTATCAGAACGGCGGCGCCCGCCTGACCAGCCCGCTGCGCCGCGAACCCGACGGCACCTTCACCGAAATCGACTGGGACACCGCGATTTCCGAGGTCGCTTCCCGGCTCGAAGAGGTACGTGCCCGGCACGGCGGCGACAAAATCTTCTATTACGGCGGCGGCGGCCAAGGCAACCACCTCGGCGGCGCCTACAGCGGAGCCCTGCGCCGCGCCCTGGGCAGCCGCTACCGCTCCACCGCGCTCGCCCAGGAGAAGACCGGCGAGGGCTGGGTCGACGCCCACCTGACCGGCGGCCACACCACCGGCGACTTCGAACACGCCGAAGTGTCGGTGTTCCTCGGCAAGAACCCCTGGCAATCCCACGGCGTGCCGCGCGCCCGCACCATCCTGCAGCAGATCGCCAAGGATCCCGCGCGCAGCATGATCGTCATCGACCCGGTGCGCACCGAAACCGCCGACCTCGCCGACATCCACCTCCAGGTCCGCCCCGGAACCGACGCGTGGTGTCTGGCGGCGCTGCTGGCCATCCTGGTCCGCGACGATCTGCTCGATCACGGCTTCCTCTCCGCGCACACCAGCCAGGCCGAGGATGTCGTGGCCGCGCTGCGCGATGTCGACATCGCCGACTACGCCGACCGCTGCGGCGTCCCGGTCGAGCTGCTGCGCACCGCAGCCCACCGCATCGGCACCGCCGCCAGCGTCGCCACCTACGAAGACCTCGGCGTGCAGCAAAGCCCCAACAGCACCCTCATCTCGTATCTGAACAAACTGCTGTGGCTGCTCACCGGCAATTTCGCCGCACCGGGCGCGATGCAACCGCACTCGTGGCTGGTCCCGCTGGCCGGCTACAGCCGCGACATCCGCCGCAGCCCCGTCACCGGGGCGCCCGTCCTCGGCGGCATGCTGCCGTGCAACTCCATCGCCGAGGAGATACTCACCGACCATCCCGACCGCTTCCGCGCGATGATCGTCGAGTCCGCCAATCCCGCGCATTCCCTTGCCGATTCGACCTCCTTCCGCGCCGCGCTCGACGCGCTGGATCTGGTGGTCGTCATCGATGTCGCGTTCACCGAGACCGCCCGCCACGCCGATTACGTGCTGCCCGCGGCCAGTCAGTTCGAGAAGTGGGAAGCCACCTTCTTCACTCTCGAATTCCCGCACAACACGTTCCATTTGCGCGCGCCGCTGCTCGACCCGCTACCGGGCACGCTGCCCGAACCCGAGATCTACGCGCGGCTGCTGCGCGAACTCGGCGCGGTCTCGCGCACCCGGCTCGCGCTGTTGCGCACCGCCGCCCGCCTCGGCCGGCGCCCCTACGCACTGGCCTTCGCGGCGCTGGTGGCCATCGACAAGAACACCGCGGGCTTGGCGCCGTATCTGCTCTACGAAACCCTCGGCCCCACCCTGCCCGGCGGCGCGCGCGCCGCCGCGGTGCTGTGGGCGTTGGCCCAGCGCGTCGCCCGCGTCCATCCCGCGGCCATGCGCCGCGCCGGACACCGCGACGCCGACGCCCTCTTCGACGCCATCCTCGCCGGACGCTCCGGTGTCACCTTCACCGTCGACGACTACGCCGACGCCTGGGACTACGTCCCGCACCCCGGCAAACGCATCCCCCTCGCCATCCCCGAACTGCTGCACGCCCTGCGCGCACTGGACACCACTGCCGCCACCCACACCAGCGCCGACTACCCGTTCGTGCTGGCCGCGGGGGAGCGGCGCTCCTTCACCGCCAACACCATCTTCCGCGACGACACGTGGCGTCGGCGCGATCCCGACGGCGCACTGCGGATGAACCCCGAAGACGCCACCCGCCTCGGCCTGGGCGCCAACGACCGCGCTCGCGTCACCACCCGCCGCGGCAGCGCCGTCACCACCGTCGAACTCACCGACCGCATGCAACCCGGCCACGTCTCCCTGCCCAACGGTTTCGGCCTCGACCTGCCCGACGGCACCCGCACCGGCGTCGCACTCAACGAACTCACCGACGTCACCCTGCGCGACGCCATCGCGGGCACACCCTGGCATAAACACGTCCCCGCCCGCATCGAACCAGCCTGAGGCGCACAACGTTTCACCGCACTCGCCCCGCGCGTGCGGCTGCGTCGCAGTGGCACAGGCGCTTCCTCGAAGCGAGGTCGGACCGGCGAACAGCTGACCTGGCCACTCGGGCGCGCTCGCCGGGGCCTCCGCGAAAACCTGTTGGCGGACCATGGCGACCGCTGCTACTTTCCAAAAGCCGTGAGAGACAACGAGGAGGTGGTACCCGTGAACGCAGTATCGACATGGGTGCTCCCCTCTGGGGTCACGGTCGGGCGATAGGTCGTCCGGGAGCGCCGTTCAACAGCACTCCCGAAAGGCACTACCGTGCAATTCATTTCCGAACAGCGCCTCGACGACGACAGCGTCGTGGAGCGCGCGTTCACCCTCGGCGAGATCCCCGGCATTCTGTGGACGTCCGTCTCAGCATCCGAACCGGCGCCGCTGATCCTGCTCGGCCACCCCGGCGGACTGCCCATGATGTACCCCCGGCTGGTGGCCCGCGCACGGCACGCCGCGGCGGAGGGCTTCGCCACGGCCACCATCGAGCTCCCCGGCAGCGGTGACCGGCCCCGTTCGCCCGCCGCCGAGCAGGCCCGCGCCGACCTGCGCCGGGCGGTGACTGCTGGCGAGCCGGTCGATGACGAGATCATCGACCGGCTCGTCCTCCCGCTGGTCGACAAGGCGGTCCCGGAATGGCGGGCCGCCCTGGACGCCCTTCTCGCGCTGCCCGAGATCGGTGGCCCGGTCGGGTATTCGGGAGGGGTGATCTCCATCGGCGTCCGGCTGGCGGTGGTCGAGCCGCGCATCTCGGCCGCCGTTCTGTTCGCGGGGAGTTTCGTGCCCCGCGCCATGTTCGAGGAGGCCCGGCAGGTCACCATTCCGCTGCATGTCCTGCTGCAATGGGACGACGAAGGAAACGACCGGCACATGGCGCTGGACCTGTTCGACGCCTTCGGCTCCGAAGAGAAGACGCTGCACGCCAATATGGGCGGGCATACCGGCGTCCCGCGGTTCGCCGGCGACGAGGCGAACCGGTTCTTCGCCCGGCACCTGAGGTGAGGCCGATCCGTCAGGCCCGCAGCAGACCATAGGAGCTGTCGGCCAGGATTCCGCTCATTCGACGACAGGTTCCGACCCTCCTCGATGAGCGGTGGCCAGCAGATTCACCACCGCCCCGACCCTGGTGGTACCGGCCATCGGCGGTACCACCGCGATCGGGGCGCCCGGCCACCAGCGCCCCCTCAGCTGGGAGGTTCGACGGTGAACAGGTCGGCCGGTTGGCAGCGCAGGACGTCACACAGGGCCGTGAGGGTCGAGAAACGGATCGCCCGCGCCCGTCCGTTCTCGAGTACCGACAGGTTAGCCAGGGTGATCCCGACCCGATCGGCGAGTTCGGTCAGCGTCATTTCCCGCTGTGCGAGTAGCCGGTCCAGGTGCACGGTGACTCGATGGTCCTCCTCGGGCGGCATCAGATGACCGTCGCCAAGTCGTCGCGCATCCGAGTGCCTCGTGCCAGAATCTCGGCGACCACGAAACATCCGAGCCCGGCCAGCGGCCAACCGATCGCCACCTCGAAGCCGCCGGCGGTGCGAGCCGAGTCCACGGTCCGATCGAGCACGAGTTCGGCGGCGCCCTCCAGCAGCGCGCCGATCATGCCCGCGAGCAGGACCGCACCGATGAGCCGCAGACCAGCGACGGTGCGCGGAGTGAACGGGTCGCTGCGCCGAGCCCGATACAGCACGAGGGCCAGTAGCGCGAGAGCGGCGAGCAGAACGCTCGCGGTGGGAAGCCAGGTGAATACGTGCAGGACGCGTTGCCATGCCGTCGGCGAGCCGATCTCGACCCGATCTGTCCGGTGGCGCTCGCGGTGGCGCCGGCGGGCAGCGCGGTAGCAGGATGCGCGGCCGGATCGATCGGAAGGTCCGCGGGCACGGTGGCCTGGGCGAAGTATGGCATAGCGCCTGCTGACGGGTATCCGTCGGGCTCAACTTTCGTGGTGGACGGTCACGGTGTTGTCGCACACGGATTCCGGGGCATCGGAGGGCGCGACCGGTGCGGGTTCCACGCGGACCCAGGTGTTGTTGACCGCCGACGCACCCGAGAACGGGTCGATCGACGAAGGGTCGTGCAGCAGGTTCACGTTCGCGCCGGGCAGCGACGCCGCGACCGTCCAGCCGACGCCGGGCTCGCGGTGTCCCCACCCGTGCGGGATGGCGACCGCGCCGGGCCGGATATCGTCGCTCACCTCGAGTGTGACCACGATCGAGCCCGTCGCGGAGCTCACCGTCACCGGCGCTCCGTCGCGGAGTCCGCGTTCGGCCGCGTCGTGGGGGTGCATCAGCGCCGTGCAGCGGTCCTTGCCCTTCACCATCGACGGCACGTTGTGCAGCCAGGAGTTGTTGCTGCGCAGATGCCGTCGACCGATCAGCTTCAAATCGAAACCGTCCGACGGCGCCGTCAGCGACCGGCCGCGCGCCGCGTCCTCGACCAGTTGGCGCGCGGCCGCCACGAAGTCCGGCGGCGCCAAACGCACCTTCTTGTCCCGGGTACCGATCAGTGTCCGCAGCCGCGGCCGCAGCGGACCCAGATCGATTCCGCCTGCCGCCGCCCGCACCTTCCCGACGGTCAACCCGGCCAGCCCCTGCCGCAGCACACCGTAGGGGCCCGCCGCCATCGCCGCCGACGCCAGCCGCACCGGACTGAACTGCTCGAACACCGCGTTCACCGCGCGCCCGGTCACCCCGCGCACGGGCAGCGGAAGCAACTCGGTGACCAGCCGGGCCATGATCTGCCAATCCTCCAACCCGTCGGCGGGCGGCTCGAACACCCGCGCGTCGTAGCGCACGTTGTTGCGGACGCTGAACACCGGGAACAGGATGTTGAGGTCCTCGCGCTCGAGCGGGGAGATCGGCGGCAGAATGATGTCGGCGTGGCGGGTGGTCTCGGTGTTCTAGAGACCGGTTTGCAGCGAACTCGCAGCGTTTGCGTGTTCATAGCTTTAGAGATTACCGCCATCGGCATCGAAAGCGCATCCGCGACCAGCTGGGCGCTGTGAGTGAGATTCGTTTCGTAGTCTTGCATTCCGGGCGCTTCGGTACGGAACGGTCCGGCAAATGACCGTGGACCGTCGAGTATCACTGTGGCGCAATGGATTTGCGCGTTAGGTGTTGTCTTGGCGATACCTGGGAAGCAATGGATCGTTGAGTCGAGGCCGGGACGGGTTGTCCGGCAGCACACTTGGCTGGCGGCAGGGTCGCGCGGCACCGCTAGGTATGCGCGCGGATCAACGGTAACGGTGCGCATCGCTGCGGTGTGGTTGCCGAACTCTCTGACCCATGAAGCGAATCTAAAGCGAATTCTGATTGGATGTCAACAATATTGGTGGAGCGGAATCGGTGAGTGGTCGGCCATGCGCGATGACGAGTCCGGTGGTGGCCGAATGATCGACCATCATTGCCTGCAACCTATCTGGCCGATCTGCCTCGGCTATGTGCTCACCGAACTTGTAACACCCCGCCGAGTTGGTGTGGAATCTACGGCGACGGTGTCCGGTCAAGGTTCGCCGCCCCAATCTCGTCTCAGCCGGGCTGGTTAGCGCACAGTGGTTACCCGGACCGGTCCTGCCATGGGGCAAGCGGATGGTGTGAAGTCCGTGCCAGTGGGTGTGGCTGCCCGGTCAACGTCGAAAGAGCTTCGGCCACTTAGACGATGCCCGCTTTGGTGTAAGTAGGTGTTGATCCCTGGTATCCAGCGTTGTCGGTGTGTCCGGCGTAGGCGCGTGCGATGGAGATGCCGTATTCGCGCTCGACGTAGGTGAGTGTGGTGTGGCGGATCCAGTGTGAGCTGACTTGTCGTCGTGCTGCCCACGGCAGATGCTGATGGATCCGTGCGGTCAGGTAGGTGTAGCGGCTGGGGCCGATCGGGCGCCCGCTCCGATATCGGAGTACTCGGGTTGTCGCGGATGTGCCGTGGCGTGCGGCAGCATGGGCGATGAGTTTGGTCATCAGGATGGGGGAGATCGGCCGCCAGCGCAGCGTGCCGCCTTTGTCCCGCAAGCGGATCAGGCAGTGGTCGGGCTCGAGGTCGGTCAGTTCCAGGCGTAGGACGCTTCCTTGCCGGCATGCCGCTTCGATATGGAGTCGGATGATGAGTGCGTCGAGTTCGGTGTCGTTGCCAGTGGTGGAAGCGACGTGGCCGATCGCGATGATCTGCTCGCGGGTCAGCGCGTGGCGGGGGCTGGGTAGTTGACGAGGTTTGGTGACTCGGCTGGCCGGATTGCGGGCGGGGGCGATGAGGTCGTCGAGTTCGGCATGGCGGTAGATGCAGCGGATCGCTGAGATCATGTGTGTGACTGCGCCACGGCCTTCGCGAGAGTTGGCTCGAATCTGGGCCTGGCAACGGTGCGTTTCGACCAGTGCCTCGATTTCCAGTGGCGTCGGCCCATCCAGGCACCTATTGCCCCAGGCGTTTTCGACGATGCGCCAGTAGGGATCATAGGTGTGCACGGTTGTCGCCGACACCGATGCGCGCAATGCCGCAATGTATTCGGTGAAGGTCGGCATCCCGGGGTGGCTCCCCGGGCTCCTGCGAGCGCAGGGGAATCCAGGCCTAAGTGTGAGGCGATGAGTTGCAGTGCTGCGTCGAGGTCGCTGCTCATTCGGGCTTCTGCCAGACCTCGGGTCGGTAGGCCCACAAAACGGCGGCAACGACAGCTGACGGGATGACCAGGAGTATGTCGTGTGCCGGTGCTGCCGCGATCATGACCCGATCGGCGGGGCTGATGTTGCAGGGGTGCCGGAACGCAGCGGGGATGAACAGATACCCCGTGCGTCCGATCGACCATCGTGCGTGTAGTTCGGGCTGGGCGATGATGAACTGATGGTCGCCCTGAAACGAAATCTGCTGTCCGACGAGCCAGCCCAGGTGCTTGAGTGCCGACCGATCCGAGAGCCGACCGTGATCGTCGATTGTTCCTGCTGCGCAGTGCAGTTGACCGATCGGTGTGTCGGTGACACTGCCCGGGAAAGCAAACGGAATCCCAGCAAACCGGTGTGGCCCGGTACGTCGCGGTGCTGCGGCGAACAATTCGTCGAACGCCACCGGTGCGGGATCGATCGGCTGCACGCGCGACGCGCGAGTACCCGTCGCGACCGCGGATTCGTTGAGTTGGCATCGCGCCCCTGCTCCCGCGGCGTCGGAATCACCGGGCTGCGGGCCCATCTCAGGCAGTTCGTGTTCGAACCGATGTCGTACATCTGTGCTCAGGTACCCCCATCTTCTTCCCCTCGCTGATAGTCGTTGCCGGTGTGTCGGCTGATCCTGCACGAAGGGTTCGACGATCCGGGTGACCTGTTCGATCGCGCCCTCGGATGCGCGTGTCGCAGAGACCAACCGGCGAATCGCCAGCTGTGAAGCATCCCGTTGGGTGTTCTCAGATGACTCGTTCTCGGCGTGTCCCGGCTGGCGTCAACGGCTTTCGCGCGCATGTTCGTGGACGTACAACTCATGGGGAACGTCCAGGAAGATCGACGCCGAGAACACGAACGTCGGTGACCACCGGCCAGCCGTCGTTCGTCGAGGCGGCACGGTGAACCATCAGCGAAATCCGAAAAGCGGATCGTCACAAGAAGGTCGAAGGTGGCTATCTACGGGCCGCTCCTCATCGGCCAGGGCGTCGACCCCGAGGAGGCAGAGCTTCGGCTTGTACTGGCGGGTTTCAGCCCGCCAGTCATCACAGGCCGGAGAGACCGGCGATGATCATGAAGACGCACACCGATCAGGAACGGAGTCTCGATGACCAATTCGGTATCAGTACCCGCCTGGACTGCAATCGCATTGCCACTGATCAGTGGGCTGATCGGTTTCCTGGGTAGCTACCTGTCAGCGCGATTGCTGAGGAAGACAGGCGTTGAGACGGTCGCTGCGATGAAGGAGAATGCCCAGGTCACCAGGACCGCCGCCAGCGCATCGGAGCGGTCCGCTGGCGCCGCTGAACGTGCCGCCCAGACGGCTGACAGCGCCGAACGGCAGCTCAACAAGTTCAGGCTGCACGACGACACGATGCGAAGCCTGTATTGGGCGGCCGACCACGCAATCGCCCCCGAGAGCAGCAGGGCTCTACTCGGCCTCGAAGTCCTTGGAACGCTTGCGAACCAGGCACGAGACGACACAGATCACCGTGCCCGGCGGATCGTCTCGGCCACAGACGAGGCTGTACGGAAAGTGGCAGTCCCTACCTTCCTCGCGGTTCTCACGACGGCAGCAAATGATGGCGGCTCCGGTTGCGGTCAGATCCGAGCCTCTGCTGTCGAAATCAACGCCGCTCGCCTGCTGCTGATGCACGCTCCGGATTTGAGTCCTGGCCTGCGAGCTGAGATCGAGCTCATCGCCGAGGCCGTGCCCGGGCATGCGCTTGCAGTAGTGCACCTGTACACCGGTCGACATCTCGGACAAGAGCAATCGCTCGGCCAGGAACGCGAACAAGAGCGCACGTTCGAGATGGAAGGCCCAGGCCTGAGCCCGTAGAGCTCCTCGGCTTTCTGAGGCTCAGGGCCTGACCGAGATTGAAGGCAGATCTGTTGTGCGAGTGAGTGGTTCGACTGTTGCAGCTCCATGATCCAGGAATGGTGCGGCACAACGCGTTTTCCAAGCTCTACCTCGCCACGACCTACGTGCAGTCCGACGAATCTGAGCAAGCGGTCGGCGCCCTCATGGACGCGGCCAGCCGGGCACGGCAGAACCGGTCCGTGCAACCGGCGGAGCGGATACAGACTGTCCGGGCTTCCATGACCCGGTGGTAGGGGCTACGGCGATGGTCGAGTTCGATGGTGTCTGCCCGGTCAGCCGTGGACGTGAGGGCCGGAGAGTAGCGTCCATTCGAGTTGATGTCGTCATTGGTCACGCATCCGGATCCCCTCAGCCCGACATCTCCCAGCCGTCGTTGACCTACGGCAGCAAGATTTTATCGAAAACAGTCTCGGCCGTTATATGCTTAAGGCATGGCCCGATACCACATCCAATATAAAGTGAAGACTCTCGTCGAGAATGCAGTGGGGGCTACTAGCGGAGAGCCATCTTTCACTGCCGGAAGCATCACCTTCACGCACTGGGATTTCACGAACGGCCACGGATGGAACGGAGACGCCTGGCTCGCCGAGTGCAAGGTCGAGTCCAATACTGTCGATCAAGCCCTCGCCGAGTTTGAAGAGAACTTGAGTAAGGTCGTCTCGCGTGCGTCGCTAATCGGGCAGGCGTTCATCCAGTATCGATTGCAGCCATTCTTGGTTACACGAGAAGATCGCGACGTTGCCTACTTCTCCTGTCCAGTTGACCTCGGCTCGGTTGGCCTGATGTTCCAGGAGAACGAGAAGAAGGCTCTCGACCTTCTCTTGGGTAGCAGTCGGGTGCGAGAGGAGTTCTTCTTGTATTGGAATGATGCGGTCAACGCGACGGGCTACTCGTCGAAACTGCTGCTCATGTTCGCGGCAGTGGATGCCTTGATAAAGCGTCCCGATGGCACCAGGGATACTATACTTCGGCCGACCATTCTCGGTCAGGATCTGAAAGACAAGATTTACGATCGGACTAACGGCCTTCGCAATCGACTTGTCCATGGTGAGTACTTGTCGCCGACTGATGCCGACAACTACGTCGAGTTGGTCCACAAGAAGATAATCGAGTACTTCAATAACGTGATTTTCCAGGACAAGCTCATTGAGGAAGGTGTGGTGCAACCGCAGCGGCACTTCCTCGACAACTACGGGATTGTTGGCCGCTGGATTAGGCAGAGTGATGACGCCTGGCCGCTCACGCTGAAGAAGGCGATCGAAGACTACGAGGCAGCCGAAGCCGATCATTTCCCGCAGAACTATAAGTCGGTTGATGACGCGGAAGCTCGCACAGATTTCTGATCCTATCGGTAATGCAGCGCGCCGCCCTGGCCCATAACCAGCGCACCCGAGGCGCCGTTGTTCCGGCCGGTGGCCAAGACCGGCCTGCCCGGCGAGGCAGGCCTGTCCGATCGCCAGATCGCGCGCATCATCCAGACCCGCGGCAAAGCCGCCGGATACCCCGACCTGCGCGGGCACAGCCTGCGCGCCGGCGGCGCGACCGAGGCATTCGAGCGCGGCGCCGACCTGACCGACGTCATGGCACTCGGGGGATGGAGCAACCCGGCCTCGGCTCTGCGATACGACCGTGCCCGCGAACGGCGCTCGGTCCGTGTCGATCTGGGCATTTGATGACCGGTTTGTCGCAGGGCACCCCACATCCTGAAATGCTCTCGCAGCATGTCAAACGGTAGGAGGAGCAACTAGTGGCTGTTGAATGGGGCGCGATCGGAAGTGCGAAGTTCGAGACGCTTGTCGATGCGCTGTTGGCGCGCAAGTGGCGCGGACTCGGCGACTATGTCGCACCGGATGGGCGCGGCGGAGACGGCGGGATCGACTTCGAGGTGCGCCAGGGCATCAGGCGCCGGATCTATCAACTGAAGTACTTCCCGGATGGCTTCTCCGGTGACCGGAAGTCCACGCGGCAGACCCAGATCCGGAAGTCTTTCCGGCGCGCCATCAAACTCGACCCCCCCACCGTTCGAGTGGATTCTCGTTATCCCCGCCAAGCTGACTCCGGGGGAGCGATCGTTCGTTCTCGGCTTGGGCGATGAGATCAGCGACGGGACACCGGTGCCGAAAATCGGGATCATCGACCGGGTCGATCTCGATCAGATGATCATGGACTTCCCCGATGTCTACCGCTACCTCGCTCGCGAGGAAATGCGCACCGAGGTCGAACTGTATCGACTCGAGACAGAGACCTTGATGGGTAGCACGACGACGCTCACCGACAGGATCGAAGGTCTGGGTGAGCTGGCGGACTCGACCGATCTGTACTGGGCGACCGATTTCGCTCGCGTCGGTGACGTGGTGACCCAGACGCTGCGTCCGAAGGACCCCCGTGCTCAGGAGAAGAACCCGATCCTGGTGAGTTTCGGTGGAGTGTTCGGCCCAGAACATGCCGCTCTGCGAGAGCAATTCGAGCGTTCGACACGGTTCGGGGCCTCGGGCGAAGTTGTCTTGCCAGCCGAGGTCGTCGGTACCGTGACGATCACCGGGCCGGAACTTGTGGCCGGTGTGTACACCGGGATGGAGGTACGATTCGAGGCGCTGAGCAGTTCTGCGTGTATCGGCACGGCGGCGGAACTGCGGTTCTACGATGAACACGGCACTCAGGTCATCGCGCACGAAGGGCGGATCTCGCACCTGACCAAAGGGTCGGACGGATTCGCGACGCGGATCGACTTTTTCGACCACCTCCAGATCGAGTTGCTCAGCCCGGAAGATCTCTCCCAGCCAGGCCATGCCGAGATCAAATACAACCTGCGACGTATCCGCCCCGCCGACGCACTCGGCGTCGAAGAGATCCTGACCGCAATCAATCAGACCGATCTGCTGTGCCGGGTCTTCATCGAGGACAAGCAACTCGCGTCTCTGGCATTCGCACCTGGCGCGGACAGCACCGTCGACAGGGACCTCGACGCGATGTTCCGCCTTGCCTACGATCTGAGTTGTTCAGGCACACTGTCGAACCTCTTTCAACATCCCCGAAGCGTTGACGCCGCTCGAGCGCATCAACCTACGAGTGGCCCGACTACTGCTGGACGGCTACGCTGTCGCGGCCCCGGAAGCGCCTGTTGGCACAGTTACTTTGACCGGTTCGGACAGTCCTCATCTACGTCAAATTCTTGCAGGTGAAGGCGCCTGGGCTAGCTTTACCGCAGAACGATTCACCTTCACCGTCGGTGCGAAAGAGTTCACCCTCACCGACGTGTTGGTCTTCCACCCCCGCACCAAAGCGCGGAACGCAGCAGAAGCGCTCGCCGCATTGGAGAAAGGCGAAGCGGAGGGTTTTCGGCTCGAGTTGACCCCGTGTGACGAGCCGTTCTTCTACCTGGTGCTGCGCGACCGGCTCGCCGACCCGGTGCCTCCACCCTCGGACTGGAAACTGGCGTTGTGGAGTCTGCCCGGAATCACCCAACCCGGCGTGCCCAGCTACGACACCATCACCTGAAACGGGCACCTGATGACCGCACACGAAGCATGGTTCGACGACGAGGACGACGACGATCCGGCCTTCGCAGAGCTCGAACAGGTCATAGCCCGTGTCGACGGACTCAGTCACGAATACGAGCGGGAATGGATCCAGTTCGCGGTGTGGGCGATCGCGGCCCGCCGCCCAGCCCTGCCCGCCCCGGCCAGCGTGCTGGTCGACTACCTACGCGCACACCCCGGCACGCTGGTCACCCAGCGCGGCCGCGCCACCGCGATCACCGCCGCGCCCGGCGCCGCTTCGACGACCCTGTCCCCATCACTACCGGCATCCCGGGCGCGCGCAGGCTGCCCGCTCCGGCCGAAGCCGAGGTCGTGCGCCGGCTGCTACGCCCGGACCGCGCCGACCGGCTCGCCCGCGAGCGCGCCGCGGTCGAACCTGTCATCGCCGCACTCCCGGTTGCCGGCTGGCCGGCTGCCCTGCATGGGCGCCGCGACGCGCTCGTGCTGCACCTGGCCGTGGCCGGGCTGTCCTGGGACAGGATCCACGCCTGCGCCAGCGCGACATCACCCTGTCCGAGGACCGGGTCATCATCGGTTCCCAGCCGCTAGCGGAACTGCCCGCGACCGGGTTGTCTGCCACCTGCCCAGTCGCGGTGACTCGCCGGTGGGCCACCATGCTGGCCCACGCGCCCCGGCTCACCGGCCACATCACCCTCGAACAGCTACTCACCGGCGCGCCCGAGGACGAGCCGGTCACCGGTCTGCTGTCGCAGTGGGCCGACCAGCCGCTGCTGTGTTTCTTCGACGGCCGCGGATTCGCCGAGGGCCTGGTCGACGAACTCGACCCGCTGACCCGCACCGACGTGATCGCGATCTACCTGCACCGCAAGCAGCTGGCTGTCGCCGCGCCGAGCGTCGAGCTGGCCTCGGACTGGTACGAGCGCGGCGCCGCCGCCCGCCACCGCGCGCACGCCGTAGGCGACGACCTCGACGACCTACTCGACCAGCTCGACGGGATGCTCGACGGCATCGGCGATTTCGACACCTGGACGAGCCCAGGCGAGCCTGTCTGACCGACAACGCTGGAAAAGTAGCTTGTCTCAAATTGATCCGAGATAGCTCGACCGATGCGTAGAGTGCCGTAGTCATGAGCTTGGACCAGTTCATTTGCGCCGAGCACGGGTGGCTTTCCCACGTCGCAGTTCACGAATCAGCTCACGCTGTGATCGCTCATGCGCGCGGGATCGAGTTCGTCGACATCACGATCGCGCATCCGGGCGCGCTCGCCGAATTGCTGGGCGGTGGCCCCGCAGTGGCAGGTGGCCTACGCCTGACTACCGCCGACCACAGGTCCTGGATGCCGCACCGAGCCGCCGACGCGGTCGACATGCTGATGGCTGGGCACGTTGCCGAAAGGCTGACCTACCAGCACTATCTCCCGGACGGGCCCGCCGGTGACCTGAGAATCCTGGCCGAGGGAATGGGTTGGGACCGCGACACCGAACGAGAAACCATCGCCGCCGTATTGGAGAGCTCGCGCGGGCGCCTGGAACCGGAGCTCGTCCAGCGGTACCCGGCGATCAAACGAATCGTGAACGAGATCGGACGCAGGCTCGGAGTTGACCAGTCCGGCAGCTACACCAGCTTCGACACCACCCTGCAACTCCACGCCGACGAAATCATTGCCCTGATCGAGAACCAATAGCAGCGGTTCTCGGCATGCCACCAGGCCACCTGAAACGGCACAGCCGATCAAGCCTCATCCACACCTCAATCACGTTGTCGCCGTGGACCTTCCTCTTCACAGTCTCCGGTGAGTCAGAGAATCCGCAGGAGGTTGCTCATGCGTGCGAGGCGCGCCAAGTCGGCGTCGCTGAATTTCTGGATCGCGCGGCGACGCCGATAGGCGCGTTGTCGGCAGGCGTTGCTGCAGAAGACGCGGCGGCGGCCGCGCCCATCGGTTCCCCGAGTAAGGACGGGGGCGAGCGTGCTCGCACACACGCTGCACGACGCGGCAAGACCGTCGTAGCCGTAGTACCTGGCCTCCCTGGTGATCGGCCGGGCAGGCGACTTCGTCCCTGGAGACTGCAGGGCGAATTCTTCGCGGACCGCTGTCAGGCAGCGCACGACTCAAAAACAGCTCGCGGTACTGAGCGACCCGTGGATCGGTCGCCGCTGCCCGCAGGTTCGCCAGCGCCTGGGTGCATAACAGCACGTCTGGCGTTCCACCGGCCTCACCCCGCACCACAGGACTACCTCGCCGACGCAACCGAACCCGCGCCCTGGCCACCTGCCCAACCGAGACAGAACCCCGCACCACGACCCTGGTCCGCCAGCGAACGCCCCTACTTCACACCCAGACCACGCCGACAACGAAAGTTCCGCAGCCGGTAGATGCGATTCGGACCAGGCGGTCGAATAGTCTGCGACGCAGACGAATCGATCAGATCAATCGCGCACAAGGGTATCGATCGCTCGGCTCGACGCGATGATATGCCCATGGAACTGCTCCTCGGCATATTCGGCATCGTCGGCACTCTCCTCGGAACGAGCATCGGAGCCTTTGCGACGTTGGAGGTCCAGAATCGGTCAAATCGAGCTGCCGAGCAGCGCGAAGCGCTAGCACATGCATCAGCACTGCGGGCAGAGAAGAAGACCGTGATCGAGGAGTTCTACGACATCTACCAACAGATGGAGCGGAGGGTCAGCGACAACGACCCTGCTCGACCGTCCGAACTCTCTCACCGAATGTGGTTCCTGCACAATAAGCTTGCGCTAATCTGCTCCGACCAGTTGCAGGCCCCTCTGAGTGCGATCGCCAGAGAACTGAACAAGGTCTACTGGCATGGCGTCCCAGGCGGGAAGGACGTTTGGGACTATCTGCACCCTTACTGGAGCCGGTTTCGTGAATCGGCGCGCACAGAGATCGACGCCACCAGCTAGTGGACTCGACAACCGCAGTTGCGACGGCAGCCGTGTCACGGAAATCCGAAAACTAGATCCGAACAACCCAGACTCCGTTCGACTTCATCTTCCTTTCGGTTCGCAGGTCAGAACACCTGTCGTCCGAAAGGCTCGCACGGAACGGACATTCCGCACCGGGGAACGTACCGCTCCAGGTGCGCCTCGCCATCAGGCTGGCAGTAGCTGACCAGCAGGTTCGCCATTCGGTGTCAGTAGTTTTCGCCACCAAAATGTCAGTGGCCGCCGTATGCGGATGTCAGAGCTGACCTGCGGATTCCGCTGCCTGCGCTGTCTTCACCTCGCCGTGCACTACGGCCAGGCTGACGCCGACGCTGCGGGCGATCTCGCGCAGCGATTGGCCCTCGGCATGGCGGGCCAGGATCGCGCGGCGTTTGTCGTCGTCGACCACGCGCGGGCGGCCGCCTTTGCGGCCTCGGCGCGCGGCGGCGTCGAGGCCGTCGCGGGGTTGGTCGAGCAAACCTTGTTCACCAACATCGAATGCTGGGAGCGCGATGAGGGCGGCATCTGGGAAGAGCTCAAAGGCGCCCTCGGGGACATGGCCGAGCACTGTGTGGACGCCGCGGTGGACATCATGGAGCACGGCGAGAAGGAAGACGCCTCCCTTGCCGCTCTGATCGGGGTCGTCGCCGCCCTGCTCGCGGCCCTGCTGGAGTGGTTGACCAACGACGACGACCTGGTCGGTGAGCTCAGCCTCGCGTTCAACCGCAACGCGTTGGCCGCGCTGGCCAGCCGACCCGGCCACGAGGGCTACTGGAACTTCGCCAGCAACGGCCACTACCGGCTCTACATCCGAGCCAACGACACCCCTGCGCGCCGCAAGCTGCGCTACCGCGCCCTCTCCAACGGTTCCTGGAGCCCGTAGATCGTGTTTTCCCTCCGGCAGCAGCCACACCCGTCCCGCGCTGGCCGCCTTCGACGGCAAGCTCTTTTGCATGGTGCGTGGAGAAGGCGACCCCACCTTGCGGGTCAGCACCTTCGACGGCACCACCTGGTCGTCGTTCACCGACCTGGGTTTCGGCAGCAGCCACGTCGCGCCCGCGCTGGCGGTCCTGGGAAACCGCCTGCACTGCCTACGCTATGACCCTGACTCAGGATTCAACCTCCAGCTGAAATGGAACAGCTTCGACGACAGCACATGGAGTGAGGCCCAATTCCTGCCAATCATGCCGTTCATGGCGGACGAGCCAGCGTGCCGCCTTCAACGGCACGTTGTATTGCGTGGTCCGCGGCCCGCTCGGACGTCTGTCCTGGTCGCGCCTGGACGGAGACACCTGGACCTTTTTCGCCGGTTTCCCCTCCGGCAGTACCAATGCCGCGCCTGCGCTGGCCGCCTACAACGGCAAGCTGTACTGCGTGGTCCGCGGCAGCAAAGACAATACCCACCTGTTCTGGAGCACCTTCGACGGCAGCACATGGAGTTCGTTCACCGAGTTCCCCTCGGGAACCACCCACATGGCCCCGTCGCTGACCGTGCTCAACGGCAAGCTGTACTGCGCCGTCCACGGCTCCGGCAACGAAAACCTCTACATCGCATCCTTCGACGGCACCCAGTGGAGTTCCTTCAGCCAGATCCCCTCCGCCATCAGCTGGACCGCACCTGCGATCGCCGCCTACAACGACAAGCTCTACTGCGTGCACCGCCGCTGACACCCCGACCACCCAACCCACAACAGCCCCGGACCGCACCCGCGTTCCGGGGCTGTTCCACCTCCCTCAACCGAGTGTCGATAAATCGATTTTCGACGGTTTGTCTTGGGGCGTCATTCGCTGCGGTCATGGTCGCTGTCGGTGCCGGGCGGCACAATCGCTCAAGGCGACCGAGGGGACAGCGGGGATGACGATGGCGGGCGACGATGCAGCGCAGGATCAGGAAGCCACTGGCGGTGAGGACCGGTTTGCGCGGTATCTGTGGCCGCGGCCGCAGCATCCGTTCCTGCGGAGACTGAATCCGCGCCGGACTTGGCGGCGGTGGCAGGTGCGGCGTGCGGTGCGCTATGAGCCCTACGGCCCCCCGATCACCGAGGGGGCCGCGACCGATACCCGCTCGATCACGCTCTGGTGCCGCGATCAGCAGGGGTGGCCTATCGGGAAGGTCAGCTACCTGGTCTGCCATCAGTGCCGCATCGGCTACATCGGCAACCTCGAGGTGCAGAAGAACCTGTGGGGCAACGGCATCGCCACCGGTGTACTTGCCCACCTTCGCCGCCAGCTGCCGGGCTACACATGGCAGACCAGCCGCCACTACCTCACCGCGAAATCGTTCTGGCTGCTGATTGCCGAGCGCACTCGTGAGGGCTACACCGACACTGACGCCGGGTACGTGTGCAGCCACATGGCCCGGTTCTGGTCCAGCGGACCGATCGCGAGCTTGAACGGCTGCGAGCACACGATGCCGACTTGCGTGCTTATGCGGGCAAGGCCTGGGCGATGGCGTCCGAGTACCGCGAGAGGATGAAAGCCGCCTACCGGTCGAGGGACACATGGCGCGCCACGTTCGCTGAGGTCGTTCTCCAACATGAGCCGGGCGAAGACGGCGCGTGCATCACCTGCCTCCGGCCCGCGCCGTGCGAAATCTGGACTTCCCTTGAGGACTCCAACCGAGGTGTCTTCAAGGAGATGGAGAAGCTCAGCGGGCTCGACGGGCGTGAGCTGGAGCTGGCCCTTTACCCCGAACGAGTCACCGACCGCGATTTCGACGGGCTGTAGGACATCGATGCCCTAGCGACCCGGGATGAGCCTCCGAGCGCCCCTGCCCGCTTCGTACGTTGAGCAACACCACGCCCGGCCGCGCGCGGGGCTCAACCGCCAGGGCCGCAGGCCCAGTGGTCCACTCTGCTGGCCCGCGCAGCCGACACCACCACTCTGGCCGCCGAAATCGAGGCTGCCGAACGCGCCACGCGCAGACCCGCTCCCGCCTCGAAGAACAAGCCGCCCAAGCCTCCACCCGCCTCACCTCCGCCGTCGTCGAACGCCAGCGCCGCGACGCGCTCACCCCCGAACAAGCCGCAGCCAAAGACCGCATCCGGGCCGCCCATCCAGCAGCTGTCCCTGGGCCAGGTCCGTCCGCTCAGCAGGTCACGGTCGCCCAACAAGCCGAACGCGACCACCCACGCCACCAGACCGCGACCACGGTCCCGATCTTGTGGGTCTTACCGAGAGAACCACGCATCTCTTGACGATTCTGAGTCCAGAGCGACCGAGGTACACGCTGCGGATGGCACCGCATCGGGGCCGCCACCCGACCCGAGCACCCCGGCAATTCGACGCTCTGACCGGTGACGGGCGATGCCCACTACTCGCGAAACGCCAGCTAACGGCCTGCGGTTCGGGTAGTGCAGCACTCGCGCTCGACCGCATCGATGGCTCAAGGATGGTCCTATCGGGTTGTGATCTCAAATGACCCAATCCGTTGCTACCCGTAGTCTGTTGGATTGCAGGAGGAATACCATGCCTGTCCTATCGCAGTACTGGTTCCGCCGCACTGATTTCCGCGGTGACACCGAATTTCTGAGCATCCGGCACGGTGCCGGCGTATGGGCCTGGATTAATGATGCGGGCATCACACAACGCAGCACGCTGGTGTGGGAACGCGAAGACCGCGAACTGCTCATCGACCTTCACGCGCAGGCCAACACCGCCGCGGTCACCGGCGCGATTGACCAGATGCTCGGAGGCGCGGCCAGCCGCAGGTCTGAGGTCCGAGCGGGTTGGATCCCATGGCTGCACGTGCCCTACCACGATGACGAACCGGGCCGCCATGGCGAACTGGACCTGTTGGTACGGATCGCCTTCGACTTCCACATCGGCACGCCGTGGTTCTGCACCGACGCCGATGGCGACATCAGTTACTACGTGCTGTTCTTCACCGACCGTGGTGGGCGGCTCCGCTCAGCTGTCGACGGCTGGAGCTACGACTACGACGGTGGCGGCCCGTTCTGCACTGGTGGGATCAATGACGCGCTCGACGACGCTGTCTCTGGCGGAGTGACCACTTTGCAGGGACTGCTCGACGCCGCGCTCGCCCAGTTCGCCGAGCGCCGCTTCGACCTGGTCTACCTGCTACCCGGCGCCGCCGACACCGATGGACAGGGGAGTGTGGACGTCGGTTCGCACGTGTCCCTTGCCCTGCTCCCCCGCTGACCACTCCCGAAAGACCTTCATCATGACCGAGAACAAGCACACCGTCGACTCCTTGCTCGCGCGCCTGAAGCGTGTACTGGAAGAAGAAGGCATCGAACCTGAAGTCACGCAGCGCGAAGGACAAGCCATTCTGGCCGCCCGGCCCTATGGAGAGGACTCGCCCCTGACCGTGCTGGTGCAGATTAGTACCCGCACCGATCGGCCTGGACACGCCCGCCCGGTCGAGCGTCTCATTGCCCCTGCTCGGGCCGCTGACGAAATCGCCAGCTGGCCTAGCCTGGACCGCCGTGCCAGTTCCGCCACCATCCGAACAGCGGCGGACTGAGACTGCGATCGGCGGACCGCGCAAACCTGAAGCAGAGCCCAACGTTTTGCCCACAGCACAACGGTTTCGTGACTGTACAGTGCGGCGTACAGTCGTGAGTATGTCCGACTACGAAAGCGTGCCGCTGACCGAACTGCGCGACCGACTGGGCAAGGTCGTCAAGGAGGTCTCCGACTCCGGCCGCCCGGTCGTGGTCACCCGCGAGGGCAAGGACGCCGTAGTGATGGTTCCGGCCGCAGTCCTCGAGGCCGGCGCGCTGCCCCCGGCCTACTTCGACGAAGCAGTTCGCCGCGAGACCATCGCCCGGCTGGATGCCAAGTTGGCCGACAGCTCCCCTGAGGACCGTGCGCGGGCCGAAGAGTGGTTGCGCAAGCTTAACCAGGCCGGTGGTAGCGCGGCGGGCGCGGCGTGAGCGTCGCCGATGACTCCGCACTGATCACTCTCGCCGAAACCCCGACCTACGGCTACGTGCTGCTGCGGCAGCTAGCCGTGCAGCGCCATATTTTGGTGGTCCCGTCGATGTCGCTGATGGCCGCTAGGCGGTTTGCAGTGGACGGGGACTTCTCCGAGCTGTTCGCCGCCCGCGGAGTGGTGCGCTGGGTGGAGCTCGACATCGAGACCGCGGACCGCATCGCTGCCGACGTACCGATCGGAGCAGACCCGACCGATTGGCCACTCATCGCGCCAGTCGTCTGGTCCGCTCGCCAGCTCCAACGCAGCGTGATGACGCAGCGGCCAGAACGCTATACCGGCTACGACGTGGAGATCGAGGCCTTGCCGTAAGGGGGCGCCGTAGCCGGGGGGTGTCCCTATGTTTTTGTCAACGCGGTGGGCCCGGTGTTGTCAAGTGTTTGGCGGTAGGTGAGGGAATCGCGTGGTGTGAAGCCTGCTCGCTGGTAGAGCCGGTTCGCGGCTTCGCGTGATCGGGTCCTGGCCGACAAGGCGTATTCCTCGGCGGCGAATCGAGAGCTGTTGCGAGGCAGGCGGATCAAAGCGGTGATCCCGCAACGATCCGATCAGGTCGCCAACAGGAAACGTCGTGGACGTGCTGGTGGACGCCCGCCGGGGGTTCGATTCCGATGCCTACAAGGGTCGCAAATGTGGTCGAGCGGGCGTTCAACAGGATCAAGCACTGGCGTGGTGTCGCCACTCGCTACGACAAGCTGGCCTGCACCTTCCGAGCTGGGATCGTCATGACACTCGCGGTCGAATGGCTGAGGCTATTGGGAGATATAACCTAGTCGCAGATCATCGTCGGCCCGAATGTCTCTGACCGGAATCAATGCTGATTCATGAGAACTGTCGAGCACGGCCGGTTCGCGAAAGATGTTGTTGCGCTGATATGTCGGCTTTTCGGCGCGAATTCGCGGCAAAAACTAGAGATCTCGGTGACGTACATGTCCACGGCCACATAGAAATCCAGCGATTCCAGCGCCGCGTCCAGCCGCCCGCGTTGCGGTGTGGACAACACCGGGTTACCCGCGTAGGTGATCATCGCCCGGATCCGGCCGCGACCTTCGGTGAGGATCTCGTCCGCCAACGCCGCCACGGGCAACTCCGAACGGAACGACTTGTAGGCGCCGGAGCGATCCGTCCAGGCCCCGTAGCCCATCGGCAGATACTTCGCGTACCGCGCGGCGTCGATCGGCGGGGTGGCGAACATCTGCCCACCGGGCCGGTCCAGATTCCCGGTGACGGCGTTGATCGTGTTCACCAGCCAATGCGTGAGCGTGCCCGTCACCTGCTGACAGACCCCGATCCGCGCGTACAGCACCGCGGACGGCGCGCTCGCGTGCTCGCGGGCCAGACTGCGGATCGTCTCGGCGTCCACTCCGGCGTGCGGCGCCATCGCCTCCGGCGTCACCCCGGCCACCAGGGACTTCAACTCCGGCCACCCCGAGCACTGCGCACGAACCGAGACCTGATCGCACAGCCCCTCGGTGACCAGCACGTGCAGCATGCCCAGCAGCAGATACACGTCACCGCCGGGGGCCACGGCCACGTGCTCGTCGGCCAGGCGGGCGGTCTCGGTGCGCCGCGGGTCGATCACCACGACCGTGCCGCCGCGCTTGCGCACTTCCTTGATCCGCAGTTTCGCCCCCGGCATGGTGGTGATCGACCCGTTGGACACCGCGGGATTCGCGCCGAGGATCACCAGCCGGTCGGTGCGGTCGATATCGGTCACCGGCATCAGCACATTCGACCCGAACATCCGCCACGCGGCGAATTCCTGCGGGAACTGGTCGATCGAGGACGCGGTGTAGAAGTTGCGGGTCAACAGCACCGCCCGCAGCAGTGCGCCGTAGAGCACCGACGAGCTGTGCGCCGCGGGATTGCCGAGGTACATGCCGATCGCGCTGGGTCCGTGCTCGGCGCGCACCGCTCGCAGCCGCCTGCCGATCTCGGCGAACGCCTCGTCCCAGCCGATCGGCTCGAACGACGCGCCGACCCGCCGCACCGGGGCGCGCAAACGGTCCGGGTCGTGGTGCAACCCACCCATCGCCGTCGCCTTGGGGCAGATGTATCCCTTCGACAGCACGTCTTCGGGATTCCCTTCGATCCGCGTGACCCGCTCGTCCTCGACGGTGACCAGGATTCCGCAGTGGGCTTCGCACAACGTGCACTGCCGGGCAATGGTGGTAGCGCTCATGGGTTTTCGACACCTTCCGCCGGTCGCTGGCCCCAGGCTACCGCGCACCCCCGCCGCCGTAGATCCACTTACGGTCGGAATTCGGTCTCCTGCCCAGGTCGGATTCCGGTGACCTGCGAGCACCGATCCGGCGCGAATACGTCAATAGTCGAGGGCGTGTTCGGGTTGGCAGACATCCATGGGGGAGGGCAGGTAGCGGGCGATGGCGTCCAGGAGCGTGGCGCTGTCATCGCTCGTGGGCGCCGCACCGCACAGGACGGGTACGACCTCACCGATGCGGGTGAGGGAGCGGATGCGGTGATGCAACCAGTCGAGCGGGATGTCAGGGAAGACGTTCGGATCCGAAGGGGCTTGTTCGATCACCGTTTTCACGAGCTTGCCGTACCACCGCTCGCCGACTGCCCACTGGCCGCCGTAGAGTTCGGCGGCCAGTGGTTCGTGGGCCCACAGCGAGAGCAGGTCGATGACGCCTTCGAACGGGGGGTGAGCGCCGAGGGGGATCTGCAGCGCCAGTGGGACCGCGCCGCGGGTGTCGGCGATCGTGCGGACACAGCGGTCGAAATCCGCGGCGGGGTGGTCGAGTCCGTTGATCAAGCACAGGCGCGCGACCTGGTAGTCGTCGGCGACCCGCAACATCGTCTCGAGGCGCGAGGTGGGGTGCGCGGCGGCGTTCACGACCGCGATCACACCGTCGGCTACCCGGATGGACCGCTCCAGCTCCGCGACGGGCGCATGGCTTGTCAGCGCGGCGATACGGATCGTGTGCTCGACGCGGCCCGTCGTCCAACCGACCGTGACCCGGGCGCCGGAGCCGGGCTGTCCGCAGCGGCGGCGCAGAAGGTGGGCCACCCGGATGGTCTCGTCGGGGTCGCCGACGAGGGTGACGTTGCGGATTGTCTGTGGATCAATGGCTTTGGCGCCCATCGCGTTGCGGTACTCCAGATCGACTCGAGGTGTCGGGACGTCCTCGATCCAGACCGACCGTACCTCCGCCGGCGGATCGCCGGAGCGGAATTCGACCCCAAAGTAGAACGTGTTCCTATACGGTCGGGCTGTGCAGAAAGAACAACGGCCCGCCGTGCCAGACTGGTTCACTGCGGACGACGGCGTGGTGCGCCTGAAGGGAAGTCGCTGCGAGGTTTGCGCCACCCCGTATTTCCCGCGGAACACGCTGGCCTGCCGCAACCCGCAGTGTCCCGGTCCGAAGGATGGCTCCGAGCTCGTCGAGCATCTGTTTTCCAGACGCGGGCGGATCTGGTCGTACGCGGACGCTCGGTACAAACCTCCGGCGCCCTATGTCTCGCCCGATCCATTCGAGCCGTATGTCGTTGCGGCAGTGGAACTCGAGGCCGAGCAGATGGTGATTCTCGGGCAGGTCGTGCGCGGCCTCACGGTGGACGACCTGGCCGTCGGCATGCCGGTCGAATTGACCCTCGGCACGCTGTACGCCGACGAGGAAGCGGAGCACACGGTGTGGATGTGGAGGCCGATCGATGACTGACACGAACGATCGCGACATCGCCGTCCTCGGTGCGGGCATGCACCAATGGGGCAAGTGGGGGCGCAACTTCGTCGAATACGGGCTGGTCGCCGCCCGCGCGGCGCTGGCCGATGCCGGAGTGAACCACCTCGACGTCGGCTATATCGCCGGCGCGGACACCATCCGCAATGGATACCCCGGTTTCGTCTCGGGCGCGACTTTCGCTCAGGCGCTGGGGTGGTCGGGTGCGCGGATCTCGAGCAGCTACGCCGCCTGCGCCTCCGGTGCGCAAGCCATCGCCAACGCACGCGCCCAGATCCTGGCGGGATTGTGCGACGTGGCACTGGTGGTGGGCGCGGATGCCGCCCCGAAAGGCTTCTTCCAGCCCGTCGGCGGTGAGCGACGCGATGATCCGGACTGGTTGCGTTTCCACCTGCTCGGCGCTACCAATCCCATCTATTTCGCGCTGTACGCCCGCCGCCGAATGGCGCTGCACGGCGCCACGCTCGACGATTTCGCCGCGGTCAAGGTGAAGAACGCCAGGCACGGCCTGAACAACCCGCATGCCCGCTATCGCAAGGAGGTTTCGGTCGAGGAGGTCGCCGCCTCGGCGATCGTCTCGGACCCGTTGCGGCTGCTCGACATCTGCGCGACCAGCGACGGCGGGGCCGCACTGGTGTTGACCTCGATGGAGTACGCGCGCCGGCACGGCGTCGCCGACCCGGTCCGCATCCGGGCGCTGTCGACCGTCACGCCGACGTTCCCGAAAACCGTTCTCGACCTGCCGGATTTCGCGACGGACTCCGCGGTGGCCGTCGAAGCCCCGCCCCGCCCGTTCCGTTCCGCCCTCGCCCACGCCGCGTACGAGGAGGCCGGGCTCGGTCCCGCCGATCTGTCCCTCGCGGAGGTCTACGACCTGTCCACCGCACTGGAGCTGGACTGGTACGAGGACATCGGGCTCTGCGAGACGGGCGGCGCGGAGGCACTGTTGCGCAGCGGCGCGACGACCTTGGGCGGACGTGTGCCCGTGAACCCCAGCGGCGGGCTGGCCTGTTTCGGTGAGGCGATCCCCGCGCAGGCCATCGCCCAAGTCTGTGAGCTCACGTGGCAGCTGCGCGGCCAGGCCGACGGCCGCCAGGTGGACAATGCCCGCGCGGGTATCGCGGTGAACCAGGGCCTGTTCGGCCACGGCTCGGCCATCATCGCCACCCGCTGACATCGCGGGGTCTTTCCAGGTCACCGTCACCGAACCCCGACCATGTCCGGGTTCGGTGACGGTGCGCTGTTTCGCCGACGGTGGGCGCGATTTGAGGCAAACGCCTCATGCGACCACGGTGGCGGCGGACCGATGATCAGGGCATGACGAAGCGAGTTCGGGAAGCACAGAGATCACCGGTCATGACCGAATCGACATTCGAATCGGCGACCGTCGAGCGGTTCGATACACCCACTTCAGTGGGAACGCCGGTCGGCGGGCGAGTCGATGCGGTCGAGGTCAGCCGTCGTGTCGGGGCGCGACAGATTCTCCAGAAGCTGTCGTTGTCGGTCGAACCAGGCGAGTTGGTCGCCATCGCCGGCGGCAGCGGCGCGGGAAAGAGCACCTTGCTGGAGATCCTCGCGGGACTGCGACCACCCTCTGCCGGGGAGGTTCGGCACGACGGCGTCGTCCGCGGGGTCCGGGTCAGCGCCGATTCCCGTATCGGCTACGTGCCCCAGGAGGACATCATCCACCTCGAGATGCCCCTGCGCCGCACGCTTCGCTACGCGGCGCGGCTGCGGCTGCCCGCGGGCACCTCGGCGGCCGAGGCGGACCGGGTGGTCGACGAGACGATGCGTGACCTCGACCTGGCCGATCGGGCGGAGGTGCCGGTCCGCGCGCTCTCCGGCGGCCAACGCAAGCGGGCCAGTATCGCCGTGGAGCTGCTGACCAGGCCACACCTGTTCTTCCTCGACGAACCCACCTCCGGGCTCGATCCGTCGACCGCGGCCGATGTGATGCGTCTGCTGCGCCGACTCAGCCAGCGCGGGGTCACCGTCGTCCTCACGACGCATGAGCCGACCGGCATCGACCGCTGTGACCGGGTGGTGTTCCTGGCGCGCGACGGTCACCTGGCGTTCACCGGCAGCCCGACCGAGGCTCGGCGCTACTTCGGCGTCGAGGATCTCGCCGAGGTGTACGAGCGGCTGGCTCACGAGGACACCCCACAGATCTGGGCGCAGCGATTCGCGGACAGCGGTGGGAACCGGCCTGGCTCGGCTCTCCCGCCCATCCCCGCCACCCGTTCCGACGTCGAGCGCACGGACATGGTCCGGCAATGGTGGCTACTCAGCCGACGCAATGTCGATGTTCTCCTTCGCAACCGGCTGACCCTGGCGGTCCTGCTCGGCTCACCGGTGCTCGTCACGGCGATGATGGCGACGCTGTTCCAGCGAGACGCGTTCGATCCGCGCAACGCGGCCGACCTCGGCCCGGCCCAGATCGTGTTCTGGATCGCGTTCGCGGGCTTCTTCTTCGGCCTTACCTACGGCCTGCTCCAGATCGTCGGGGAGATGGCCGTCTTCCGGCGCGAGCGCCTGGCCGGACTCAGCGTGGGCGCCTACGTGGCGTCCAAGGTGACAGCGCTGCTTCCGGTGCTTGCCGGAGTGAGCGCGGTGCTGCTCGGTGTGCTGCGGGCGCTCGGTCGGCTCCCCGCCGTCGGCTGGGACGTCTCCGCCTTGCTGTTCGTGACGATCGTGATCGAGGCGACCTCGGCACTGGCCCTTGGATTGCTCGCCTCGGCCGCGGTCTCCAACGCCGCGCAGGCCGCCCTCGCCTTGCCGATGCTCTGCTTCCCTCAGGTGTTGTTCGGTGGCGCCATAGTCCCCGTCGACGAAATGGCCCTCCCGGGACGCTTGATGAGTCTTGGCCTGTCCAACCGTCACGCATTCGAAGCGCTGGGTCGCGACCTGGATCTCGAGCGCTACACCGCCACGCTGCCTGCCATGTCCGCCTACGGCGACACCTTCCACGGAGGCACCGGCGCCAGTCTCCTCGCGCTCGCATCGTTCGCCGTCGGCCTCGTGCTGGCCACGATATGGGTCTTGGATCGGCGGTCCCGGCCCGGCGCATCCCGCTGAAGTACCTGGGGCAGCGGATGTTTCACTGTCCGACGGCCGTATGGACCGGGAAGCCCGCCAGCCCCCGGTCGATCGCGGCGAGACTGGCCTGCGTGCGGTTGTTCACGCCGAGTTTGACGTAGACCCGTTCGACGTGGTTGCGCGCCGTCTTCTCGGCGATGAACAGTTCGGCGGCGATTTCTCTGTTCGATCGGCCCTGCGCGACGAGTCGCAGGATCTCGACCTCTCGGTCGGTCAGCCCGGCCGGCCAGGGCGTGCGCCGCGAGTTCCGCGAACCGGCCACCGCGAGCACGGCCGCAGTCGACTCGGCGTCGAGGCGTCCGGCGCGCGCCTGCTCTCGTATCCGATCGGCAGCGCCGCGAGGATCGAGCGACGCCCGGTAGGGACGCGGCTCGAGCAATCGCTGATAAGCGTCCGCCGTGGCGAGCAGCCGGTCCTGCGCGGTCAACTCCGCGCCGGCGATCCCCCGGGGAAAGCCGGACCCGTCGATCCGTTCCCGGTGCTTCATCGCGAGGGGCACCACCGGCTCCAAGCCGTTGACCCGACTCAGTATCCGGCCGGTCAGATCCGGATACATCCGTACCCGTTCCCATTCGGCCGTGGTGAGCGGCCCCTTCTTCTCCCAGATCCGGTTGGACACGCCCATTTTGCCGAGACCGTGCACCAGACCGGCACGGTAGAGATGGGTGATGTCCGACGGCGACATGCCCAGATGCCGGGCCGCCCCGGCCACCAGGTTCGCGACGCCACGCGAATGCCCCAGAGCGAACGGAGATTTGAGATCGGCGAAATCGGCCATGGCCTCGAGCAACTCGTCGCTCTCCTCGGCCGTCAGGGTTCGGTCACGATCCGGTGCTCGGGCCAACGCCGCTGTCCAGACGTCGATTTCGAGCAACCCGTCCACGATCGCCGCCGCGTCGCCCTCGAACACCGCCGCCACGGCCGGGCTGAACTGACTGCCGCGCCGAGAACGGACGACATCCTTGGCGTGCTCGAGCCCGCCCGTGCGCAGGTGCACCTCGACGACGTCCGCGACGTGCGCGATGTGGATCTCGACCGGGATATCGTCTCCGCGGGAACCGTTGGGCAACCCCCGGCCGTCCCAGCGTTCGAAGGCGTGGGCCAGCGCCTTCGCGACCTGCTCGTCCAGACCCATCCGATCGGAGAGAACCCCGGCGGAACTGCAATGGGACTGGATCAGTGTGGCGACTTGGCTGCGGGCGGTGACCAGAAAGGACGTGGCACGGATGCCGCGCTCCCAGCCCGGCAGTCCCCGTCCGACATGACTCGTCATCAGCCGCAGAAACGCGAGGCCGGTCATGTCCACCGTGTAGGTGTCGGCCCGGAAGGCGATGTCGTCGCCGAAGAGCGCCGAGAGTTCGTGGGAGTCGGCGTGACAACCGATCCACCCGACCAGATTGGCGTAGTACACCGTCGCCCGCTGTTGCGGGTCGAGACTCATCCGCTCGGCGATCCGTGCCGCGATCAAGGACGAGCGAAGCATGTGTTCCATCGGCTGACCCAGACCGAGGTCGATCGCCAGCGATATCGCGGCGAGCAGTTCGGCTCTGCTCAGACCCTTTCCCGAGCCGGGCGGCATCCCGTGCGGGTGCATCTTCCCATTGTCCTAGACCTGGCCACCCAGGAAGCCAGGTCTCATCCGAAGAAGTCGGCTCAGATGCAGAAGCTCAGCGACACCGATCCGAGCGGAATGTTGAGGCAGATGACCACCGGGCCGAGTGCGGGGGTGGTCTCGGGCGAGGGCGCGGCCGACGCGGTGGGCGCGGCGATGGTGCAGACGGACAACGGGATCACAATCGCGGCGAGCGCCGCGGCAGCCTTGGCGAGCATTTCCATGGTTCCTTTGCTGAGAGACGATAACGACTTACAACCGTGACTCTCCTCGATGGTCCGCCGACGCGGTGACGGGGACAAGGCTTGCCGCCACATCGCCCGGTCACCGGGGGTTTGTTGTGTGAAAAAGATACTCACGGTTCGATGTGTCCGGTTTCCACGAGCTTCGAACAGGTCGCGGACGTTGTTTCGGACCGCAGACATGGGAAATCGGCCCGTCCCGAATCGAATCGCCCAGCGGGGGAGTCGCGCCGACTTCACTCGCCGCCTACCGCGCCCGGCGGGGGACCAATCGGCTCGAGCACTCGCTCGACCAAGGCGGTGTTGCAGTATTCGACGACCTCGACCAGGCGCCCGTCAGCGACGCGGAAGATCATGCAGTAGGTCTGCTCGTACGTCTCGCCTCGCGTGGTGATGCCGTGGCCGCGCGCCTGCACCACGACACGATCGCCTTCGCCGACGATACTGTCCGCCTCCAGCCGATAGCTGCTGAACTGCGCCATCAACGGCCGCAACATCTCGTGCAGCACAACCGATTTCGGCGCCCAGGTACCCGCCCAGGACCAGTCGCCGGGAAAGATCCACGCGAAATCGTCGGCCATCGCCTCGCC
The DNA here is from genome assembly GCF_040609595.1 of Nocardia sp. NPDC004654. Classification (NCBI taxonomy): domain Bacteria; kingdom Bacillati; phylum Actinomycetota; class Actinomycetes; order Mycobacteriales; family Nocardiaceae; genus Nocardia; species Nocardia sp. NPDC004654. Next base: position 160,035 of record NZ_JBEXKI010000005.1, on the reverse strand, counting down.
GAGCGCGCGCATATCGCCGCGGGCCATCCGATCGAAGATCTCGCGCACCAGTTCCTTGTTCGCGTTCTGCACAGTCGCCATGATCGTCACCACATTCCGCATTCGGTCGCACACCAATCTAGCCCTCGCGCAAACGTTTTCGAGACCCGGATTCTCGGGCGTGCACGGCGGGCGGGGCCTGCGCCTCGGCGGCCCCGGCATCGGCCGGTGCGGTCATCGGCCAATGCGGGTCTGCGACAAAACCGCATGATCAGCGGCGAACGACGTCGAAGAGAAATCCCTCCATCGTGACTCCTGGCGCGAACGAGAACGCGACGCCCGTCGAAATCGGCTTGGTCGTCACTGCCTGACCGGCGATCCGCTCCAGCACGAAGATCAGCGAGACGCTCGACATGTTCCCGTACTCACTCAGCACATCCCAGCTCGTCGACGCGGCTTCCGGCGGCAGGCCGAGCGATCGCGCGGATTCGAGCAGGATCTTCGGCCCGCCCGGATGGATCGCCCACACATCGATGTCCTGCTGCCGCAACCCATTGCGGCGCAGAACGTCTCCGACGACGGGAGCGACGCCGTTGTAGATGTACTCGGGTACGTTCTCGGACAGCTCACAGCTGATGCCGTCGTGGTTGACGCCGACCGCGATGCCGTCGTCGGTTCCCTCGAACAGGTGAGTGAATTTGTCCCGGATGACGATCGTCCCGGATTCGGCCTGCTCCGCCCCTCGCCGTGCCCCGATGACGACCGCACCGCACCCGTCGCCGAACAGGCTGTGAGTCACCGCGTCGTCGATGTCTTCGACGGGGACGGCATGCACCGAGTTCAGCTCGATACACAGGACCATCGCCTTCTTGTCCGGGTTGGCCCGCACGAAGTCCGAGGCAGTGCGAATTCCGTTCATCGCTGCCGCACAGCCCATGAAGTTGACCACCAGGCGAGCGACCGACCGAGGCAGTCCGAGATCTTCGACGACCGCGACATCCACGCCGGGCGCGATAACACCGGTGCTCGTGGCGAACACCAAAAGGCCGAGGTCAGCCGGGTCGACACCATCGAGCGCGCGCCGAGCCACATCGATCGCCAATGGAACGGCATGGCGGTAGAACAGGTGCATGCGATCCTGGATCTTCCTCGTTTCGCCACCAGGCGCATGCAGTCGAGGATCCAGCGGGTCGACCGCGAATCGCCGGCTGTCGATCATGGTCTTGCCGAAGATGCGCCTGACCCGGGTTCGCTGCTCCGGATCGGTGAACTGTCCAGCCATCCAGTCCGCTGCCTCCGATTGGTCGAGGACCAGGCTGGGCGCGCCGGTCGCAATCGCCTCGATGACGGGTGCGGTCGTCGGCGGCGCCAACAGCATCGTGTGCTGACGCGCGTGCACAGCCGTGCGGGTGAGCAGTGCCTGATCGAGAACAATGGACATAGCGCCGGTTCTTCCTCGCGTGGGCGATCGGGGATGGGTACTCCCATCGTCGAGGAGCAAATGTTCGGCAAATAGACCCCCAAGGGGGCGCGTGCACCCACCCCCGGTGTTGCTCAGAGCGCGCCGGCGCAGTCAGTCCTCGCTGGTACTGCGTGCCGCGGCGAGGAAGTCACGAACCTTCCGCAGGTCCTTGACGCCAGGGCTCGCCTCGACACCGCTCGACACATCAACGCCCCACGGCTGAACCGAGCGAATCGCCTCGACGACGTTGTCGGGGCTCAGCCCGCCCGCGAGCATCCACTTGCCCTCGGGTTTGCGAGCCTCGAGCTCCGAGAGGTCCCATCGTTCACCGGACCCCGGCTTCGGCGCGTCGAGAAGAAGCGCCTCCTCACCGAACGCGCCAACGGTGAGATCGGGGTCCGCCTTCAGAGACGTCGCCCGCCAGACTCGCGGGACGATCGCCAACGCATCGGTGAAGTCGTCGCGCGTGTACGCACCATGCAACTGCAACACCGTCACACCGAGCTTCGCGGCGGTTTCCGCGGCCTCCACGGCGGGCATGTCGTTGACGACCAGGACCGTGTCGACCCGGCCAAAGGCCGCCGCCACGATCTCGGCAGCCGCGCCGAACTCCAACCGCCGGGGGCTGGTCCGATTCATCACCACACCGATCGCGTCGGCTCCAGCCTCGACCGCCGCGTCCACCGCGGTAACGGAAGTCAGTCCGCAAATCTTCACGTACACGACAACGAACCTACCGCGCCCCGGAAGAGCTATTCCGTTCCATGCGTCGCGCGGCCGAACTCGTCGCGCGACGGACCTGACCGCGCTCATATGGGACGATGACGCCGAGTGCGGTGAGACCGTCAGCCGACGCCATCCACATTGCCAGTGAAGGAGCGCCTCATGGCACCGGTGCCGACAGAAAGATCCAGCACCACCCTCGTACTCATGGTGCTGGCGTCGGGCCAGTTCCTGATGACTCTCGACAGCTCCGTGATGAATGTGTCGATGGCTACTGTCGCCCAGGACGTCGGCACCACGATCACCGGAATTCAGACCGCCATCACCCTGTACACCCTGGTGATGGCGTCACTGATGATCACGGGCGGCCGAGTGGGCACCATTCTCGGTCGGCGCCGGGCTTTCGGGGTCGGCCTCGTGATCTACGGCGCGGGCTCGTTCACCACCGGGCTGGCACCGAACCTGCCGATCCTCCTAGTGGGTTGGTCGCTGCTCGAAGGCATCGGCGCCGCACTGATCATGCCCGCGATCGTCGCCCTCGTCGCGGGCAACTTTCCTCCCGAACGCCGGTCCGCCGCCTACGGACTGGTGGCGGCGGCGGGAGCGATGGCAGTCGCGGTAGGCCCTCTTCTCGGCGGTGCCGTGACCACGTTCGCATCGTGGCGGTACGTCTTCTTCGGCGAGGTGGTCGTCGTCGTGCTGATTCTGCTCGTTCTGCGCCGGGTCGAGGACGCTCCCGCGGAACGTGTCCGGCTGGATCTCGTCGGATCCGTCCTCTCCGTGATCGGGCTCGGCATGGTCGTCTACGGTGTGCTGCGGTCCAGCGAATGGGGCTGGGTACGTACAGAGGCAGAAGGCCCTGCCGTGCTGGGCTTGTCGCCAGTCATCTGGCTACTGATCGGTGGCCTACTGCTGTTGTACTTGTTCTGGCGGCGGCAAATCTATTTGACGAAGCACGGACGCGACGCGCTGGTTGATCCGGACCTGCTGGCGAACCGACAGCTCGCCGGGGGCCTGAGCATGTTCTTCGCGCAGTTCGCGGTGCAGGCCGGGGTGTTCTTCTCCGTGCCGCTGTTTCTGTCGGTGGTGCTCGAGCTCAGCGCGCTCGAGACCGGGGTGCGGATCCTGCCACTGTCGATTGCGCTGGTTCTTGCCGCCGCGGGCATCCCTCGGCTCTTGCCGCGTGCCAATCCACGCCGCGTCGTTCGCGTGGGTCTGGGCGCGATGATCGTCGGCATTCTCATCCTCGCTGCCGGTATGGACCCGGGCGCCCATGCGGGTGTCGTGTCGATTCCGATGCTGTTGATGGGAGTGGGCTTGGGCGCCTTGGCTTCTCAACTCGGGGCCGTCACGGTATCCGCCGTTCCCGATTCGGAGAGTGCCGAGGTCGGGGGACTGCAGAACACCGCAAGCACTCTCGGTGCGTCCCTGGGCACCGCACTGATCGGGTCGGTCCTGATCGCCACGCTCACGTCGTCCGTGATCGAAGGCATCGAGAACAATCCGGCAATTCCGGCGACCGTACAGGAGCAGGCCACGACGGATTTGGCTGACGGAGTGCCGTTCCTGTCCAACACCCAGTTGACGGACGCTCTCGACACTGCAGGAGTCGGCGACACCACAGGTGACGCCATCCTCGCGGTCAACTCCGCCGCCCGTCTCGAGGCCTTGCAGGTGGCATTCGCCGTGACCGCTCTGCTCGCGATCGCCGCGCTGTTCGGCACCGGCCTGTTACCTCGCCGACCGGTCGGCCCACCGAGCACGAAGATCCCTGGCACGTCAGGCCGAGATGGATAGGCCTGGGATTTCACCAAGCGATACGTCACAGTGACGTTTTGCTTGGTGATCGTCCCAAGCGCGGGGAAGTGGCGCCAAGTCGAATCTTGGCCAAACCATAGATATTCGGATGAAATCCGAGGAACGCCGGAAAATTTCCGACAGCGTAATCTGCGGCCAAGGGGACACCGCGTCGACGTTCCGCGCAGCACGGGAACCCGCGAGCGTGGTCGCCGAACGGAAGATCCCGAATAGGCCGACGCAGCGCCACAGCACGCAAACCGGCAGCGCCGCAAGCAGATCCAACCCCTTCCAGCGGCGCCGTTCTCGCGCCGATAATCGACATTATGTCAAGTAATGGTTCGCCTGCACTCCCCGCGACTCGGGCCTGGCCCGCATCCCCGGCGATGTCGCGAACGACGCACCATCGTCCGTCCCCTCGGGCTGCAATGACGTGCCAGCCACGTCGCGCATTAGGCGAACACGGCGAGACTGACGTCGCGCGACACCCCGACGACGCGGACGGCCTTGGTGCTCAGGCCCTGACCGCTGGCACCAGAATCTGCTCGCACCACTCGCGGAAGCTCGTCGGGCTCGCGGTCGCGTCGGTGCGCGGCACGCCGTGGTCGAGGCCGTTCTCCTTGGCGCGCATCATGTCGACGTAGGCGGTCGCGATCGGATCGCTGACGCCTCGCGCGGTCAGTGCGGTGCGGAAGTCGTCGAGAGACTGTCGCTGATAGCGGATGGGGCGGCCGAGCACCTCGGACATGATGTGCGCCATGTCGTTCGGCGCCAGATCCTCCGGTCCCAGCAACGCGACCTCGCCACTCCCCGACCAGGAGCGGTCGAGCAGCAGGCGGGCGGCCGCCGCGGCGATATCGCGGGTGGCTACCATCGGCGCCTTGCGGTCGGCGGCCGCGGTGCCGGTGAAAACGCCGTCGTCGCGGATCGAAATCGCCTGCCACAGCAGGTTGTCCATGAACGACGGGTTCGCCAGCGCCCGATAAGCCACGCCCGAACTCGCGATGAGATCGTCCATGGCCAGCGATGCCGTCACCTGCCCGGCGCGACCCGCGACGGGAGTATCACGCCCGAGCGCCGAGACACCAACGACGCGGCCGACGTCGTGGGTGGTGAACGCCTTCACGGCGGCGCGCGTGAATCCGGAGAACGCGGCGTCCAGATCCGGCGCGTAGAGGTCGGGCGGAACCAGCCAGAAGACCGCGTCCGCGCCGGCGAAGGCCCGGTCCAGGACGTCGGCGTCGCCGTGCGATCCGGTGACGATATCGACGCGGGAGCGGATCGCCTCGGGCAGCTTTCCGGGATCGCGCACAACGACGCGCAATTCCTCACTCCGATGGGGTGTTTCGAGCAGGATGTCCAGCAGTCTGCTGCCGATGTGACCTGTGGGAGCGGTGATTACGATCATGCTTCGAGTCTCGTGACAGTTCATCGCCGCGTCCAAGACCCTTTCCGCAGATTGATACCGTGAAGGTATGGATCTGGATCTGCGCAAGCTCCGCTACTTCGCCGCAGTGGCAGAGCACCGGCACTTCGGCCGGGCGGCGGAAAAGCTCTACATCGCCCAGCCAGTACTGAGCCGTCAGATCAAGGCTTTCGAGCAAGAATTGGATTGCACACTGCTCGTGCGAACCACCCGCAACGTGGAACTGACCGCCGCCGGGAAGCAGCTCTACGAGGAGGCGCAGGGGATCCTCGCGGCGGTCGACGCGGCAGTGCGGCGCGTACACGATGTCGACCGCGGCGTGCGACGGCTGGTGGTCGCCTTCTCCCCCGGATTGCGTGTGTCGGAGGCGATCCGGGAATTCGTGAGGCGTCACCCGGAGGTCGAGACCGATGTCGTCCCGGCGCGCCGGTGGGAGCCGGACGCGCCGCTGCGCGACGGACGAGCTCAGATCGGTTACCTGCGAAGGCCTTTCGATGAATCCGGCATGCGCGCCATCCCCGTCGGTCACGAACCAAGGGTTGCCTGCATGCCCGCGGCCCATCCGCTCGCGTCGCGCCGGGAACTCACCCTGGCCGATCTCGATGGTGAGCGGATGCTCGACATCCGGAACAGGCGGACGTTGTCACTGGAAGAGAAGTTCGAGCTCATCGCCTCCGGGCACGGTCTGGCGCTCGTCCCTGTGAGTGTGGCGCGCGCCTACGTCCGCCCCGACCTCGTCCACCGCCCCGTCACCGACGCCCCCGGGGCTGAGACATGCCTGGTCGTCGCCGTGGACCACCACGACAAGCTCCTGCGCGAATTCCTCGACATCGCCATCACGACGCTGCGGCACTGATTCGGCTGTCGCGACGGGCGGCGCGTCGGGAGCCGACCAGCAATAGGCCAGCGGCGATCAAGAGGACCAGCAAGGGTGACGGGCCGCCGACCGCGACGGTGACCAGGGTCCAACCAGCCACAACCCACGCGAGGAACGCTGGCGGCGTGATGCCTCGACGGTCCAGCCACAGCACCATCAGGCCGATCAGGAGGAAGGGCACGCCGAAGCTGAATACGGTGTACCACAACGTGGCCTCGGCATAGTTCATCGCGGTGGCATCGACCTTCCACCCCTCTCCGTTGAACCAGTCCGTGGCGTAGTCCGGGGCCGTCTCCACGAGCGCACCCACCGTGTGCCCGACTCCTGGAAACAACACAATGAGCCAGCCTGCCCACTTGATCATGCGAACTCCCTTCTCCGTGCGTGGAACCGTGTGACTCCACTCCGCAGCTGCGGCCTCGCGACATGCGTTCGCCTGGCCGCGACGCCCGGGCCCTGTTCTTGTATACGGCTGCGTATAGCTGAGGCTAGCCATGAAATACGGTGGCGTATAGATGGGGAACGCATGCGAGGAGTCACATCGCCGCGCCCTGAGGGGCATACCCGCCGGTCCCCTGTTCCGCGGTGAGAACATGGTCGACTTCTACGGCGACCGGGCAGCGCGTCGGCCATCTCGCGCCACAGCGATCGGCACGCACGGCCAGTTCGGACCGCTCGGCGACCAGAGGCCAACTCCCCCAAAGCGATTCGAGAGCGGCACGGAGTGGTTGACATAATCCGCAAGGCTGGGATTATGTCGAATGGTCGGGTGTTCAACTAATCTCGAAGTAGTGCTTGGACATTCACATGCGACCAGCGGCGCGTTCGCCTGGTCGGTGGCGGCGGCGACGCTGCCTCTCGCGGCGTTGACCTATCCGGTATTGCAGAGCAGCGAGGCCCGATTGGGGCCGGTGGACGTCGTTCTCGGCGTCTTTCTCACGGCGGGCGCGGCGCTGCTCCCCGATGCCGATCACCCCAAAGGAACGATCGCGCATGTGCTCGGCCCGCTCACCTATTTCCTCTGCAAAGTCATATCGAAAGTCGCCGGTGGACACCGGCAAGCCACGCATTCGTTCGCGTTCGTGATCGCGGCCGCGTACGGCACGTGGGCCGGAATGCATTGGATCGGCCGGGGATTCACTCTCGCGCTCGTGTTCTTCCTGCTTGCCCTGGCGGTGCGCGCGCTGCACCTGTACCCGCCGGGCGACGGGATCCGATCCTGGGGCACCATCGTCGTGCTCGCCACGGCGGGCACCTTCGCCATGGACCACTGGATCAGCGATCGACCCGCCTGGCTGCCGTTCTGCGTCGGCCTCGGCGCCTTCGCCCACCTCATCGGCGACTGCCTCACCGACCGCGGCTGCCGCCTCTTCTGGCCCTTCAAGCTCCGCACCTGCCTGCCGATCATCGAACGAACCGGGAACAAGGTCGAAACCTGGATCCTCACACCGCTGTTCGCCGTTGCCACACTCGGCGTGCTGTGGCACGTCTTCACCACGACTCCGTAGCGGACGAGGTGGGCCACTGCGTCGGCCCACCTCCTCTCCCCTTGTCTGTGCTTCTTTCATCGGTAGATCGTGAGAAGTGTCAGCTAGTTGAGAGTTGGTAGGTAGTTAGATATGCATATCTCGATATCGGGATTCCCAATGAAGGAGCGATTGGCCACATGCGGCCGAGGTCCGCCGAAGCCCCATCGAATGCGAGCGCCCCCCTCGACGGTCTCAACTCTTCAGCCGTCGCGTGCGCTGCCTCGCAAGACGTTGCGCCACTCCCCTGTTCACGAGCCCGACAGCCACCACCGAGCGCCGATGCCGAACGCAATCAGCTCGGCTTCGCTGCGCTCGCCGACCTCATGTCCGCACCGGAACTGTTCCGCCCTCCTAGCGTCTCCCCTGCGAGTTCACCGATCCACTAGCAGCTCACGGGATGCCGCCGGGCCGCGGCTGCGCCAGCAGAACCACAGCGATGTTCCCGGTAAGCACCTGCCGCGCCGCAGCCCACCACCGCAAGGCACCAATCGCACCCCATCGTTTCCCGGCATGGCGTGCCGCTTCCCTCCCCCTGTCCTTGCTTCGCCCGGCTCGCCGGGCGTTGGGGTTCTATATAAAGGAAACATGGTTAGATGCGCATATCTACATAGCGGGATGTTAAATTTTCTGCCGTCGGTTTTCGCCGAGACCAACCCCACCCACGGATACGCTGACCGCATGCTCGCAGGCTGGACCATGCAACCGCACCGCTGGACGCCCCCACCCGCCCCGGAACGGGCCCGCGCGAAGCGCAGCACTCCCCCGCTACCGCCGGTCACCCGCATCGAACTCCCCGGCGAGGGACCCGAGGACGTGGTGCGCACGCCGGACGGGAAGGTGATCGCGGGACTCGCGAACGGCGCGATCGTGAGCGTCGACCCCGTCGACGGATCGGTGCGCGAACTGGCGAACACCGGCGGCCGCCCGCTCGGGCTGCACGCCGATGCCGATGGCTCCCTGCTGATCTGCGATTTCGCGCGCGGGCTGCTGCGCTTGGACCCGGACGGCACACTCGAGGTGCTGGTCGACGAGGTGGACGGCGAGCGACTCGCGTTCGCCAGCAACGTGGTTCGCGATCTCGACGGCACCATCTACTTCTCCGCGTCCTCGGCCCGTTACCCGCTGGACCAGTGGATGGGTGACCTGCTGGAACATTCCGGCACCGGCCGCCTGTTCCGGCGCGACCTTTCCGGAAAGGTCGAAACCCTCCTGGGCGGACTGCAATTCGCCAACGGCGTGGTGCTCGCCCACGATCGCTCGTGCGTGCTGGTGGCCGAGACCGGCGCGTATCGGGTGACCCGCTACTGGCTGACCGGGCCGCGAGCCGGTACGCACGATCGGCTGATCGAGAACCTGCCGGGATTTCCGGACAATATGGCGCTCGGCAGCGACGGCTTGGTCTGGATCACGTTGCCCGCGCCGCGAGATGCCTTGCTGGACCGCCTACTCCCCCGCCCCGGCGCGCTGCGCCGTGTGGTGTGGTCGCTGCCCGCGTGGGCGCGTCCGAAGCCGCCGCGGACGGTGTGGGTGCTCGCGGTCGATTTCGATGGCACGGTCGTGCACGATTTGCAGACCGAGGGCACGGAGTACTCGATGGTCACCGGGATGGTCGAGCACGAGGGCATGTTGTATCTGGGCAGCTTGACCGAGTCGGCGATCGCCACGACCCGCGTGCCTCGCTGAGCCTTCCACCAAACAATCTCAGTGCACAGTTGTACACTGAATGCCATGTCGGAGAGTGTCCCGCAACGCCGGGCGGAGGTGCGCGCCCTGGCCCGTTTGGCGGGTGATGAGCTGGGCGGCGCGGTGGATGGCATCGCGACGATCCATCGGGCGGTGTCGGATCGTGTGTTCGCCGCGGTGCGCTGGGGCGTCGGTCCCGCTGCCGAGCCGGTCAAGGTGGTGCACGATGCGATCAGCGACGGCGTGTACCGGATCGTCGGCACCGCCGCGATCACCGCGGGGGCGGTGGGCGAACGGGCGGCGGATATCCCGGGCGCGCCACCGTCCCGCACCGTGTGGGGGTCGGGATTCCTCGCGGCGCTGCAAGGTCTGATCGGCGACCGCCTCGAGGACGGCATGCCGATTCTCGCGGCTCCGATGTCGCTGCGGGTGGATGGGAATCCCGTTGCGCCGGAGTCGATTACCGCGCACCTCGCGCCGAGCGGACACCTGGTGGTGTTCCTGCACGGCCTGGTCGAGACGGAGCACGCGTGGCGATTGGGTGGGCGCGCGACGTACGGCGAGCGCTTGGCGACCGATCTGGGGTGCGCGTGCGTTCAGGTGCGGTACAACAGCGGGCTGCACATCTCCGAGAACGCGCGGGAGCTGTCCGATCTGATGGAGCGGCTGGTCGAGCATTGGCCGGTGCCGGTGCGGCGCATCTCGTTGGTGGGGCATTCGATGGGCGGGCTGGTGGCGCGGGCGGCGTGTTTCGGTGCGGCGCAAGAGGATCGGGTGTGGGTGCGGTCGGTGCGCCAGGTGGTGTGTCTCGGCTCGCCGCATCTGGGAGCGCCATTGGAGCAGGTTGTGCATCGGTTGTCGGCGGCGCTGGTCCGGTTGCCGGAGACCCGGCCGGTGGGCCGGATGCTGCGGCGGCGCAGCGCGGGGATCCGGGATCTTCGGCACGGTTCGCTGGTGGACGAGGATTGGCGCGGGGTGGACGCCGACGCGTTGGAGCGGCGTGCGGTGCGAGAGGTTCCGCTGTTGGAGGGTGCGGACCACTATTTCGTCACCGCCACGTTCACCAGGAGTGCGCGTCATCCGCTTGGCCGGGTCTTCGGTGACGGTCTGGTGCTGAGCCCGAGCGGTTCGGGTCGCGGACGGGCGCGGCGGCTCGGTTTTCTGGAGGAGAACGGTCTGCATCTGCCGGGCGCGAATCATTTCACGCTGCTGAACCACGAGGCCGTGTACGAGGCGTTGCGTGGGTGGTTGGGCGGTGAGCCCGCCGCGGCCCTCGGTGCGGGCCGGGCGGGTCGAGGTTCGCCTCAGAAGAGTCGTTCGGAGTGATTGTCGGCGGCGAAACGGACGTCGGCGGCGAAACGCTCCTCGATGTCGGTGTCGTCGTCGTGGTGCGCGGCGTAGAGCAGCAGGCAGCCGCGGATGCCGTCCAGGAGGTCTTCCAGCAGGTCGAGTGCGGGGCGGGCGGGGTCGAGTCGGCTGACCCGGAATTCGGCGAGCAGCGCGGCGCGGGTGGCTTTGTCGAAGTCGTAGCGGCGGGCGTGCTCTTCGAGTTCGGCGACCCGGGCGACCACGGCCCACGGCGCGGGTAGGTGGCCTTCGGAGACCGAGACGGCTTCGGCGATGAGGTCGGTGACGATGTCGGTGGCGGTCTCGCCGCTGTCGAGGCGTTCAAGGACGAGGCTGGGCGTTTCGACGGGGATGGCTTCGATGTCGTCGGCTTCGGCGATGACGTCGGTGATGGGGAGGTCGGCGAATTCGCCGGCGACCTCGGCGGCGGCGTGCAGCCAGTGGGCGGCGGCGACGGAGGCGGAGGCGGGGTCGAGGTCGGTGAACAGTTCGGGCGCGCCGAGTGGGTCGGTGCGCAGCAGAGTGTCCGCGGCGTGGACCTGGGCGGGTGAGACGTCGGGGCGGGAGAGTTCGACGGCTTGGCGGGCGCGGCCGGAGAGGTCGCCGAGTTCGGCGGCTTCGATGGCGGCCTGCTCGCGGCGGATTTCGGCGACGATGGTCTCGGTGAGTTCGTCGGTGTCGATGCTGTGCAGGCAGCGGCCGACGCGGTGGGCGGATTCGACGACGCCGCTGTAGGAGACGAGCAGTCCGGCTTCGGTGGGCAGGTTGGGGTCGCGCAGGCCGTTCTCGACTTCGGTGAAGTTGCGGCGTTCTTCGGCGCGGCGCCAGGCTTCGCTGTCGGGGATGTCGGGGTCGCCCGCGGCGGCCGCGGGGTGGGTGTAGGTGCGCCAGTGGAAGCGCGACAGCGTGGTCAGATTCGACGCCAGATCCGTTGCCAGCTCGGGTGTTGTCGGCGGCAGCAGGGCCACCGTCTCCGCCAGGTCGCCGCGTCCGGTCGCCCAGATGGCGACGAGTGCGTTGCGGTCGGCGTCGAATGCGTATCGGGTCACGTGGCACATCCTCACGCATCGGGTGGCGGCGTGGGGGTATTGGGTTGCATTGGTTGTGGCTCCGGCGGCGTTTCGGCGTGGCACGCTGGTGGTCATGACTCTCGATCACGGTGATCCCGGTGACGTGCCGTCGGTGCCCGGTCCGCTCGGTGCGGTGGTGAACGCGGCGCGGCCTTCGGCGGCGGAGGAGGCGAGAACCGTTGCGGCGGCGACGAATATCGCGACTTTGGCGAGCCTTAGCGAGGACGGGTCGCCGTGGGCGTCGTTCGTGACGTACGGGTTGTTGGACGGTGCGCCGGTGTTGTGTGTGTCGCGGATGGCCGAGCACGGCCGGAATCTGGCGGGCGATGCGCGGGCCAGTCTGTCGATCGTGGCGCCGGAGCGGCCCGCGGATCCGTTGGCGGGTTCGCGGATCACGCTGGCAGGGGTGGTGGAGCGTCCAGTGGGCGCGGAGTTGGCGGCGGCGCGGGAGGCGCATGTGGCTGCGGTGCCCGCGGCGCGGATGTATGTCGAGTACAGCGATTTCTCGCTGTGGGTGTTGCGGGTCGGCCGGGTGCGGTGGGTCGGCGGGTACGGGCGGATGGATTCGGCGACGGCCGAGGAGTATCTGGCGGCCGAGGCGGATCCGGTGGCGCCGGTGGCGGCGCGGGCGGTCGCGCATCTGAACGACGATCACGCGGACGCGCTGTTGTCGATGGCGCGGGTGCTCGGTGGTTATCCGGATGCGACGGCGGCGCTGTGCGAGCGGGCGGATCGGTACGGGCTGGACCTGCGGGTGGAGACGCCGCGCGGGGTGGCGCGGACCCGGGTGGGTTATGCGGAGCGGCTGGATGGTGTCGACGGATTGCGTGCGGCGACAGTGGAATTGGCGCGGCGGGCGCGGGAGGGCTGAGGTCGCGGTCGGCTGAGTAGTCCTACGCTTCCGGTCACGTGTGGGCTCGGTGATGCTGGCTGTCATGGAGCGGTATCGGGGGTGGCGGACGGCATGTCCGCCGGTCGTGGCGGATTCACTGATCATCGTCCGCGAGGGTGGTGCGTGATGCGGCCGCGAATGCTGGGGCGAGTATGCGGCGGTCGCTGTGCGAGGCCGGACTCGTCGTCGGAGGTGCCGGATCCTCGGCGCGATAATCACTCGCCGAGGCGGCGCCGCTCGATGATCGCGCGGGCCGCTTCCTGCCCTGAGGCTCAGTCGCAGTAGGAGTTTTATGATCCCGCGTGGCAGCGGGATGATCGGGCAGAACGGCGCAGAGCCACCGGATCCTCGGCGGGATAATCACTCGCCGAGGCGGCGCCGCTCGATGATCGCGCGGATCGCTTCCTGTTCTCAGGCTCAGGCGCAGTAGGAGCGTTACGCGCCCGCGAGGCAGCCCGGCAAGCACGCCGATCAGCGATCGCGGCGAGGTCGCATGGTTCAGGCCGGGTCACGGGCGGGCACGGTGAGCATCGCGACGAGCATGTCGGCGATCTCGGCGGTGTCGGTGTCGAGGTGCGGAGTGCGGCTGCCATCTTGGAGTGCGCGTTCGTAGTCGGCGACGAGTGCGAACAGCACGGTGGTCATGGTTTCGAGGCGTCGGCGGCGGTGGCGGGGCGACAGCTGCGGGAGCGCGGCGCCGAGGCGGGTGGCGATGATGCGGACCGCGGCGCGGTCGGCGCCGGCGAGGCGGCGGGCGTCGGCGATGACGGGGTGGGTGCGGACGACTTCGAGGAAGCGGCCGTAGTGGCTGGTGCGGTCTTGGCCGACGAGTTCGAGCATGGGTCCGACGAGCATGCCGACCAGTGCGTGCGGGTCGGCGCCGGTGCCGTCGGCTTCGTGGGCGGCGAGCAGTTCCATGCGGCGCTGTTCGAGGCGGTTCATCCGGCGCTCGACGATGGCTTCGACGAGTCCGTTGCGGGAGTCGAAGTAGTAGTGCACCGCGGAGTTGTTGCGTTGGCCCGCGGCGGCGGCGATGTCGCGCAGCGGGACGTCGACGCCGCGTTCGGCGATGAGTCGCTCCCCCGCGTCGAGCAGGGCGGCGCGCGAGTCGTCGGCTTGCATAGGCACCCACTGTACTGAACCCGAGTCTTGACCAAGTTAATCACCAGTGATTAATTGGCTGGGAGATGTTCGCCATGGCGATGCCGTGGGCGTGCCGCCCACCGACGAGCTGTTGTCCGGCGACGACCGAGCAGGAAGGCTGATTCCATGCGGTTCACGTACGCGGAGACGATGACCGACCCGTCCTACTACGTGCCTTTGGCGCAGGCCGCCGAGGCGGCCGGGTACACCTCGATGGCGGTGGCCGACAGCGTCGCCTATCCCCGCGACTCCGACGCCACCTACCCCTACACCCCCGACGGCAGCCGGGAGTTCCTGGAGGACAAGCCCTTCATCGAGGCGTTCGTGCTCTCGGCGGCGATGGCGGCCGCGACGACGAAGCTGCGGTTCACCCCCTTCGTGCTGAAGCTGCCCATCCGCCCGCCGGTGCTGGTGGCCAAGCAGGCCGCGTCGGTGGCGGCGCTGAGCGGCAACCGGTTCGGCCTCGGTGTCGGGATCAGCCCGTGGCCGGACGACTTCGAGATCATGGACGTGCCGTTCGAGAAGCGCGGCGCGCGCATGGACGAGTGCGTCGACATCGTGCGCGGCCTCACCGCGGGCGGCTATTTCGAGTACCACGGCGAGTTCTACGACCTGCCGCCGATCAAGATCAATCCGGTGCCCACCGAGCCGATCCCGATTCTCATCGGGGGGCACAGCGGTCCGGCGCTGCGGCGTGCCGCCCAGCGCGGCGACGGATGGATGCACGCGGGCGGCGATCCCGCCGAGCTCGATCGGCTGCTGGCCAAGCTGGACAAACTGCGGGCCGAGTACGGCACCCGCAAGGATTTCGAGGTGCACGTCATCTCGCTGGACGGTTTCACCGTCGACGGCGTGAAGCGGCTGGAGGACAAGGGCGTCACCGACGTCATCGTCGGCTTCCGCAATCCGTACACCCGCGATCAGGACACCGAGAGTCTGGAGACCAAGATCGCGAACCTGTCCCGGTTCGCCGAGCACGTCATCGCGCGCACCGCGTCCTGAGATCGGCGCGGTCGGCCGCACACCCGCCCGCAGACTCGCGCACGGCCGAGCGAGGGGCAGCCGGACGAAGTCGGGCCTCGAACCGCACGTGGCCGTAGCGAAGGCACAGGTACGCACCAGGGGCGCAGTCGGACGAAGTCCGTTCGCGAGCCGCGCACGGCCATAGCGAAGGCGGAGGTACGCATACGGTGGTGCGGTGAGCATCGCCGACCGATTGAGCGCATCGCTGGGTGTCGCCGTCCACGCGGTGACCGACCTCGGGACGAGCCACGACTGGACGCTGCACCGGGCGGAGCTTTCCGACGGTCGCGTCGTCGTCGTCAAGGCCGCCGCGGACCGGGATGGGGTGTTCGCGGCGGAGGCGGCGGGTCTGTGCTGGCTCGGGGCGGGCCATTCCGCGCTGGTTCCGCCGGTGCTGGCCGCCGAGGACGGGATGCTGGTGCTGCCGTGGTTGCCCGACGTCGCGCCCTCGCCTGCCGCGGCGGCGCGCTTCGGCCGGGATCTCGCTGTGCTGCACGCGGATTCGCCGGGGGTCTTCGGCGCGCCGTGGCCCGGCTGGATCGCCGAACTCCCGCTGGACAACACGCCGAGCGAGGGTCCGTGGGCGCGCTGGTACGCCGAACGCAGGTTGCGCCCGTTCGTGTCCCGCACCGCGGACGTGCTCGGCGCGGACGGGGTGCGGCTGCTGGAGCGAGTGATGGGGTCCATCGGGGAGTTGGCGGGTCCGCCCGAGCCACCGGCGCGCCTCCACGGTGATCTGTGGTCGGGCAATCTGCGCTGGACGGAGGCGGGCGTGGTGCTCATCGACCCGGCGGCGCACGGCGGGCACCGGGAGACCGATCTGGCGATGCTCGCATTGTTCGGCGCACCGCACCTGGATCGGGTCGTCGCCGCCTACGAGCGGACTCGCCCGCTGGCGGCGGGGTGGCGTTCCCGGGTTCCGCTGCATCAGCTGCATCCGCTGCTGGTGCACGTCGCTCTGTTCGGTTCCGGGTATCGCGCGCAGACTCTCGCCGCCGCCCGCGCCGCACTCTCGGCATGACTCAGGAACTCGACGCGTTCAAGTACTTTCGCGTTTCGGCGTCGGCAGGGAAGAACGATTCGATGGCGAGCTCGGCGACGGTGACGTTCATCGGCGTGCCGAACACGGTGGTGACCGACAGAAACGACAGTTCCGCGCCGTCGTGGCGCAGCCGCAGCGGGACGGTGACCTGCTCCGGCTCCGGTAGCGCGACCTCGGTTTCCCCGCCCGGGTAGGCGCGCAGTTCCGCGCGCAGCGCGATCAGTTCCGGGGCGCCGGTGATCTCGATCTGGCGCGACAGCCGGGCGAACAGGTGTCCGCGCCATTCGGGGAGGTTGGCGATCCGCGGCGCGAGGCCGCCGGGATGCAGGCTCAGCCGCAGCGCGTTGACCGGC
Organism: Nocardia sp. NPDC004654; assembly: GCF_040609595.1. Lineage (NCBI taxonomy): Bacteria > Bacillati > Actinomycetota > Actinomycetes > Mycobacteriales > Nocardiaceae > Nocardia > Nocardia sp. NPDC004654. The sequence goes on along the minus strand of NZ_JBEXKI010000005.1, from coordinate 143,689 downwards.
GCGGTGAGCAGCCCCGCGTCGATACCGGTGAGCATGACGGCTACACCGGCGTTGGCTTCCACCATGTTCCAGTTCCGGTCGATGGCCAGCGCCGGGTAGGGCTCGTGGCCGACCAGGATCTGGCGCATCGCCTGCCGCACCGCGTCCATCTCGGGGGTGTCGAGGGTCGGTTCGGTGTAGGCGGGCGCGTAGCCCGCCGCCAGCAGCAGACGGTTGCGTTCGCGCAGCGGGATGTCGAGGTGGTCGCACAGGTGCGCGAGCATCGTGCGGCTCGGGGTGGCGCGGCCGGTCTCGATGAAACTGAGGTGGCGCGCGGAGGTTTCGGCGCGGCCGGCCAGCTCCAGCTGACTCAGTCGACGCTCGAGCCGCCAGTGCCGCAGCAGATCGCCCGCTGTTCGAGTACTCACTTCGCCGATCCTACGAATCCGGCGGGCGCCGCACGATTACCCGCGAGGTAATGAGCGCGGCTCAGGGCGCGGTGCCGCGCACGGTGCGGTCGGCCGCCACGTACGCGCGCGACACCGCCGAGGTCATGACGTCGAGCAGATCCACGACGAGTACGCAGTCGAGGTCCGGTTCCGCGTCGTCACGCAGCTGGGCGAGCCCGGATCTGACGCCGTCGTGGACCGCGTGCTGGATCTCGTCGATGGGTACACCGTCCAGCGCCCACCGGGTGGTGTGACGCTCGAGGGTGCGCAGCATGCCGTCCAGCGAGGTGTCGGTGTCCTCCACCAACGCCAGCGCGAGGTCGAGGCCCATGCGGATCGCCGTGCCGAAGTCCCGCACCGGAGCAGACATGCCGTCGTCCTCGGCGTCGTTGGGGCCCATGTGGATTCCGCTTCCTCCCGATGTGCCCCCACGGTATCCACCAGCAACCTCGAAAGCGATTCGGCGGCGCGAATTCGGCAAACACCCTCGCCGGGCGATCTGGTCGTTGTGACCAACCCCAAACCGGGACGCCTCGTGTTGAGATTCGAGCACCACTTGACTAATGCGACGCACACGGAATCCATTGGCATTTGGTGAAATAGGAGAACCGGCGCGCGCAGGATGAAGAGACGCACGATTCACATGATGGACCGGCGATCGCACCGACGCGCACCTCGATCGAACCGCCCGGCAATCGCTCACCTGCGGCAACCCGCGAGCACCCGCCGAGCTTTCGCGAACGGCGCCGATCAGATCGGCCGGAAACCCGCCCCCACGAGGTCACGTCCGTCCAGATCCGCGACCACCGCATGGATGTCGGTACCCACTTCCGGCCCGAAGCAACCCACCCCGAGGTAGGCGTTCACCATGCCGACGAGCGTCGTGCCGACCACCACGGGCGCGCCGGAGTCGCCTTCGAGCACGCACAACTGGGTCCAGGTCTCGGCGGCCGGGCCCACACCGCCCCACGCGACGCCGCAGGTGGTTCCGGTGGTGCGGCCCTTCTTGCAGACGACCGCCGGGAACCGTGCCGGTGCGCCGAGGCCGGTGATCGCGAGGTCGCCGAGCTGACGCACCGGCGTGACCCGCTCCGGGTCGAATTCGATGACTGCGTAGTCCAGTACGGGATCGGTATGGGCGAACCTGCCGATCACGCCGTAGTTGGGATCGGATTCGGCGAGCACTGTCGCTCCCGCGTTCCCGCAGTGTCCCGCGGTGAGGCCGACCAGACGCCCGGCGCGATCATTGCCGATCGCGGTGAGCGTGCATTCGGCCTGGTTGGCGATGACGATGCCCGAGCCGCCGCCGAGTACCGGCGGATCGGCGGCGGTCGCGGTGCCCGCGACCGGAGCGAGGAATACCGTGGCCGCCATCGCCAAGGCGGAAGCGCCGCGCGTCACTACGGTGTGCCGTCTGACGTCGCGGCCTTTCGGCAGCTGACTCATCGAAGCTCCTCTCCGCGGGTCGGCGACCGGAGGTGTCCGCCGACGGTCAGTGGTTCGTTGGTGAGGACTACCGCGAAACCCGTGCGGCAAACACCACCGCCCTCCGCCGAGCCTTTCGTCGCAAGATCGGTTGCTCTACGCTCGAGGAGGGTTTGTGTCGACAACGAGCCCCGGGAGTGGCCGTGCGCGGAGATCGGCGGAGAATTCCGGGTCTCGCGGCGCTACTGGCCGCGGGACTGCTCGTCGGCGGCTGCGTCGACGCGCCCGCTCCGCAGTCGCCCGCGCCCAGCACCTCCGTCGAGTCGCCGAACCAGGTCGCCGGGGTGACGATCCCCGACGGACAGGTCGGCCAGGCGGTGGATCGGCTCGACGAACTCGCCCAGAGCCTGCTGGCGACCTCGCATGTCCCCGGACTCGCCGTCGCCGTCGTGCACGACGGAAAAGTGGTGTACCGCAAGGGTTTCGGCGTGCGCGCGGTGGGCTCGGACGCCAAGGTCGGTCCGGAGACGGTGTTCCAGCTGGCGTCGGTGTCGAAATCGCTCGCGGCGACGGTCGTCGCACGGCAGGTCGCCACGGGCGCCGTGCGATGGGATACCCCGGTGCGCCAGCTGCTGCCCACGTTCGCGTTGAGCGATCCGTACGTCACCGAGAAGGTCACCGTCGGTGATCTGTTCGCGCATCGGTCCGGGCTCCCCGATCACGCAGGCGATCTGCTCGAGGATCTCGGCTACGACCGCGACCAGGTGCTGGAGCGGTTGCGGGAGTTGCCGCTGGACGCCTTCCGCGACTCCTACGCCTACACCAATTTCGGTCTCACCGCCGCCGCCGTCGCGGTCGCCACCGCGGCGGGCACCGACTGGGAGACGCTGTCGGACAAGGAGATCTACCAGCCGCTCGGCATGACCTCGACGAGCTCGCGGTACAGCGACTTCCGCGCACGCACCGACCGCGCCGACGGTCACGTGCTCGTCGACGGCACGTATCGGGTCGCGGACCCGCCGCGCGATCCCGACGCCCAGTCCCCGGCGGGCGGGGTCAGTTCGTCGGTGGACGATCTCACCAAATGGATGACGATGATGCTCGCCGAGGGCCGACCGTTCCTCGCGGCGGACGCGTTACGCCCCGCGGTTTCGCCGCAAGCGGTGTCCGCCCCGCCGACGGCCTTCGACGCGCGCGCCGGGTTCTACGGCTACGGCTTCAACGTCGGCGTCTCCCCGGCGGGACGGGTCGTGCTCGGCCATTCGGGTGCCTTCGACCTCGGCGCCGCCACCGCGTTCACCCTGATCCCCTCGGTGAACGTCGGCATCGTGACGCTCACCAACGCCGCGCCGATCGGGGTGCCCGAGACGCTCAACGCGGAATTCGCCGACCTCGTCCAGTTCGGCACCGTCCGCGAGGACTGGCGCGCGCTCTATCGGGAGGCGTTCGCGCCGTTCAGCGCGCCGAGCGGCAGCCTGGCCGGTGCGTCACCACCCGCGCGGCCCGCCCCTGCGCAACCGCTGCCGTCCTACGCGGGTCGCTACGACAACGCCTACTACGGTCCGGCCACCGTCGCCGTCGAGGACGACGCGCTCACTCTCACTTTGGGGCCGCGGAACATGCGTTTCGCGCTGCGTCACTGGGACGGCGACACCTTCGTGTTCACCCCGACCGGCGAGAACGCCACCACCGGCTCGGTCTCCCGCGCCACCTTCTCCGGGAATACCCTCACCCTCGAATACTTCGACGCCGACGGTCTCGGCGTCTTCACCCGAACCTGACGCCGTTCACCTCGTACGGTCGAACACCCCGCGCACGTACGCCGCCTGGCCCGCGTGCTGGAGATCGTCGGAGATCACGCTCACCAGTCGCACGGCGAGGGTGACCGGCGGGTCCCAGCGGGTGTCGATCACCTTCGCCAGATCCGCGTCGGTCAGCTCGCGCACGAAGCCCAGGGTCCGCTCGTGCACGGCGTCGTAGTAGCCCGACAGCGAGTCGGCGGACGCGCGCACCAACGCGACCTCCTCGGGGCCGTCGCCGTAGCCGGTCGCTTGTTCGTCCAGCGGCAGGCCGAAACGGCCGTACCAATCCTGTGCGGTCCACACCTGCTCGGTGCCCGCGACGTCCGCGACATGATCGTCCTGCACCCGGGTCAGGTGCCAGATCAGCCAGGCGATCGTGTTGGCGCCCGGGTCGATCCGGAAGGTCAGCGCGTCCTCGTCCAAGCCGTCCACGGCCTCGTACACCGCTTCCCTCACCCGCTCGTACCCGTCGGTGAGCAGCTGCGCGCTCGTCATCGCCATCGCCTCCTCGCGTCGTCGATGTGCTCCCGTCCTCGGGACCTACCCACTGCCGGGCGATCCACGCGACAGTGTCACGGCGCGGGGTACACCGGCGATATGCACTGCACCGCGTAGAGCACACAACCGGACCACCCGTTGCCACAGGTACCCAGTGAGGACATCGTGACGTCACCCGGATCTCGCCATCTCGACGTTCGCCTCGGCGACATCGAGGCCCTGCGCACTCAGGAACAGCTGTCGGTCCGCCGCCGCGACGCCGCGGGCGCGGTGCGCGATCTCCACCGGGCCGGGGCGATCGCCGAGGAATTGGTTCGTGATGCGGAAACGTGGAGGCCGCGCGATGCGGAGGTGCTGCGCGTCCTGGTGCGTGTGATCGAGCTGGAAAGCGAGATCGCCCGTGCGATCGACGCTCGCACCCTCGCCTTCGGCGACGTCAGCGCGTTGAGCGAGGCGTTGGCCAGGTTTTCGGCGAGGTCGCGCGGGGACGGTGCGCTCCACGTCAGCGGCGACTGCGGCCGCGTCGATCACCGCAACCGATAGAAGCCCGAGCCGACCTGCGTTCGGCTCGGACGACGCGCCTCAGGCGCCGTGGCGCCTGCGCTGCGCGGCCTCGGCGATCAGACGCAGGCACGTGTCGTGCTCGTTCTCGCCGGGATACCGTTCGTTGCGCAGCCGCAGCATCGCCTGCGCCACATCGATGCCCAGCACGCTCGACAGCCGCACGGCATCGACCTTCGACATGTGATTCCTCCGATTGAACTCAGTTGAAAAGCGAATGATCCGACCATGACGTACCCGAACCGCGGGCCGTCGAACCCTCGAAGATCCTGCCGCGCCTCGTTTTCCGGGGTTCACCCACCCCCGCCACTCGCCCGCGAACTCGTCTCCCGCTGCCCCGCCTGCCACCATGGGATCCATGGGCGACATCCGGATCGGCACCTCGGGATGGTTGTACCGAGGCTGGCGCGGCGTGTTCTACCCGGTGGGACTGACCCAGCGGCTCGAGCTCGGCTACCTGTCCGAGCGAATGGACAGCGTGGAGATCAACGGATCGTTCTACTCGTTGCAGCGACCGTCGAGCTACCTGCGCTGGGCCGAACAGACACCGGAGGACTTCGTGTTCGCCGTGAAGGGCAGCCGTTTCATCACCCACATGAAACGGCTGCGCGACGGCGACACGCTGCTGGCGAATTTCCTCGCCTCCGGCGTTCTCGCTCTCGGCCCCAAACTCGGGCCGATCCTGTGGCAGCTGCCGCCGACCATGCCGTTCGACCCGGACCTGCTCACCGGCTTCTTCGCCCACCTGCCGCGCAGCACCGCGCAGGCCGCCGAGATCGCGAGCAGACACGATCACCGCGTCGACCCCGCCCACACCACCGCCGACGCGGACCGGCCGCTGCGCCACGCGCTGGAGATCCGGCATCCCAGCTTCGTCACGCCGGAATTCCCGGAGCTGTTGCGCGAGCACGGAATCGCACTCGTGGTCGCGGACGCGGCGGGCAAGTATCCGCTGCTCGAGGACGTCACCGCGGATTTCGTGTACGTCCGGCTGCACGGGCACGACGAGCTCTACGTCAGCGGGTACACCGACGAGGGGCTGGACATGTGGGCCGAGAAGATCCGGTCCTGGGCGCGCGACGGCGACGTGTACGTCTACTTCGACAACGACGCCAAGGTGATGGCCCCGCGCGACGCGCTGGCGTTGCGGGCCCGCGTCGCGTGCTAGCGTCGAAGACAAGGTCCGCGGCGGGCCTCCGGACGAGGGCTCAGTACCCGGACAGCGACAAGACTGACCATGGAGGTCGGTCGTGGCTTGGGTCGTTCTTCTCGTCGCCGGGGTGTTGGAGGCCGTATGGGCCACGGCGCTCGCCGAATCCCGCGGTTTCCGGCGTCTCGTTCCCACCCTCGTGTTCGCGGCGGCGCTCGTCGCCAGCATGATCGGACTGGCGTTCGCCATGCGCAGCCTGCCCACCGGCACCGCCTATGCGGTGTGGGTCGGCGTCGGCGCGGTGCTCACCGCGGTGTGGGCGGTGTCGACCGGCAAAGAGCGGACGAGCCTGGCGCGGACGCTGCTGCTGTGCGGGCTGGTCGCCTGTGTGGCCGGACTGAAGGCGGTGAGCTGAGATGGCGTGGCCGCTGCTGATCGTCAGCGCGGTGTTCGAGGCCGTGTGGGCGACCGCGCTCGGCATGTCGGACGGGTTCTCTCGGCCGGTGCCCACGGCGGTGTTCGGAATCGCGTTGGCGGTGAGCATGATCGGGTTGGCGCTGGCCACCCGGCGCATACCGATCGGCGTGGCTTACGCCGTGTGGATCGGCATCGGTGCGGCGCTCACCGTCGGGTACGCCATGGCGACCGGCGCCGAGACCGTCTCGGCGGCCAGGATCGCCTTCCTCGGCGGCATCATCGCCTGCGTCATCGGACTGAAGTTCGTGCAATAGGGTGCGAAGACACCGGCGTGGCGTGCGCCGAAGCCGCGGGCATCGGGCTGGTCGACCACTGCGTGCCCGACGCCGAACTCGATCGGTATGTCATCGATCTCGCCGAGGGCATCGCCGCGAATTCGCCCGGCTCGCACCGCATCTACAAGGCGCTCTACGCCAACACTCGGTCGATGGAACGGACCGCCGCGTTGCGCGCGGAGACCGAGATGGCGTTCGGCTTCCCTGACGACGCCGCGGCGCGACTCGCCGGAGGAACCCGCGGCTGCCCCCTCGACCCGGCACACTGTCGATATGGCAGCGCTGACCACCCGACGCACCTACGCCAAGCAGGTCGCCGTGTGCGGGCCCACCGCGTGCACCCGCGCCGACGCCGCGAACGCCACCGAGGTCGGCCGACTGCTCGCCACCGCGGGGGCGACCGTGCTGTGCGGTGGCGGCTTCGGTGTGATGGCCGCCGTCGCCGAAGGCGCGTCGCGGGCGGGCGGACTGGTGATCGGGGTGCGGCCCGACATCGACCGCGACGCCGCCTGCGCGGGACTTTCCGCCGTGCTGTTCACGAACATGGGCGAGGCGCGCAACGCGATCCTGGTGCGCTCCGCCGACGCCGTCATCGTCATCGGCGGGTCCTGGGGCACGCTGTCCGAACTGGCGCTGGCACGGCACCGCGGCGATATCCCGGTCGTCTCGCTCGGCGGTTGGCAGATCCTCGACGCCGCGGGTGAGCCGTTGCAGGCCACACTCACCGCCGCCGACCCCGCTGAAGCGGTGCGGCTCGCGATCGGGTCACGCCGGGGTTGAGTGTGGCGCGCCGGGTTCAGCGGGCGGCGGCGCGGGAGAGGTTCCAGCTCTGCCAGGTGTCTTCGGGCAGGTCGTCGCGGATCGGTTCGAGCACCTCGGCGCGCATCGGTTCCGGGAGCCGGTCCAGTGCGGGGACGACGTCGGGCGAGAGGGTGCTCAGATAGTCCGTGTCGAGCGTCTTCCCGTTCGTCCAGCGGTCGATGTTGCGCTCGGCGACCAGGCGTTCCGGATTCAGGATCGCGAGCATCAGCAGCGTCGCCAACGCCGTGCCGAGCGCGGCGCGCGGCAGCCAGGCGCGGCGCAACCGGACCACCGCCGCGAGCACCAGCACGTAGATCAGTCCGAGCCAGAGCTCGAACGCCTCCACGAGCACGCGCAGCACCGTGAAGCCGTAGGCCTGCTGATAGGTCCACATGCGGCCGAGCGCGGAGGCGACGAGCACCAGCGACAGCGCGGTCACCGAGCCGAGCAGCGCGCGTAGCCACGTTCGGTCGCGTGCCGAATCCTGGTCGGCGAACCGCAGCACCGTGAGGATCACCGCCAGCGCCAGCATGGTGACGATGGACAACTGCCCGAAACCGCTGCGCGCGTACTGCGCGTAGGTGAGGCCCGCGGTCTTCTGCACGTAGTCGTCGCCGCCGAACAGCGCCGCGAACTGAGCGGCGACGAACGCGGCGAACAGCGCCGTCAAAGCGCCCACCGGCAGCGCCCACTCCCACCGGCTCACCGTGCGGCCCGAAACTTTCTCGCGCGGCATCGAATCCGCCGACCTCGGCGGACCGGCCAGCAGGAACATCGCGCCGAGGCACCCCAGCGCCACCGCGCCGGACACCAGCGTCCATCGCACGAGCGACCCCGTGTCGACGGCGGGGACCAGCCGGTTCAATATCGAACCGAAGGTGGCGTCGGCGCTGCCGAGCAGCGGCGCGAAGACGGCGAGCAGCGCGACGGTCGCGCCCACCGAGAGTCCGGCCCGCCACGTGCGCGTCTTTCGCGCGTCGCGCGCCCGGCGCGCACCCTCGGACACCCACAGCACCGCGGCGGACGCTTCCAGCGGCACGGCGATCGCGTCGTACCAGATGCCGTGCACCGAGCGGCGCGACACCACGGCGAGCGAACTGGCGAAGACCGCCGCCAGGACGCACAGCACGAACAGCCACCCCGCCGCCCGCACCGCGCCCACCGCCAGCAGCGCCAGGGCGAGCGCGGTCCACCACAGTCGCGCCGGGTTGTGCCGCAGCAGTGCGCGAATCGAACGGTCGCCGGTCGACTCGCCCTGCTCGACTGACGCGCGCGCCCGTCGATCGACGACGAACACCGCGCCCGCGGCGACCAAGGCGGCGAGCACCCAGCCGATGCCGGGGCGGTCCCACGGAACCAGTACCGCGGCCGCGACTCCGGCGACCAAGGCGGCGGGCAATGCCGCGGGCGGATAGGCGACCCTGCGCCACTTGGGTATCGGCGCCATGGTCAGTAGGCCGGATCGTCCGGGTACTGGACTCATCGGCTGGAGTGCGCCTGGGGTCGAATTCACCTGACTGTCAGGGTCTTTCGCGGTGGCATCCGCGGTCTTCACGAGCTTCGTCCCGGATTCGGTGGGCTGTTCAGCGGTCTTGTCGGAGGAAATCGACGTCTTGCTGGTAGCCGGAGCGTCCGACGATGCCGCCGCTTTGCCGTCTACCGGAGCATCCGCGGACTCTGCGGCGGCCGTGGCGCGCGCAGCTTGCTCGCCTGCCTCAGGCGAGACCGTGCCGGACCCCCGCGAAGCCGTGCCGCGGTCCGAGGATTCGCCAGCACCCGGCGACTCGGGCGAGCGAGTACGTTTCGCGGCGGCGTCATGCGAGGACGAACCCGCCGTCGCGCCGTCCACCGTCTTGCCGCTTCCGTCGGTGGACGCGACGGTCGCCGTGTCGGGGGCGGCGGCCGACTGGTCGGCTCCACCCGCCGAACCTTTCCGCGTTTCGGCGGCCGCCGGGCTCGTCGCCATCTCGAGGCCGGTCGATCCTGCTCCACCATCGGAGCCTTCGCGAGTCTCAGCGGCCGCCGTCTCCAGGGCGGTCGACCGCGTGGCACTCTCGCCGGCGCTTTCCGGGGCCGCCGCCGTCGCGTCCGGCGGTTCAGGCGTCGAATCATTCCATCCGGTCGGTTCTTTACTCATGAGCCCCTCCGATTTCGGGTGTGCGTGATCGCCCCGGCACCTCTGGCGGTCCGGGTTGCGGTGGGTTGTTTCGGTCGGATCCGGCCCGTCAGGGGGCGGGCAGGACCACGCGGATGCGGGAGCCGGGGTCGGCCACGGCGATGGTGCCGCCGTGCAGGTCGACCAGCCAGCGGGAGATGGCGAGGCCGAGTCCGGTGCCGCCGCCGTTGGTGCGTCCGCCGCGGGTGAAGCGGTCGAAGACAGTGGCGCGTTCGGCGGCCGGGATGCCGGGACCCTCGTCCTGGACATCGATGACGAGTTCGCCGTGCTGCGCGTGGGCGGTGATCCGCACCTCGCCGCCCGCCGGGCCGTGCCGCGCGGCGTTGTCGAGCAGGTTGATCAGCACTTGGTGCAAGCGTGCACGGTCGGCGTCGACGCACGCGGTGTCGGGCCGCACGTCGGTGCTGAATCGCACGCCGCGGCCCTGCGCCGCCGCCATCACCTCGGCCTCGGCGACCACCTCGGCGAGCAACGGCGCGACCGGGATGTTCTCGCGATCCAACGCCAAGGCGCCCGCCTCGATGCTGGACAGGTCGAGCAGTTCGGAGACCAGCAGCCCGAGCCGTTCGGTCTGGGCCAGCGCGGTGCGCAGCGTGCTCGGATCGGGTTCGGACACACCGTCGACCAGGTTCTCCAGCACGGCGTGCAGCGCGGTGATCGGTGTGCGCAGTTCGTGCGAGACGTTGGCGATGAGGTCGCGGCGCTGCTGGTCGACGGCGGCGAGGTCGGCGGCCATCCGGTTGAACGCCTCGGCGAGCTGCCCCACCTCATCGCGCGAACTCGCCCGCACCCGGCGGGTGTAGTCGCCCTGGGCCATGCGCTGAGCGGCCGCGGTCATATCCCGCAACGGCCTGGTGATGCCGTGCGCGAGGATCTGAGAGGTGATCAGGGCGATCAACACCGCGGTCAGGGTGGTTCGCGGCGGCAGCCAGCCGATCTGGAAACGGAAGAACCCGAACGCGAGACCACCCGAGACCACCATCAGGATCGCCAGCTTGAGTTTCACCGACCGCACCGGATCCAGCGGCCGGGGAAGCGCCTCGGCCACCGTGTCGGCGAGCGCGCGGCATCGGCGCGTGAACTCCGACGGTGTGGCGTCCTTCGTGCGCGCGTCGGTGGTCATCGCGCCTCCAACGCGTAACCCACGCCGTGCACCGTGCGGATCAGATCCGCGCCGAGCTTGCGCCGCAACGCTTTCACGTGACTGTCGACCGCGCGGGTGCCCGCGGCGTCGGCCCAATCCCAGACCTCCTCGAGCAGACGTTCCCTGGCCAGCACCACCCGCGGCCGCCGCGCCAGCCGGGCGAGCAGCTCGAATTCCAGTGGCGTCAGCTTGGCTTCGGTGTCACCGCGCCAGACGCGATGCTGCTCCAGATCGATGCGCAGATCGCCGACGACGATCGCGGCGCCCTCCCGGTCGGCGGCGCGCTCGACCCGGCGCAGCAGCGCGTGCACCCGGGCCGCGAGCACGCGCATCGAGAACGGCTTGGTCAGGTAGTCGTCCGCGCCGACGCCGAGCCCGACGAGCTGGTCGGTCTCGTCGGTGCGCGCGGTGAGCATGAGCACCGGCACGCCGCGCCCGGCCTGGATGCGCCTGCACACCTCGAGGCCGTCGAAGCCGGGCAGCATCACATCCAGCACGACCAAGTCGGGCTCGTTCGCCTCGACCGCGGCCACCGCGCCGGGCCCGTCGTGCGCCAGCTCGACGGCGAACCCCTCCGCCCGCAACCGCGCGGCCACGGATTCGGCGATGGTGACCTCGTCGTCGACCACCAGAATCCGCCGCGCCTGCCCGTTGGCCGCCGCGGCGCGCTCCCCATTCCGAAGCTCCATGCCCGGAACCCTAACCACCCGCTGTGGAGAGCAGCGTCGGCAATTGTGAAGATTCCGTGTGCATAATCAAATGCCGGCTGCCCTGATTCCATCGAGCCAGGTCAGCAGCGTTTTCACACTCCACGCCGAGCGCCGAGCACTGCCAGTGCTGCCAACAGTGTGCCAACGCGTGGAAAGCCGCCACCTTCCTCCGTCGCGCCGGCGCTCGACGTCGCCGGTCCGGATTCGCCACCGACCCCCTCGGTTTCGACCACCGAACCGACGCATACCTCCGGTCACGTCCCGCGGTGCTCCTTCGTGTCGATGTCGGCCTCTGCCGCCGAGTCGCTCGACCCGTCCGTCGAGGCGGGGTCACCGCGCGCCATGACTCGACGCCGTATGCGGACTCAGGACAGGAAGGAACGGGAGGCGAGGTGAACAACGAGGCGATGCGTCCTGCGCCCGGCTGCTGTGGATCAGGATTGAGGCACTCGTCCCCAAGTCGACTCATCGGACTCGGCGCGAATGGCCCATAGCGAACGCGTGGGCTACCCCGCTTTCCACCACGCAGCCTCGATCTCGGCCATCACCATCACCCCCGAATCCACCTTCCACCCACGCCTTTTGGTTCCGCCGATCAGCTCGCCGACCACCGCTGCGGCCGCTCCGACGGGCGCACCAGCAGCGACCGCTCCTAGCGCGCCGCCGATGCCGGCACCGGCCACTGTGGCGCCCGACACCCGGTCCGAACGACCGGCCGGGATGCCGATCGAGTCCAACGCGGTCGCGACCTGCGCCTCGAGCCCGGCCGCTGTGTCGTTGATCAGGTCTCGGCACCCCGGCGGCAACCATTCCGGACTCGGCGTCTGCCATTGCCCGATCCGGACCACATCCGGAGTCATCGACGCCCCGGCCAAGTCAGTCGCCACGACCAGCCGCGGCAGCACTGACGCTCCTGAGCCATGTACTCCACCACACGGCCCGACCAAGGGCCGCCCCGAACAGTAGACCGGACACCTGTCCGACATAATCCTTCAGCCAAATCCAAGCCTCGGCGACCGCGGCTACCCGCGGGCACATCCCAGCGACAACTTCAAACACCTCCCTCTGCAACATTGCAACCTCATATGTTGCCGTATAGCGTTGGGGCCGAGTTACCGCCCGATGGCACGACCGGTACCCCCGACTGGGAGATCTCATGCCACTGACAGCGCGAACCAGCGCCCCTCTGGCCTGCTCCACGTCCGCGCCTGGCGGGGGAAGGTCCACCCCGCCTCGAGGGCAGACCGAGTCACCTGCGCAGGATTCACACTGCCGCTGCGAGAAGCCGGCGTTTGGGCTCGAAGATGCCCGGCGCCGGGCTTCGTCGGAGCGGGCCTGTCGGTCGCGCGAGTGCGGGTCGGCACCTGGTGGTGATGTGTATCTGCGGCTGTGGCTGGCCGGGATCGCCTTCGACTACACGGTCGCGGCGGCGGCAATGGACAACCTGCTCCACGATTGGATGAAATCGCCATGGTGCACGATCGAATTGGTCCGCAATCCGGGCGCTGGGCGCCGAGCGCCGCGTCTGCCGTGTGAACGGCTATTCCTCGGACCCTGATCGACGACATTCACCGAGCCCGTGACCGGCTAGCCGGACCCGGCAGTGCTCCGCGGTGGTGATCACTCCGAAGTGAGGATTGGGGCCAGGTAGCGCCGCGCGTAGTCGGCAAGTTCGCCCTCGGTGAGCAGGCGATCCACGCCGTGCGGAGCCAAAATCATGGAGTGCACGACGCGGCAGACGACCTCGGCGCGAGCCGACAGATCCGGCACAGACGGCAGCAGCCCACGTGCGGCCGCGCCCTCGAGCATGAGCGTGGTAGCCGCGACGGTCATAGCGAAGGTTTGCTCGCCCCCGTCGAAAGTCAGTTTCGACACGACCCGCTCGGGTTCGACGCTGAGCATCGTCGCCACCAGGGGGTGAGTGCGCCAGCGAGTGATCACTGTGACGAAGACCGCGGCGACCAGTTCCTCGATCCGGTCGTGACCCTCGGCGAGTGTGGTGATCTCGGTGAGCACCGCGGCCACTTCACGACTGATGACGGCTTGGACGAGATCGTCGCGCGAACCCATGCGCCGATAGACGGTGACCCGGTCCAATCCCGCCTGGCGAGCGATGTCTTCGATGGTGGTCTTCTTGACACCGACCTTCTCGAAGCGCGCCAGTGCCGCGTCCAGAATCCGCGCCTCCATGCTCTCGGCAACGGTGCGGATCCCAGCATTTCCGGAGGCGGCGGGCACAGTGTCACGCTAGCAGAACCGACCACTACTGCTACATTTCCACAGCTTTTGTTGCCGCAACCTCGCAATGCGATCCGTTGCTGTCCAGTTCGATGGCATGGCTACACGATGGAGCGACGAGGCGCCCCGTATTTGCGTTCCAATCCCGCTTCGACACCCGCGCCGAGAATCACGGCGGACCGCCGCATACAGCTCAACCTTGGAAACGCCGGCACCGGCGCACTTCTCGACCGGTCGAAGATAGGGGACTGAAATCCTGAGCACAATGGTCGTGATCATGCGAGTGCGATGCCGACACCAGGCCGGCCCGAATCGCGCGGGCACGTGGTCGAGGCCGCGTGCGCTGGGCGTGTCGAAGAACAGGGCATGTACGACGCGCTCGTGCTGTTGTCAGAGTCCTTGTCCGGCAACGAGTCCCGCGTGAGGAGCAGCGATCACGGCTGAGACCGGCGCGGTCGGGGTTGCCGGGTGGTAGTCCCGATTCGCCTCTGTCGGTTCCGCCGCTCAGGAAGCGCATTCGGGCTCACGTGGGGCCTTTCAGCCCTCCTCTTGCCTTCCCGACGGGGGGCAGTACGCCTGGTTGGCGCGGAGCATGGCCTGGTAGAGGGCGCGCGGCTCAGGGGGGTCGGGCAGCGCGCCGCGGGCGGGGGCCTCGAAGGACTGGAGCATCAGGGCGACGACGCGTTTCCAGGCGTCGGGAGCGGCGTCGCCGGTGGCGTTGACGACACCGGCGTTGGCCATGTGCACCAACACCAGGTCCTCGGGGGTGAAGTCCTCACGCAGGCGCCCTGTGGCCTTGGCTCGGCCGATGAGCTTCACAACGCCCTCGTACGCCTGGTTACGGCGCTCCTCCAGGGCCTCGGCTGTGGGAAAGGTCATGGTCAGCACATCAGCGAAGCCGTAATCGGCGGCCTGCATCGCGCAGACGGTTTCGATGAACCCCGCGAGACCATGCCAGGGGTCGGGGTCGTCGAGGGCGACGCCGACTGCGTCGACGTAGGCGTCCATCCGGTCGGAGAAGACCGCGGCGACCAGTTCCTCCTTCGCCGGGAATCGGCGGAACAGGGTGGCGATACCCACCCCAGCCTCGCGGGCGACCGAAGCCATGGAGGCGTTCAGGCCGTCACGCCTGAACACCGTGCGCGCGGCGGCCACGATCCGCGCACGGTTGCGCTCGGCATCGCTGCGCAGCGGCTGGGCGGCAGGGTCATCGCCGAAGCGATCGCGAGGGTTCATAACATCAACCTACCGAACTGGAACACCCTCTCCACTTCAGCTGTTACAGTGCATGCGGAGAACCGGATAGGGCTTTCCGGATTACGAACCGGATAACCCTTTCCGAATCGAGGTGACCACCATCGAAAGGAGTTCGCGGTCGGCGACGCCGTGTTCGGCGTGGTCCCTGGAAAGTGCCCCCGAGGCATTCGCCGCGTTCGGCGGCGGCACCCTCGGCAAGATCGCGATCACCGTCGCCTGATCCATCCCGTATCCCATCCCTCTGTAAAGCAAAGGATTTCCACCATGCCCAGCATCGCCATTGTCGGAGCCGGTCCCGGAATGGGCCTGGCCATCGCCCGCACCTTCGGCTCCCGGGGCTACGACGTCGCTCTCATCGCTCGCAACCGGGCCAAGCTCGACGGCCTCGTAGGCCGACTCACCGCCGAGGGCATCACCGCCGCCGCGTTCCCTGCGGACGTGCTCGACCGCGACGCGCTCACCCAAGCGCTGAAGGACGCCGCCGCCCGCTTCGGCGGCATCGACGTCTTGGAGTACTCACCGGCCCCGAGTATCGAGTCCATGACCCTCACCACCCCATCCCAGACCAGCCCGTCCGATGTGGAGGAACTGATGGGCTTCAACCTCTACGGCGCCATCACCGCCACTCAGGCCGTCCTCCCCGCGATGCGTGAAGCCGGCGCGGGCACCCTGCTCTTCACCAACGGCGGCGGCTCCATCGACCCCCAGCCAATGCTCGGCAACATAAACGCCGCCCAGGCGGCGCTGCGCAACTGGGTGCTCAACCTGCACAAGGAGCTGGCCGGCACCGGGATCCACGCCGCCCACGTCGGCATCGGCGTGTGGATCGGCGCCGGTGGCCCTCCCGGAGCCCCGACGGCCGAGGCCGAGAACATCGCCCCCCTCTACTGGGACCTGCACACCCAGCGCGACCAAGCAGAGCGCGTCTTCACCGTCTGACGCCTCCCGGCCCTACCCATCGAATCCTGACCCGTCGCGGCACTCCCCGCCGCGACGCAACAGCAGAAGAAAAAGGTTTCCGCTCCAATGAACGTGTTCCTGTGGATCTTGCAGGGGGTCCTCGCCGCACTGTTCGCGGCCGCCGGCGTCACCAAGACGATTCAGCCCCGCGAAAAGCTCATATCCCAGCTGCCATGGGTCAGCGACGTCTCGACACCCGTGGTGCGTCTGATCGGCGTCGCGGAACTCGCCGACGCTCTCGGGCTGATTCTGCCGGGAGCTTTCGACATCGCCACCGTGCTCACCCCGCTGGCCGCCACCGGCCTGGCTGTGATCATGGTCCCTGCCATGGGCCTCCATGCCCGCCGCAAGGAGCCGCAGGCAATCGGGTTCAACGCGATCCTGCTCATCGTCGCCGCGGTCATCATGTGGGGCCGGTTCGGGCCCTACTCGTTCTGACCACCCGGCCCCTCCCCGGCACAGCCGTCCGGCCCGACCGATCACCGTGGGATCCCAGCGGCATGCGCCGTGACTGGTTGGAAACGAGTTCAGTGGCTCCACCGGCATGATCGCGAAATCGTGGACAGGTGATTCGGCCCCACCGGCGGAGCTCGTGGAGGTCGACGCCGAGCACTGGCATGGGGCCTACGAACCTGTTCCAGCTCGGGCTGCTTCGCGACCCGGGTGGAGATCTTCTCCGAGAAGACGCAGGTTCACCCCGGCCTCGGCGAGAGAGTCGAGCTGCGCGTCCGGGGACTGCCGGGCGTTGGAGGCGCGGGCCAGCCGAGGCGGACGTGCCCTGCCGGCTCGGCGCCACCGCGGATGGGCCGAATAGGCGATCCACTGGTCACCTCATTGGCCTGGATCAGCGGAACGCGCGGCATTCTCTCGGAACAGACGTTGGGCACCTACAGCAACCTCGACGACGCCATCGAGGCGTTGGTCGGCGCGATTGTCGCCTACCTGGAGCGCTGACAAGCACGCCGGAACAGCGTCCGCACCACAGGCGACGCCGAATATCGCGCGGCGACGGCATCGATGCGCCATCGCCGAACTCACCCTTTCGCAGCGCCAGACCGCCCACCCAGCCCGCCTACGAACACTGGGCCATGGCCGCGGATGCCACAGCCTCTTGCGATGAACTCCTTGCTGAAATATAGTCCGGACACCTGTCCGGACATTAAGGGAGACACCGGAATGAGTGATCTGCGTCCCGTCGGCGGCACAAAACTGCTGATCGGCGGCAAGCTGCTGGATGGATCGGGCGGCGTCTTCGAGACGGTCGACCCGGCGTCCGGGGAGCGCCTCGGCACGGCGGCCGACGGGACGTCCGTGGATATGAGCGCGGCGATCGCCGCAGCCCGGACGGCGTTCGACGAAACGGACTGGTCGAACGATCCGGCGTTTCGCGCGCGGTGTATACGCCAGCTGCGCGATGCGATGCGCGACCACATCGAGGAACTGCGCGAGATCACCATCGCCGAGGTCGGGGCACCGCGCATGCTGACCGCCGGTCCACATCTGGAAGGGCCGGTGGACGATCTCGGCTTCTTCGCCGACCTCGCCGAAGCCTATTCGTGGCGAACCGATCTGCCGATCGCCGAACCGCTCGGCATGCGGACCAGAAGGCAGCTGCGCCGGGAGGCCGTCGGCGTGGTCGGTGCGATCACGCCGTGGAACTTCCCCCACCAGATCAATCTCGCCAAGGTCGGGCCCGCGCTCGCGGCGGGCAATACGGTGGTACTCAAGCCCGCGCCCGAGACACCGTGGTGCGCTGCGGCTCTCGGCACGTTGGCCGCCGAGCACACCGACATCCCGGCCGGCGTGTTCAATGTCGTCACCTCCTCCGACCACCAGGTCGGCGCGCTGCTGGCCGAGGACCCGCGCGTGGACCTGGTGTCGTTCACCGGCTCCACCAGCACGGGCAAGGCGGTCATGGCCGCCGCGTCCACCACGATCAAGAAGGTGTTTCTCGAACTCGGCGGCAAATCCGCGTTCGTGGTTCTCGACGACGCCGATATCAGGGCGGCGTGCGGCATGGCGGCCTTCTCGGTCTCGGTGCACGCCGGCCAAGGGTGCGCACTGTGTACCCGTCTACTCGTGCCACGGTCGCGGTACGACGAAGCCGTCGAGGCGACCGCGAAGACGCTGGGAGGAATCCGGGCTGGCGACCCGAACGACCCCCGCACGGTGTGCGGTCCGCTGATCTCCGAACGGCAGCGCGAACGCGTCGAACGCTACATCGCTCTCGCCGGTGAAGAGGGCGGCGAGATCGTGGTGGGTGGCGGACGCCCCACCGACGGCGGCGCCGGGTTCTTCATCGAGCCGACGCTGATCGCCGGCGTCACCAACTCCTCGACCGTCGCGCAGGAGGAGATCTTCGGCCCGGTGCTGGTAATCCTGCCCTACGAGGACGACGACGACGCGATCCGCATCGCCAACGACTCGCCGTACGGCTTGTCGGGATCGGTGTGGGGCACCGATCCGGATCGAATCGACAAGGTCGTGTCCGGCATCCGCACCGGCACTCTCGGCGTGAACGGCGGCACCTGGTACTCGGCGGACGCGCCGTTCGGCGGCTACAAGCAGTCCGGCATCGGCCGGGAGATGGGGGTCGCAGGCTTCGAGGAGTACTTGGAGACCAAGCTCGTCGCCTACCCGGCCTGACCGGATACATCAGACATTCACGGGACCAATGCTTTTCGAGGAGAAGTGGACATGACACGATTCACCGACCGCACCGCGATCGTCACCGGCGCCGCACAGGGCATCGGCGCGGAATACGCCAAGGCGCTCGCGGCCGAGGGCGCCCGCGTGGTGGTGGCCGACATCAACGCCGAGGCGGGCGAGTCGGTCGTCAAGGAGATCACTGCGGCCGGCGACACCGCCGTCTTCCACGTGGTCGACGTCGCCGACCCGGACTCGGCCGCCGCGCTGGCGGCCTTCACCGCCGAGAAGTTCGGCGGCATCGACCATCTGGTGAACAACGCCGCGATCTACGGAACCATGAAGCTGGACCTGCTGCTGACCGTGCCGTGGGACTACTACAAACGCTTCATGAGCGTGAATCTCGACGGCGCACTGAACGTCACCCGCGCGGTGTGGCCGGTCATGTCCAAGAGTGGCGGCTCGATCGTCAACCAGTCCTCCACCGCCGCCTGGGTGTACTCCGGCTTCTACGGCCTGGCGAAGGTGGGCGTCAACGGCCTCACCCAGCAGCTCGCGCACGAGCTCGGCGGCTCCAACATCCGCATCAACGCCATCGCGCCCGGCCCGATCGACACCGAGGCGACCAAGTCGGTCACCCCGTCGAACATGGTCGAGGACATGGTGAAGCGGTTGCCGCTCAAGCGGATGGGCACACCGCAGGATCTGGTGGGCGCGTGCCTTTTCCTTCTCTCCGACGAGGCGGGCTGGGTCACCGGCCAGATCTTCAACATCGACGGTGGACAGGTCATCCGGTCATGAGCGCCGGATCCGCTGCCGCGGCCGACGTGCGAGTCGGCTTCATCGGCCTCGGCAACATGGGCGCGCCGATGGCGCAGCGGCTGATCGACTGGCCCGGTGGTCTCGTGGTCTGCGACGCGCGACCCAGCGCGACCGAGAAATTCGCGGCAGCGGGCGCCACCGTCGCGGCGACGGCGGCCGAGGTCGCGCGAACGGCCTCGGTGATATCGGTGACCGTCCTCGATGACGCGCAGGTACGCGATGTCGTCGAGGGCCCCCATGGCATCCTGCGCACCGCGCGCGCGGGCACGGTCATCGCCGTCCACTCCACGATTTCCGACAGCACCGCGGTCGAACTCGCCGAGCGTTGCCGTGCGAGCGACGTCGACCTGGTCGACGCCCCGGTCAGCGGCGGCGCCCCTGGCGCGACGCAAGGGCGGCTCGCGGTGATGGTCGGCGGCAACGACGAAGCCTTCGCCGCGGTGCGCGACCCGTTCCGGCTGTGGGCCGATCTCGTCGTACACGCCGGACCCGTGGGCGCGGGCACCCGAATGAAGCTGGCGCGCAACCTGTTGCACTTCGTGGCGTTCGCCGCGGCGACCGAAGCCTGCCGCCTCGCCGAGGCCGCGGGTCTGGACATCCGCCGCCTCGGCGAAGTCGTCCGGCACTCCGACGCGGTGACCGGCGGCGCCGGCGCGATCCTGTGGCGCGACACCACCGCCGCGCTCCCGCCCGGCGATCCCTGGTTGCCGATCATGTCCCACGTCCGCGATCTCGGTGAGAAGGATCTCGGCCTGGCGCTGGCGCTGGGTGACCGGCTCGATCTCGAACTGCCGCTGGCCCGGCTCGGGCTCGAACGCCTCGCTGAGGGGCTCGGACTCGAACGATCCGCCGTGACCGCATCCATCGAACAGAACGGAGCACACCGATGACCGACGACGCCCGTGCACGCGGCCTGGCCCGGATGAAAGAGGTCTACGGCTGGCAACCCCCGGAGATCGACAGCGCGTTCTTCGCGACCACCGTCGACCACCTCTTCGCCGAGATCTGGTCCCGGCCCGGTCTGACCGACCGGGACCGCAGGCTGCTGCTGCTCGGCGTGCTCACCGCCCAGGGGCGGATGGAAACCGCCGAAATCCAGATCCATGCCGCGCTGCACAACGAGGAGATGACCGAGGAGCAACTCCGGGAGATCGCGCTGTTCCTGTGCCACTACGTCGGCTGGCCGAACGGCACGCGCCTGGACACCGCCGTCGGCGCCGTCGTCGACCGCGTCCGCAAAGGCGGACAACCGCAGATGCGACGCCCGAAGTAGCGAAGGCAGGCAGACAACGACATGTCCGATCATTGGACCCCGCGACCAGCGCCGAGCACCATCGCCCAGTGGGACCTCGGAGCCGACGTCGTCATCGCGGGTTACGGCATCGCCGGCGTCGCCGCGGCGATCGAGGCCGCGCGAGCAGGCGCCGACGTCCTCGTGCTGGAACGCACCGGCGGCTGGGGCGGTGCCGCGTCACAAGCGGGCGGCTTCATCTACCTCGGCGGCGGTACACCACTGCAGCGCGCGCTCGGCTTCGAGGACTCCCCCGAGAACATGGAGCGTTTTCTCGTCGCGGCGCTCGGGCGCGGGATCGCCATCCAACTCGCGCGTTCGCTCGGCGCCGACGTGGCCCATATGGATGCCACCGAGGTCGCATTCTTCGGCGACCCGCAGTTGCTCGCCCGCGGCATTCTGGTCAACGGTCGCGGCCAGCGGTTCGTCCCCGAAGACACCTATCCCGGACGTATCGGCCAGGAAGTGTTGCTGCGCAACGAGAATCAGGCGTACCTGATCATCGACGAGGAAGCGCTGGAAGCGGCCTCCGCGACCGAGACCGCAACGGCGTTCTTCCGCGTCCCACCGAAATGGGCGGCCGAATCCATCGCCGAACTCGAGTCCGATATGGGGCTGCCCGAATTGGCTCTGCAATCCACCGTGCAGACCTACAACCACCATGCCGCCAAGGGATCCGACCCACTGCTCGGCAAGAAGCCCGAATGGGTGCGGCCGCTCGGAACCCCTGTCGCCGGATTCGATCTGCGTTCACACACCGCGGGATTCACCCTCGGCGGTCTGCGCACCGACCTGGACTCGCGGGTGCTGCACGTCAGCGGCGAACCCATCCCAGGGCTGTTCGCCGCCGGTCGATGCACGGCGGGGTTGTGCGCGGGCGGCTACGTCTCCGGCGCTTCGCTCGGCGACGGCAGCTTCTACGGCAGGCGAGCGGGAATCTCCGCCGCGAAGTCCGACGAATCCAACTCCGGGAAGTGAACCATGCGATTCGGAACCGTCCTATTCACCAGTGACCGTGGCATCGCCCCGGCTGTCGCGGCACGCGCCGCCGAGCAAGCGGGTTTCCGGTCGTTCTTCGTCCCGGAACACACCCACATCCCGGTCCGCCGCGACGCCGCGCATCCACTGACCGGCGGCGCCGAGCTCCCCGACGACCGCTACCTGCGCACCCTCGACCCGTGGGTGGCGCTCGCGATGGCCGCCGCGGTCACCGAGACCATCGAATTGGCCACGGCGGTGGCACTTCCGGTGGAGCACGACCCCATTTCCCTGGCCAAGACCATCGCCACCCTCGACCACCTCTCCGGCGGACGAGTCACCCTGGGCGTCGGATACGGCTGGAACACCGACGAGCTCACCGACCACGGTGTCCCGCCCGGTCGCAGGCGCACGATGCTGCGGGAATACCTCGAGGCGATGCGCGCACTGTGGTCGACCGAGGAAGCCTCCTACGACGGCGAATTCGTCAGGTTCGGCCCGAGCTGGGCGTGGCCGAAAACCGCGCAGCAGCCAGGCGTGCCGGTGTTGGTCGGGGCGGCGGGCAACGAACGAAACTTCCGCTGGATCAGCCGCTCGGCGGACGGCTGGATCACCACCCCCGGCGAGGCCGACGTGGTGGCCCGCGTCGAACTGCTGCACAAGATCTGGAAGGACACCGGCCGCACCGGGACACCCCGCGTCGTGGCCCTCGACATGAAGCCCGAGGCCGAACGCCTGCATGCCTGGGCGGCAGCCGGCGTCACCGACGTACTGTACGGAATCCCCGACAATTCAGAACAGACCCTGATCGCATACCTCGAACGCCTCAGAGGCAAACTCGACAAAGTGGGACCGACGGCGACCAGCACCCCGTAGCCAACACACCCCGTAGCCAACACACAGGGAGTCCGCCAACAATTCGAGCAACGAAGTCGCCTGTGATGTTCGTCCGCGCCGATCGCGCCAGGACGAACATCACCGTGTCAATTCTCACAATTGCCCAAGAATCGACACGAAAAAGACCGTGTTGCCGATTTACAGCCCATCCGACTAACATGTAATGGTGTCCGAAAACAGTTCTGATTCCGTGATTCTCGAAGCCACGCGCCGGCGCCTGACCGAGAAGCAGGCCGACACCGTCGATCGGCTGACGCAGGCCGCCATCGAAGTTCTCGAGCGCGAGGGCTACGCCGGACTCACGGTACGAATGGTCGCCGCAGCCGCCGGCGTGGGCACCGCCACGGCTTACACCTATTTCTCCTCCAAGGAACACCTTGTCGCCGAGGTGTTCTGGCGACGGCTCTTGCAGTCGCCACATCTCGAGTACACCGACGACCAAGCGATCACGGAGCGTGTCGTCGCCGCGCTCCGGCAGATCTCACTGATCGTCGGCGGAGAGACCGAACTGGCCGGCGCGGTGACGAGCGCACTACTCGGCCAGGACCCGGATGTCGCTCATTTGCGCGTGCGCATCGGCCTGGAGATACGCCATCGAATCGCCGAAGCCATGGGTAAGGAATCCGACAACGACGTCCTCGAAGCAATGGAAATGCTGTACGCGGGTGCATTGGTCCGAGCCGGCATGGGATACGGTACGTACAACGAAATGGCCGATCGGATCGAGACGACGATACGCCTGCTGCTCGATCGATAACCGAATATTTCGACCCAATAATAGTAAACCGCCCCACGGGGCGGTTTTTGTGTGCCGCAAGAACCCGACACGACGGACATTGCGATGGCCTCAAGTTTGTAGTACTGTCTGGACAGGTGTCTATATGGCCTCCGGCCGTTCAGCCGCGGCTGCGGGTCGCTTGATCGACAAAGAGTGAGAGGGTCTTCGATGACGCTTCTGAAGCCACAGCGCGTGTCCGGTGGCGACCACGAGCACGGCCATCTGGAGGAGATGCGCGTCGATCCGATCGGCCTGATGTGGCGGGTCAGGAAAGAGTGCGGCGATGTCGGCGTATTCGAGCTGGCAGGGCGCGACGTGGTCCTGCTGTCGGGTTCCGAAGCCAATGAGTTCTTCTTCCGCTCCACCGACGACGACCTGGATCAGCAGGCCGCCTACCCCTTCATGAAGCCGATCTTCGGCGAAGGCGTCGTCTTCGACGCCAGCCCCGAACGCCGCAAGGAGATGTTGCACAACCAGGCGCTGCGCGCGGACTTCATGCGCGGACACGCCGAGACGATCTCCCGCGAGGTCGACCGGATGATCGAGGGATGGGGCGAGTCGGGCGAGATCGACCTGCTGGAATTCTTCGCGGAGCTGACGATCTACACGTCCTCGGCCTGCTTGATCGGCACGAAGTTCCGCAATCAGCTCGACGCCCGATTCGCCCACCTCTACCACGATCTCGAACGTGGTACCGACGCGCTGGCCTACGTGGATCCGTATATGCCGATCGAGAGCTTCCGCAAGCGCGACGAGTCGCGCGAGGCGCTCGTCGCGCTGGTACAGGAGATCATGGACGATCGGGTCGCCAATCCGCCGCAGGGCAAGCAGGACCGTGATCTGCTCGACGTGCTCGTGTCGATCAAGGACGAGGACGGCGAACCCAGGTTCTCCGCTTCGGAAGTCACCGGGATCTTCATCTCGATGATGTTCGCCGGTCATCACACGACCTCGGGCACGTCGGCATGGACGGTAATCGAACTGCTTCGCAACCCACAGACGATGCTTCGCGTCGTGGCGGAGCTGGATACCCTGTTCGCCGACGACACCGAAGTGAATTTCCGCGCGTTGCGCCAGATTCCGCAACTCGAGGCGGCGCTCAAGGAAACCCTACGGCTGCATCCGCCGCTCATCATCCTGATGCGTGTCGCGCAAGGCGAATTCGAGGTGTGCGGCCATCGAATCTCGCCCGGAGACCTGGTCGCCGCGACCCCGGCGATCTCCAATCGACTCCCCGAGGACTTCCCCGATCCGGACGCCTTCGACATCGATCGCTACATCGACCCCAACCAGGCCGACGTCCTCAATCGCTGGACATGGATCCCGTTCGGCGCGGGGCGGCATCGCTGCGTCGGCGCCGCGTTCGCGCTGATGCAGATGAAGGCGATCTTCTGCATTCTGTTGCGCGACTGGGAATTCGAGATGGCGCAGCCCGCGGACACCTACCGCAACGATCACTCGAAGATGGTGGTGCAGTTGCAGCAGCCGTGCCGGGTCCGCTACCGCAGGCGGCAGCGATAGCCACTGGCAGCGCCCCGGACCGGGTGATAGCTACTCGGATCTCAATTCTCGGCCGGCTACCCGGAACGCCCGGCAACGAATCGCCTCTGATCACCGAACCGCCCACCGGATTGCAGTCATTCCGGTGGGTGGTGCCATTTCGGCGCCCGCTCCACCCCAGCTGCCCGCAGCGCGCCATCGCACAATCCCTTTCGGCCTCCAACCACGGGGCGGCATGTTGCCGAAATGGTCAATTTGTAGTACTGTCCAGACAGCTGTCTATATATCTGACCGACAGCTTGCCGAGAGGTTTCCGAGAGAGTCCGGGCCCGGCCGATCCGGGCAGGCTCGATCGCCGGATCCGTCAGGAATATCGATGGCTTATGTCATAACTCAGCGGTGCTGTAACGACGCGAGCTGCGTAGCCGAGTGCCCCGTCGACTGCATCCGTCCCCGACCGGAAGACCCCGAATTCCAGTCGGCGGAAATGCTCTACATCGACCCGCAGACGTGCATCGACTGCGGCGCGTGCTTCGAAGCGTGCCCGGTGGAGGCGATCTACGCCGAGGACGACCTGCCGACGAATCTCACCGCGTTCGCCGACATCAACGCCTCCTACTTCGACAAGCATCCGCTCGATACTGATGTCTTGCCGATGGTCAAGCCGCCGAAGCTGGCCGAGGGGAAGGGTCCGCTGCGTGTCGCGATCGTCGGAACCGGCCCCGCGGCGTGCTACGCCGCCGAAGACCTGCTCTCCTACGGCGCCGTCGAGGTCGAGATGTTCGACCGCCTACCGTCGCCGTGGGGGTTGCTGCGTTACGGCGTCGCGCCCGACCACGCCAAGACCAGGGGCGTCGCCGATGCCTTTCTGGCCGCCTTCAAACGAGACGCGCTGCAATTCCATCTCAATGTCGAAGTCGGCAGGCACATCTCGCACGCGGAGCTGTTGAGCAGCTGCCATGCCGTCGTCTATGCCGTCGGCGCGTCGAGGGATCGCACGCTGAACATCCCCGGCGAGGACCTCGCGGGAAGCCACTCGGCGACCGAATTCGTCGCCTGGTACAACGGCCACCCCGACTACGCCGACCGCGCATTCGATCTGCGTTGCGAACGGGCCGTCGTGATCGGCAACGGCAATGTCGCGCTGGACGTCGCCAGAGTGCTCACCCTGCCCCCGGACGAGCTCGCCAAGACCGATATCGCCGATCACGCGTTGGAAACGCTGCGCTCCAGCAGCATTCGCGAGGTGGTCGTCCTCGGACGGCGCGGTCCGTTGCAGGCCGGATACACCAGTGCCGAGCTTCTCGCGCTCGGCCGCCTGCCCGGCGTCGACGTCGTCGTGGACCCCGCTGTCCTCGAACTCGATCCGGCCGACGTGGTGACCCTCGACTCGCCCGACGTCTCCCACGCGGTCCAGACGAAGTGGCAGTTGCTGAACGAGCACGCGAATCGACCACTGCGCGAAGGCAATCGCCGTATCATCCTGGGCTTCTGGTCGGCGCCCACCGCGCTGATCGGGTCCGAGCACGTCGAGGCCGTCGAATTCGTCCATACCGAACCGGTGCGCACCCCCGAGCGCGTGACCGCGCGACCGACCGAACGATCCGGGACCATTGCCGCGGGCTTGGTTTTGCGCGCTGTGGGGTACCGAGGCGAACCTGTGCCCGGCCTTCCGTTCGACGAGTCCCGCGCGGTCGTGCCCAACGTAGGTGGCCGTGTCGTGGACGGCGATGGAATTCCTTTGACCGGTGTGTACACCAGCGGGTGGATCAAACGTGGACCTCGCGGGGTCATCGGTTCGAATCGCGTTGACGCCGCCGAGACCGTGCGTGCCATCGTCGAGGACTTCCACGCGGGTCGGCTACTCGACCCGGTCCTGGACCGGGCGGCTTTGACCGAGCTCGTGCACGAACGGCAGCCCGATGTCGTGGACCGCACCGGCTGGCAGGCGATCGACAGCGCGGAACGAGCGGCAGGGGCGACCCAGGGGCGACCCAGGAAGAAGTTCACTGCCCTCGACGACTTCCTGAGTGCCGCCCGGGGCCGCTGACTCGCCCCGGGCGGTCGCCCTCAACTCTGCGAAGTATCCGCGGCCGGCTTGCGCAACGGCGCTTCCGGCTGCACTTCGCTCACGATCACGTGCGCACCACGTGGGGCGGCCACCGCTGTTGTCACCGCCGCGGCCATGTCCGCGGCGCGTAGCTGGTAGGGGTGGCGGGCGAATCCCCACGCACTCCAGTCCGCGATCAGATCATCGATGACCTCGGCAGGCGCGTCCAGACCCATCTCGGTTGCCGTCGGCCCCGGACGCACCATCGATACTCGGACACCGGTGCCCTCGAGTTCCATACGCAGCTGGATGGACAACGCCTCCAATCCCGCTTTGGCCGCGTTGTAAGCTCCCATCCTTGGTCGCGGGCTCACCGCGCAGTCCGAACCGATGAGCGCGACATCGCCGCGTTGCCGCTCGATCATGCCGGGCACGATTCGATGCAGCATTCGTTGCGGCCCGGCCAGGTGCACGTCGAGCTGGCGTACGAAGTCCGCGGGGGACATCTCGTGCGCCAAGCCGAATCGCATCGCGCCCGCCGCGGAAACCAATATCTCGATAACACCCAGCTCCTGCTCCGCCGCGGTGACGAACTCGTCGACCGAATCGGGGTCGGTGACATCGAGCCGGTGGACGAACGCCACGCCGCCCTTCTCTCGGATGGTGTGCGCGACCGCTTCGCATTCCTCCAGCCTCCTGGCACCCAGAGCGACCGGATGCCCGAGCTCGGCGAGGGCTCGCGCGGTCGCGGCGCCGATGCCGGACGACGCTCCGGTGATCACTGTCGGCCGGATCACCGGGTGCGGGTCGAAACGTGGCATTGCTGATTCCTTTCATCCGTCAAAACATGCCCCCCGGCCCACCGAGGATCCGGATCAACACAGCGGCGAACTCGACCGCCGCCACTCCGATCAGCAGAACGAGACCGCCGATCACCGCGAGGTCGTTGTCGAGTAGCAGCCCACCGAGCACGAGCGCGGACCCGATTCCCATCCACCGAGTTCTCACGTCAGCAGCCGACGCAGAATGCGGGTGCCGAAACCGAACCGCACCAGAAAGTTCAGTTGCCGTTCGGTGGCGTCGTCGTACGGGTACCACACATGCTCTTTCTGCGAAGAACGGCGTGTGATCAGGATGGGCTGCTGGTGGGTGTAGCCGCGCAGTCCGTCGGAGCCGTTGTTGATGTGCCCGAGGCCGCTGTTCTTGCGGCCGCCGAACGGCGCCTCCGTGACCCCGTAGATCACCGCGGCGTCGTTGTGCACTACCGACCCGGTGACGAGCCGGGTGGCGATACGCCGCGCCTTGTCCGTGTCTTCGGTGAACACCGAACCACTCAGTCCGTAGGGGCTGTCGTTGGCGAGCCGGACGGCCTCGTCTTCGTCGCGTACCCGCATGATCGCGACCACCGGCCCGAACGTCTCCTCGGTCATCACTGCCATGTCGTGGGTGACGTCGACCAGTACTGTCGGCTCGAAATGCAGGCCGTCGCCGCCGACCGGGGCACCGCCGATCAGGATCGAGGCGCCGCGGTCCCGCGCATCCTCGAGGTGGCGCCGCACCACGTCGAGTTGTTTGTCCCAGATGAATGGGCCGACATCGACGGTCTCGTCGCGACGGTAGCGAACCCGCTCGGCCTTTTCGCGCACCCTGCGGATGAACTCGTCGGCGACGCTGTCGACCACGTACACGCGCTCGACGCTCAGGCAGACCTGACCGCAATTGAACATCGACAGATACACCGCACCTGCCGCAGCGCGTTCCAGATCGGCGTCCGCGCAGACGATCATGGCGTCCTTGCCGCCCAGCTCGAGGGTGCACGGTGTCAGCGTCGCGCCGCAGGCGGCGCCGATGTTGCGGCCGGTCGCCACGCTACCGGTGAAACTGATCTTGTCTAGACCCGCCCGGACCAGGGCTGCGCCGGTTTCACCGTCGCCGTGCAAGACCTGGACGACATCGTCGGGCACACCGGCCGCACGCAGGACGCGCACGACCCACTCACCCGAACGAGGCGTGATCTCCGAGGGTTTGAGGATCACCGCGTTGCCCGCGAGCAAGGCCTGTACGACCGGGTTGAGCGAAAGCACGAACGGGCCGTTCCACGGGGTGATCACACCGACCACGCCCAGCGGCTGATAGTGCACGAACAACTTCTTGTATGGGCGCAGGTAGCCGTGCAGGCGCCGCCGCTCGGGCCGCAGGGCTCGTTCGGCGCGGGCGGTCCAGTGATTCAGGAAATCGCAGGAGGGGACGATCTCCATGGTGAGCGCCTCGACCCGTGGTTTGCCGGTCTCGGCGTGCACCGTGTCGATGATCTCCTCGCGGCGGCGGACCAGAACGTCGAGCGCGCCGCGCACGATCCGGGCCCGCTCACGCACCGGCAGCGCCGCCCAGCCAGGCTGCGCGGCACGGGCGCGGGCGACGACCCGCTCGACATCCAGGGGGGTGCTGACCTCCAGCTCACCGATTCGATGACGATCGATCGGACTGATCAGGGCAAGGCGGCGCCGTCCCTCGGCGGTCTCGGACAGGGTTCGAATGATGGCCATTTCTCGTCTCTCACTCGTACCGGACGGGCCAGTGCTTGATCCCGTTGACGAAACTCGAGCGGAGCCGGGTCGGATCGGCCACCTGTCGCAGATTCGGCATGGTGTCGGCGATCGCGTTGAAGATCAGCTCGAGCTGCAACCGCGCCAGGTTGGCTCCGACGCAGTAGTGCGGACCGGTCCCGCCGAAGCCGAGGTGGGGGTTGGGATCGCGGAGGATGTCGAAGGTGAAAGGGTTCTCGAACGCTTCTTCGTCGAAGTTCGCCGAGCTGTAGAACATGGCCACGCGCTGGCCTCGCTCGATCTGCTGCCCGCTCAGTTCGACATCCTGGGTCGCGGTGCGCTGGAAGGCGATCACCGGCGTCGCCCACCGCACGATCTCGTCGGGCGCGGTGCGCGGGCGTTGTTCCTTGAACAGCTCCCACTGCTCCGGGTTGTCCACGAACGCCTTCATGCCGTGCGTGGTCGCGTTGCGCGTCGTCTCGTTGCCCGCCACAGTCAGCAGGATCATGAAGAAGCCGAACTCGTCCGGGGTCAGCGATTCGCCATCGATGTCGGCGGTGACCAGCTTCGACACCAGATCGTCGCCGGGGTCCTTGCGCCGGTCCTCGGCCATCTGCCAGGCATAGCCGAGGATTTCCGCGGTTGCCGCGGTCGGATCGCCGTACTCCGGGTCGTCGAAGTTGAGCATCTCGTTGGACCAGTCGAACAGCTTGAGCCGGTCCTCCTGCGGTACGCCGAGCAGTTCGGCGATGGCCTGCAACGGCAGCTCGCGCGCGACCTGGTCTACGAAGTCGCCGCCGCCGGTCCGGCGCGCGGCGCGCACGATGATTTCGGCGCGTTGGGTCAGCGCCGCGCGCAACGCCTCCACCGCGCGGGGGGTGAAGCCGCGCGAGATGATCCGCCGCACCTTCGAATGCTTGGGCGGATCCATGTTGACCAGCATGGTCTTGGTCAGTTCGAAGGCGTCATCGGTGACGTCGCCGGGGAAACGCAGGATGGCGCCGTTGACGTTCGAGGAGAAGACACCGGGGGTACGCGAGATCTCCCGCACGTCCTCGTGTTTCGTGACGACCCAGAACCCGCCGTCGTGGTACGGCATGCACATCTCGTCGGCTTGGGCGTTCCACCATACGGGCGCGGTGCGTCGCAGGGTGGCGAACTCCTCGAACGGGGCACGGTCCGCCCACAGGCCGGGATCGGAGAAATCCAGACCGGCGGGCAGCACTGATGGGGACACGGTTACCTCCTCGGCCCGCAGGGCGGGCACCGCTTGTCACGTCGACGGTGACCACGTCGACGGCGTGTGGTGACCGCCGATGCCGGCGGCGACCGCTGATCGCGACGGGCGCACCCGCGGCATCAAAGATCGACAACCGTGCCGCGACATCGCGCTACCACATCTGGTCATCGTTGCAACACGTTCTAAGCGCAAACCAGTATTCACTGATAGACACGCTTACGTCATACATGTCACATTGAAACGTATGATGGACGCCGTGGGAAGCCCCCGGTTTCGCAAAGCACACCGCCCAGGGGACGTCCCTGTCGCCGGACGTCGTCGACGACGCGGTCGGCAGGTGACCCGACAGATCGGCACACTTGACCCATGAGAAGACCAGCGTGGAACGGTTCACCCCCGCGGGACCATCGCGAAGCCCGCACGCGCATTCTGGACGCGACCATGCGAAGTATCGACACGCGTGGTGCCCAGCGGACCAACCTGACCAACATCGCCGAAGCGCTCGGCGTCACGCGCCAGACCGTCTACCGGCACTTCGCCAGCACAGAAGAGCTGTTCACCGCCGTCGGGTTCGCCGCGCTCGACCACTATGTGAACCGGCTGCTCGACCATCTGGTCGGCGTCGGCGATCCGGCCGAGTTCGTCATCGAGGCGATCGCCTACACGATCGAGCGGTTCCCGAAAGACCGGTATCTGACCGTGCTGCTCACCGCGGGCATGCCGACCGCCTTCTCGCGGCGGGCGATGACCGAGCAATCGCTCGACGCGTGCCGGACGGTCCTCACGCGTTCGGATATCGATTGGCAGCGCATCGGATACGGCGACGAGCAACTGACCGAGCTCAGCGAGTTCGTGGTCCGGCTCATGCTCTCGTTCATCGCCGATCCCCGGCCGACCGTGCGCGGCTCCACGGAACTGCGCGGCTTCCTTCGTCGATGGGTGGCGCCGGCGATCCGCGAACCGTCCTCGCAGCGCACCGCTGCCCTCGGCTGAACGACAGCACTCGACCATCCCCGACCTCACCTCAGGAGTGCCTCATGCGCATCGGCATCATGCTCAGTGAACGACCCGGTACCGACTCGCTCGACCGCCTCGCCGAGGATCTCGCCGAGGTCCACGCGGAGGGTTTCTCCTCCGCGTGGCTGTCGCAGATCTTCGGCTTGGACGCGCTCACCGCCTTGGCCGTGATCGGCGGCCGGGTTCCCGGTATAGAACTCGGGACGGCGGTCGTGCCCAGCTATCCGCGGCACCCGGCCGCCCTGGCCCAGCAGGCCCGAACGGTCGCGCTCGCCATCGGCCCCGGGCGGCTCACCCTCGGCGTCGGCCTGTCGCACCAGCGCGTGATCGAAGACGTCTATGGCTACGACTTCGCCCAGCCCGTCCGGCACATGACCGAGTACGTGTCCGTGCTTGCCCCGCTGCTGGCCGGTGACGACGTGGCCTTTCGCGGCGAAACCCTTTCCGCTGCAGTCGATCTCGGGATTCCCAACGCCGACCCGATCCCCCTGCTGCTTGCTGCGCTCGGGCCGCGGATGCTGCGGCTGGCGGGGCAGCGAGCGGCGGGCACCTCGCTGTGGATGACCGGACCCAAGACGATCCGCGAGCACATCGCGCCCACGATCACCGAGGCGGCGCAGGACGCCGGGCGCCCCGCCCCCCGGATCATCTGCGCCCTGCCGATCTGCGTCACCGACGACGTCGAGGACGCCCGCACCAGGGCCGAGAAGGCGGTCGGCTTCTACGGCGGGCTGCCCTCGTATCGGGCAATGCTGGACCGCGAAGGTGTCTCCGGTCCGGTCGACCTGGCCCTCATCGGGTCCGAGGATCAGGTCGCCGCGCGCGTCCGCGAGATCGCCGACGCGGGAGCGACTGACTTCGTGGCGGTCCCGTTCACCCGTGGCGACAGCGCGAAGCGGACGCGCGCTCTGCTGACTTCCCTCATCGGCTGAGCCGTAGCCGGGCACTCGGCGGCGGCCGGGGCGAAACAGCTGTGAGACAACTCGATTCGACAGGGCCGACCGCAGAGGCGCCGCACTCACCCTGCTGCCGTTCACGGTTCGACGATCACCGCCGGTTCGGAGCTGCCGGAATGCCCGACGGCCAGCTCCCGAGCCCACCGATAGTCCGCCTTACCGGTCGGGAACCTCCGAATTTCGGGGTGCCGGATGATGACCTTGGGAAGTTTGTAGCGCGCGACATGTTTGGCGCACTCGTTCAGCAGCTCCAGGTCTCCGATCCCGTTGTCGGCCAGCTGAACGATGGCGACGACCTCGCTGCCCCACCGGTCCGACGGACGTCCGACCACGATCACGTCCAAGACCCCTGGATGCGCGGCGACGGCCCGCTCCACCTCTTCGACGAAGATCTTCTCGCCACCGGAGTTGATGGTGAGATTGTCCCTGCCGAGCAATTCGATCCTGCCGTCGTCGAGGACGTCCGCGCGGTCACCGGCGATCGCCCATCGCGTACCGTCGATGACGGGGAACGTACGCGCGGTCTTCGCCGCATCCCCCAGGTATCCCAGGGGGATGCGGCCCTTCTTGCCGAGCCAGCCGTGCGATCCCGGCTCGTGAAGGACCCGCTCGAAATCTTCATCGATCACCGCGGTGTCGGCGCCTTCCGGCGCGAAACTACCGTGCGACGCTCCCGCCGCGGCGTCGTAGACCCGCGTCATCTGGATACCCGATTCCGACGATCCGACGGAATCGATGACCAGAATCTCGCGTCCCAGCGCGGCGACAAGACGCTGCCGCACCGTCGGGGTCAACGGAGCGCCGCCGTTGTGAATCGCCGCCAGAGTCGCGAGGTCGTATCGCTTGCGTTCGAGCTCGGCCGCGATCGGCCGCGCCATGGCATCGCCCACCAACGGCAAAGCGATCACTCGCTCCCGCGCCACCGCCTCCAGTATCGCCGCGGGGTCGAAACGGTCGGCGATCGAAGGCAACACTACTGTTCCACCGTTGGTGATGATCTGGAACAGCATCCACTGTGCCGCGCCGTGCATGAGGGGAGCGGCCACGATCAGACGGTAGGCCCCCTCGGTCGTCCGCGCCGTCTCCGCCAGTTCGTCGTACGACCGGAGCTGTTCGCCGGTGCCGAATCTGGTTCCGCCCATGGCGGCGACATACACGTCGTCTTGGCGCCACATCACCCCTTTCGGCATCCCGGTGGTGCCACCGGTGTACAGCAGGAAGAGGTCGTCACCGTCCGGGGTCGGCAGCCCAGCGGCGGGCGGCTGCGCCGAGACGGCTTGCTCGTAGCCGACCGCACCCGGGAGCAGGTCGTGGCCGCTGTCGTCGGCGACCTGGATCAGCAGTACCTCGTGCGAGAGTTCACCGAGCACCGAGGCCACCTGGGGCGCGAACTCCGACTGGTAGACGAGAGCCTTCACCTGTGCGTCACGCAGCAAGTACACGAGTTCTTCTGCCACGTACCGGTAATTGACGTTGAAGGGCACGACTCGAGCACGGAACGCACCGATCATCGCCTCGACGTACTCCGGCCGGTTGCGCAGATATATACCCAGGTGGTCCTGCCCGGAAACATGCCCGGGCAGCGACGAACGCTCGGTGTGACACCCCAATCCGCGCGCCGCGAGAAATCCCGCCAATACCGAGGCCTTGGCGTCGGTTTCCGCGTAGGTGGCCCTGCGGTCGCCCCAGACGAGAAACTCCCGCTGGGGAACCGCAGCGGCGACCGTACCGAACACAGTCGACAAATCGAATCCAACCATGAACTACTACCTCAGATCTCTTGTTCGTCGACTCGCTCGGCCGACTCGGCGTCGCCCCAGTCGTCTCGAGTGCCTCGGGCAACTGCCCGAGATTCGGATGTGTCACTCGACCGCTACGTCGGACCGATCATCTGGTGCAGATCCTCGATCGACCACGCGGGCGCGTCTCGATGATCGCGATAGCCGAGCACCGTGGGTGCGGGCCGCTGGTATCGCCCGACGAAACCGCCAGCGGCTACGAATATCTCGCCCGTGACCGATGCCGACGCCGCACCGGCCAGGTAGAGGTACAGCGGTGCCACGTACTCCGCGGGCGGCGGGTCCAGCGCACCCTGCATGGTCGTCCTGTCGATCATCTGCCGTCGGTAGAGCTCCAGAATTCGCGCTTCGTGCGCGAAGCCCGAGGACAGACGCGTTCTGGCTCCGGGGCACACGACATTCGCACGTACCGAGTGTTCGCGTAGCTCCGCGGCAATAGCCATGGTCAGGCTATTGACCGCTCCTTTCGCCGCCGCATACCCCGTACCGCCGTAGTCGCCGAGGAAGGCGAACGACGAGGTATTGATGATCGACCCGCCACCTTGCGCGACCATGATCGGCGCCGCGGCGCGACAAGTGGTGAACGCGGTGGACAGGTGCGATTCCAGCTGAGCACGCCAATCCCACGGGTTGACCCGCAGAATCGAAGAGCCCTGTGGTTCCGGGATCCCGGCGCAATTCACCAACACGTCGAGGGAGCCGAATTGCTTCGTGCACGTCTCGATCAGTTCGTCGGCGACGACCGCGTCCGCCGCAGAGCCCGCGACGCCTACCGCCCGGCCACCCTTGATGCGAATTCCCTGGACCGCCCGGTCGACGGTGGCGGCAGTTCGTCCATTCACCACGACGCCCGCTCCGTGCAGCGCCATCAACCTGGCCACGGCGTATCCGATGCCGCTACTCGCCCCGACGACCACAACACCCTTGCCGAGCAGAGACTTCTTGTCGCTCACAGCGTTCCGCCTTCATGCCACGTGCTGAGCAGGTCGTCGGGATACCCGGGATCGCCCGACATATCAGGCCTCATCGCCGGAACCGGCATCGAGCCATTGCACCATCATCGAGTTCGAACCTTTCGAGTCATTGGATTCGATCTGCACCACAGCTCCCCCCCATGGACAGGTCGACGAGCGACGGGACACATCGTGAGACCACCGTCGACAACGGCTGATCGCCTACCGCCGAGAGCGAGACCCCGAACCGACGCCGACGTTCGCCGGAGGCAGCGACATCGCCGTCGGGCGGCAGTGCGGCCAGTTCCTCGACAACACCGCTGCGGTCCGATTCCTCCATGCCCCGCATTTGGGGCCACGGCGCGGACAACGTGCCCGATGACAGACCCACTGTCGCCGCGAGCACGGCTCCCAACAGCGATCCCACACATCGACGGGCGGTCGCGGACCAGATCTTCGTAGACGCCGACGTACGGTGAATCCGATGGGGCGTTGCCAGTCTGTTTTCCAACACACCTCCCACGATTTCCGGCGCGCATCCCGACAGCAGACATTCGCACGCCGAATCGCATGTTAAACATATGTTCAGACAACTGTCCAGAGCTAAAACAGACACCTGTCCAAATTTTGCGCACCGATGGCTCCGCTCGCTGAGGAACCGCAACGCAAAGGCTTGTTCAATAGCTATTCGCTATCATTCTGCGGCTGGCGACCTTCGGGCGATTCCGGCAAAGGCAAGGACCTGAACGGCACAGAAGGCACATCCCAGGCTTGGCGGCCGCCGTCATCTGTCGCTCTCGCGAAACTTGTCAGCAGCAGGGCAGAGTGGCGGCCGACACAGGCATACCTTGCCGCACCCACCGACATGTAGTACGGTCCAGACTAGTGTCCAGTTATTTGCCTGGACAGATGATTACCGAGAGGTTCGCAACGATGCCGGCCAGCTTGCTCCCTGCGGTCGAGCACTTCCCCGCTCGGCGGGAGGTGGCCTGCCAGCACCCCCACTCGGGCCCGGAGAACAGACGCCAACGGAATTTATTGGGCACCGAATTCGCGGGCCATCGGGTCGTGGCGCGGAAACTCCGGCCGACCATGGAGGTTCGATGTCTACCGTCAGCGTGACTCCACCGTCCACGCCCGCGGAGAGTCCCAGCGCGGTCTTGCGCCGCAACTTCTCCGACACCGTTCTGTCCAGTCTCGCTACATTCGGCCGTGCGCTACGTATCGGTGTTCGAGCTACGCGCATCGGCATCGAGGACCTCGTACGCCTGCGATTCCAAGTACGCGAAGGCCTCGCACAGGCTTGGTTCCTGATCAAGGTGACAGCGATCCCCAGCGTCCTGATCGCGATTCCCTTCGGAGTGATCTTGTCCGTCCAGGTCGGCAATATCGTGTCGCAGCTCGGCGCGAACTCCATGATCGGCGCCGCGGGTGGCCTCGGAGTGATCAAACAAGGCGCGCCGATGGCGGCGGGCATTCTGCTGGGCGGCGCGGGCGCCGCCGCTATCGCAGCCGATCTCGGTGCCAGAACCGTTCGGGAAGAAGTCGATGCCATGCGGGTGATGGGGGTCGACCCGGTGCAGCGCTTGGTTGTCCCGCGCATCGCCGCGATGATGCTGGTCGCGCCGCTGCTGAACATCCTGATCATCGTCGTCGGCATCACGGCGGGCTTCATCGTCGCGGTCGCCGCGCTCGATGTGACCCCCGGTAGCTATTGGGACTCCTTCGGCGCGTTCACCAGTTCCACCGACGTCTGGGTGTCGCTGGTGAAATCGCTGCTCTTCGGCTTCCTGGTGGTCATCATCGCCTGCCAACGCGGACTGGAGGCCACAGGCGGCCCGCGCGGTGTCGCCGACGGCGTCAACGCCGCGGTGGTCATGTCGGTGGCCACCATCACAGCCCTGAATACCGTTGTCACCCAGCTTGTTACGATGTTCCTTCCGATGAGGACGGCGTAGTGACCGCGTCGTCCTATCTTCCCGCCGGATTCCGATGGATGGGCCGCATCCGGCGCCGCGCACACCCCACTCGTCCGATCGAGACCATGGGTTTCGTCATCGGGTTCTGCTGGCAGGTGCTGTCCTCGATCCCGTACACCCTCCTCCACTATCGCCGCCAGACGGTCAGTGCGATCACGGATACGACCTGGGGCCGCGGGGCGGTGATCATCGGTGGCGGCGTGGTGCCGCTGATGCTGCTGATGGGCGCGGCGATGGGCGCCTCCATCGGCATCGAGGCCTATTACGCGCTCGATTCCCTCGCGCTCGGTGAGCTCAGCGGACTCATCTCCGCGTTCGGCGTCACCAGGGAGCTGGCCCCCATCGCCGCCGGTGTCGGATTCGCCGCGCAGGCCGGTTGCCGGATGACGGCCGAAATCGGTTCGATGCGGATCTCCGAGGAAATCGACGCGCTCGAATCGCTCGGCATCCGGTCGGTCCCGTTCGTGGTGACCACGCGAGTCATCGCGGGCGTCGTCGCTGTCGCACCTTCCTTCGTCGTCGCGCTCCTCCTCAGTTACCTGTCCTGCCAATTGATCGTGACCACGATCCATGGAGTGCCGACCGGAACCTACGACCACTACTTCGATCAATTCGTCCTGGGGTGGGACGTGATCGCCGCGACCATCAAGGTAGTGATCTTCGCCGTCGCCGTCGTCCTGATCCACAGCTACCAGGGATACTTCGCCGTCGGCGGTCCGGAAGGGGTCGGTATCGGCTCCGGACGCGCCATCCGGGCCAGTCTGGTCGCGATCATCGCGCTGGACATGGTCGCCACGATCGTCCTGTGGGGATTCCAGTCCCCCATCACATTCACCGGGTGATGGCCATGCCTCCTTACACTCTTCCCGGCGCCGAGGTCGGGCCCCGCCGCGCCAGGATGATCGGCACCTGTGCCGTGATGATCATCCTGCTCGGCTCGCTGACCTGGCGGTTCGCGCCGAAACCGGAATCGTCCGACACGATCCGGGTAGCGCTGCTCACCGCGCAGATCGGCGCGGGGGTCGAGCCGGGAACCGACGTTCGTCTCGACGGCGTCAAGGTGGGATCGGTCGCCGAGATCACCTCGGCGGGCGCCGGACGCGAACGAATCGAATTGTCGCTGGACCGATCCCAGCTGCTCGGCCTCACCGACAGCCTGACTGTCGACTTCGCGCCCGGCAACCTCTTCGGCATCACCACCGTGGGGCTGCTGCCGAACAGCGGCGGCACCGAACTCGAGGACGGGTCGGTCATCGATCTCGGTGACCGGGATTCCGGCCGGGTCCGCGACGCCACGCTGTCGGCGCTACTGCGGTCGACGGGCCTGCTGACCGAGGACGTACTGACACCGCGACTGGCCGAACTGCTGAGCCGGATCTCCCGCGATCTGAGCGCGTTCACCCCGCTGCTGGAAACGATCGGGGCGACGGTGCGCGCCTACACCGAGACCAGGCAGCTCCCACCCTCGTTCCTGGCCGGCCAGTTCGGCTCGGCGCTGGCCGGTGCGCCGCCGATGCTGACCGGCAGTCTGGACGTGCTCGAATCCGCGTACGAGAACGAGTACATGCGCCCACCGGACAACCTGGAACGGACCCGAAAGTTCTGGGACGCCATGCAATACGACCTGCTCCCAGTGGTCACCCAGACGTTGACCACCTCCGGACAGTACTTCTCGGACATGCTGCCCATCGCGACGATGGTTCTCGACCTGGTCTCGTCCTCGGTGAGCGCGCCGGAACGGTCGGCGCGGCAGCTGGACGAACTCCTCGACCGGATCGCGGGCGCGTTCCACCCGACGCCGTCGGGCCCGGTGCTGCGGGTCGGTATCGAACTCGACGCCGTGCCAGGACTGGCCACTCCCCTGCTCTCGACCCTCGGCGCGCAGTCACCGGGGGGCGAGCGCTGATGAAGATCCGATCGTTGTTCCTGCGGGTGGCAACCGCCACGGTGGCGATGGCCGTCGCCCTGGTGGGCGTTTTCCAGCTCATCGAGCGACCGGTAATGGGTGAGACCGATGCGTACACAGCGTTGTTCACCGATGCGAACGGCTTGCGGGCGGGCGACGACGTGCGGCTGTACGGAGTACAGGTCGGCAAGGTCACCGATATCGGGCTCGACGGTTCCCTGGCGCGGGTCCGCTTCACCGTACTGCGTGAGCACCCTCTGTTCACCGAGACCACGATCGCGATCCGATTCCAGAACCTCACCGGCTTCCGCTACCTCGCTATCGAACACCCCGGCGAGCCCGGCCCGCGCCGGGACACCGGCGCGGTGTTCGACACGGTGCACACCGTCCCTGCCTTCGACATCACCGCCTTGTTCAACGGGCTTCAGCCGGTCTTGGCCGAGTTGTCCACCGACGAGATCAACCAGCTCACCACCAGCCTGCTCGCCGTGATCCAAGGCGACGGCACCGGCATCGGTCCCGCCCTCGGCGCGATCGAGCGACTGAGCCGATACTCCTCGGATCGGCAGGCCGTGCTGTCCAGGTTGGTGAGCAACCTCGCGCAGATCGCGGACAGTCTTGGCGGTAAATCGGGCGACGCGGTGCAGATGCTGACCAACCTGACCAACCTGTTCGTCGCGATCGCCGAGAAACTGCCCGGGCTCGCGGATTTCGCGAACGCGATCCCGCCGGTGATCCAGCCCGTCCGGCACCTGCTGACCGTCCTCGGCCTCACCGGCGACGAGGGCTCCGACCTGGACGCGCTGTTGCGCAACGCGTTTCCAGACCCGCGGGTGGCCTCCGAGGTGTTCACCCGGCTGCCCGGAGTGATCCAAACCATGGCCTCGGCCGTCCCCGCGGCCACGAACGATCCGATCATGTGTACCAACGGTGCCGCCGTCGTCCCTGAACCACTTCGAGTACTCATTTCCGGACAGGGGGTCACACTGTGCCGAGCATGAAGGAAAGGTTTCGATCCGTCGCGACACGCAAGCGCAAACGCCCTGCGCGCGTGACCGATTCACGCTCCGATGACCTGCGGTGGGGCATCGCGGGTCTGTGCGGTGCCGCGGTACTGGCGGTCGCGATCGGTGTCGTGCACGCGACCGGAAGCACCTCGGAGAACGTCTACACCGCGGAGCTGGCACAGGCCGGAGCGCTGCGGACCGGCGACGACGTCCGCCTCGCCGGCGTGCCGGTCGGACAGGTCGAGTCACTCTCGCTGCTGCCGGATCGTGTCCGGATGACATTCACCGTCCGCGACGACGTCTTCCTCGGCGATCAGACCATTCTCGACGTCCGCATGCTGACCGTCGTCGGCGGCTACTACGTCGCCGTACAGCCGTCGGGCACCCGCCCGCTCGGGTCGGCGGTGATACCCCGTGACCGAGTCATCCTGCCGTACAATCTGACCAAACTCTTCCAGGACGCCATCGCGCCCATCGAGGAGATCGACGGCGACCTCGTCCGGCAGAACCTGGCCGCCCTGTCCGACGCGGTGCACGACAGCCCGGACGCCGTGCACGCCGCGCTCCGCGCCACCGAGGACCTGATCGACCTCATGAACAAGCAGAACTCCGACATCTCGCGCGCGCTCTCGATGGCCGACGAGTACCTCACGGCGATCAACCGGAGTTCCGACGTCCTGGTGCGGCTGGTGCAGCAGCTGCGGACGCTCGAGCTGATCGTCTACAACCACAAGACGAGCATCGGCCAAGCGCTCGAGGACGTGGCCGACGTGTTGCACAAAGTGTCGCCCCTCGGGCGCGCCTGGGACGCGACGCTCAAAGACCGCGCCGCGCCACTGGCCGAGGCGGCGCCGAAGCTGGCAGAACTCGGCGCCCACCTCGGCGCGCTGGTCGACGCACTGCGCGATATGCAGAACCGCCTGCTTCCGCTGCTGTCACCGGGCGAAGGGGTGAGGATCGACCAGTCCGCGGTGACCCTGCTACCGGAACGAATCTGCGTGCCGATCCCGGGAGGACAGTGTTGATGGCAGGCCGAACCGTGCTGACCCGCACTCTCGGATCGCGAGGGCTCATGTCCGCCGCGGTCGTCGTCACGCTCGTCGCGACGGGCGGAGCCGCGCTGCAGCTGACCCGATCGGAACCGGCCAGCCGCTCCTACTGCGCCGATATGCCAGACAGCATCGGGCTGCGCCAAGGCAGCGCCGTCACCGTGCTTGGCATCCGGGTGGGAGAAGTGACCGGCATCGAACCGAACGGCCCGTGGGCGCGAGTGCGTTTCACGGTCCGTGCAGACCGGAGGCTGCCCGAGGAGGTGGGCGCCGTGACGGTCGACGACACGCTCATCGCCAACCGAAACCTGGCACTGGTCGGCGACGAACCGGACGGACCCGGTTGGGATCCCGCCGCTTGCATCACGAACACCCTCACCCCGAAGAGCCTTTCGCAGACCTTCGACGCGCTGGCCGGAGTGGCCGACGAGCTCAACGGCGCGCACGATCCCGCGCAGCAGGGCTCCCTCGGGGCGGGGCTTGCGGCGCTGGACCGCGCCACCGCGGGCTCCGCCGACCGGATCAACACCGTCATTCGCGAACTGGGACAGGCACTCTCGGCCCCGGACGCGGCGATAGGGCATATCGGCAATCTGATCGACGCGCTCGCCGAACTCACCCACCGAGCCAGCTCCGGCTGGGACGACCTGGAGACCATGACCACCGAACTGCCCCAGACGTTCAACGACATCGTGGTCATCGCCTTCCCCCCGATCATCGACATCGTCACCTACCTGGCGCAGGTGCTTCCCCAGCTCAACGACGTCGTCATGATGCTCGGGATGCCCGCGGTGCGGGCACTGAACTCGATGACCGATCTACCGGCGATGCTGGCGGCCGGAGTGGGTTCGCTCTCGGAGGTCATCCGCATGACGCCCGCCATCGCGTCCGGGTTCGCCGAGACGGTGGACCCGGAAACAGGTCAGCTGACCATCGGCTACGCCGCGCCCGAACTCGCTGTCCCGCAACAGGAAATCTGCCCGGCCATCGAAGCGCTCACCGGCCGACCGTGCGCGGTACACCCCGGCGGCACAGCGACGATTCCGGCCCTGCCCTTCCTGCTGGCGGCGGTGAGTGCACGATGAGCGGGCCGTTGCCGTTCGCCCGCCGCGTCCGCACGGCCCTCGCGACCGCCGTGGTGTGCGCGGCCGCCGGCTGTGGCGTACAGGTAGCCGACCTTCCGGTGCCCGGCTACGGGGTCAGCGGTCCCACCTACACCCTGCGTATCGAGTTCGCCAGCGTCTTGAATCTTCCGCAAGGCGCGAAGGTGATCTCCGACGGTGTCCGGGTCGGCCAGCTCACCGACCTGCGAGTGGTCACCGATTCTCCGTCGACTGGATATGTCCTGGCCGAGCTCGCCATCATGGAATCGGTCCGGCTGCCGGTGGGCACGACCGCCGAACTGCGGCAGGAGACGCCGCTGGGCGATGTCCACATCGCTTTGTCCGAACCGGCCGCGGCCACCTCGCAGGTCATCGAACCCGGCGCCACCATCCCGCTCGCGGACACCACCGGATCCGCGACGATCGAGGACATCTTGGCGGCCCTTTCGGTTTTCGTCGGCAGCGGCGCCATCACCGATG
The DNA here is from genome assembly GCF_040609595.1 of Nocardia sp. NPDC004654. Lineage (NCBI taxonomy): Bacteria > Bacillati > Actinomycetota > Actinomycetes > Mycobacteriales > Nocardiaceae > Nocardia > Nocardia sp. NPDC004654. Next base: position 100,790 of record NZ_JBEXKI010000005.1, on the reverse strand, counting down.
TACAGGACATCATCCGCAAGATGAACACGGTACTGCCGCGGGACCCTCGCGACACCGCGCGCATCGCGGGCACCCTCGGCGCCGATCTCACCGATCTCGCCGACAACATCGACTCGGTCGACGCGCTGCTCGACGGCATGCAGGCCACCCTCGAACAGGGCGTCATCGCGAACGCCCCGGTGCTCGAGGAACTGCTGACGCCGTTCGGCGTCCAACAGACCACCGACGTGATCAACGCGCAGATCGGCGTCATCTTCGTCCTCACCGCGCTGGGCCCGGTCGCACCGAGCACGCTGTGGCTCGCCCCGCTCCTGCAGTCCCTGGACGACACCGCGGTCGCGGTCGTCCCGATGCTGTTCGGTGCTCGCCCGCTCGATACGAACTCGCCGTCCAACATGAGGAAACTCGTGGATCTCATCCACACCGAGGTGGTTCCGTTCGTGGAGCGCGGCCCGAAGGTCGACATCACCGAGTTCTCCGTCACGGGCGCTGCCGATCGCGATGAACAGACCCGCCGCGTCATCGATATCCTGCGCATGATCGGAGCGGTCCGATGAACACTCGAGCTCTGGTTTCGCTGACGGCGATCCTCGCGGTGCTCGTATTCGGAGTGGCCTACATGACTTTCGGCGTCCTGAACATCGATCCCCGGCGTTCGTATATCAGGATCGATATGCGGCTCGACAACTCCGGCGGGCTCGGCCCGAACTCCCCGGTCCTGCTCAACGGCGTGCACGTCGGCCGAGCCGCGTCGGTGCGCAAGGCAGCCGACGGCGTGGCCGTCGAGCTCCGGATCGACGACCGATTCCGGATACCGGTCTCCAGCCTGGTGCGGATCGAACAGCTGTCCGTGCTCGGCGAGCCCTACATCGGATTCGAACCCGAGGACGGCGCCGGACCGTATCTGACCAACGGCCAGGTCGTTCCGGCTGATCAGGTGCGGACGCCGATGACGATCACGGCCTTGTCCGCTCGCCTCGTGGAATTGCTCGACCAGGTCCATCCCGAGGTCATGGCGAGCTTGGTCGGCACGTTCGACCGTGCCCTGGCCGGCACCGACGCCGCGATGCAGACCTTGCAACGGTCCACCACCCTCCTGGCCGCCACACTGCTGAGCCGGACGGGCCATCTCAGGCAACTGTTCGGCGACCTTCAGCTCCTCGGCGCCGACATCGACTGGATGGGACCGTCGCTGACCGCAGCGGGACCGCTGTTCGGCGAGTTCGGCGTCACCCTCAACGCGATCGTCGAATCGAGTGCCGGGCTGATCGACAGCCGTCCGTCCGACCAGTACTTCACCGGCGACGGGCTGCTTCCATTCCTTGTCGAGGTCGAGACGCTGGTCCAGAAGATCGGCCCGGACATCGCGCCGCTCGGTCCGATGCTGCAACCGGTGGTCGCCGACGCCGTGGGGCGGGCGCCCCGTTTGGACATCAGTGCACTGATCGAACAAGCGCTGCACGGCGTCGGTGACGACGGCGCGTTGCATTTCCGCATTCAGCCGAAGTAGCGCGGTGGACGACCACCGCCGAAGGGACAAGTCATGACTCAGGATGCCGACGACGCACCGGCAGGCGAGGAGCGGGCGGCCGCAGCCGCACCACCGCGGACGGTGTCGCTGCGGTGGTCCACTCTGGCGACAGGCACCACGATCACGGCGCTGCTGATCGCGACCGCGGTGCTGGCCGTGCTGTACACCTCGGCACGCACCACCCTCGCCGACCGCGACCGGCGCGAGGCCGACCACCGGCACGCCGAGCAGCTCGCGACCGACTACGCGCTGGGTGCCTCGACCATCGACTACCGCGACGTGAAAGCGTGGACCCACCGCCTTTCGCAAGGAACCACCCCCGAACTCGCCGCGAAGTTCGACGCCACAGCCCCGCAGCTGGAACAGGTGCTGCTTCCGCTGCAATGGGTCTCCACGGCGAACCCGCTCTCGTCCACCGTCGTCTCGGAGTCCGGCGGACTCTATAAGGTGAACACCTATCTCACCGTGAATTCGTCCAATGTGCAGCACCCCGATGGCGCGCAGACGACCGTGACTTATTCGCTGACAATCGATCGGAACTCCGGCTGGAAGATCTCGGAGGTCGGTGGTCTGCAGAACGCGATCGCGGTCAAGTAGGCCAGCCGCGAACCCGACAGTGCCGGGCCCGGAGCAACCTGACGCGGCACCTCTTACGATTCGGTGCGTCGAACGCCGCTACGTCGAGCCGTCGTCATCCGTCCCCCGGTTCACCGGTCCTCGTCGGTGAACCGGATGACGCCGCGAATGTTTTTGCCCTCCAACATGTCTCGGTACCCCTCGTTGATCTGCTCGAGCCGGTACTGCCGGGTGACCATACTGTCGAGCTCGAGCTTGCCCGCCCGGTAGAGCGACAGCAGCTGCGGGATGTCGTAGTGCGGATTGCCGCCGCCGAAGATGGCGCCCCGCAGATTCTTCTGGAGCAGGGTGAGCATCGCCAGGTTCAAGGTGGCTTTGTTGTCCACGAGGCTGCCCATCGCGGTGAGCACGCATGTTCCGGCCTTCGCGGTGATCCCCATCCAGGAATCCACGTCCTCGCCGCGCACCTCGCCGACGGCGACAATGACCTTTTTGGCCATACCGCCCGCGGTGATCTCCGCGGCCGCGGCCGTCGCCTCTTCGAGAGTGGCGTAGGCGTGGGTCGCGCCGAACTTCAACGCCTGCTCGCGTTTCCACGGCACAGGATCCACCGCGAAGACGTAGCGCGCGCCCGCGTTGACGGCCCCCTGCAACGCCGAGATCCCGACACCGCCGAGACCGATCACCGCGACATCCTCGCCGGGGCGAACGTCGGCGATCCGGGTCGCCGACCCGTATCCCGTGGTCACACCGCACCCGACCAGGCAGGCGACTTCGAACGGAACCGCGGGATCGATCTTCACGACCGAACTCTCGTGCACCACCATGTACGGCGCGAACGTCCCGAGCAATGTCATCGGAAAGACGTTGTGTCCTTTGGCCCGCACCCGGAAGGAGCCGTCGGTGACCGAGGTGCCCGCCAACAGCAACGCGCCGAGATCACACAGGTTGCGCAGTCCGGCCTGACACGACGGGCACTTCCCGCAGGACGGGATGAACGACAGTACGACGTGATCGCCGACGGCCAGATCCTCGACGCCCTCACCGACCTCGGTGATGATGCCCGCGCCCTCGTGGCCGCCGAGGACCGGGAAACCCGCCATGGGGATGCCGCCGGTCACCAAGTGGTGGTCGGAATGGCACATGCCCGCCGCTTCGACCTGGATCTCGACCTCGTGCTTGCGCGGATCCCCGATCTCGATCTCCTCGACCGACCACGGCTGATCGAACTCCCACAGCAGCGCGCCCTTGGTTTTCATGGATACCTACTCTCCTTGGAACAAGCCTGTCGGGCTCATCTCGTGACCGGTGCGTACAACTGCCTGCCGAACGCCGGCGGCAGATCCAACGTCGTCCTGATGCCCGGCGCCGCGGCGACGACGGCGGGGATGGCGTTGACGATCCGGCCCGCCGCCGCCAGGATCGCCGCGTAGTTGTGGTCACCGTGGCGGCTGGTGGGACAGATGTCGACGCGATAGGAAGGCTCGCCGGTGATCTCGACGTGGTAAGAGCCGCCGGGCTGCGCAGGCTGTGGCCAGTCGGGCCGCAGGTCGCCCCGCAACCGGGTGGTGTGGTCGACGACGATCGCGGGAGTGTCGCCCACCATGCCGCGAATCTCGAAGCGGACCGCGGCGAGTCCACCCTTGGGTATCCGGCCGACGGCCACATCGAAGTCCTCCGGCGCGGGCTCTCGCTCGTGCCATTCCTCGATCCGGTCCACCGGAATGTCCAGGCCCGCGGCGAGCTGGCGAATGGCGGTCCCCCAAGCGGCGGCGAGCACACCCGGCTGGAACAGCAACGGCACCTCGTCGGCCGGCTTGCCGAAACCCATCACGTCGAACATCACCGTCGAGCCGTCGTAGGTGGCGTAGTCGGCGATCTCCACGCAACGGACCTGTTCGATACGCTGACAGGTCCCCGAAAGCACCAGCGGAATCAGGTCGTTCGCGAAGCCCGGGTCGATGCCGGTGATGAAGATGCTCGCGCCACCGCGACGAGCGGCGTCCTCGATGCGTGCGATGTACTTGTCCGGCATGATATGCCAGGGGTACTGGAGCATGCCCGGCGCCGATCCCACGACGTTGATGCCCGCTTCGACCAGCCGCAAGCAGTCGGCGAACGCCCCGGATGTGCGCGTGTCCCCCATCGCGCAGTAGACGGCGCAGTCGGGTGCCAGTGCGACAAGATCGTCCAGGCGGTCGGTGGCGGTGATGCCGGTGACCACGTCCAGCCCTGCCAGCTGGCCCGCGTCCTTTCCCACCTTGTCCGGGTTCGACACGCAGACACCCACCAATTCGAATCGCGGATTGGTGATCGTGCCTGCCAAGGCCGGCCTGCCGACGTTTCCGGTGCCGATATGGACGACGCGGATCGTCATCGTTGTACTCCTCGCAGTCGCGGGCGGAAATGCCCGTTGCCGTGCCGCCGGCGAGGAATCCCCATCCACGCCGGCGAACTTCGACTAGACTAGTGTCTAGAACAGGTTCCAGTCCAGTGTCTTTCATGCTAGCGTGAGCCGACATGGGACGTGTTGAAAACAAGGTCGCGATTATCAGTGGCGGTGCACGCGGAATGGGTGCATCGCATGCCGGACTGCTCGTTTCCGAAGGGGCGAAAGTCGTCGTCGGCGACATCCTCGACGACGAAGGCCGGCGATTGGTGGAGGAACTCGGCGCGGCCGCGCGCTATATCCACTTGGATGTCACCAGCTCGGACGACTGGTCGGCCGCGGTGGCGACCGCGGTCGGTGAATTCGGGTCACTGAACGTTCTGGTGAACAACGCCGGCATCATCAATGGCAGCTCACTACAGAATTTCGATGTCGATCGGTGGCGAAGGATTCTCGACGTGAATCTGACGGGCACGTTCCTCGGTATGCGGGCGGTGGTGGAACCGATGATCGCGGCGCGCGGCGGTTCCATCATCAACGTGTCGTCGATCGAGGGCCTGCGGGGAGCCCCGTGGGCGCACGGCTACGTCGCGTCGAAGTGGGGAGTCCGCGGCCTGGCGAAATCGGCCGCGCTGGAACTCGCACCCCACAACATCCGGGTGAACTCGCTGCACCCTGGGCTCATCAGGACTCCGATGACCGCCGGGATCCCCGACGACCTGGTCACCATCCCGCTCGGGCGGCCCGCCGGCTCCGAGGAGGTGTCGACCTTCGTGCTCTTCCTGGCCAGTGACGAATCGTCGTATGCCACCGGATCGGAGTTCGTCGTCGACGGCGGCCTGGTCACCGCGGTGCCGCACAAATCTCAGTAACGTGCGAAACGTCCCATCGGCCGAACGGACGGCCGATGGGACGTTCCACACACATCGTCGACGCGGCTACGCGGGACGAATCGACATAGGAAGGCCCGCGAACCCGCGGACGTTCACCGAATGCACACGCTCGGCGGCCGCGGCGTCGATTTCGTAGCTCTTCAGCGATTTGGCGATTTCGGTGAGCCCGATATTCGCCTCCAACCGGGCGAGATGGGCGCCGAGGCAGAAATGCACGCCGAGGCCGAAACTCATGAGTGTTTGGGAGCTGTCTCGACCGATCCGATACTCGGCTGCGTCGTCGAACACGTCTTCGTCCCGATTCGCCGAACCCACCAGCAACAGCACGCGGTCGCCTTCCGGAATCGTGAACCCACCGAATTCCACGTCGGCGACGAGCCGTCGCAACAACATCTGCGTCGAATTGTCGAAACGCAGCGTCTCTTCGGTCCACGCGGGCACAATTCCCGGATCGGCCAACGGCTTGGCCAGCTCGTCCGGGAATCGCCATCCCCAATACATGGCATTGCCGAGCAGTTTGGTGGTCGTCTCGTTACCGGCCACCACCATGAGGACCATGAATCCGATGATCTCCTCGTCGGAGAGCCGGGTCACCCCACCGGCGCCGTCCGGAATCTCGGCGTCGATCAAGACCGACACCATGTCGTCACCGGGATTCTTGCGCCGGTCCGCGAGCAGCTCCTGGTAGTAGCGAACCAGCTCCACGTAGGCGTAGATCGCCGCCTCCGGCACATCGAGAACGCCCTCTTCTCGATGCAGCAGTAGGTCCGACTGCTCACGCAGGTGGGTGCGATCGACCTCGGGTACCCCAAGCAGCTCCGACACGACGTCCATCGGCAACAGTCCGGCGAAGTCGCGGATGAAGTCGAACTCCTTCATCTCCAGGCATCGTTGCCAGTGCTGGCGCGTGAGCGCGGTGATCCGGTCGGACAGATCCATCACCCGCCGCGGCGTGAAGCCCTTGGAGACGAGTTTGCGGATCCGCGCGTGCTTGGGGTCGTCCATCGCCAGGAATGACATGGACTTGTGCGCGTCCGGACCGTACGAGGTCGGATCCATGGACACGCCCCAGCTGTTGGACAGCCGCACACTGTCGCGCAACGCCGCCCGCACGTCGGCGTGCTTGGCCAACGCCCAGAAATCCTGCGTCGAGTTGTGGTACACCGGCGCCTCGGCGCGCAGCCGCGCGTAGGTCGGGTACGGGTCCTCGTGGAACAGATAGTCGTAAGGGTCGAACGGTACCCGCGTCTCCATATCGACATTCACAGCGCACTCCATCAAGAGAATCCGTCACGACGCTCGAATGTCACCTGCGGTGCGACCGATTGGGCCGATCCACGCGACAGCCGGGCAATCGCCTTCCTCCGCCACGCTACGCCGGACATGAACAGTTGTACAGACAGCTGTCCACACACGAGTAGAGCCTCTGGACGGAAAAGATCCGCATTGCGTGCACGCCTGAACTGCTGGACACGTCACCCCGAACCGCCAGTGGCGGATTCAACCGAACAGGGTTGCCACGTCCGCTGTTTCTGAACTAGAGTCCAGACACCTGTCCATGCGGACGGGTGGGAAAAGGATGAGGGAATGACGGACAACATCCGCAGACACGGCCTGGACATGATGGAGCAGGTCTACGGGTGGCCGATGAAGGACGGCCCCGGTGCCCACTTCGCCGCGACCGCCGATCACCTGTTCGGCCGCATCTGGTCACGTCCCGGACTGAGCCTGCGAGATCGCAGACTGCTGCTGTTGGGCGTCATCGCCGCGGCCGGCCTCGCCGATGTGGCGTCCATTCAGATGGACGCCGCGCTGCGCAATACCGAACTCGACGAGAACCAATTGCGGGAGATCGTGCTGTTTCTCGCGCACTATGTCGGCTGGCCCGTCGCGGCCGATATCGACGCGGCACTCGACAAGATCATCGACAGCGCCGAGCCCGGGCTACGGTAGCCATGCGCGGAACACTCGAAGCAACGGTCGACAAGGCATATTTCCCGACCCGAGCGAAAGGAGCCTGATCGTGCGCATCGCGCTGCTGTCGTATCGCAGCAAACCCCACTGCGGCGGCCAAGGGGTGTATGTCCGGCAACTGAGTCGCGGGCTCGCTGTACTCGGCCACGACGTCGAAGTGTTCTCCGGTCCACCCTATCCCGCCGACCTCGACCCCCGAGTACGCCTGACCAAGGTGCCCAGCCTGGATCTGTACCGCGACGACGATCCATTCCGCACTCCCCGCTTTCGTGAGATCAGAGACCGCATCGATGTGCGCGAACTGCTCACCATGTGGACCGCCGGTTTCCCCGAGCCATTGACGTTCAGTCTCCGGGTCGCCCGAGTGCTCGCCGAACGGGCAGGCGATTTCGACATCGCGCACGACAACCAGTGCCTCGGCTACGGACTCCTCGACCTGCCCGGCCTGGGACTGCCGCTGGTCGCGACGGTGCACCACCCGATAACCCGGGACCGTGCGGTCGATCTGGCCGCCGCGCCCTGGTGGCGCAAGCCGCTGGTCCACCGCTGGTACGGATTCCTGGACATGCAGATCGAGGTCGCCCGCGCGATCCCCGATCTGATCACCGTCTCGGGCTCCTCGGCGCGCGACACTGTCACCGACTTCGGCGTCGATCCTTCGCAGATGCATGTGGTTCCGCTCGGCGTCGACACCGAACTGTTCGCACCGAATCGCGTGCCGCGCGTCGCGGGCCGGATCGTCGCCGTCGCGAGCGCGGACAAGCCGCTCAAGGGCATCGGCTATCTGCTGCGCGCGATCGCCGCGGTGCGGACCCGGCACGAGGTCGAACTGCACCTGGTCGCGAAGTTGGAACCGAACGGACCCACCGAGAAGGCCATCGCCGATCTCGGCATCGCCGACATCGTCCGCACACACGAGGGTATCGGCGAAGACGAGCTCGCCCGCCTGTTGAGCTCGGCCGAGATCGCCTGCATTCCCTCGCTCTACGAAGGGTTCTCGCTGCCGGCCGTGGAGGCCATGGCGTGCGGAACGCCGCTGGTCGTGAGCCGCGCGGGCGCGCTGCCGGAAGTGGTGGGCGGCCACGGACTGTGCGCCGAGGTCGTCGAACCCGCCGATGCCGGTGCGCTCGCCGACGCGATCGACGGGTTGCTCGCCGACCCGGCGCTGCGGCGCCGCTACCAGCTCGCGGGCAGGCGGCGCGCCGAGGAACGCTACAGCTGGACATCGGTCGCGGCACGCACCGCCGACGTTTACGAATCAGCGATCGCGCGGCCGGTCGCGCGACCGAGAAGGGACGGGCGCTCCGATGCTCACCATTGACTTCGACCGCCTCGGGGTCGGCTCGGCCACACGGGTGATCGACGTCGGCTGCGGAGCCGGACGGCACGCGTTCGAGGCGTACCGGCGCGGCGCCGACATCGTCGCCTTCGATCAGGACGCCGACGAGATCGACGCCGTGGCAACGATGTTCGCCGCGATGGCGCAGGTCGGTGAGGCGCCGGCCACAGCGGTCGCGGAGGCCGTGCGGGGCGACGCGCTGGCTCTGCCATACCCGGACGGCACGTTCGACTGCGTCATCGCCTCCGAGATACTCGAACACATCCCGGCCGACGACGCCGCGATCGCCGAACTCGTACGGGTGCTGCGACCGGGCGGCACGCTCGTGGTGACCGTCCCGCGCTGGCTGCCTGAGCGGATCTGCTGGTGGCTGTCGGACGAATACCACGCCAACGAAGGCGGCCACGTGCGCATCTACCGCGCCGACGAACTGCGGGACAAGGTCACCGCTCGCGGCCTGAACCTGGTGCACCGGCACCACGCGCACGCCCTGCACGCGCCCTACTGGTGGCTGAAATGCCTACTGGGCGTGGACAAGGACGACCACGCCGCGGTGCGCCTCTACCACCGGTTCCTGGTGTGGGACATGATGCGCCGCCCCGCGCTCACCCGGGTGACCGAGGCCGCGATGAACCCGCTCGTCGGCAAGAGCGTCGCACTCTACTTTCACAAGCCCGCGGTACGCTATGCGCAGATTTGATCCGCCGTCGGTCCCTGCGGTTCTCACCGAGCGGCAGTGCCGGGCCACCGCGCGGTCCATCGCCGACGCGCAGGAATCCAGCGGCGCGATCCCCTGGTTCCGCGGTGGCCACACCGACCCATGGGACCACGTGGAGTCGGCCATGGCGCTCACGACCGCGGGACTGCTGGACGAGGCACGCGCCGCGTACACGTGGAGCGCGCTCGGTCAACGTCCGGATGGGTCCTGGCCCATCCGGATACAGGAGGGCGTCGTCGAGGACGAGAACATCGACACCAACTTCTGCGCCTACATCGCTACCGGGGTGTGGCACTACACGCTGCGCACCGAGGACGAACAGTTCGCCCGCGCTCTGTGGCCGACGGTCCGGCGCGCGATCGACCTCGTTCTGACCGAACAGGGGACGCAGGGCGAAATCCGCTGGGCGAGAAGCCCGGCGGGCTCACTGCCGGACAGTCTGCGCACCGGATGCTCCAGCATCTACCACAGCATCCGGTGCGCGCTGGCCCTCGCCGATTATCTCGGTAAGCCGCAACCCGATTGGGAAATGGCCGCCGGACGGCTCCGGCACGCGCTCCAAGCCCATCCGGACGCGTTCTTGTCGAAGGACCGCTACTCGATGGACTGGTACTACCCGATCCTGTGCGGTGTCCAGCGCGGACAAGCCGCGGCAGGCCACCTCCGACGCCATTGGAACACTTTCGTGGTGCCCGAGCTGGGGATTCGGTGCGTGAGCGACCGGCCGTGGGTCACCGGAGCCGAAACCTGCGAACTGGTCATGGCGTTGGATACCATCGGCGCACGCACCGCGGCGCTGCGACAGTTCACCGCCATGCAGCACCTACGCGACGCGGACGGATCCTATTGGACCGGCTTGGTCTTCACCGACGGCCTGCGCTGGCCCGAGGAGCGAACCACGTGGACATCCGCCGCCGTCGTCCTCGCCGCGGATGCCCTGACCCGAACGACCAGGGCATCCGGCATCTTCCGTGGCGACGGCCTGCCGCAGGTGCTCGACTTTCCCGGTATGTGCTCGTGCGGGACGGCGTATCCACGACGATGAACGGGAATGGGGCGGTCGGACGCGCGTCCGACCGACGCCCCTGAAGCGCCGTGCTGATCAGGACACCGGCTGGTGTGCGGTGTCCGTGGCGCCGCCCACCGGAGCGACTCGTTCGAGCACGCGAAGCGAGCCGGTAGCGCTAACCTCGCGAAATTTGCCGCTGTCCAGGGCTTTTCGATAGATGCGGAACGGGGCCTGGCCACCGTCGCGTGGATCGGGGAACACATCGTGGATCGCCAGCGCTCCCCCGACTTCGACGTGTGGTGACCACCCGTCGTAGTCGCGTGCTGCCGCCACGTCAGTGTGACCTCCGTCTATGAAAAGGAATCGGATCGGCGAACGCCACAGCGCCGCCACCGCACCGGATTCTCCGACCATCGCGATCACCTCGCCGGCCAACCCCGCCCGGACCATCGCGCGCCGGAAGCTGGTCAGCGTGTCGAATCGCCCGGTGACCGGATCGACCAGCTGAGGATCGTGATATTCCCACCCCGGCTGATGCTCTTCCGAACCCCCGTGGTGGTCCACCGTAACCACCCTCGCCCCGGACAGCGCGGCCGCCGCCGCGAGCACGACGGTCGACTTTCCGCAGTAGGTGCCGACCTCGACGATGGTACCGCCGCTCGCGTACCCGGACGCCGCCCGATACAGCGCGGCGCCCTCGTCGGGCGGCATGAAGCCCGCAACCTCCTCGGCGAACTTCAGCAACTCCCCGGCGCGAGCAGTCTGCGCCGATACGGTGCTCATCGTCACGTCCAACTCCTTCCCGGTGCGCGGCGCCTGCCGCCCGGAACCAGGTCAGTATCCACGTTGCACCCACGAATTCAGCTCTGGACGTTCCGCATTCAGATTCGTCGTGTCACCGTGCCCGGGATAGACCCTGGTCGGCCCCGGAAAGTCGAAGAACAGGCAGCGCAACGAATCGACGATCGTCAGGAAGTCACCGTAGGACCGATTGGTCGCGCCCGGCCCGCCGGGAAACAGCGTGTCTCCGGAGAACAGCACATCGACATCGGGTGCGTACAAACAGACGGAGCCGGGGGAATGCCCCGGCGAATGGACCACGCGCAGCTCCCCTCCCGCCACGCGCAACACCTGATCGTGCTCCAAGCGCCGATACCGGTATTCCGCGTGCGCACTGCGCCATAGCATGTCGTCCCCCGGATGCAGATACACCGGCGCGTCCGTCGCGCTCGCGAGATCCACAGCGGCGCCGATGTGATCGTTGTGACCGTGGGTGCACACGATCGCGCGCACGTCACGAGCGGCGACGGCGTCGAGTATCGCCGCGGCCGAGTGGGCCGCGTCGATCACCACCACCTCGGAGTCGTCGCCTACCAGCCAGACGTTGTTGTCGACCGGCCAGCTGCCACCGTCGATGTCGAATGTCCCCGAGGTGACGACGCGTTCGATACGCAGCTGATCGACGGTGTGAACCTCGAACGTGTTCACACCGTCACCACCGACCGCAGCACGCCGCCGGATTTTATTTGCTCGAACGCCGCTTCGACGCCGTCCAATCCGGTCCGTTCGGTCACGAACGCCTCCAACGGCAACCGGCCCTGGCGATACAGGTCGAGCAGCACGGGGAAATCCCGTTCCGGCAAGCAGTCTCCGTACCACGACGACTTCAGCGCACCGCCACGGGAGAACAGGTCCAGCAGTGGCATTTCCAGGGTCATCTCCGGGGTCGGTACCCCGACCAGCACCACTGTGCCCGCCAGATCCCGGGCGTAGAACGCCTGGCGCCAGGTTTCCGGTCTGCCCACCGCGTCGATCACCACATCCGCGCCGAAACCGCCGGTAAGCTCCCGCACCTGCTCGACCACGTCGGCGGTCGTCGCGTCGAGGACGTGCGTCGCGCCGAATTCCTCTGCCCACTTCAGCTTTCGCGCGTCTCGGTCGACCGCGATGATCGTGGTCGCTCCGGCCAAGCGTGCCCCGGCCACCGCGGCGGAGCCGACTCCGCCGCAGCCGATGACCGCCACCGAGTCCCCGCGCCCGACTGCACCGGTATTGACCGCCGCCCCCAAACCTGCCATGACCCCGCACCCGAGCAAACCCGCGACGGCCGGGTCGATGCCGGAATCGATGACTGTGCACTGGCCTTCGTGCACCAAGGTCTTCTCCGCGAACGCGCCGATGCCCAGTGCCGGTGTCAGCTCACGCCCGTCGGTCAGCGTCATGCGTCGCTCGGCGTTGTGGGTGTCGAAGCAATACCAGGGCCGCCCGCGCCGACAGGCCCGGCATCTGCCGCACACCGCCCGCCAGTTCAGCACGACCGAATCGCCGACCCGCACGTGTGTGACGGCGGTGCCGACACTCTCGACGACACCCGCCGCTTCGTGTCCGAGCAGGAACGGGAACTCGTCGGTGATGCCGCCCTCGCGGTAGACGAGATCGGTATGGCATACGCCGCACGCGCGTACCTCGACGACCACATCGTGCGGACCCGGCTCCGGGATCACGATATCGACAAGCCCGACCTTCCCGCGCGGTTCGAGTGCGACGACGCCCTGCACGGTTTGTGTCATTTCAACCTTCCATTGGCCGCGGTTCCCGCTCACACGACGGTGAGCGGCAAGGGGATGCCCCGGTCCGCGAATGCGAAGTTCGAGCCGGTGCTGATCCGGGTCAGCGCGACTTCCGTCGCTTCGGAGGCGGCGTCGTCGCCGCGGAGTATCCGTACCGCGAGTTCATCCGCGGTGGCCGCGATGACCTGGCATTCGTAATAGGGACTCACCCCGCGCACGAGGGCGTCGAGCGGGTCGAGATTTTCGGGCGTGAGCAGACTGGGCCAGACGCGATCGGCGACACCGCCGCAGCGGCGGTCCAGGATGAGGGTCACCGTGTCGTCGACCGCATCGATCCGTGAGCCGACATACTGCCGCGGGTTGAGCGCCGGATGCAGATCCAGCACCGTGGCAAGGGATTCCGCATCGTCGGACAGGCCAAGCACCGAGCGGATGCGCTCGGAGGTCAAGCCCGCCACACCCGCGAACTGCTTGCGGCCGATCTCCCGGGCTCGCTCCTCATCGACGCGCTCCCGGATGGCGATGAGGAAGCCCATCGTCAGCAGATGGTGCTGGAGGCAGACCTCCTCGGCGATCCGGATCAGCGCCGAACGGGAGAAATCCGCGAACCGGATATCGCTGAGCAGAGGGCCCGCGTAGTCGGACGCGCCCTCCTCGGCCGGGTCGATCGGCGACAGCGGTACCGACGCGGCCACCGACGCCTGCACGATGTCGGCGTTGCGCGGGACCGGTGGGGGCTCGTGCGACGGATCGATCGTCACGCGCCACGCGCACACGGGTACCCGATCGGCGGGCTCGCGTGGCGGGCGGTGGATGGGCCGCACCTGCGCGTGCGCGTTCGTCGCCAGCGCGGTCGCGTCGAAGGTCGGGTCCTCGATGTCGTGGCACATCGCGCGCACGTATTCACCGCCCAGCGGTTCCACATCGGCGAGCGCGCCGCAGTGGTCGAGCCAGAACTCGCCGTGGTCGCGATCGTGCACCCGGAAGCGGAAGTCCAAGAATTGCGGCGGCGCGCCGATATCCAGTTGCAGCCCTTTGAAAATCGTCTCGACGCCGTCACCGCGAAAGCCGAGCGCGTCCTGCATCCGCCGGGTGTAGACGGGGCTCGAGACCTGCCACTCTTCGATCGCCACCTGGGTCATGCCTTCGCGCCCGAAGGCGCCGATGGTGTGCGGCATGCCGGAGCGGTCGATCAAGTGGCCACACAGCAGCAATTCGGGCACGAGCGCGGCTAGTTCCGAACGGGTCAGTCCAGCGAACGACCGATTGTGCGTCACCACAGCGGCACCGGCGCCTTGCCGACCGGATACCAGCCGGGCAGCGGCTGATGTTTGGTCGCCTTCTCGATGCGGGCCAGCATGCCGGAGGTCATCGCGTTGTTCGTGATCATCTCGAGGAACAAGCTCGACACGTTGCCGTAATCGAAAAAGTCCCGCTGCCAGCTCCATTGGAACTCGCCGCCGTATCGAAACCAGCTGCCGCCGATGCCGTCCACCGCGTAGTGCGTGCCGTCGGCACGCGTCCCGTCGAACACTTGCTTCCAGAAGCCGACCACGTCGCCGGACTTCTCATCGATCACGATGTGCTGATACGGGTATCTCCAGCCGTCCAGGCCGTCCATCTCCTGTCCGACCGCGATATCGCGGATCTCGTCCCGGCCCACCGCCATGAACTCGTGGGTGGGACCGTAGTTCCACCCGTAGGTCGCGTCCTCGGTGTACATGTCCGCGAGCGGGCGCCAGTCGCCCAATTCCTCGCAGCGCTTGTTCTCGGCCAACCAGCGCTCGACCATTTCTTCCAGCTCGCTCCGCGAGAAACCGGCCACCGTTATTCTCCTTTGTTCTCAGATTTGCCGTCATCCACGATCGACAGCGCACGCGTCGGGCAATAGGTCACCGCGTCGTCCACCACTGCGCGCTGATCGCTCGACGGGCTTTCGATGAGGATCTCGACCTTCCCGCGTTTGGGCACGGCGAACACATCTGGCGCTTCGGCCTGACACACCGCGTGCCCCTGACACAGATCGAGATCAACGACGATTCGCACGACACACCTCGCCGCCCGCCTTTCCCACGATCGACGCATATCCGACCTGGCGAAACCGCTCCGCGACCGCACTCCAGTCGGATCCGGCACGCAATGACCAGGCCGCATCCAGCCGCCGCGCCGTACCGCCGACCGGAAACGAGTGACTGGACAGGGGATGAGACAGTATGCTGGACATGTGTCTGGACACTACCATCGCAATAAGAGGGCGGCAACAGTCCGTTCTCCGTAATCTCGGCGCGAAGCACCGAACAGCACCCGGCCTTCCGATCCTTCGGCGTCGCCGTCGTTCTGCTGGAACGACGCTGCCGCAGCATCATTCGCAGGAACAGGTGAGATGAGCATCGACTTCCCGCTCGTGGACAATGCCCGGCCTACGACCCCAGCGCTGACCCGCAGCCTCGCCGACGCCACCCGCCCAGCCTCCCCGGAACTGTCCCAGCAGATCTTGAACACCCGAGCCTGGCGTACCGATTACGCTGCCCTGCTGTCCGAGTCGACCAGCGCGTCTGCTCGCAGCGCATCCGTCGCCCACGCCATGGCCGCCGAAGGACTGGCCTCCGCGCGGACGGCACATGATTCGGGACGACGGGACCACGGAAATGCCGTTGACCGAAATAGATCTCGGGACAGGGCGTTCCTGGAAGCCCCGCACTCAAACCGTGATGGGACAATCGAGGCCGGTGACGCAACTGCGGGTACCTTATCGCGGCTGGGAATACGCCGGCGCCGAGCTGCTCGATCAACTCGATACCTGGGTCGCCGAAGGCGTCGCTGAACCGTCCTTCCGCGAGGCCATCGCCCGCGTCGCCGCGAATCCGCATTGGTTGTCCGCGGCCGGGTACCGCATCGCACTCCTGGGCGCGGGCGCCGAACTCAGCCCGCTGGCTCCTCCCTCAGCGGTCATCGAGTCTCTTTCAACGTCGCACCCGCCTCCTGGACCCGATCGGTGACCCGCGACCGCGCGCTCGCAGCCGCCTGTCGTGGCGCGCACCATTTCCGTGTCGAAGTCTTCGAACCCGACCGCTTTTCCTGCCTTGACCAGTGTGCCAACAGTGTGCCATGACAGGCAGCTACGACCGGGACACCCCGCACCATGCAGACGCCGATATACAGCTGACCTGGACATCAGCATCTCCATCGGACGAATCGGCACGAGTTCCAGAATTTGTGGAGATTCGGTGTGCACTCCCGGCGGCCATCCTCATCGGCGGGCCTTCGCCCATGTTCAGGTTGTCGACGTGATCCGTCCACCGGCGTGGACCGGGCGCGCCTCGTGGACGATGCCCTCGTGCTCCGCGCCGCGCCGGAAACGCAGCAGCCGCAAGGCATTCGCCACCACGAGCAAGGTCGATCCCTCGTGGATGAACACCGCAGGACCGATGGGCAGGCCGATCAGCGTCGCGGGCACCAGGACGGCGACGATCACCAGCGCGAAAGTCAGGTTCTGCCGGATGATCCTGGCGGTGCGCCTGCTCAGCGCCACGGCGAAGGGCAGGCGGCCGATGTCGTCGACCATCAGCGCGACATCGGCGGTCTCCAGCGCGACGGCGGAGCCGCCCGCGCCCATGGCGATGCCGACCGAGGAGTTCACCATCGCGGGCGCGTCGTTGACGCCGTCGCCGACCATGGCGGTGTCGCCGCCGAGCCGCCCGATCATGGTGACCTTGTCCTCCGGCAGCAACCCGCCGTGCGCGGCGTCCAAGCCCATGTCGGCGGCGACGGCGTCGGCGACGCGCTGGTGGTCGCCGGAGATCAGCACCACGTCCTCGATGCCGAGGGCGCGCAGCCGCGCGATGACGGGCGCGGCCTCGGCGCGCGGGGTGTCCATCACGCCGACGACGCCCAGGTAGGCGCCCGCGTGCCGGACGATCATCGTGGTGCGTCCGCGCGCGTGCAGGTCGTCGACGATGTCCGCGATCGGCGCGGGCACCCCGTCGGCCTCCAGCTCGCCGAACATGGTGAGGTTGCCGACTTCGGTGGGATGTCCGTCCACCAGGGCGGTGACGCCGCGTCCGGTCACCGAGTTCACCTCGGTCGCGCGGCGAGCCGACCCTTCCGGCAGCAGCGGCGCGAGGTCGCGGGTGATGGCGGTGGCCAGCGGATGGTCGCTGTAGGACTCGACCGCGTGCAGCGTCGCGATCAGCTCGGCGCGCGATTCCGGACGGACCGCGACGATGTCGGTGACCCGGGGCAGCCCCCAGGTGAGCGTGCCGGTCTTGTCGAAGGCGATGGAACGGACCCGGCCCAGCGTCTCCAGCGGCCCGCCGCCCTTGGCGAGCACACCGGCCTGCGCGGCCCGCGCCACACCCGAGAGCACGGCGCTGGGCGTCGCGATCGCCAGCGCGCACGGGCTGGCCGCGACGAGCACCACCATCGCGCGGTAGAAGCTGTCGGCGAACGGTTCGGTCAGCGCGATCATGCCGAAGGCGAGCACACCGAAGACCGCCGCCAGCACGGCAGGCACGTAGAACAGCTGGAACCGGTCGATGAAGCGCTGGGTGGGCGACTTGTGCGTATCGGCCTCGCGGACCATGGTGATGACCCGCGCCAGCATGCTGTCCGCGGCGCGGCTGGTCACCAGGACGTCCATCGCGCCCGAGCCGTTCACCGTGCCCGCGAACACCCGGTGCGCCTCGGACACCGGTGCGCGGTCCACGGTCGCTCCGGTCAGGGCGCTCTTCTCCACCGGAATGCTCTCACCGGTGACCGATGATTCGTCGACGCTGCTCGTTCCGTCGATCACGATGCCGTCGGCCGCCAGCCGCGAATTGGGCAGTACCACGACGACATCGCCGACCGCGAGGTTCTCGACATCGACCTCGCGCACCGCGCCGTCGTCGCCACGAACCAGCGCGGTGCTCGGCGCGAGGTCCGCGAGCGCCTCGATGGAGCGCTTGGCGCGGCCCATCGCGTACTCCTCGAGCGCGTGCCCGAGGCTGAACAGGAACAGCAGCACCGATCCCTCGGCCCACTTGCCGACCGCGGCCGCGCCGAGCGCCGCGACCAGCATCAGGAAGTCGACCTCGAACCGGCCGCGCCGCACTGTCGCGACGGCCGTGCGGATCGTGAAGAAGCCGCCGAGGAAATAGGTCGCGGCGAACAGCGTGATCGCGGCCCAGGGCGGCGCGGAGAACAGATACTCCGCCGCCATGCCCGCGGCGTAGGTGACACCGGCGGCGATGGCGAAGATCAGCTCGCCGCGCTCGCCCAGAATCGAGTGCCCGTGTTCGTGCGTGTTCACTGTCGACTTCATACGGCGATCATATGCATAGATCGCTATATTTGCATAGACAAGGCGTTGTCACCGAACCGTGTCCCCGCCGCGACGATCGGCCATGTCGGGTCTCGACATCGCCGCGACCTCCTCGAATATCTCCCGGACGCGATCCCGACGCCTCGAGCGACGCCAAACCTGTTGACAGCTGGGCATTCGTCGCACCGGAGCGGTCGGCTCCATTCCATCGGCAAACCTCGGGCATCGCGACGGATACCGCGCCGACCACCGCCGACACGCCGGGATTGCATCTCGGCATCGCTCTCGGCAACCGCGCCAACCCCCGCATCCGCGCGCGTAGCGTGACTGGACGGTTGAAAGTTTGCCGACATGATGCCGACAGCGGTCCGACGGAGGCGGTATGACCACTCACTCCCCCTACGCTGCCGCGGACGACCTGCGGCCCCAGTTCGCGGGATCGGTGCTGGCACCGGAGGACTCCGGTTACGACGCGGCCCGGGCGATCTTCAACGCGATGGTCGACCGCAGGCCCGCGGTGATCGCCCAGTGCACCGGCGTCGAGGACGTGCGCGCCGCCCTGGCCTTCGCCGACCGCAGGGGTCTCGAGGTGGCCGTGCGCGGCGGCGGCCACAGCGTCGCTGGCGCGAGCCTCACCGAAGGCGGATTGGTCGTGGATCTGCGGCGTATGCGGTCGGTCACCGTCGACCCGCACGCGCGCACCGCCGTCGTCGAGGGCGGCGCAACCTGGGCGGATTTCGATCGCGCCTGCCAGCCGCACGGCCTCGGCACCACCGGAGGGCGAGTGTCCAGCACCGGCGTGGCCGGGCTGACCCTCGGCGGCGGCTCGGGGTGGTTCGAGCGCAAATTCGGCTTGGCCAGCGACAGCCTGCTGTCGGTCGACCTCGTCACCGCCGACGGAGTCGAGGTCCGAGCTTCAGAGGACGAGCATCCCGACCTGTTCTGGGCGCTGCACGGCGGCGGCGGAAATTTCGGTGTGGCCACCCGATTGACCTTCCGGCTGCATCCGCTGCCGGTCACGACGCTGGGCCTGCTGCTGTGGGAAGCCGAGCGCGGACTCGAGGTCGCCACCGCCTACCGAGACCTCGTCGAGGGCGGTGTCACCGAGGATCTCGGCGGAGCCGTCGTGTATCTGACCGGACCGCCCGAGGACTTCGTGCCCACCGAACTCCATGGCAAGCGGTTGGCGGTCTGCGTCGCCGTCTACGCGGGCACCGCGGCCGAACTGCGCGACGTGCTCGCACCGATATTCGCGCAGCGCCCGGACGGAGTGCTGCTCACCGAGATGCCGTACTGCGACATCCAATGCGCGCTCGACGATCCGCCGGGCGTCCGCAACTACTGGTCCGACGCACACCTCGCGGGCCTGCCGGACGAAGCGGTGCGGCGGTTCGCCGAACAGGGCATGGCCATGCCGGTTCCCACGCCGTCGCAGAGCCTGCTCGTGCCGTGGGGCGGCGCCGTCGCGGCGGGCGCACGGGACTGGCCGCAACCCCACCGCGGCGCCGCGTGGGTGGTGCACCCGTTCGGACTGTGGGAGGACCCCGCCGACGACGCGTACGGCATCTCCTGGGTCAAGAACACCGTCGCCGCGATGCGGCCCTACGCCACCGGAGCGGTGTACCTGAACTTCATCGGCAACGAGGGAATGGACCGGGTGATCGCGGGCTACGGCCGGGAGAACTACGCGAAACTGGCGGCGGTCAAACTGGAATACGATCCGCGCAACGTCTTCCACCTGCATCACAACATCCATCCCGCGGCCGCCACCGCAGGGCCACGCTCATGAATCCCGCGACGGCACGGCCTCTCCGGTCCGCCACGCGGGCGACGGCCGGACCTGCCCTGCGAGTGGTGCTGACCGCGATCGCCGCGCTGGTGATCGGCATGGTCTCGCCCGGGCACGCGTCGGCGGCCCCGGCGGTGCTCGGCGGCGGATCGGGCATCGTGATCGGCCAGCACGCGGCGTGCACGCTGACCACGATCGGGTACGACAACGCCGGGCGACTCGTCGGGCTGACGGCAGGCCACTGCACCATGCGCGGCATGCCCGTGCGCGCCGAACACGCGCTGACAGCGGGACCGGTCGGTGTCGTGGTCCTGGTCGACGTGGTCGACGACTACGCCGTCATCGAGTTCGATCCCACCCGGGTCACGCCGCTGCGCAACGTGGGACCGCTGGTGATCGAGGACGTCGGCGCACCGCCGCAGCCCGGCACGATCGTCTGCAAGAACGGCCGCACCTCCGGCTACGGCTGCGGGGTGGTGTGGGATCAGAACGAGTCGTGGTTCCGCAACCAGGTGTGTTCGAAGCCGGGCGATTCCGGTGGACCAGTCACCGTCGGTGATCGCCTGGTCGGCATGAATGTCGGCCACGTGGGCGTCACCGCGTTCGGGGCGACGGTCTTCGATGTGGCCTGTCAGCACCCGCAGGTGCCGGTGCACGATCCGGCGGTGGCCACGCAGATCGGCACAGTGTTCGCCGACATCGACCGGATCGGCGGGCCCGGTACGGGCTTCCGGCCGTTCTGATCCACGGCGGCTCGACCGAATGGCTCGAACAGCACGGCGCTCGTAGGATGTTGCTGCGCCGGAGGTGCCCGGTGCGCGCGCGTCGTCGCCAACCCGCAGGAGCCGAACGTGGACACCGGATCCGTCCCCTCTTACCTCCGCTACGTCGCCATCGGCGACAGCCAGACCGAGGGCATCGGCGACCCCGACGGCGACGGCGGACACCGCGGCTGGGCCGACCGATTCGCCGCACTCCTCGGCGCGGGCGCACCGGCCCTGCGCTATGCCAATCTCGCCATCCGCGGCCGTCGCGCCGCCCAGATCCGCGCCGAACAACTCGCCCCCGCCGTGGCGTTGCGACCCGACCTGGTCACCGTGATGGCGGGCATGAACGACATCATCCGTCCGCGCCTCGACCGCGCCGCCCTGCTCGCCGACCTGCACGCCATGTTCGAAGCGCTCACCGCCACCGGCGCCCGCGTGATCACCTTCACCTATCCCGACATCGGCGGCGTCGCGCCCTTCGTGCGACCGCTGTCCCCGCGCGTGCGCGAGCTCAACGCCGAAATGCGCCGCCTCGCGGATCGATACGGGCTCACCCTGGTCGATTTCGAACCCGTCGCCGCCACCACGCACCCGCTGGTCTGGTCGGCCGACCGCCTGCATCTGAGCCCGCTCGGCCACGACCTCGTCGCCCGCGCCGTCGCCGACATCCTCACCCTCCCCGGCGCCGACGCGACCTGGCGCGATCCGCTGCCACCGGTGCGGCACAGCCTGGCCGAGATCGTCGCGACCGAGTTCAGCTGGACGGCCCGGCACATGCTTCCGTGGGTCGCCCGCCGAGTGCGCGGCCGCTCCTCCGGAACCGGCATTCGGCCGAAACGACCCGAGCTGCTGCCCGTACTCGTCCGGCGGCCGGACGACGCCAACGCCTGAGTCGGCTTTCACGCCTCGCCGCAATACCGGGCAGCGGCGCGAGGTCCGTCTGGTCCGAGGCCTACGACCGGCGGTAGTATGGCCCGGTGCGTAAACCGGCGGAGGGATCGGCGCGGCTGCGCGGTGCCTTCGTCGGATCGGCATCGGGGGCTGTCAGTATCGCCGCGCACGCGCTCGGCGGTGGCGTGGTCGCACTGGAGCAGCCGTCGGTCGCCCTGCTGATCGGGGCCTGCGCGGCCGTGGGCGTGCTCGTGGGCTCGCTTCGAATGCGCGCCGGGTTCGTCGAAATCATGGGACTGCTGGCGATCGGCCAGGCCGTCGGGCATACCGCCCTGACCGTGTCTCCGGGTCATCACCATGGATCACACGCGACCACGATGATGCTGTTCGCCCACCTCGCGGCGATTCCGGTGGGGGCGATGCTGATTCGCAGCGCCGAGGCGGCGTTGGCGAAGGCGGCGTCCAGTGTGCGGGGCATCGTGCGCGTGTTGGGGACCGTACCGGTACCCGCGCTCGCGCCGATCGTTCGGATAGCGCCACGCGCTGGCGCGAACCCTCGCAGGCTGCTTCTCAGTTCGGGTATCGGGACCCGGGGGCCACCGGCTCACCGGTAGACCCACACCGCCACCGAGCAGTCAGCGGCTCGGAACATCCGTCGAGCGCCTGGGCTTTCGCCGTCGTGTCCGCCTCGGACGTCGATAGGTGTCGGCTCTCCGAGACGTGTCGCACGGGGTCACCACGCCGAGATATGACACCGGCGGATAGATCCGGCACGCCTGAACATGCTGTGAGAGCGATCCCGTCCGCCCAACTGCGACACAGTGCGCCGCGCTCGGAGTGCGCGACTTTCGCACCATCCATCTGTAAACCCCTGCGCGACAACGCGAAGCGCCGTGGGAACCAGATGGCGTTCTGCCGCGCGAACACGACGCCGGACCGGTGGCGGTCCCTCACACACATCCCGAATCCGAACGGAGCTTTTCCATGTCCCCCATCACCCGAACCTCCCGCGTCATACGCGGCGCCGTCGCGCTCGCCGCCACGCCCCTGCTGCTGGTCGCCTGCTCGTCCAACGACAGCACGCCCGCCTCGGCGCGCGCCGCCGACGCGATCACCATCCAGGACCAGTGGATCAAGGCCGCCGACAGCGGGATGTCCGCCGCGTTCGGCGAGCTGACCAACACCGGCGACAAGGCGCTGACCGTCGTGTCCGCGACCAGTCCCGCCTCCGAACGCGTCGAGCTGCACGAGGTGGTGGCCGACGCCGCGGGCGCCAAGACGATGCGCCCGAAGAAGGGCGGGTTCGTCATCCCCGCGGGCGGCTCGCTCGCGCTGGCGCCGGGCGCCGACCACATCATGTTCATGGGCTTGAACGGTCCGCTGCGCACCGGTTCCGAAACCCCGGTCACGCTGTCCTTCGACGACGGTTCGACCATGACCTTCACCGCGCAGGTGCGTGACTTCCCCGGCAACCAGGAGAACTACGTGCCCGACGGCGACCATCACGCGGGCGCGCCCGCCCCGGCCCCCGCGCCCGGTGCCTGAGCCGATCAGATCCCGGGGCTTCACCCGCAGGCGCCTCCTCGGCGGGGGCGCCGCCGCGGCGGGCGCCGTCGGGCTCGGGGCGGGCGCGATCGCACTCACCGGCCGCGACACCGGCGCGCACACCGCACCGGCCAGCGAACCGTTCTACGGCCCGCACCAGGCCGGAATCGCGACCGCGCCGCAAACGCACGCCGCGTTCGTCGGATTCGATCTGCGTCCCGGTCTCGACCGCGACGACATCGCGGGCATCCTGAAGATCTGGACCGGCGACGCCGCCCGCCTCACCCAGGGCGCCGCGGCGCTGGCCGACACCGAACCCGAGCTGGCGGCCCGGCCGGCGCGGCTCACGGTGACGGCCGGACTGGGGCCGGCTGTGTTCACCGCCGCCGGTCTCGAGCACCGCAGGCCCGCCTGGCTGCGGCCGTTGCCGCCGTTTGTCATCGACCGGCTGGAACCCGCGTGGAGCGACGGGGATCTGCTGCTGCAGGTCTGCGCGGACGAGGCCACCACCGTCGCGCACGCGGTGCGGGTACTGTGCCGCAGCGTCACCTCGCTGCTCACGGTGCGCTGGGTGCAGCGCGGCTTCCGCGACGCGGCGCCCGGCCAGACCCCGCGCAACCTGATGGGCCAGGTCGACGGCACGGTCAACATCCCCGCCGGTACGCCGGACTTCGACCGGCTGGTCTGGGACGACGGCGCCGCCCAGCCGTGGCTCGCCGGCGGCACCTCACTGGTGCTGCGCCGGATCGCCATGACGCTGGACACCTGGGACGAAATCGACCCGGAGGGAAGGGAACTCACCGTCGGGCGCAAGCTCGGCAACGGCGCCCCGCTCACCGGCAGCCGCGAATTCGACGAACCGGATTTCGCGGCCGTCGACGCGCACGGCATTCCGGTGATCCCGCCGTCGGCGCACATCGCCCGCGCCCGCCACACCCACGACGGCGAACGGTTCCTGCGCCGCGGCTACAACTACGACGACGCCCCCGCCGCCGGCCAGACCTCCAACTCGGGGCTGCTGTTCGCCGCCTATCAACGCGACGTCGACGCCCAGTACCTGCCGGTGCAGCAGCGGCTGGCGGATGTCGACGCGCTGAACGTCTGGACGACGCCGATCGGATCGTCGGTCTTCGTGATCCCGCCCGGCGTGCCGGAACCCGGCGGCTACCTCGGCCAGACGCTGTTCGAGTCGTGAGACGGTCCGGGGCTGTTTGCGGCCCCGGACCTCCACCCGCTCAGCTCCAGAGCACGGCCACGAAGACGTTCACGATGCCGAGACCACCGGCCGCGTGCGTCATCCACGGCACATCCTTGCCCCGCTTGGCATCGGCGCGACTCACCTCGGCGAACCCGGCGACCAGCACGGAGATCACCAGCTTGACGCCGATCTTCATCATGTTCAGATCCTTGTCCAGCGAACCGATCGACTCGGCCATCCCGACCAGCACGATCCCGGTGATGAGCTGCGCCCGCGCACCCCACACCATCACCTCGTTCACCTTCGGCTGCCCGGCGGCGTACCCGCCGATCACCGCGGCCATACCGAGTAAGTGCGTGACGACCACGACGTTGTAGACGAATTCCAGCACGCTCACGTTGCGAACTCCTGACGGTTTGGGCGTTAGAAGACCGTTTTACTCCGTCGATCGCGGAAGGCACCAATCGTGGCGATTCCACACCAGGAGGCCGGTTTGTCTGAGACAGATGGGCGCACAATGGTTTCGCTGCACCAGCCAACCGAAGCGGACTATCCGCGGTCCGGTGCTTTTCGCGGACGAGTCGTCGCGCCACCCCTGCCGCCGCTGATCGAACGGCGTCCGCCGGTGGGCATAGCGGCGATGTGCGTGCGCGGCCGTCTCTCGAACGCGGTCATCCCACAAGAGCAATCAACCACTACGCCACCATCTCTGGACGCGACCCCGATCTCGACATCCTGCTACTGCGCCTCCACACCGAAACCGCCTGCCGCCGCGGCGGAGCGCTGACCCTGCGCCCCATGGACCTCAACCCGGCACACCGCCTCATCCGCTTACGGGAAAACGCAACACCGAACGCTGGCAACCGGTTTCCCCCTCACTGATGAACGCCTTGTCCCATCACGCCTCCGAACGCGGCACCACCGGCAGCGCCCAACCCCTGCGATCCGCCCACCGACCCCGATCGCTGAGGGCCGCTACCAAGCGTTGTTCCACCGCCTCAGCAAACACATCCCGGAAATCGAAACCATGGGACTCAGCATCCACTGGCTCCGCCACACCACCCAAGTAAGTACTTCAGCAATGCTCGCCGACAGCATGCATACCGACGACGTCAGAAAGAAGCCAGCGTTCCAGGGAGCCAAAGATACCCGCCCGCCAGGTAACGCATCCAAAGGCGCCACCCACAGGAGTCCCACTCTCTAAGTTGAACAACAACCCTGCGCACAAAGGAAAACGATGACCACCCGAACAGCACTGCTGCTCGTCGGCCTCGCCGTCTTTGGCGTCGCCCTCCTCACCACCAACTGGCACCCCATACGCGCCGTCGCCTACCTTGCCGGCTGGGCGCTCGTCGCCATCCTGCTGATCTGGAACGACCGGCGCAACCGCGCGCGGCAGCGGGAGAACACACATGCCTAGGCAAGGACCGCGCCGCACGAATGTCGGAATCCGGCTGCTGGATGAACAGATCGAACAGCTCGACTGGCACGCGAACGAGGAAGGATTGGTAACGAAGGCTGGTGATCCGAACCGCTCCGAACTGATCCGCATCTACCTCGCATTCGCCCGCGAGCACATGCCGACCGGATGGCGGCCAGACGGATGGGAGTACCGGGGCTAACCGGCCGAGATGCCCCCCAGCCCGCGCTGACCGGCCTGGCCGGTCACTACCGGTGAGCGCTGAGATTCGTTCGATCGGGCGCTATCGAGGTGATCCTGGTCCGCGCTAATTCGACGTTGTCAGATCGCAGACCAGTTGGGGCTCTCGCATCGCTGCGACAAGTACGCGTTTGGTCATTGCCCGTACAAAAGATGCAGGTTAACGGCTGTACCCAGCGACTGGCCCGCTGGCTGATGCTGCCCGAACCACTTCAGCGTGGCCGCGGTCGAGCCTCCGTGAGCGACTGCGCTGCGGTAGGTGTATAGGAGCGCGATGACCTTCTGTGGTGAGCACTTGAACAATTCGAGGCCGATCTTGCGATGGTCGGGCAGACGGTGCTCGAGCAGGATGAGGTTCCGGGTCAATTTTGTGAGGCTGTCGTTCCGGTCTTCGGGTGTCGGCTTCGATATTTAGCTATAGTGCTAATATGCAAACATGACCGAGTTCGACCCTGAAGAGGAAGCCGGCGTGTTCCGCGCCCTGGCCGACTCGACGCGCCGGCAGATCCTGGAGGATCTCCGCTCCGGCGAGTTGACCGCGGGTGAGATCGCCGCGAAGTTTCCGATCAGCGGTCCTTCGATCTCCCGGCATCTGGGCGTACTCAAGGCAGCCGGGCTCGTCCGAGAGCGACGAGTAGCCAATCGGATCTTCTACTCGCTTGTCGAGGAACGACTGGCGTTATGTGTCGGCAGGTTCCTGAGCGCGATCTGCCCGGAACAGGTCATCGTCAGACAGCGCAGGCTGCGAACCACGAGATAAAGGAATGCCGGATGAAACCTCCGCGGATGTCCAGCGTCGTCGAGCGACGTCTTCTGGTGAACTACCGCGTCGCCCCTGAGGTCGCCGCGAGCTTGGTGCCGTCGCCGATGCGCCCTCAATTGGTTGACGGTTGGGCGGTTGCCGGCATCTGCCTGATCCGCCTCGGACAGTTACGGCCCAGTTGGCTACCCGGCTGGGTCGGGATGCGCAGCGAGAACGCGGCGCACCGCATCGCGGTTGAGTGGGATGGTCCGGAGGGACTCTCGACCGGTGTGTACATCCCGCGCCGCGACAGCGGTTCGGCGATCA
This sequence comes from Nocardia sp. NPDC004654, assembly GCF_040609595.1. NCBI lineage: Bacteria > Bacillati > Actinomycetota > Actinomycetes > Mycobacteriales > Nocardiaceae > Nocardia > Nocardia sp. NPDC004654. The sequence goes on along the minus strand of NZ_JBEXKI010000005.1, from coordinate 73,570 downwards.
ATGTCCTTGCCGGTGGCCGATTGTTTCCTGGTGAGCACAGTTTGGCGCGATTCGACGTGCGGGAGACGGCGCAGGACCTGCATGTGGCCTTCACCAGTCAGGACAAGACGATCTCCGTGAGCGTGGACGTCCGGACCGCCGAGCGGTTCCAGGGAAGCGAACTGTTCGCCGATCTGGCGCAGGCATCGGACTTCTTTCAGCGTGGCGCGGCCGGATTCTCGCCCACGCATAGCGGTCAATGCCTTGATGGGCTCGAACTCCAAACGGACGCATGGCAAGTCGAGCCGGTCGATATCCACTCGGTTCGGTCCACGGTCTTCGACGACCAGGACCGGTTCCCGCCAGGCAGCGCGGTGCTCGACTGCGCCTTGCTGATGCGCGAAGTGCCCGTGACCTGGCGTCCCCTTCCACCCCTGCGAGTCGCTGCTGACTCCGCGACCGCAGGGAATAGCGCACGCTAGGAATAGCACCCCTCCACCAGTTGTCAAGCACGTCAACCGCAGATGCCTGGAAATCTCGCGCGACGCCGACGGCAACGCCTACCGATGGAGAATCCACGGCCGCGCGTTCAAAGGCGAACGCACCCACCAAGGAGTCCCGGCCACCTGGGCCGTTGGCGAGCCAGCCGCCCGCGCCGTTGTTGTCCTCGAACAACTCCAGCCCGACGACACCGACATCTTGTTCCAGACCTGCCCTACGGCGTCGGCTGGGCCGAGGAACACGGCGGCCGCGCATTGAACACCGGCACCACCAACAATTGGTTGAACCGATTCGTCCGCTGGGTCGACAACTGCCGCACCACCCACCACCGCACCGACACCATCCCCGACATCGACGGCAGCCCCTTTCGGCTGAAGACCAGCCAATTCCGCCGCACTCTGGCCTGGTTCATCGCCCGCCGCCCGGGCGGCGCCATCGCCGGTGCAGTCGCCTTCCGACACCACGCGATTCAAATGTTCGAAGGCTACGCCGGGACCAGCGACTCCGGCATCCGCGCCGAAGTCGAAAGCGAACAAGCCCTCGCACGCGGCGAACAACTCGTCGAACTCGCCGACACCTACGAGCACACCGACACCCTCGGACCAGCCGGCGCCGAGGCCGCCATCGGGTCCATCTCCGGACGAGCTTCTGCCCGGTGACATCCCGGCCCTCGCCGAGTAGAACCTCGGAGTGGTTCGGCACACCTCGATGGGGCCTCGGAAGAGACTGTGGCCGTTTCGAGCCGCGCGATATGCGGCATGCGCGGATAGTCGACAGCAGTCGTCCCAACTGTACGTTCGGGGCCACGTAGGTAACGGGCACGCGAGAATGAGTGCGCCCACAGATCTACGGCCGAAAACAGGAAGAGCATGAACGCCACCGCGATCGTCGGAGTCCTGACCGCAATCATCGCCGCATCCGTGGCGCTGATCGGTTATGTCATCAATCAGATGACGGCGCGGCGGGAGCGTCGAGCCAAGGCCTACGCCGAAGCCTTACGCACAATCCGTCAGTACCAGGAAATTCCGTACAGGGTTGTGCGACGACTCGATTCGAGCGCGGAGACCCGGACAAGGCTGGACGATCAACACGGCGAGATCATGAGCAGCATCGGTTTTCACCTCGGTTGGCTCAGGCTCGAATCTCCTGATACCGCAGCCGCTTACGAGGCGCTCTGGGAGCGATGTCGAACTTTCGGTGGCGTCTACCGCAAGTGGGCGTGGCGGCAACCCCTCGTCTCCACGGACGCCCAGATGGCGGTCACGCTGCCCTTCCAGTTCGATATCAAGCCCGAACTGGATATCTGCGTTCAGGCGATGCGTGCCGACACTCACTTCTTCGGATGGCGCGCTCGGCGCGCCGTCCGACAACGCGCAACAGCCTTGGCTGAACGGAGGGCTGCTGAACCGCCTCCGGACTTCACCACTCTCGAAACGTGGTCGCTGCCTACGTAGCTGCCGCTGTACCACAGTCGGGCTCGCTGTCGGCGGTCCCGTGATGACCGTTTCGAACCGCGCGCCACGCGGCATTTCCGGACATGGGACGCCCTGCCGCCCAACCAATCGGAACGATTGACTGACCAACGCCCGCCATGCGGCATGTGCGGACGCAGTGCGACGGTGTCCTACTAGAGCGTTGTCCTGTCCGACCCGCTATGTGACACCCACGGCTTGGCCGACGAGGCAGTCGGCGATTCGGCCAGGACTCCGGAGTCCGGCAGCCCCGCGTAGTCGGGCAGTTCGACCCCATTGATCGCGCGCTCGACCAGCTCGGCGAACCACTCTCCGGTGAAATCGGGGCCCGGCTCTGCATCGGACCCGGGGATGTCGCGGCTGCGGGCGTTCAATTGGGCGATCTCCTGATTGGCCTCGACGAATGAGCGCATCCGATCCTCATAGCGGGCGAAACCGATCTCTGGATTCCACTCGGCAGCAGCCAGCTCGCCGGCCAGCACGTAGGCGCCGACCAAGGCCAGCCCAGTGCCCTGGCCCGACATCGGGGAGGAGCTGAACGCCGCATCGCCGAGCAGCCCCACCCGCCCACGCGACCACCGATCCATCACGACCTGAGCGACTTGGTCGAGATAGAAGTCCGGGGTGTGGTCCAGATGCGCGAGAATGCGCGGGGTCAACCAGCCCAGGCCGTCCATCCGCTCACGCAGCAGCCGCTTCTGGGCCTCGATATCGCGGTAAGCGACATCGACGTCGGCCGCCGGGAAGGAGAACATGGCCATCGCCCGGGTGGCGTCCTGTATCGGGCGCAGTCCAGCCGAGCGCCCGGACTCCTGGTACTCGATCAGCCATTTGTCGAGCCCGAACTCGTTGGGCACGCTGAAGAAGGCCAGCACGTGCCCGAGGTGGCGGACGAACTGCTCGTGCGGCCCGAAAACCATTGCGCGCAGCGCCGAATGCAGCCCGTCGGCTCCGACCACCAGCTCGAAACGCCGCCGGTTACCGCTGTCGAAGACCACCTCGACCCCGTCCGCGTCCTGGGAGAGCTCGGCGATCCGGTCGCCGAAGACATATTCGACATCGTCACGGGTGTCCTCGTAGAGCACCTGCGACAGGTCACCGCGCAGGATCTCGATCTCCGCGATGAATCCGTCGCCGCCGTCGTCGTCCACGCGGAAGCTCTCCAGCACGTTCCCGTCCGCGTCCACGGTGTGCGCGCCGATGGTCTGGGTGCAGGCCGCGCGTATCGCCGGGTCCAGCCCCATCCGCCGGATGACTTCCTTGGTCACTCCGCGCGCGTCCACGGCCTGACCACCGGGACGCAGTTCGGCGGCCCGCTCCACCACGGTCGCCACGGCTCCCCGCCGGTGCAACCAGTGGGCCAGCGCGGGCCCCGCAATGCTCGCACCCGCCACCAACACTCTGGTACCGCTCACTGCGCCTCCCACTTACCCCGCCGAATCACTGTCCGGGTCGATAGTTTCTGTTCCGACCCACCGCTGTCGGTGTATCCAGAGGTAGCGACGACGGATCCGCCAGGAATTCATCGGTGCACCCGAGACCCGTGTCCTTGTTCCTGTGAACACCCTGAGCCCACACCGCATAGCGCGCTTAGTCGACCTTTGATCGCGACCGGAGACGCCGTGGGACGTGCCCGAACCGTATGGGCATCTACCCATAATCCCGAGGGCGCGCTATGCACCACCGAGCGACATGGACGGCACCGTGCGTGTCGAGCAACCGTTCGGCGCGGCCTGCCCCGCCAGACGGTCATCGATCCAGCGCAGGACCGCGGGTGTCGCAGTGATTGCGAGACTGACGTGCTCGCTCAATTGGTACCGCGTATAGGTGATCTGCGCCCCCGCTGCGCACCACTGTGCCACCGCCTGGTCGGCTGGCGCGATGTCGAGGATCTCGTCGTGCACGGCGTTGTAGAGGAACAGCGGCGCGGTCGGTACCACGTTGCCGAAGTCCACGTCGGCAAACGACTCCTGTACCTGCTCGAACAGCTGCGAAAAAGGGATCGTCAGGTAGTCGTCCATGCGCAGGAACGCGTGCTGAGCCACGTTCGGCGCCACGCATTTGCTGTCACCCGCGGCCATCAGAGCTTGCCCGGCAGGGGTCAGATATTTGTTGAAAACCGCCGCCAGATGTGGATCGGCGCGCATCATGCCCGGCAGGAGCGACGGCAGGAAACCGGAGAACGGACCGGAAACGAGCGACTCCAGGTAGGGGCCGACGGGTACTGTCCAACCACCCATGGCAACACCGACCAGTCGTATTTCGGGAGCGTAGGCCGGTTGAACCTGCGCGACCCACCCGGTAGCGATCGCCCCGCCGGAGTAGCCCGTCACAACAACCGGAGTATCGATGCCGGACAGGCCGAGTGGCGTGAAACCCTCGGCGGCGCGCACTCCGTCGAGCACGGCGTAACCCGGCTGTTTCGGGGAGAACACAGCCCCTAGCGGCCCCTCCCAGTCGGGTACGGAAATCGCATGACCGGACGACAACATCTGGTCGATCTGTACGAGATCCAGGGAGGAGTCGTACTTGTCGGGCGCTCCTTGCCGGAGCACGAACGAGGGAGCACACTGTGGGGCCGAGGCATCTTCGGCAACCTGGTAGCTGATCAATCCCTTGACGTGCCCGGTTCGTGGGCGCAGCACCGTCGTCACGGTCGCCATGGGTTGCCCGGCGGTATCGGTCGTTCGATACAGCAACTGCCAGGCGTCGGCGTCCTGCGCCTGTGGCCCTAGCGAGGCCACCTCGACGGGTCGCGAATTCAGGATGGTGCCCGGCGCCTCCGAGCTCCAGCCCGATGGCGGGGTATAGAACGGGTCGTTCTGCGGAGTTGGCAGCGGATCCGCACTACCGACCGCCATGGGAGTACCGGTAAAGCACAACACGACCGAAACTGCGATCAGAACCGAACGCAATTGACCGCGCTTGACCACTGAATACGTTGCACCCCAGGTTGATACGGCGCTGCCCACGCTTCCGACTTCCCTCCCTGGTGGGGACCGACTCCCGGCGAATCCCCCTGATGGATGTCAGAGTACATCTCCCGATCATGATGAATACCCGAACCGGAGACGAAGATCGCGCCGGTCGCGGCTGCCGCCCACGCCGACAGGTGACCGCACTCGAACGCGCGAGCCGCGAAGCCGGTCGAACGTCCCGCGTTCCGATCCGGTGGTTGAACTGGCGGGTTCTTCCTTCGGAATCGACCTGGTGGCTAGCCGGTGGCGACGTCGACGGCGATCGTGAGAACCTGGCTACCCGTGCCGGCTCCGAGGTCTCACGAGCGTGGTCACCGCCGTCGCGGGCGCGGCAGCAAGCGGCTCATGATGATCGAGTCCCATAGTTCGCCGTTGCGGCGTCGGTAGTGTGCGCGCAGCGTGCCTTCGACCTCGAATCCCGCGCGGTGGTACAGGTCGATCGCGGGTTGGTTGTGCGGCCAGACCTGCAGGGTGACCTTGTGCGCGTTGTTGTTTCCGCACCAGTCGATCAGCTGCTCCAGCAATGCGGTCCCGATACCTTGGCCTCTGTGGCTGGAGGCGACCATCATGGTGATCGACGCGACATCGGTCGCTACAGAATGCGCGGTGCCCGTGGCCACGATCCCGGCGGATGAATGCTCGGCAACGAGAAGCCCTTTGGTGGTGGAGACGAGGTTACGCAAACGGACTGACACGTCGTCTTCATCGATCGGGGGTTCCGGTCCGATCCACTTGCCTTCGGCGGCGACATCGACATGCAACTGGACGCAGGCGGGGATGTCCTCGACTCGGCCGTGGCGGACCTTCACGTCGGTGTTGTGGCGTTGTCGGCTCTGTTTCGTCGGCGCAAGCAGTCGGCGGATCACGTGTTGGTCGACCAAGGCGGCCTCGAGGCTGCGTGCGACGACCTCGTCCCCGACCGGCGACAGGTGCAGGCCGTCGGCCATCCACGGACTGTGCGCGGCTGACGAGTCGTCGGGGCGTTTACCCAGAAGTGCGGCGGCTGTGACGAATTTGCCCCAACAGTCCACGAACACAGCTCCGGCGTCTCGGGCCGCGTCACGGGCAGCGAGGTTGTACGCGCACAGGTCGCGGTTCATTGCCGCTGCCTGCGGGCCGATGTGCGTGGCGACCGGTGGGGAGGATAGACAGACAACGACCCGGGAGCGGGCGGTGAGGTGGCCGAGCGCGGCTCGGTAGTTGCGGGTGAACTCCTGCAGGTCCACACCCTCGGCGAGGCGAGCCTGGTGACGTCGCAAGACGTCGTTGGTGCCGCACTCGAACAGCGCGATGTCTTGGTCGACATCGGCAGTCTCGATGGCTTCCAGCAACTCGCGCGAGGTGGCGCCGCCGCGGCCGTGATTGTGGAAGACCATGGCGACATCGGGAAGCCGTGCGGTCAAGCTGGTGCTCAGCCGCTCGATGAACCCGCCGTTGCGCCATCGGTCGACCGTTACCGTCGAGCCTGGCGCCGGCAGGTCGGTGACGTCGGCCAAGCGGTGTGACTCACCCACGAGGTGCTCGGTGTGGCTGGTGCCCCAGCACCGCACCACCAGTGTTTGAGACGATTCGACGCGACCACCCGGGCCGTCCACGGTGGCGGTAGGCAGCTCATCGGGCTGGAGGCGATCGGGGTCCGCCCCGGCTGATGGTGTGGTCGAGGCGGTGATGTCGGCGAAGATCATCTCGGCGATGTCGGCGCAGCCTTGGGTGGCGTCCATGCGGGCTTCGTCGACGAAGTGCAGCGGATCCCAGCCGCGGTACCAGTCCCGCATCTCGTCGCGACCGAACGACGACGACTGGGGTCGGGTCGCGTGCCGCCGCAACGTCTCTTCGAACGACAAGTCGAAGGCGTAGAACCGCGAGACGGCTGCATTGGCCGCCAATCGATCGAGCATGTCGCCGTAGCGGCGCTGCGAGAAAATCCCCTCCAGCACGACAACCAGCCCACGAGCCAGGCACAGCGAGGCGATCTCTCCGATCAACTCGATATTGAATCCGTCGTGAACATCGCTCTCCCGCAGGAACTCTCGGCGCACGACATCCTGCGAAATGACCACACACCGCCCCCGATCGAACCGCCGCTGCAATGTCCTGGCCACAGTCGTCTTGCCGGAGCCGGAGCTGCCGCGAATGACCACCAACCGGCCCGCAGGCTCGGCTGGCAGCGACGCACGAATCCGCGCCGCGAGGTCGGCCATTTCGGTCTCGGTGTAGTCGAGGATGCCGTGGACCGGATCGACCGCGTGCAGCTGCTGATGGTCGTAGGGCGTGTTGGCCGGGAGCGGAGCGACGTGCCAGTGAACATGGGCATTGCCCTGCACGGAGCCCAGCGACATCACATAGGTTCGCTCGGGGCCGGTCACCGCAGCAACCGCGCGTGCCACCTTGTGCACGGCCGACTGCAGTCGAAGATACTCGTGTGGGGTCAGGTCGGCGACCACATCTTCGACGTGGCGCCGAGGCACCACGAGAACGTAGCCGAACAAGGTGGGGTACTTGTTCAAGAACGCCACGTGCTCGCCGTCGTCGTAGACCATGTGGTGCTCGTAGCCGGGTTTGCCTTCCAGAAAGGCGCATACGAAGCAGTCCTCCGATCGCACCCGCTGTTCATAGGCGGCCAGGTCCATCGCCACACGCCGACCGCCGACGTCGGTCGATGTGACCGGCTCTGTCGCTGCGGGTTTGACCGAAATCAGATGGTAGAAGCGGGCTGTCTCGACGTAGGGGTATCGGTCGGCCAGCAGGTTCTCCAGCTGCAGGAGTTTCGCGAAGAACTCCGAGTCGTGCTTGATCCCGTCGTCGCGGATCAAGTCGCACACCGCGCGCACCCCGTATCGGACCGGACGTTGCAGACCGGCCGCTACCATCTCCGCAGCCAGGTCGGTCGCGGTCACCCCGTCGATCTCGGCCTGATAGGTGACCGATGCCCGCCTGGTCGTGTTCAGCAGCCGCATCGCCTCCTCGAGTGCTCCGCGCCGCACCGCAGCAGTCAGCGGGTCGCTGAGCGGGTTCGGTGCCAGCACCGACAGCAGGCCGCCGGGGCGCAGCACCGACACCATTGCCTCGAGGACGGCACCTCGATCAGGTACATACTGAATCACGTTGTGGCACAGCACCACATCAATCGACCCACACTCCGCGACAGTAAGCACGTCGGATGCCTCCGCCAACCGGGTGTCGATCAGGTCCCCGAAGCCCTGCGCCTCGGCCAAGCCCACGGCCTCAGCCAGCGACGCCGACGAGGTATCCACGATGGTCACGTGATGGCCCAGCGCCGCCAGACGCACAGCGTCGAGTCCATTCCCTCCACCGACATCGAGCACTGTCAACGGCCGAGTCGGCAGATGGCGGACAAGGTTGGCATACACCTGCTCATACCGCAGCCGACCCCACGGGGTGGCCTGATAGCTGCGGAACGCGTCCAAGTGTCGATCGAATGCCGAGGCCATAACACCCCTTCCTACGCGAAATCCGCGCCCGCCGAAGCAAGAACGGATGACCGGTCATCGCCGACCGCCCCGGACGGACTCGATGTGGGTCGGTGTCGGGACGTGCCCGAATTCCCCGCGGACGCAGTCGGGTCGGTGACGAAAACGGCGTAGTGCTCGTCGCTGTAGCGGTACTCGCGGGGCGAGCTCGACACCCAAACCACCACACTCAACCAACTCCTCGAAACGCAACCCACACGACCGACCGGCGAACTGCACCTCCTCGACCAACTCCCCGCCACACCATCGATCTCGCTGCCGCCAGTTCGCACGTGCCGACCCGCAGGTCGAGCAGCCCTGCGATTGCCTGAAGTGGGCAGAAACTCGAATTAGGTAGCTGGCTACTCGCGCGATTTTTGTCGCGGCACGCAATTGTCAACGGCGAAGAGATTGCCACCCAGCGCGCTGAGTGGCGAAGCTGGGCCCTGAGGATGGCGGCCGAAAATGAGCAGCATGAAACGTGGGGGCTGCGATTGCGGGGGGCGGACCGAGGTTCCAACACGAAGTTGCGGCCGAGCATCGACGGATCGAGCGACGCGTGATGTGAGGTATGAACCCGATGGCAACCCCGAGGGCTGGTTCGGCCGCTGCACGGATGCCGGCGACCGGAAATCCAAGCGACATTACCGTGTTTCCTTTGCGACCATGACCGGGTGACCGCATCAACGATCTTCGACGGCGACTTCGAAGCGCACCTCACAGTGCGCGGCGCCGATGCTGAAAAGCTCGAACAGTACGCCGCCGCAACTGGTTCGAAGTTCGTGCACATCGTGCTCGCGCGCGGTCGCGTGACCGAACAGCCCATGCTCACCATCCGGGAGTCCGGCCCCTTCGTCGCGGTGCGGGATTCGGTCGTGGCGTCGCGGAACCGGCTGTGGCGGCGGGTTTTCCGGTGGTCCGCACCAAGATCGAGGCCGCACCGTCGGCCGCGGGGGTACCCGCCACCGACACCGAGGCCGTCGCACTGGGCGAAAGCTACTACTTCGAGCATCACATCAAGCTGCTACTCGACTCCGGCGCCGACACGAGCGCCTTGGCCCGCCTCGCCGGGGTGCACGCAGCGCATTTGTCGGTGAATGCCCGGCGTGTCCGCACCGACGGCCGTGTCGAGCGCTTCGTGACCCAGCGGTGCCGTCTGGTGGGTGATCCCGTCGCCGCAGCCCGTTGTGCCGCCCTGACGGCCGCACTGGAGGCGGAGAAGCACCGAATACTCTCGGCGGAAAGAGAATTCGTCGTGTACGACAGTGACGAGTCCATCGATTCCGGATGGATCGACGAGAACGAGGAGCACTCGTGACCACCGAGGCGGACCGCTCGTGGAAGGGGTTGGGCAGCGGGGGGTGGCCGGCGGACGCGGTCGTGCCACACGATCCTCCGACGGAGCAGGCCAGGCCGAAGCTGGGTCTGCCACCGACCCTGCGACCGGTCCAGGCTGATGGCGTGCGCCAGACGCCGGTGTTCGACCCCGCCGCCAAGCCACATTTCGCGGCCATGCGCCTGACGGATCCCAGGTTCGACGACCCGCGGATCGCGACGGCCTGGTTCGCCGCACGCCGCGCCGCGCTGGACACCGTGCTGGCTGCCGTCGCCGCTTCCCCGTGGGCTCGGGATCTCATGCTGAACGGCAGCGCACTGCTCCGCGCCTGGCTCGGGGAGCAGGCGCGCGAGCCCGGCGACCTGGATTTCGTTGTGCTGCCGCGGGACTGGGAGTTCAACAGCGACCGGACCGACCAGCTGCTGACGGACGTCGCCACCCGGGTCGCGGCCGCGACCGAGGCCCCCGACAGCCCGATCCACGCCCGGGCGGAAGACGCCGTCGAGGACGACATCTGGACCTACGATCGGGTGCCCGGCCGCCGCCTCGTGCTGCCGTGGTCCGCGACTGACTCCGGGATCCCCGGAGGCACAGTGCAACTGGACTTCGTGTTCGACGACGCGCTGCCGCAGGCCCCGCGGTGGACCGATATCCCGCGACTGGGCACCCCTGGCCCGCCCGCGACGCTGCTCGCCGCCACCCCCGACCTCGCCCTGGCCTGGAAGCTGCTGTGGATCTGCACCGATGCGTTCCCCCAGGGCAAGGATCTGTACGACGCCGTGCTGCTGGCCGAACACCGCGCTCCCGACGCGGACCTGCTGTGCACCGTGGTCCCGAACCTGTCCTTGTGCGGCTTGTTCGAGCACGGGACCAACACCGAATGGGACGAGTTCGCCAAGGACCGCCCCGACCTCGCCGGCCAAGAGGAGATCTTCGCGTGGCGCCTCGTGATCGCCCTCGACCCGGTCGCGGCGGCCGGCTTCACCGACTGGCACAAGCGCTGGTCCGAGTCCCTCCGCTCGACCGCGAAGACGATCACAGACTGCCTCTCGGATCCGGCGTCCTTCGACGACGAACTCGCACGCCATCCCTGGCACACGACCATGGAACAGCTTCTCGTCCTCCAAGAGAAGCACGACTGCTCGCTGACCGAGGCCGCGGACCGGCTCGCCGCCGCGCGCCGATGCAGCTCCGACCGTTCAGCCGCCGCGAGGATGGACCCGCACGTCATCGCCGCGACGTTGCAGCGCTGGCACCGCGCCGAGGTGCCGGAGCCGCACGATGGCCGCTCCCCAGCGGCAACCGATCGGACGTAGGCCTCTTCTCGCGGTCACCGGGCCCGTCGCCGTTGCCCGCGGAGCGCTATTTGCGACGATGGTGCTGTGTCGCAATCGGTGAACACCAGGGGTGGTAAGCAAGCGCCGGCGTTGACGCCGCGCGGGGAACGAACTCGAGCCAGATTGGTCGAGGTCGCCGAGCTCGTCTTCTCGCGACTCGGGTACGTGGAGACACGGGTCGCCGATATCGTCGCGGAAGCCGGGGTCGCGCACGGGACCTTCTATGTCTATTTCGAGTCGAAGGAAGCGATCTTCCACGCGGTGGTGCTCAATCTCATCAGCGATATGCGCGCCAAGGTGCGCTCGCGGCTCGGCGCCCAGCCCGGGACCGCCGTCGAGGCGATCGAATCGGCGGTGCGCGCCTACGTCCTCGCCTTCCGCGATCACCAACGCCTGATGCTCATGTGGGGTGAGGTCGCCGGCCTCAACCCCGACATCGAGGAGCTTCGCCAAGCCGAGATCGATCTGTTCATCGACCGGGCCGAGAAGATGATCATCCGGCTACAGGACAACCGCCTGGCCGCCCTCGACATCGACGCCAATTACGCGGCGACGGCGCTGTGCGGCATGGTGCGTGAATTCTGTTACCAGTGGGCCAAGGCCGATGTCGATATCGACGCCGACGCGGCCGCGGCGACCCTGTCCACCCTGTGGGTGCGTGGCATCGGTGTCGTCCACCGTGCGCCGCCGGTGTGATCGCGTCGAGGAGTTCTCATCGCGTCGATTCACGCAATGATTCCCGATCGATGGCCCGTTTGAGGATCTTGCCCGTGGCACCCTTGGGTAAGGCATCGGTGAACCGAATGATGCGCGGAATCTTGTATGCCGAAAGGCGTTCCCGAGTCCATCGGGAGACCTCGTCGGCGTCCAGCGCCGAGCCAGATGTGGTGACGACGACCGCGGCGATCTCCTCACCGTAATGAGCATCCGGCACCCCGACGACCGCGGCCTCGACGACGTCGGGGTGCTCATAGAGAACCTCCTCGACCTCGCCCGGATAGACGTTGTAGCCGCCTCGGATGATCAGATCCTTGACGCGGTCGACGATGCGCAGATCACTGTCGCCGTCGAATTCGCCGAGATCCCCGGTGCGGAACCAGCCGTCCGCGGACAGCACGTCGGCGGTCGCCTCGGGCCTGCGCCAATATCCCTTCATCACGGTGTCTCCCTGGATGAATACCTCGCCGACCTGGCCCGGCGGGCACACATTCGAATCCTGATCGCGCACCTCGACCCGCAGCCGGGGGACAGCGCGTCCGGTGTATCCGATCTTCGCCCCGCGATCGAGATCGTTGAACGTACCGAACCCGGCGGTCTCGGTGAGCCCGTAGCCCTCGAGGATCGTGCAGCCGAACTTCTTCTCGAAGTCGCGGGCGATCTCACCGGGCAGTGATGCGCCACCGGAGATCGCGACGCGCAACTGTTCGAAATCGGCGCGATCTGCGGCATCGGCCGCGTGCAGCATGGCATTCCACATTGTCGGCACCCCCGCGACGATGGTCAGCCGGTCGCGCCGCAGCATCGCGAGCATGGCGACCGGATCGAAACGGGCCAGCAGCGACAGCGACCCTCCGGCGGTGAAACACGGCATCATCACCGCGGACTGTCCGAAAACATGGAACAGCGGCAACCCGGTCCCGGTGCGATCGGCCTCGGTGCCGCGACCGACCAGCGCTCCGATCTCCCCGCCCGCGAGCAGGTTCCCGACGGTCAACTGAGCGCCCTTGGGCCGCCCGGTGGTACCGGAGGTGTACAGAATGGCAGCGGTGTCCCCCGGATCACGGTCGGCACATCCGGCCGGTTCCGCGGCCAGCTGCGCGCCGGGCGCCAACAACCACAACGGAATACCCCAGCGCTCGGCGGCCTCGGCCACCGCGGGCCCGAGGCCGTGCCAAACGACGGCAAGCGCACAGTCGGCATCGGTGAGGAAATACTCGATCTCGGCGCGAGTCGACATCGTGTTCACCGGCACGACGACGCCCCCGGCGATCTGGATACCCAGGTAGGCCACGACGAATTCCGGCACCGACGGCGCGGCCAGCAGCACCCGGTCGCCCGCACGCAGGCCCGCTGCCGCCAACGCTCCGGCGAACCGTGAACTCGACCTGTCCAATTGCCGATAGCTCCACTCGATTCGCTCGGACCGCAACGCGACACTGTCGGGAGCCCTTTCGGCATGGCGGCGAACAGGATCGAAGACGTTGACCATAGTGGGATTCCTTCGAAATCGAATGTGACCGGGACCGGAGCGGAAGCGCGAGCTGGTTGGCCGACGAGTGGTCCACGGTCGCTGACCGTGGACCACTCGTGAACGCTGTGCAGGCCGGATCGCTACTTCACCGGGAACGGCTCGTTGATGGTGGTGAAGTACTGGATCACCGCTGCCGTCGCGACCGGGGCGCCGACGAAGAGGGCGCCGGTGAGGGCGCCGACGGGCGCCAGCGCCCCCGCGCCGATGAGGCAACCGACGACCGGACCCGCGCCGAACATCATCGCGAGCGGGCTTGTCGCCGCGGCCAGCGTGGCTCCGCCGACGAGGCAGCCGATCACTCCGGCGCCGACCGCTCCGACCATGCCGCCCACCACACCGGCGACCGTGATCGTGGAGGCCATTCGGGAGAACGCGGCGACCTCGCGGTCGTACGGCGTCTTCCACGGGGCCTGGTCCTGGAACGGCAGTGCCACCGGTTTCGTCTCGGCGCGAGCGGGGTCCAGCGACGGCGTCAAGCGCGCGGTGCGCCCGTCGATCTGCGCGTCGATGGGAAAGGCGACGTTGTTGACGTTGAACTCGAGTGGCACGCCGGCAAGCACCGTGCCGTCGTCCGCGCGGATCTGGAACCTGCCCTTGTCGACGATCAACTGGCCGGCGTCGACGCTGATCACCGCCGTGTTCCCGTCCTGGTAGGCGGTGTAGTTGACGCCGGGTGTGATGTCCACGCTCAAGGGCTCGGCGTGGACGGTGCCTGCGCACACCGTCAGAGCGGCGGCGCCGATAGCGGCGGACACGACGGACTTACGAACTTTCATGAATCTACTTTCGGATCGATATCTGGATGGGTTGGCGGTCGCTGTTTCGATGACGCGGGCGACGGATTCGGCGACGGCCGCGGGCTCGTCGCTGCGCGCTACGCCCGAATTGGTTCAGGCGTAGAGCTGTTCGCCGGGGACGGCGTCAGGATCCGCGCGGACCTCGGCGGGATTGGTTTCCCGCAGTAGCCAAGCGCTGAAGACGGTGACCAAGCCCATCAGCGCCAAATACACGGAGACGAGCGTGGTCCCACCCGTATTGGCGATCAGCGCCGTCATGATGAACGGCGTGCCGCCGCTGACGGTGATCGCGGCCAGCTGATAGGCCAGGGACGCGCCCGAGTAGCGCAGCCGAGGTTCGAACAGCTCGCCGAGGAAAGCCGCCAGCGGACCATAGGTCAACGATTGCAAGATCGTGCCGACGGCGATGGCGATGAAGAACATCGGCAATTTCCCGGTGTCGACCAGCAGGAAGTACGGGAAGGCCCAGGCCGCGAGACCGATTCCGCCGATGAGGATGAGCGGTCTGCGCCCGACCCGGTCGGATCGGTGGCCCGACCAGAGAATCACCGCGCAGCCGAACAGGGAGGCGACCAGCGAGACGGTCAAGATGTCGTTGCGCTTCATGCCGAGCTCGTGGGTGCCGTAACTGAGCACGCCGGCGATGCTGATGTAGAAGGCGGTGTTGGTGGCGGCGAGCAGGCCGCACCCGAGCAAGATCTTGCGCCAGTGCAACCGGATCGCCTCCGACAGCGGGGCTTGGGCGACCCGGTCGGGGCGCGCTTCGGCCACTTCCTGTTGAAGTTCACGGAACTCCGGGGAGTCCTCGACCTTGGTCTGGATGTAGAGCACAACCGGGAAAAGCAATGCGCTGCACCAGAACGGCACCCGCCAGCCCCAGCTCAGGAACGCGTCCGCGGAGAGCGCCGAGGTCGCGACCAGGAATACCAGATTGCCGAGGACCACCCCGAGCGGAACACCCATCTGCCCGAAAGTCCCGGCGAATCCCCGTCTTTTCGGGCTCGCGGATTCGGTGAGCAGCAACACGATGCCGCCCCACTGGCCACCGCAGGCGATGCCCTGCACGAATCGCAACGCGACCAACAGGATCGGCGCGGCGACACCGATCGCGTTCGTGCTCGGCAGACAGCCGATGAGGAAGGTCGCCAAGCCCATGCCGAGCAGGCAGGTGACGACGGCGGGCTTGCGTCCGTACTTGTCGCCGAAGTGCCCGGCCAGCACGCCGCCGAGCGGCCGGGCCACGAAACCCGCCCAGAACGTGCTGAACGACAGCAACGTACCCATCAGCGCGGAGCTGTCCGGGAAGAACACGTGGGGGAACACCAGCGCGGCGGCGGTTCCGTAAAGGAAGAAGTCGTACCACTCGATGGAGCTGCCGATCAGACCGGCGGCGAGGAGTTTGCGATGGGCTCGCCCGCGTTCCGCGGCCGGCGCGAGGGAGGTTTCGCCGGTGCCGGCTGGTTCCAGTGGTGGTGCGGTCATGCGCGTACTCCTGGTCGAGATGTGTCCACTGATCGAGATCGAGTGGAGTAGAACTTGACGCCAAGTTCAGTTTGGTGGGAACAGTGTGGAGCAGTGGAGAAGTAATGTCAATCACACTTTTCTAGATCGACGCATCGGCCCATGTTCGAGCGTCGAACGCCCGTAAACACCGACGACCGAGACATATGTCCAGTTCAGAGGCATAGACACCGACGCTGACGCGCTGCCTTATCAAACCAAGCCTGCCTGCGCAAGCCCTCGAGCCATCCCACTGGCCGATCAGGCCTGGACACCCAGCGAATCGGCGGGAGATTCGCCCGCGAAATCGGACTCGGTGTCAGTTGCGTCCGGGCGCGGCAGGATCAGGAACCGCTCCCCTACCGACGGCTGTCGGCACCACCTTCGCGACATCGGCCGCTCGCGCCGTTGGCCGCCGCCCGAACCGCGCGCCCGGAGCTTTTCACATCCGGGCGCGGCACGAGCGCAAACGCCACCCGTCCGGAAGTGCAATGCGCGCCAATCCTTTTGGATACATACACAACGAACTGTGCAGCGATGGAGCCTATGTCGCATCATTGGGCCGACGACGCAGCCATCGGCCTATGGGAGTTCTCCATGCAGCCCAGTCACCCCACCGCGCAGAGCTCACCCGCTGACAACTCGCCGGTGCCACCGCTTTTCGCCGACTACTCACTGCCGAAGAAGGTGTGGGAGGTCTTGGGAGGCCCTGCCGTCGGTGGCGTGATTTGTGGTGTGGCGTTGCTGGTGAACCTTTGGGCCTACATCGCCGCGATCGTGCTCGTCGTCCTCGCCGGACTTCCCGCAGGCGCCCAGCACCGAACCTTGCCGGGCGCGCTGATCCGCGCATGCGCGGCCGGGATCGTGTGGGCGGTCGCCATGCTGCTCGTCAGCGGCATCGGCGACCCGACGCTGACCCTGCCGCCTTTCGGCGTGTTCATCACCTTGTTCGTCCTTGTGCCAACCGCCCTGAGCGCGACGATCTCGTGGTACTTCGGCCGCCGAGCGAGCCGCCGAGCGAGCTGAATTCGGATCGACCGACGGCGTGCACGACGAGTTCGCGACTGGCCTGCTGGAGTGTTTCACCACCCGAGTCGCCTGCTGAGCCAGTTGGCCGTGACTTGCGCTGAGTGGGCCTGGTACCGGCGGAGCCAGGGTGATCGCGGTGGCGCGGGCTCGCGGCTTTTCATAGCCCAGTAGCCCGCAAGGGAGCACAGGAATGCCGATACCGCGGCGGGATCGACGCCGCTGGTCGTTGGATGCGTGGCGAGGAGCTCGTCGACATCGATTCCGTGCGCGACGATGTGCGGAGTGAGCGCGACGAGATCGATCCACGCGGCGCCGCGGCAGGGCCACGCCCAGTCGAGGACCATGACGCTGCCGTCCGGTTGTAGCAGCATGTTGTCCGGGCGAAGGTCGGTGTGCAACAACGTTTCACCTGCGGCGTGGTCGGTCCAAGTCGATTCCAGCTCGGCCAGCTCGTCCAGGTTGCGCCGTGACCAGCCATCCAAATCGGCAGGAGGCTCGTGCTCCGCGAATCTCCTCCAGCCCTGTAGCTGCCGTCCGTAGTGCTGGACGATTGTCGGCAGATCAGGCAACGGGCTGGGCGTGAGCATGATCGCCAGCCGCTCGATCGTGGCCAGCACCGCTGCCAGCTCAGCTCGTCGATCGAGCCGGGGGTGTCGGCCAGGAACGTAGTCGAAAACCGCGACCAGCCAACCTCGGGTATCCAGGGTGAACCGCAGCGCCGGTGTGGGGACCGTTGGCGGCAATCGGGCGGCGGTTTCGAGTTCGGTCCGGTACATCACGGCGAGGCTGTCATCGGTGCTGATCGCCTTCGCGAAGAAGTTCTGACCGTCACGCAATTCGAGCCGGGCTGCCAAGCCGTGGCTGAACCCGCCCGCCTGGGTGGTGGCTGCGCGAACCTGAGATCCCAACCGGTGCTCGACCTCGGCGCGCACGGTGCCGGGGAGTTCGTCCCATCGAATCCGGTTCACGCTGTTGTCATCCCCGTCCATGTGACCATCGTGGTGCGGGGCGCTTTCCAGTGCCAGTTCTTTTGTAGCCACAGATTCGCCAGACACACGCAGGATGCGCCGGTTCTTCGCACCCTGGCCGCTTAAGCTATCTGCGCCGCCATGTGCGACAAATACGCGAGGCCAGAAAGCACTAAGAGGTACACGTCCAGGAGGTGCGGAATGCCGGAAGCCGGTCGTTGGCGGTCTCGTTCGATGTTGATTGCGAGCATGTTGCCGCTCGCGGTCCTTCTCGGAACCGGAGTAGCCAACGCATCCCCGGATGACACCCCTGTCACGTCACCGACGCGCCTCGAGCAGGGGCTACTCCCTCCGCAGGCCGTGCTCGTTCCGGTTGCCGAGTCGCCGGTCGACACCGCGGCTGCGGCAGACCCCCGCGGCGACAGACGACCAGCGCATCCGGTCGCCGACAGTCCGACCGAGACGGTCACCGCGCCGGACGCGCCGCCGACCGTGAGTCAGGAGCAGCTCGAGGCATTCTGCGCGCAGATCCCCGTCGATCCCCGCCAATGCACCGTCGCCGCCGTGGACGCGGGCGTCGGTGCGGCGATCGGTGCGGGCATCGCCGCGGGACTGTCCGCGCCGGTCGCGATAGCCGCCGCGTTGGCGGGCGCGGCGGCCGGGTTCATCGTCGGTATCCCGTTCCTGCCGACCGGCTTGGTTGTCGGCCCGCTCCTCGGCGCGGCCCTCGGCGTCACCATCGTCGCCATCCCCGCCGCCCTGCTCGGTGGGGCGCTCGGGGCGTCGATCGGGGCGTTGCTGGGCATCAACACGCCCCTCCCGCAAGAGGACGGCCGCACCGAGGAATCCGGCGCGCCCACCACCTCGCCGAACTGAGCGGACCTCACTCCAATCGTGCGTTGAGAATCCGGGCGATCTGAGCGATCGCACTCGGCTCGGTCATCGCCAGATGCGTCGTATCGATGTCGAAGACCGAGATCTGCCCGCGGACCACCCGCGCCCATCCCTCGTGCCCCGTGGCATCCGATCGCCTTTCCCGTGTCGCGGTGAAATAGAGCATGTCGCTGTCCAATACCGCGGGCCGCCATACGCCGACCGCCCCGATCGCCAGGTTGTAGGCATCGGTCAGGCGCTCGATCCGTGTGGCGTCGATACCGAGGCCGCGCCCCAGGTGCCGTTCGATCAGCTCGGCGGCCTCCTCGGCGGTCGCGTCGGGACTCACGAAATCGACGCCGAGGACCGGACCGAGATTGCTGATCAGCTCTCCCGCGGTGACCGCGGAGAATGTCGGCTCCTCGACAGCGTCCACCTCGGCGTCCAACAGCGCCAGCAGCGCGACCTGTTCACCGGCGGCGCGCATCTCGACGGCAACGGCATGGGCGATCACACCGCCCAGTGACCAGCCGAGGACGTGATAGGGACCGTGGGGCTGAACGGCGCGAATCTCGTCGAAGTAGCGTCGAGCCATCTCTTCGATCGTTGTCGGACCGGGGACCTCGCCGCCGATCTGCGGAGCCTGTAGGCCGTAGATCGGTCGACCGTCGGAGAGGTAGCGGTCGAGGGTGCGGTAACACCACGACAGGCCCGCGGCCGGGTGGATACAGAACAGTGGTGGTCGCTCACCGCCGGTCCGGATCGGCAGCAGCACGTCGAAGCCGTGATCGGTTCGCTCGACGACGGGACCCGAGCGCATTCCGGATTCGATCCGCTTCGCCAGGTCGGCGGGGCAGGGATCCGACAACATCCAGGCGATCGGCACCTCGTAGTCGAGTTCTTTCCGCAATTCGTTCACCACTTGCACCGACTTCAGCGAGTTACCGCCCAACGCGTAGAAGTCGTCGTCGGCGCCCACCCGATCCGCTCCGAGCACTGCTGCGAATGCCCGTGCGACCGCACCTTCCAGCCACGACGAAGGCTCCCTGAACTCCGCTACCGCGAGCACCGGCTCCGGTAGTCGCGTGGAGTCGAGCTTGCCCGACGCGGTCAGGGGCACCGTGTCGAGCACCATCACCGTGGTGGGCAGCATGTATTCCGGCAGTTTGGTCGCCGCGTGCGCCAAGACGGACGCGGTGTCGACCGCGGCG
Source organism: Nocardia sp. NPDC004654 (assembly GCF_040609595.1). NCBI lineage: Bacteria > Bacillati > Actinomycetota > Actinomycetes > Mycobacteriales > Nocardiaceae > Nocardia > Nocardia sp. NPDC004654. Next base: position 53,868 of record NZ_JBEXKI010000005.1, on the reverse strand, counting down.
CCCGCGGCGGGCGTCAGGTAGCCGACGAGGTGATCCACCGCTCCCGTGGAGCGCACCACAGCGATCGCCCTGGCGATGCCGGGGTACTCGGCGAGTACCGCCTCGATCTCGCCCAGTTCGATACGCAGCCCGCGCAGCTTCACCTGGAAATCGGTGCGGCCCAGGTATTCCAATTCGCCGTCGTGGCGCCAACGCACCAAGTCTCCGGTGCGGTACAGGCGACCGCCGTCGCCGTACGGGTCGGCTACGAACCGTTCCGCGGTGAGTCCCGGTCGTGACCGATAGCCGCGGGCGAGCTGGGCGCCCGCCAAGTACAGCTCCCCGGCGACACCCGGCGGCACCGGATGCAACCGGTGGTCGAGGACGTATGCCCGCGCGTTCCATACCGGTGTGCCCATCGGCATGTTCGCGTTGTCGGCTTCGGTCACCCGATGCGCGGTCGCGCACACGCTGAACTCGGTCGGCCCGTATAGATTGTGCACCTCGACCCCGGGCACTGTTCGCCGCACCGCGGCCACCACCTCGGGGCCGAATGCCTCACCGCCCACCAGCAGCGTCCGCACCGACTCCAGCGACCGCGCGGGCGCCGCGTCCGCGAATACCGCCAGCATCGACGGCACGAACGCCGCGACCGTAACGCGCTGGAGGGCAATGGTTTCGGCGAGGTAGGCCGGGTCGGCATGTCCGTCGGCTCGTGCGATCACCATGCGCGCCCCTGCCGCCAGGGTCGCGAACAGCTCCCACACCGACATGTCGAACGTGGCTGGAGACTTCTGCAGCACCACGTCGTTCGGCGTCAGCGCGCAGAGCCCGCTGACCCAGAGCACCTGGTTCACCACCGACCAATGCGATATCGCAACACCTTTCGGCCGTCCGGTCGAGCCCGAAGTGAAGAGCACGTACGCGACGTTGTGCGGTCGCAGCGGCGCGAGCCGATCCGCGTCGGTGACCGGCGCGTCATCGAAACCGGCCAGCTCCAGCCCATCGAGGGACGACAGCTCCAGCACCGGTGCGGCGATCGACAGCATGTACGCGATGCGGTCGGCGGGAAGGTCCGGATCGACCGGCACGTACCCACCGCCCGCGGCGTGCACCGCGTACATGGCGGTGACCTGGTCCAGTGAACGCCGCATCCGCAGCGCCACCAAAGATTCCGGACCCACGCCCCGGGAGATCAACCACCGCGCCAATCGGTGCACGCGAGACGCGAATTCCGCGTAAGTCAGCGACTTTTCGCCGAATACCACCGCTGGCCGATCGGCATGCGCCCGCGCGGAGTCGGCGAAGATCGAGGGCAGCGTCTCGCCGGGCGGTAGCCGGTGTTCGGTCGAGTTCCACTGCGTCAGAACCGCTTCCCGTTCCTCGGCGCCGAGCAGTTCCACCTCGTGCACCGGCTGTGCCGGATCGGCCACCAGCGCGCACAGCAACCGCAGGAGGCGATCGACGATCATGGTTACCGTCGTCGCGTCGAAGAGGTCGCTCGCATAGGTCACCGCGCCAGTGACGCCCGCCGGGGCGCCGGTGGCGTCGTAGGAATCCGAGACCGTGATCTGCAGATCGAACAGCGCGGTGTCGGTGTCGGCCGTCACGGCCGACGCCGAGAGCCCCGGCAGTTCGAACTCGGCCCTGCCGATGTTCTGGAATGCCAGCATCACCTGGAACAGTGGATGGTGCGCGTGCGAGCGCACCGGGTTCAGCTCCTGCACCAGTCGCTCGAACGGAACATCGGCGTGCCCGAACGCGGCCAGATCGGTTCCGCGCACCTCCTCGAGCAGCTGGGTGAACGTCATCCCCGGGGTCAACCGGGTCCGCAGCACCAGGGTGTTGACGAACATCCCGACCAGATCGTCGAGCTCCGGCTCGCCGCGTCCCGCGTACGGAGTGCCGATGGCGATGTCGTCGGTATCGGCCAGCCGGGCCAACGTAGCGGCCAGCGCGGCATGGAACACCATGAACAGTGTCGTGTTGTGCACCCGCGCGACCCGCTGCAATCCCGCGTGCAGATCGGCGCCGACGGCTATCGGTACGCTCGCGCCCGAATAGGTCTGCACGGGTGGACGCGGACGGTCGGTCGGCAGCTCCAGCAAGACCGGCAGCTCCGCCAATGCGACTGTCCAGTAGTCGATCTGGGCGCGCAACAGGGACTGGGGATCGTCTTCGGTCCCCAGCACGGTTCGCTGCCAGATCGCGTAGTCGGCGTACTGCACCGGCAGTGGCGGCAGGCTCGGTGTCTCCCCGGCCAGGTGGGCCGCGTACGCGGTCATGGTGTCTCGTGCCAGCGGGCCGAGCGACGATCCGTCGCAGGCGATGTGGTGCACCACCACGGCGAGGACCCACTCGTTCGGCGCGAGCTCGAACAACCGGATCCGCACCGGCGCGTCGACCGTCAGATCGAACACCGTCGAGACGAACGCCGACAAGGCCTCGGCCAGTTCATGTTCCGCGACGGAGGTCACGGTCAGCGGCGCGATCGCCGCGGCGGGAAGGACGACCTGCGACGGCTCGCCCTCCCCATACGGGTACACGGTCCGCAGTACCTCGTGCCGGTTCAGCACCTCCTCGACGGCCGCGCACAGCGCGTCGAGATTCAGCTTCCCGGACAGCCGTAGCACGATCGGGATGCTGTAGGCCGCCGAGCCGGGCTCGAGCTGGTTCAGGAACCACATGCGCTGCTGTGCGTACGACAGCGGAATGCGCTGCGGCCGTTGCTGTGCGGTCAGCGCCACCCGGCCGGTGTCGGCCCGCGATTCGGCGCAGGTGGCCAACCTCGCGACCGTCGGCGCCTCGAAGATCATCGACGCCGGGATGGTCGCGTCGAGCGCGGCGCCGATCCGGGCCGCTACCCGAATCGCCACCAGGCTGTTGCCACCGAGTTCGAAGAAGTCGTCGTCGGCGCCTACCGGACCGTCGATGCCGAGGATCTCGGCGAACACGCCCGCGACTATCTCCTGCACCGGTGAGGCCGGGGCCCGGAATCGCTTGGCCTGGACGACCGGTGCGGGCAGGGCCGCGCGGTCGAGCTTTCCATTCGGCGACAGGGGAATCGCGTCCAGGATCATCACCGCGGCGGGCACCAGGTACGACGGCAGCACCTCGGCCAACGACGCCCGCAACTGTTCACCCGACAGGCCCGCCCCGGCTTCGGGCACCGCGTAGGAAATCAGCATCTCCGGCCCCGTGTCATCCTGCCGCGCGACGGTGACCGCGTATGCCACATCCGCCCGCGCGCTCAGCACCGCGTCGATCTCGCCCAGCTCGATCCGATAGCCGCGGATCTTCACTTGGGAATCGTTGCGCCCCAGGAACTCCAGGGCGCCGCCGGTGTTCCAGCGCACCACATCACCCGTGCGATACATGCGATGTCCCGGTTCCCCGAACGGATGCGCCACGAACCGCGCCGCGTTCGTCGCCGCCCTGTTCAGGTACCCGCGCGCCAGCGCAGGGCCCGCGACATACAGCTCTCCGGCCACCCCGACCGGCACCGGCTGCAACCGGGCATCCAGGACCAGCGCCTGCGTTCCCGGCAGCGGGGCACCGATCGTCGGCCGCTCATCCGATCGCAGCGCACCCGTCGCGGTGGCGGCGATCGTGGCCTCGGTCGGCCCGTACAGCACCTGGAACTTTCTGACGCCCGCGCTGTCGGTGCCCGCCCATCGGCTCACCAGATCGGCCGGGACCTCCTCCCCACCGGACATCACCAGCCGCAGGTCGTCCAGCCCGTCCGGATCCACCGACGCGAGCGCTGCCGGGGTCAGGAAGGCGTGGGTGACCCGTCCCACGCGCAGGAGCTCGGCGAGTTCGCCGCCGCCGTAGATCTCGGTCGGCGCCACGACCAGGACAGCGGCCCGGCTGACGGCGATCAGGATCTCCAGCACTGCGGCGTCGAACGACGGCGACGCGAAATGCAACACCCTGGAGGTGTGCCGGAGTTCGCGGTCGGCGCGCCACACCGAGATCAAGTCGGCGATGCCGGAATGGGTGATGGCGACGCCCTTCGGCACTCCGGTCGATCCGGAGGTGAAGATCACGTAGGCGATATCCGCGGCCCGCAGCGGCCGCGACCGCTCGTCATCGCTGATCGGGCCGCTCGCCGACGCGTCGATCCACGCGGCGACGGCCGGGTCGTCGAGGACGATCCAGTCCACCGAATCCGGCACCTCGGCACGCGCCGCCGACACCGTAATCCCCAGCGGTGCACCTGAATCCGAGACCATTTGCTCGATCCGGCTCGCCGGATAGCCCGGGTCCACCGGTACGTACGCGGCGCCCGTCTTGACCACCGCCCACCACGCGACCACCGATGCCATCGACCGCGCCGCCGCCACCAGCACCGGACGCTCCGGTCCGGCGCCACAACCGATCAGTACCCTCGCCAGCCGACTGGACCGCTCGTCCAGCTCCGCGTACGTCAGCGTGGCATCCCCCGCGACGACGGCGATACCGTCGCCGTTGTCGCGTACGGCCGAGGCGAACACGTCCGGCAGCAATCCGGAGGGCTCCGCAGCCGCCACGGTCCGTGTCCCGACGCGCGACGTGAGCGCCGCGCGCTCGTCGGCTTCCAGCAAGTCGATGTCCCCGATCACCACGGCCGGATCGTCGGCGACGGCTTCCAGCACCCGCACCAACCGTCGGACGATCGCCGCTGCGCTCGCCTCGTCGAACAGATCCCGCGCGTAGGTCATCGTTCCCGAGATACCGTGCGCCACATCGGTATTGCCGAACGAATCGGACAGCACCAGTTGGAGGTCGAACTGGGTCGCCCCGGTATCGGCGTCCACTCGGGCTACCCGGACGCCGGGTAGCGCCACATCGACCGTCGACACGTTCTGGAACGCCAGGACCACTTGGAACAACGGATGCCGCGCCGCCGATCGCTCCGGGCTCAACGCCTCCACGACCCGCTCGAACGGCACGTCCGCGTGCTCGAACGCGAGCAGGTCCGTCTCGCGAGCGCGCATCAGCAACTCGGCGAACGGTTCGCGGGTATCGACCCTGGTCCGCAAGGCGAGGGTGTTCACGAACATCCCCACCAGATCGTCCAGCGCGGGCTCACCGCGTCCCGCGACCGGGGTGCCGATCACCACGTCATCGCTGTCGCCGAGTCGCCCCAATACCGTTGCCAGCGCGGCATGCATCACCATGAACAGCGACGCTCCGCGCGCCCGTGCCAGCCCGAGCAGCCGCTCGTGCAGACTCGCATCGATCTCCACGGGCACCCGGCCGCCCGACAGCGACGCGACGGCCGGACGTGGTCGGTCCGCGGGCAGTTCCAGCCGGTCGGGTGCGCCCGCGAGCGTCGAGCGCCAGAACTCCAGCTGCGCGGACAGCAACGACGCCGGATCGTCCTCGGTCCCCAGCATCTGCCGTTGCCACCACGCGAAATCCGCGTACTGCACGGCGAGCGGCTCCCATTCCGGCGCGTGCCCGGCCAGTCGCGCGGCATACGCCGCCATCACGTCACGGGCCAGCGGTCCCATCGACTGACCATCGCCTGCGATGTGATGGACCACCAGTGCCAGTAGGAATTCTCCTGTGTCGCCGTCGAATTCGAACAGCCCCACGCGCATCGGCACCGCGGTCGTCACATCGAATCCGCGCCGCACGAACTCGCCCACCACCTCCGGGACCGAATCCGCGGACACCAGCACCGGCTCCACCGGCACCGCGGGCTCGTCGAGAACGACCTGCCGCGGCTCACCGGAGACCTCCGGGTAAATCGTCCGCAGTACCTCGTGACGTGCCATCACATCCGCGAGCGCGGCCGCGAGCGCCGCGGTGTCCAACCGTCCCGACAGCCGCAGCAGCACCGGAATGTTGTACGCCGCGGAGTCCGGATCGAACCGGTTCAGGAACCACATCCGCTGCTGCGCCAGCGACAGCGGCACGGGGTCGGGGTGCACTCCGGGTAGCAGGGGCAACCGGCCCACGCCGCTGAGTGTCCCTGCGAGCGCGGCCAATTCGCCGACCGTCGGGGCCTCGAACACCGACCGCACCGGCACGCGCACCTCCAGGGCCGCGCCTATCCGCGCCACCACCAGCGAGGCGCTCAGCGAATCGCCGCCCAGCGCGAAGAAGTCGTCGTCGACTCCCACCCGGTCCACGTCGAGCACCTGCTCGAATGTCCGCGCGACCAACTCTTCCAATCCCGGTGAAGGCGCCCGGAATTCGCGCGCGACGGCAACCGGTTCGGGTAACCGCTCGCGATCCAGCTTCCCGTTGGCGGTCAGCGGCACCTCGTCCAGCACCACCACCGCGGACGGCACCATGTACCGGGGCAACGCCTCGGCCAGTGCCGCGCGCAACTCCTCGCCCGACACCTCCGCCCCGGTCGCGGCCACGACATAGGACACCAGCAGCGTTGATCGCCCCTCGTCACTGCGCGGCACGGTGACGGCGTATGCCACATCCGCACGCGCGCCCAGCACCGCGTCGATCTCCCCCAGCTCGATCCTGGTGCCGCGCACCTTCACCTGAAAGTCGTTGCGCCCCAGAAACTCCATCTCGCCGGCGGCGGTGCGGCGCACCATGTCGCCGGTCGCGTACATGCGCTGGCCCGGCTCCCCGAACGGGCATGCGACGAACCGCGCCGCGGTCAACGCCATCTTGGCGACATACCCATCGGCAACGCCGGGGCCGAACAGGTACAGCTCGCCCGCGACACCGGGTGGCACGGGCCGCAACCAGGTGTCCAGGACAACGGCCGCGACCGTGCCGACGGGCCTGCCGATCGTGACCGCGGCGCCCGGCGTCAGAGCGTCGCCGGAGGTAGCCCAGATCGTGCATTCCGTCGGCCCGTAGACATTGATCATGGCGCGATCCGGCGCCCACCGATCGACCAGTTCCGGCCCGACCGGCTCACCGGCCGCCGCCAGCACGCGCAACCCGTCGAGACCATCGCACGGAACCGTCGCCAGCGCCGAGGGTGTCACTATCGCGTGCGAAATACCCTCGCGGCGCATCAGTTTCGCCAGCTCGGGCCCGGCGTAGACATCGGCGGGTGAGATGACGAGCCGACCGCCCGAGCCGTGCGCCATCAACAACTCGAAGATCGAGGCGTCGAAGCTGGGCGAGGCGACCTGCAGCACCACCGACGCCGGGTCGACGCCGAGTATTCGCCGCTGCGCCGCGACGATCTCGGCCAAGCCGCGATGGCTGACGAGAACGCCCTTGGGCGTTCCGGTCGACCCAGAGGTGTAGCTCACGTACGCGATCTGGTCCCGCCGAATCGGCCCGCCGCGTTCGACATCGGTGATCGGCGCACCAGAGACCGAGTCCAGGGTGTCGTGCGTCTGCTCCTCGTCGAGGACCAGCCAGTCGACGCACTCGGGGAGATGCTTCCTGGTCGACGCATCGGTCAGTCCGACAACCGTTTTCGAGTCCGACAGCAAGAACTCGATACGCTCCGCCGGCAGGATCGGATCGATCGGCAGTACGGCGGCGCCGGTCTTGGCCACGGCCCACAGGGTCAGCGTCGCCGCCGGGGATCGCGGAAGCACGGAGGCGACGACCTGTCCGCGCTGGGCGCCGTGCCACAGCAGGATCCGAGCCAGACGTGAGGATCGCTCGTCGAGCTGCCGGTAGGTCATGGCAGCCGCACCGCATCGCACGGCGATCGCGTCTGGTTCGGCGGCAGCGGAGGCGGCGAGTATGCCGTCCAATGTGTCCGGAATCGCCGCTTCCGCAACCGAAACCGGCCACAGCGGACCCGATTCCCCGGCGAGCTCGCCGAGCCGCACGTCCGCGTTCGCGGCGATCCGGCACAGCAGCTCGACGAAGCGATCGAGAATCCGGCGCGCCGAGGCGGTGTCGAACGCGCGCTCGTGGAACCGGAGGGTAATCCGCAGCCCCTGCACCTCGCCGTCCTCGGACTGCTTCGGTTCCACGGCCAGGCTCAGCGGGTACGGCGTCGCGTCCACACCGCTGAGTTCGTCCACCCGCAAGCCCGCCGAATCGACGAGTTCCTGCAGCGCCGTCCGGTCGATGGGGAACGACTGGAAGGTGATGACGGTGTCGAAGAGTTCGGGCAGGCCGACGCTGCGGTGAATCTCGGGTAGGCCGATATGGTGATGCTCCAGCATGCGGGCGTGCCGCACCTGAATGCCGGTCAGCAACTCGCGCACCGTCATGGTGGGTCGCAGCGGGACTCGCACCGGAATCGTGGTGAGGAACATGCCGAGCGTCTGATCGACCAGCGGCAGCTCCGGAGGCCTGCCCGACACCGCGGCGCCGAACATCACATCGGTCTCGCCGGTCGATACACGCAGATTCAGCGCCCAAGCCGCGGCCACCGCGGTGTTGATGGTGACGGCCGTCTCCGCCGCCACTAGACGGAGTTCCGCGAATCGATCCGCCGTGAGTTCGGCCGCGACCTCGGCGGCGCAGACCGAGCCCGCCGACGAGGCTTCGCGGGACACCCGGGTGGGTCCGTCGACATTCGAAAGCTCCTGCGCCCATGCCGCTTTGGACGCGGCGCTGTCCTGCCGAGCCAGCCAGGACAGATAGTCACGGTAGGAGGGAGCGGGACCGGCGGAGTCGATACGCGCGGGAGATCCGTAGTAGTCGAGCAGTTCTCGCATCAGCAACGGCATCGACCAGCCGTCCAGGATCGCATGGTGGTTCGTGACGAGCAGCCGGAAGGACCGCGCGTCGAGCCGGATCAGCGTCAAGCGCAGGAGCGGAGGAGCCGACAGGTCGAATCCCGCCGCCGCGTCGACCGCGGCGATCGCGCCCGGGTCGGCGGGCGATCCCGCGTCGACACCATCGGCGAGATCTACCTCGCGGAACGGGATTTCGGCATGGTCCAGCACGACCTGGCACGGCCCGCTCGCCGTCTCCACGAAGGCGGCCCGAAGGATGTCGTGCCGGTCGACCACGGCTTGGGCGGCACGCCGCAGGCGCTCACCGTCGACCGCGCCGGACAATCCGATCATCGTCTGGACGGTGTAGTTGTCCCCGGCACCCGGGTCGAACGTCGAGTCGAAGTGCATCCCGGATTGCATGGGCGACAACGGCCACACGTCGGACAGGCCGGGGTACTGGCGTTCCAGCCGATCGAGGTCGTGTTCGGTCAGCGTGACGAGCGGGGGCTCCGAAAAGCGGTCCGCCGTCGGGCGCCGGGCGGGTTCCTCGACCGCCACCGGGGCGGCGATGTCGTCCGCCAGTGCGGCGAGCGCAGCAACCGTCTTGTGTTCGAACACATCTCGCGGTGTGAGTGTGAGCCCGGCGGATCTCGCCAGTGCCACCAGCCGCATCGAGACGATGCTGTCCCCGCCGAGCGCGAAGAAGTTGCTGTCGGCGGACACCGTGTCGAGATGGAGTACATCGGCGAAGAGTCGCGCCACGATCTGCTCGGTAGGCGTCGACGGCGATCGCCCGCCCGCGGCGTCGGCAGCGAAAGGGCGCTGCCGCAGGGCTTCCCGGTCGATCTTGCCCGTGGGAGTGCACGGCATCTCGTCGAGCCGCACGATCGCCGCCGGATTCATGTACCGGGGTAGCCTGGCCGCGAGATCGTCGCCGATCGCCGCCACATCCACGGCGGAGCCCGGCGCGGAGACGACATAGGACACCAGAACCGGTTCACCGGAAGAGCCTTGCACCGCGACGGTGGCGACACTCGCCACGTCCGGGTGCCGGGCGATGTGGGCATCGATCTCCCCCGGCTCGATCCGCAGCCCGTGAACCTTGACCTGCTGATCGCAGCGGCCCAGGAATTCCAGCGCCAACCCGGCGGGTCCGCGCACCCAGCGCACGGAATCACCGGTGCGGTAGATCCGCTCGCCGCGAGTGGATCGCGGGTCCGCGACGAAGCGCGACGCCGTCACGCCCGGTCGATCGATGTACCCGCGGGCGAGTCCGGGCCCACCGACGTAGAGTTCGCCCGCGACACCGACCGGCACCGGTCGCAGCCAGGTGTCGAGAACCAGCGCGGACGCACCGCGGATCGGGCCACCGATCGTCACCGGTTCGCCGGGTACGAGGGCGTCCGACCCCGTCGCCCAGATCGTGCACTCGGTCGGTCCGTAATGGTTCATCAGCCGTCGCCCGGCGCCCCACCGGTGCACGGTGTCCGGCCCGGTCGCTTCGCCGACGACCGCGAGCGTTGTCAACGAGGGAATCCGGGACGGATCCATCGTGTTCAGCACCGACGGGGTGAGGATCGCGTGCGAAACCCGCTGGGACCGAATCAGTTCCTCGAGATCGGTCCCGCCGTACACCTCCGGCGGCGCCACGACCAGACAGGCGCCACTGCCGTGCGCCAACAGCAACTCCGACAGGCAGGCGTCGAATCCCGGCGACGCGACCTGCAACACCCGCGCATCGGTATCCACACCGAACGCGTCGATGTGCGCCGCGACCAGGTCGGCCAGGCCTCGATGGCTGAGCTGGACCGCCTTCGGCGTACCGGTCGATCCGGACGTATAGATCGCGTATGCCGCGTTGTCGGCGGACAATCGGCCGGTATCGGCCGGATGGGGTAGACCATCGTGACCGTCCGAAGCCGGAGCGTCCAGCAGCAACCAGTCGACAGTGTCCGGAAGCCGCTGTGCCACAGCGCTGGTCGTCACGCCGAGGCCGGTCCGCGAGTCGGACAACAACTCCCCGATCCGCGCGGCGGGATTGCCGGGATCCACCGGCAGGAACGCGGCGCCGGTCTTCGCCACCGCCCAGATCGCGACGACCAGTTCGGCCGAACGGGGCACGGCCAGCGCGACGAGCGACTCGGCCCGTGCACCGTGGCTCGCCAGCAGGCAAGCGAACGCGTCGGCGCGACGCTCCAGCTCACGATACGTCCACGAGGAGTCACCGCACCGGACTGCCACAGCGTCCGGATACCTCCGCGCGGTCCCCCACAGGACGTCGCGTAGCACGAGCGCCGCGGCCGGGTCCTCGCCGCGTACCGAAAGCAGTTCCGCGCGTTCGGAATCCCGGTACGAGGAGACGTCGGACACCCTCCGGGCGGGGTCCATGACGATCTGCCCGATCAGCAGCTCGAATCGTTCGAGCAGTGTGCGGGCCTCGTCCGCATCGAATCGGTCGGTAGCGAATTTCAGTGTCACCGTGTAGGTGTCGGGCTCGTCGACGTCCGGTCGTCCGTCGCGGCCCGACCGCGGCGGGGTCACCTGCAAGCTCAGGGGATACGGCGTGGCATCGTGGGCGTCGACCTCGACGAGCCGCAAACCGGCGTCGGAGAGATCGCGTGCCAACAGTTCTCGGCCCAGTGGATAGGACTCGAGTACCGTCGCGGTGTCGAACATATCGGTGATTCCGATGACCCGTTGCAACTCAGCCAGACCGATGTACTGGTGATCCAGCATCGCGGCCTGCTCGGATTGCACACGGACGAGCAGGTCACCGACGGTCTCGTCGGGTTCGAGCCGGACGCGGACGGGCAGCGTGTTGACCAGGAGCCCGACCATGCGCTCGATGTCCGGAAGCTGCGGCGGGCGCTGCGACATCGTATTGCCGAACACCACGTCCGACCGTCCGGTCGTGGCGGCCACCAGCAATGCCCACGCCACCTGCAGGGCCGTGTTGGGCGTGACGCCGTGCGAGCGCCCCAGCTCGAAGATCGCGGCGGTGGTCGCGGCGTCCAGGTTCATGCCGACTTCACCGGCGTCCGCGGCGGCTGTTCGATCCGGCCCGCCCGCGACCCGGGTCGGACTGTCGATTCCGGCGAGCATCTCCTGCCACGCGGCGATCGCGGCGGCGCGATCCCGAGTTTGCAACCACCGCAGATATTCTCGGTACGAACGAGGGGGCGCGAGGTCGGCGGTATCCCCGTCGGAGGCGTACAAGGCGAGCAACTCGTGGATCAGCAGAGGCATCGACCAGCCGTCCAGCACGAGATGGTGGTTGGTGACCAGCAGCTGGAAAGTATCGACGCCGGTACGCACGAGGTGGAAACGCACCAGCGGCGGGTGAGCCGGGTCGAACGGAGCCGCGGCCTCGGCCGCGAGTCGCCGAAGCGCTTCCGCCTGCGGGGCGACATCGCTGACACTCGACTCGCTCCACTCGACCCGGGTATCGCGCAACACGATTTGCCGTGGCCCGTCGGCACTCTCGACGAACGCGGTCCGCAGGCTGTCGTGGCGGTCGACGAGCACCTGCGCGGCCCGCCGCATCCGCTCCGTGTCCACGTGCCCGGCGAAGGTCAGCGCCGCCTGCACGATGTAGCCGTCGTCGCCGTCTCGGTCGTAGATCGTATGGAACAGCAGCCCGGACTGCAGGGCGGTCAGCGGCCACACATCGGTCATCGACGGGTATTCCCTCAGCCAGCCGTCGATTTCGTGCTGCGACACCGTGGTCAGCGGGAAGTCGGAGGGAGTGAAGCCCGGTGTGGTGTCGGATCGGACGTGCTCACCCAGCGCCAGCAGTGCCCGAGCCCACAGCCCGGCGAGTTCGTCGACCTCCTCGACACTCAACACCTGCGAGGCGAACTCCCAGGTCGTGTCGAGTTCGAGTCCGTCGCTGCCTTCCTCGGCGATCGCGTTGATGTCGAGGACGGCGGCCAGCGCCATCGCCGGATCGCTCGTCGCGGTCAGCGCGGTGAATTCGGTGGTGGGCGCCCACGGCCCCGAGTGCTCAGCGGCGCCCACCCGCCCGAGGTAGTTGAAGCTGATCTGCGGTTCGGGCAGACCGCCGAGCTCGGCACTGCCCTGGGGATCGAGACAACGCAGCATTTGATAGCCGATGCCGTTGTCCGGCACCGCACGCAGCTGCTCCTTCACCTGCTTGATCGCGTGTCCCGCACTCGGTCCACCGGCCAGCGCATCATCGAGATCGATGTTCTCCCAGTCGATCCGGACCGGGAAGCGGGTGGTGAACCAGCCCACCGTGGAGCTGAGATCCGCGCCGGGCACGGCCCGCTCCTCGCGGCCGTGTCCCTCCAGCGAGATCAACTCTCCGGCGGCCGCCACCGCACCACGCCTGCGCCGCCACTCACTCAGTGCCAGTACCAAAGCCGCCAGCAGCGGTTCGTTGGCACTGCAGTGGAAGCGATCCGGAATGGTGGTGAGCACCGCCTCGGCGACCGCCGCCGGGATGCGCTGACGAACCCGGCCGGCCGTGGCTCCGACGTCACGATCCGGCAGCAGACGGCGCGAGCCGAGAAGTTGATCGCCGCGCTCGAGCACGTCTTTCCAGTGTTCGAGTTCCGCCGACCGCCTGCCCGACGCCTGCACGACCAGGCCGTGCGCCCAGCGCCGGAACGAAGTGCTGACCTGTCCGAAATGCGGTGCGCCGCTGGACATTCGCGTCCAAGCCTGCGCGAGGTCGGCGACGATGATGCGCCAGGACACCGCGTCGACGGCGAGGTGGTGGATCACCAGCCACATCAGGTCGGGTCCGGACCGGTCGCGATCCCGAATCCAGACGGCCTGGACGAGCACACCACTGCCGGGATCCAATCTATCCGCCGCTTTCTGCAGGTGGCGATCGACTTCGGCGGCGTCACGTCGATCGAGCCAGACGTCGACGAGCGCGGCGTCCGGGTCGACGGCTTCCCGATCGAGCACCTCGACGTACGGATCGACCGAATCGCCGCCGCGCAGCACCGCGCGCAACATGTCGTGGCGCTCCAGCAGGGATCCCACGACGCGCACTAGACCCGCCCGGTCGACCCCCTCGGGCAGCTGCACGAGCGCGGCCTGCGCGAATCGGTCGTAGTGACCCCGATCGAGCATCGCGCGCATGATCGGCGACAGCGGCATCGGCCCCACGCCGGCACCGGGCAGCTCGGCCAACTCGAGGGTGTCGACGGCTTCCGTCGCCGTGGCCGCCAGGCCCGCGACGGTCTTGTGCACGAACACATCCTGGGTGGAGAAACTCAAGCCCTCGGCCTTGGCCCGCGCCACCAGCCGGATCGACAGAATGCTGTCGCCGCCGAGTGCGAAGAAGCTGTCGTCCGCCCCGACCCGAGGCACGCCGAGCACCTCGGCGAAAAGCCGTGCGACCGTCTTCTCCCGAACCGTGGCCGGCGCCCGGCCGACCGGCGCGGTCCCGAATTCGGGCTTCGGCAAGGCGCGGCGATCGACCTTGCCGAAGGCGTTCACCGGGAGGGCGTCCAGCGCGACGATCACCGCCGGGACCATGTGCGGCGGCAGCGAATCGCGGGCGAAGCGCTGAAGTAGGAGCGGATCGACGCGACGGCCAGCGACCGGGACGACGTAGGACGCCAGTACGGTCGTGCCGACGTTGTTGCGGACCGGCACCGTGACGGCGAGATCCACGTCCTCGTGGGCGGTGAGCGCGGCGTCGATCTCGCTCGGCTCGATCCGGTAACCGCGGATCTTGACCTGGAAGTCGCCGCGCCCCAGCAATTCCAGCGTCATCTCGGCGTCGTCGCCGGTCCAGCGCGCGATGTCGCCGGTGCGGTACATCCGCTCGCCGGCGTCGCCGTACGGATCGGCGACGAACCGGGCGGCGGTTTCGCCGGGCAGTCGGCTGTAGCCACGGGCCAATCCCGGCCCAGCGAGGTACAACTCGCCCGCGGTGCCCTTGGGCACCGGCTGGAGGGTTCGGTCCAGCACCATCGCCGCGACGCCACGGAGGGGGCCACCGACCGTCTGGGCGCGGCCGGGTCTCAGCCCGGCGCCGAGGGCGGTCACGGTGGTTTCGGTGGGACCGTATTCGTTGTACATGGACAACGACTGGATCCACCGCTCGACGACGTGCGGCGGGCAGACGTCGCCACCGACCACGACCACCCGCAAGTCGGTCGCCGGACTCGGGTCCACGGTCGCCAGCATGGCGGGGGTCAGCGTCAGGTGGGTCACGTGCTCGTCGGCGAGCAGGCGCGTGAGCGGAGCACCGCCTGTCACTTCGGGCGGCACGATCACCAGCGTGGATCCGCTCGCGAAGCAGGTCAGAAACTGTTCCAGCGAGGCGTCGAAACTCGGCGAGAGGGCATAGGACACGCGGGATTTCGTGTCGATACCGTACGTGGCGGCCCGGTCGGCAACGAGATTCGCGAGGCCGGTGTGGGTGACCTGGACGCCCTTCGGCTTCCCGGTGGAACCCGAGGTATAGGTGACATAGGCGATATTGGACGGCCGTAGCGGGCGGATACGGTCTTCGTCGGAGATCGGCCCGCTCGCAGCGTCGCATTCCCCGAGGGTCGCGGGGTCGTCGAGAACCACCCGATGTATCTGTCGCGGGAGCCGCCCGCGCAGAGCGTCGACCGTGATCGCCACTGTCGCACCGCTGTCGGCGATGATGTGGTCTATCCGCTTCGACGGGTACTCGGGATCCAATTGGACGAACGCCGCACCACATTTCGCGACCGCCCACGTCGCCACGACCGATTCGACCGAGCGGGACAGCATGATCGCGACCGCCGTATCCGGCCCACAACCCAGGGCTATCAGATTCCGGGCCAGCTGGGAGGATCTGGTGTCCAGCTCGCCATACGTCATCGTCCGCCCGGCCGAGCTGATCGCGCACGCACCACGATTCCGGCGGGCGCTCGCGGCCAGAATCTCTGGAAGCAGTCGTGTTTCGACCCCGCCGGGCCCCCGCACCGGCAGCAGCGCGGACCGTTCCTGCGCTTCCAGCAGCGGCAGCCTGCTGATCGGACAGCCCGCTCCCCCGGCCAGGAACTCGTGCAGGAACATCAGGAAGCGGCGGTGGTGACCGGCGAGTTCCTCAGGGCTGTAGGCATTCGGATTGCCTTGGAAGTCGATGTGCGTACTGTCTTTGCCCGCACCCGGATAGATGTTGACGAAAAGGTCGGCGGTCGGGCCCGAGGTGAGGACGTGCAGGCGGCCTGTCGTCTCACCCAGCACGACCTCGTTCTCGACCATCATGAGGTTCACGGCCGGCCCGAAGGACGCCGCCTCGTCGCGCGCGATTCCCATATCGTGGAAGATGTCCTCTTGGCGATAACGCTGCCGCCGAAGCGCACTCGTCAGCTCGCTCAGCACCGCGGCGATCAGCTCACCCACGCTGCGGCCCGCGACCCGCACGCGCAGCGGGACGACATTGGCCACCATTCCCCCGGAGTGGCGCAGCACGGCGGAGTGCCGACCCGAAACCGGGAGGCTCAGCAATACTTCGTCGCTCCCGGTCATTCGCGCGAGATAGGCGGCGAACGCCGCGACGATGGTCGGTGTCACGCTCGTGCCGTTTCCGAGCACGACGCTTTCCAGCAGATGCGCTGTGGCCTCGGGCAATTCGTCGCTGACCAGCGTCGGATGAATGGTGGCCTTGCCCATGCGGCTGGAAAGGCTGACGAGGGGAGGCGCGTCCGCCAGATGCTCCGACCAGTATCTGCGGTCGTTGTCGAAACGCTCCGAACCCCGGTACGCCAGATCCTGCTCGACGACGACACCGAGATCCCGCGCCATACACGGCGGCGCTTCCTCGGAGTTCACCCACGCGTTGTACAGCGCGGTTATCCGGTGCAGCATGGTGACGGCGGCGAATCCGTCGAGCGCGATATGGTGCGCCCTCTGATACCATAGGAAATGGTTCGCGCCGACCTGGAACACGATGCTCGCCATGAGATCGTCACGCAATAGGTCCAGCGGAGCAGAATAGTCCTGAACCATGATTTCGCGCGCGGTCGCAACCGGATCGGCGTGTCGGCGCAAATCCATTACCGAGACCTGACCGCCACGTTCCTGGTCGATGAACTGACGCGGCTCTCCATCGACCTCGATGAGGCGCAGATGCCCCGAGCCGAACTCACGACTGGCGGTTCGGCAGGCCTCGGTGAGCAATTCCACGTCCAAATCGCCTACGATCTCGACGTATTGGGCCACCGATATCGGCGACGATTCCGCTAGATGCTGAGCGAACCAGATTCCCCGCTGGGCCGCGGTCAGTGGAAGGATGCCGGACGACGGACGTCGCGCGTATCCATTACCGTTGGAGTGCGCTCCGGAATCCTTTTCCCGATGTCCGGAGGAACGGAATGAGCTGATCTCCGACCGTTTCGATCGGTCCCGACTGTCATCGATGCCACGCTTTCGGCCCATTTCGAACCTCCGACGATATCGTTCATTTCAGGAGCTCAGTTGTATTGCCGTAAGGTTGCCTATATCGGATTGTTAGAAGTTTGCAACGTGGTTACGACAACCGGAATGCATGCTCAGGAAAATCATGACGATCGGCAACCGATCGCCGACAGCGGTCTCGCCGGCCGGACGTCTCCGTCATCCGCCCCATAGTCAGTTCACCTGCGGCGCAAGCCCCAGGACTGAGGTCACAGTTTTGGATACGATACAGCGTCTCGCAGCAAATATAGCGCAAGATCTTGCCACAAGGTCAAGACGGCCGTAACCTGGCATCAAATGCCCCACGAGCACCAAGGAGTAGTCCACACCGAGAGACAGCAATGAGTTGGCTATCGCTTGCTGTGAGCAGTCCCGGTTAGGACGATCCCATACGCCGGTCCCTCCGCGCGGTGCTATTGCACCGTGTGGTGAAATCGCGGGCTTGTTCATCGAAAAGCACTCCTTTAGTTCGCGCATCGAGCACAAGAGATGCTCCTTGACAGCCAGTCACTTACGACTGCCCGCGAGTTCCCGCCTGCCACAATTCGGCTGGGCGTTTTCCCGTGCGCCCGACACATCTCGGTGACCAGCTGGGAAACGTCGGAAGGCAGGGCTTATGGGGCACTTCGAGCCCGCGACCCGGCGCGGATGCCGAACTCGCGGCGCGCATCAACGATCTGCTGCTGCCGATCTTCAAGGGTGTTGGCTCCGAGCGCGCCTACCAGTACCTGGTTGCCGCCTTCACGATCATGGAAACAGAGCGCGGAGTGTTCGCGGCACTGGCGGTGGTGGGCACGCTGACGCTGGTGCGCCGCGAACCCACGCGGATGGACTGGCCGCCCTGGCCATCGTCGCGAGCAGGCGACACCACCGCCCCTCGCCCACCCCGGACAGCGACGCAATCCGCTGACCGGCGAGCAAGGCGGATGCCGGGAATGTGGCCGAAGTGATGTGGTTGTGCATCGTTTCGGTGCGCAACGCCCGCCGACTGTCTAGGCTCACGGAGCTTGTTGTCAGATCACCTGGAGTATCTCCGATGACGATGTCCTCGTCCGCAACGCACGGCAGGTCCGCGCGCGATTCGCCCATCGATACCGACGGCCCGCGGGTGCCGCTGTATTCGCCGGAGTTCGCGGCGGACCCGCACCGGGTCTATCGCGAGATGCGCGACCGCTACGGGTCTTTGGTGCCGGTGGACTTGGCGCCGGGTATCCCCGCGACCCTGGTGATCGGCTACTACACTGCGGTCCGGATCTTCAATGACCCGGACCATTTTCCGGCCGACCCGCGAACATGGCAGCAGAACATTCCAGCGGACTGTCCAGTGCTGCCGATGATGCAGTGGCGGCCGAACGCTTTGCGCAACGCGGGCGCCGACCATGCGAGGTATCGGAAGACGAATACCGCGGGTCTGGATCAGGTCGATCAGTACGGTTTGCACGCCACGGTCGCGGCGCTCGCGGTGCCGCTCATCAATTCCTTCTGTACCGAGGGCTCCGCGGATCTCGTGCGCCAGTACGCGTTTCCGCTCGCCTTCGGGGTGCTCAATGCCCTGCTCGGCTCACCGGCCGAGATCGCGGCCCGCGCCGCAAAAGGGATGGCCGCCGTGTTCGAGGGCGCCGACGCCGAACAGGGCAACCAGATGCTCATCGGCGCACTGCTGGAACTGACCCAGCTGAAGCGCGCCGAGCCCGGCGATGACGTCACGACGCGGATGCTGCAACATCCGGCGGGGTTGAGCGACACCGAAATGGTGCATCAATTGGGCACGCTGTACGGAGCGGGCATCGAGCCCCAACAGAACTTGATCATCAACACCCTGCTGTTGATCCTCACCGAGGAACGGTTCGGCGGGAGCGTACTCGGCGGGAGTCTGTCCACCCGGGACGCACTCGACGAGGTGCTGTTCGACGATCCGCCGATGGCGAACTTCTGCATCAGCTTTCCGCGCCAGCCGATTCTGATCGACGGCGTATGGTTGCCCGCGCATCAACCTGTCGTCATCAGCATAGCGGGCTGCAACAACGACCCGGAGATCAAAGCGGATCAGTACGCGGGCAATCGATCTCACCTGGCGTGGGGTGCCGGGCCGCACGTCTGCCCGGCTAGTTCGATGGCATACCTGATCGCCCAGGAGGCCATCGATCAACTTCTCGACGCCCTGCCCGAACTACGACTTGCGGTACCGCCCGATGAACTGACCTGGCGCCCAGGCCCGTTCCACCGAGCCTTGACCGCCCTGCCCGTCACCTTCCCGGAATCGCCACCGCTGCCGGAGATTCAGGCGGTGAACTCGGAACCCGGCTCTGGGCAGTTCAGCTCTCGGTCCGCTCCGGTTTCGGGATCAGAACGGTGAATGTCGCTCGGGGCGAAGACGCGCTGGCGAACGACCGCCGCACCTCGCACAATCTCAGGCGGCGAAGTCGCGACCAGGACCGCAGAAGTCCGGCCGCGACGGCTCAGGCGAACGGCCACCGCGTCAGGCGGTCCTCGGCGCGCGACTCATAGGGCCGCGCGCCGAGCAGGCGCGCCCGGTGCCGCGCGGCGATCACCTCCTCGCGCGCGCCGGGAAGTCCGAGGATGCCGCGGGCGGTACCGCGGTAGAGCCCGGACGGCCCGAGACACACCAGCCCCGGCCATTGCACGATCAATGTCTCGCCCCACCCCTGGGTGAACGGTTCGAGTTCGGCGGTGAGCTCGACCACCCGGTCGCGCTGCTCCGGCGCGCGCTGACCGACCGTGAGCAGCGCTTCGATCAGCAGCGGCACCCGTACCACCAGGCGCGGGCCGTGCAACCGCCCGGGCAGGGCGATGATCGACTCGATCGTCGACAGCGCGCGCTCGTGATCATCGACCTCCGCCGATGCCATCGCGACCACGAGCGCGAAGTCCTCGTCGAAGTCCTGAGCCATCCGGTCCACTTCGGCGAGTACCTCGCCGAGCCGTCCGCGATGCCACAGCTCGATCGAATTGCTGGTCAGCGCAGAGACTTCGGCGAGCAGCCGAGCGTGATCGTCGACCGCGCCGAGATCGTCGGCGAAGCGTGTCATGAGCGCCTGCGACTCCCGGTAGTCGCCACGCAGCACGGCGAGCATCACTTGCCACCACAGCTGAGTGGCCGCGAGGTCGATGTCGTCGGCGGAAGCGAGCCGGGCGAATTCGGCAGACAGCCGACGGACCAGCCGCATATCGCCCGTCTCGAGGGCACACACGCGGCGCAGGTGGACCGCCGTCGCCCGCGCCGTGCGGTCGTGGCCCGCGAGTTCCTCCAGTTCCTCGGCGATCTTGCGCCGGTCGGCGACGGTTGCCGGCCCCCACGTGCACAGGAACTCGGCCAGCAGTACCTGCGGCCACGATCGGCTTCCGGCCGCGCTGCGCGCCCGTGCCTCGGCCAGCGCGTCGAAATCCCCCGGCAGACCGTGGATCGCGCGGTCCGCGGCCTCGATCGCCTCCGCCGCGGCGACCAGCTCGGCGTCGAGATCGAGACGATGCGCCAGTGCCTGCGCCCGCAGCGCCGACGAACCCGCGTGCACCACACCGTATCCGGAGAAGTATCCGGCTACACCACGCGGTGCGGCGAGCAATGCGGTCCGCGCCAGGCCGGACCAATCTCGGCGTTCGGCGCAGCGCCGACCGGCCCGGTCGAAAGACGCGGCGGCCGCGTCGTAGTGGCCGAGACGGTGATGGGCCTGTCCCGCAAGCTGATCCAGCTCGATCAGCAGCTCCGCGTCACCGGGGTCGGCGTGCCGGAGCCCGCGCGCGGCGAGTTCGGCGCACTCGGTGAGCGCGTCCCGCCGCAGCGCGTCTCGCGCCGCGACCGAACAAGCATGCGCGGCAGCGAAATCCAGCGAATCGAGGGCGGCGGCGCTGCGATGCCGTGCCTGCGCCGTGAGCGCACCGGGTCGCAGGTCGGCCAGCGCGTCCGCGATTCGCTTGTGCAGCAGCGCCCTCCGCACTTCACCGATGGTGGCGAGCACGGCATCGCGCACGAGGTCGTGTTCGAAGGCGACGGCGCCGTCCTCGAGCGAGACGACCCGTGCGGCGACGAGCTCACCGATCCGATCGTCGAACCGTGGCTCGCTGTCGGCGGCCGCGACCAGTCCGATCGACGTGCGCGTACCGATCACGGCCAGCACCTCGGCGAGCGCTCGCGCCGAGGGCGAGACCGCGGACAGCTTTGCCGTCGTGATCTCGGGGGCCGAGCCGCTGACGTCCAAGGGGCGGCCCGCGCGAACGAGATCGCACAGTTGCGCCGCGACGAACGGACTACCGGCGCTCGAGTCGATGATCTGGTCGCGCACCTCCGGACCGACCGAACCGAGATCGTTGCGAACCAACTCGTCCACGGCCGCGGCGGACAGCGGAGGCAGGTCCACCACGACGTGAGTGCCCGCGGACTGGAGCGAGTTCACCTCCGCCGGGAGCGGCTCGGGGCGAACCGTCAGAAGCAGCAGCACGGGGTGGGCTCGCAGCACCCGCATGGCCGCCGCGATCATCCGAACCGAATCGGGATCGGCCCACTGCACGTCGTCGATGACCGCGACCAGATGTCCGGTCTCCCGCGCCACCTCGGCGAACAGCGCGGCGAGCGCGCGCGGTGTGGGGACATCGGGCACGGCGCGTCCGGCCAGCGCGGCCTGATCCAGCCACGGCATCAGCGTCGCCAACGCCGAGGCGCCCGTCCCGCTGATCCCCGCGGTGAAGAAGGCCACCTCGCCGTGGCGCCGCATGGCGTCCTCGACGACGGCCGTCTTGCCGATGCCGGGCGCGCCGCGCACCGTCACGACGGTCAGTCCCTGCCGGGACCGGTTCCACGCACGATTCAAGACAGCGGCGACGTCCGCACGTCCCACGAGGACCGATCGTTCCGCCGGGGCCGCCGCGGGCTTGGCCGGAGTGCGGATCTCGTTCTCGACCCGGACGGTGTCGGGCGCGGGATCGAGCCCGAGATCCTCCCGCAGCGAGCGGCGCAGTCGAACGAGAACGTCGAGGGCGTCGGAGACCCGTCCGCAGTCTCGCAGCGCCAGCGCCAGCAGCCGTGCCGTTCCTTCCCGCTGTGGATGCCGCTCGCATTCGTCGGTGAGCAGGGTGACCGCGTGCCGGGCGCGTCCGAGCACGATCAAACCCTCGGCGCACATCTCGACGAGTTCCGATCGCAGCTCGACCAGACGCGCCCGTTCCGGAGCGAGTTCGGCGACGTCGTCGACATCGCAGAGCGCCTCGCCGCGCCACAGGCGCAAGGCGCGTTCGAGCAGATCGACGGTTCGTCCGACATCACCGTCGGCGTGCGCCGCGCGCGCTTCCCTGGACAGCACGTCGAGCAAGTCGAGGTCGGTGCCGGATCCACCGCACCGCAGCACGTAGCCGTTCGGACTGGTCTCGATCCGGAATTCCGGAAGTGGCCGCAACGTCCGGCGCAACCGTGAGACGTAGCCCTGCAGCGTGACCAGTGCGCTCTCCGGCGGGCTGCGCCGCCACAGCAATTCGCACAGGTACGGCGCGCTCCGGGCGGTGCGTTCGGCCGCGAGAATCACCAAGAGCTCGGCGTGTTTGCGTGCCGGGATGGTGAGGCGGGCGCCGTCCGGGCCGCGCACTTCCAGCGGCCCGAGCACCGAGATGGCCGGGCGGTCGTCCTCGGACCCGCCGCGCACCAGCGTCACACCAGCGCCCTGGTCGACCCTTGGCCCATGACACACACGCAAGCACTCCTACCAACCCACACCACCGGCGAAACTCGGGCCATCGGCCCCTCTCGCGAGACTGTACTGCGGATGTGCGGCGCCGCACTGGCCTTCGCGGGCCCCCTGTGCATCGCGGGCGGCACACTGCATCCGATCGTGGCGGGCAAGAGCCATTCGGTCGAGGCGCTCACCAGCCCCGGCGCGCCGCTCGCGCAGATCCTGCTCGGCATCGGAACCGTTCTGCTGATCCTCGGCCTGCCCGGGATGTACGCGTGGATGCGGCCGAGACTCGGCACGGCCGGATTCGTCGGCCTGATCTGCTACCTGCTCGCCAACGTCGTCACCGCGGCCGGTCACCTCACCGTCGAGTTGTTCGTCGCCTACCCGTTCGCGGCTGATTCCGGCACCGCGCACCTGATCGCGGGCAACGACAACATGATCGACACCACGGCGTTCGAATTGTTCAACATCATCGGCGCTGTCGTCCTGCTCGCCGGGCTGGGCCTGATGGGCGGGAGCATGTTGCGCAACAGCGCGGTGCCCCGCTGGATCGCGATACTCACCCTGGTCGCCGGGCTCGGCTTCTTCCTGCCGGTTCCGCCCACCCAAGGCCTCACCGGATTCCTCTACGAGGCGCCGCGTGGCATCGTCGTCGCCGCGATCGGTGTGCTGATGTTGCGGTGGCCGGGCGGATTGCGGCGGTGGGCGGAGGACTCGGATCGCTAGCGGAACCCATTGTCACGGGCGGGCGGGTTTGAACGCGAACCCGACTTTCACGAGTCCGTGGTCACCGGTGCCGCTCTCGCGGTGGTTCTCGAAATTCAAATGGTCGTTGTTGATGGTGAGCCCGTCGAACAGCCACACGCGTTTGCGGCTGTTGTCGTAGAACTGTTCGCTGACGAGCACATGATCGAGCGATTCGCGAATGTCTTGGTGCACGTGGGTGTAGTAGACGTCGCGGGTATCGCGGTACTCCTGCAACGTCTGGGCGGTGTAGAGGCCGTTGTCCACGCCGCCCAGCGAGTCCCCGACCAGGTAGCGGGGCTGCTCGGTCAGGATGTTGGCGGTGTTGCTGTGCTGGCCGTCGTTGATGTCGCCGAGCACGATGACCGGCGTCGCGGTGCCCTTCATCGCGGAGGTGAGCAGGACGCGCAGCGCCACCGCCTCGGCGGTGCGGCGAATTGTCGACAGCCCCGCACCCAGCGCCAGCTGATGCGGCTTGAAGGTGTCCGGATCGTCCTGGAACCACTGCTCGCCCGCCAAACTGGTCGGCAGTTTGGATTTGAGGTGGACGACGAACACCTCGGTCGGCTGACCGTCCCGCAGTTCGACGCTGAAGTGCAGTACCGGTCGGGAGAACCGGTCGATGGCGACCCGGATCTGCGGTGCTTGCGGGTCGTTTCGATCGTCGGTGGATTCCAGGCGGACCGCCTCGGAGAAGTCCGCGATCCACTGCGGATCGCCGTGCAGAAGGCCTTTGCGGACCAGCGCCGCGCAGATGATCCGGGAGCCGTCCGCGGGATCGGCGAGCACATCGTAGGTCGCCTCCAATCCCCCGGCGGCGACCACCTTCTCCAACGCGGTCTTGCTCCACACCTCCTGTAGACCCACGATGTCGACGTCCAGCGTGGTGAGCTGACCCGCGATCCAATCCGCCTTCCGCGTGAATTCCGCTTCCGTCCAGGGACGTTGACCCGGATTCATCGGTTGTCCGGGGTCCTGGAGGTTGAACATGTTGAACGTGGCGACGCTGAAACGATTCAGGTTCATCGCGCACTCCCTCGAAATCGATCGGTCGAGTTACCGCGCGGCCGAATGGTGCGTTGACTCATCCGATCATGCCGCCCATGCAGGGTCTTGCCCTGCGTAGTCGACTACTCGATCGAGGCTTTCTCGACCGGTAGTCCGGCCAACGCCCATTCCAGCATTCCCTCGTCGAGGCGTTTGACCTCCCGACCGGACTGCTGCGCGATGCGGATCGCGTCGGGCGCCATGACGCAGTAGGCACCGCGGCAGTAGGCGACGATGTCCCGGTCGGCGGGCAGCTCGGCGAGTCGGGCGGCGAGTTCGGCGAGCGGAATGTTGATGGCGCCCGGGATGTGCCCGGCGTCGTATTCCTCGTGGGGGCGGACGTCGACGAGGATGATCTCCCCGGCGTCGCGGCGGCGGATGAGTTCGTCGCGGGTGATCGCGTCTTCGGGAGAGCCGAGCGCGGCGGCGGCCGCGAGGGCGACGTCGGCGAGGTGCGCTTCGGCGACGCTCTGCACTAGCGCGAACAAGCGAGCGACGTCGGTTCCGGCAAGCCGGTAGTGCTGGCGGGTTCCGTCGCGTCGCGCCTCGACCAGACCGCTGGATTTGAGCGTTTGCAGGTTCGCCGAGGCGGTGGTCAGGTTCATGCCGGTCGTGGTGGCGATCGCCTCGACCGTGCGCTCGCCCTGGGCGAGCAGATCGAGGATCTGCAGTCTGCGACCGTTGCCCAGCGCCTTGCCGACGCGGGCGACCTGGTCGAACAGAGCGGCCTTGGGACCGGACGACTCGCTCACGCTTGCTTCTCCAATACTCTTTGGAATAGCTTATTCCACAGTTCCTTGGAACAACATCGAACATGGCGATTGTATTCGCGACCGCTTGCCCCGCCCGCTCGACAGCGGCTCACCAGGAAGACCTTCTCGTGGCCACCGGCACCACCAGCATCACCTCCGACACCCCGCTCCCCGACACCGCACGAGCGCAGCGCCGCATCCTGATCGTCCTGGTCTCCGCGCAGATCCTCAGCGGCGCGGGACTGGCCGCCGGAATCACCGTCGGCGCGTTGCTGGCCCAGGACATGCTCGACTCCACCAGCCTGGCCGGACTGCCCAGCGCCCTGTTCACCGCCGGTTCCGCGCTCGCCGCCGTAGCCGTCGGACGTCTTTCCCAAGCCCGCGGGCGCCGTCCCGGTCTGGCCGCCGGGTACCTCACCGGCACGATCGGCAGCCTCGGCGTCATCGCCGCCGCCGTGCTGAACAACCTGGCGCTGCTGTTCATCGCGCTGTTCGTCTACGGCGCGGGCACCGCAACCAACCTGCAAGCCCGGTACGCCGGAGCCGATCTGGCCACCGCTTCGCACCGGGGTCGCGCCGTGTCCACCGTGCTGGTCGCGACCACTCTCGGCGGTGTCATCGGCCCGAATCTCGCCGCCCCGACCGGCGGATTGGCCCAGAGCTTGGGCATCCCCTACCTGGCCGGGCCGTTCCTGCTCGCCGCGGCGGCCTACGCCTTGGCCGCGCTCGTGCTCGCGGTGTCGCTGCGGCCGGACCCGCTACTGCTGGCACGGGAACTGGGCACGACGGATGCGGCGACCACACAGACGGCGCCTGTCGACGATTCCGGCAAGGGCATCGCCGCGGGCGGCTTGGTCATGGCGCTGACGCAGCTGGTCATGGTGGCGATCATGACCATGACTCCGGTCCACATGCACGCCCACGGCCACAGCACCGCCGCGGCTGGGCTGGTGATCGCCATCCACGTCGGCGCCATGTACCTGCCCTCGCCGCTGACCGGCTGGCTCGTCGACCGCTACGGTCGCCTACCTGTCGCCGCCGCGTCGGGGGTGACACTGCTCGCCGCGGGACTCCTCGCGGCCGCCGCACCCGGCGACTCCATGGTGTTGCTCGCGCTCGCGCTGACGCTGCTGGGGTTGGGCTGGAATCTCGGGCTCGTGGCGGGCACGGCCATCATCACCGACACGGTGCCGCTGGCCACCCGCGCTAAAACCCAAGGCGCGGTGGATGTCTCGATCGCCGTCGCTGGAGCGACCGGCGGCATGGGGTCCGGGCTGATGGTCGCGGCGACCAGCTATCCGGCCCTGGCTCTCGCCGGTGGCGTGCTCGCGCTGGCGGTCGTGCCGATCGCGGCGTTCACCGGGTTCAGCCGGTCGGCATCGAGATAGCCATTCGGGTGGCGCGCCTGTCCCTTCGACGACCTCGCGCGACGTCGCTTGGGCTCATGGACGAGCAGCCGTCTACGCACAAGTTCCTCGACGACACCAGCGTCGACGAGATCGCGGAACGCGCACGCCAAGACCTGGGATCGGATCATCCCCGCTGAGTCAACGCGCCGCTCTCGTCGCTGAGACCTGATTCGAGCCATTCGAAAGATCAAGTCCGGCAACCTGTTTGTCGCGATCTGTGGGATTGCGCCAGGGCGAACGAAACTGGTCGCGGTGACAAAGATCTCCCCCTCGCCGTCGAGCGCCTCGGCGGGTGATGACCGCTGCTATCGTCGGAAGCGTTCATGGCGCCGGGTGAGGGACCGCGCGCTTCATTCGCGCGCGAGGACGAACCCTCTTGAAGTATGTACCCCGCCTGGTCCTGTTCCTGGCTGTTCCGGCCCTGCTGATCTCGCTGCCGTGGTGGACGTTGGTGGCGGCGCCGACCCAGGGAACCGGCTCGCTGTTCTGGCTCGGCTCGGCGCTGGCCGCCCTGACGTTCTGCTGCCTGCCCGCGGCGATGTATCTCGGCCACGGACACGCGCAGTCGGATGCCGCCTCGATCGTCGGCGACACGCTGCTCGGCGTGATGTGGGTGGTGTTCAGCTGGTCGGTCTTCGGCAACCTCGCACGCCTCGGGCTCGCCGTGGCCGGTGTCGACGATCCGGCCCGTTCCCGGATCGTCGCCGCGGGCGTGTTCGCCGCCTCCGCCGCGCTCGTGGTGTGGGGCGTGGTCGAAGCACGGCGGGTGCCGCGGGTTCGCACCGTGGAGGTATCCATCCCCGGACTCGGTCCGGCGCTGGACGGCCTGCGCCTGGTGGTCGTCACCGACACCCACTTCGCCGCGCTCGACCGATTGCGCTGGTCGGAGCGCGTTGTCGAGGTGGTCAACGCGCAACGTCCCGATATCGCTTGCCACGCGGGTGATCTCGCGGACGGCTCGGTGGCGAAGCGGCACGCGCAGGTCGATCCGCTCGGCAAGGTCGAGGCCGAGCTCGGCCGGTTCTACATCACCGGCAACCACGAGTACTTCGGCGACGCGCCAGGCTGGATCGACCACATGAGTTCGCTCGGCTGGCAACCGCTGCGCAATCAGCACGTGACGGTGCGCCGCGGCGACGATCAGCTGGTGATCGCCGGTATCGATGACCCGACGGGCGTGGGCTTGACCGGTCACGGCCCGGACCTGCCGACCGCGCTCGCCGGTGCCGACCCCGACGCGCCGGTCGTGCTGCTCGCCCACCAACCCAGGCAGATCATCGACGCCGTGGCCGCGGGTGTCGCACTCCAGATCTCCGGCCACACCCACGGCGGCCAGATCTGGCCCTTCCACTATCTCGTCCGGCTCGAGCAACCCGTTGTCGCGGGACTGAGCCGCCACGGCGACACCCAGCTCTACACCAGCCGGGGAACCGGCTTCTGGGGGCCGCAACTGCGGGTCTTCGCACCGAGCGAGATCACCGTGCTGGTCCTGCGTCCGCAGTAGCGGAACGCCGCCGCGGCGTGCGGGCAGCGTGTTTCGTCCACGCAGTCGTTGCTCGGCTTCCGCCTCCCCCGCTGATGTGCCCCGGCCGTTCCTACGACCCGGCATCGGTGGCAGCCAGAAACGCGCCTGTCTCGCCACCGGCCTTCCGGTGTGGTGGACCGCTGGCGTACGATTAACGATGCAATTTCGATGCAGCACACCGGCGTGTTGTGTGCGGGCAACGGGGTACTCGACGCACGAGCGGTGCACTCCCGGAGACGCGAGGTGCGGACATGCGATGCGTGATATTCGGGGCGACCGGATATATCGGCGGCCGTCTGGTTCCCGAGCTTCTTCGCGCCGGTCATACCGTCCGGGTAGTCGCGCGCAACCCCGGGAAGCTCGCCGACGCACCGTGGCGCGATCGGGTCGAGATCCTGCGCGGCGACGTACTCGATGACGAGGACGTTCGCCGCTGCGTCGCCGATCAGCAGGTGCTCTACTATCTGGTCCACTCGCTCGACCGAGCGGATTTCGGCGAGATCGACCGCGCGGCCGCCACTCGGGTCGCGGCCGCCGCCGCGGCGGCGCGGGTCGGTCGCATCATCTACCTCGGCGGCATCACACCCACGGGGCAAACCCTTTCGCGCCACCTCGCATCACGCGCCGAAGTCGGCAGGATCTTCCTGGCCTCTCCCGTCCCCACGCTGGTTCTGCGGGCCGGTGTAGTCATCGGGTCCGGCTCGGCGAGCTTCGAGATCCTTCGCTACCTCACCGAGCGGCTACCCGTCATGGTCACGCCGCGGTGGGTGCGGAGCAAGGTTCAACCGATCGCTGTCCGCGACGTCCTCTACTACCTGGTGCGGGGTGCGGACCTGACGCCGGACCGGACCGGCGCCTTCGACATCGGAGGCCCGGACATCGTCACCTACGAAGAAATGATGCGAACGTACGCCGAGGTCGCGCAGCTGCCTCGCCGGATCGTCATCCCGGTACCACTGCTGACGCCCTGGTTGTCCAGCCAGTGGGTCAACTTGGTGACACCGGTACCGCGCGCGATCGCCGTTCCCCTGATGGAATCGCTGATCAACGACGTCGCCTGCGCCGACCACTCGATAGCGCACCTCATCCCGGACCCGCCAGCGGGGCCGATACCGTTCCGCGAGGCGATCTCGTTGGCACTCACCAGAATTCGAGACCTCGACGTCCCGACCCGGTGGTCGGATGCCAGTCCCCCGCGGACGCCGTCGGATCCGCTGCCGACGGACCCCGATTGGTCGGGCGGCTCCCTGTACCGCGACGTCCGCGAACTATCGACTTCCGCGGATCCCGAGGTCCTGTGGTCGGTGATCGAGTCGGTCGGCGGGGAACACGGGTGGTACTCGTTTCCCCTGGCGTGGGCGCTTCGCGGATGGCTGGATCGAATCGCGGGCGGTGTCGGTCTCCGTCGCGGGCGCCGGGATCCACACAAACTCCACCAGGGTGAGGCTCTGGATTGGTGGCGCGTCGAAACACTGGAACGCCCTCGGTTGCTTCGACTGCGGGCCGAGATGCTCCTTCCCGGACAGGCATGGCTCGAACTGTCCGTCACGCCGACTCCCGAAGGCGGCGCGCGCTACCGGCAGTGCGCGGTGTTCGAACCACGGGGACTGGCCGGGCATGCGTACTGGCACTCGATAGCGCCCTTCCATGCCGTCGTGTTCGGCGGTATGGCTCGCAACATCACGGCGAAAGCCGAAGCGGCGTAACGCCTATGGTCGGTCGCGAGGACCGGCTATCCGATCGACCGCGTCGGCCAGCGTGGTCACCGGAGTGGCCCGAGCCGCAAGGACGACCAAGTCCCAGCCCGGTCCGCCGACGAACACTCGGGCGCCTGCCGCCGCGCATGCCCGCACCGCCGATGTGAGCGCCGTGGATTCGTGCTGCGACCAGAGCACCACGTCGGGGCAGGAATCGGTGCGCGCGAGGGCATCGGCGAGAGCGGCGGTGGGCACATCGGCGCCGAGCATCCAGGCGCGCACGCCGCGCTCGGCAAGCGCTGCGCGCAAGGTCTCCAGCGGGAGTACATGCGTCTCACCGCCTGTACACGCGAGTACCGCGGCGTGCGCCTTCGTTGGCGTGGTGGGCGGGACATAGCTGTGCAGGGCCGCGGTGGTCGACCACGACAGCAGGTGCTCGACGTCGATGCACGCCTCGCCCGCGAGCTGCCGTGCGACGATCGCCGCGAAGACGGGGCGGCACAGCATGTTCCAGGTGTCGACAACACCGTAGGCGAGTAGATGCGCGTTGAGCAGCGCCGACAAGGCTTCGGCATCGAGCGCGAACGCGGCGGTCGACAGCGGCTCCCAATCCCCGCGGACGGCCGTGGTCCGGCGCCGCTCGGTCACCACGGCCGCCGCGCCGGCCGGGCTCACACCCGCGCGGATCAGCGCGAGCATCCGTTGCAGTGCCGCGATATCGGATTCGCCGTAGCGGCGGTGTTTTCCGGGCTCGTGACGGCTGGGTCCGATGTCGTAGCGGCGATTCCAGCTGCGCAGCGTCGCGGTCGGGATGCCCAGGCGATCGGCTACCGCGCGCACCGAGTAACCGAGCACCTCGGAAGCGGGGTCCGCGGGCCCGAGCTCGCGCCGTCCGTCCTGTATTCGGGACCGCGGGCCGCGACCGGTCGGGCGCGCTGCCGCCGCGGACGCCGCCGGGTCGGATCCGGGTGTCGCACCGTTGGGAGTCACGAACCCACTCTTCTCACTGGCAGGAATCGTCTCCTCCAGTATGCATCGTTAGTGCATCGTTTAGTGGTATCGTTGGCCTGAACGAAAGCGAAAGACGCGAGGGGAACGAATCGACGGCACTCGCGGCGACCAGCCGCCCCGACACAAGTGGTGAACGACATGAACAACACGAAAGCCGTACTGGCGACGATCCTGCTGACTTTCTCGGTCGCGTCCGCCGCGGCCTGTACGAATGACGACACGGACTCCGCGTCGACCGCAGAGCAGACCACCGCACCGACGCAAACGGCGGCGACAGCACCGGGCACAACGACGCCGAGCGGCGATCCGGCCGCCGGACTGGTCGGGCCGGGTTGCGCGGCGTACGCCGAGCAAGTCCCGACGGGACCCGGTTCCGTCGCGAGCATGGCACAAGAACCGGCTGCCGTCGCGGCGTCGAACAGTCCCTTGCTGACTACATTGACCGCCGCCGTATCCGGGCAGCTGAATCCGCAGGTCAACCTCGTCGATACCCTCAATTCCGGCGATTTCACGCTCTTCGCCCCCGTCGACGACGCGTTCGCCGCGGTGGATCCGGCGACGATAGAATCGTTGAAGACCGATGCTCAGGCGCTCACGACCGTGCTGACCTACCATGCGGTGCCCGGTCGGCTCGCCGCGGACCAGGTCGCGGGAACCCATAAGACGGTGCAGGGCTCCGAGGTCACCGTGACACGATCCGGCGACGACATCCAGGTCGCCGACGCCGAGGTGCTCTGCGGCGGGGTCCAGACCGCGAACGCGACGGTGTACCTGATCGATGCGGTACTGATGCCACCGACGAGCTGACCCACCAATCACCGCGCAGAAAGAACCCACCAGGCGCGCCGGGCACACGCGATCGAGCGAGAGGCGAACCGATGACCAAGCGCAGATTCCGCAAAGGCGAGAAGGTCGAATGGGATAGCCACGGCAGCGTCGCCAAGGGCACGGTGGAGGAGAAGATCACCTCCGACACCGAGGCAGCAGGACGCACGGTCCGGGCGTCCGCACAGGATCCGCAGTACCGGGTGCGCAGCGAGAAGTCCGACCGCGACGCGGTACACAAACCCGACGCCCTACGTCCCCGCGACGACTGAACGGAAGAGTCGATTCGTTATGACGAGAGACGACGACAAGGCTCGTGAGGAGTTCGATGCGACCGTCAACATGACGGCGAAAGAACTCGGCCGATGGCTCGACACCGACGAGTCGAAGTCGGTGGGGCAAAAATCCGAGGGCGGCGGTGAGTCCACCGGACACGCCAGCGGCCGAAGGATCATCGAGATCTTGAACAAGAAGAAGGCGGATCTGACCGACGACGACTACGCGCACATGCGCAAGGTCGTCGGTTATGCGCACCGCCATCTCGCGCAACGCCCCTCCGGCGACGCGCAGGACAGCAAGTGGCGCTACTCGTTGATGAACTGGGGGCACGACCCCACGAAGCGATGACCGATCCTGCCACCATGCAACCGGGGTCGAATCCGGTTGCCGCAGTGGCCGGTTCGCGGCCCACAGAGGTCGAGGTTGAACGCGTCCGCAGAAAGCCGGAAAGTTGTTGCCCCGCAGCGCTTCCAGGAAAGCGTCGTTACGGCACGACTTCGATGATGTCACCGGGCGAGAGGTAGTCGAAGAATTCGCGGGCACCGTCGGGTGTCATGCGGATGCACCCGTGCGACTCCTCTTCGATCGGCCCGATGTGGGTGGCGATGTCACCGTCGAAGAAGACCGCGTACTTCATCCAGACGTGGTGCATGGTGCTCCAGTGATCCTCCCGCTTGAAGTCGACGTCGAAGACGCCCACCCGGGTGCGGAAGCCCGCCCTGCCGTGCGAAATCGGCGTGGGGCCGTAGGTAACCCGCCCGTTGTCCATCAGCCACGCCTCGTTCGTCGACAGGCGCATACACCCGCGCGCCGCCTCGGCGGTACACGGCGCCACCACCGGTGCGGGCGGCACCAGCGGCGGCAGGACCAGCGGGGGCACGCCCGGGATGTCCGGTCCACCGGGCCACAACGGTTCACCCATCGCCGGGGCCGCGACGGCGAGTCCGGTGACCGCCGCGCCGATCAGCAACGCGATCCGCGCCACCGGGCGGAATCGACTCTGGCACTTCATGAATCAGACCTGCCTTTCCCTCACCCGGGTAGTTGGACGTGCCGCTCGCGGGGCGAGGGGACGCGCATGGGCGACACGAGAGTCCGAGCTGACCTGAAAGTGTTTTTGATCATTCTGAAGTGGCTTTGGACCCCAACGTGGCAAATCGGGCACGACCGGTAGGCAACCGAGTCGATCTCGATAGCGTCGCGTGATTGCCATTTTCAGAATTTTGTGATTGGCCTGTCCGCCGGGCGATACGGCGTGGCGCGCCGAAATACAGCAATCCGACAGCTACGCTGACGGGCTAGCTATCCGACAGCTACAGTGACGGATCAGCGGCACGGGCTCGGTTGCGGTCGAGCTTCGTGCGGTGCGTGCACAACCGAGTGGTTCCGGACGGAGACAGGAGCTCCATGCGAACACGGAAGTGCGGATACGCCCTCGTCACCCTCGCCATGATCGCGACCGTGACGCTCGCGCCGGGGGCGGCCCCCTCGGCGCACGCGACCGTCGCGCCGTTCGGCGACGAGTTCCTCTGGGGAGTCGCGTCATCCGGCTTCCAGTCCGAGGGGCACGCGCCCGACAGCAACTGGACCCGCTACATCGACTCGGGCGAGGCCGGGGACGAGTACCTGAATTCGGTCGACTTCCTCGAGCGCCATCCCGCCGACATAGATCTGGCCGCTCGGCTCGGTGTCCAGGTGTACCGGATCGGGATCGAGTGGGCCCGCCTCCAGCCGGAACCGGGAATCTGGGACGCGGCGGCCTTTCGGTTCTACGACGATGTGATCGACCGTATCGTCGCGGCCGGTATGCGGCCGATGCTGACTCTCGACCACTGGGTGTATCCGGGCTGGGTGAGTGATCGCGGCGGCTGGCGCAATCCGGGCATCGTCGACGACTGGCTGACCACTATGCGAAAGGTGGTGGACCGCTATGCCTCTCGCAACCCGCTGTGGGTCACCTTCAACGAGCCCGCCGCGTATGTCGGCACCGAGCTGCGGATCGGCGCCATCACCGTCGATGAGGCGCCCGTGATGCTGGACCGAATGGCCCAGGCCCACAACACGATCTACGACATCATCCACCACGCCGTGCCCGACGCACAGGTCACAAGCAACCTCGGCTACGTGGCGGGCGCCGAGACCGAGGTCAACCAGCCGATGGTCGACCGCATCGCGGACAAGCTCGACTTCATCGGCGTCGACTACTATTTCGCGGTGCTGCCGGAGTCCGGCCACTCGGTGCAGGGTGGTTCGAACCAGGGTCCGGCCATCTGGGAATTGCCGATTCGCACCGAGGGCATCTACTACGCGCTGCGGCACTATTCACGCCTGTTCCCGGACCGTCCGCTGTACGTCGTGGAGAACGGCATGCCCACCGAGAACGGTGGCCCGCGCGCCGACGGTTACACCCGCTCCGAACACCTCCGCGACACCGTCTACTGGCTGCAGCGCGCCAAGGCCGACGGCATCGACCTGATCGGCTACAACTACTGGAGCCTCACCGACAACTACGAATGGGGTTCCTACACACCCCGTTTCGGCCTCTACACCGTCGACGTCCGCACCGATCCCACGCTCACCCGCCGACCGACCGACGCCGTCGACACCTACCGCACCATCATCCGATCCGGCGGCGTCCCGACCGGCTACCGGCCGACTCGTCCCCCTGCCGAATGCGAACTGGTGGACCCGCCGGAAAGCTGCGATCAAACGGTCGGCCTAACCGATTAGACCGCCCGTGCGCACCCGAACACGTGATCGCACTAGGCACACCGGTCAGTCGAAAGGCGACTTGTCGACCGCGCAACCGGTGCCGTCCGGTGGAAGTTCGCCGGTGAACAGGTATTCCCGCTTGGTTCGCTCGGCGCAGGTGCTCGGCACGTACATGCTGCTGTGGCCCGCGCCTTCGATCACCACCACCCGGGCGTCGGCCAGCTGGGCGGCGCCGGCGAAGGCGCCGGCCAACGGGGTGGCCGGGTCGAATCTGCTGTTGAGCACCAGGATCGGCGCGGCGGTGCGGCGGTTCCACGGTCCGGTGTACCGGTCGGCGTCGTGACCTCGCCAGAACGCGCAGGTCGTATTGCCGAACACTGGTATCCGCCCGAAATGCGGCACCCGCAGGTCTTCCGCTATCGCCGCACGACTGTAGACCTCGGCGTCGGTCGGCACGACGCTGTCGGCGCACTGGATCGCGTGGTACGCCTCGGTGCGGTTGCCCAGGTAGGACTCGCCGCGCGCGACCGGCAGCAATCCGCGGACGGTGGTGCTCGCGTCGAACAACCTTTGCAGCAGCACCGCGAGGTCCGGGAACGTGGACGGCTGCGCAAGACTCGCCGCCGTATCGAGGACCGACGCGTACGTCCACGTCTGGTCGTCGAGCCTGATGGGCGCCAGGCGAGCCCGCTCGGCGAGTACCGTCCACTTGACCCTCGGATCGCCGGAGGAGAACGCGCACCGCGGCCCGGCCGCCGAACACTGTCGCAGGAACGCGTCGAAGGTGGCGGCGATCGCGTCGGCCACGCCCTGCCGAGTGTCCAGCGGAACCGTCGTGCCTTGCCCGTTGTGCCCGTTGACGTTGCCCTCGAAGTCCATCGATCCGTCGAAGACCATCGCCCGCACCCGGCTGGGATACATGTTCGCGTAGATCGCGCCGAGCTGGGTGCCGTAGGAGATGCCGTGGTAGGTGAGCTTCGGATCGCCGACGGCGCGGCGCAACAGTTCCAGATCCCGCGCGGTATTGGCGGTCGAGGCGTGGTTCAGTATCGGACCGGCGTGCCGCCCGCAGCGATCGGCGAACTCCTTGGACCAGTCGTAGAACGGGGCCTCTTCGCCTGGCGTCGTTGGCATTTGAGGGCTGGCGCCGAGGAACGCCGTTTGTTCGTCCACCGTCGGGAAACAGCGCGCCGCCGCACTGCGGGCCACCGCTCGGCTGTCCCAAGAGACCACATCGAACCGCGAGCGCAGCTCATCGGAGAACAGCCACGGCCACCGCGCCCGTTCCCGTAGGCGATCCACCCCGGACGGGCCGGGACCCCCGAAGTTGACGAACAGGGTGCCGATGCGCCGACTCGGATCGGCGGCGGGCAGTTTGATCACCGCCAACTCGATCTGATCCTGGTGCGGCTGGTTGTAGTCCAGCGGCACCTTCGCCGACGCGCACTGGAAGCCGTCCTGGCAGTCGGACCACCGCAGCGCCGGGGTTTCCGCCGCCTCGGACAGGCGATCGATGTAGGAGTCCGCGACGTCCTCCGCGGACGCCGACACGGGCACACCGAGTACTCCTACCCCGACCGCGAGTGCCAGCAGGGCACGCCGGATCCGATGAGATCTGTTGGGTCCCAAGCGTAGATCCAAGCGAAAGCCTCCTGCGCACAGCTCGACGAACCGGGCGATCTTGTCATACGCGCGGCGCGGCTGCCACAAACCGAGAGCAGGGGCACAACGGATTCGACGAATTTCGACCCGAGAGGTGTCGATGCACGCCGATTCCGGGGTCGGCGGCTAGGGTCTAGTCGGCCCGCGAACGTGGCGGCGTTCCGCGGCCGTCGGGGAAGCGGTCCGTCCTTCGCACGATCGAGTCGGGGGACGGACCTCCCGCGGACAAATGCTTGACTCGTTCCAGAAAACGGACAAGACTTTCGTCCGTGCACACTGCCGAGGAATTCCAGCAGATGCTGCAGGGAGCTTCGCTCCGCGTGACCGCTCCGCGAGTCGCGGTGCTCGGCGCGGTGCACGATCACCCGCACGCCGACACGGATTCGATCATCCGTGCCGTGCGTTCGCGCCTGTCGGCGGTGTCGCACCAGGCGGTGTACGACTCGCTGCGCACGCTCACCGCCGCGGGC
Source organism: Nocardia sp. NPDC004654 (assembly GCF_040609595.1). Lineage (NCBI taxonomy): Bacteria > Bacillati > Actinomycetota > Actinomycetes > Mycobacteriales > Nocardiaceae > Nocardia > Nocardia sp. NPDC004654. The sequence goes on along the minus strand of NZ_JBEXKI010000005.1, from coordinate 17,060 downwards.
CTGATCCGATGCATCCAACCGTCCGGCTCCGTGGCGCGTTACGAGTCGCGGGTCGGCGACAACCACCACCACGTCGTGTGCCGGGCGTGCGGGTCGATCGCCGATGTCGACTGCGCGATCGGCCATGCCCCTTGTCTGACCGCATCCGAGGACCACGGCTTCGCCATCGACGAGGCCGAGGTCATCTACTGGGGTCTGTGTCCCGACTGCGCCGCATCTCAACGTCCCTGATCGCAGCCCGCACCTCATTCAGGAAGGAATGTCGTGACATCAGATAGTCGTCCACCCGCTCCGGACACCGGTACTCGAAGCACGAGCGAGACCGAGAACCCGGCGATCCCCTCCCCCACGCAGAAGACCGAACATCGCCCCCGATCCAACAAAGACTGGTGGCCGGAGCAGATCGATGTCTCGGTGCTGCACGCCCACTCTTCCAAGTCCAACCCGCTCGGCGAGGACTTCGACTACGCGGAAGAGTTCAAGAAACTCGACGTCGAGGCCCTCAAGGCCGATGTCGCGGCGGTCCTCACCGATTCGCAGGACTGGTGGCCCGCCGACTACGGCAACTACGGCGGCCTGTTCATCCGGATGAGCTGGCACGCGGCGGGCACCTACCGCATCGCCGACGGACGCGGCGGCGGCGGTCAGGGCGCCCAGCGTTTCGCGCCGCTCAACAGCTGGCCGGACAACGCCAACCTGGACAAGGCTCGCCGACTGCTGTGGCCGGTGAAGCAGAAGTACGGCAACAAGATCTCGTGGGCCGACCTGCTGGTGTTCGCGGGCAACGTGGCGCTCGAGTCGATGGGTTTCCAGACCTTCGGCTTCGGCTTCGGCCGACCCGACATCTGGGAGCCCGAAGAGGTCTTCTGGGGCCCGGAGGACACCTGGCTCGGCGACGAGCGCTACAGCGGCGATCGTGAGCTGGCGAGTCCGTTCGGCGCGGTCCAGATGGGCCTGATCTACGTGAACCCGGAAGGGCCCAACGGCAGGCCCGATCCGGTGGCCGCCGCGCGCGACATCCGCGAGACGTTCGGCCGCATGGCGATGAACGACGAGGAGACCGCCGCGTTGATCGTCGGCGGCCACAGCTTCGGCAAGACCCACGGCGCGGGTGACGCCGGGCTGGTCGGCGCCGAACCCGAAGCCGCCCCGCTCGAGCAGCAGGGCCTGGGCTGGAAGAGCGCCCACGGCACCGGCAAGGGCAAGGACGCCATCACCAGCGGCTTGGAGGTCGTCTGGACCGCCACCCCGACCAAGTGGGGCAACGGCTTCCTGCAGAACCTGTACGGCTACGAGTGGGAGCTCACCAAGAGTCCGGCCGGCGCTTGGCAGTGGAAGCCGAAGGACGGTGCGGGCGAAGGCGCGATCCCGGATCCGTTCGGTGGCCCCGCGCGGACCCCGACCATGCTGACCACCGACCTGTCCCTGCGGGAAGACCCGATCTACCGCGAGATCACCAGTCGCTGGTTGGAGCACCCGGAGGAACTCGCCGAGGCGTTCGCCAAGGCGTGGTACAAGCTGCTGCACCGCGACATGGGACCGATCAGCCGCTACCTCGGTCCGTGGGTCGCCGAACCGCAGCTGTGGCAGGACCCGGTGCCCGCCGTCGACCACGAGCTGATCGATGAGCAGGACATCGCGGCCCTCAAGAGCGAGGTTCTCGAGTCCGGCCTGTCGGTCGCGCAGCTGGTCAAGACCGCGTGGGCGTCGGCGGCGAGCTTCCGCAGCACCGACAAGCGCGGCGGCGCCAACGGCGCCCGGATTCGGCTGGAGCCCCAGAAGAACTGGGAGATCAACGAACCGGCCGAGCTGGCCAAGGTGCTGCCCGTGCTCGAGCAGATCCAGCAGCGCTTCAACAGCTCGGCGTCCGGCGGCAAGAAGGTCTCGCTGGCCGACCTGATCATCCTCGCCGGGTCCGCGGCGGTGGAGAAGGCCGCCAAGGACGCGGGCCACGACGTCACGGTGCCGTTCACACCGGGACGCACCGACGCGTCGCAGGAGAACACCGACGTGGAGTCGTTCGCGGTGCTCGAACCGCGGGCCGACGGCTTCCGCAACTACGTGCGAATCGGCGAGAAGGCTCCGCTGGAGCGCTTGCTGGTCGACCGGGCGTACATGCTCGATCTGACGGCGCCCGAGCTGACCGTCCTGATCGGCGGCCTGCGCGCCCTCGGCGCCAACTACGGTGGCACCGAGCACGGCGTCTTCACCGACCGGCCGGGCACGTTGACGAACGACTTCTTCGTCAACCTCCTCGACCAGGGCACGGAGTGGAAGGCGTCCGAGTCGGCGGAGAACGTGTACGAGGGCTCCGACCGGCGCTCCGGTGAATCCAAGTGGACGGCGACCGCCAACGATCTGATCTTCGGGTCGCATTCGGTGCTGCGTGCGATCGCCGAGGTGTACGCGCAGCAGGACTCCCAGGCGAAGTTCGTGAACGACTTCGTCGCGGCGTGGGTCAAGGTGGTCGACAACGATCGCTTCGACGTCCGCTGAGTTGTAGTGGTGAATCCCAGGCCCACCCTTCGGGGTCGGCCTGGGATTCCTTTGTTCGAACCGAAGGAAGTCTCTTGTCCGCACCTTTGGCCCCGTCGCGACTCGGTCGCGCACTCGGTGCGCTCGGCGCTCTCGCCGTGGTCCTCGCGACCGCGTTCGTCGTCGCTCCGCGCGCGCTGGCGGGCGATTTCGCCGACGAGCGCGATCTCCGCGACGCTTTCCGCGCGGCGTTCGTCGAGTACTGGCGTTCCGGCGACCGGGATTTCTCCCCGGCCTTGGAAAGCGTTGTGGATTACTGGTTTCGGTACCACGTGGCCAAGGGAGTGATCGCCGCGCTCTTGCTGATCGTGCTCGTCGCGCTCGGCGCTCTGCTGTGGCGGGCATTTCTTCGAGGCCGCGGTCTCGGCGCGGGCAGGAATGCCGCCTTCGCGTCGGCCGGGGTGGTCGTCACAGCGCTCGCGGTGTTCTCGCTGCTGGCGGTGATGGCCAATGTCCAAGGTGCGGTGGCGCCCTATGCCTCGCTGCTGCCGATGTTGACGGGCGGCGACACCGACAGTGAGCACGCCGAGACACGCGCTCGAGTCAGGCAGCAACTCGCCGAGTCGGTGAGCGGGAATGGCGAAACTTCCCCTGCGCTGGCGGTGATGATCAGCGACTTCTCGCTCTATCACGTGGCGATGGCCGTGATCGCCACGGTCGTGGCGATCGTTCTGCTCGGCCTGAGTGTGGTGGCGTGGAAGCGATTCCCGAGATCGGCCGACACGCGAGCGAGGCGCGTACTGGGGTCGTTCGGTGTTCTCGCCGCGTTGTCGTCGCTGGCCTCGATCGTTGTCGTCGTCGCGAACACGACCACCGTGGCGGATCCGGGACCGGCGCTCTTGGCGTTGTTCGACGGCGGATGGTGAATGCCGACGCGGCCGTCATGAGCCGGGCGCGCCGCCTCCTCTAGAAGTGGCCTCGTAACGGTTCTTACGTGCGTCGACCGAGGGTCGAACGCCCACACACGAGTTTGGGAACTACCGTTCTTGACTAGTTGTTCCCAAACTCGGTAGGGTGATGACATGGCGCGACCGAGAACATTCGATGAGGTAGCTGTTGTCGAGTCGGCAGCGGAACTGTTCGCCCGGCGGGGGTTCGACGCCGTGTCGATCGACGACCTCGTCGGCCACCTCGGCGTGCACCGCCACAGCCTGTATCGCACCTTCGGCAGCAAGCGCGGGTTGTATCTGCGGGCGTTGCGAGCGGCACGCAAGCAGAGCCTGGTCGCGATCGCGGCCGCCGATGATCCTCTGCGAATCCTCTGCGCCGCAGTGGTTTCCGACGGGATCGGCAGCCTGGATCTACTACTGATGGCGGCCATCGAGCAGGGTGCGGCGGATCCGGAAGTCGCCGCCGAGGTGACGGGCGCGTTCGCGGAACTCGACGCGGTCACCGCGGCGTTGGGCGACGGAGCGTTGTCGACCGCGACACTGCTGGGACTTCGGTTGCGCGCCCGCGCCGGTGACGACGTGGCCCGCATCGCGGACGAGTTCACCGGACGAACACAGACCGATCGATAGATACGAACGAAGGAGAACGAGATGGCCGAGGTCAGCATCGACGGCAGGGATCTGGTGGTCCGCATGGAAGGCCTGGACAAGCTGTGGGCGTTGAAGAGTCGCCTGGTGATCCCGCTGGCGAACGTCCGCGGCGCGACCGTCGACCCCGGAATCATCAAGGAGCGCAAAGGTATTCGCGCGCCTGGGACGCACTTCCCCCGGGTGATCACAGCGGGAACCTTCCACATCGACGGGGAACGCGTGTTCTGGGACGTTCGCGATCCCGACAAGGCCGTGGTCATCGAACTGGCCGACGAGCGGTACGCACGGCTGGTGGTCCAGGTCGACAACCCCGCCGATGTGGTCGGGCTGATCGAAAAGGCCTGTGCTCGTTGAGTTTTCCTAGCAGCTGACGCCTGGCGGGCATGCCCGCGCCCTCGCCGAGATGGCCTCCGAGCGGTTGTGACGCGTGCGGAGACGACCGCCTCGGCGAGGGAGCGCCCGCTGCCCGGAACCGGCCGCGAACTACGCGGATGCCTGCATATCGGCCACGATCTTCGCGACCCGGTCGCCGGCCTGCGTCGCCCAGTGCGGATGGGTGGTGACGTAGAGACGATCGGCCTCGACCGCCGTCAGGATGATCTCCGCGGCCCGCGCGGCGGGCATGGCCTCGTTCGCCAGCTGGGTGATCGCGCCGAATCCAGGGGCGAGCCGCCCCCACTGCTCCGGGGTGAGCGTGCCCAACCATCCTTCGGTGGGCTGCGCGGGGACGCCGCCGTCGCCGAGCAAGGAGCCGATGCCGTCGGTGAGACCGCGCAGCATCTGCGTGTCGACCGGCCCCGGGCACACCACCGTGGCGCCGACCCCGGGCGCGAGTACGGCCAGCTCGCCGTGTAGCGCCTCGGTCAGCGAGACGACCGCGTGCTTGCTCGCGGTGTAGGGGCCGTTGAGCAGACCGACCGTGACGCCCGCCAGGGACGAGGTGTTGACGACATGACCGCGCCCCGCCGCGATGAAATGCGGGACGAAGGCACGCATCCCGTTGACGACACCCTGCACATTGACCGCCCAGACCCGCTGCCAGTCGTCGGGCGCGACTTCCCAGATCGGTCCGCCCACACCCATTCCGGCATTGTTGAACACCAGGTCGACCCGGCCGAAGTGCTCCACAGTGGCATCGGCCAGTCGCTGAACTTGCTCCGGATCAGCGACATCCGTCGGCACCGCGAGGGTCTCGGCGCCGAGTTCGTCGGCGGCCTTCGCGACGGCCTCGCCATCGATGTCGGCGAGCACCACTCGAATCCCGCGGTCGCACAGCGCCTGCGCCACGGCCCGTCCGATGCCATTGGCGGCGCCGGTCACCACCGCTACCTGTCCTGGTTCCAGTTTCATTGGCTCCCTTTCGGTTCGAATATTCCGGACTGCTCGACGTCAGTCGGTCGCGCGTGCGGGCTGCGGAGCGGCCGCCCGATCGAACAACGTAACGAGTTGCGCCGCATAGAAATCGACATCACTGACCTGCCCCTCGGCATAGCGGATCGCGATGGTCTCGATGGCCGCGCGCAGCGTCACCGCCATCACATGGGCATCGAAATCGCCGAATTCGCCTGCTGATCGGCCCGCGCGGAGACCTGCTTCCAGCGGCGGCAGCGGCGAGTCGGCGCCCGCGTCGTCGAGGAACGGCTCGCCGATCGCCGCCCGGGCATTGCTGTTGAGCTCGATCAGCGCGCGCAGGACGGTCGTTCGGTCTCGCATGAACTCCATGTTCGCGGTGATGTAGGCCGCCAGCTGCGCCCGATGACCGGACGCGGCCAGAATGCGCGGCTGAATGTATTCCACCGCAGCGTCTTTCGCCGCCACCACGACGGCGCGCATCAGGTCTTCCTTACCGCTGAAGTGATAGGAGATCAGCCTCGTACTGCTCAGACCGGCGTGTTTCGCGATCTTCGCGAACGACGTCTGCGCGTAGCCGTACTCGGCTAGCACCTCCATCGTCGCGGCCACGATCTGCCTGCGCCGCTCCGCGGCCGCCGGAGACAGGGGTTCGGAGCCGTCCGTTACTCGCACAAGTAAGAAATTACTCGACCAAGTAACACCACGCAAGGCGATGGCCGGTTCAAGGCGCCGTGCCAAATCCCCCAGCGCCTTCGGGCCTGCCACCGACATGCCGTCGTCGTCCAGCGGCCGGTGTACGAAACGGGTTGCCGGGTATCGGCGGAGTATGACGAAGTTCCAGGAGAACGAGATTTTCAAGCCGGGCCAGAAGGCCCCGGCCAGCGGGATCTACGAGTGCTGCGGTCCGACTTCGTGTGGGCACCGGTTCAGCACCGACGTCGCCGGACACCGGCTACCCCCGCTGCCCGCCGACTGCAAAGGCGGCGGCTGGCGACTGCAGCAACCCACCCCGCACATCCACGCCACCGATAGCTGAGCTCGATCCCCGCCTCGGCGCCCCGAAGCTCAGGCGTCCGCGTCTCGCTGGGCCGCGCAGCGGAAGAGGGCCACGAGGTCGGGCTGATAGCCGTGGGTGGTGTTCACCGCCGGGGGCAGCTCGTCGATCGCCGGGTCGAAGCCCCGTTCGGAGGCCGGGTCGGGATCGACCCCTCCAAGAGCTCGTCGCTTCGGGCACGATATGGGGATCGGTCGCGATGCGCTGGGTGCCGCGCCCGGGGACGACCGATCTCGGCGCGGCGCAGCGCAGAATCGGTGGCCGCCGAAGGCGCGGCGGTCACGCGGCGCCGACAAAGGCCAGCAAGGCGATCGGAGCCAACAGGATCCACTGGGGAAGGCGCAGTAGTCGTCGCGGTCCCGGTAGAGCGGCCGCGATGACCACGAAAACCACCGAGTAGGCGGCGAAATGCAGAGCGGTCAGCAGCGCGACCAGCTCGGTGCCCGACGGCTCGGCCACCGCCAACACGATGAGGGTGATCGCGGTGAGCACGAGATCGACACTGACCCAATGCCATACGACGTGCATTGTCCGCTTCGGGACGTCCGGTAGCGCGCTGTCGAGCAGCGGTCGCACCGGGTCGACATGTCCGGCGATCACGTGCACTGCCGCGACGGCGGCCGCGGCGATGCCCGCGCCCAGCAACCAGCCGTTCATCGCGCACCGATCCCGGTGGTCACGATGCGGCCGAGCTGATCGGCCAACGTCTCGGTCACCGGCTCACCGAGCAGGCCGAGGTGAAAGAACACCGCACCGGCCAACGTGTCGAGCACCAGCTCGACATCGACCTCGCCATCGAGCTCCCCGCGCCCCCGGGCGCGGTCGAAGACCTCCACCATGCGCGCCTTGGCCGGAGCCAGGAACGCGGTGCGCACCCGCGAACGCAGCTGCGGGTCGGCGGCGAAATCGGCCAGTAGCCCCGGCAACGCGGCGACCGCGGCCGGTGTGCTGAACTCGGCGATCAACGCGGCGGTCAAAGCGGTGACATCGCCGCCCAACGTCCCAGTGTCGGGCACCGGACCCGTGTCGACGGCGGTGAACAGCGCCTCGTAGACCAGTTCCGGCTTACCCGACCAGCGGCGATAGATCGCGTCCTTGCCGACTCCGGCGCGCGACGCGATCGCGGTGACCGAGGCCGCCGCGTAACCGGATTCGATCACCAGTCCTTCGGTGGCATCGAGGATGGCCCGGTGGGTGCGCTCGTCGCGCGGTCGCCCGGCCGTTGTCTGCGTGCTCATGCAATTACCTTACGGGTCTACCCGTTTGGTAATCACCACTTGGCCCGTCACGCCCTCGACTTGGTGGCCCACAGGACGACGTTGGTGCCGAGGAACTTCTTGCTCCACCCGATGTCGTGAAAGCCGAGCCCCCGCAGGATTTCGGCGAGGCGCTCCGGTGCGGCGAAGGCGAGCGTGCTGGATTCGAGATAGGTATAGGACGACCGGTCCCGAGCCACGATCTGGCCGAGCAGCGGAACGACGAGGCGCATCCCCCACTCCACGATCGGCTTCACCGGCCCGCTCGGCGGACACGTTTCGAGGACGACGATCCGGCCGCCGGGCTTGAGGACCCGGTGCTGTTCGCGGAGCACGCCTTCCAAGTCTTCGACGTTCCTGAGCAGATAGCCTTCGGTGATCCCGTCGAATGTCTCGTCGTCGAACGGCAGACGAGCCGCGTCCGCGCGTTGCCATCGAACCGACTGCGCACCGGGCTTGGTCTGGGCGCGCGCCAGCATCTCCTCCGAGAAGTCGACGCCCGTCACCGTGACCGAGGGATACCGCCGTGCGGATTCCAAAGCGATCACGCCGGTCCCGGTGGCGATGTCCAACAGCTGTCCACCCGCGGGCGGCGCGACCCGTTCGGCCACTTCGCGGCACCATCGTCCATGACTGCCGAGCGTCATGAGGAAGTTCATCCGGTCGTAGTATCCGGCGATCTTCTCGAAGATCCCGTGTACTTCGGCGCCTTTGCTCTTGTCGATGGTCACTCGGTCTCCACTGCTGATCTTTCGGACTCGCGACCGGACCTGTCGACGTAGCCGAAATAGGGCGCTGGCCAACAGAAGTCGGCGGAGTCCGAACCGGGCGTACAACAGCGTATCGAGACAGGTCATCGGCCGTGGACGCGGGTGCCGACCCAGCAGCGGGCGGGTGCCGCTCTGATACGGGGCATCGCCGGGGGCGGTCGAACAGTCGGCCCGGCCCGACGATGCCGGGCCGAGAGCGACCGGCCCTGTGGCTCAGGGGCGTTCGTGCACGGTGAGCAGCAGGTGGTCGAACCGGGTGCGGGTGCTCACCGAACCGCCGCCGAAATCGCGCAGCGCGCCGACCATTTTCTCGGCGATAATGCGCAGTTTGGTGTTCGTCTCCTGGGAACGCCAGGCCAGCACATTGAACGCCTGCTCGGCGCTGATCCCGTACACCAGCATCAGCGCGCCCTTGGCCTGCTCGATCACCGCCCTCGCCTCCACCAGCTCCGGCAACGCCTCGTTCAGGACCGCGCGCCGGGTCTCGTCCACGCTGTCGGTGACGTCGACGTAGAAGCCCGCGGTGCCGACCAGCGCACCGGTGTGATCGCGCAACTGGTCGCCGACCACCAGCACGTGGTGCTCGACCCCGGCGGTGTCGATGATCCGGTGCCGACTACAGAACGGCTGACCGGTCCGCACCACCGCGACGAGGGTGTCGGCGACCTCGGCGCGGTCGTCGGGATGCTTGTGCGCCAATAGCAGTTCGGTGGTCGGGACGACGGTGCCCGGGGCGTACCCGTGCAGGGCGGCGACCTCGTCGGACCATTCCCAGCGCTGGTCGGCGAACCAGAAGCGGAAGCTCCCGGCCCGGGGCGGCTGCTCGGGGCTGGCGTCCACCGCATGGAGCCCGGCTGTTTCTGTCACCCGGAAAGTATCGCCGCCGTGCGCCGCGAGCGGGTGGACCGGGGCCGACTGCCGGACCTGCTCGTTCGGGATGGGCTGACAGAATCGACGTTCGTGGTGGATGATGCGCGATTGCGACCGGCGACGGCCGACGATTACGACGCTGTCGTCGCGGTCGTCGATTCCTGGTGGGGCCGAACGGTTTCGGCGTCCTTGCCACGACTGTTCTTCGATCATTTCGCGGGCACCAGCCTGATCGCGGAACGCGACAGTGCGCTGGCCGGGTTCCTCGTCGGCTTCCGCTCGCCCGATCACCCAGCCGAGGCCTACATCCATTTCGTCGGCGTGCATCCGCAGCTGCGCGGCAGCGGACTGGCACGGCGGCTGTACCAGCGCTTCATCGCCGACGCTCGCGCGGACGGACGCACGGTGATCAAAGCGATCACCTCCCCCGGCAATACGAACTCGATCGCCTTCCACGCGGCAATGGGTTTCGTCGTCCACGACCGGACCGCCGACTACAACGGTCCGGGACGCGACATGGTGACGTTCGTCCGCACGCTCGGTCCCTCATCGGTACGACTGTCACCATGACAGAACCAGCGAAAGCGAGTCGGTCAGGTACGTGCCACCAGAATCTGCTCCGACTCCGCGGGCCGCAGTCCATCGGTGCGGTCGGCGAAGTAGCGGCGGGTCAGCTCCTCGCACGAAATGTGCTCGGCTGAAGCGAAACCCGACTCCTCGGCGAGCGCCACTATTTCGTCGGGCCGGAAGAAGCTGATGAACGGGGTGCCGGAGGCTCGGGCGCCCTGCTCGGCGAACCGGCGCATCCGTTGCTCCTCGGCGCCGACGAGTTCGAGTGGCAGCATGAACGTCACAGCCAGCGAGGACCCCGGCGCGAGCGCCGAAAGCTGGCGCAGGGTAGCGATGTTCGTCTCCCTGTTGAGGTACATGGAGACGCCGGTGGAGGCCACGACCGCGGGGCGACCCGGATCGAAACCGGCGGCGAGGAGCCGCTCCCACCACGAGTCGACCTCGAAATCGACGGGCACCCAGCGCAATCCGTCCGGAACGCCCAATCCGAGCTCGTCGAGGCGCTGCCGCTTCCACGCTTGCGTGCCGGGCTGGTCGACCTCGAACACCGTCAGCCGCGCGGCGAGCTCGGGCCGGCGCTGCGCGAAGGTGTCCAGCCCGGCGCCGAGGAGAACGTACTGATCCACGCCGCGGTCGATCCGCTCGGCGAGCAGATCCTCGAGGAAGCGGGCACGCGACACGATCCCCGCGCGCATCGGGCTCGTCGTCCGCGGATCCATATCGGGGCGGTCCCGCCAGCCGTCCTCGGGGGCGGCCAGCCGCAGACCGATCCGGTCGTCGAAAACGCGAGGCGGCGCATCGATTTCCGCGTGCAGGGCCCGCCAGAGCGCGACCCGGACCGCGGTGTGATCCGGAGCGATGATCGGCACAGCACTCACTCCTTGCCCGGCGCCTGCAGATTCCACAGTCGCCCGTCGGGGTCGCGGACGGTCATCTCCTGGGTGCCGTAATGGGTCGGCTCGAACTCGTTGACGATCTCGACGTCGCCACCAGGGCGATCCGCCGTGTCGGCGACTTTCAGAACCAACAGCGTCCGCGGCTCGCTGGTCGGCGGAACCTCGGCCACGAAGACATAGGGGCCGTCGCCGTTGCGGAACTGGCCGGAACTGTGGCCGGTCTCGAACTCGACCTCGAATCCCAGTTCACGCAGGAATCTCGCCTGTTTGCCCCAGTTGTGCGTCTCCAGGAACACGGCTTCGATGCCTTCGGTCTTCATGTCAATCCTCTCCCGGCGATGTCTTCGGGTGGGTGTCGTCGAGGTAGGCGCGCAGCGCCTCGGCGACCAGCGCCGACAGCGACATTCCCGACTCGATCGCCTGGAACTTGACCTGCTTGATCAGTCCGATCGGCAGGTAGACGTTGAACTGCTTCACATCCTCGTCGCCCACGGGACAAATGCTAGCACGCTAGCTTACTAGCTTGCTAGCGCCGCGAGACCGATCCGCGACCACGCCGATTCGCCGAAATCGGGTTGGATCGCGCCGAGCGGGTACGCGAGGAATGAGCAGCGAGAGACGAGATCGGGATGGGATTGTCGGATGAGCGAGCTCGGTCCGTTGGATTCGGGATTCATGGAACTCGAAGACGTCGATCAACACGTCAGCCTCGGCATCGGCGCGGTGGCGATCCTGCGCGGAAGTCCCGGCCCGCGTGCGGAATTCACCGCGCACCTGGCCGAACGGATCAGCGTGAACCCGCGCCTGCGCCAGCGCCTGCGGCGGGCCCTCTGGGATCTGAGCGCGCCGCAGTGGGTCGAGGACCCGCACTTCGATATGGGCCATCACCTGCGCTGGGCGGCGCTGCCGCAACCGTGCGACGAACCGGCACTGTGGGAGATGGTGGCCACCGTCATGGAGCAGCGACTCGACCGCGACCACCCACTGTGGCGCTGCACCGTGGTCGAACACCTGGCCGGTGAGCGCTGGGCATTGATTCTCACCGCCCACCACAGCATGCTCGACGGCGTCTCTGGCATCTCGCTGTTCCAACGCTTCTGCGATCCCCCCTCCGACTCCCCGACCCCGAACCGCCACCAGTCGGACAATGGCGCCGACCGCGGCCGGGATTGGCGGGCGCTGCTCGCCGAGGGACTGCGACTGCCGGTTCAGGCGCCGGCGGCGCTGCTGCGCACGGTACGCGCGGCAGCGCCGCTGGCGTGGAACGCGATCGTGCCCGAGAGCGGGTCCTCGCTGACCGGACCGATCGGGCGCCAACGCCGCTACACCGTCGCCCGGGTGTCGTTGGCACAGGTCAAACAGATCGGCGCCGCGTTCGACGTGACGGTCAACGACGTCGCGCTCGCCGCGGTGACCGCCGCGTTCCGCGCGATGCTGCTCGCCCGCGACGAACAACCCGACACCGAGACCGTCCGCATCCTGGCACCGGTATCGGTACGCACCACCGACGCCGACGGCGTGCTCGACAACCGGGTCTCGGCCATGCTGCCGCAGCTGCCGACCGAACTCGACGACCCGCTCGACCAACTGCGCACCGTGCACCGGCGCCTGAACAAGCACAAGGCCAGCGGCGAAGCGGGCGCGGCGAATTCGATTCTCTCGCTCGCCAAATGGATACCCTTCGCACCGCTGGCCTGGGCGGTACGCACCGCACTGCGCTTCCCGCAGCACAGCATCGCCGGACTGGCCACCAACGTGCCCGGCCCCACCCGCACCCTGCGGCTCCACGGCCACGAGGTCCTGGAAATGTTCCCCTTCGCGCCGATCGCCATGCGACTGCGCACCTCCATCGCGATCCTGAGCTACCGCGACCACCTCGGCTTCGGTATCACCGGCGACTACGACACCACCCCCGACCTCGACCTGCTCGCCGAGACCATCACCACCACCGTCGACCGGCTCCTGGACAGCTGTCCCTAGCCACCGCGACGGTGTCGCCGGGTGACCCAGCGAGGACCACACATGCCGCAATCCGGCTGCGCACGGGCGACTTCGTCGACAAGAGGCAGGCGGCCGCCTATTCGCGAGGGATGCCGAACGCCGTGCGTTCTTATATAGTCGAATTCGACTAGCCGAACTCGACCAAAGGACACCGGTGGCCCGAGAACTGCGCGCGCTGCAAACGCCGCTGACGATGGCGGTGCTGAGCATGCTGGCCGAGCAGCCACGACACCCCTACGAGATGAAGATCGCCATTCGCGAGCGGCACGTCGAGGACGTGGTGAAGATGCGCGGCGGCTCGCTCTACGACGCGATCGGCCGCCTCGAACGGGCGGGGCTGGTGCGACAGGCCGGTACGGCGCGCGAGGGGTCTCGACCGGAGCGGACGGTGTACGAGATCACCGAGGCCGGTCGGCAGATGTTGCACGAGCTGCTGGAGCGGTTCCTCGCCGAACCGGTGAACGAATATCCACGTTTCGTCGCCGCGCTGGCCCACCTACCCGCGCTCGCACCGCCAGCGGCGGCACAGTTGCTGCGCCGACGTGCGCGACGACTGCGCGAGGACCACACCGATACCGCCCGCATGCTGGACGAGCACTCGACCGGACTGCCGCGTGCGGTGCTGTTGGAGGCCGAGTACCTCCAGCATGTGCGTGCCGCGGAGATCGCGTGGCTGGACGGAGTAGCTCGCGATATCGACGACGGAATGCCCTGGCCGGACGACGAATTCACCGAAAGTGACGAGGAGTAGATCATGACCAGCGAGAACGATCGCATGCGGCGGCGCTTGAAGCCGTTCAACCGGATGGTGATCGCACTGCAAGGCGTCGGCTTGACCCTGGGCACCATGCGAGTGCTCTCGGTGCCCGGCCGGAAGACCGGAACGTTGCGTACCACCCCGGTCTCGCCGCTGACCGTCGACGGCGTGACGTACGTGGTCGGGGGATTCGACGACGCGGACTGGGTGCGCAACGCGCGCGCCGCGGGTTGGGGCGTGCTCGCGAAAGGGCGGCGGAAACAGCGGGTTTCGCTGATCGAGCTGCCGATCTCCGAACGTGCCGCGGTGTTGCGCGAATTCCCGCGGAAGGTGCCGCACGGGGTGCGGTTCATGCTGAACGCCGGTGCGGTCGAGTCCGCGGACCCGGACGCGTTCGCCGCGGCCGCGCCGCGCTGCCCGGTGTTTCGGATCGAACCGTCGCGCGCAGCGGAGGCGCCTGCCGATTCCAGGCGGTGACAGCGGTCGGTCAGCACCTCGACTCGGAGCGCCCTATCGCACAGCGCTTTTCGCAGGACGGGAACCGGGCCCGGGGTGACGACGACCGACCGCCGTCACCCCGGCTCCGGAGCCAACACCTCAACCTCCTGGCGAATGCGCGGCGGTATCGCGGATGGTGAGGATTTCTTCGATCGGCCGACGTGGCGTCGGCGCGGATGCGGCGGTGTCCGCGGGTGCGGCGCCGACCCGAATGATGACCTGCGGTATGCCCGCGCCGGTCAGCACCGACTGGATCGATTCGCGCGCCGAGGTGAGTTCGGTGATGTGGGTCAGTGCGCAGCTCGCCAACCCGGCGGAGGCGCATTCCAGCAGCAGCGCGGACAGGGCCTCGCCGACGTGCAGCCAGTCCGCGGGAGTGTGCCCGGGCGAACTGAGCACCAGCAAGGCGGCCTGGTCGTCGAGGTCGCCGCGGCGATCGGAATGCGACGCGGAGGGGAACTTGCGAGCGATCGGTACGTGGGAAGCTTCGGCCTCGGAGGCCAGCGCATCGGCGGGCACCCCTTCGGGAGCCCCGGAATGCCCTGCCCACCAATGTAATTCGGTCTGGTATTCCATGTCGTAGCGGCGGTTGGCCCCGGCGTGCTCGGAAGCGGCCGCCAGCAGCGGGCGGGCGCTGTCGTCGAGGACGTCGAGCTCGACCTCGTGCGGGCTGAGCAGCATCCGCGCGGCGTGCACCAGCTCGCCGAAGCCCGGTGGCGGGTTCAGCGGCAGCCGGTCGGTCCGGCGTCGCTCGATGGCCGCGGCGCGGGTGAGGACCCCGGGCGGCGGGTCGGGCCAGGGCCGGAAGCCGATCGTGGCCAGCAGCTCCGGGCGGGTCGGCACCGGCACGCGCTGGGTGTCGGTGTGCCATCCGCGCGCGGCCAGCGCGGTGCGCAGGTGGTGCAGGACGGCGCCGCAGCTGATGACCAGCTGGCGTCCCTGCGGGTCGGCGGCGATCAACAGCCGATCGTCGTCGCGGAACAGGTGCAGCCGGGTGCCGTCGAACTCCCAGCGCCACGGCTGGGTGTTGTGTACCGAGGGGGCGCGGACGGCCAGTCGCAGCGCCGCCAGCAGGGTGGGCATATCCGGCACGGAGGATGCGGGAGTCGCTGTGCTGTCGGTCATGAATCCAGTGTCCCCAGGGCGCGGGCCTCGCCGAGACGGGAATTGTGCCGCTCTTCGAGGGCCGATGGTCACATCGCCGCGTGAACCCCACGGCACACGCCCGGGCGCCCATCCACGCAGCCGCGCCCACTGCCGAACAGGGGCTGCGGCACGCGCGAGGCGTACGCGGTTCTCGGAACGCTCGTCGGCGGGGCCCGGCCGGATCACGGCCGGGCCCCGGTCTCAGGCGTTGACGGCGGCGCAGTGCCTCGTCTTGGGCGACCATCGCCGCGAACGCGGAGATGACCGGCAACTCCCCAATTCCGCGCTTACGGGATCAGAACCGCGGCTCCGTCGAAGCGGCCGTGGGACAGATCGTTCAACGCCTGGTCGGCGCGATCGAGGGCGTAGCGGTGGGTGGAGACGTGCAGGTGGTGTCGTTCGGCGAAGGTGAGGAATTCGCGGGCGTGGGCCCGAGTGTTGGAGGTGACGCTGCGTAGCTGGCGTTCCCGGAACAGGTGGCGCTGGTAGTTCAGCGGCGGTATGTCGCTGAGGTGGATTCCGGCCAGCGCGAGAGTGCCACCGGCGTCGAGGGCTTCCAGCGCGACAGGGACCAGTTCTCCGGCGGGAGCGAACAGGATGGCCGAGTCCAGGGGTTCGGGCGGGACGTCGGTCGCGCCCTGCACCGAACTCGCGCCGAGAGTGTGGGCGAGGTCCCGCGCCGCCGCGCCACGGGTCATCACGTGTACCCGCGCGCCTTGGGCGATCGCGACCTGCGCGGTGAGATGCGCGCTTCCACCGAACCCGTAGATGCCGAGCACACCGCCCGCGGGCAGTGCCGCACGCAGCAGCGCGTGGAATCCGATGATGCCCGCGCACAGCAGCGGCGCGACCTGCTCGTCGGTATAGCCCGCCGGTAGACGCAGCGCGAAATCCGCTGGGACCGTGGCGCATTCGGCGTATCCGCCATCGGCGTCCCATCCGGTGTAGCGCGAGTGCGGGCAGAGGTTCTCCGCGCCGCGGCGACAGTACCGGCATACCCCGCAGGTGTGGCGCAGCCAGGGGATGCCGACTCGGTCACCGATCGCGAAATCGTCGCGGCCCGCCGCAACGGCGAGTACTTCGGCGACGATTTCGTGCCCGGGGACCACGCCGGGGCGATGGACGGCCAGGTCACCTTCGACGACGTGCAGATCGGTACGGCACACCCCGCACGCCAGGACCCGTACCAGCAGCTCGTCCGGCCCAGGTTCGGGGATGGGCTCGTGTGCCATTCCCAGGGGATGGCTGTCCAGTGAACCCGGCGTGCTCACCCGCCACGCCCGCATCGAATGCCGTGCTCCCACGACAGGCTCCTCTCGGTTGTGCTCTCCATCGTGCGCGCTGTCCGGACATCGAGAGAGTCCCGCATGTGCCGGGTATGCCCGGCCGTGCGGCGGCCTCACCTGGACGACCGAACGCGGCTTGTCCGGCGCGGGCTCCGAAACCCTTGGTCCTCCAGGCCTGCGACCTTCGGCCCTGACGAAAAGCGCGGCCGAGCTGATGACATGGAACATCGAACACACTCGCGCACGGATAGGGCAGCACGTGGGACCTTGCGAACCGACCGCCACGGTGAGATCAGCCGCACGGCGTACACGCCCGACCCCTCACCGCGCCATCGGACAAGGCACGCGACGGTGAGCGGCTCCCCCACCGTCGACCGAACCGACCACAACCTCATCGAATTGACGCGCGAGGAGGCATTGACCCTCCTCGCGCAAGCACCGTTCGGACGCGTCGTCTACACCCACGACGCACTGCCCGCCATCCGCCCCGTCAACCACCTACTCGACAACAACCTGCTCATCGTGCG